>CAMLGZ010000013.1 GCA_946479745.1 uncultured Pseudoxanthomonas sp. | reverse complement strand
ACGCGGCATCGACCTTGGCCTCGGCCGTGGCCAGCGGCGAACCGGCTTCCCAGGGAAAGCGGCGCGTGCCCGGACCGAATGGATCGTGGCCGGCGTTGCAGAACGTGTGCCAGTAGCACACCGCAAAGCGCAGGTGCTCGGCCATGGTCTTGCCGCCGATGCGCTTGTTGGCGTCGTACACCTTGAACGCCAGCGGATTGTCCGAAGCTTTGCCTTCGAAAGCGATGCGGCCGATGCCGGGGAAATATTCTTTGGTGCCGATGAAAGGGGAATTGCTCATGAGAGGGTTCCTACGGTTTTGTCTTGAAAGTGGAAAGGCTTGTCATGCGGCGTAGAGACGCTGCGCAGCGACAAGGTGGTCCAGGAAGCGTCGATACGGCTCGCGGTAGGCAGTCACCTGCCGGGCATTCGGCGTGCAGGTGAGCGTCTCGTCGCTGGTCACGTGCGCGCTGACCAGTTCGGGAAGAGAAGTCCTGTCTCCCTGCGCTTGCGAGAGCGACCACAAAGCCTGCAGCGCGGCGCCGAACGCAGCGCCTTCGGCCTCGCGCGGGACTTCCACGGTCAGGCCGAACACGTCGGCGATCATCTGCCGCCATGCGGCGCTGCCGCTGCCGCCGCCGGTCAGAACAATACGGTCGAACGACATTCCGGCCGCCAGGAAGGCGTCGTATCCGTATTTCAGCGTGAAGGTCGCGCCTTCCATGGCTGCGCGGTAGAAGTGGGCCGGGCTTGCGTTGTGCGGATTGAGACCGGTCAGCACGCCCTTGCCCAACGGCAGATCGGGAGTGCGTTCGCCGTTCAAGAACGGCAGCAAGGTAAGGCCGTCGGCGCCGGGCGGCGTAGCGGCGATGTGCGCATCGCCTGCTCGGGTGCTGAAGCCGAACAGCTTGGCGATGGTCTCGGTGGCCACCGTGCAGTTCATGGTGCAGATCAACGGCAGCCATCCCCCGGTGGAGGAACAGAACGCTGCCCAGCCGCCGGCCGGATCGATCACCGGCGTGTCCGAATACGCGAACAGCGTGCCCGAAGTTCCCAGGCTCATCGCCAGCCTGCCGGGCACCACACAGCCAGTGCCGATAGCCGCCATCATGTTGTCGCCACCGCCTACCGCGACCAGAACGCCTGGCGGCAGGCCCAATGTTTCGGCACGGTCGGCGCGCAAGGGGAACACGCTGTCGGTGGAAACCAGCGGCGGCAGACACGCCGAGAGATCGCGCTGCGGATCGATGGCTTTCAGCATGGCCGGCGACCACTGCCGCGTGCGCACGTCCAGCCATCCGGTGCCCGACGCGTCGCCGTGTTCGCAGAAAGTCTCGCCGGTGAGCCAGAAATTCAGATAGTCGTGCGGCAGAAGAATCTTGGCCAGGCGACGGTAGACCTCGGGCCGGTGCTTGCGTGTCCACGGCAATTTCGAGGCGGTATAGCCGGCCAGGATCGGATTGCCGGCGATGGCGATGCTACGTTCGGCGCCACCCACCGCGTCCATGATTTCGACGCATTCCGCGCTGCTGCTGGTGTCGCACCACAATTTGGCGGGGGCCAGGACTTCACCGTCGGCATCGACGGGTACGAAGCCATGTTGCTGCCCTGAGACCGCAAGCGCCTGGACGTTGCGGCGCAGTGCCGGATCGATATTGGCGAAGCACGCGCTTACGGCTTTCACCCAGGCATCGGGGTGTTGTTCGCGGCTGCCATCGTCGCCGCTGATGAGTTCCAGCGGTGCGCTTGCAGCAGCCACCACACGACGCGCATGGTCGTCGTAAACGACGACTTTGACGCTCTGGGTTCCCGCATCGATTCCGGCGGTAAAAGTCACTGCAACAGTCCTCCACCAGAAAAAAAGTTAGCGCTACCATTCGGGGAGTAAAAAAAAGACCAACTGCTTGAAAGACTCGATTCCACTGCCCGTCTCGATCCATGCCCCTGATGATTCGCACTTTAACCAGCGCTTCAAAAAAAAGCCTGCTGCAACGCAGAATATGTTTAAATTCAATGCGTTATGAAGCACCTATCGTACGAGTCACTTCAGTGGACCGGCTGGGCGGACTGTCGTTTCGGTGCCGTTTCAGCTTTGGGTTGAAAAGGCGCTGTGCTGCTGGGACCGGTCAGGGAATCACATCGATGAAGGTATTGATCGACAACCGCCCCGTCATCGGATCGGCAGGCGGAATCCGCGCATTGTCGATGCTGCCGGAATGCAGTGAATTCCGTCGATAAACCACCATCCGGTTGAACACGCCTTCTACTTTGGCGACCTGCTCAAACAGCGCGGTATCTTCATCGATGTAGCCGCTTGTGGCATCGCTGCCACGGCTCTCCTCTTGCAGACTACCGAAGTACTCCTCCTGCCGTTGCTCGTCGACGTATTCGAAACCGGTGCTGCGGTGCCGATAGAAAGCCGTTCCGCCCCAGTCTGCGCGGAACAGGTAATGCACGGTCGCCAGCCCTTCGCTGCGGAGCGAGTCCACATGCGGTACGCGCTGCAGGAACAACAGTTTCTCCGGCGGCAGAGTTACCAACGAAAAGTGGCACATCGGAAACACGAACCGGCCGGGTTGCAGGTCGAAGCACTCCTTCAGCAGCGGGTTCAGGGTCGTTTCGAGGAAGCGCTGGTACGACAGCGGCGCCTGGGCGCGAATGCCGGGGAACATTGAGGCTTGCCCGACGAAGTGGTTGCGCGCAGCCTTGCGTACCAGCCGGTCGGGATCGGAAACGAGATTGTCGACGACCAGCAGCGGAGCGCCTTCCGTGCCGATCGAAAGCTTGCGGACCTGCAGGTCGGGATGATGGTTCAGAAGCATGCGTATTCCCCGCCAGCCCCACGCATGGCTACGCCGTCGCCGGCGGCGATCTCGTTCCCCACACCTCGGGCGCGGCCTTGCAATAGCGATCTATGAATTCCTGTTGCGACGGCATCTGAGCGACCGTCCGATCGATCGGTTGCCTGATCGACTCCAATAGCTTGCGCAAGTCCTGATCGGGCACCGCCCGCGCCAGCGGATGGTGCTGCTCCGGCATGATGCCCTGCCCCAGCAGCACGTGCGTCCACGAATCCACCCGGAACAGTTCGTCCGCCCCCTGCCAGGCGTGCGCTCGCTCGCGCCACGCGCGCAGGCGCATCGCCAGCGATTCGGGCAATTCCATCTCGCGGCATTCTTTCCACATCGGTTCGTCGCGCTGGTTGGCGTGGTAGTGCAGGATGATGAAGTCGCGCACGTGTTCCATTTCGGCGCGGCTGACATCGTTGTAGAGGTCGACCAGCGACGGCGCCATGCCATCGGAAGGGAATAGCTGGATCAGGCGCACCACGGCGCTGATGGTCAGGTGGATGCTGGTCGATTCCAGCGGCTCGATGAAACCGCTGGCCAGGCCCAGCGACACCACGTTCTTGTTCCAGGCTTTCAACCTGCGGCCGGTGCGGAACGGCACCAGCCATGGGTCCTTGATGGGCTTGGCGCCCACCTCGCGCAGCAGTTTGGCCCGCGCCTCGTCGTCGGACATGTGGCGACTGGAGAAGACCAGCCCGCAACCCACGCGGTGCTGCAGCGCGATATGCCAGCGCCAGCCGGCTTCGTGCGCGATAGCGCGTGTATACGGTACCGGCGGGCCGACCGATTCGGTCTGCACCGCCACGGCACGGTCGCTGGGCAGCCAGTGGTTCCAATCTTCGTAACCGGTCTGCAGGGTCTGCTCGATCAGCAAGCCGCGGAAGCCGGTGCAGTCGATGAACAAGTCGCCCTCGATAACCTGCCCGTCCTCCAGCACCAGCGCTTCGACGAAGCCATCATCCGCGCGCTGCCTGACTTCGTGGATCTTGCCCTCGACGCGCTTGACCCCGTAGCCCTCCGAAATGCGGCGCAGGAATCGCGCATACAGGCTCGCATCGAAATGGTAGGCGTAGTTGACCTGCGGCTGCTGCGGCAGCGCGAACTGGTCGCCGCGCGAAGCGACGGTTTCCAGACAGAAATCGCCCAGCTCCGATTGCATGCCGCGGCGCAGGCTGTCGAGCCAGAAATGATGGAAGGGACAGACCAGCGTGCCCTGCCCGGTGGTTCCGAAAGGATGGATGTAGCGCTCGCCCGGCCGGCGCCAGTTCTCGAAGGAGATGGAAAGCTTGAAGGTGCCGGCGACGGCACGCAGGAACTCCTGCTCGTCGATCTGCAGGAAGCGGTGGAAGGTGCGGATAGGCGGCACGGTCGATTCTCCGACGCCAACGGTGCCGATCTGTTCCGACTCGACCAGGGTGATTTCCAGCCGGTCCCGGAACTGGTGCGACAGCGCGCATGCCGCAATCCAACCTGCAGTGCCGCCGCCGGCGATCACTACCTTGCGTATCTGGCCTTTCTCCAACTTGTCCAAGTTACCCCTCCCCTTTTTCTTTGCAATGGATGCCGGCAATGGATGCCGGCACGACGCATTCTTCCGCATCTTCAGCGGTTGAGCTTTCCAATCAACATGGCGCGGATCTGGCGCGCGAGCGTTTCGTCGATGGGCCCCAGCACGTTACGCGCTGCGTCCGGCAAATGCTCGCCCGCACGCTCGGCCGGGCCGAACACGTAGTACTCGAAGACCTCGCGCCAAGCCTGTTTCTCCCGTTCCGGCTTGTCGCGTATGGTCCATAGCGCGTGGTAGAGCGCGTGCATGGGTGTCGGGATGTACGCGGGCGAACCGCTCCACCAGTAATTGACCAGCACGTTGAACGCGTCCAGCGCCTGGACGTGGTGCCACCACATGCTGGGGATGAAGACCGCATCGCCCGGTTCCAGCACGGCGCTTCGTCCGCTTGCCAGCGCTTGGCGGAAGCGCGGATAGCGCTCGAAGTCGGGAGCAGCGAAATCGACCACGCTCACCGCCTGCCCGCCGGGCGTCGGCTCCAGCGGACCGGGATACAGATTGACGATCTGCTCCGGCGGAAACAACGTGAATCGCCGCCGTCCGACCGTGCAGCAGGCGATGTTGTCCGGCGCGTCGTAGTGGCAGGACGCGGTGACACGGTTGCCGATCCAGATGCTCGGCGGCGCCTGCACGCCATGCGCGGCGAAATCCAGATCGTTGGCGGCCCGAAAGCCCGGCAGGCAACCCTCTATCGGCAGCGACGCCATGTAGTAGGTGGGCGGATGCGCATCGTCGGCGTGCGCAGCGATTTCGTCCAATACCCGATCGAGCCCGCTGCGCCGCACTTCGCAATTCAGACGGGTGAAATCATCGTTGTAGAACGGACGCCCGGCGGCTTCCGGACCACCGTAGGAATACTGCACGGGCTTGCCGTTGTAGTAGCCGAGCAGATAAGCCATTGCGGCCTGCGCGGATTCCCGACCTGCCCGCACCAGCCCCCAATCGCGCGCGATGCCTTTCAACACCGCCGGTTGCCCCGCCGCAAGCAATTCGTCCAGCGGCAGCGCGTCGGGCCGGCAGCCTTCGATTACGCGGATGTCGCCTGCCACTTCCGCCATGCCGCTCACGCCGCGCGTTCGGGCGCCGCAGCGTCCTGCTCGCGCAGGCGGCGCTGTTTTTCCGCCATCAATCTGCGCATATTGTGCAGCGAAGCCAATACCAGATAAGCGCCTTCCAGAAAGCCGGCCTGATTCAGGCGATGCAGCGATCCGGCGTCGAGCGCGGCCAGCTTCTCGCGATCGATGCCGTACAGGCCGCTCACTCCGACGCGGTGCTTGTCGTCGAGTTGCACGTCCAGATTGACCGGTTGGATCAGATCCATCGAGTCGAACGCGGCGAACATGGCGGCACCGAACTCCACGCCGTCGCGAATGCCGCGCAGCACGCCGGCGATATGCTGCAGATACGGACTGTTGCCGCCCTGCGGAAGAAATACCGGTTCGCCATCGGTGAAGCTGATGCGCGAATGCTCCAGATCGACATGCATCACCGGTTCCTTGCGCAGTTCGCCGTCGATGCGCTGTTCCTGGAAGCCGATCAGGAACGGCCCCTTGGCGACGGCCCCCGGCAGATAGGTGGCATTCCAGCGGCCGTCCTGCAGGAACAGGTTCTCGTGCTGTTCGAACCCCAGCAGCGCCACCGATTGCCATTGGCCGCTGTCGCCGTCTTTGCGGAAGAAGATCGGATACTCCCTTTGCAGTTCGGCGTACTCGCTCGGGAAAGCCGGCACCATGCCGATGCCGTCGCCGAATTCGCGGCCGAAGCCGGTGATCACGCGCAGATCCTTGTGGGTCACGTTGTTGAGCAGTTCGTATCGGGCCATCTGAATTCCAGCGATTGAACGGATGCGACTCGGGCCACGGCGACGATTGCAGAAAAACACTACGCCCGCAAGCGGAAGGTTTTTTCGCCGCAGGCCTCAATAAAAGGGACCGCTGCTTTCGCAGCGGTCCCGCTTTTTGCGACGTTCGGAGAATGCTTTCGCAGGACTCAGAACTTGTAGCGCACCCCCAGCATGTAGCGCGGGCTCTGGTCGGCCAGCTTGACGATCTGCTTGTCGGTGCGGGCGTGCCAGCGCACGTCCTCGCCGGTCAGGTTGATCCCCTCCAGGCCGAACGACCAATGGTCGTTGAGCGCGTAGTTCACGCTCAGGTCCCACTGCTCGTAGGCTTCCACGTAGTACGGATTGCGGCTGCCGCCCTGGTTGGCCAGGATCAGGTACTCGTCGCGCCAGTTCCAGGCCAGACGCACCGACCAACCGTACTTCTCGTACATGAACATGGCATTGGCGGTATCGCTCAGTCCCGTCAGAGCGAACTGATCGATGCCCGGATCACCCGCATTGTTGTAGCCCACATCGCCCTTGACCACGGTGTAGTTGGCCAGAACGCCGAAGCCGCTGTCACCGAAGAAGTACTGGCCGCCCAGTTCCCAGCCGTGCAACTTGGACTGGTTCTGATTGACCGGACGGTTGACGTTGAACATGTACAACGGATCGTCGGCTTCGCCGACCAGGTTGTACGCGGTTTCCGTCGCCAGTTGCTGCGCACCAGTACCGTTGAAGGCCGCCAACCCGGCGGGATCGTTGCGCAACAGCGCCAGCGCGGTAAACAACGAAGTGTCGTTGCCCGAACAGGCCGCGGCGTTGGCGGCGCCCACCTGGGTCACACATGCCGCACTGGTAAGGAAAGCCAGGGCGGCCTGCGCATCCGGACCCGAAGTCGGATCCCGCAGCCCGTAAAGCGACTCTTGGCCGACGGTATTGCCGATGAAGTTGTTGACCGACTTGTTCCAGTAGGTCAGCGACAGATAACTCGCATCCGCGAAATACCACTCCAGCGCCAAGTCCAGGTTGTCCGATTCCAAGGGCATCAGGCCTGGGTTCTGAGCGTTTCCGCTGGCGCGAGCGGCGGAGTCGAGCAGGATCGAGCCAGACGGTTGTTGTGCGCCAGGGCCGGCATACAGGTTGCCGTAGGGTGCGCGCGCGATGGTTCTGCCGAACGAGGCGCGACCCTTCAGCTCATCCGTGAAGTCGATGCTGAAGTCCAGATTGGGCAGGATGTAACTGTAGCTGTTCTTCTCGCTGTAAGGCTGCTGCTCATCGGACAGCACGATCCTGAAATCGTTGTTCGCCGACCATTCGATGGCTTCCGGTATGGCGATCACCGAAGTCGAGACCAGGTCCGTCTTCTCGTAACGAATGCCGATGCGGGTGTTGGTGCGCATTCCGCCCAGCTCGCCCTCGAGCTGTACCTGCATGTAGGCGGAGTTGGTCTTTTCTTCGACGCGGTTGTCGGCCGCGTTCTGCGGACTCACGCCGATGCCGGCACCATAGTGGGTGGCGGCCCATTGCGCCAACTCGCCAGCATCGCCCCGCCACGCGCCATTGCTGCTGCCGACGTTGTAGTCATTGAACAGACCAGCGATGTCGTAGGGCCTGATCAGATCCATCAGGCCGTTGGCAACGTCGCCATCCACGTTGGCGACGCCCCAGTCGCCCAGGGTCGAATAGTTCTCCGCAGCCTGCAGCCGGTGGGTCGAAGACTTCGAGCTGTCAACGCCGAACTGGAAACGGCCACTGTCGAAATTCCATTCGCCGTCGATACGGCCCTGTTTGATCTCGCTGACCTGGGTCTGTGCGTTGATTCGCAGCACCTGTGAGCCGATTTCGCCCTCGACAAAGCCGGGGTTCACGACACCGTTGGTATTGGCCAGCGCATCCGGGGTGGTCGGATACCAGGTCTGCGAGCCCCGTGGCAGACTGCTGTTGAAGAACAGCTCCTGCACCCATGACCCGCCGCAGTGCGGGCCGGTGGTGCAATTATTGGTGCCCGCGATACTCGAGAAGATCGAGCCGCCGCCGGTCAACGGGTCGTTCGGCCGGCTCTCGTTCTTGGAGTTGTGCGCGTCGAAGCTCAGGCGGAAGTCGTCGCTGACATCCCACACCGCATTGAAGCCCAGCGAGCTCAGCTTGTATTTCTGCATGGTGCGTTGCTGTTCAAGGCCGAAGTCCTTGGTGCCGGCGATTTCGCGGATGTAGACCGGGGTGGCCACCGCGCCGCTGGTGTCGAACTCGATATCGGTGTACTGGCTGTTCTGCAGCCACATCGCCTGCTCACCACGATTTTCGGTGATTTCGTTGGTCGAGTAGGTGTAGTCCAGGGTCATGGTCAGGCTGTCGGTCGGCGCGAATTGCACCACCGCCTGTCCGTTGACCCGCTCGCGCTCGAACTCGGAGAAGGCGTAGCGCAAGTCGTTGGGACGGGCGTAGAGCTCGCCGATGGCGGGCGCGTTCACTACGGTCGGGTTGCCGGGCATGGTCCCGGTCCACTGCTGGACGTTCCAGTAGTTCTCGGTCGCCTGCACCGAGCCGCCCTTGCGCTTCTGCGAACTGGCGCTGACGCCGATGCCGAAGGTTTTGTCGGCATTGGTGAAGCTGAAGATACCGGACACTTCCGGGGTGATGTCGTTCTCGAACGGCTGCGACCGGTCGGAAACCGCCTTGACCCCGGCACTGGCGACAATGCCCTCATGGTTGAAGGGCTTGTCGGTCAGGATGTTGATGGTCGCGCCGATGCCGCCGCTCGGAACCTGCGCCTGGCCGGTCTTGTAGACCTCGATGCCGCTGATCGCCTCGGCCGCAAGCTGGGCGAAGTTGAACGCGCGGGTACCGCCGTCCACGCCGCCGATCGCTACCTGGCCAGCCGCACCAAAGGCGTCTGCGCCTGGCATCTGGCGGCCATTGAGGGTGACCATATTGAACTGCGGGCCGAAACCACGCGCGGTGACCTGCGCGCCTTCGCCATCGCGGCGTTCGATCGAGATACCGGTGATGCGCTGCAGAGATTCGGCCAGATTGGTGTCCGGGAACTTGCCGATATCCTCGGCGCTGATCGCATCGACCACACCTGCCGCGTCCCGCTTGATCCCCATCGCCTGGTTGAGGCTGCTGCGGATGCCGGTGACGACGATCGTATCGAGGTTCGTCGCTTCGTCCGATGCTCGCTGCTGGCTTTCTTGTACCGGCGTGCTCTCCGCCGGGGTGCTCTTGGTGGAGGTGTCCTGGGCGAACGCTGGATTGATGAACAATACGCCGCCGACGAAGGTGAACATGGCCTTCGACTTGAACCGCTTCGACTTGTGACTCATAGGTATGTCCTCAGCACTGTAGTTGGACGGCCAACGGCAAAATCATTCACTGCATGCGACGCGGCTCTGGCCTTGGCCAAGGCCGCCTTCTGTGCGTGGCACCGGAACCTGCACCCTCTCATCTGCTCTCCCCTCTCTCGTTTCGATCCATGGATGTATCGCCCTCCCCTTAAGGGCCCCGCGGGCCGCAGCCCGTTCTCTCCCGAAAAACCGGACGTTATGAGCGTCCGTTACCGCGATACCGGCTGCTGGTTCTGGTAAATCGAAACTGTGCGCAACCGCGACGCTTCACAACGTTCTGCACCAATCAGCCCACGCCAGGGCGCCGTCAGATTGGTAGCGCTAACATGAGGCGCAGCCAATCTAATGACGCCCGTCCGCGTTTGTCACCATGCAGTGCAGCAGAAACCGCTTCCACGATGATCGATCGCGTATGCAACGCGATGATGCCCCTAGCAATTAGATCGATTCAAAACGCTGAATGCGATAATCCCACGTCACTTTGGAGGCCGCAGAACAGCAAGTCGGCGATCGACCGCGTCAGGCAGGTCTGACGCGCGTCAATCTTTCCAGGTGCGCCGCAATGGATGCGCCTCGGTGTTGAACACCACACTGTCGAAATCCAGCGCTTTATCCGGCGCGAACAACAAGTAGTAGTACTTGAAAGTTTCCGCGAACAGGAAGCTCTCCATAGAGTCTTCCTTCTCCTTGCTGCGCACATCCCTCAACGCGGCAAAGCCGTGCTCGGTGCGGGTATGGCGCACGAAATCCCTGAAAAACTCCTTCCCCATGCCGCGGTAACGCGCATCGTCGGTGTAGTGATACAGGTAATAAGCGGATTCGATGATCTCGGGACGCAGCGGATAGCCCGGCGCGCGTATCTGCATCCTGGCGTAGTCGAGCGCTTCCGGTTCGATGCCGTGCAGACGCCACATCTTCAGCCCGGATTCCTGCAGGCGCTTGGCACGATCCAGATCGCCGCTCAACGCAAGCAATGCCGGCATGAAGGCATCCAACGCACCATAGGTCGTCTGCGTACGGGCGCCGGTGTTCATGTCGGCATAGCCGTACCAGAGTTCGCCATCGCGCACTTCATCGGACAGGTAACGGTTGATCGGGCCGATGCTCTCGTCCCACATGCGTTTGCAGTCGGTATCGCCGAACAGCTTCCAGCATTTGTAGAGGTATTCGTAGTACGAATCGATGCCGCCGGCGATATGGCTGGTGGGGTTGGTCCATTCGCCCGTTTCCACATTGATGTTCAAACCGACCAGACCGATCTTTGAGCGGCGGTTGAAGGTTTCGACCAGGGCGCGCTTGGCCTTGTCGTAATAGACCGGGTTGCCGGTGAGCTTGCTCAGCGTGCCGAACTCCAGCAGCAGCGTACCGGTTTCGGCCGGATTGCTGGTGGTGCCGCGCACCTTTCCAGTGCGCAGATTGACGTGGGTGTAGGGCAGGCCGGTCCTGGTGTCGAATACCGGCAGCAGGCGTTTGCCGAGATCTTCGGCCAAATCCAGCAGGCGCTTGTCGCCTGTCAGCTGGTATCCGGAAATCAGCCCGCCCAGCAGGCGGATGGTGATTTCGAAATTCTGCACGTACATGTCGTGATCGAACGACAACTGGCTGACGATCAGCTCACGGGCCTCGTCGGCTTCCTGGTCCAGTCCCAGCAGGACCAGGGTATCCAGCGCATCGACGGGCGACATCAACAGCGAGTGCCGGTACCAATCGCGCGGCGCGGCGCTGAGCGGTTTCAGATCGTCATGGCCCTTCGCGAAACGCATATAGCCCCGCCAGGCATGGCGCGCCTCGGCGCGTACCTGCTCGGCCATCCGCGCGGATTCCCTGGCATCAACCGCCGGCACGGCATTCACGAGCTGCTTCGCTGCCACATGCCTCGGCGCTTGCGCGCTGACCGTGCTGGCCCATAACGACAGCAGCAATGCGATACCGGCTATTTCTCTGCTCTGCTTGCCCTGGAACATCGGATTCATCCTCGTAAGGTAGGGAATTCGGCTATGGATCGGCGGACGGGACGGTGCCGTCTGGCGAACTCCGCGTCATTGCACGGCCGGCGGAGTTGAACTACGGCGAATGGAAATCCAGCGATGCGACTTCAGACGGAGTGCTCACACTGCCGCAAAAGAAGACTGTTCTTGCAAAAGATGCTTGACCTCCGCATGGGTCGGCATGGCCGCGAATGCGCCCTTGCGGCTCACCGCCAGCGCACCCGCCGCGGCGCCGAAGAGAATGGCGTCTTCGATGGAATCCCGGCGCTGGCAGAATTCCGCGAAACCTCGGCCATCCCCGCCCAGCTCACCCATGCGGAACAGCAGGCCACCGACGAAGGCATCGCCGGCGGCAGTGGTATCGAGGGCCTCCACACGGAAACTTTCCACCAGTCCGGAAGCCTGACGGGTGAACCAGCGGATCGCAGCGGCGCCGTCGGTAACAACGACCCATTGCGTCTGGCCTTCGAGCAGGCGCTGCATTACCGCCGATTCGCCAAGGGCGCCATTCCCGAAGGGGCGCGCCAGGTAGTCCAGCTCCTCTCGCGCCAACTTGACCAGATCGGCGTTGGCAAGCGCTTCCCACAGACGCGGCGCCGGATCCACATCCATCGGCCACAACGCAGGACGCAGATTCAGGTCCAGGCTGACCACCGCGCCGGCCGCACGCGCACGCAACATGCCGTTGAAGGTGGTTTCAGCGATGGCCGCTTCGGTCAGGCTGTTGGAACAGACATGAAAGACACCCGTGCCGGTAAAGCAGTTGGCATGAAAGTGCTCGGTGCGGAACAGCAGATCCGCGGCTGGCGGCCGGTAGAAGCTGAAGCTGCGCTCGCCCGCCGCATCCAGCGCGACGAAAGCCAGCGCGGTCTTGGCTTCGCCGGTGCGCACGATGCAATCGATGGCGACGCCGGCGGAGGCGAGACTTTCCAGCAGGAAGTCGCCGAACATGTCTTCGCCCAGCATGCCGGCGAAATGCGCATCCGCGCCCAAACGCGCCGCCGCAACGGCCACGTTGGCCGGCGCGCCGCCCGCGTACTGCAGGAAGGCGCGCGGCATGCCTGCCGTCGCGGGAGGCTGCGCCAGCAGATCGATCAGGGCTTCGCCAAAACAGACAATCTTCGACATCGTCGGCCTCATGCTTCCTTCGCCGGAGCGACGGGAATCAGGCGCGAGCCGGACAGGCCGTAGAAGATGATGTAGCCGTAGCACAGCAGCGGCAGGATGAAGGCATGGTGCAGGCCGATGCTGTCGGCCAGAAGGCCCTGCAGATAAGGGACCAGCGCGCCGCCCACGATGGCCATGATCAACAGACTGGAGGCCTTGCCGGTCAGCGGCCCCAAACGCTCGATGCCCAGCGCGAAGATCGTGGGGAACATGATCGAATTGAACAGGCCCGTGGCGACGATGCTGTACACCGCGATATGGCCGTTGCCCAACATGGTCGTGGCCAACAGGACGACATTGACCGTGGCGAAGATAGCCAGCAGTTTTCGCGGCGAAAATTTGACCATGATCGCCGAACCGGCGAAACGGCCGACCATCGCCAGTGTCCAGTAAGCCGACACGTATCTTGTGGCTTGCTGTTCGGTGAAGCCGCCGATATCCGGCATCGACAGGTAGTTGACCAGGAAGCTGCCGATCGCGACTTCCGCGCCGACATAGAAGAAGATGCCCAGCACGCCGAAAAGCACATGGCGGTGACGCAACGCTTCGCGCAGAGTGTGCTTGAGATGATCGGCCTTTTCGGTCGTTTCGGTCAACGCCGGCAAACGGAACAAATAGACGAATACCGCCAACAGGAACAGCACCACGGCCAGACCGACATAGGGCCCCTGAACGGACTGGGCTTCCTGGGTGCGGTAGGCGATTTGCCCGGCCAACGGCATCGCCGCGATCTGATCCGCGCTCTTCACCGTATTGCCGAGGATCAACAGGCCACCGAAGATCGGGGCGATAGCGGTACCCAGCGAGTTCAACGCCTGCGCCAGCGTCAAACGACTGGAACTGGTGCTCTCCGGACCAAGCAGGGCCACATAGGGGTTCGCGGCCACCTGCAACACGGTGATGCCGGTCGCCAGCACGAACAACGCCGCCAGGAACGCCTCATAGATACGCAGCTCGGCCGCCGGCCAGAAACCCAGCGCACCGACACCGGCGATGGCCAGCCCGGCGACGATGCCCTTCTTGTAGCCGAGATGCGCGACCAGCCGGCCGGCCGGCAAGGACATCAGGAAATACGCGCCGAAGAAGGTGAACTGCACGAGCATGGCGCGCGCGTAGTTCAGTTCGAACACCGCTTTCAGGTGCGGGATCAGGATGTCGTTGAGGCAGGTCAAAAACCCCCACATGAAGAAAATCGTCGTGACCACCGAAAGCGCCGTGCGCGCGTTGATTGCGGGGCGCGACGAACCGGTGCCGCTCGAAGGTGGGGTATGGGAAATATGCATGCGTTTAAGCGCCTCGGAATGCGGCAGGGACGGCGGGGGAAAGGAACATCGTTTAGGCGACAGTACGCGGCATACCGCTGCTCTCCCGAACGCGGAGCTCTACCGGCGCGATGGTGCGCTGCGACTCCGCGTCGGGGTTCCCGATCCGGCGCAACAGCAACTCCGCCGCCTGGCGACCGCGCTCGCGCGGGTCGACCGCCATTGTCGTCAGCGGCGGCGTGGTGACGGCGGCCTCGGAAATATTGTCGAATCCGGTGACGGCGAAGTCGTGGCCCGGACGAATGCCGCGCGCCATAAGACCCAGCATCAGGCCCAGGGCGACCGTGTCGTTGTAGCAGACGGCCGCTGTGGGCATCTGCTTGTGGGCAAACAGCTCTCCCGTACGCGCCGCCGCTTCCAACCGATTCGGCGCCGATTCGATCATCCATTCCTCTTCCACTTCCAGTCCCGCCTCGGCCATCGCCTGCGCATAGCCGGTGCGGCGTTGCTGGCAGGAGCTGGAATCGGCGTGGCCGCCATAGAAGGCGATGCGGCGATGACCCAGCTCGATCAGGTGGGCAGTCGCGATATGCGCGCCCCGCTGATTGTCCAGCGCCAGGAAATCCCACTCGGCGCCGGCCAGTTCGCGGTTGAACAGCAGAACATTGCTGTGCGCACCCAGCACCTGGCGCAATTGCGCGGCATCGCTTCCTTCGGCCGGCGACAGGATCAGTCCGGCGGGAGTGTGTTCCATCAACGAAGCCAGCACGGCCTGTTGGCGCTCCGGGGACTCGCCAGTGCTGCCCAATAAGGTCACAAAACCTTTCGCGCCCAGAGCCTCGTCGACGCCAGCCGCAAATTCGGCGAAAAACGGATTGGACAAGTCGTTGATCACCAGCGCGACGCTGGATGAGACCTGCCGGCGCAGATTGGCCGCCCCCCGATTGTAAACGTAGCGTTGGCGCTGCAATTCCGCCTCCACTTTGGCGCGCGTATCCACGTGCACCAGCGGACTGCCGCGCAGCACCAGCGACACCGTGGCACGCGACACGCCGATGGCGTTGGCGATATCGGTCACCGTCACCGGCCGATGGCCGGATTTGCGCTCCCCAGTGGAACGTGTGCCCTTCCCTGCTGCGGTGGTTTTGTTTTTCATCTGGATCGAACTACTCCCTATGGAGGCGCCAGCCTAAACCATCGCGTCGCGGAAAATGCCATGCCGGCCGCCGATCAGCGGGAGAGTGAACCGACTGGCGACAGGCATGGCGCAACCGCATTACTCGGATACCACGGCCGAGGGCCCGGATATCGCACAAAACGACACGGGCAAATCCCGAGGCCGGGTGCCCCATCCTTCAGTCGGTGGAATGTCCGTCAAGGAATAGGCGATGGCTCCCCCCTGCCGCAGTTTTCCCCAGTCCAGCCAGACCTGCGGATGCACGGCACCGTCCACGCGGACACCTTCGACATACTGCAAGCGATCGCCTTTGGCTCCCGGCGCATCGATTCGCAGCGTCTTGCCCTGACCGAGATCCAGTTCGACTCTGCTGAAGCGCGGCGCATGCAGCAGGAATTGGCCGCTACCCGGCACGGCGGGATAAAGGCCCATCGCACTGAATAGATACCAGGCCGACATCGTGCCCAGATCGTCGTTACCGGTGACGCCGTTGGGGGCGTTGGTGAACAATTGCTGCGCAGCACGCAGCACGGTGGAGGTCTTCCACGGCTGGCCGATCAACGTGTACATCCAGGGGGAATGCAGGTCCGGCTCATTGTTGGGGTTGTAGCGGTACTGGTTGTAATAGCTGTAAGGCCCCACTACCCACTCCTTGCGCGCGGCGTGCAGGGGGTCCTTGGTGAGCGCGTCATAGGCGAAGAAAGCGTCCAGACGTTGGCCTGTCTTCTCCGTTCCGTGCATGGCCTCGACCAGCCCGGGCACATCCTGCTGCACCAGCCATTGGTACTGCCATGCCGTGCCTTCATGGAAACCGTGGTTGGAGCGCGGGCTGTAGCGGCCTTCCGAAGGCGTGTACCGGCTGCCGTCCTGCAGACGCGGACGCGGGAAACCAATGAAGCCGGTTTCGTCGTCGCGCACATCGGCATCCCATACCTGCCGCCAGTTTCCTCCACGTGAGCGCAGGACAGCCGCATCGCCGGACATTCCAAGACCATCGGCCATCTGCGCCAGCGAGCAATCGGCCAACGCATATTCGAGAGTGGCGGAACCGCCGTGGTGCGGATCGACGTCCATGCCTTTGGATGGAAAAGCACGGTCGTACTGCACGAAGCCCTGCGCCAGATAGTTGGGATTGCCCGACCGTCCCGCATGGCGCGAATTGATTGGCGGAACCTCGAAAGCGTTCTGCCGCAACGCCGCGTATGCCTGCTTCTCAAGACCCTTCAGCGCGCCGAACCGCCACAAATCCACCAGGAACGGCGTCACCGGATCGCCGGTCATGACATTGGTGTCGAAGTTCGCGTATCCCCAGCGCGGCAACCAGCCGCCTTGCTCGTGGATGGCCAGCAGCGAACGGCCGATATCGTGGGCGCGCTGCGGCCGCAATAATGCCAGCAGCTGATTCTGCGAGCGGTAGGTATCCCAGAGCGAAAAATATTCGTAATAGGTCCAGCCGTCGGCACGATGGATCTGCTCGTCATAGCCGCGGTACCGGCCATCGGCGTCGCTGCCCGTCAATGGCTGCAGCAACGCGTGATAGAGCGCGGTATAGAACACGGTGCGATCGTCCTGGCTGCCGCCTTGTACGCGCACGGTGGCCAGTTCCTTGCGCCAGACCTCCTGCGCCTGTTTGCGCATGAGGTCGAAGTCCGTCGGCTTGCCGTTCTGCATACCTTCCTGCCGCAGGTTGTTCCGTGCGCCTTCGGCATCCACGTGGGAAATGGCGCTGACGGCGGTCACTGCCCTGTTCTTGCCGGTATCGAAGCTGAGCCAGGCGCCGTTCGGCTTGATCTCGCCTTCCATACTGTGGCGCGACCCCACGACTCCGCCGCTTTCGCCCCAGGTGCCGAAAGCCTTGAACGGCCGGTCGAACTCAAGCCGGAACCAGGTGGTGTACTGATGCCCGCCGCAGAAGCTGTTGGTCACCAGCTTGCCTTCCACGGCCCGGTCGCCCACGATTTCCACCGTGCTGCCGACAATCGTGTGACGTTCATTGGCCTGACCCACGTTGATGAGCACGTGACCGGTTTTGGCATCGATGGGGAAGGTATAACGCTCTGCCGCCGCTCGGGTCAGCGCGGTGGCTTCTGCATCGATGCCGCCGTAATCGAGCAGGCGGACTTTGTAATAACCGGCTTGGCCGATCTCGCCGTCATGGCTGTAGCGAGAGCCGTACTGCTTGTGGTCGAAGCGCTTGGCATTGGCGGTGTCGAAATCTCCGCCAGGGCCGATAACACCGGTGACCGGCAGCACGGACACTTGCCCGCCCTGCTCCCAGCAACCCGCGCCGGAAAGGAAGGAATGGCCGAAACCGCGGATCTTGGGATCGTCGTAGCGCCAACCGGAATAGTGTTCGCCGATGGGACTGACCTGGATCAGACCGAACGGTGCGGATGCGCCTGGGAATGTGTTGCCGTCGTCCTTGCTGCCGATGAAAGTGCTGACCTCCGCAGCCAATCGTTGCGGCGCCGCTTCGGCGGCCAAGGTGGTCAGCGCCAGAAGCAGGGACAGGGAGCGGAACATCGCTTTGATCGAATGGTGTTTCATGCGTTTACAGGTCATCGTAGTCCATTGATGGCGCACGTCGCGAGGCACGTCATGTGCGATTTGTCGATAACGCCACTGCCCTCTTCTTCGTCCCGGGTAGTTCCATGATGTTTCGCCCACAGGGTACATCGCGTGAGAAAGCCCCTCGTGCCCACTGGACACGAAGGGTGGTGCGCTTCAGAACTTGTACGTCAGACTCATGTAGGCGACGCGTCCTGCGTAGCCATTGGTGTAGAAACGGTCCTGGGTGTCGTTGCCCAGGTGCGAACGCGTCTCTTCCTTGGTCACATTCAACACCGAAGCGCTGATGCTCAATGCCGGCGTGAAGTTGTACGCTGCGTTCAGATCGACTTGGTAGTACGGCTCATCGTAGACGTTCAGACCATTGACCAACCCTTGCACCACTTCGCCGCGACGGTTGTACGAGGCACGCAGCAACAACTTCTCCGTCTCGTAGAACATGGTGAAGTTGGCCTGGTTCTTCGCGCTGCCGACCAGCGGGGACTTGCCGAGCTCGGTGCCGTCCTCGAGGGTGATCGCCGCTTCGTTGGTGTCGTTGTAGGTGTAGTTGAACTGGAAGCCCAGACCGAAATCCAGCGTGTGCTGCGCGTAAAGCTCGACGCCCTGCGACACCGCGTCACGGCCGCCCGCCTCGGTCGAGTAGTTCTGCACGGTCACGGTCTCACCGTTGATGACCGCCTGCACGTCGGCGATCACGGGCACCGTGAAGTTGCTGACGTTCTTGCGGAACAGGCCAACGCCCACCACCGAACCCGGCTGGAAGTACCATTCCAGGCCCACGTCGTACTGCGTGGCCTCGTATGGCTCCAGTCCCTTGTTGCTGCCCGAACCGTACCAACCCTGCTGGCCAGCGCCTCCGGTCAGGCGGCGGTCGTTGACATATTCCTCGCTGAAGTACTCCAGGCTGCCGGGGGCGGCGATGTCGTTATAGCTCGGGCGCGAAATCACCTTGGAAGCGGCCGCGCGCAACACCAGGTCTTCGGTCAGGTCGTAGGCCAGGTTGAAGCTCGGCAGCACGTCGGTGTAGTTGCGGTCGAGCGAACTGACTTCGAACGACTCTGGTCGCGCCACACTGTCCGAAAGCCTCCAGTACCCCTCGCTACCACAGTAGGTGTCGGCGGGCGCGCCGCCAGGCGCGGTGGCGCCTTGCTGGCAGGCCAGCGGGTTGCCGGCGGCATCGTCGAAGAAGTAGTCGTTGTAGGAAGTGACCTTGTCCGTCGAATCGGCATGTTGCTTGGTTTTCGCGATGCGTACGCCGATGTTGCCGCGCAAGCGATCGGTGCGGAAGTTGGCCTGGAGGTAGGTGGAATAGATCTTCTCGTCGACGTTGTAGACGAAGTTGTCTTCCTCGCGGGTCTGCATCGGGCCGTACGTACTGTTGAGATGGGCGATGTAGGCCGGATAGTTGATCGCCGGGTACGCGCTGGCGTTGATGCCGCCGGCCAGGTTGCCCAGCGCGTAGAGGAAGTCGGGCGAGAACTCGGTGGCGACGCTGTTGCAGCGACCGTTCCAGTAGCGGTTGTCGTAGTCGCTCGGATCGGTGCCCGGGCACACCCAGTAGCTGTTGCCGGTACTGCGGTGGATGCCGCCGTCACGTGCCTTGATGCCGAACTGGAGCGATTCCAGGAAGCCACTGTCGTTGTGCCAGGTGCCATCGATCTGGGCGTACTTCTGTTCGGTTTCGTTGCGTGTCCAGGACGAGCCGGTCGAGCCGAGGTCGACTTGCAGGATGCCGTTCCTCAGGTTTTCCATCAGCTCCGGCGAGAACGTCATCGTCGGCGTACCGGTCAGGTCCCACGAGCTGGCGAAGTTGCCGTTGGTCCAGCTGCCGTCCGCGTTCTGGCGGCGCGGCTTGAGCGGCACCGAGAATTGCAGTTCCGGACCGCCCTTGGCCCAGGTACGGCCGCCCTTGAAGGCGAGGTCGACCGATTCGCCGTTCCACTCGGCCGCGAAGTCCACCGTCTGCGACAGCGACTTTTCGAGGTTGTAGCTGCCGGTGATCTGCGGCGTCGGGACAGTGCAGTCGTCCGAACCCCAGCCGCCCGGCGCCATGCCGGCTGCGGCAGCTTCTGCCTCGCTGCAGTAGTACGCTTTACCGGGATGCAGGCTGTAGTCCGCGCCGGTGACGATGGTGCCGCTGGGGTCGAAGGTCAGGCCGTCGAGCAAGCGGCCCCCGGCCCAATTGCCATCCCCGTAGTAGCGGGCGATGTTCCATTCCGGAACTTTCAGCGTGTTGGTCGACGAGTTCTGCGACAGATCGAAACGGAAGTAGTTCGCCGTCAGGGTCAGGTTGTCGGTCGGTTTGAACTGCAAGGTCAGCTGGCCGCCCTTGCGCTCGCGTTCTTCTTCCGTGACATCCAGGTTGACCGAAGTCGGCATCATGAAGCCGGTGTAGTAGTTGCCATTCTGGTCGTAGAAGCCCGTGCCACCCCACCAGTTCGAGTTGAAGTCGGAGGGCCGGCCATTGACGTCCACCGCGGTGCCGCCTTCGTCGCGGCCATACCACTGCCAGCTTTCGGTGCTGGCGCCCATGGTGCGCGTGGTGCGCTTCTGGTCGGTGTAGCCGACGAAGACGCCGAAGCGGTCTTCCTTGTCGTGCCAGGAATACGAGCCGGAGAACTGGCCGTCGGTCTTCTTGCTGGTGTCGGCCCAGGTCCCTTCGACGGACGCGAAGCCGGTGTTCGGTTCCAGCTCCAGCGGACGGCGCGTGTGCAGGATCACAGTGCCGCCGACGCCGCCTTCGTCGATGCGCGCTTCCGGCGTCTTGAACAGCTCCGCGCTGGACAGCAGGTTAGCCGGCAGCAGCATGTAGTTGAACGAACGGGTCGGATCGCCGTTGGATTCGGCCGAGGCGATGTAGTTGCCGTTCAATTCGGTCAGGGTCAGTTCCGATGAAAGGCCGCGGACACTGACATTCTTCCCCTCGCCACCGTCGCGGGTGACGATCACGCCTGGCACGCGTTGCAATGCATCGGCGACGTTCTTGTCGGGGAACTTGCCGACGTCCTCGGCAGTGATCACCTCGACGACGGCGTTCGCGTTGCGCTTCTGGTCCAGGCTCTTTTCGATTGAGTAGCGGTACCCGGTAACGACAACCTTGTCCAAGTCTGTGGCTTTGACCTGGCTTGCAGAACTGGTCTGAGCTTGATCCGTCTGTTGAGCGAAAGCGCTACCCGGCAATACGGCAACGGTGGATAGTGCGACGGCGATGGCTGCGGACAGCGAATTGCGAATGCGTATGTGTGGCGTGCTTTTCATTTCAATCACCCTCTCCCAAGATTGAATAGGCTGCTGTCGCGATACGATTTAGATCGATCTAAATTCAAATATGAAAACTTGTTTCATGCAGGGTGATTTACCCGCTTCCCACGGGCGAGCCATTGGCCCCTTACCTACCTTAGATCAACCAAACTCACTGCGTTAGATCGTTCTAATCCAACGGGGCGGATAAATAGCACAGCGTTTTCCCACATGCATGCTGCCGCGCACCATCGCCTTGTCGTGCTGCTGCGGTTTGGCTGGCTACTTGACGACGATCTCGTCTACAAAGAAATACGCTGGATGCCCCGCGCCGTTGTGGCCAGCGGGCAGGTTTCCGTATTGATCGACTTCCATACGGATATATCGCACGGTCAGCGGCTTGTCGGTATGGAAAGCCACGTCCTCGACCAACCGCTGTTCGTTGCCGGCATCGATGTTGAACGAGCGCGCATGCACCTGCCTCCATCGCTTGCCATCGGACGATACCGAATACCGCACAGCCTTCGGCAGCAGGATCCAGGAGCCGCTCTGCTGCAGGAATCTGACGCTGATGGCGTTCACAGGCGTCGGCTTTTGCAGATCGATGCTGACGCGAAGGTCCTCGCCCTGCCAGCCGGTCCATAGCCCGTCAGCATGGTTGTCGCCGCCCAACAACCCGTCCGCCAGCACCTGTTCGCCTGCTTGGCGGTAGTTCTGGTTCGGTTGCGATGAATATTCGATCGGCTTGCCCACGCCTTTGTGGTCCATCATCAGCAAGTCGCGTGGAGAGGCATACGCGCGATCGCCGCGGAACGGAGTAACCCTGAGCCTGCCCGCCTGGCGCAACGTCAACGAATCGGTGAACCCAGGTGAGCTCGGTGTGGGCCCGCTGCCGTCGGTGGTGTAGCGCAGCTGCAGATCGGCAAAGCCACGTTCCGCATCGATGCGCGGGGCGTGTTCCGCCGGACTCCAAGCGACGTGATAATCGACGACGTTCTTGTCTTCCGGGCCATACGCCACCTGCCATTTCTCCAACCGGCGGTAATGCGATTGCAGCCGCCGCTGGAAACCGGGGTAGTCCCGCGCCGCGGTTCCCCAGGTTACTTCGGCGAATGCGATCAGGCGTGGATACAGCAGGGTTTCAGCATTTTCCGGAGTGACACGCTCGGTCCACAGCGGCGCCTCGGCGCCGAGCACCTGCGCGCTGTGGGAAGCGTAAGGGGCCGGAACGATTTCCGTCGAATAGATTTTTTCCACGGTGAGAAGCTTCAACGGAGAATCCAGATAGAACGAACCGGCGCTGATGATCTTGTTTCCATTGGCCAACGCCTTTGCGCCTTCGGCATCCCCACGCCACACTTCGACGATCGCATTGCGATCGGCACCACCTTCCAGAATCTCGTCCCAACCGATCAGGGTCTTGCCCTTGCCGGCAAGATAGCGCTGGATACGCTTGACGAAATAGCTTTGCAGCTCGTGTTCGTCCTTAAGGCCCTCATCGCGCATGCGCTTCTGCGAGGAAGCGCTTTCCCGCCAGTGGTCCTTCGGCACTTCATCGCCGCCAATATGCAGGTAAGGAGCCGGGAACAGTGCGATCACTTCGTCAAGCACGTTTTCGATGAACTCGAAGGTGAACTCGTCGCCGACGCAATACACATCCTTCAACACGCCCCAGTTGGTGGGGACATCGATCGGCTGTTTGCGGCACGACAACTCGGGATAGGATGCCAACGCTGCGGAGGCATGCCCCGGCATTTCGATTTCCGGGATCACCATGATGTTGCGTAGCCGCGCATATTCGACGACATCGCGGATCTGGTCCTGGGTGTAGAAACCGCCATAGCGGCTGCCGTCCGGTTCGATGCGCCAGGCCCCGACTTCCGTCAATTTCGGATATTTCCTGATCTCGATGCGCCAGCCCTGGTCATCGGTCAGATGCCAGTGAAAAGTATTGAGCTTGTAGTAGGAAAGCAGATCGATCTGCTTCTTCACGAAATCAATCGGCATGAAATGCCGCCCGACGTCCAGCATATGTCCGCGGTAGGAAAACCGTGGCGCATCCTGGATGCGCATGGCCGGAACCGGAATGGACTCGGCGCCCTGCTCTACCGGCAGTAACTGCCGCAAAGTCTGCGCCGCCCAGAACATGCCGCGATGATGCGATGCCGCCAAGACGATTCTGTCCTTCGCCACAGTCAGGCGATAGGCTTCCTCACCCGCGATATCCGGGTCCAGGCGCAGTTCGATGGCCTTCCCTTTTCTGCCCTTCTCCAGCGCGATCCCGCTATCGCTGCCGATGGCCTCGCGCAGAAATTCCGCAATCTCGCGGCTGCGCGCATCATCGGGCGCGACGATATGGACATTGCGATCCAGGCGGAAAGAGCCTTCGCCATGTTCCAGACGCTGCGGCTGCGGAATCAGATCTTGCGCCGATGCAGGCGCGCTCATTCCAGCCACAAGCAGGCACACCATCAACACTGCTGCGGATCTTATGCTTATCGGCAAAGCGAGCCCCTGGGGAGTTTTTCAGTGATAGGCCGAGCGACTGGAAGGCTTCGGTCGAGAAGCCGAGTCAAAGCCAGAACGGGAAAGGTATTACTAAAAGTTGAATACGTACCTGATCTGCTCCGCGGAAATGGCATGGACCGACGCCGCCGCTGCCCATGGGCACGCCTGATACGCGAATCGATCACCGCGTTGCAGCAAACAAGGACGCCAGGATCGTTTCCGTCTTTCAGAGCCAATGATTTGGAGCCAATTGGCCATTATGCCGATCCGTGAAAAAGCGGACTTCGGTCCCACACTGCGCCAGATTTCAGGCTGTTGGCCGGCACTCGAACTGCCGATTCATGGTCACTGTCGTGCCTGCCTGGTTTCGACGACGATGACGCTGGCAACCGAATCCGGCGCCCTGGCTGGCACCGACAAGTGCACGCCCCGCCCGGTGTCCCGCAACTTGAGCGCGCGGCCGGGCTCCGCAAGCAAATAGGCGCGGCGATACTCGACGCCCGGGGGAAGCGTCAGCCGGCCGTCCTTCGGCCAGTCGAACACGTGAAGGTAAAGCTTGCCCGGTTTGCTCGTCACCCTGCCCCATGCAACTGGCGTAGCGAACGGACTGGCCTGTGTGCCGTAGATGGATTCGCCATTGACCTTCATCCACTTCCCTACTTCCGCCAAACGCTCGACCGACGGTTGCGGAATCAGGCCTTCCGCGGTGGGACCGACATTGAGCAGGTAGTTTCCGCCTTTGCTGGCGATATCTATCAGGTTGCGGATCAGGGTTTCGGGTGATTTCCAGTTGTGATCGTTGCGGCTGAAGCCCCAATGATCGTTCAGCGTCATGCACGACTCCCAGTAGACGCCGGGGCCAAAGCCGCGTGCGGGGATCTCCTGTTCGGGCGTGCCGAAGTCGCCGGCTCCTTGCACCTTGTCCATGCCCGCCAGGCCATCGCGGCCTCTGCCGATACGGTTATTGATGATCAAATCCGGTTTGAGCGAGCGCAAATAGGCGTACAGGTCGCGGCCGTCTTCGTTCGTCCACCAGTTCACCCATTCCCCGTCGAACCAGAGGACTTCCGTATCGGTCCCGGTTATCAGTTCTTTCAACTGCGCTTTCATCTCCTCGACATACTCGCGCTTTCGGGCCGGGTCGATCTTGGTAGGTTGATAGTGTCCGGGCTCCATGCCGGACTGCGACGGATGATGCCAGTCCATGATCGAGTAGTAGGTTCCGAAGTGCAGTCCCTGCCGGCGCGTCGCGTCGGCCAGCTCCTTCAAAACACCCTTTCCATAAGGTGTTCGGCGGACGATGTTGTAATCGCTGGCCTTGCTGTCCCACATCGCAAAGCCCTCATGGTGTTTGCTGGTGATGACGATGTATTTCATCCCCGCGTCCTTGGCTATGCGAACCCATGCGTCCGGGTCGTACCGCACCGGGTTGAACTGCTTGGCGAACTGCTCGTATTCATTGCGGGGTATGTAGGCGTTCTCCATGATCCATTCGCCATAGTCCTTGCCCTGCTTCCACTCACCAGCCGGTACCGCATACAGGCCCCAGTGGATAAACATGCCGAAGCGCGCATCCGTCCACCACTGCATGCGCTGCTCCTTTTGCTCGGCGCTTTCTGCCGGCACTTGTGCCTGCGCCATAGCCAGTCCCGACTGCATTGCCGCAGCCAAAAGCATCGCGGCGGATGCGAAGCGCAGCCAACGGTGGTCTTTCATCTGTGTCTCCGAATGAATGGGGATTGGGTGCAATTGCGATGCCGGCCGTCGCGAACAGACCGGGCTCCGCTTGCAAGAATGCAGATTGGTACGACTTGAAGCAACAGGCCCGACGATCGGCGACCGTCGGGCCCTACCCGATTCCAGAACCCGGTGCTCAATCGAAACGGAACACGTACTCCATTGCGAACTCCCGGCCGATCATCGGCCATACGCGATCGCTGGTGAACACATAATCGCCCTTGTACGGATCCTTGTAGGTGGCGTCGAACAGATTGTTGATATACAGATTGACGCTGGCATGGTCGGTAATCTTGTAACCGGCGGTCAGATTGAAGATGACTGGCGCCTTCAAGCGATCCCAGTAGCGCCTGGTGCTCTGGTTGTAGTTGGCGCTGGTCGGGTCGGTGCTGGTGCAGGTGTCGTTATCGACCGCGGTGGCGCGCTCACCGTTGGCAAACGGCCAGCAACCGCCGAAGTTGCTGCCCCTGACCCTGGCCAGCCGCGTCATGAGCAGCGTAGTGTTGAAATTACCCCGCTCCCAGCCCACGCTGGCGCGCAGCTTGGTGTGGATGTCGTTATGCGCGCCTTTCTTGCCGTCTGTCCATTCGGTCGCTTCGGAATCCTGCGTCGACAGGCTCAACAGATTGGTGTAATTCAAACCGAAGCTGAAATCGCCGAACCGTTCCGTGGACAACTTGTACTTGGCAGCCACATCGAAACCGGCAACGCGACGCCCGGCCTTGTTGATGGGCCCTTCCTTGACACCGGTGATCGCGCCGTTGGGCCCATCCCGCTCGATGCGCGACTGCATCAACTGACAGAACGCGGCGGTCGGCGCTTGTCCGGTCAGCGGATTGACGTAAGGCGCGCCATTGGTGGTCGTGCCCAGCGCGCAACCCAGTTCTGCGGCGAGGATATCGTTCATGCCGATGTTTTCGATGGCGTTCTTCAGCTCGATATTCCAGTAATCGGCGCTGACCGACAGATCGTCGCGGATATCCCAGACGAAGCCGGCGGTCCAGGATTTGCCTTCCTCGTACTTGAGCAACGGCGAGCCTTCACGGCTGGTGATCGAGCGGTAGTAGTTGCTGGTGGCCGGATCGGAATTCCCATTCAACGGCGCGCACTGTCCGTAGTCTCCATTCTGACCACAGCGCAAGGCGTCGATCAGCTGCACATAGGACTGGCCGCCCTGCGCATAAACGTAGTGCATGTCCGGCGCGCGAAAACTGGTGGCGTACGAACCACGCACCAGCAGGTTGTCGAACGGACGCCATTCGAGCCCGGTCATCCAGGTTGCCTTCGATCCATCCAGGGTCTGGCTGTAGTCGTCGTAGCGACCCGCCAGATTGACCGTGGCCGAACCCAGACCCGGTGTCTTGCTATCCCACAGCGGCACGCGGAACTCGCTGCCCAGCGCCCAGCGCGTACGCGAACCGCCGCCCAGATCGTAACCGTAGTAAGGGCTGCCGTATTCGGTGACGAACAGGTTCGGCCCTGGTGCGGTCTGGCCAAGCGCCGGCACGGTCTTCGGATCCGGATGGATGCCATAGCTTTGGCGCGCTGCTTCAGCCACTGCGGCAAAGCTGACGGGACCGGCCCAACCCTGGAACAGGTCGCCGGAGATCACGAACTGGAACTGATCGGATTTGGATTCCGCGCGATCATGGCCGTGGGTCGAGATCGACTGCCACTGTTGCGGGGAAAGCGGCGTGAAGAAACGGTTGATGTCGGCGGTGTAGATGGGGGTTCCCACCGGTACGCCGGCGTAGCTCGCGTCGGTGACGCCCTGCTGCTGCCCCAGATAGAAATTATTGACCAGCGCAGGCACTGCCGCCGGGTAGCTCTTCTTCAGTTTGTACTCGGCATGGTCGAAAGAAGCTTCCCAGTCGAAGCGATCGGCGATGCTGCCGTTGAGACCGAAAGCGACGTCGTACGAACGTTCATTGGTATAGGTCAACGCATCGCCGGTTTCGCGGCCGGTGAAGAAACGCTTGCCTTCCACCATCGCGCCGATGCCCTGGTCGTACCACTTCACCTGCGGCACATAGCCCATCGCGAAATCGCCGATGCTGCTGGTGCCTTCGGCATCGAATACCGACACGCTCGACCAGACATGCAGCTTGTCGCTGAAATCGTAGGTGCCGTACAGGTACAGAGAAGCGCTTTCCTGGCCGTCGTTGATCGTCCAGTTGTGGAAGTTCTTCGCGTTGGCGCAGTACTGGCCCATCGCGGGCCCCAGGGTATGGGTAGCCTGGTTGTACTCCCGATAATCCTGCAGGCTGGTCACGCCGCCGAAACCGCGGTTGTCGCAAGCGCCGGCCGGCGGCGAGATGCGCATGCCATTGTCCACCCGGCTGATGCGGGCGGTGTCGTAGTAATTGTTGAAGCGGTTGCCCTTGGCGAGCTCGGCTTCGCTCCAGTTGGGGCGCTCGGCGTCGTTCTCCGAATCCATGAAATCCCGCTCACCGGCGAACAGCGGTTCACGGTTGAAGTACTGCAGGGAGTAGGTCAGGTTCCATTTTTCGCCGCTGCGCCCGCCCGTCCACGAAAAGTCGGCCAGATCGCGTCCGCCGCGCGTCGACGTGCCGCCCTTGATACGCAACTCGTCGCCCGTGAAGTTCTTCTTCAACACCACGTTGATTACACCGGCGACCGCATCGGAGCCGTAAATTGCCGAGGCGCCGGAAGCCAGTACTTCGATACGTTCGATGGCCGCGGCCGGGATATTGCTGAAGTTCTGGAAATTGCTCTGGCCGCCATAAGGCAGCGGGTAGTCGGCGGCGCGGTGGCCATTGATCAGCAGCAGGCTGCGACCGGGGCCCATGTTCCGCAGGTTCAGCGGGCTGGCATTGCTGGTGTGCTGCCCCCACTGGGAATCGGCTTCGACCGTGCCAATGGCTTCGGTCAGCGTGCTCAACGCATCGTAAGCGGTAGCGAACCCCTCTTTCCTGATCTGATCGCCGGTGATGATGTTGACCGGTGCGGGACCTTCGACCTGAGCGCGTTTGATGCGCGAACCGGTGACCGTGACGGTATCGAGCTGCGTGGTGCTGGGCTCGTTTCCGGAAGCTTCCTGCGCCGTTGCGACGAGCGGCGTCACGATCGCCAGCAGCAGCGCACTGGTCAAAGTATTGCGACGAAACAGATTGAATTTAGCCATTGAGTAATCCCCGGTGATGGTGATCGAACGACCGACAAGCTTGGCGTTCAAGAGTTTGTTCAGATCCAAATTGCAGGCATTTAGATCGTTCTAAATCTAAAATAGACCTATCCCCCTGGATCGATAAAAAACTTAGCACGACAAAAAACAGCGCTGCATTCCGCTGCGCTGTTTTAGTTAATGTGATTATTCTCAGCGAAAATTCATCACTGAAATCAGGTACTTGATTACTGTGATATGGCTAACAAACAAACTTCTTACTGTGAGTCTCGACAGAGCTGCGCAAAACTAAAGCCCGTGCCACCAAAAAACATCCGCAAGTTCAGCGGCACTAATCAGTCAGTCGATCAAGCGAACAACGTTGGCGCAGTGGGCGGACCCATGCCGCGACAGGCCCCGTGGGAACAGGTTGTGAAAACGAATGCGCGGAAGTTCGGTCCCTACTTTTCATGGGGCTCGATGCATCCATCACAGCCTGGGCCGCCAAGGCGGAAGAAAACGGGGATGATTCAGAACGGGTATCCGCAGCCGATCGATGCCGCCACAATCGAATTCACAGCTGCTTGGTGGCGTAGACCGAAGCCGACTCGCGCAGATCTTCGCGCTTGTCCGCATCGCAGACCGCATAGACGAAGCCTTTGTGCAACGCGAACGCACCGACCTCACCATGCTTGTTGAGCGCCAGGAAACAGACCTGCAAGGTCTTGCTGGCTTCGGGCCTTTTGTGCACGACCCGGTCGATGGCCTCCCGGCAGGCGTCTGCGGGCGTCCGTCCTTGCCGCATCAACTCCACCACCAGGAAACTGGCGGCATTGCGGATCATTTCTTCGCCCACGCCCGACGCCGTGGCCGCGCCGACCTCGTTGTCGACGTACAGGCCCGCACCGATGATGGGGCTGTCCCCGACCCGGCCGTGCATTTTCCAGGCCATGCCGCTGGTAGTGCAGGCACCCGCAAGCTTGCCCTGCGCGTCGATAGCCAGCATGCCCAGGGTGTCGTGGTTGTCCTTGTTACCGGGCTGGCTGCGTCGCTCGGCATTGATTTCGGGCTTGTATTCGGCGGTTTTCAGCCAGTCGCGCCAGGCCTGCTCGGCAGCGGGCGTCAGCAGACGCTGTTTGGCGAAGCCCTGCTGCACCGCGAACTGCTGCGCTCCCTCGCCCACCAGCATCACGTGCGGAGTCTTTTCCATTACCCGGCGCGCAACCGAGATGGGATGGGCGATGTCCTGCAGGGCAGCCACCGAACCGCAACGGCCATCGCCATCCATGATGCTGGCATCCAAGGTCAACACGCCATCCCGGTCCGGTCTGCCGCAATGACCCACGGTGGGATTGCACAGTTCGCTTTCGGCCCAACGTGCGCCCACTTCGACGGCATCCAGCGCGCCACCGCCGGTTTCCAGGACGCGCCAGGCCGCCGAATTGGCCTGCACGCCGAAATCCCAGGTGGCCACGACGCGCGCACCGGCGGAAGTGCTGTTCGATTGCGCGCGCATGCCGGGTACCGTCAATGCGCCGGCGGCCAATATTCCCGCCTGTATAAATCGTCTGCGATCAGTCATTCCGTCATTCTCCCCGATGAACGATGGCACGCCCTCGCAATACTCTCATCCGTGTGTCTTCACGGCGTGATGTCAGGCCAGGGCCTGATGTTCGGCATACCACGCCGCCGCGCCGATCACCCCCAGTTGGCCATGATCCACGCGCCAGACCGGCGTGTGCCGCAAGACCTCCGACAACACGCCCTTGTTGACGTAGCGGGCCTGGAAGGCGCCGCTACGCAGGAAGTTGTCGATATGGCCGGAAATGCCGCCTGCCAGATAAACGGATTTCGCACCGAAGGCGATCGCCAGATCGCCCGCCAGGCTGCCCAGCCATCCGCAGAATACTTCCATGCATTCCACCGCCAGCGCGTCCTCGCCCGTCTGCGCGGCGGCGATCAGTTGTTCGGTCGTGCTCCAGCGCGGCGCGACGCCGCGGAGTTCGCACAAGCATGGGTACAGGTTCATCAGTCCGCTGCCGGACAGCACGCGCTCGTTGTCCACGTGCGGCCAGCGCGCCATCAGCAGGCGCAGAATTTCCAGCTCCAGCGGAGTGCCTGCCGACAACGCCGAGTGCCCTACTTCGCTGGCCAGCACGGGCCGCGCGCCGCCTTCGAACCGCAGTGCAGCGCCCAAGCCCGTCCCCGGTCCCAGCACGAGTGCGGGCCATTGAAAGGAATGCTCCGCGTCGCCGCTCAAGGCCGACAGCTTGCCTGGGTCGAGATAGGGCATCGCATGGGCCACCGCCTCGAAATCGTTGATGAGGATCAACTCGCCCAACCCGGCCGTCAGGCGCGTGCTTTCCAGCGACACCGGCCAAGGAAGATTGGAATTCACCAGCGTATCGCCATCCAGCAATCCGGCGATGGCAACGACCGCGCGCCGCGGCTGCCTGGAAGTCCCCTGGCGATCGGCGAAATCGCGCAGGATCGCGGCCAGACTCGGATGCTCGGCACAGACGTGCCGTTGGAAAGCCAGAATTTCCGGCGCCCGGCCCCGCGCGACATGGACCAGGGCCACCCTTGCGTAGGTGCCGCCCACATCGGCGACGATCAAAGGGTCCAGCGAATGCCCACTGTGGGACGAAAGCGTTTGGGGTGCTTCAAGATTGACCGGATACGACACCGCTGCGTTCACTCACTTGTCCCATCAATTGGATCGATTCAATTCACCGATCATGTGGCATTGGAAGCCAATTGGAAAGTTACACCCACCATACTGCAGCGTAGCCAAGCCCAGTCAAATCGGGATAGCAATAATATCTTTGTCCAGATTACCTACTTTTCAGGACATTACATGACATTGAAATGACTTTGCTGACAATTGCCGGGCCCAATTTGCACATGGATTTGTCTCATCGCTGACCCGAATCCAGGACAAGCCGCTGTCCCGGGTCCATTCTATTCGGCTTATTCATGCGGGCACGCGCCGCCCGGCAACCAGCGCGCCTGCTCCATCGTTCGGATGGGCTTCAGGGGCACTTCTTTAGAGACGCACCCGCTTACACGGAGTGAGTTCAGTGAGCTACCTCAGCCCTGCAACTGCAGCTCGCGCATCGCCTTCAGCAGCTCGATCAGACTGTCGGCATCGCGCGGCCCGTCATAACGCTCTCCATTGATGAACAAGCTTGGCGTGCCGTTGACGCCGCTGCGGACCCCGGTCAGAAAATCGTGGCGCACACGGCCTTCGTATTCTTCGTCCAACACGGTTTGGAACAGGGCGTCGTCCAAGCCCAGCGCCCGGGCATGCCCGGCCAGGCTGCGGTCGTCCAGTGCCGATTGATGCTCGTAAAGCCGGTCGTGCATTTCCCAGAATTTACCCACGGTATCCGCAGCTTCGGTCAGCTCGGCAGCGTGCTCGGCATGGGGGTGCGCCTCGGCCAGGGGAAAATGGCGGAACACGAAGCAGAGTTCATCGCCCATGGCCTCCTGGACCGCCTTGATCTGCGGATATTGCTCGCCGCAATACGGGCATTGGAAGTCGCCGTATTCCACCAGCATCAACGGCGCATCCCGCGGACCCTGGGCATGGTCGGCTGGCCCTACGTCGGGTTTCAGAAGGCTCATGCTCCGGCTCCCGCGGAGCTGGGCAGTTTCTCCAGCGCCTCCAGAATGCCGTCGGCGCCCGGGTTGATTCCGCTGGGCGATACGTAGCTCCAGCGGATGATGCCCTCGGCATCGATAACGAACAACGCGCGTTCGCTGATGCCTTCCGGCAACTGGTACACCCCGTACAACCGCGAAACCTCGCCCTTGGGCTCGAAGTCCGACAACAAGGGGAAATGCAGTTTGCGATCCAGCGCAAAGGCGGCATGGCACCATGCGCCGTCGACCGAGATACCGATGACCGCCGCGTGGAAACGCCGGAATTCGGACAACAGTTCGTTGTACAGCGACATCTGGTCGCCGCAGACCGGACTCCAGTCCGCGGGATAGAAGGCCAGCACCACCGGATGGCCGCGCAACTGGGAAAGCGACACGGTTTGATCCGGCGTGGAATGCAGGGTGAAATCGGGCGCCGGCTCGCCGATGGCTGGCATGGGGGATGGAACCTCTGGCATGGGGAAGTACTCCGGACAGGACCGACAGGATTGGCTTGATTGTCGCCGCCGCATGGTAAACACATGCGCGTTAGGGACGGGTCAGCCCCGCCCTTTCCAGTCACCGGATATCGGGATTGCCTCCGCGGATTGTCGATTCTCCAGCTCTTGATTCGTCATGGATATGGAAGGTCCGGAACGACGAGAACCGGCCCGGCAACCCATCCTGGACAGGAGAAACGACGATGCGATTCATGGTGATGGTCAAAGCCAGCAAGGACTCCGAAGCCGGCGTGATGCCCAGCGAACAACTGCTGGCCGACATGGGCAAGTTCAATGAGCAGTTGATCAAGGCGGGCGTACTACTGGCAGGCGAAGGACTGCAGCCCAGCTCGAAAGGCGCGCGCGTACGTTTTTCCGGCAGCAAGCGCACAGTCATCGACGGACCGTTCGCCCAAACCGGCGAGCTGATCGCGGGATTCTGGCTGCTGCAGGTGAAATCCAGGGAAGAAGCGATCGAATGGATGAAACGCTGCCCCAACCCTATGCCGGGCGAATCTGAAATCGAGATCCGCCAGGTGTTCGAGCCGGAGGATTTCGGCGTTGAATTCACACCGGAGTTACGGGCGCAGGAGCAGCGGCTGCGGGCAGGGACCGCGACGAGGCAATAGTGGAATCTGGGAACGGCATGAACAAGCTGCACCGCAACTTGCATGAAGGCAGCGGCAATGGTCTGATCGCCAACTATGACGACTTCAGACACACACCGCGCGATCGATGCTGTCTGGCGAATCGAGTCGGCACGGCTCATCGCCGGCCTGGCGCGCATGCTGCGCGATGTTGGCCTGGCCGAAGAACTCGCGCAGGATGCGCTGGTCATCGCCTTGGAGAAGTGGCCCGAATCCGGAGTGCCCGATAATCCGGGCGCGTGGCTGATGGCTACCGCCAAACATCGCGCCATAGACCGCCTGCGCCGGATCAAGCTGCAACAGCGCAAGCACGAGGAACTCGGCCATGAGCTCGAACGCGATTGGGAAGACGCCACTGCGGAATTCGAAGCCAATATGGACGACGACATAGGCGACGATCTGTTGAGGCTGGTGTTCACTGCCTGCCACCCCGTGCTTTCGATGGAGGCGCGGGTGGCTTTGACTTTACGCATGCTCGGCGGATTGACCACCGATGAAATCGCGCGGGCCTACCTGGTAACCGAATCCACCGTGGCGCAGCGCATAGTGCGCGCCAAACGCACCCTGGCCGAGGCGCAGGTCCCTTTCGAAGTGCCGCGCGCGGACGAGTTGGGCGAACGCCTGTCTTCGGTGCTTAGCGTGATCTATCTGATTTTCAACGAAGGCTATTCCGCGACCGCCGGCGATGACCTGATGCGGCCCGCCTTATGCGAGGAAGCTTTGCGGCTGGGCCGCATCGTCGCCGAGCTGGCGCCGGAAGAACCTGAGGTACATGGGCTGGTTGCATTGATGGAAATCCAGACTTCGCGGACGCGGGCGCGTACGGGCCCGGACGGCTCGCCGGTGCTGTTGCTGGATCAGGATCGTTCGCGGTGGGACCGCTTGTTGATACAACGGGGCTTCGCCGCGCTGGCGCGTGCCCGCAGACTACGCGGCGCGTTGGGACCCTACTCATTGCAGGCGGCGATTGCGGCCTGCCATGCCCAGGCGACGACGGCCGAACAGACCGACTGGAAAACCATCGTGGCGCTCTACGACGCTCTTTCGCAGCTGATGCCTTCCCCCGTGGTGGAGCTCAATCGCGCCGTGGCCGTATCAATGGCTTTCGGACCCGCTGCGGGACTGGAACTGGTCGATGCGCTGATGCCGGAGCCTGCCCTTGCCCAGTACCACCTGTTGCCGAGCGTGCGCGGCGACCTGCTGGCCAAACTGGGGCGTCATCAAGAGGCGCATGCAGAGTTCATCCGTGCGGCCGCAATGACCCGCAACAGCCGCGAACAGGAATTCCTGACCGAGCGCGCGCGCGTTTCCGCGTTGGACATGGCGCCTGCGTCGCAAATGAAACAATAAGTGCCGTTGCGATCGGCGGAAACAAAAGCAAAGCCACAGCGGCATTACTCCCTATGCCTGCTGGCAGTTTGGCATCGCTTCCGTGGTGGAGCCCAGCAACTGATCCACGCTAACTGCCGGACTCGTCCGACAGTCAGCTTTCGCATCGAACAGACCGTCAGGGCTTCGAAGCCTTCTCCGGCACTACCGCTTCCATCTGGATACGCAAGTTCACATCCATGCTGAAACCGTATTCCTTGCCGGCGGTGAGTCCGAACTCATCGCGCTTGAACACAGCCGACGCATCGGCGCCGCAGAGTTCGCGTTTGAACATGGGGTGCGGGATGCACTTGAAGCGGTTGATCTTAAGTTCTACCGGCCGGGTGACTCCGTGCAAGGTCAGGTCGCCCACTACGCGGGTAGGCGCTCCGTCCACGAAGTCAACCAGCTTTCCCTTGTACGTCGCTTGCGAGTACTTGGCGCTATCGAAGAATTCCGGCGACACGGCCTGCTGGTTCATCGCATCGAGGCCGAAATCCACGCTGGCGATGTCGATCTTGACGTCCACGCTGCCCGTCGAGGCTTCCTTGTCCAGGACCAGCGTGCCGGTAGTTTTGTTGAACTTTCCGCGCCAGAACGAGATACCCATGTGGTCGGCTTCGAAACTGGGATAGGTATGCATCGGATCGATGTCGTAACTGACAGGCGCCGCCATTGCCGGGCCACAGGCGGCAACCAGCATTGCGAAGAACAGGATTTTTCTATTCATGATCGTATCTTTCCTTTATGTGGAGGGTTGGTCAGCTCGGGAACATGGCGAAGTAAGGCTGGGCTTCGGCCAATACGCGGACATAGGACGGGCGTTGCATCAAGCGGTCCAGGTAGCGGGCCAGATGCGGATGATGGTCAGCGATCGGCATCACTTTGTTGGCATAAAACAGGGCTGGAGCGGCGGCGCAGTCGGCCAGGCCGAAACTTTCACCCGCTGCCCAGTTGCGCTGGGCCATGTCTTTTTCCAGCATATCGAAGGCCGTGCGCATCACTTTGCGCGCGTGCTCCACTCCATGCGGGTCATTGCTTCCGTCAGGTCGCAGACGGTCGGTCACGATCTTCTGCATGGGCTCGTGCACGTACAGGTCGAAAAAGCGATCCAGCAGCCTGGTTTCGCGCGCGTCGTCGGTGAGCTCGGGAATCAGCCTTACCTTGCCGGGATAATGCTGTTGCAAGTACTCGATGATGATGCTCGATTCGGGGATGGTCTTCTCGCGGGCTTCATCTCGCAGTACCGGGAACTTGCCGATCGGCCACACACGAAGGAACCCGGCGCGTTGCGTCGGATCTCCCAGATCCACCAGTTGAGGGACGAACGACACCTCGTTCTCGTACAGTGCAATCAGTGCTTTGTGGCAGAACGAGGCAAGCGGGTGGTAATGGAACACTAATGACATGTATCTATCTCCTGGCCGGGCCGCAACGGACGCTTAGAGCTCAACCAGACTCTTGAAGCCGCCGAAGATCATCCGCTTACCGTCGAACGGCAGCTTTTTGGGATCCATCATGCTGGCGAGCCGCGGATCGGCCATGACCTTCTTGTTGGTCTTGTCCCGCTGCGAACGCGATTTGTAAACGATCCATGAGAACACCACGGTCTCGTCCTTCTTCAGCTTCACCGCCAGCGGAAACGAGGTGAGCTTGCCGGGCGGCACGTCGTCGCCCACGCATTCGATATAGGAAAGCGCGCCGTGCTCCATCCAGACCTTGCCCGCTTTACGGGCCATAGTGCGGTAGGCGGCGAGGTTCTTGGTCGGTACCGCCAGTACGAATCCGTCGACGTAGCTCATGAAAACCCTCTCCTCGGTTGATGCCCATTTTTGGGCAGGATACCAATGCATCGAATGAGCGATGCCGGAATCGACAAGGATGCGGACGGCGACGGTTTTCGTTCAGGCGGATTGCCGAAACGGCCTGGACCTGCGGGAAGCCCGCCCGCTCAGTCCCGCAGCGCGGCCTGCAGTTGCGCGCGCAGCTCGGGCTTGTGCGCGAAGGGATCGGTCGGGTTGCGCAACGCCACCACGTCCTCGGCCTGCTGGCGGACGCCTTCCAGCGCATCCGGGTGCGAGACGATGTAGAAAGAATCGCTCCTTATCGCATCGAAGGTGCGCTGAGCGATATCGGCAGCGGTAAGTTTCCCTGAAATGACCGCCTTGCTGACCATGGCCTGGGCGATCATTTGCGAACGGGTGGCGGGGGTCGGGTTGGCCAAGTCGGCCGGCCGGTTGCGGCGCGACTGATGGATACCGGTGGGCACGAAATAAGGACACAGCACCGAGCAATGCACCTGATCGGTCACCAGGGACAGGTCGTGGAAGAGCGTTTCGCTCAAGGACACGACCGCATGCTTGGACACGTTGTAGGCGCCCAGGTTGGGCTGATTCAACAAGCCCGCCATCGATGCGGTGTTGACGATATGGCCCCGATAGCCGGGGTCGGCCTTGGCGGCGGCCAGCATCAGTGGAGTGAAAGCGCGCACGCCGTGGATCACACCCCACAGATTCACGCCCAGCGCCCATTCCCAGTCGCGCACGGTGTTTTCCCAGATCAAGCCAGCAGCACCGATGCCGGCGTTGTTGAACAGCAGGTGCACGCCGCCGAAGGTCGCCATGGTGGTTTCGGCAAGTGCTTCGATCTGCGCGCCGTTGGAAACATCCACCACTTGCGCCAAGACTTCCGCGCCTTGCGCTTCCACTTCGGCACGCGTTTCCTCCAGCGCGTCGGCCTGGATATCAGCCAGCACCAGCTTCATGCCCAGCGATGCGCCGATGCGCGCGAACTCGCGGCCGAAACCCGAACCCGCGCCCGTGATCACCGCTACCTTGCCCTTGAATTCCTTCATGCTGCCCTCCCAGGCGATGTTCCGCTCAAACCGCGCTGTAACCGCCGTCGACCGCCAGTATCTGGCCGGTAATGTGCTTGCCCGCATCGGAAGCGAACAGCAATGTCGCCCCCTTCAGATCCTCATCGTCGCCCAGCCGCTGCAACGGCGAATTGCCGATCAGCGTTTCCTCTCCCAGCGTCTTGATCAGCACCTGCGACATCTTCGACGGGAAGAATCCGGGAGCCAGCGCGTTGACGGTAATGCCGTACTTACCCCACTCGCCCGCCAGCGTGCGGGTGAAATTCACCAGTGCGCCCTTGCTGGTGTTGTAGGCGATGGTCTGCATGGCGCCGGGCGGATTTCCGCGCAAGCCCGCGATGGAAGCGATATTGATAATTCGGCCGTATTTGCGCGGGATCATCGATCGCTTTCCGATCTGCTGGGTGAGCAAAAACAGGCCGCGGATATTGAGATTGAACACCTTGTCCCAGGCCTCGGCCGGATAGTCCTCGGCAGGCGCTCCCCAACTGGCACCCGCATTGTTGACCAGGATATCGACGTGATCGAGCTTCCCGAGCACCGCATCGGCCAACGCGGCGATGTCGGCGTCCTTCGAGCCATCGGCAGCGACCCAGTCGGCATCTATCCCCAGTTTCTGCAGATACGCCTGCGCCTGCTGTAGTTCATCGGCCTTGCGGGCGGACAGCACCACCCGTGCGCCATAGCTTCCCAGTGCTTCGGCCATCTGCAGGCCCAGCCCGCGCGAGCCGCCGGTGACGAGTGCGGTCTTGCCGGTGAGATCGAAAATATTCTTGTCAGCCATGTCGTATGCCTTTGTTGCGAATAGTTATTAGAAGAAAGCGTCCTGCATGTCCAATGCGGTGCGGTCCAGACTGGCCAGCAGATCGAGTTGCGCGTCGACCTTGGGCAATTCCCAACGGAAGAAGTAACGCATGGCGCTGCGCTTGCCTTCGTAGAAATCGCCCTCTTTCGTCTCCGCCGCCAACCCTTGCTCCAGCCATATCCAGGCGATGGCGATGTGGCCGAAGGCTTCCAGGTAGACAGTCGCATTGGCAAGGGTCAGCTGCACATCGCCGGCCGACCACAAAGTACGCGTCACTTCCGCAAGGCGTTGGAAACGCTGTCCAAGAGCGCCAGCGGATTCGGCAAGGTTTTTGTGAGCACTGGCTTTGCCGATGGTTTCCGCCACACGGCCCGCGAACAATTTGAATGCCGCGCCGTTTTCGGTCACCACCTTGCGGCCCAGCAAATCCAGTCCCTGGATGCCGTGCGTACCTTCGTGGATGGGATTGAGACGGTTGTCCCGGTAGAACTGTTCCACCTTGTAGTCGCGCGTGTAGCCGTAGCCGCCATGCACTTGTATGGCCAGGTCGTTGGCGGCCAGACACCACTGCGAAGGCCAGCTCTTGGCGATGGGCGTCAGGATATCGAGCAACCGCGTCAGTGCGGCACGTTCGTCCGCATCGGCAGCCACGCGGGCCTGATCGACCAGCTGTGCGCAGTACAGGTTGAAAGCCAATGCGCCTTCCACATACGACTTCTGCGCCAGCAGCATGCGTTTCACATCGGCGTGATGGATGATGCGGGTCTGCGGGCTGGAAGGATCTTTGCCTTCATTGCCGACTGGACGGCCTTGTGGCCGGTTGCGCGCATAGTCCAGCGCATGCAGGTAGCCGGTGTAGCCCAGCGCCACCGCGCCCAGACCTACGCCGATACGCGCCTCATTCATCATGTGGAACATGTAGGCAAGGCCGTGGTGAGCTTCGCCGACCAGATAGCCGACCGCCCCGCCCTTTCCGCCAGGGCGATGGCGCGTGCCTTCGCCGAAATTCAACAGACAGTTGACTGTGCCGCGATAGCCCATCTTGTGATTGATGCCTGCCAGCTGCACATCGTTGCGCTCGCGCAGCGCGCCGTCCTGGCCAACCAGGAACTTGGGCACCAGTAGCAGAGAAATTCCCTTCACACCGGGAATCAGCCGGCCGTCCGGTCCGGGAATCTTCGCCAGCACCAGGTGCACGATATTCTCCGACAGTTCATGGTCTCCGCCGGAGATCCACATCTTGTTGCCGGTCACGCGGTACTGCGGGCCGAAAGTGGATTCGCCTTCATAGTCGGCGCGCGTGGCGATGTCGGACAATGAGGAACCTGCCTGCGGTTCCGACAAGCACATGGTGCCGAAATAACGGCCTTCGAGTTCCGGCATGACGAACGCCTGGACCTGCGCCTGACTGCCATGCGCGAGCAACAGGTTGGCGTTGCCCATGGTCAACAGCGGATAGGCGCTGGTGCCGACGTTGGCGGCATACAGATAGGTCAGCCCCGCCTTCTCCACCACTGCCGGCAACTGCATGCCGCCCAATGCGTAATCATGTCCAGCGGCGATCAGCCCCGCATCGGCGAACGCCCGCAGCGCTGGCCCGACTTCTTCGATCAACGCGACCGTATTTCCGTCGAAACGCGGCTCATGCTGGTCGGCCTTCTGGTTGTGCGGGGCGAAGACTTCGGTGGCGATGCGTTCGCAGGTGTCCAGCGCCGCGTCGAAGGTTTCGCGGCTGTGATCGGCGTAGCGTTCGGCTCGGATCAGCGATTCGACGTCCAGCCATTCGTACAGCAGGAACTGCAGGTCGCGACGAGAGAGCAGCAGCGAGTCCATACGTGGCCTCAACCATTAGCCGGCAGAACGCGCATCAGGCGTCTCCGGCCTGTTGCGCGAAACGCCAGCCCAGTTCGGCCAGCGGTTTGGCCTGGCGTCCGTATTCAGCGGCCTGCGGGCTGCTGGCGGTCCCTTCCTGCACGCGCTTGGCGATGCCTTGAAGAATCGCAGCGATGCGGAAGAGGTTGTAAGCCAGGTAGTAGTTCCAGTCGCCGGCCGCGCTGCGGCCGATGCGCCGTTCGTAAGCGGCGACGTATTCGGATTCTCGCGGAATGCCCAGCGCTGGCAGGTCCAGCCCGGCCAGGCCGCGCATCGCCCCGCCCGGCGCGATATGCCAGCTCATCAGGTGATAGGCGAAATCGGCCAGCGGGTGCCCCAGCGTGGAAAGCTCCCAGTCGATCACCGCCAGGATGCGCGGTTCGGCGGGATGGAAGATGACGTTGTCCAGCCGGTAGTCGCCGTGCACCAGCGATACCTGCGGGTTTTCCTCCTGCGGTATGTGCAGCGGCAGCCATTCGATCAGCTTGTCCATGGCCTCGATGCTGCCGGTTTCGCTGGCGCGGTATTGCCGCGTCCAGCGATCGACCTGGCGCGAAAAGTAGTTGCCGGCCTTGCCGTAGTCGGCCAATCCCAATGCGGCGAAATCGACTTCGTGCAGCGCGGCGATGACACGGTTGAGTTCGTCGTACAAGGCAGCGCGCTCGACCGGTTCGATGCCCGGCAGCGATTGTTCCCAGAAGATGCGCCCTTCTACGAAATCCATGACGTAGAAAGCGCGCCCTATCACCGATTCGTCCTCGCACAGGCAATGCATGCCCGCTACCGGCACCGCACTCCCGGCCAGCGCGGCCTGCAATCGGAACTCGCGCTCTACCGCATGCGCCGAAGGCAGCAGCTGCGCGACCGGCGCCGGTTTGGAGCGCATTACGTATTGGCGCATGGGAGTGCTCAATAAATAGGTCGGGTTGGACTGACCGCCTTTGAAGCGGGAGACCTGGATCGGACCTTCAAAGCCGGCGATGTGCCGCTGCAGATACGCGTCCAACGCCCCTAGGTCGAAAGGATCCTGCGTTGCGCTGCTCGAATTCGCGCCGGTCATGCCATCGCCTGACGCGATAAAGCCGTTGATACCTGTCGGGTGCGGTGATGCGGGTCTGGCGTAGCCATAGGTGAGCGATCTTTAGTTCTGTATGATGGAACTAAGTTCCTGAATATCGATCCATCGTACTGAGTGGCTTTGGTCTAAACAAGCTGGAGGTCGCCATAAAGTCCGCTGGCAAGGCTGTGCGTCTTCAACATGCAACGCCATCATCAATACAGTTCTGTTATGCGGAACTAACTGGAGATACCGGTAATGGGCAACCCCAAACGCAAGCTCGACGCCTTCAGTCCTCTCGTCGACGAACGCCATCCTCAGTTCGTAACCGCGATCGCGCGCGCTTTCTCCATTCTGCGCTGCTTCGAATTCGGCACCCAGCATTTGGGTAACCAGGAACTGGCGCGGCGGACTGGCTTGCCCAAGGCCACGGTTTCGCGGCTGACTTTCACTTTGTCCTCGCTTGGCTATCTGACTTATTCGGCGGCGCTGGAGAAATATTCTTTGGGCACGGCGGTGCTATCGCTCGGGCACGCCTTCATGAAAGGCAACGATGTGGTGGCCATCGCCCGTCCGTTGATGCGCGAGCTGGCCGAGTACACGCAATCGGCGGTGATGCTGGCCGCCGCCGACGGCATGCGCATGGTGTTGCTGGAGGTTTGCCAGGGCGACCCTACGTTCCAGATGAAGCTCGAACCCGGCGCCCGCGTGCCGCACGGTTCGACTGCGTTGGGCCGGGCCGATCTTGCCTCACGCCCGCAGGAGGTGTTCGACCGCAATCTGGCCGAGTTCGAGGCCGAATGCGAACCGGGCCTTTGGCCGAAGATCCGCAGCGGCATCGTGCGGGCGCGGCAGGATTACGAGAACTACGGTTTCTGTTTCTCGCTGGGCGACTGGAACCCGGACGTGTTCGCCATCGGCGTCCCCATGGTCTCGGCCGACCGCAGCCGGGTGCTGGCGTTCAATTGCAGCGGCCGCGTGTCGGTGATGACGCGGGAGAAGCTGGTGCAGGACTTCGGGCCGAAGCTGGTGGCTTTGCGGGACAAGGTTTACGGAATGACTGAGGGAAGGTTCTGATGGGGAGCGCCCTCAGAACCTGAGACCATACCTAGCTCCGAGCGTTCCGCTATATCTCCCCAGAGGCGCGTTAAATGGGTTAAGGATCAATGCGGATAAACTACGGAATCATGAAAGAAAAGTGGCACAGACCCAAGCTTGCATTCAACCGGCAAACGCCTTGTCTGCTCAATTTATTTTGAGCAGACAAGGAAAAAACTTCAATTTAAAGTTCGCGCCAAAAAACAGATCGTTATTGATTCAAACGCTTACACGTAAGCGTCGTATTAACCCATGAACACGACAGGCGCAATCCTGAGCTTCCTCCGGTTATTTGAATGCCAGCTTGCGCAGCCGCATTCAACCAATCGTCGATGGCGTTGTTGGTATTGAAAGTATAAGTACCTGAATATCCTCCGCCAGTCGTAGGATCAGTGAAGGCCGGATCAGGAATCGGTTGATTGCGTTCATCACGACTTTCACCATTGACATATTTAGCTTCAGCGACGTCTCCAGAACTCATTTCGTACGTTGTCTTGCTACCGTCTTTCCAGGTAATGACGATGCGGATTGAAATTGGAGACGTAAACGCTGTGCTGGCAGACATAAGTGTAGAGACCAGGTTCTGAATAGCACTATTCAGGGTGGAGCTTCCGGTCACCGCCCCGGTGTATCCATTTGCAAGGGATGCACCAATCGAATTTCTTACTCCAGGATTCGACACGACATCATAAGCGTTGGAGTTTACCCAAGCCCCAAGAGGATCAACGATCATTGTTGAAGCACCCGTTGGGTTGTTGGCATCGACCGTAATTACCAACCCAGGATTTCCGCTAAGTTTCGCTTGAGTTTTCTGCTCAAGAATGTTCAAGAATTGAACTTCTATTCCGGAAGGAATTGTTAACGCATAAGCAATATAGAGCGGCCCATCCGGTACGAATTCGACTTCCCAAAACGTAAGCTTTGCATTCGTTAGATCCATGACGAAGTGCTGGCCGACGCCTGCATTTTTTGCTGATGTTTTGTATTGCGTATTGGTACATCCATTACACTGAATGGTGCTTGCTGATGAGCTCGCCGATACACAAAAAAGAACGAGTACTGCAATTGTTGCCAAAAAGCCCTTGTTGCTTCTCATATGCCTATAACCTCCGTTGTTGTTGAATACTCGGCGCCCGCTAAAAATACTTATCCCATGCTTGTTCGAACGAAAACGGGTTCCGAAAACTGGGTCAGATACACTTTCCACTTAAATGACTCTGACCCCGTTTTCCGTTTTCATAGACCCCGTTTTCAAGGCTGCTAGCGGCTCGCTTAGCCAGTGCCCGGAAGCGGTGGCAGAGGCCCACCCGTGACGTGGCACTTAGCACTGGCAACTGCCTCAGTAGCATCCAGAATGCCGACTCCAATGTATTGCGTGGGCGTTACTGGGAAAGGATGTGCGCTGGACAGCAAACGCGACTCGACCTCTGCCGGTGTCAGCCACCGGCTGCAGGAATTCATGGCTATCGCCTGCATGAGTGCAACAGTTCCAGCAACCTGAGGAGTGGACATGGACGTTCCTGCCGCATACGCGTAAGTCTGGGCTAGAGGCTGATTCATGCCCGCGTTGGATGTGGTGTAAATAAGATCGGATCCATCGCCCCCTGGCGCAGCGATGTCCACATTCGATCCATAGCTTGTGTAAGTAGACCTGGCCCCACTACGCGTAGTAGCTGCGACGGTTATGACGTTTGCACACGTTGCCGGCTGACGGAAGTGGGCCCCTTCATCATTTCCAGCAGCCGCGACGACGGTCGCGCCTGCGGCCACGGCACCGTTCACTGCAGTCTGCAGTGTCGAACTGCATTCGGTCGGCGTCGACGCGTAAAAGCCCAGACTGAGATTGATGACTTTGGCTGGGTTCGGATTTGATACGCCATCTACCGCGATGCCTGCTGCCCACTGGATTGCGGCCGCGACATCCGCCATCGATGCCACCCCTCCTCTGCCAACAACGCGAACCGGCAGAATTTTCGCGTTGAACCCAGCTCCCGCTATGCCTGATGCGTTGTTGGTCTCGGCCGCCGCAATTCCGGAAACCATAGTTCCATGCCAGTCGGAATACAGGACGCCCAACGTCAGATTGGAGCACTCGTACGGCCCAACGCAGGGATCGTCGCCAGCGTATACCCGATATATTCCTGGATCCGAAGGATCGGCGTCTCGCCCATTCCCATCCTTGGCAATCGTGCTATCGACGATAAAGTCATACCCCGGCAGCATTTTTGCGTCCAGGTCGGAATGAGCCGTCTTTCCAGAATCAATCACCGCTATGACCACCGCTGCGCCGCTGGTCAGCTGGCCCTGTGAGCTGGTCCAGGCGTTCGGAGCATTGATTCCTCCAATTGGATCCGAGTAATACCATTGCAAGGAGTAGTCCGGATCGTTAGGGACGGTACTCAGCACCTGGGCTTTGGTGTTCGGCTCGACATACTCGACGTTCGGATTTGACGCTATTTCCCGCATGTAATCAGCCGCGTCGATCCTGTCCAGTTTTCTGCTCGCTCTGATCAGATCAGAGGCTCCTGCCGAGGCAGCCAGGCGCGCTGCGGAAATGGAACGCCCAGCCCGTAGAGTGGCCTTTGCGGCTGCCTTATCCAATGACTTCTTAAGAGCAGCGCTATTGGCTCGCTCGGGGGACCCCTCCTTGTACTTGACGATAAATTCATCGAAGGTCCCACCGGGATAAAGAAGATCGGTGCGGACTATCTGCTGCGCGTTCAAGTTGGAAGCGAGCAACATGCCGGTGACGAAAACAAGGATCGCACCATTCCTGGACGTGCAGAAACCCATAAATATCCCCATTTGTGCAAGAAGAATGATCGCAACAACTCGAACGCCTTGCCCGCTGAACCCCCAAGAACAGCCTTGCGATCTCCGATCAAACCTTAGGTCACATCAACCGCCTTAATGTGTGATTGCAAGCACAGCATGCAAATTGAGCGCGATCTGAGCCGAACCAACTGGCAGGTGTCGAAAACGGGGTGGCAAGGCCTGGACCCTGGAGCTATCTGGTCTTGCGTAAAAATCGTCAGGCTGCCACACAGATGCCAAGAACAATGGACTCCGATTTCGAATGAATTGTTAGGCGGATTTGTCGTGATTCTCACCCATAAGTAACGCCACAACTTCTATCACTCGCCCCCACAATCCGTATTGGGAACAACGCATGGATATGGATCGATTTCGCCTGTCCGGCGGCAGTGAGCTTTCGTTCATCACGGCAGGCGAGGCGTCCAAGCCTGCCGTCTTACTGCTCCACGGCACCCCGAATTCATCACGAATGTTCCGAAAGATCGTGCCCGCCCTGACACAGGCCGCCTATGTTATTGCGCCTGACCTGCCCGGGCACGGCAGGTCCGATGTGCTGCCGGTGGTCTCGTTTCAGGCTATTGGTCAGGCCATCTCCGAACTGCTGGACCATCTGGCGATCGGACCACGATTCATTTACCTGCATGACTGGGGAACGCCGGTGGGCCTGCAGGTCGCGATGGAGGCGCCCGAGAAAGTCCTGGGCCTGATCGTCCAGAACGCCAATGCGCATCGGACGGGGTGGGGACCGGGATGGGCTTCGCAGCTGGACTACTGGTCGCAGCCGAACGCAGAAAATGAGGCGGCGGTCACCGCGCATTTGACCCTGGCGGGCACACGCGACACGTATATCTCCGGCGTCCCATCGGACATCGCTGAGCGGATCCCTGCCGAACATTGGGAAGAAGATTGGCGTGTGATGAACCTGCCGGGCCACATGGACACGCAGCGAGCGCTGATCGCGGACTACAAGAACTACGCCGACCGCTTCGACACTATTGCCAAGTACCTCGAACGCTGGCAGCCCCCCGCCCTGATGGTCTGGGGAAGGCACGATATATATTTCGATCTCGCCGAGGTGCTGTCCTGGATGCGTGCGCTGCCGAGAATGGAAGCCCACATCCTCGACGCGGGCCACCTGCTTCTTGAAACGCATGCGGAGACAGCTGTGTCGCTGATGCTCGACTTTATCAGGCGTATTGAAGAGAAGGCGAAAGAACGAACGGCGTGAGTGACGCCGCCTAGTTCCTGGGCCAAGCCGACCCGAGAGGGTTCGGTATGGCCGAGCTACCAAAGCCGAGGCTAGAAAACGGAGTCAGAGTCACTTAAGTGGAACGCGTCTACTAGCAAGTCCAGTAAATCTTGCCTACCAAGTCAACAACCTCCGGCCCTTCACTGCAACCACCTACGTCCTGCGCCGATCTGTCCGAAGCCTCATGGCCAATGACCCACTGCTTTGATGCGACATGCCACATCAGTTGACCCTCAGCGAGAACGCCCGCTGGGAAGGGGTCAGAGGCTGTGGGATTGACTACGACAATGCGTAATTCACTGATCGTCACATGGAGCGGAATGCTTGGGATCGTTGGGTGTTCGACGAAGCGATGCTGGAACACGTACTGACCAGAGGCAAGCGGAATTTTCGGATCACTTGCCGCCGAACACGCGGAAGTCATTGTCATCAGTGTCAGAAGGAACAGATGTTTCATAAGGTGCTTATGCCCGAGTCAAGACGACCAGCGAGGTTTCGGCTTAGAAGGATGTTAGTTCCCATCTTTAGCGCGGAGATGGCTACCAACTATTGCTCCGAGAGAAGCAAGCACGGTGTACGTTGCAATAACGAACATCGCTTCGGACATCGAATAATCTGGAACGAAAATCGCTGGCAATAGCATGAGAAGTACGCCGATCGACCCGCCAACGGTTCCATGAAGAATCCGCTTGGCAGATGCGAAGAATGCGGCGACGAATCCGGCGGAAACCGGAACTAAGTATCCAATCACGGTCACCAGCACCCAACCGAGCTTGCCAGAAGTGAACTGGCCAGACGCTATTACCACACTACCGAGGACACTCATGACTAGGTAGCCGCCAATGAAGACTGCCAAGCCATATCCGATTGCCTTTAGTTCAAATGAAAACATCGTCATCTAAAGTTCGATCCATGCCGACCCGAGAGGATGCGAGGTGGGTGCACTAGTAGGCTGTCGCTCCACTACCGGAGCCGTCTGTAGATAAAGGGTGAAACTGCAACAGCCACCGCCAACGATGCGACGCTCCCCCAGGGGGACTCGAACCACCAAACGATAAAGGCATCGTCGGCGATTGGTAGGCTGATAACCATAGCAATCACAAACAAGATAAAGGACGCGACGTTGCACGCAAAAACCCACTTCACGTACCACCAGGCATTTCGCTTTTGAACTGATTCCCGCTTGCCAGTGGCATCGCTCATGAACTGCCCAACCAACTTATAGCCGGATCCCCTTGTCCGCAGGCCGATCATACCGTCCCATGAGACAAACCCGGAATAGCCTGGAAACAACGACGCAAGAACGGTATCAGGAGGCAGTTTAGGTGGAAAGTTCATCTGACCCCTTTTTTTTCACTTTCGACTATCTGCATCGGCGGTGGCGACGGCACTAGCGGCGCATCACTCGCCCGCATCCTCAGGGGCTCTACCGAGGAAGGACTGCCTGATAAACGCGTCTTGACCGGAGGCTAGCTCTACCAGGTAAAGAGGATCCTCTCCGAGCTCTTCCAAACTGACGATGGAACCCGAGTCGCCAGCGTGCTCACCTCCTATGATCTCTACAGCATCATTGTGCTCAAACGAAACACCGTGGAGAGACTTGTGCGCTAGAAAGTCGTTGTGCTGATCGTGAGAGAGCTTCATGGGGCTACGCCACTTGGAAAATGGCGCTGAGAATACAGGTTCGTAAGGTTAGTTATGACCCACCACCTATCCTTGTCTGTAGTAACGTCCCATATCTGATAGATCTCTCCGAGAACGACTTCTTGTTTAATCTTCTCTACGTGTTGAACGATTTCGTCTCGCGCTTGACCACTTACGTAGTTGGCTATATCTGCTTCGGAGTGCTGATCACCTTCTACGCTGTAGCGGCTAAGCTCCCCTGCAGGAACGGGATGGGTGTGAACAACGCACTCATCGGACTTGTCGCTGGACACTTGTTCTTTTTCAGTCGGCATTGAACTGTCCAAAGAGGCCAAACTACCTAATAGACGGGCTTCGGCCCGCGCGGCCTCGATCCGAACCGCTAGCGTAAACAAATAGGGCCGCCTTGCGGCAGCCCTATGTGCTTGAATCAATTGGCGTCCCCACGGGGATTCGAACCCCGGTGTCCACCGTGAAAGGGTGGTGTCCTAGGCCTCTAGACGATGGGGACAATGACTAGATCCATTCACGTGCGACGAGGCATGTCGGTACGCGAGTTGGTGGAGCCAGGCGGGATCGAACCGCCGACCTCCTGCATGCCATGCAGGCGCTCTCCCAGCTGAGCTATGGCCCCACGAGGCTGGAAGGAGCGGAATTCTAGCTATCGCCCACGCATCGCGCAAGCTCTATGACGAAGAAAGATGACTATTGTTTTCAGGTTCGGCGCCGTGTAGAGGCGCTTAGCAGCGTCTTTCAGTCCGCCGTAGCCACTTCCACCATGTTTTCATCGCAGCGACGCAGCGTGGCCACGCCATGGCCGCGCTCGGCCAGATACTCCAGCCACTTGCCCAGGAAGGTGTTCATGCGCATGCGGTGGCCGATCAGCTCAGCCGGCGGCGGGTACATGCCGATCGCGTCCTGCCAACGGCGGCCCACGTAGCAATGCGTGGCCTCGGCCTGGCGCGCGTCGCGGTACACGCGCACAAAGGCCGAAGGGTCCGGCTCGCCGGTCTGCGGGTCGCGCAGGCCGTAGGTGAGGCGAAGCTCCACCGTATAGCGATGGGTCTCGATCACATCCAGATACAGGTCCAGCCCGTCGCCGATGCTGGACACATAACGCCCCACCACCAGATCGCCCGGCGCGAACAACCGGGTCAGCCTGGCGTGGTTCTCTGCGTACAGCGCCATCAGCCAACCGAAACGGTTGAGTTTGGGGATGTTCGCAGTGCGGGCGACGGCTTGAGCCATGGCCCGATCCTACACGTTGAAAAGCGATTTCGGCAGCATTGACGAATCGCGCAAAACGGCCTAATTTAAGATTCCTCCGCACGCCGTTCGGCCTGCGCGATTCCGCCGGCCTTCCACGCAGGCCGGCCCCGCCCTCCCCCGCCTAGAACATTTCCCGCTGCAGCCCCAGCGTGGACATCACCTTGCTCGCGATTTCCTCGATGGACGTGTGCGTGGTGCTCAGCGTGGGAATGCGCTCCATCTGAAACATGCGCTCGGCCGCCAACACCTCGCTTTTGCAGGTTTCCAGCTTGGCGTAGCCCGAATTGGGGCGGCGTTCCTGGCGGATCTGCTGCAGGCGTTCCGGGTCGATGGTCAGACCGAACAGTTTGCGCCGGTACGCGCGCAGGCGGGCCGGCAGGCGGTCGGTTTCCAGATCCTGGTCGGTCAACGGATAGTTGGCCGCGCGGATGCCGTAATGCAGCGCCAGATAGACGCAGGTGGGCGTCTTGCCCGCGCGCGAGACCGCCACCAGGATCAGGTCGGCCTCGTCGTAGTTGATGGCGATGCCGTCGTCATGGGTCAGCGCGTAATTCATCGCGTTGATGCGGCGATGGTAGGTCTCGAAATTCACCAGACCATGCGCCTGCCCCACCCGCGATTGGCGCAAGGCGCCCAGTTCCCTCTCCATCGGATCGATAAAGGGCGCGAAAACATCCAGCATCAACGCCCCGCTTTCGGCCAGCACCTCGCTGATGGCGGGGTCGACATTGGAGTGGATCACGATGGGACGGGCCTCGTGGCGCTGCCCGGCGGCGCGGATGCGTTCGGCGGCCTCATGCGCCTTGAGCGGGTCGTCGACGAAGGAAATGCGGTCGGTGACGAAACTGAACCCGCTGAACTGGGTCAGCAGGCTGTGGCCGATGGTTTCGGTGGTGATCCCCGTACCGTCCGAGACATAGAACACAGGTCGCACGCTGGACATCGATACCACTCCTTCATCAACATGAAAACACTGGAAAATCAAGCTTGTCTGAGCTTGTCTTGCACTGCATCATAGCGATTCTTCCCATGGACACGGCCCTCGCCGTAGGTCATCGGCGAGGCGCACGACCGCTTTGGAGCGATGCGCTTGAACCAGAATATCCTGTGGTTGCACGACCTGCGCCTGGCCGACTTGGCCCGGGTAGGCGGCAAGAATTCCTCTTTGGGCGAAATGATTGGGCAGCTGGCCAATCTGGGGGTCTCGGTTCCCGGCGGTTATGCGACCACTTCTGAGGCCTTCAAGGACTTCATCGCCCACAACGACCTGTCCAAGCGCATTTTCGACAAGCTGGCCACGCTGGACGTGGAGGACGTGGACGCGCTGACCGTCGCCGGCAAGGAAATCCGCGACTGGGTGATCGAAGCGCCGTTGCAGCCGCAGCTGGATGCCGATATCCGCACTGCGTACGCGCGGCTCGCCGCCGACAACGGCGGTGGCGACATAGCGGTGGCGGTACGTTCCTCGGCCACCGCCGAGGACCTGCCGGACGCCTCTTTCGCCGGCCAGCAGGAAACCTTCCTCAACGTCACCGGTGCCGAAGACGTCGTACACAAAGTGAAGGAAGTCTTCGCCAGCCTCTACAACGACCGCGCCATCGCCTACCGCGTGCACCACGGCTTCAAACATGAAGATGTGTTCCTGTCGGCCGGCGTGCAGCTGATGGTGCGCTCTGACGTGGGCGCTTCGGGCGTGCTGTTCACCCTGGACACCGAATCCGGCTTCCGCGACGTGGTTTTCGTCACTTCCAGCCTGGGCCTGGGCGAAATGGTCGTGCAAGGCGCGGTCAACCCGGACGAGTTCTACGTCTACAAACCCACCCTGCAAGCGGGGAAACCAGCCATTCTGCGCCGTTCGCTGGGCAGCAAGCTGTTGCGCATGGTCTATTCGGACCAGCCTGGCGAACGTGTCAAGATCGAAGACACTCCTGCCGAGCTGCGCAACAAGTTCTCCATTTCCGATGAGGACGTGCAGGCCTTGTCGAAGCAGGCGCTGACCATCGAAAAGCACTACGGCCGCCCGATGGACATCGAGTGGGCCAAAGACGGCGTCAGCGGCAAGCTCTTTATCGTGCAGGCGCGCCCGGAAACGGTGAAATCGCGCGCCAAGGCCACGCAGATCGAGCGCTACCACCTGCTGGAACGCGGCGCCGTGATCGCCGAAGGCCGCGCCATCGGCCAGAAGATCGGCAGCGGCGTGGCGCGTGTGGTGCGCAGCTTGGCCGACATGAACCGCGTGCAGCCCGGCGATGTGCTGGTGGCCGACATGACCGACCCGGACTGGGAGCCGGTGATGAAGCGGGCCTCGGCCATCGTCACCAACCGCGGCGGTCGCACCTGCCACGCGGCGATCATCGCCCGCGAGCTGGGCGTGCCGGCGGTGGTAGGCACCGGTAACGCGCTGGACCACATCGAGGACGGCAAGGAAGTGACGGTCAGTTGCGCCGAAGGCGACACCGGTTTCATCTACGGCAGCACGCTGAAGTTCGAGCGCATCACCACCGACCTGACCGACATGCCCCCCGCCCCGCTCAAGATCATGATGAACGTGGCCAACCCGGAGCGCGCGTTCGATTTCGGCCAGTTGCCCAATGCCGGCATCGGCCTGGCCCGCTTGGAGATGATCATCGCCAGCCATATCGGCGTGCATCCCAACGCGCTGCTGGAATACGACCGCCAGGATGCGGAAACCAAGCGCAAGATCGATGCGAAGACCGCTGGTTATGCCGACCCGGTGAGCTTCTACGTGGATCGCTTGGCCGAAGGCATCGCCACCATCACCGCCTCGGTCGCGCCCAACCCGGTGATCGTGCGCCTGTCGGACTTCAAGTCCAACGAGTACGCCAACCTGATCGGCGGCAGCAATTACGAACCGCATGAAGAGAATCCGATGATCGGCTTCCGCGGCGCCAGCCGTTATGTCGATCCGTCGTTCGAGCCCGCGTTCGCACTGGAGTGCAAGGCGGTGCGCAAGGTGCGCAACGAGATGGGGCTGGACAATCTCTGGGTGATGATCCCGTTCGTGCGTACGCTGGACGAAGGCCGCAAGGTCATCGAAGTGCTGGCCAAACATGGCCTGAAGCGCGGCGAAGACGGCCTTAAGATCATCATGATGTGCGAGGTGCCTTCCAACGCGCTGCTGGCCGACGACTTCCTGGACATCTTCGATGGCTTCTCCATCGGCTCCAACGACCTGACCCAGCTCACCCTGGGCTTGGACCGCGATTCCAGCATCGTCGCGCACCTGTTCGACGAACGCGACCCGGCGGTGAAAAAACTGCTGTCGATGGCGATCAAGAGCGCCAAGGCCAAAGGCAAGTACGTGGGTATCTGCGGCCAAGGCCCTTCCGACCACCCGGATCTTGCGGACTGGCTGATGCAGGAAGGTATCGAGTCGGTATCGCTGAATCCCGACACGGTAGTCGACACCTGGCTGCGGCTTTCCAAGCTCAAGGCGCAATGATGCAGGTGAAGGAGCCCGTCGCGACGCCGGACGACATCGTCAGGGACATCCGGGGCATCGACTGGTTGCAGTTGCTGGAAACCTGGGGCCTGAAACTGCTGGCCGCGGCGGTCATCTTCCTGATCGGCATGTGGCTGGCCAGGAGGCTGAGCCTGGGCCTGGAGCGCGTGTTGGGCCGCGCCCACGTCGATTCCACGCTGTCCGGCTTCCTGCGCAGGACCAGCTACGCCGCGATGATGGTGCTGGTGCTGGTGACGGCCCTGACCTCACTGGGAGTCAACCCGACTTCGATGCTCGCGGTGTTGGGCGCCGCCGGCCTGGCGGTGGGCTTGGCGCTGAAGGATTCGCTATCCAACATCGCGTCGGGCGTCATGCTGATCGTATTGCGCCCGTTCCGCGTCGGCGACCATGTGATCGCCGCCGGACAGGAGGGCGTGGTGTTGGAAGTCCGCATATTCCAGACCCGGCTGCGCGCTTTCGACCAGCGTCTGATCATCCTTCCCAACAGCGAAGTGACCACGGCTCCGATCATCAATTACAGCTCGCTGCCGACCCGCCGCATGGAAATCGCCGTGGGCATAGGCTACGACGACGACCTCAAGCGCGCGCAGCAGATCCTGCTGGATATCGCACGCGCCAATTCATTGATCCTCAAGGATCCACCGCCGTTCGTGCAGGTGGTCAACCTGGGCGAAAGCAGCGTGGAACTCAAGTTGTTCGCCTTTGCGAACAATGCGGATTTCGGCGATGCCAAAAGTCAGGTCACCGAGTCGGTGCGTACCGATATCATCGGCAATGGCCTGAATATCCCATACCCGCAACGCGACCTGCATGTCTACCACCACAACGCCGATGGCACACCGCTGACCGAGATCATCACCCGCTCGGTCGCCGATGACGGCGATGTGGCGGCCTCCGCGTAGGAGCGACGCAAGTCGCGAAGGTCTCCGGGCCATGCTCGACCAAATCCGATCGTTCGGAAATCGTTTCGCGACTTACGTCGCTCCTACAAGGATTCCTAGCCGGCCAGTTCGGCCAGGTGCTTGCGGTAGTGGCGCAATTCCTCGATCGAGTCGCGCACGTCGCTGAGCGCGGTATGCGCCGATTGCTTGCGTACGCCTTCCAGCACCTCCGGCGCCCAACGGCGCGCCAGTTCCTTGAGCGTGCTGACGTCCAGATTGCGGTAGTGGAAATACTTCTCCAGCCGCGGCATCAGCCGATGCAGGAAGCGGCGGTCCTGGCAGATCGAATTGCCGCACATCGGCGAGGCATTGGCCGGCAGCCATTCGGCCAGGAACGAGACTGTCTGCGCCTCGGCCTGGCCCAGGGTGACCGTGCTTTCCACCACCCGCTTCCATAATCCGGAACGGGTGTGCTGGGCGCGGTTCCAGTCGTCCATGGCTTCCAGCACCGCCACGGGATGGGCGATGGCGAACTCGGGGCCTTCGGCCAGCACGTTCAACTGCGAATCGGTCACCACCGTGGCGATCTCGATGATGGAGTCCTGGCCGGTGTCCAGCCCGGTCATTTCCAGGTCGATCCAGATCAGGCGGTCGCTGGTGTGGTTGTTGGCTGGCATGCGTTGGTCCTGCTCCTTGAGGCTGCGCGTCGCCGTTGGCGAGCGTATTTTTGCGAAAACACCGCATTGTGCCGCATCATAACGCAGCTCCCTCCGGGCATAGGCCATGCTTCAGAACAGCGACCAGTACGCGCACTACGCCACGCTCACCGCGATGCTGGCGCCCGCCTTCTTCCTGACGGCGACCGCGTCGTTGCTGCTGTCGGCCAATAACCGGCTGGCCAGAATCATCGACCGCGCGCGCACGCTGCTGAAGGAACTGCACACCCTGGACGACCCGCTGCAACGTGCGCTCTACGAACAGCGCATCGCACTGCAGCGCCGGCGCAGCCTGATCATCCTGCGCGCAGGCCAGCTGCTGTATGGCGCCATCAGCCTGTTCGTGGGCACCAGTCTGGCGGTGGCCGCAGACAATCTGTTGTCGCACCGGCTGGGTATGCTTCCCACTGTGCTGGCGGCGTTTGGCGTACTGGCGATGTTCGCCGCCAGCCTGTTGCTGGCGCGCGAATCGACTCTGGCGGTCAAAGCGGTCAACGAGGAAATGGACCACCGCCATATCGCCAAGCGGGAAGCCGACGCGCCTTCAGTCCAGTAGCGGCTTGCCGCGCTTGGCCCTGAAGTAGTTGGTCAGACGACGCGAGGCTTCATCGGCCAGTAATCCGGATACGACTTCGACACGGTGGTTGTGGCGCGGATCGGCCAGCAGGTCGAACACGCTTCCGCAGGCCCCGGTCTTCGGATCGCTGGCCGCGTACACCAATCGCGCCACACGGGCGTGGACCATCGCCATCGCGCACATGGCGCATGGCTCAAGCGTCACGTAGAGCGTGCTGCCGACCAGCCGGTGGTTGGCCAGCTTCTGTCCTCCGCGGCGCATGGCGACGATCTCGGCATGCGCGCTGGGGTCGTGCTCGGCCAGATTGCGGTTCCAGCCTTCGCCCAGCAACTGGCCATCGGCGCCAACCAGAACCGCACCTACGGGGATCTCGTCGTCTTCGCGCTCGGCCCGGTCTGCCAAGGCAAGGGCATGCTGCATCCATTCGAGATCTGATTTTTGCACTGGCGCCCCCTCCCCAGAACCCGTTCGTGGTGAGCCTGTCGAACCACGCTCTTCGCGAAGTAGTTCGACATCAACTGTGTCGCTCCTGTTTCTAGCCAGCTCGCTGACCTTCTGCCAATCGCCCTCGATCAACGCTTCTTTCTTAGCCCTGCTCCAGCGCTTCACCTGCATCTCTGACTCTAGCGCTTCGATTCGACTTGGAAAATCCTGACTCCAAACCATGGTCAAAGGTCGACGCTTGAACGTATAGCAACTCGGTACGTCGCCGGCATGATGCTGGCCAACTCGCTTTTCGAGATTGTCGGTGTGTCCCGTGTAATACGAGCCATCCGCGCATTTAAGCATGTAAACCCAGAAAGACATCGTTACGCTTCCGGCTCAGGGCCAAGAGCGTGGTTCGACAAGCTCACCACGAACGGTTCCGAAGGATCGATCAAGGGTGGGATCTGGAACTCTCACGAAAGAGCCCTATTCCCACTCGATAGTCGCCGGCGGCTTGCCGCTGATGTCGTAGACCACGCGCGAGATGCCGCGCAGCTCGTTGATGATGCGGTTGGACACCGTGCCCAGGAAATCGTACGGCAGGTGCGCCCAGTGCGCGGTCATGAAATCGATGGTTTCCACCGCGCGCAGCGCGATCACCCACTCGTAGGCGCGCGCGTCGCCGACCACGCCCACCGACTTCACCGGCAGGAACACGGCGAAGGCCTGGCTGGTCTTGTCGTACAGGTCGGCCTTGCGCAATTCCTCGATGAAAATGGCGTCGGCCTGGGCCAGCAGTTCGGCGTATTCGCGCTTCACTTCGCCCAGAATGCGCACGCCCAAGCCGGGGCCCGGGAACGGATGGCGGTAGACCATGGAACGCGGCAGGCCGAGCTCGACGCCCAGACGGCGTACCTCGTCCTTGAACAGTTCGCGCAACGGCTCCACCAGGCCCATCTTCATGTGCTCGGGCAAACCGCCGACGTTGTGATGGCTTTTGATTACGTGCGCCTTGCCGGTCTTGCTGCCAGCCGATTCGATCACGTCGGGGTAGATGGTGCCTTGCGCCAGCCAGTTGGCGTTGGCCAGCTTGCCGGACTCTTCGTCGAAGATCTCGACGAACAGGTTGCCGATGATCTTGCGCTTGGCCTCGGGGTCGGCCACGCCTTCCAGCGCTTTGAAATAACGGTCCGCAGCATTGACGCGGATGACCTTGACGCCCATGTGTTCGGCGAACATCGCCATCACCTGGTCGCCTTCCTGCCAGCGCAGCAGGCCGGTGTCCACGAACACGCAAGTCAGCTGTTCGCCGATAGCCTTGTGCAGCAATGCAGCGACCACCGAGGAATCGACGCCACCGGACAAACCAAGGATCACTTCGTCCGAGCCGACCTGCGCACGCACGCGCTCGATCTGGTCGTCGATGATGTTGGCCGCCGTCCACAAAGTGGCGCAACCGCATATATCGACCACGAAGCGGCGCAGCAGCGCCTGGCCCTGCAGCGTGTGGGTCACTTCCGGATGGAACTGCACGCCGTACCAGCGCTTGTCCTCGTTGGACATCGCCGCGACCGGGATGCGGTCGGTGACGGCAGTAATCGTGAAACCGGGCGGCGCCTTGGCGACATGGTCGCCGTGGCTCATCCACACATCCAGGCGCGGCTTGCCGGCGTGGTCGCTGAGGCCGGCGAACAACTTATCCGGCGCGATGACCTCCACTTCCGCATGGCCGAATTCGCGCGCATCGGCGGCCTCGGTCGCGCCACCCAATTGGGCCGCCAGGGTTTGCATGCCGTAGCAGATACCCAGGATGGGCAAGCCGGAATCGAAGACCTGTTGCGGCGCGGCGGGCGCGCCGTGCTCTGTCGTCGATTCGGGGCCACCGGACAGGATGATGCCCTTGGCACCGTAGGCGGCGATTTCGGTCGGATCGTGGTCCCATGCCCAGATTTCGCAATACACGCCGATCTCGCGGATGCGGCGTGCGATCAGCTGCGTGTACTGCGCGCCGAAGTCGAGGATGAGGATTTTGTCGGTGTGGATATTGGTCATGGAATCGCGATCACTGCTTCAAGCCAACGAGTGAAAAACAACATCGTCATTCCCGCGAAGGCGGGAACCCAGTGACTTTGCTCTATTGCTTCCTGAGAAAGGCTTAAAGTCACTAGGTTCCCGCCTTCGCGGGAATGACGACTTCTTTATTTGGCGACTTTTTCTATTCGCGCAGATCAACCCATCCGGTAATTCGGCGGCTCTTTGGTGATCTGCACATCGTGCACATGGCTTTCGCGCTGGCCCGCGCCGGTGATGGTGACGAAGCTGGGCTTCTTCTGCATCTCGTCGATGGTGGCGCAGCCGACATACCCCATGGTTGCGCGCAGACCGCCGACCAGCTGATGGATGATGTTGCCGACCGATCCGCGATACGGCACGCGGCCTTCGATGCCCTCGGGCACCAGCTTGTCGGCATCGGACGCGTCCTGGAAATAACGGTCCTTGCTGCCTTTTTCCATCGCACCCAAACTGCCCATGCCGCGATAGCTCTTGTAGCTGCGGCCCTGGAACAGTTCGACTTCGCCCGGCGCTTCTTCGGTGCCGGCGAACAAACCGCCGATCATCACCGTGGAGGCGCCAGCCACGATCGCCTTGCCGATGTCGCCGGAGTAGCGGATGCCGCCGTCGGCGATCAGTGGAATGCGGTCCTGCAAGGCTTCGGCCACCATCGACACCGCGGTGATCTGCGGCACGCCGACGCCGGCGACCATGCGCGTGGTGCAGATGGAGCCCGGACCCACGCCGACCTTGACCGCGTCCGCGCCGGCGTCCATCAGCGCCAGTGCGGCATCGCCGGTGACGATGTTGCCGCCGATCACCTGCAGCTGCGGGAAGCGCTTCTTGATCCAGGCCACGCGGTCCAGCACGCCCTGCGAATGGCCGTGCGCGGTATCCACGATCACCACGTCCACGCCGGCAGCGACCAGCGCTTCAACGCGCTGATCGGTGTCGCCACCCACGCCCAGCGCCGCGCCGACCAGCAGGCGCGTGGCGCTGTCCTTGGCCGCATTGGGGTTGTCGGTCTTCTTCTGGATGTCCTTGACCGTGATCAGGCCGCGCAACTCGAAATTGTCGTTGACCACCAGCACTTTTTCGATGCGGTGCTTGTGCAGCAGCTGCACCACTTCGCCGTCGCTGGCGCCTTCACGCACGGTAACCAGGCGATCCTTCTTGGTCATGATGTGGCGGACCGGGTCGTCCAGCTTGGTTTCGAAACGCATGTCGCGGCTGGTGACGATGCCCAGCAACTGGTTGCCGTCGACCACCGGCACGCCGGAGATGTTGCGCGCCCGGGTCAGGGCCAGCACGTCGCCGATGGTGGTCTCCGGACCCACGGTGAAGGGGTCCTTGATGACGCCGGCTTCGAATTTCTTGACCTTGGCCACTTCGGCCGCCTGCTGCTCTACGGTCAGGTTCTTATGCAGGATGCCGATGCCGCCCAGCTGGGCCATGGCGATGGCCAGGCGCGCTTCGGTGACGGTATCCATGGCGGCGGAGACGATCGGCAGCTTCAACCGCAGGTCGCGCGTCAGACGCGTGCCGAGGTCGACATCCTTGGGCAGGACAAGGGAATGCGCGGGGACGAGGGAAACGTCGTCGTAGGTGAGAGCTTCAGCCTGGATGCGTAGCATCGGCGGACCCGTTTGGTGGGGAAGCGCGTAATTGTACCCTTTCGGGCGCTGGCGATGCCAGTTGGGGTTGGCAAGACGCAGTGTTGCTGCCGTCCGTATGACTGGCGGAACAGTGGGCTTGGAGGGTCGTTGAAGGCGTCCTCTTGCATCGGGTTTGGCTGACTTCGCCGTACCCTCACCCCAACCCCTCTCAGCCTTGCACACCCTTCGGGCGCCGATGGGAGAGGGGCTTTAAGCAGCAGCGGCCTCGGCGGCTTCCAACGTGTTCTGCATCAGCGTGGCCACGGTCATGGGCCCTACCCCGCCCGGGACCGGGGTGATCCAGCTGGCGCGCTTGGCGGCGGCGTCGAAACCCACATCGCCGACCAGGCTGCCGTCTTCCAGGCGATTGATGCCCACGTCGATGACCACCGACCCGGGTTTGACCCATTCCCCGGGAATCAAGCCCGGACGGCCCGCGGCCACCACCAGGATGTCCGCGTCGCGCACCCGCGCCTCCAGCACTGGAGCGGGGGTGAATTTGTGGCAGCTGGTCACCGTGCAGCCCGCGATCAGCAGCTCCAGCGCCATCGGGCGGCCCACGTGGTTGCTGACGCCGACGATGGTCGCGTTCTGCCCGCGCACCGGCCTGTCGGTGTAGCCCAGCAAGGTGGTGATGCCGCGCGGCGTGCACGGACGCAGGCCGAACTCGCGCAGGGCCAGGTGGCCGACGTTTTCCGGGTGGAAGCCGTCCACGTCCTTGCGCGGGTCGATGCGATGGATCAGGCGGCTGGCGTCGGGAATGCCAGGCAGCGGCAGCTGCACCAGGATGCCGTGGACCTTGGGGTCGGCATTGAGCTTGTCGATCAGCGCCAGCAGCGCGTGCTCGGACGTGCCGGCCGGCAAGTCGTGGTCGAAAGCCTCGATACCGACCTTTTCCGCCGCACGGCGCTTGTTGCGCACGTACACGGTGGAAGCCGGGTCGCCCCCGACCAGCACTACCGCCAGGCCCGGGCGCGGCAGGCCCGCGGCGACGCGGGCGTCGACCTTGGCCTTGAGTTCGTCGAGCAGATTCTCGGCGATGCGGCGGCCATCGAGGATGCGGGCGGTGTGGGCGCTGGGGGAAGCTGGGGTCATAGGGCCTATTAACGCTATTGGGAGGGGTCACGCCACCGCTGAGTGCGCGTGGAGCAAGGAGGAATGAAGAAGTGTATGTCGATACACGACCGAATGAGGACGCCGCTCCACGTGCACTCAGCGGTGGCCCTTCGGGTTGCTTGTCCCAGGCCGCCAGACGCCCGCGCGCGGCTTGAACAGGCGGCCGGCCTGTCTCGGCGCCACGCACGAACGCCTGACGGCCCGGGACAAGCAACGTGACCCTCCCAATAGCGTTAATAGGCCCTGGGCGCGGGTGTAAAGTCGTTGGCCCCTATTGTCCCCGATTCCGCCATGTCCGACACCACCGAACTCGAAGCCGCCGCCTTCCGCCGCCTGCTGCGGCATCTCAACGTCGAACGCAGCGACGTGCAGAACATCGATCTGATGATCCTGGCCGGCTTCTGCCGCAACTGCCTGTCCGACTGGTACCGCGAGGCCGCCGAAGCCGCCGGCCGGCCCATGAGCAAGGATGAGGCGCGCGAACGCGTGTACGGCATGCCGTTCGCCGAATGGAAGGCGAAATTCCAGCGCGACGCCACCCCGGAGCAACTGGCTGCCTTTGCCCAGGCGCAGCAGCGTCACGGCTGATGCAGGTGCTGGGGAAGTCGCTGCTCGGCGTCGCCGCACTGACAGCGCTCGTCTATGCGGGCATCTGCGCCCTGCTCTTCTTCAAGCAGCGCGAGCTGATTTACTACCCCGGCGCAACGCAGGTGAGCGCGCAGGAGACCGACTACAGCCTCGTCCATGAAGGGATTACGCTGCGCGGTTGGCGGTTGAATCCCGGCAAGACCAGAGCGCTCATCTACTTCGGTGGCAATGCCGAGCGGCTGGAAATGTCGCGCGAGGAATTCGCCGAGTTATTTCCCGACCGCACCGTTTACCTGATTTCCTATCGCGGCTACGGCGCTAGCGAAGGCAAGCCGGACCAAGCCGCTCTATTCGGCGATGCACTGGCGCTATACGACCACGTGAGCGCGCAACACCCACAAGCTCCCATCGCGATCATCGGCCGCAGCTTGGGCAGCGGCGTTGCCAGCTATGTCGCCTCTCAACGGCCCGTGGAAAGACTGGCGCTGGTGACGCCGTTCGACAGCTTGGCGGCCGTGGCGCAATCCCACTATCCGATGTTCCCCGTACGCTTTCTAATGCGCGACCGTTTCGACTCCACCCGTTACTTGCCGCAATACCGAGGACCACTGCTGGTACTGCGCGCCGACCGCGACGAAGTAGTTCCACCGGCCAATACGGATAAATTGCTGGCATCGCTGAAAAACAGACCGCAAGTGATCGATTTCCCGCAAGCCGGTCACAACGATATTTCGGGCGATCCGCGCTATGCCGAGGCTTTACGCGATTTCCTGCGCTAACCCGTGCGCGACTCCGGGTCGGGACTGTTGATGATGTCCGCGGTTTCCTTGCTCAAAGCCTGCCCCTCGCGCCTGGGCGTGGTGAACGGCGTGGGCGTGGGCTTGGGGGCGTTGCCCAGCATCATGGGAATGCCGGCGCGAACGTCCCCGGCCGCCATTTCCAGTTCGAAACGCTCGGCGTCCCGGCGCCGGATCTCGGTGGCGATGCGTTCGGCTTCTTCCTGCGCGACCCCCAGCTCGACCAGCGCCGCGGCGCCGAAATCCACCGCCGACTCGAAGGTTTCCCGGATCTGGTAAGCCACGCCGGCATTGATCAGCTCCAGCGAATGCTCGCGGTCGTAGGAGCGCACCAGCAGCCGCGCCTGCGGGAACTGCGCCTTGGCCAGCTCCACGATGCGCGTGGCCGCGACTTTGTTGTCGATGCACACCGCGATGGCGCGCGCGCTGTCCGCGCCGGAAGCGTGCAGCACGTCCAGCCGCGTGCCGTCGCCGTAATAGATCTTGAAACCGAATTCCTCGGCACTGCGGATCATCTCGATGTCGGTGTCGATGATGGTCACATCCACGTCGCGGGCCAGCAGCGACTGGCTCATGACCTGGCCGAAACGGCCGAAGCCGATGATCAGCACGCTGCCGCTCAGCCCTCGCGCCTCGTCGATGCCTTCCAGTGATTCCTGCGCCTTCGGCGTCACGCGCTTGAGCAGAATCACGAACAACGGCGTCAGCACCATCGACAGCACCACGATGGCGGTGAGGTTGGCGTTGACCGTGGCGTCGATGACGCCGGCCGCGGCCGCCGCGGAGAACAGCACGAAGGCGAATTCGCCGCCCTGCGCCATCAACACCGCGCGGTCTAGCGCTTCGCGATGCGGGCTGTGGGTGGCGCGCGCCACTACATAGATGCATAGCGCCTTCACCGCCATCATCGTCAGCACGCCGGACACGATCAGCGGCCAGTTGCGCGCCACCACGCCCAGATCCAGCGACATGCCCACGCTGAGGAAGAACAGGCCGAGCAGGATGCCGCGGAAGGGTTCGATGTCCGCTTCGATCTGGTGCCGGAAGGTGGATTCGGACAACAGCACGCCCGCCAGGAACGCACCCATCGCCATCGACAACCCGCCGATCTGCATCAACAGCGCAGAACCCAGCACTACCAGCAGCGCCGCCGCCGTCATCACTTCGCGTGCCTTGGCCGATGCCAATATGCGGAACAAAGGATTGAGCAGCCATATACCCGCTGCGATGAGTCCGGCGAGGCTGGCCACACCAATGCCGATGCTGATCCACCTGGACCCGTCCGCATGGTCCGGCACTACCGGCGACATGAAGGCCACGACCGCGAGCAGCGGCACGATCAACAGATCTTCGAACAGCAGGACCGACACGATCTTCTGCCCGCGCGGCAGCGCGATGTCCCCGCGTTCGCCCAGCAACTGCATGACGATTGCAGTCGAGGTGAGCACGAAGCCGGCTGCGCCGACGAACGCCACCGGCGCACTGAAACCGTAGGCCAGTCCGACCCCTGTCAAAGCGATCGTGCATGCCGCGATCTGCAGACTGCCCAGTCCGAAGATCTGCCGGCGCAGACCCCACAGATGCGAAGGCCGCATTTCCAGGCCGATCACGAACAGGAACATCACCACGCCCAGCTCGGCCACGTGCAGGATGGATTGCGGGTCGGAGAACCAAGCCAGGCCAAACGGACCGATCAGCAGGCCGGCCGCCAGATAGCCCAGCACCGAGCCCAGACCCAGACGCCGGAAGATAGGCACAGCCACCACGGCGGCGCCCAGCAGGGCGACGACTTTGATCAGATCACTGGAGACGGCTTCGGTGGCCAAACCGGATTTCCTGCGGCGGGCATTACAGGTTAACCGCTGCCGGCCGCGATTCCGAGTCCGGGCAAAGCTTTCAGTGTTCCGTCTGCGGCAGTCTGCGCAGGGCGATGCTTTCCCAAGCCGCGACCAGGACCATCACGCCCGTGGTGGCGGCGCCCAAAGCCAACGCCGACAACTGGTGCGCAAATGCAAAGGGGGCCAGCACAGCCAGAAACGAAAGCCCCACCAGATGCGACAACGGGGGTAGCCTGCGGTCGTTCGATGCCCATTTGAACAAGGCGTTGCCCAGCAGATACAGCGCCGGGCCAGCAAGAATGACAGCGACGCTTATGGTTTCGGCGTGTCCGGGATGCACCAGTACTATCTCATCGGCTACGGCACAAACGATGATGCCGGCGATGATCAATAGATGCAGGTAGGTGTAGGCCAAACGCGCAATGCGACCAGGATCGTCGGAATGCGCGATGCGATGGCTGGCACGTTCGGAAGCGGTATCGAAATACATCCACCACATGGCCACGCTGCCCAGGAAGGAAACCAGGAAGGCGGCTACCGTCGCGCCATTGCTCGGCAATCCGGCGAAAGTTGCCCCGGTCACCAGGATGGATTCGCCCAACGCGATGATCACGAACAGTCCGCAACGTTCGGCCAGGTGGCTGCCGTCCACGTCCCATTCGGTAGTGGTCGAATGACTCAGTCCCGGCACCCAGAAGGCGACCGAGGCCGACACGTACTCGATGGCGATCGCTATCAGCCACAAACCGGTGCGCAATGCGCCCTGCTCGAAACCGCCCCATATCCAGAACACCCCGGAAGCCAGAAACCAGATCAGGATGCGTTGGAAATTACGCGACTGCGCGGCCCCTTCCCCGCGCAAGGCCCAGAGCATGAACAGGTTGCGGCCCACCTGCATCGCCGCGAAAACGCAAGCGAACAGCAGGCCTTTTTCGCCGAACGCCTCCGGTATGGAAGACGACATCAGCAGTCCGCCCAGCATCAGCGCGAACAGCATGACCCGCACCGGCACTTTTTCCGGATCCAGCCAATTGGTGACCCACGAGGTGAATATCCACAACCACCACACCGCCATCAGCAGCATCAGTGTATGCAGCGCGCCGGTGGGCGTCAGATGCGCCAGCAGGCCGTGCGACAACTGGGTGACGGCGAAAACGAAGACCAGATCGAAGAACAATTCGACCATGGAAACCTTGCCGCTGTCGTGCTGGCCACGCTTGCGCAACAGCGAACGGGAATGGACGTTCACTTTGGCGATCTCCCCGCGAACCCGTGGCTCGGCATCAACGGCCGCGTCCCTTCCAGGCCAGTATCCATGCGCCCAGTACGGGGATCGCGAAAATCGCCGCTTGGATGGGCAACTCTTCCTGCAGCGAATATCCATGCGACATGCCGGTGCGCAAGTTCCACAACGTCGCCAGCAGCCAGACAGCGGTGAACAGCCAAGCGGTAGTGGTGCGCTTGGCGGGCTTGGTCAGCCACATGGCCAACGCCATGAACACCAGACCGGTCACGATGAAAATGAGGGTACGCATAGCCAACTCCCCAGTTGAATGATCTCTCGGCGAACGATATCGGATTTTCTTCTGCGGCGGCCGAATCAGCCCTCGCAGAATTTCTGATAATCGATATAGCCCGGGAACGGCCTGCCCGGCGCGCAAACTACGCAATCCGGATCCGGCCGCAATCGCATTTCACGGAAGCGCATCGCCAGCGCATCGAAATGCAGCAGGCGTCCGCTCAGCGGTTCACCGATGCCCAGCAACAATTTGATCGCCTCGTTGGCCTGCAGCAGCCCGATCACGCCAGGCAACACGCCCAGCACTCCCGCCTCGGCGCAATTGGGCGCGAACTCGGCCGCTGGCGGTTCCGGGAACAGGCAGCGGTAGCACGGCGCCTGCCCGCGATGGCGGCCGGCGTCGAACACGCTCACCTGCCCTTCGAAACGCTGCACCGCTCCGTACACCAGCGGCTTGCCCAGTTTCACGCAAGCGTCGTTGAGCAGATAGCGCACCGGGAAATTGTCGGCGCCGTCGATCACCACGTCCACGTCCGCCAGCAGGCGTTCGACGTTGTCGGCCACGACGCGTTCGGCGACCGCTTCGATCCGCGTACGCGGATTCAATGCGGAAAGCGCAATATGGGCCGAGACGACTTTCGCTTCGCCTATCCGCGCTTCGGTATGCAGGATCTGGCGCTGCAGGTTGCTGCGGTCCACCACATCGTCATCGGCGATGCGCAGATGGCCGATTCCCGCTGCCGCAAGATAGAACGCCGCCGGTGAACCCAACCCGCCGGCGCCTATCATCAACACCCGCGACGCCTCGAGTTTGCGCTGGCCTTCCACGCCGACTTCCGGCAAGCGCAGATGGCGCGAATAGCGGTCCATGAAATCGGCATCGTCGGGGTCCAGCTGCGGCTTGACCACCGGCAAACCTTCGGCCATCCAACGCGTGGTGCCGCCGGCGACGGAAGACAGATTCAGATAACCGGCCTGGCTAAGGAACGTGGCCGACTGCATCGAGCGGGCGCCGCCCTGGCAGATCAGCAGAATCTCCGTGGCTTGCTCCGGCAGATGCAGGCCAGGATCGGCTTCCAGATCGGCTTTGGCTATGCCAAGCGAACCTTCGGCCTGCCCGCCGGCGCGCTCGTGCGCTTCGCGGACATCGATCAGTACGGCGCCATGGGTCTGGCGCTGACGGGCTTGGGCGGGGGTGATTTCGGGGATGGCCATAATCGGATTATCGCGCTGTTTTTGCTTTCCTTCTCCCTCCGGGAGAAGGTGGCGCGAAGCGACGGATGAGGGAGGGAGAATGACTTGCAAGAGGAAGGTTCCGTCAAGCTGATGGTCCGCTCCCTCATCCGCCCTCCGGGCACCCCGTATCAAGTACGGGGCAGGCTCTTCTCCCGGTGGGAGAAGGAAAAGCTAGTACACCAGCACTTCCACAGCGCTACCTTCTTCAAATTCCCGCGCCCCTTCCCCCAACACGATCAACGCATCGCTCTCGGCTGCAGCACGCAGCCGGTGGGAAGCATCTGCGCCATTGGGCGAAACGCCCAGCACGCCATTCCGCCCGTAGTGCAGGCTCCCACGCAGAAACTCCAGGCGCTCGTGCGATTTATTCCACGGCGCCGAAAGCCGCGCGAAACGCCTGGCACGCGGCTCCGCCCTGCCCTGCAAACCATCCAATAGCCTGCGGCCCAAAGTGAGAAAAATGGCGAGGACCGAAACCGGATTGCCTGGCAAACCCAGGAACAACGCCTGATCCAGATTTCCGAAAAGCACCGGCATGCCCGGCTTCATTTTCACTTTCCAGAAGTGGACGATGCCCTGCTCGGCCAGCAACGCGGGCAGGTAGTCTTTTTCGCCAGCCGAAACGCCACCGCAGGTGATGACCAGATCGAACGCCGAAGCCGCGTCGCGCAGCGCGGTCTCGATGCGGGCAGGATCATCGGGCAAGGTCGGCCAAGCGACCGGTTCAAGCCCTTCCGCACGCAGCAGGCCCATCAGCAGCTCGCGGTTGCTGTTGTAGATCTGGCCGGGAACCAGCGGCAGTCCCGGCTCCACCAGTTCATCGCCGGTAGTGAACACGGCGACGGTGGGGCGCTGCGAGACCTCCAGCTCAGCCACGCCCAGCGCGGCCGCAAGACTGATGCGTGCGGGAGAAAGGGCCGAGCCTGCGTGAAGCACCACGTCGCCAGCCCGCACGTCCTCGCCGGCACGGCGGATGTCCGCACCCGTCGCAACGCCTGCCGGCACGGTCAGCAAGCCTTCGTTCTCGCGTACTTCTTCCTTGATGACGACCGTATCGGCACCTGCGGGAAGGGGCGCGCCGGTGGTAATGCGGATGCATTGGCCGGGCTGCAGCGTCTGGTCGCGCAGCGGGCCGGCGAACTGCGCGCCGACGATGTGCAACTGCGTCTCGCTTCCCGGATTCAGATCGGCATGGCGCAGCGCGAAGCCGTCCATCCGGCTGTTATCGAAGGCAGGCAGATCGATGGGAGCACTGAGATCCTGCGCCAGGATGCGTCCGTCCACACGTTTGATCGCCAGGCGTTCGCGACCGGGCCTGCGCTCACCCGCGATCCGGTCCACGATGCGCGAAGCTTCGTCGTAACTGATGCGTGTGGGAAAGTCGCCCATCGTCGCGCCGTCGGATAAGGCGCTTACTTGCCGCGCTTGACGTGCCGGATCAGACGGCGCTTCTTGGCCACCTGTTTGTCGGTCAGCACGTTCTTCTTGCCTTCGTAGGGATTCACCGAATCCTTGAAGATGAAACGCACCGGCGTGCCCACCATCTTGAAGCGCTTGCGGAAGAAGTTCTCCAGATAGCGTTTATACGATTCCGGCAAATTCTTCAGTCGCGTGCCATGCACCACGAAGGTCGGCGGATTGAGGCCGGCCGGATGGGCGAAACGCAACTTCGGCGCGTTGCCGCGAACGGCGGGCGGCGGATTGGTTTCATAGGCCACTTCGATGGCCTTGGTCACTTCGCTGGTGCCGTGCTCTTTGGTGGCAGAGGCATGTGCGCGATGGATGGCGCGGAACAGCTCGCGCAGGCCGGAACCATGCTTGGCGGAAATGCGCACGTTCTCGGCCCATTCCACGAAATTCAGCTTGCGCGACAGCAGCGATTCGGTCTGTTCGCGCTGATAGGTTTCCAGGCCATCCCATTTGTTCACCGCGATCACCAGCGCGCGGCCGGCGTCCAGGATGGCGCCCAGCACGGTCGCGTCCTGATCGGTCACGCCCTCGGTGGCGTCCAGCATCAGCACTGCGACCTGGCATTGCTCGATCGACTGCAACGTCTTGATGATGCTGAAGATCTCGACCGCTTCTTCGACTTTCGACTTGCGCCGCAGGCCGGCGGTATCGACCAAACGGTATTGGCGTCCGTCGCGTTCCATGTCCACGGCGATCGAATCGCGCGTGGTGCCCGGCACTTCCGAAGCGATCATGCGCTCCTCGCCCAGGAGCCGGTTGAACAGCGTGGACTTGCCGACGTTGGGGCGCCCGACGAAAGCGATGCGCACGCGCGCCGGATCGTTGTCCAACACTTCGGTGGTGCCTTCTTCCGGCAGCCTTGCGTGCACTTCCTCCAGCAACTCGTCGATGCCCTGGCGATGTGCGGCCGACACGGTGATGACGTCGTTGAAACCGTAACGCGAGAACTCCGAGATCGCGGTGGACTCTTCCAGGCCATCGATCTTGTTGATCACCAGCAGCGTGGGACGCGAGGTCTTGCGCAGCCAGGTCAGGATGTCGTCGTCCAGCGTCGAGGCGCCCTCGCGGCCGTCGACGATGAACAAGACCAAATCTGCCTCTTCGGCCGCGGCCCGCGCCTGACGCGCGGTCGCGCCGGCCAGGCCTTCCTCTTCACCTGCAATGCCACCGGTATCCACCACCATGAACGGATTCTCTTCGTCCAGGCGGCAGATGCCGTAGTTGCGGTCGCGGGTCACCCCGGGCTGGTCGTGGACCAGCGCATCGCGGCTGCGCGTGAGTGCGTTGAAGAGCGTCGATTTGCCCACGTTGGGGCGGCCGACCAGTGCGACGAGGGGAAGCATATTAAGAAGCCGGAGAAGAAGAATGGAGATTGCGGGGCCTGCGCGGCAGGCCTTGCGGGCACGATTATCCCCTATTCGGCGGCTCGGCATGTCCGCTACAAAAAAAGCGCACCGGGGGTGCGCTTTTCTGGATGCTGGCCAATGGCCCGGTCGGGTTTTATTGCAGGCGGAAAGCGCTCAACTCGCCTTCGACGTTCTGCACCAGCAGTACGCCATCGACCACCACCGGCTTGGCGCGGAGCGCCTTGCCGCCGACGCGCTCGCGCGCTGCTTCTTCTCCGTTGTCCAGGCGCAGCCAGTGCACGTAGCCGTCGAAATCCCCGACCACTGCATAGTCGCCATGCACGGTCGGTGCGGTCAGCGAGCGGCGGGCCAGGGTGACGTTGGACCACATCGGCGCACCGGAGCTCTTATCCAGCGCCCAGACCGAACCAGCCGGATCGGAAACGATCACACTGCCCGAGGAAAGGCCCAGACCGCCCGGCCCGCCATTGTCCCGGCTCCACAGCGGGCGACCGCTGGGACCATCGATGGCGACCGTTTCCTTCTTGAAGCTGGTGGCATATACCGTGGTGTTGTCGAGCACGGCGGCGCCATCGACATCGGACATGCGCTCCAGCTCGGTGCGCCCCTCGGGCACGCCGATCACCTGATTCCACAGCGGACGCCCATCGTTCAAGCCCATGGCCGAAAGAGTGCCGTCGTCGTTGCCGACGAATACGACGCCCGGGCCCAGGGTTACCGGTGCATTGCCGCGAACGGTCAGGCTGGGAAGATCATGATTGGAGAACCAGCGGCGTTCGCCGGTGGCGGCATCGAAAGCCGAAACACGGCCATCGTTGGACCGTACCACCACCAGACCCTGTCCGATGGCGGGCGCTGAGATGACCTCGTTGGGCACTTTGGCCTGCCACTTTTCCGCCCCGGTGGCCGCATCCAGCGCGATCACCTTGCCGTCCAGCGAACCGACCACGACCAGTCCGTCGCCGGCGCCGGGACCACCGGACAGCCTTTCTTCGGACTCGTATTCCCACACACTCTTTCCGCTCTGCAGATCGAAAGCGCGCACACCACCTTCGACGGCCGCCGCATAGACGCGGCCATCCGCGACTGCAGGACCCTGGCTTACGCCCAGGCGGTTTTCGCCCTTGCCTGCGTTGGCGCTCCACAGTTTGGAAACGGTGGCGGTGGCGGCGAAATCGACCAGTTCGGCCGGCTCGGTCGGCTTGCCGTCGTCCTTGCTCTTGCCAAACCAGCCTTTGACCGTGCTGCAACCCGACAGCACCATCGACAGGACCGCGATCGCCATAATGCGTTTGAACATGATGCGTTGGAGCACGATGCGTTGGAGCATGAAAGCCGGCCTCATGAAGTTGGCTGCGCGGGTTTGGGCGGCGTGCCGCCCAAGTCGCTGAGTTTCAGCTCGACCAGACGACGCTGCGGCGCAGCTACATCCATAGCGGTGAGAGCCTTCAAATAAGTGTCGCGCGCCTGCTCGCGTTTGCCCGTAGCCAGCAACGCGTCGCCGCGCGCCTCCAGGCCGGCGCTGTCGGCGGCGCTGCCGAGGACCTTCAGGGCTTCATCGCCCTTGCCGGCGTCGGTCAGCAACTTGGCGAGGCGCAAGTCGACCAGCGATTGCAGGGTCTGATCGGCCTTGATGCCGCGAAGCGTGGCGATTGCAGCTTCTGCCTGGCCGGCGTCGACCTGTGCCTTGGCCAGCCGCAACGCGGCCAGGTTCGCATACGCGTCGCCGCCCTTCAGCTTGCCTACTTCAACCTGTGCTTTCTTTAGATCGGCCGCGCCTATGCTGTCCAGTGCGGACTGATAGCTCACGTTGGCCTGCTCGGCCTGCTCGATCTGGTGCTTCTGCCACCATTGCCAGCCAAAAATCACCGCGAGTCCCAAGGCTATGCCGCCGATCAATCCGGCGCCGTTGTTTTTCAGCCAATTGCGGACGCGCTCGCTTTGTTCGTGCTCGTCGAGCAGATCGTCGATCGCCATGCGTACTCTCGCCCCGTCTAAGCGGGGTCTTCGGTTGGACGGAATTATCTGTTGGAGACCCGCGCGCTGGTCAGTTGGCGACCGGCGCTAGGGAACCGTCAGAGGATACCGCAAAGCGTGCAATGTTGGCTCGCTTGTACGGCGTCAGGTCCACCGTACTACCTGCTTGCTGAACCTCGACCGCCGCGGCGTTGCCCAACACGACGCGTCCGACTTCCCCAATGCGGAAACTGCGTTCCTCGCCGGCTTTGAGCAGCCCGTGCTCGAGGTTGACGCCGCCCGGTGCATCGATCTGCACCCAACTGTCGCCCGTCATGCGAAGAGTCAGACCATTACCGCCGTTGCGCGGCAGCGGCGTCAGCGAAGCGACATACGGCGCGGCCTGCGCACCGGCAGCCGTCGTCTGCCTGGCGGCGGCATTCTGATCGGCCGATGCCGCTGGCGCCGGCACGACATCCAGCGAAGCGGTGGCCTGGGACGAACCTTGACCCAGATGCGATTGGGTGGCCACCCAGACCGGCACGGCGATCGCGGCGGTGATGACCACATAGACCGCACGGCGCGCAACGCTTTCCAGCACCCGCTGATAGCGGGGAGTGTGGCTATGGCTCACCAGCTCCACCGGTCGCACGCCTTGCAGGTCGGTGCGCTCCAGATAGGGTTCGATGTCGATCTTGAGCAGTTTGGCGTAACTGCGCAGCTGGCCCCGCACGAATACCGGCGCACCCAGAACCTGCCAGTTCTCATCCTCCAGCGCCTGCACTACGCGGACAGGCATTTTCAGCTGGCTGCCCGCATCCTGCAGACTCAGTCCCGCGTGCTGGCGCGCCTGGCGCAGGATGGACCCGCAGCCTTCGGCGTAACGACCCGCAGACGTCGGGTCCAGTGGTGTCTGGTCAGTCATGGCCTTAGTTTTTCCCCAGAGGTGTCCGCGGTAACCACATCGGGGAACTCCGCCCGTAACCGCTGAACATATCGGCTGGCGGCGGCCTTGTCGCCCAGCTTTTCTTCTATCCCAGCCGCCAGTTGTAGCACGGCTGCGTCGGCAGGTGCAGCATCCAATCTTCGTTCTGTGAAGGCCCTCGCTTCAAAATAGCGACCCTGGCGGTATTCGCTGTCGGCCAGGGAGGCGAGCGCATAGGCATTTTGCGGAGCTAACGAGAGCGCTTTGCGCAGATCGCGGTCGGCGCGTTCGTACTGGCCGGTCTTCAGCGCGCAACCACCGGCGTTGGCCAGGGCCGACTCCGGGGTGCCGTAGCCCGGCGCCGCAAGCGCGCGGTCGAACCAGACCAGGGACTCGGCGGGAAAACCATTGCCGCACAGCCAAGCGCCATAGTTGTTGAGTACCCCACCCTTCTTGGGCGCCGCTTCGGCAGCCCGCTTGAAGTATTCGCCGGCTTGGACCTTTGCCCCCTTCCTGTCGGCGATGACGGCCAGCAAGGTCAATGCGTCGGCCGATGAGGGGTTTGCCTTCAGCGCGGCGGCAGCTTCGACTTCGGCTGTTTTGAGGTCTCCCGCGTTGAGCCGTTGCTCGGCCAAGCTCAACCGACGCTCCGCCGCCATCCGCTTGGTGGTCCTGGCGTCGTCGGCGACATGGTAGTCGGGCGCCACGTATTCGGCGCGCTGCTCCCTCACGGCGGGCACCATGAAGGCACTGCATGCAGTCAGCAACATCGGCGCAGCGAACGCAACACTACGCAGCCGCATCATCTATCCCTTGCGATTGCAGATGCAGACGGAATTCGGCCTGTCGCCGCGTGCGGTCGACCACCTGCCCCTTCAACTGACCGCAGGCTGCGTCGATATCATCGCCGCGCGTACGGCGGACCATGGTGAGCACTTGCGAATCCAGCAGTATCTTCTGGAAAGCGCGGATGTCCTCCTCGGTACTGCGCTCGTAGCGCGTGCCGGGAAACGGATTGAAGGGAATCAGATTGACCTTGCCCGCATCCTTCGATTGCACTGCATTGTCGAACTGCCGCATCAGGCGCGCCAGCTCGCGCGCATGCTGGGGCTGATCGTTGACGCCGCGCATCATGGTGTATTCGAAAGTAACCGAATCGCGTTTCTTGTTGTGCCGCACATAGCGCGCGCAGGCGGCCATCAATTCGGCGATCGGGTATTTCTTGTTCAACGGCACCAGCTCGGTGCGCAGCTCGTCGTTGGCCGCATGCAGGGACACCGCCAGCGACACGTCGGACTCGACCGAAAGACGGTCGATCATCGGCACCATGCCCGCAGTGGAAAGCGTCACGCGCTTGTTGGCCAGCCCGTAGCCCAGATCGTCGCGCATCACGCTCATGGCACGCACGACGTTGTCGAAATTCATCAACGGCTCGCCCATGCCCATCATCACCACATTGGTGAGTTTGCGCTGCAGGTGCGGCACATTACCCAGATGGCGCGCGGCCACCCACACCTGTCCTACGATCTCGGCGGTGGACAGATTACGGTTGAAACCCTGGGTGGCGGTCGAGCAGAACTGGCAGTTCAGCGCGCAGCCCACCTGCGAGGACACGCACAGCGTGCCGCGCCCCTTGTCGGGAATGAACACCGCTTCGATGGAATTCTTGCCGTCCATGCCCAGCAGCCACTTGTGGGTGCCATCGGTGGAAGGCTTTTCGAACTGTATCTGCGGAACCACGACCTCGGCGTGCTGCTGCAGCTTCGCGCGCAGCGCCTTGCCGAGGTCGGTCATGGCATCGAAATCGGTGACATAACGGTGATGGATCCACTTCATCACCTGGTGGGCGCGGTAGCGCTGCTCGCCGAGCGTGTCGGCGAAGAAGCGCTCCAGACCCTCGCGATCGAGGTCCAGCAAGTTCTGTTTCCTGGCGGCCTCGTTCACGGCATCAACTCAGCGCGAGACCACTTCGGTCGCAGCGAAGAAGTAAGCGACTTCCACGGCAGCGTTCTCGACCGAATCCGAACCATGCGCCGCATTGGCGTCGATCGAATCGGCGAAGTCGGCGCGGATCGTGCCCGGCGCAGCATCCTTGGGATTGGTGGCGCCGAGCAATTCGCGATGCAGAGCCACAGCGTTCTCGCCTTCCAGCGCCTGGATCATCACCGGACCGGAAATCATGAAGTCGACCAACGCGTTGAAGAACGGACGTTCGCGATGCACGGCGTAAAAACCTTCCGCTTCACGGCGCGACAACTGCTTGTACTTGGCGGCGACGATTTTCAGGCCGGCCTTTTCGAAACGCGAATAGATCTCGCCGATGACGTTCTTGGCGACGGCATCGGGTTTGACGATTGACAGGGTGCGCTCCAGCGCCATGGATTTTCTCCGTTGGGTGGGCCACTGCGGACCCGAGATTAACATGAAAAACCCGCGTCGAAACGCGGGCTTAGGCTAAATTGCGTAGCGCAATTCTAACGTATCGGCGGGACATTTGCAGTGCCTCCATGCGCCTTATGCCGCAGTGCAGCATGACTTCCGGAAGGCCCGGGCACAGAATCAAACAAGCGTTTGATTACCGAGAGCCTCATGGCCAACACTGCTCATTTTTCAACCAAGGACCGGATCCTCGGCGCCGCCGAGGAGCTGTTCGCCCAGCATGGTTTCGCCGGCACTTCCCTGCGTCAGGTCACCAGTCGCGCCGACGTCAACATCGCCGCGGTCAATTACCACTTCGGTTCGAAAGAAAACCTGGTCAATGAAGTCTTCCGTCGGCGCATGGACGACATGACCCAACTGCGCCTGAGCCAGCTGAAAACAGCACTGGAACAGCATCCCGGCGAGCTGCAGCCCGTATTGGCCGCATTCGTTGAACCCGCCCTGGCGATGTCACAGGACCGTCATGGAGGCGGTGCGTTCGTCCGCGTGGTCGCTCGCGCCTACGCCGAAAAGAACGATGGCCTGCGCAAGTTCCTCTCCGATCATTACGGTCACGTGCTGCGTGAATTCGGCAAGGCGATCGCCAGCTGCGTTCCCGGCCTGAGTAAGGAAGAGCTGTACTGGCGGCTCGACTTCCTGGCCGGCGCGCTGACCTACGCCATGGCCGACTTCGGCCTGATCAAGCGTCCCGCCGATGTCACCGAAGCGGCGCACCGTGAACGCGCTGCGCGCGAACTCATCCGTTTCGCGGAGGCCGGCATCCGTGCTGGTCACTGAATAATTTTAATTTATAAACAAGGGTTTATAGAACATGTCTAATAAGTTGCTTGTACGTAAAGTCGCCGTGCTCGGCGCCGGCGTGATGGGTGCACAGATCGCGGCGCACCTGACCAATGCGGGCGTGGACACCGTGCTGTTCGACCTGCCTGCCAAGGAAGGAAATCCGGACGGCGTGGTGCTGAAGGCCATCGCCAACCTGGGCAAGCTGAGCCCCGCCCCGCTCGCCAGCAAATCGCTGGCCGAGGCCATCACGCCCGCCAACTACGGCACGAGCGACAACAGCAGCGGGCTGGAGCTGCTGCGCGGCTGCGACCTGATCATCGAAGCCATCGCCGAGCGCATGGACTGGAAGCAGGACCTTTACAAGAAGATCGCCCCATTCGTGGCCGACCATGCCGTGCTGGCCAGCAACACCTCCGGCCTGGGCATCAATGCTCTTTCCGACGTGCTGCCGGAGCAGTTGCGCCACCGCTTCTGCGGCGTGCATTTCTTCAACCCGCCGCGCTACATGCATCTGGCCGAACTGATTCCGACCAAGGTCACTGACACCGCGGTGCTGGAGGGCTTGGAAGGCTTCCTGGTCACCACCCTGGGCAAGGGCGTGGTGTACGCCAAGGACACGCCCAACTTCATCGGCAACCGCATCGGCGTGTTCTCCATCCTGGCCAGCATCCACCACACCGCCGAATTCGGCCTGGGTTTCGATGAAGTGGACGCCGTCAGCGGCCCGCTGATAGGCCGTCCCAAGTCGGCGACCTATCGCACCTCCGACGTGGTCGGCCTGGACACCATGGCCCACGTCATCAAGACCATGGGCGATACCCTGCCCGACGATCCGTGGCACAAGTACTTCGCCGCGCCCAAGTGGCTGGAGGCGCTGATCGCCAAGGGCGCGCTGGGACAGAAGACCGGCGCCGGCATCTTCCGCAAGGTCGGCAAGGACATCGTGGTGCTCGACCTGAAGGCGCAGGACTATCGCCCGTCGACCGGCGTAGCGGCGACGGAAGTCGTCGAGATCCTGAAACTCAAGAACCCGGCGGAAAAATTCGCCAAGCTGCGCGAGAGCCAGCACCCGCAGGCGCAGTTCCTATGGGCCACCTTCCGCGATCTGTTCCACTACAGCGCCTACCACCTGGCCGATATCGCCGAAACCGCACGCGACGTCGATCTGGCCATCCGCTGGGGCTACGGCTGGTCGCTGGGTCCGTTCGAAACCTGGCAGGCCGCCGGTTGGAAGCAGGTGGCGCAATGGATCGCCGACGACATCGTCGCCGGCAAGACCATGAGCTCGGCGCCGCTGCCCAACTGGGTGTTCGACGGCCGCGAAGGCGTGCATGCGGCCGAGGGCAGCTACAGCCCGGTCAAGAACGCCAAGCTGCCGCGTTCCCCCCTGCCCGTCTACCAGCGCCAGCGATTCCCGGATCCGCTGCTGGGCGAGAAATTCCCCGCGGGCGAAACCGTATTCGAAAACGACGGCCTGCGCATGTGGACCGACGGCGACGGCATTGCGGTAGTCGGCTTCAAGACCAAGATGAACACCGTCAACGACCACGTGCTCAACGGCCTGCAGGAAGCAGTGGATCGCGCCGAGCGCGACTTCAAGGGACTGGTGCTGTGGCAGAACAGCGAACCTTTCTCTGCCGGCGCCGACCTTTCCGGTGCCATGGGCCTGCTGCAGGCGGGCAACGTGGCCGGATTCGAGGCCATGGTCGCCAACTTCCAGGCCACCAGCCAGCGCATCAAGTATTCGCTGGTGCCGGTGGTGGCTGCAGTACGCGGTCTTGCGCTGGGCGGCGGTTGTGAATTCCAGATGCACAGCGCCAAGACAGTGGCCGGCCTGGAAAGCTACATCGGCCTGGTCGAAGCGGGTGTCGGCCTGCTGCCTGCCGGCGGCGGATTGAAGGAAATCGCCGTGCGCGCCTCGCAGGCCGCTGGCCCTGGCGGCGATGTGTTCGCCGAACTCAAGAAGACTTTCGAAACCGTAGCGATGGCCAAGGTTTCGGCTTCGGCGATAGAAGCGCAGGAACTGGGTTTGGCGCGCAAGACCGACAGAATCGTGTTCAACGCCTACGAGCTTCTGTACGTGGCCAAGCAGGAGGCGCTGGCGCTGGCCGAAAGCGGTTACCGCCCGCCCCTGCCCGCGCGCCGCATCCAGGTGGCCGGCGACGTCGGCATCGCCACTTTCAAGATGATGCTGGTCAACATGCTGGAAGGCCGCTTCATCAGCGAATACGACTACGAGATCGCCGTGCGCATCGCCACCGTGCTGTGCGGCGGCGCGGTGGATCGCGGATCGCTGGTCGACGAGGAATGGTTGCTGAAACTCGAGCGCCAGCACTTCGTGGAACTGGCGCAACAGGAAAAGACCCAGGCGCGCATCGGCCACATGCTGAAAACCGGCAAGCCGCTTAGAAACTGAGATTCGGGAAACGGGACTCGGGATTCGTGAGAGCGAAGTCCGAATCCCTGCACCGCCGAATCCCAAATACGAATCCCGAATTCCGGAGTTATTCCATGAGCAAGCAGATCCAGGAAGCCTACATCGTCGCCGCCACCCGCACCCCCGTGGGCAAGGCGCCCAAAGGCGTATTCCGCAACACCCGTCCCGACGACATGCTGGCGCATGTGCTGAAAGCCGTCGTGGCCCAAGCCCCCGGCATCGACGTCGGCCGCATCGACGACGCCATCATCGGCTGCGCCATGCCCGAGGGCGAGCAAGGCATGAACGTGGCGCGCATCGGCCTGCTGCTGGCCGGCCTGCCCAACACCATCGCCGCACAGACCATCAACCGCTTCTGCTCGTCCGGCCTGCAGGCCGTGGCGCTGGCGGCCGATCAGATCCGCCTGGGCAACGCCGACCTGGTGCTGGCCGGCGGCACCGAATCGATGTCGATGGTGCCCATGATGGGCAACAAGATCGCCCTGGCGCCCAGCGTGTTCGACACCGATCACGTGGCCATCGCCTACGGCATGGGCATCACCGCCGAAAAAGTGGCCGAGGAATGGAAGGTATCGCGCGAAGACCAGGACGCCTTCGCGTTGGCCTCGCACCAGAAAGCCATCGCCGCGATGCAGGCGGGCGAATTCCGCAGCGAAATCACGCCTTATGAAGTGATGTCGCATGTGCCTGACCTGGCCGGCAATACCATCCAGCTGCGCAAGCTGCTGGTGGAGAAAGACGAAGGTCCGCGCCCGGATACCACGCTGGAAGGCCTGGCCAAGCTGCGCACCGTGTTTCGCAACCCCCAGTTCGGCGGCACCGTGACCGCCGGTACCTCGTCGCAGATGAGCGATGGCGCCGCGGGCGTGCTGCTCGCTTCGGAGCAGGCGATAAAGGACTATGGCTTGACGCCACTGGCGCGCTTCGTATCCTTCTCGGTCGCCGGCGTGCGCCCGGAAGTAATGGGCATCGGCCCCATCGCCGCGATACCGAAAGCGCTGAAGCAGGCCGGCATCACCCAGGACCAGTTGGACTGGATCGAATTGAACGAAGCTTTCGCGGCGCAGGCGCTGGCGGTGATCCGCGACGTTGGCCTGGATCCGTCCAAGGTCAACCCGCTCGGCGGCGCCATCGCACTTGGCCACCCGTTGGGCGCGACCGGCGCGATCCGCACCGCCACCATTGTCCACGGCATGCGCCGCCGCCAGCAGAAGTACGGCATGGTGACCATGTGCATCGGCACGGGCATGGGCGCGGCGGGCGTGTTCGAAGCGCTCTAAGCCAGCGCGTTTCTAAAAAACCAGGGGCTGCCATTTCGGCTGCCCTTTTTTAGGTCTGTCCCGCATCAAGTACGGGGCAGGCTCTATGGTCGACAGCTGGGAACTCGTGCGTCGGGGGCGTAGCCCCGACCTACGGAACTGATCACAACTATTCCAGCTCGGTGACGCCAAGCTCCTTCAGCGCGTTCTGCATCAGCTGCTGCGCGGCATCGCTCAGTTTCTCGTGATCCAGCGCATAGCGGATCGTGGCCTCGATCAGGCCGATGTGCGTACCGCAGTCGAAACGCGTGCCACGGAAACGGTAGGCATGCACCGGGTGCTCGGCCAGCAATGCGGCGATCGCATCGGTCAGCTGGATCTCGCCGCCAGCGCCGGGCGTAGTGCTTTCCAGCAGATCGAAAATGCGCGCGTCCAGCACGTAACGTCCGACCACCGCCAGAGTGCTCGGTGCCGTTTCGGGGCTGGGCTTTTCAACGATGGCCGAAATACGCCCTTCGCGGCCGGAAAAAGTCTGCGTTGCCACGATGCCGTAACTGCCGGTCTGTTCGCGCGGCACGTCCTGCACCGCGATCATGCTGGCGCCGGAAGATTCGGCGGCATCGGCCATCTGTTTGAGCGCGCCTGGGCCCCGGTTCCAGATCAGATCGTCGGGGAGCAATACCGCGAAAGGTTCGTCGCCCACGATGGGCTTGGCGCAAAGCACGGCATGTCCCAGTCCCAGCGCTTCTGCCTGGGTGACGAACACCGCGCGCACATGACTGGGCAGCACGTTGCGCACCAGTTCCAGCTGCTCCAGCTTGCCTGCCTGCTCGAGCTTCTGCTCGAGCTCGTAGGCCTTGTCGAAATAGTCAGCCACCGCATGCTTGTAACGATTGGTGACGAAGATCAAAGTGTCGCAGCCGGCCTCCACCGCTTCATCCACTGCGTACTGGATCAGCGGCTTATCGATGATCGGCAGCATTTCCTTGGGAACGGTCTTGGTGGCGGGCAGGAATCGGGTTCCAAGGCCTGCGACGGGGAAAACGGCTTTCCTGATACGTTGACTCATCGGGTCTGTCTGGCTTCTCGTGCGGGGAACTGCACGATAGTCGCGCCGGCGTCAACGTTCTGTCCAGACGGGGAAAACTCGGGTATCGCGGCGCGCAGGATGCGTGAAAGCTCGTCGTTGTCGTAATTGGCCACCGCGGTCTGCAGCAGGAAGACGGCGCGTGAGATGATTTCCACCGAAGCATCGCGCGCGCGCGCTTCGAGAATCTTGGAGTGGGAAGTCGGTTTATAGAGTTCGTCCGCATGAAACAGCGTTTCATGCAGCTTCTCACCGGGGCGCAGGCCCGTATAGGCGATCGCGATGTCCTTGCCGGGCTGTTTTCCGGCCAAACGGATCATCTGCTCGGCCAGTACGCGAATCGGCACCGGCTCGCCCATGTCCAGCGTATAGATGGAGGCGTGGGCGGCGCTGGCGGCCGCCTGCACGATGAGCTGGCAGGCTTCCGGGATGGTCATGAAATAGCGCGTGACCTCCGGATCGGTGACAGTCACCGGGCCACCGAGCCTGATCTGTTCGCGGAACAGAGGCACCACGCTTCCCGCCGAATCCAGCACGTTGCCGAAACGGACGGTCACAAAGCGCGTCGAAACACGGTCGTCCAAGGTCTGGCAAACCATTTCGGCCAAGCGCTTGGTCGCACCAAGCACGTTGACCGGATCGACTGCTTTGTCGGTGGAGATGAAGACGAAGGTCGCCACGTTCGCCTCGCGGCAAGCGCGCGCCACGGTCTCGGTCGCCAATACGTTGTTGCGCACCGCTTCGCGCAGTTGCTGCTCCAGAAGCGGGACTTGTTTGTAGGCGGCCGCGTGGAAAACGGCATCCGGCTCGGCGGTCTTCAACGCATGCTGGATAACCGCCGGGTCGCCGCAGTTACCCAATACCGAAATGATTTCGAGATCGGGAAACGCGCGGTGCAATTCCGTCTGGGCCGTAACCAGAGCTAGCTCATCGACTTCCAGCAGAGCGATCCTGCTGGCGCCATGGCGGGCGCATTGACGGCACAGCTCCGAACCGATGGAGCCGCCGGCGCCAGTCACCAGCACGGTACGTCCGCCCAGCCAGCCGCGAATGAGTTTCCAGTCCGGGGTGATCGGCTTGCGTCCCAGCAAGTCGTCGATGGCCACTTCCTTCAGTTCGCCGGGCAACGAGCGGCCTTCCAGAACGTCCACCAGTCTGGGTACGGTGCGGAACGGCAAACCGGTGCTTTCGCAGATGGCCACCACCCGCTGCATGCTCGCCGCATCCATGGACGGCATGGCTATGACGATTAGCTTGGCAGCGGTTTCCTTGGCGATCGCGGGCGCATCGGCCAATCCGCCGAGCACCGGAACACCATGCAGCTTGGTGCCCTGCAAACGGGCCGAATCGTCCAGCAGGCCGACCGGCTGATAGGCGCCGCTGCGGCGCAGGTCGCGTACCAGGGCCTCGCTGGACCTGCCCGCGCCGAGTATGAGTACGCGCAGGGCTATGCCGCTCTTGTTGTCCGCGTTCTGGTTGTCCTTCCAGGCGCGGAACATGAGGCGCGGCATGCCCAGCAAGCCCACCAACAGGAACGGGTACATCACCAGCACGGCGCGCGGCACCGATCCCAGGCGGTTGTAGAGGGCCAGTCCCAAGGCAAGAGCAAGCAAGCCGACCAGGCTGGCTTTGAGGATATTGCCCAGGTCCGGGACGCTGGCGAAGCGCCAAAGACCCCGATAAAGGCCGACCCACCAGAACACCAGTCCCTGCGAGACCAGCACGATCGCTATCTCGGGCGACCACAGGGGATACGAAGGAGGATCGGGCAGCATCGCGTAGCGCAGACGATGCAGCGCTTCCCAACATATCCAGACCATCAGCAGATCGTGCCCGACCACCATCGAACGAGGCACCAGAGCAGCTATTTTTCCGCGCCAGGAATTCACTTTTGCGCATCCTTACTCATTAGAGATATCCCTGCGCATACGCGCCCATAAAAAGCCTGCGCCCAGAAGCCACACCAGGCAAATACCCGCCGACCCATAGTCCGTCCAGTTCTTCCCGACAACGAGCAATACCACGGCCACAAGACTGAATCCTGCGTAAGCCAAGGTGACTCCCACGTGACTCGCGTTGCGGCTCGCCCATTTTTGATAGGTGTGCTGGACATGTGGGGTCCACCAACGCTCCTTTCGCAGCATGCGCATACCCAATGTGAAGCCCGCGTCTACCAGGAAGGCCGAAATCGGCAGCAGCAGCAACGGCCAGGCAACCCGGTCCGACTTGAAAGCCGCCGCCAACAGTCCCGCGAGCAGGAACCCAAGCGCTCCGCTACCCACATCGCCCAGAAAAATCCGGGCTTTGGGGAAATTGAAGGGCAGGAACCCAGCCAGGGCCGCGACCGATCCCGCGGCAATCCATCCCCACACCCCGCCAGCCAGGAGAAAGGCCATGGCCAAGGCAACGATGGCAGCCTGACTACCTGCCAGCCCATCGATGCCGTCCATGAAGTTCCAGACATTCACCAGGACCATGGCCAGAACGAATGCCAGGACCGGGGCAAACAGGCCCGGCGTTGAGCGGTGCACTCCCCAGGCCAGAAGCAATGCGGCCAGGGCATGCACCAGCAATCTTGGCCAGGCCGGGAGGGGTCGATGATCGTCCACCCAGCCGACAGCCGCGACCAGCACCAAGCCGATGCCGAAACAAGCCAGTAAAAAAGACTCCGGACCACCTTTCAGCGCCAGCCAGACGATCGCCAGCAGTACGGTCACGACTATCGCGATACCGCCGCCTCTCGGTGTGGCCACAACATGGCTCCGCCGCTCGCCGGGTTGGTCGAGCAGCTGCTTCTTCAGCGCATAGCGTCGCGCCATCCACGTGCCGGTTGCCGCGAGCACCAGGTGCAGCAGCATCCACATCGGGAGCGCCGTCATCAGACCACCGCGTAGTTCAGCAGCGGTTTCACCGTCCCCCACTCCTTGCAGCTGGGACACTGCCAATGGTGAGTACGCGCACCGAAGCCGCAACGCGTACAGCGATAGCTGGGATTGCGCACGAGCAATTGATCGGTGATGTGCTTGAGATCGTTCAATGTGGCGGTCGGATCTGCGCCCTCGGCCAGGGTCAAATCGATCAGCGCTGCTTCGCCGCGTACCGACGGCCGGTCCTTCAGCTGCCGGGCAAGATAAGCACGGGCGGCCGCCACGCCGTCCTGCTTTTCGACCAGACGGGTCAATGCCAGGACCGGAGCGATGCCCCGATAGTGTTCGCACATTTCCGAAAGGAAAGCGCGGGCGCCGGAAAGGTCGCCACCCTGCTCGTAGTTGGCCAGCAGGCTGGGCAGCACTTCGGGCAGGTAGTCGGGGTCATGCCGTGCGGCACGTTCGAAGGCGCGTATTGCCGCCTCGGAGTTAGCTGCGTCCGATTCCATGCGGCCTTCCAGGATGCCCGCACGTACGCAACTGGCGTCGGCCTGATAGGCGCGCGCGATGGCGGCGCGGGCGGATTCGACATCGTTCGCGGTGCGGTAGCGCTCGGCCAGCTCGCACTCGAACTGGGCGATCAGCTTACCCATCGGCTCACCGGCCACTTCTTCGTAACGGGTGGCGTTGTCGATGGCTTTTTCCCAGTCGCGCTCGGTCTGGTAGATGCCGATCAGATGCTTGAGCGCCTGCGGAGCACGCTGGTCGATGCGGGTGAGGTCGCTGAAAACGGTCTCGGCGCGGTCCAGCAATCCCGAGCGCATGTAGTCTTCGCCCAAAGCCAGCAACGCCTGCACTTTCTGCTGATCGCTCAAGTCGTGGCGTTGCACCAGGCCCTGATGCAGGCGGATGGCGCGGTCGACCTCGCCTCTGCGGCGGAACAGATGGCCCAACGCGACCTGGGTTTCGAAAGTTTCCTTGTCCAGCTCGGCGATATGCAGGAACAGCTCGATGGCCTTGTCGGGCTGCTCGTTCAACAGGTAATTCAAGCCGCGGAAGTAGGTACTGGAGAGCCGGCTGACCTGAGTGTCCCCATGCCGCTGCCCGCCCCTGCGCCCTATCACCCAGCCACTGAGCGCGGCCAGCGGCAGGAACAGAAAGAACCAGAACCATTCGTTGAGAAATTGCATTTGGCGGGGCCTGTCCGAATCCGATGGCTCAGATACCGCTGCCGGTCGGCGGCAAGGGCGCTGCGGCCTGCTTGTTGGCTTTGCGCAGCTTCGTATACAGCGGCCAGACCAAGGTCGCCAGAACGATCAACCCGCCGATGATCACTCCCGCCAGCAGCGAAAGGATGATGGCGACTCCTGAAGAAGTCTGGATGTCGGCGAACAGCAATTTGAGCGTGATGGGCTGCGTGTTCAAAACACCGATCAACAAGCCTATGCCCAAGAAGATCAATGCGATGATCAAGCGGAAAATGTTCATCGGGCAGCTCCATGCTTAGGGAGCGGCTAGCTTAGCCGAGACTGCTCAAGACGGCACGCCGAATGCGGCGCGGGTTGCGGACGGCAGCGATTATTCGCCGCTTTCCTCGATAGGAGTCACGCTGCTGACGCGTTCGCGCAGTTCTTTGCCGGGTTTGAAATGCGGCACGTGCTTGGCCGGCAGGGCCACCGAATCGCCGGTCTTGGGGTTACGGCCCAGACGGGGTGGGCGGTAATGCAGGGAAAAACTGCCGAATCCCCGGATCTCGATGCGTTCGCCATGGGCCAGGGCACCGCCCATCATTTCCAGCAGCGACTTCACTGCAAGATCGACGTCGTCGGCCTTCAGGTGAGGCTGGCGACGGCTCAGGATTTCGATGAGTTCGGATTTGGTCATCGTCACGGAGATAGGCGAAAAGCACCACTACCGGCCCGGAATGACCGGGCCGGAGTGGATCGAGTGGCTTGCTTACTCGGACTTGTTGCCGTCCAGCTGCGCGCGCAGCAGCGCTCCCAGCTGGGTGGTGGCACCGGTGGAGGAAGACTGCGACTGGTAGTCCTCCAGCACTTCGCGCATTTCAGCGTCGTCCTTTGCCTTGATCGACAGCTGCAGGGTGCGGCCCTTGCGGTCCATGCCCATGAAGCGCGCTTCGATCTTGTCGCCAACCTTCAGGTGCTGGCTGGCGTCGTCGACACGCTCGTTGCTGATGTCGCGAGCGGCCACGTAGCCTTCCACGCCTTCGGCGATGTCGATGATGGCGCCCTTGGCGTCGACTTCACGCACGGTGCCTTCCAGCTTGGCGCCCTTCGGATTGGCAGCCATGAACTGGCCGAACGGATCCTGCTCCAGCTGCTTGACGCCCAGGCTGATGCGCTCGCGTTCCGGGTCCACTGCCAGCACCACGGCTTCCAGGGTGTCGCCCTTCTTGTAGTTGCGGGCCACGTCTTCGCCGGTGGAATTCCAGCTGATGTCCGACAGGTGGATCAGGCCGTCGATACCGCCGTCCAGGCCGATGAAGATGCCGAAGTCGGTGATCGACTTGATCTGGCCCGACACCTTGTCGTTCTTCTTGTGGATGGCAGCGAAGGTTTCCCACGGATTGGCGGCGACCTGCTTCATGCCCAGCGAGATGCGGCGACGCTCCTCGTCCACGTCCAGGACCATCACTTCCACGTCGTCGCCGACCTGCACGACCTTGGACGGGTTGACGTTCTTGTTGGTCCAATCCATTTCCGACACGTGCACCAGGCCTTCGACGCCCGGCTCGATCTCGACGAACGCGCCGTAATCGGTGACGTTGGAGACCTTGCCGAACACGCGGGTGTTGGCCGGGTAGCGGCGCGCGATGTTGTCCCACGGATCCTCGCCCAGCTGCTTGAGGCCGAGGCTGACGCGGTTGCGCTCGCGGTCGTACTTGAGCACGCGGACGTCGAGCTCCTGGCCGACTTCCACGACTTCGGACGGATGGCGCACGCGCTTCCAGGCCATGTCGGTGATGTGCAGCAGGCCGTCGATGCCGCC
>CAMLGZ010000012.1 GCA_946479745.1 uncultured Pseudoxanthomonas sp. | reverse complement strand
TCCAGCGCCGAACGGCCGCCGCCGGAAACCGACTGGTAAGTGGCCACGTTGATGCGTTCGATACCCACCGCGCGATGGATCGGCGCCAGCGCCACCAGCATCTGCATGGTGGAGCAATTGGGATTGGCGATGATGCCGCGCGGGCGGTTTTTGGCCGCTTCCGGATTCACTTCGCTGATCACCAGCGGCACGTCGTCGTCGTAACGGAAGGCCGAGGAGTTGTCGATCACCACCGCGCCGGCCGCGGCGAATTTGGGCGCGTATTCCTTGGAAGTGCCGCCACCGGCGGAGAACAGCGCAATGTCCACACCGGCCGGGTCGAAGGTGGCCAGATCCTGCACGATGATTTTTCGTCCGCCGAATTCGACCTCGCCGCCGGCCGAGCGCTCGCTGGCCAGGGCGACCAGTTCGCTGATCGGGAATTTGCGTTCTGCCAGGATCGACAGCATGACTTCGCCGACGGCACCGGTGGCGCCAACGACCGCGACTTTGAAGCTTCGGGGCTGGTTGCTCATTTTCTCTTTTCAGGTGTGGGAACTGATGCTGTAGGAGCGGGCCCTGCCCGCGACGCTTTCCAGCGGATCATCGAAGAGCGTCGCGGGCAGGGCCCGCTCCTACAAGAACTTTGAAGGATAGCGGAAACCCGGGGCGCTTACGTGCTGATCGGATTGGGCGGCGCGCCGGCGTTGGGCCCGACCCCCAGCGCGGCGATCAGGTTGTCTACCGCCAGCGACACCATCGCGCGCCGGGTGGCCAGGCTGCCGCTGGCGATGTGCGGCGTCAGCACCACGTTGCGCAGCTCGAGCAGACGCGGGTTGATGGCCGGTTCGCCCTCGAACACATCCAGGCCGGCAGCCGCCAGCTTTCCGCCGGCCAGAGCGGCGCCCAACGCGTCTTCGTCGACGATGCCGCCGCGGGCGATATTCACCAGGGTGGCGGTGGGTTTCATCTTCGCCAGCGCGGCCGCGTCTACGATGTGGTGGCTTTCCTTCGAATACGGCAGCACCAGCGCCAGATGGTCGGCCTGCGCCAGCAACTCGTCGAATTCCACATAGGAGGCGCGGGCTTCGCGTTCGATTGCCTCGGGTAGTCGGCTGCGGTTGTGATACAGCACGCGCATATCAAAACCGGAGGCGCGCTTGGCGATGCCCTGCCCGATCCGGCCCATGCCCAGGATACCCAGCGTGCTGCCGTGCACATCCGCGCCGAGCATGGTCTGGAACGACCACTGCCGCCAGTGGCCTTCGCGCAGCCAGCGTTCGGACTCGGTGATGCGGCGCGCGGTGGCCATGAGCAGGGCGAAACCGAAATCGGCCGTAGTCTCGGTCAGCACGTCAGGTGTGTTGGTGGCGATTATTCCCGCTCTGGTGAGCGCCGGGATATCCAGATTGTTGTAACCCACGCCGACGTTGGCGACCGCCCGCAGCCGCGGCGCCGCGGCGAGCTGTTCGGCGCCGATGCGCTCGTTCAGCGTTACCAGCGCGCCTGTCGCATCACGCAATGCAGCCGAGATCTGCTCAGGCGTGTATTCGGCGACGTCGGAGGCGGAAACGACCTCGAAATACTCGTCCAGCCGCGCGATCACATCGTCGAACAGCGGCTGCGACACCCACACCCGTGGGCGCGGCTCAGACATGCCCGCCTTCTGGAGATTTGCCGCCGGGGATCAGTGGCGCGACCGGGCCGACATCGCCGCACTGGGCGCGGTGACGCAGCGCCTGGTCCATCAGCACCAGCGCCATCATCGCCTCGGCTATCGGCGTGGCGCGGATGCCCACGCAGGGGTCGTGTCGGCCGGTGGTGACCACTTCGGTCGCATTGCCTTGGATGTCCACGGTATTGCCCGGCAGGCGCAGGCTGGAAGTCGGCTTCAGCACCATGGACGCGACCACTTGCTGGCCGGTGGAAATGCCGCCGAGGATGCCGCCGGCATGATTGGACAGGAAACCTTCGGGTGATATCTCGTCGCGATGTTCGGTGCCCTTCTGCGCCACCGCCGCGAAACCGTCGCCGATCTCCACGCCCTTGACCGCGTTGATGCTCATCAGCGCCGCGGCCAGTTCGCCATCGAGTTTTCCGTAGATGGGTTCGCCCCAGCCCGGCGGCACGCCATCGGCGACCACGTTGACGCGCGCACCGACCGAATCGCCCGACTTGCGCAGCGCATCCATGTAGCTTTCCAGCACCGGCACCTGCTCGGCCGACGGCCAGAAGAAAGGATTTTCTTCCACCGCATTCCAATCGAAGGCCTGCGGGGTGATTTCGCCCAACTGCGACAGGTAGCCGCGCACGTGCACGCCGAAATGCAGCGCCAGCCATTTCTTGGCGATCACCGCCGCGGCCACGCGCATGGTGGTCTCGCGCGCCGAGGAGCGTCCGCCGCCGCGCGGATCGCGGATGCCGTATTTCTGCCAGTAGGTGTAGTCGGCGTGGCCGGGGCGGAACTGTTCGGAAATCCTGCTGTAATCCTTGCTGCGCGCATCGGTGTTGCGGATCAGCAAGGCGATGGGCGTGCCGGTGGTCTTGCCTTCGTAGACGCCGCTGAGGATTTCCACCTCGTCGGCCTCGTGCCGGGCCGAAGTGTGGCGCGACTTGCCGGTGGCGCGGCGGTCCAGGTCGGTGCGGAATTCCTCCACCGCGATTTCCAGGCCCGGCGGACACCCGTCGATCACGCAGCCGATGGCCGGCCCGTGGGATTCGCCGAAGGTGGTGACGGTGAACAATTTTCCGAAGCTGTTGCTGGACACGCTGCCTCTACTCCGCGATGAACTTAGATCGTCGTTCCCGCCTTCGCGGGAATGACGGATTATTTTTTTTACGTGTCACGGCCGCGCATTGGCCAGTTCCCTGATCCGCGGGTGATGCACGATCAATTCCGCGCATTCCACCGCAAAGATACCCATCTGCCCCACCTTGAACTCGATCCACGCGAATTCGACATCCGGCAGCAGCGCCACCAGCGCGCGCTCGGATTCGCCCACTTCGCAGATCAACAAACCGTCCTGGCTCAGGTGCAGCGGCGCATCGCGCAGAATCTTCAGCACCAGATCCAGTCCGTCGTCGCCGGCGCGCAGGCCCAGTTCGGGTTCGTAGGAATACTCCTTCGGCAACGCATCGGTTTCCGCATTGGTGACGTAGGGCGGATTGGTGACGATGAGCTGGTAATGCTGGCCGGACAGGCCGGAAAACAGGTCGGATTTGATGAAACGCGCGTTGTCGGCATGCAGGCGCGCTTTGTTTTCGGTCGCCAGGGCCAGTGCGTCGTCGCTGATGTCCGTGCCGTCCACGTGCCATTCGGGGTTGTAGTGGGCCATGGCGATGGCGATGCAACCCGATCCGGTGCACAGGTCCAGCGCACGCAGCACTTCGCGCCCGCCCAGCCACGGCTCGAAGCCGCTTTCTATCAATTCGGCGATCGGCGATCGCGGCACCAGCGCGCGGTTGTCGCTCTTGAAATTCAGTCCGGCGAACCAGGCTTCGCCGGTCAGGTAGGCGATCGGCACGCGCTCTTCGATGCGGCGCTGGAACAGGGCCAGGATCTCGGCTTTTTCCGGCGCCGTCACCCGGGCTACGCCGTACGCCGGGCCCAGATCGTTGGGCAGGTGCAGGGTGTGCAGGACCAGCTGCGTGGCCTCGTCCAGCGCGTTGTCGTAGCTGTGTCCGAAGGTCAGGTCCGAGGCATTGAAACGGCTGGCGCCGTAGCGGATCAGATCGATGATCGTATGCAGTTCGGCGGCCGGGTCGGCAGTCATGGCAAGGTCTTGTCTCTGGTCGGATGGAGATTATAGGCGTACCGGCAGGGCGCGCTCGCGTTCCTGTCATCCGGCTCCAGCAGCAGGTCCGGATAACAAAGCCATTACAATCCGGGTTGTTCTTGTTTTTCTCAAACTGGCCTGGCGTATGTTCAATCGCAAAATCGGCATCATCCTGATCATCGCCCTGGCCGCCGGCCTGGGTCTGCTGACCGCGCAGAAGTATTTCGGAACCAAGGCCGTCGGCCCGCAATGGCCGGAGACCCGAAGCATCACCCTGTTCCCGCAGGCGCGCACCCTGCCCGCTTTCTCGCTGCGCCAGTCCGACGGCACCCAGCTGACCTCGGGCGAACTGAACGGGCACTGGACGCTGGTCTTCCTGGGCTTCACCTATTGCCCGGACGTCTGCCCCACCACTTTGGCCGAACTGGCGCAAGCGCAGAACCAGTGGAAGTCGTTGCCCGACAGCACCCGCCCGCGCGTGCTGTTCGTATCGGTGGATCCCGAACGCGATACCCCTACACGCATCGGCGAATACGCGCACGCCTTCCATCCGGACACCCTGGCGGCCACCGCCGACATACCGGCGCTGGAGTCGTTCGCCAAGTCGCTGATGTTCGTGTTCCAGAAAATGCCAGGCAGGGACTTCGACAAGAACCCGCAGGACTACAGCATGGACCACTCGGCCAACATCGCCGTGCTGGACCCGCAGGGGCGCATGGTCGGCTTCATCAAGCCTCCGTTCCAGCCCAAGGCGATCGCCGAGGACATGGCCGCGCTGACCCAGGCGGCGCGGAAATGAGCGTGATCACCCGCCTGACCTATCTGCTGCCGCACCGGCTGATGTCCTCGCTGGCGCGGCGGCTGGCGTATTCGTCTTCGCCGCGTACCAAGCAGTGGCTGATCGACACGGTGACGCGGAAATTCGGTGTGGATCTGAACGAGGCCGCGCAATCGGACGCCACCGCCTACCCGACCTTCAATGCCTTCTTCACGCGCGCGCTCAAAACAGGCGCACGCGTACCCGATCCGGATCCCCGCGCGCTGTTGATGCCTGCCGATGGCCGCATCAGCCAGTGCGGCCCGATCCGCGAGGGCCGCATCTTCCAGGCCAAGGGCCAGTCGTTCACGGCCACGGAACTGCTGGGCGATGCCGAAGCGGCCAGGCCTTTTGAGAACGGCTTGTTCGCCACCGTCTACCTGTCGCCCAAGGACTACCACCGCGTGCACATGCCGTGGACCGGGACCTTGCGCGAAACCGTGCACGTGCCAGGCCGCCTTTTCAGCGTAGGCACCGCTGCGGTGGCCACGGTGCCGCGCCTGTTCGCGCGCAATGAGCGCCTGGTCTGCCACTTCGACACCGACTTCGGACCGATGGCTTCGGTGATGGTGGGCGCGTTGCTGGTATCGGGCGTGGAAACGGTGTGGAGCGGCGTGGAGATCCCGCGGTACGGCGATACCGTTACTCGGAAGGATTGGCGCGGCAAGGAGATTACTCTGGAACGGTTCGCTGAAATGGCCCGCTTCAATTACGGGTCCACGGTCATCGTGCTGTTGCCGCCGGGCGTAACGGAGCTCGCGCCCGAACTGGGCGCAGAATCGCCGGTCAGGCTGGGGCAAGTCCTGGCGCGACGCGTTTAGCGCGCGCCCTGCTGGAGCGCGTCCCGACGGAACGATCCGGACGCGTTGCGGCGCAAATCAATTGCTGCCGGCCTTTCTGCGCGTGCCTCGGCCGATCAACGCACCATGGCGTTGAGTTCGTTCTGCAACTCCATCAGCTTCCGGCGTTTTTCGTTCAGTGCGCCCAGATGCGCATTGAGCTCTTCCAGCAGCGCAGGACTGTTCACTTCCACTTGCGACCCGTTGAACTGCACCGACGCTTCGTTCGCTTTAAGGAAAGCGGCGAAATTCTGCGCCTCGGTCAGGATGCCGTCGGTCTGGTCCAGCACCTTGAGCATCAGTTCGCTGGGCTTGACTACCGTTTTGTCGTAGGCGGCCTGGAATACCGGTTTTACGTCGTCGGGCTGCTCCAGCTTGGCACGCTCGGCCTGCGTTTTGCCCAGCTGTTCTCCGAGCTGGCCCTTGACCTTGGCCAGCGCCGCACGCGCCTCGCCGATCCGCGCCTGCCCCTGCACCAGTGCCTGTGGCGTGGACAGTGAAGCCATGGTCTGGATGGCGGGGCTGGCTTCGTTGAAGGCCTTGCCCATGCTGTCGTTGAAATCGCCGATCACCGCGTACTGCTCTGCGTACCGACCCAGTGATCTCCGTTCTTCGTCGTTGAGTTTGGGTACCCGCAGGCCCGGCTGATCCACGATGCGCGTCTGCAGGAATTCGACGAACGCCTTGCGTTCGCCGGTTTCGTTGCTGCAGGCGGCCAGGCCCAGCAGGGCAAAGCCGGCAAAGAGGACGGGAAAGACTTTACGTGCCAACGGGTTCATATGTTCTGTCCTTGGATGCAGCGGAAGAAGAACTTACTTGGCGGCAACGATGCGATCGGGCGACACGACGTATTCCGTATCGAACAAACGTACCTTGGCAATGGCCTTGCCGCCGCAAGCAAACGCCATCTCGACCTTCAGCTTGGCCTTGGCCGGCACGGTGAACTCGTCGTCCACCGACTGCGTGGTACAGGCATAACCTTCGCCGTCCAGTGCGGTGACATGATTATTCTGTGCCAGTTCCGTCACGCGAACCGGCGCGTCGCCGGGATTTTCGAAGCCCAATGTGACCACGATGGCTTCGCCCGCTTTGGCCTCCAGCACTTCGCCGCTGAGTGAGGACGCAAGCTCCTTGCCACTGGTGACGATCAACGCGCCATCGACGCTGGTGCTGGCCTTGCGGCCTTCCTCAACGCCCTTGCTGGCGCCAGTGGCCGCGCCCTTGACCAGCTCCACCGCTTTGGAGACGGTACCGGCGGCCGCCTTTTCGGCGTTGTCGCCCGAGCACGCCGCCAACGCGACGGCGGCCAGTAAAACCACTGACATGGAAGCTTTCATTCGGTTCCCCAAGTTGTGCTGCAACGGAGTCTAGCCATTTCCGCGCCGGACAGAAGTCCGGTACGGGATACCCACTTTATTCGGCGCCCCAGAAGAACCGCGTCCAGGCGTTTGCGATCTATCAGGCTGCTACTTCTTGCAGCCTTCCAGCTTCAGCGATTGCCCCGGCTTCACGTTGTATCCCGGCGCGCGCAGACCATTGGCGCGTGCCAGCTGTTTCACGTCGCAGCGCAACTTCTTGGCGATCTTGCCCAGCGTGTCGCCGCGCGCCACACGATAGTCGCGGACCTGCTCGGCCTTGGGCTTGGCCGGCTTGGGTTCGCCGGTGGCCACCGTGGTGGGGACCCCGGGAACGGGAATGACCTCGCCCACCGCCACGCTGCCGGCCAAGGGATTACGGATGATCGCCGCCTCGACATTCGCGGTTATCAGAGTGCGGGCCAGGTCCGCACGCGGGCCGTTGACGCAATTGCGGGCATACAGACTGGCGATCTTGGCCGTGGCTTTGATCTGCGTGCCCGCTGGAATCCATTGATCCGGCTCGTAACGCGGATTGAGGTTGCGCAGCGCACGCATGTAACCGTCGCGCGTGCCGCCATTGCCCAGGCAGATGGTCAGTTCGTAGATCGATGCGGATTTGGCCAGCTGGAACGCCGCGGGCTGGGCTTCGACCTTGGGGAATTCCAGCCCGTATTGCTTGGGATGCAGGAACAGCCAGGCCGCCGCGATCACCATAGGCACATAATCCTGGGTCTCGCCCGGGAACTGGTTGTAGACCACTTCATCCCAGAAATTGCGCCCGGCGAACTGGTTGTAGACCCGCTGGGCGCGGCCCTCTCCTCCGTTGTAAGCCGCCAGCGAAAGCTCGATGCTCTTGTTGAGCGCGCCCATGCGCTCGTCCAGGTACTCGGCGCTGGCCATGCCGACCGCAGTGGGATCGAAGCGCGAATCGAAGCCGGTGCCGTCCGGGCCAAGACCGAACCGGCGGCCGGTCGCCGGCATGAACTGCATCAGGCCGGCGGCGCCAGCGCGTGAGCTGGCGTGCACGCGCCCGTTGGATTCCTTGGCCATGATGCCGAACAACAAGGCCTCGGGCAGTGCATGCTTCTCCCATGACGGCCACATCAGCGGCCGCACATACTGATAGTTCTCGTAGCTGGTGATCAGCGACACGCGCATATCGGTCAGCCAGCGGCGGATGCCGGCCTGCACGGCGGGGTTGTACTGCACCATCTTGTCGAAGGCATGGCGCTGGTCGTTGAGCAGGCGCGCGGCGCGCGCGGCTTCGGGCATAGCGACGGTCGCTGCATGGTCGGTGCCGTCGTCCAGCAGGTCCACCTCGCCCTCTTCGTCCGAGGCGGAGGACTCGGCGTCCACGTTCTGCTTCAGCAGGCGCTTGTAGGCAGTGAGCATGGTATGCACCTGACAGCCCTTCTGCTTGAGGCAGGCGTCCATCACATCCTCCATGTCTTCCAGCGCGGCATCGCCCTCGGCAGTGCCCTTGGGATCGCTGTTGGCGCTCAATACCAGCGCGTCCCGGTAGCGTTTCTCGGCTGCGGCCATGCGCTGGTCGAGGACTTCCAGAGCCTCCTTGTCGCGAGCCGAGACGCGTTGGGCCAAGGCCGACGGAGCAACAGAAACGAGCGGCAGCATGACCAACAGGGGCCAGGCGCGGAACAGGAATTGTGGGGAGGGCATCAGCACGGAGGGCTACGGGAAAAAGGCAGGTTAGCCCCCGGACGCAGCGCGGGGCAAGGTTGACAAGCGCCGCCATTGCCCTGCGCGACAGGTTGAACCGCTAGAATTCACGCCTCGACTCATCGCTAGGAATGACATGGACCCCATCCTGCTAGGCAAAGGCACTACCGACGATATCGCCGTCACGCTTTTGCCCAAATTCGGCAACCGCCACGGACTGGTCGCCGGCGCCACCGGTACCGGCAAGACCGTGACCCTGATGACCCTGGCCGAAGGTTTTTCGCGCATGGGCGTGCCGGTGTTCATGGCCGACGTGAAAGGCGACGTGGCGGGGCTGGCGGTGTCGGGCGACGGCAACGAAAAGATCCTGCAGCGCGCCAAAGACCTCGGCGTGGGCGACTACGCACCTGGCGCCAGCCCGGTGATCTTCTGGGACCTGTACGGAAAGAAGGGCCATCCGGTGCGCACCACGGTCAGCGAGATCGGCTCGATCCTGCTGGCGCGCATTCTTGAATTGAACGACACCCAGAGCGGCGTGCTGGATATCGTGTTCAAACTGGCCGACGACCGCGGCCTGCTGTTGCTGGACCTGGACGATCTGCGCGCGTTGCTGGCGCTGGTGGCCGACGAACGCAAGGACATCGCCACCGAGTACGGGCTGGTCAGCACCCAGTCGGTCGGCGCTATCCAGCGCGCACTGCTGCGTCTGGCGCAGAACGGCGGCGAAGGTTTCTTCGGCGAACCGGCGTTGGAACTGGCCGACCTGATGCGCACGGGCACCGACGGCCGCGGCGTGATCGGCATCCTGGCCGCCGACCAGCTGATCCTCAACCCGCGCCTCTATTCCAGCTTCCTGTTGTGGCTGCTCTCGGAACTGTTCGAGCAGCTGCCGGAAGTCGGCGATCTGGACAAACCCAAGCTGGTGTTCGTGTTCGATGAGGCCCATCTGTTGTTCGACGACTCCCCGCCTGCGCTGGTGCAGCGTGTGGAACAGGTGGTGCGCCTGATCCGCTCCAAGGGCGTGGGCGTGTACTTCTGCTCGCAGTTCCCCGACGACGTGCCCGACAACATTCTGGGCCAGCTGGGCAACCGCGTGCAGCATGCGCTGCGCGCGTTCACCCCGCGCGACCAGAAAGCCGTACGCGTGGCCGCGGAAACTTTCGTTCCCAATCCGAAACTCGACGTCGCGGAAGCCATTTCCAAACTCGGCACCGGCGAAGCGCTGGTCTCGACGCTGCAGGACAAAGGCATCCCCATGCCGGTGCAGCAGACTCTGATCGCGCCGCCGCGCTGCCGCATGGGCTCGATCAGCGATGCCGAGCGCAATCAGGTGCGGGCCGGCAGCCCGGTCGGCATGAAATACGACAATCCGGTCAACCGCGAATCCGCATCGGAGATGTTGGCCAAGCGCGCTGAAACCGCCGCCCAGGCCGCCGACGCGCCGCCGGCCAAGGACGACCCTGAAGCGGGCGGCTTCGGCCAGTCGATCAAGGACGCCGTCTTCGGCACCAAGCGCCGCCAGGGCATGGTGGAAACCATGGCCAAGCAGACTGCACGCACCGTGGGCAGCCAGGTGGGCCGGCAGATACTGCGCGGTTTGCTGGGCGGCATTTTCGGCGGCAAGCGTTGAACACTTCTGAATCTGGAAAAGGGAACCATCGGATGAACATTTCTTTTCGCACTTTCTGTCTGCTCGCGCTCATTGTGGCGGTGGCCGTAGCCTGCAAACGCGAGGAACCCGCGGCCGCGCCCCAACCCGCGGCGGAAGCCGCACCTGCCGCCGCGCCCGAAGCCAATCCCGTAGATGCCACTTCGGTGGTCGACAACACGCCGGCCGCCGAAGCCGCCACGGTGGACAGCAAGGCGATCGCAGGCAGCTTCAGCGATGGCGAATCGGTTTTGGAATTGCGCGCCGATGGCAGCTATGTGCAGACGTTGAACGCAGGTGGCAGCTCCATATCCAGCGATGGCACCTGGAGCGGCAAGGGCAGCAAGGGCCTGCTGCTGGACCCCAGCAGCAAATCGGCGGAAGACGTCAGCTTCGATATCGTCTCCAACGACGAGTTGCGCACCGACAAGGGCACGCGCATTTTCAAACGCGTCGCTGGCAGGTAAGTGAGCCGCTGGCGTCCGCCCGGAGAAAAAAGCACCGCCCTGATCACTCGCGAGGGCCATGAACGCCTGAAGGCGGAATTGGACGATCTGTGGCGGGTGAGGCGGCCGGAAGTGGTGAAGGCGCTCACTGCCGCCGCCGCCGAGGGCGACCGCTCCGAAAACGCCGAGTACCACTACCGGAAAAAACAACTCGGCGAGATCGACCGGCGCGTGCGCTACCTGAGCAAGCGCCTGGAAGAATTGCGCGTGGTCGATACCGCGCCCGCGGACCCGGAAGCGGTTTTTTTCGGCGCCAGCGTGGAACTGGAGAACATCGCCAACGGTGCGTTGTCGCGTTACCGCATCGTGGGGCCGGACGAAACCGACGCCACGCGCGGCTACATCAGCATCGATTCGCCGCTGGCCCGGGCCATGCTGAAAAAGCGCATCGACGACGAATTCGAAGCTTCCCTGCCCACCGGCATCGCCAGCTTCGCCATCATCGGCGTCGAATACGAAAGCTGACGCGTCCTATGGCCGGGGTCGCTACTGATCCCAACCGAGCGTGGTTTCCGGCGCGGGTGCATCTTCGATGTACAGCGGCGTGGTCGGCACTTTGCCGCGCGTCTCCGGCTTGTCCACGTATTCTCCTGCATCGTCCAGATCGGCGGAACGGCGGATCTGCAGACCGCTCAGGCGATTGGTGCTGATTTCCTGCCAGCCGTGCGCATTGGTGCGGCTGTACAGCTTCACGTCGTCGCCTATCAGGCGCATGCGCTTGCTCTTGGCTTCGTAGCGATAGCGGTAGGTCGATGAGATGGCGGTGGTGCCGCCGGTCAGGTCTTCCACCACCAGTACGCCCTTGGGCGCACTGAGCGACACCGGGCCCAGCGCATCGATCGCCAGCTCGGTCTTGCCGGCAGGCGAGTGGCCCATGTCCATTTCCTCCACAAAGCCGAACAGCACGCCGAGTACGCGCGACTCGTCATTGCGGGCGACAAAGGCGATATCGGTCAGGCCGTCTGCATTCAAGTCCGCATCCAGCCGCTTTTCCAGTTCCATGCCCGGCGGCAGTTCCATGGCGTTGAAGTAGTAGTCCGCCAGCAGCTTGTCGTCGGGCATGACCAATTGCTCGGCCGCTGTAGCGGGGATTGCGGCAACCATCGCCCAACCGGTGCAGGCAGGCAGCAAAACGGATAATGCCAGTGCGCGGAAAGCATGGTTGTTCATTGTTCCCCCTACCCGACCGCGACACCCCTGCCGCCCTTCCGAAAGGTAACGCAGTTCGGCGGCCAAGAGGGACTCGTGTCCGATCCCGGCGCTTTCGACGCGACCGTCCTAAACTATCGGTCTCTGGCTTCGGGTAGGACACCACATGGGAACCTGGATCGAAATCGATACACCACACGGCCCCATCGCCACCTGGAAAGCGTTTCCGGCCGCTGCGCCTCACGGTGCGTTGGTGGTCATCCAGGAAATATTCGGCGTCAACGCGCATATCCGCAGCGTGGCCGATGCTTTCGCCGACCAGGGCTATGCGGTGCTGGCACCGGCGTTGTTCGACGTGCTCGAACGTGGCGTGGAGCTGGGTTACGACGCTGAGGGCATCGCCAAAGGCCGCGACCTGATCACGCGATTGGGTCTGGAGAAAGCCCTGGACATGACCGCATCGGCTGCCGCCGCCTTGGCCGGCCAGGGCAAGGTGGGCACAGTGGGTTACTGCTGGGGCGGCACCGTTGCCCTATTGGCCGCCTTGCGCCTGGGCCTGCCGTCGGCCAGCTACTACGGCGCGCGCAACGTGCCGTTCCTGGGCGAAAAGCCGAAGGCGCCGGTGATCTTTCATTTCGGCGAACGCGATACCTCGATACCCCCGGAAATGGTGGATAAGCATCGGCAACTGTTGCCGCAGATGCCGCTCTATGTCTATCCCGCGGGCCACGGCTTCAACTGCTACGCACGCGCCGATTTCGATCCGCAGAGCGCCGCGCTGGCGCGCTCGCGCACACTGGCTTTCTTCGACGCCCAACTCCGATGACCGATTTCATCCTCGACCCGCGGCTGGCCGCCGACAGCGTTTTCATTGCTGACGGTCCGCTGTCCCAAGTACGGCTGATGGACGACGCCCGCTTCCCCTGGCTGGTGCTGGTGCCGCGTGTGCCGGAAGTATCCGAGTGGCTTGAGCTGGATGGCCAGCAGCAACGCCTGCTGCTGGCCGAAATCAACCAGGCCGGGAACTTGATACGTACGGAACCGGGAATGGAGAAACTCAACATAGGCGCCCTCGGCAACATCGTGCGCCAACTGCACGTGCATCTGGTCGGCCGTCATGCCGGCGATGCAGCCTGGCCGGGCCCGGTTTGGGGCAGCGGCGCGGCGCAACGGTATCCGCAAGCATCGCTGGAGTCCCGGGTCGCCTATTGGCGACAGCGGCTGAGATGAGCATACCGACGTTCGAACCGCTGGCAGACAACGCGCTACTGCTGCGTTTCGGCGAAGCCATCGACAGCACGCACAATGCACGAGCGCTGGAAGCCGCGAGGCTGCTGCGCGAACAGAATCCTTCCTGGCTGCGCGATGCCGTGCCGGCCTACGCCAGCCTGGCCGTGTTCTTCGATCGCGGCAGGATCGACGGCGCCGACCCTCACGCTTTCGTCGCAACCCGGTTGCGCGCGGTCCTGCAAGAACAGGAAACCGCGGGCGCGACTGTTGCAAGAATCATCGATATCCCGGTCTGTTACGAACCGGAAATGGCGCCTGATCTGGCTGAGGCGGCGAGCGAACTCGGCATCTCCACCGACGAACTCATTCAGTGCCATAGTTCCGCCAGTTACACCGTTGCGATGATCGGTTTCGCACCGGGGTTCCCCTATCTGCTTGGACTACCGGATTCACTGGCATTGCCGCGCCTGGCCACGCCGCGCACCCGCGTGCCCGCGGGTTCGGTAGCGATCGGCGGCAAACAGACGGGCATTTATCCACGCGAAAGCCCGGGCGGATGGCGACTGCTGGGGCGAACGCCGCTGGTGTTGTTCGACACTACCCGTGCGGCGCCATCACTGCTGACACCGGGCGATCAAGTGCGATTCCAGCGCATCGACGCCACCGCCTTCGAGCGTTGGTTGAAAAAACAATGAAGCCTTGGGAAGTAATCGCACCGGGCGCACTGACCACGGTGCAGGATCGTGGCCGCGAAGGTTGGCGGCATCTGGGGGTGTCGCGCGCCGGTGCGTTGGATCCCGACGCTGCGGAACTGGCCAACCGCCTGCTGGGCAACGCCCCCGATGCAGCGGTGCTGGAACTGACCCTGCACGGACCCACATTGAAATTGGCGGAGCCCGCAAGGATCGCCATCGTCGGGGCCCATGTCGCTGCCACATCGAATGGGCAACCCCTACCCGGCCACCGTCCGCTTACGGTGCCTGCGGGCGAACTGAAACTGGGCGGCATCCGCGAAGGCGTCCGCGCATGGCTGGCGGTCGCCGGCGGCTTCGACTTGCCGATGATCCTGGGCAGCCGCAGCACCGACCTGCGCGGCGGCTTCGGGGGAAAGGAGGGGCGTGCATTGCATGTGGGCGATCTGCTGCCCTTGGGCGAGTCTTCACCGGCGGATACCGCGGCCCTGCAGAACACGACCTGGTGGATCGGCGCGGACGGCCACGATTGCGGGATCGCCCACCCGCTTCGCTATGTATCCAGCGGACATCCCGCCGCTGTCGCATTGGCCGAGCGGGCATGGTCGGTCAGTGCCGATGCCAATCGCCAAGGCATGCGACTGCGGGGAGAGCCGTTGCCGAACATCCCGCATCACAATGTTTCCGAGCCCGTTGCAGTGGGCTGCATCCAGCTGCCGACCGATGGCCAGCCCATCGTCCTGTTGGCCGATGCACAAACCGTAGGCGGGTATGCCCGGCTGGGATACGTGATTGCCGCGGACCTGCCGCGCTTGGCGCAGGCCGGACCCGGCGCCGTACTTGCCTTCACCACCATCGGCCTCGACGAAGCCCTGCAGATCAACCTTCAGCATCGGCATCGGCAAGCCCGCACCGCCCTGGCCATCGAACAACGGCTCGCGCGTCATCCCTGAGCCGCGACAGGCCGCATAATCCCCTCACTTCCCAGCAGTCAGCACCCATCGATGAAAGCCAATCTCGTTCCTGCCCTGATTCTGATCGTGATCGGCGTGCTTTTCCTGCTCAATAATCTGGGCATCACCAATCTCAGCCTGGGCGCGGTGATCAGAACCTGGTGGCCCGCGATCCTGATCGTGGTCGGCATCAGTCTGTTGTTCAAGAATCGCAGTGGGAAATAAGTCTTCCGGCTCCGTATCGAGATGAGGCCAAGCATCGATTTCAATTGCGATCTGGGAGAAGGCGTCGGAGACGACGCCTCCCTCCTGCCCTTCATCAGCTCGGCCAGCATCGCCTGCGGCTTCCACGCCGGAAGCCCGGAACTGATGAGGGAGACGGTGAATCTGTGCGCTCAGCATGGCGCCGCCATTGGCGCGCATCCCTCTTTCGCCGACCGCGAAAACTTCGGCCGCATCGCGCAATCGATTTCGCCCGGCGACGCCTACGCACTCACGCTGTACCAGATCGGCGCATTGGACGCTTTCGTACGCGCAGCGGGCCTGCGTCTGAATCACGTCAAGCCGCATGGCGCCTTCTACAACCAGACGGCGCGCGATCGCGAACTGGCCGATGCGGTCGCCACCGCGGTGCGCGACCACGATCCGGGTCTGATCCTGTACGGCCTGGCGGCGAGCGCCCTGACCGATGCGGGAACCGCGCTCGGTTTGCAGGTCGTGCATGAAGCCTTCGCGGAGCGGCGCTACGAAGCCGACGCCACTTTGACGCCGCGCAGCCACGCCGATGCGAGCATCGACGATCCCGCCGATGCCGCGGCCCAAGCCGTGCTGCTGCTGCGCGATGGCGTAGTGATCGCACGCACTGGCGAGCGTCTTGCCTTGCGGACGGACAGCCTGTGCCTGCATGGCGACCGTCCGAACGCGGTAGCGTTCGCCCGCGAGCTGCGTGCGGCGATCGAGAAATCGGGTTTCTCTATCCTTGCACCGGAGCGTCGCCGATGAATTACTGGCCCCTACTGGGAATTGCCGTGGTGGTGGCCGGCTTCGTGTTGCGCTTCAACCCGGTACTGGTGGTGGTGGTTGCGGGGTTGACCAGCGGCCTGCTGGCCGGCATCACCCTGCCCGATCTGCTTGCGCTGCTGGGAACGAGCTTCATCGAGAACCGGGCCTTGCTGATGTTCCTGCTCACGCTGCCGGTCATCGGCCTGCTGGAGCACTACGGCCTGCGCGAACGTGCGCGCGAGTGGATCGTCAGCTTCCGCGGATTGAACCTGTCGCGTTTCCAGATCGCCTATCTGGCGATGCGCCAGTTAGCCAGCATGATGGGGCTGACGCATGTAGCCGGTCCCGCGCAGACGGTGCGCCCCCTGGTTGCGCCAATGAGTGAAGCGGCAGCGGAACGCACCCTCGGACCGCTGACCGATTCGGAGCGCGAGCAGGTACGCGCCAGTGCGGCGGCTACCGACAACATCGGCCTGTTCTTCGGCGAAGACGTTTTCGTCGCCATTGGCGCGGTGCTGCTGATCCAGGGTTTCTATGCCCGCAACGGCATCGAACTGGAGCCCATGGCCATCGCTTTGTGGGCGCTGCCGACCGCAATCGCCGCCTTCCTCATCCATGCGATCCGCCTGAAACTGCTGCAGCGACGGCTGGAGCGCGAGCGCGCCCAGTCGACGCCGGAATCGGCCGATGCTACGGATTGATTACTTCTACTGGCTGATCGGCGCTTTCCTCCTGATCACGGCCTTGTACAACCTGCGCGAGCAGCGTTATTCGACAGCAGCGTTCTGGGCGATCTTGATCGGCCCCTTCGCGTTCGGCTCGCAGATCCTGCAGAGCGCCAAGGCAGGCGTGCAATGGCCAGCACAGGCCATGGGCATCGGCGTGATCGCGCTCGGCGTGCTGGCCGCCAGGGGACGCCTGGCCGCAGCTCCCGACAACCCCGAAGCGCTGGCGCGCCGACAGGCGTTGTCAGCAACTTTGCGTAACCGTTTGTTCATGCCTGCCCTGCTGATTCCCGCGCTCACTCTGATGCTGTTCGTCGCCAGCAAATGGGCCCCGGGCATGGACCGGCTGATGGACCCCAAGGCGCTGACGCTCAGTTCGCTGGCGATCGCCAGCTTGTTCGCATTGGCCGCGGGCTTGTGGGTGACGCGTGCGCGCGCGGCCGAGCCCATGGCGCAGGGACGCCGCTTGCTCGATTCCCTGGGGTGGGCGGTACTGCTGCCCATGGTTCTGGCCACGCTCGGCGGCGTGTTCGCCGCCACCGGCGTAGGTGAAGTGATCGCTTCGCTGGTCGGCCGCGTGATTCCTATCGAAAGCCGTACCGCCTGCCTGCTGGCGTTCGCCCTAGGCATGGTGTCTTTCACCATGATCATGGGCAACGCGTTCGCCGCGTTCCCGGTGATGATGGCCGGCATTGGCCTGCCGCTTCTGATCCAGAAACACGGCGCCGATCCGGCCAGCCTGGGCGCCATCGGCATGCTCACCGGCTATTGCGGCACCTTGCTGACCCCAATGGCGGCCAACTTCAATATCGTGCCCGCCGTATTGCTGGAGTTAAAGGATCCCTACGCGGTGATCCGTTCGCAAGCCATGACGGCCTTCGCGCTCATGGTGGTCAATATCGCGCTGATGCTGGTGCTGTGCTTCCGATGAAACCGTTGCCCACACTTCTGCTGACCGGCTTCGAGCCCTTCGACGGACAATCGACCAATCCCAGCTGGGATGCGGTGCTCGCCCTGCACGGCAAGCGCATCGCCGGCCATCGCGTGGTCGCGCGCCGGCTGCCGGTCGCGTTCGGAGCTTCATTGAAAGCGCTTCGGGCCGCGCTCCGCGAAACCTCCCCGTCATTGGTTGTTTGCGTGGGATTGGCGGGCGGCAGAGAGCGGATCTCGCTGGAGCGCGTGGCCATCAACGTGGACGATGCGCGTATCCCGGACAGCCAGGGCCGGCAGCCGGTGGACGAAGCCATCGTCCCAGGCGGCCCGGCGGCTTACTTTTCCACGTTACCGATAAAGTCGATGTTGGCACGCATGCGCGACGCTGGATTCCCTGCGGAGATCTCCCAGACGGCCGGCACCTACGTCTGTAATCACGTGTTCTACGGTCTGATGCATGCGCTTCGCAAGCGCCGCAAAACCCGTGCCGGCTTCATCCATATCCCTTATTCGCCCGAACAAGCCGCTGATATTCCAGGGGCGTTCGGTCTGCCTGTGGAAGTTGTCGCCGAAGCGCTGCGTGTGTGCCTTCGCGTCGCCGTCACCACCATCGACGATCAGCGTCTGGCCGCTGGCGCCGAGCACTGAAAGATCCTGTAGGAGCGGGCCCTGCCCGCGACGCTTCTCTATTTGCGTCAACAAGAGCGTCGCGGGCAGGGCCCGCTCCTACAGGATTGGATCAGGTACGCGGCAGAGTGACGCCGGTCTGGCCCTGGTACTTGCCGCCCCGGTCCTTGTAGCTGGTTTCGCAGACTTCGTCCGATTCGAAGAAAAGCATCTGCGCCACGCCCTCGTTGGCGTAGATGCGCGCGGGCAGCGGCGTGGTGTTGCTGAATTCCAGGGTCACATGGCCCTCCCACTCCGGCTCCAGCGGCGTCACGTTGACGATGATGCCGCAGCGCGCATAGGTGCTCTTGCCCAGACAGACCACCAGAGTGCTGCGGGGAATACGGAAATATTCCACCGTGCGCGCCAGCGCGAAGCTGTTGGGCGGTATCACGCAGGAATCGGCGTTGACGTCCACGAAACTGCCGCTGTCGAAATGCTTCGGATCGACGATGGTCGAGTTGATGTTGGTGAAGATCTTGAACTCGCGCGAGCAGCGCACGTCATAGCCGTAGCTGGAGGTGCCGTAACTGACGATGCGTTCGCCATTGACCTGCTTCACCTGTCCGGCTTCATACGGTTCGATCATGCCGTGCTGCTCGGACATGCGGCGGATCCAGCGGTCGCTCTTGATGCTCATTCGTTGATTCCTGGGGGCCGGTCGGCCGGGACTTTTATGGATTTGAAGCAGCCAATTCTAGCCGAGGCGTTGCGGTCGGTCTCAAATCAGCGACGAGGCGATGGGGATGGAAGCGCGTGGGCGCAGCGCCAGCTGTGCGGCCATGGCACGCGCGGTCTGCCGGTAGGCCTGGGCCACCGCCGATTCCGGCGCGGCGATCACTACCGGCTGGCCAGCGTCGCCCTGTTCGCGGATGGTGATATCCAGCGGCAGCGACCCCAGCAAGGGCACGCCGTATTGCGCGGCCATGCGCTGGCCACCGCCTTCGCCGAACAGATGCTCTTCGTGTCCGCAATTGGAGCAGACGTGCAGCGCCATGTTCTCGACAATTCCCAGCACCGGCACTTCCACTTTCTGGAACATCTTCAGCGCTTTCTTCGCATCCAGCGTGGCGATGTCCTGCGGCGTGGTCACGATGACCGCGCCGGCCACCGGAATCTTCTGCGCCAGGGTCAGCTGGATGTCGCCGGTGCCGGGCGGCAGATCGATCAACAGGTAGTCCAGATCCCCCCACAGGGTATCGGTGAACAACTGCGTCAAGGCCGAAGTCGCCATTGGCCCGCGCCAGATCATCGGCGTGTCCGCGTCGACCAGAAACCCGATCGACATCGTTTCGATCCCGAAAGCCCGCATCGGCTCGATGGACTTGTTGTCGGGACTGTCCGGCTTGCCGCTAAGGCCAAGCATGGTGGGAATGCTGGGGCCGTAGACGTCGGCGTCCAGAATTCCGACTTTTGCACCATCCAGGTGCAGGGCCAGGGCCAGATTGACCGCTGTGGTGGACTTTCCTACCCCCCCTTTTCCGGAGCCAATGGCGATCACATTACGGACGCCCACCAAGGGCGACAGACCAGGCTGCACCGCGTGGGAAGGAATTCGTGGATTTTGCTTATGTTCGTCCAATTTGCCGTTATCTCCGTCCAATTTGTTGACTATCCAACAGTTTCAAGTAAAACCTATAAGAACACTGCGTCACCACACTTATGTGACAACTGATGTTTGCGTAGGCACAAATTCGGCATTTTTTTACGTAAAACGTGCACACCGCGTTAACCACATGTTAAGTTCAGGTTCGTCGAGGGGGACTTGACGTAGCGGCAGGCGAAACCAACGCCATTCGAAGCCGTATCACTTACTTATTGGATAGATTAGGGGATTCAAGCATGTCAGTACGCAATTCGATCGCGCCCAAGCGAAGCCGTTTGAGCGCAGCACTGTTCGCCGCAATTCTACTTCCCGCCTCCGGCGCTGCTTTCGCCCAGGACGTCGACGAAAAAGCGACCGAGACGAACACTTCGGCCGACACTACCAACCTCGATAAGGTCACCGTGGTTGGCTCGCGCATCAAACGCTCGGAGATTGAGGGACCGGCACCCGTCACAGTGATCACTCGCGCTGACATCGAACGCGAAGGTTTCCAGACCGTAGGCGACATGCTCCAGACCCTGACGCAGAACACCACCGCTTCGTTCACGGGTGACTTGGCCGTCTCCGGCTTCACTCCCAATGCTCAGGTCGTGAATCTGCGCAACTTGGGACCCGGCCTGACCCTGACCCTGGTCAACGGCCGTCGTCCTGCGCAATACCCGCAGCCCTACAACCGGGACAACAACGTAGTCAACGTCAAGGCCATTCCGTCTTCGATCGTTGAACGCGTGGAAATCCTGACCGGTGGCGCCTCCGCCATTTACGGTTCGGATGCAGTAGCCGGCGTGGTCAATATCGTGACCCGCGAAAACATCGACGGCCACACATTGCGCCTCACCGCGGGCACCACCCAGCATGGTGGCGGCGACAGCGGCAAGATCGAACTCTCCGGCGGCAGCACCGGCGACCGCTGGAGTGCAGTTTACGCTCTGCAGTTCGCGGCCAACGAAGCGGTATTCGCCAGCCAGCGCGATTTTCTGGCCGACACGCGCCAGGGTCCGCTCGGATCAATCACCAATCCCGCCTTGTCGCTGATCGCGATCCGCGGCAATACTCGCCCGGGCGGCGCGGTCAACACCAATGCGTTCTATCCGGGCGCCGATGCTTGCGACGCATTCGGTTATACGACCGTCACCACGGCGGCGCGCGGTAGATATTGCGGCTCCTTTACCCAACCCGGTTCGCGCTCCATATTGAATGCTGGTAAGAATTACTCTGCCTACATCAACGGCGGTTTCGACATCACCGACAGCCTGAGGCTGTTCGCCGACGCCACCTACTATCACGCGGACGGCAAGGCAAGCAGCGGAACAGAGTTCTGGGGCACGAGCGGCGACCGATTCCTGACCACCAGCGCCGGCGCCGCCACATCGCTTTATTACGATCCCCAGGCAGGCGGCCTGCTGCAGCTGCAGCGCGTCTTCAACCCATTCGAACTGGGTGGCAATGAAGCGGCCAGCACCCTGTACGACGAAGACACCTACAACTTCACCGTAGGCATCAGGGGAACCATTGCCGATCGTTTCGACTGGGAAGCCTCCGCACAGCATTCGCAGTACGACTACACGGCGGACCGTCCGCGCCTGTTGGCCCAACCGGTGCACGACTATTTCCTCGGCCCGCGCCTTGGTTTCAGCAACGCCACCGGCACCGGTGCGGGTATTTACCCGATCTACCGCTTGAACCTGGCCCGCTGGAATACGCCCATCACGCCGGAAATCTACGACTCGTTCGCGACACGCGTGATCAACCAGGGTAAGACCAGCTCGTCGAACTTGAACTTCACAGTGTCCGGCGATCTGTTCGAATTGCCGGCAGGCCCCATCGGCTTCGCCGGTTCGCTTGAAGCCGGTCGCCAGAAGACCGACCTAACCAGCGATCCACGCACCAGCCAACTGCGTCCGCTGGACGGCCAGACAATCTACAACCTGACCAGCTCCGGCGAAACCCATGGCGAACGCGATCGCTATGCCGCTGCCATCGAATTCCGTGTGCCGATCTTCAGCATGCTGGACGCCACACTCGCCGGTCGTTACGACAAGTACGACGACATTACCGCAGTCGACGATGCCATCACCTACAACCTCGGTCTGGAATTCCGTCCGCTGGACAGCCTGCTGTTACGCGCCTCCTACGCCACCAGCTTCCGCGCACCGGATATGCAGCTGGTCTATGCCGAAGGCGCGGCCTCATTCTCAACCGTGCTGGACGAATACTCCTGCCGTTCGGGTACGGGCCTGGGCTTGACCACCGGTCCGCGTACTCGCACCCAGTGCAACGTCGCCAACGATCCGACTCTTTACCAAGCACGCACACTGATCGCCGGCAATCCGCTGCTGAAAGAAGAAGAGGGCGAATCCTTCACCGCCGGCTTCGTTTGGGACATCATGGACAACATGAGCATGTCCGTAGACTATTGGCGGATCAAGCTCGAGGACCAGGCCACCCAGCTGAGTTCGGCCTATCTGCTTGAAAACGAGGCCAATTGCCGTCTAGGCGTGGATCGTACTGGCGCCCCTTTCCCGAATGCCATCGATTCCTCGTTCTGCCAGAACATCATCAGCTTGATCACTCGTCAAGTCGGCGAACCGGGCGCTAGCTCCGATCAGCGTATCGACCGGATCAACTCCGCCTACATAAATGCCGCGCTGACCGACACCAGCGGTATCGACGCAACGTTCAAGTACCGTCTGGATACCGACCGCTGGGGTCAATTCGGTCTCGATCTGGGTTATTCATTGAGCTTGACCAACAAGTACAAGCAGTTCATCGGCGACGAGTTGATCGACTATCGCGACGATCCGTTGATCTCCGACCAGCGCAGCCGCGTACGCGGTACGGTCAGCTGGCAGCTTGACGATTGGGCGGTTGCCGTTTTCGGCACCCGCTACGGTTCTAACGGCAGCTTTGCGGCCGTCGACGGAACCAACACTGCCGGCGGCGATTATCCCGCCCGCCTGAAACCTTATATGTTGTACAACCTGACTGTCGCCAAGCGGATTACGCCCAAGCTGACCCTGACCGGCACTGTAGTCAATGTACTCGACAATACCTTCCGCGAAGACAACAGCAACACCGGCTATCCGTACTACGACTACACCATCGGTGCGGATCCGGTCGGTCGCCGCTTCAATGTGACTGCGGAGTACAAGTTCTAAATCGCGCTTGCAGTACGAAGTAACGAGAGCCCGGCCTTGGCCGGGCTCTTTTTGCCTGTCGCGATGGCGAACAGAGCCTACCGATCAAGTTGGCCACACTTAGGCCTGCAACTCTGTCATAGCATTCCAGTGGAGGAATTTATGAAGTTTGTTTGCGCATCACTTCTCAGCATGACTACGCTGCTGGCATCCAGCGCCATAGCAGCGCCAGCCCTGATCCCAATCGAGGATTTCGTCAGGCATTCCACCTACAGCAGCGTAAAGATATCGCCCAACGGCGAGTACCTTGCAATGACGGTGGATCGTGGCGATCAGGACATATTGACGGTGCTGCGCACCAGTGACCTCAAGGTAGTCAAGCTCAATCAGCTTCCAGATAAGAAGAGCGTAGGCAGTTTTTATTGGACCAGCCCCAATCGCCTCATGTTCAATGCCATTCGCAAGCTCGGCAAGTATGAACAGCCGTTCGGCACCGGCGAATGGTTCGCGGTCAATGCCGACGGAACGCAACCACGTCCATTGATCTTCTACGGCACGCGTGACGCGACCCAAAGCGGAAAAACCGTGGGGAATGAGCGTTTCACGTTACTCGATACGCTGAAAGACGACGCTTTGAATGTAGTCATGGAAGTCGATTATCCGCGGTCTTCAGAAGGATCCGGAACGGAAGTAGTATTGATGGACACCGTCAGCGGCCGACGCAAGTCTCTGGCGCGTGCGCCGAAAGAAAACTGCGGGATCGCACTGGATGCTGCCAAGCAGCCCCGTTTCGCAGTATGTTCGTCCAGCAAGGACGAGGATGGAGAGTACGACGAACGCTCCGAACTGTATCGTCGTGACGATTCCGGCAAATGGACGCTGATCAGTGCGTCGAAAACCGACGGCAAGCACCTGTCGGTAGAGCGCACAGCCCCGGACGGCACGGTTTACGCGCGGCAGAGCGACGGCAGGAATCCGGCGGCAATCGGTACGCTCGATACCACGACGGGTGAATTCAAGCTGTTGTTCCAGGACAAAGTAGCCGACATTTCCAACATGATCTGGTCCACCGACCAGCAGCGCCTGATTGCAGTCGCCACGGAGGCGGGTGCGCCCAACGTTAAACTGATCGATGAATCGCACCCGGATGCGGAGTTGTATGCGTCGCTGGCCGCCGCCTTCCCCGGGCAGATGGTGGATTTCTCAAGCTTCACGCAGGATGGCAAACAGATCGTCGTGTCCGTATACGCCGACAACAACCCGGGCGAGCTGTATTTGTACGACCGCGATACGGGCAAGGCACGCTTCCTGATGCAGGGCCGGCAGTGGCTGGACAAGAACAAGATGGCGTCGGTCAAGCCGTTCTCGTTTACCTCACGCGACGGCAAGCAGATCTATGGCTACCTGACCATTCCGCACGGTTCGAATGGCAAGAATCTGCCGCTGATAGTGAATCCCCACGGCGGTCCGATCGGTCCGCGCGACGATTGGGGCTTCAACTCGGAAACCCAAATGTTCGCCAACCGCGGCTATCTGGTGCTGCAGGTCAATTTCCGCGGATCCGGCGGTTATGGCAAGGCGTTCCAGGATGCGGGCCATAAACAATGGGGCCAGGGCATCCAGAACGACATCCTGGACGCGACGCATTGGGCCATCAAGCAAGGCTATGCCGACAAGGATCGCATCTGCATCTATGGCGGCAGTTTCGGCGGTTATTCGTCGCTGATGGCGCCGGCCCGCGAGCCAGACCTGTTCAAGTGCGCATTCGGCTACGTAGGCGTGTATGACATGGAGATGATGTTCGAAAAAGGCGATATTCCGCAGCGCGAATCCGGTTTGCGGTACCTGCGTCGCACGCTGGGAACCGACAAAGCCCAGCAGCGTGCCGACTCGCCCACCAGCTTGGCGAAGAACATCAAGATCCCCGTCTACCTGGCTGCCGGTGCGCGCGATGTGCGCGCAGTACCCGAACAAACCGAAGCAATGAACAGAGCGTTGACCGCAACCGGCAATTCGCCGGAGGGCATGATCATCCAGTCCGGCGAAATGCACGGCTTCTACAAGGAAGAAAACAACTTGAAACTGTACACCGAGATGCTGAACTTCTTCTCACGGCATATTGGCGGAACTGGCGCGACCAGCACTCAAGCCAAATAGACATCAACGCTGCCTGTTGATGAATAGCGAACTTATCAGCCCGGCCATTGGCCGGGTTTTTTTCGATCATCCCCTGCTTGAAGTTTTGCGTACAACCACTGCAGAACGCTCATTACAGACTTTCGGATTTTCCACACCAGCCTGGAACATGTACTTTCATATCCTGTAATTTGCGTGATAGCCTCAGAATGCAAGCAAGAGCTTGCATCTTTGGTCTTAAATTCAATGAAACGATAAGGATATGTCAATGAAGATCGCAACCCTTGCTTCTGGAATTCTTGTATCAGCAATAGCTTTCATTGGAACCATGACGTTCTCCCCTGAGGCGAACGCAACTGTCACATATTCGGACTCATGCACACCTATTGGTGGGGGCTACAGCAACTGTCAAACTAAACGATGCGACTCCGAATCTGGTGCTTGCGTAGTTGTTTCCACATGGGTCCAGTACATACCTGAAGCCAGTATTGACGAATAGGAATTCGGCAGTGAGCTTTAGGCTGTAGATGATTGCGGCTCCTGAAACGGAGTCGCAATCGTTCAAAAGAATCCAAGTTGCCGTTTCACTGCTTAACTGGTAGGTAGATCTCAATTCTGGATCCATGACGGGTTCATTTAGCACCGGCCCATCTGTGGGATGGAGACGATCTGGCAGGTGTGTTGTGGATCACCCCTATCACCAGCATGCAGCTGACAGGCTGATCCTATTCGGTGCTGTACTCCTTCTATTTCCCAGCCGACGATGTTCCGGATAGACACACGCCGATCACCGCAGGCCACAGCAACGCCGCCGCCCATTTCCGTAGCGAATCCAAAATCCAATCCGATATGGGGGAGATGCCCGGGCACGGACCCAAGTGGTGTATTCAATGATCCATCCCCGAACATTGTCAAATAAGCTACTGTTTTTAAATGGCTTTTATTCTGAAAGAGGCGTCACATATCACATGGATTGGTCATATCCATTGCAAAATTTGTTATAGCGTTAACTGCATGTTAAGTTTGACCCAAAGGGGAAATAGAAGTTACGGCTCAGGCAGGAAGGATTCTGCCGGTGAAGGCCGTTTTTTTTGGATCAGCTGAGGATTCCACACCATGTCAGTGCGCAAACCCGCAGTCTTGAAAAGAAGCCGTCTCACCGCTGCGATGCTCGCAGCGATCCTGATGCCCGCAGCAGCCAGTGCGCTTGCTCAGGACACAGAAGAAAGCAGCCCGCAAAGCAACACGACGGAAGCCACGAATCTCGGAAAAATAGTGGTGACCGGCTCGCTGATCCCGCAAACCGACCTGGAAACCTTCGTTCCAGTCACCGTCATAACCGCAGAAGACATCAAGGCACGAGGTTTCAGCACCGTGTCCGAAGTGCTGCAAAAGTCCTCTTTCGCCACCGGCGCGGTGCAGGGTGCGCAGACTTCTGCCTCGTTCACCCAGGGTGCCGAGACGGTCAGCCTGTTCGGTCTGCCTCCGGGATACGTGAAGTACCTGATCGACGGTCGCCCGATGGCGAACTATCCCGCGCTCTACAACGGCAGCGACACCTTCAACAACATCAGCGGCATTCCGATCGACCTTGTCGACCGCATCGAGATCCTGCCCGGCGGGCAATCCTCCATCTACGGTTCGGATGCCATCGCCGGCGTGATCAACGTGATCCTGAAGAAGCAGATGGACGGAATGGCCTTCAGCATCCGCGGCGGCCATTACACGGAAGGCGGCGGCACCAGCACGCGCTTCAGCATCGCCAATGGCTTCTCGAACGCGGATGGCAGGCTGAATGTGTTGGGCGGATTGCAGTATGAAGAAAGAGATCCCATCTGGGCCTACCAGCGCGACCTGACCAGCCACTACAACACCGAAGGCTACACGCCGCAGCTCGTGGGTCGCGATTATCTTATCTACAGCCCCTTCACCAGCTATCACTTCCTGGACCCCAACAACTGCGAAAACGTGGCGTCCCAGTTCGGCGGAACCATGGCTTTGCAGCAGCGTCCGGGATTCGGTGACGAGTTTTACTGCGGTTCGCCCAATTCCGTGGGATACCGCACCCTGTTGAATGAAAAGAAGGCGTTCCAGGCCTATGTGCACGGCACCTTCGATATCAACGACGACACGCAGTTGTACGGAGACGTCCTCTACAGCAACGAGAGGACCAAGTATCACGTGGGTTCCAACTTCACGTGGTGGGGCACGGGTGCGGACTTCGGTTATTACTACGATCCGAATCTGGACGATCTGCTGAACCTGCAGCGCACGTTCTCGCCCGAGGAAATGGGCCCCCGCGGCTTCAACGACACGATGAGTGAGGACAAGAGCGAGGCGGTCCGCGTCAACTTCGGCATCAACGGTTCGTTCGGCGGTTCGGCTTGGGATTACGACGTGGGCATTACCCATGCGGAGTACAAGTTGGATTCAACGAGCTCCGTGCGCTTTGCAGACCTGGTCGATCAGTACTTCATCGATCATGTCCTCGGACCGCAACAAGGACTCGATCCCTACTACAACGCCTACCCTGTTTTCACTCCTGACTATGCGGCCTTCTATACCGTAATGAGTCCTGAGGATTTTGCCAGCTTCACCGGACGCGCGACTACGCACGCCAAGACCAAGGACAGCACCCTGCGCGCCCAGGTCACCAACTCGACGCTGTTCACCCTGCCGGGTGGCGATGCCGGTCTGGCCGTGGTAGCGGAGTTCGGCCAGCAGGATTGGCAGTACGATCCGGACCCGGGTTACCTGGACGGATCGATCTGGGGCCAGACCGATGTCAGCGGCGGCGGCGACCGCGACCGTTACGCTGTTACCACCGAATTGCGCATGCCGGTCTGGGATATGTTGACGGTCACCGCTTCCGGGCGTTACGACAGCTACAAGGCAAGCGGCAGGACGATCGACAAACCCACGTACAGTCTTGGTCTTGAGTTCCGTCCGATGGAATCCCTGCTGATTCGCGGCAAGTACGGCACCGCGTTCCGCGCGCCGACCTTGTCGGACCTGTATCAGGGCGAAAGCGGCTTCTATAGCTCGGTGATCGACTACACGCAGTGCGCGGAGGCAGGCTTCCTGCCCGATCAAATCGACAATTGCCCCGCCGCACTCTCGTCCCGCCAGTACTTCGGCACCCAGTCGGGCAACCTGAACCTCCGGCCGATCGATGCGGATGTCTGGAGTGCGGGCGTGGTGTGGGCCCCGATCGACCGTTTGTCGTTGACGGTGGACTATCACAACTGGGACATCAGCGACGAGGTCACGCAGCAGAGCGCCAACGGCCTGACGTTGCAGGAATATCGCTGCAACATCGGCACCGACGACATCAATTCGCCGCTATGCCAGAACGCGTTCGCCCAGATTACCCGCAACGCAGCGGGCAATATCACTGAAATCTACACGCCCAAGATCAATGTCTCGCGCCAGACGTTGGAGGCTGTGACCGCCTCGCTGAACTATGGCGTGGACATAGGGCGTTTCGGCGATCTGGACTTGCGTAGCAGCTATACCCAGAAGCTGGATCACAAGTATCAGCAGTACCCGGAAGACGCGGAAATCGACCTGCTGAACGATCCTTACTGGAGCTCCGATCCCAAGCGCAAGGCCGATGCGTCGCTGACGTGGCGTATTGGCAACTTCGCCACCACGGCTTACGCCAACTGGCGGGACAAGACACCCAACAACCGGGCCTATGTCTCCACCACGGGCTACGGCGCGGCCGGCGCGCACACGCTGGGTTCGACCACGCTTTACAACCTGAGCCTGTCCTACCAGGCGTTGCCGGGCCTGGAGCTGTCGGCCATGGTCAACAACGTGTTCAACAAGATGCCCCCGTACGACGTGACCTTCCCCGGCAGCTCGGGCGCGCCCTACAACGCCTATAATTTCGACGTGTATGGACGTTCGTTCTATCTCGAGATGCGCTATGCCATCGGCAAGAAGGAATAGTTCACGCTGATGCTTCACCCGGAGCCCCGTCGCGAGACGGGGCTTTTTTATTGCCGCTGGCCAGCCGCATGAGTGTTCTTCCCTCCCTTCAATCCTGAACAAAACAAAGCCATTGCTCCATACGCCAGCGGATGCGGTATAAAGGCCACGCACCGGGATGACCAGAAACGATTTCCGGACCGAACATCCACTATCCCTGGGAGGGGAACATGCGCAACAAACTGATCGCCACCCTGGTGGCACTGCCCTTGCTGGCCTTGTCGATGTCGGCCATGGCCGCCGACCCGGCCGTTGGACGCTGGAAAACCTACGATGAAGACACCGGCAAGCCGCGTCTGATCGTGGATGTGTACGAAGCCAAGGGCGGCACCATCGCGGCCAAGGTAGTGGAAACCCTGTTCGCGCCGAACGCCACGTGCAGCGCATGCACCGGCGCAGCCAAGAACAAGCCGATGAAGGACATGGTGATCCTGTGGGGACTGAAGCGCGACGGAGCCGGCTACAGCGGCGGAACCGTGCTCAAGCTCGCCAACGGCAAGACCTACAAGTCGAAGGGCGAGCTGCTGTCGCCGAACAAACTGCAGGTTTCCGGCTGCCTCGGCTTCATCTGCAAACACCAGGAATGGACCCGCGAGCATTGACGCCCGCCTGACTGGAAGGACGAACGGCCCGGTAGATCCGGGTCGTTTTCGATCTTAGCCACAGCCATTGGCCCATGCCTTGACCGAATCATCCGCCATGCCTCTCCGCTGCCTGTCCATCTTCTTATTGCTCCTGGCGCTTCCCTTGGCAAGCTTCGCCCAGAGCAGCCCCATTGGCCGCTGGAAAACCATCGATGATGAGACCGGAAAGCCGAAGTCGATCGTCGATATCTACAAGGCTGCCAATGGCACTCTGGCCGGCAAGGTCGTGGAGGTTCTGCGATCTGACACGGGCCCGAATCCGGTTTGCGACAAGTGTTCTGGCGTCAACAAGAACAAGCCGATCAGGGGAATGGTGATCCTGTGGAACCTCAAGGCCGAGGACGCGACCCACTGGGCCGGCGGTACGGTGCTGGATCCGGCCAAGGGCAAGACCTACAAATCGAAGATCGAACTGCACCCGGGCGGCAAGAAACTGGACATGTCCGGCTGTATCGCCTTCATCTGTCGGGCGCAGACCTGGATCCGCGAATAGACGATCGCCGATACAGGCAGGCGGCCTGTTCCTCCCGCCGTCCGCCAGGCCGCACCTTTTCGGGCAGGCCGGTTTGCAGCGCATGCAATAATCGCCTGCCCTACGCACGCCTCACCCCATGACCCGCACCGCTCTCGTCACCACCGCCCTGCCCTATGCCAACGGCCCTCTGCACCTGGGCCACCTGGTCGGCTATATCCAGGCCGATATCTGGGTGCGTGCCCGGCGCCTGCGCGGCGACACCACCTGGTTCGTGTGCGCGGACGACACCCACGGCACGCCGATCATGCTGGCCGCTGAAAAGGCCGGAGTAACCCCGGAAACCTTCATCGCCGGCATGCAGGCCTCGCACGAGCGCGATTTCGCGGCATTCGGCGTGGCTTTCGACCATTACGATTCGACCCACTCAGCCGCCAACCGCGAGCTCACCGAGACGTTCTATGGGCGGCTGGAAGCCGGCGGCCACATCGCGCGCCGCAGCGTGGCCCAGTTCTTCGATCCTGAAAAAGGCATGTTCCTGCCGGACCGCTACATCAAAGGCATCTGCCCCAACTGCGGCACGCCCGACCAGTACGGCGACAACTGCGAGAACTGCGGCGCCACCTATGCACCAACCGACCTGAAGGAACCGAAATCGGTCCTCTCCGGCGCGACCCCGGAGCTGCGAGATTCGGATCACTATTTTTTCGAAGTCGGCCGCTTCCAAGCGTTCCTGCGCGAGTGGATGGCCGGCGATGTCGCCCTGCCCGGCGTCAAGGCGAAGCTGGTGGAATGGCTGGATGCCGAGGGCGGATTGCGCGCCTGGGACATCTCGCGCGACGCACCGTATTTCGGTTTCGAAATTCCGGGCGCACCCGGCAAGTATTTCTACGTCTGGCTGGATGCGCCGATCGGTTACCTGAGCAGTTTCCGCAATCTATGCGCGCGCAACGGCATCGATTTCGAATCGCATCTGATCGCCGGCACCGAAACCGAACTGCACCATTTCATCGGCAAGGACATCGTCAACTTCCACGGCCTGTTCTGGCCGGCGGTGCTGAAGGGCGTGGGCTTCCGCGCGCCGACGCGGCTGCACGTCAACGGCTATCTGACTGTGGACGGCGCCAAGATGTCCAAGTCGCGCGGAACTTTCGTAATGGCCAGGACTTATCTGGACGCAGATCTGGAGCCCGAAGCATTGCGCTACTACTACGCTGCCAAGTCCTCGGGTGGCGTGGACGACCTTGATCTGAACCTGGGCGACTTCATCGCGCGCGTGAATGCCGATCTGGTCGGCAAGTTCGTCAACCTGGCCAGCCGCTGCGCGGGTTTCATCGAGAAGCGCTTCGGCGGCCGACTGGCGGGGACTTTGCCCGACGCGGCGATGTACGCGCGCTTCGTGGCCGCGCTGGCGCCTATCCGCGAGGCCTACGAACGCAACGATCCCGCAGGCGCGATCCGCCAGACCATGGCGCTGGCCGATGAAGCCAACCGCTATATCGACGACAAGAAACCCTGGGTCATCGCCAAGCAGGACGGCGCCGATGCGGAACTGCAAGCGGTGTGCACGCAGGGCCTGAACCTGTTCCGCGTGCTGGTCGCCGCATTGAAGCCGATCCTGCCGCAGACTTCGGTCCAGGCGGAGGAATTCCTCGCCGCTCCGATATACGCGTGGCAGGATCTGGATGCGCCGCTGCTGGCGCATGCGGTCAAACCTTACGTTCCGCTGTTCACCCGTATCGATCCAAAGAAGATAGACGCCATGACCGAGGCCTCGAAGGACACGATGGGTGCGCCCGCACCCGCGGCCGTAGGAGCGACGGCAGTCGCGAAAACGTCAGTCGCGAGCGCGAATGCGTCCGCCAAAGATTCGGTCGCGACTCATGTCGCTCCTACGGCGGGCAACGAAAACAATGCCATCTCCATCGACGACTTCTCCAAGCTGGATCTGCGCATCGGCAAGGTGCTTGCCTGCGAGCTCGTCGAAGGTTCGGACAAGCTGCTGCGCTTCCAATTGGATGCCGGCGATCTCGGCCAGCGGCAGATCTTCTCGGGCATCCGCGCCAGCTACGGCGAGCCGGAAAAACTGGTTGGCCGCAAAGTCGTGTTCATCGCCAACCTGGCGCCGCGCAAGATGCGCTTCGGCACCAGCGAAGGCATGATCCTGTCGGCAGGCTTCGACGGCGGCGCTTTGGCGCTGCTGGACGCAGACGATACTGCCGAACCCGGGATGCCGGTTCGCTGATCCCGATACAGGTGCCAACGTCGTGGACCTTGCCCTTGCTGATCGTCTCGACCGCATTCTGCCGCAGACGCAATGCGGGCAATGCGGCTTCGACGGTTGCCGTCCCTATGCCGAAGCCATGGCCTTGCAGGAAGCGGGCGTGGACCGTTGCCCGCCCGGCGGCGATGCGGGCGCACGGGCGCTCGCGCATGTTCTATCGACGGAGGCGCAGCCCTATGACCGGGCGCGCGGATCGCACAAACCTCCTTCCGTTGCGCTGATCGTCGAAGCCGATTGCATCGGCTGCACCAAATGCATCCAGGCCTGCCCGGTGGATGCCATCATCGGCGGAGCCAAGCACATGCACGTGGTGATCGAATCCCTATGCACCGGTTGCGAACTCTGCTTACCGGCATGCCCCGTGGATTGCATCGAGATGGTTTGACCGCAACCGCTCATCCCGGCGTTGCGGCATCTCCCAACAGTTCGATCAGTTCACCCAATTGCCCTTCATATCGCCTCCATCGTTCCATGGAGGTGCGATAGATCGGCTCGCGCACCTGCACCGCGCTGGCAGTGGCGACTGGCGACTGGTTGCGCTCGAACTGCAGACAGGCGTCTTCCCAAGGCAGGCCGCAGAATTCGATCAGATTGCGGCTTGCCTCTTCCTGCGATTCCACGATGTCTTCGTAGCGAATATCCAGAATGCGGCCGGGAAGGACCTCCTGCCAGTGCTTCATCAGGCGGTCGTACATCAGGTAATACCGCCCCGTGTCGAGCAAGTCGAAAGAGTAATCGTAGAAAGGCGAGGTCAATGCGAACAACTGCCTGAAATTGCTCAGGCACGTATCGATCGGATTGCGCCGCAGATTGATAATCCTGGCGTTCGGCAACGCACGGGCAATGTAGCCGGCGAAGAGGAAGTTGTGCGGCAATTTGTCGATGAAATGCGGCGTGTGGCCGGTACCCGGCCGGGTGCTGGCGATGTAGTCGGCGCCAAGTTTGTCCCAGTCCAGTTGCCTGCAGCGGCTTATCGTGTCCAGGTCGAATATGCCGGCCGTGCGGCTGCCCGACGCGCGTTTCAGACAGACGCCGAAGTTCTGCAGCTCTCCGCCGGAATGCACCGATGTATGGCTGGAAATGATTCGCTCCACCAGCGTCGTTCCGCTGCGCGGCATGCCGATCACGAAAATGGGTTCGTAGCTCGGGCAACCCGACGCCATCGCTTCCGGAATGGGAAAAGCATTTTCCAGAGCGTTGAACAATTCCTCGTCGCGCGCACTGGAGTAGCCGCGCGATTTTCGTTTTGATGCCTTCCCTTTGGAAAGATGCTCGAATGAACGGGCGTACTGCTGCAGGTCCTCATACTCTTTGGCCAACGCCAAGTTGAGGTACATCAATCCGTCCATATCGTTGTCGGTCTGCAGCAGCAACGATTCCAGTCGCTTGAGGTGATTGCCGGATTCGCTCTGTTTCGACAATTGCGAGAGAGCCAGATGCGCCTTCCAATAGCGCGGATCGATACCGATACACGCTTCGTACTCGCGCTCGGCTGCCTTCAGGTCACCCGAAAACGTGAGCGAGGTGGCCAGATTGAAACGGTAGCTGGCACGTCCGGGCATCAGTTCAGCTGCGCGCCGGAATACTTCGATCGCCTTGGTGTGCGCGTTGGCCTGTGTATAAACCACGCCCAACGTATCCAGAGTCATGGCATCGCTGGGCGACAGACTCATCGCGCGGTCCGCCGCTTCCACGGCTTCCCGCAGGGAACGACCTGTTGCCAGCGCGCGCGCCAACTGGGTGTTGTAGTCGGCGCGCCCAGGGTTGATCGCGACGGCTCGTCTCAAATGGTCTATGGCGGGCTGCAGCTGCTGCAATTGCAGCGAAGCCACCCCCGCCACGAAATGTACCCCGGCATGCTGTGGCGTCTTCGTCAGGAGCACCGTCGTCAGACTTCGTGCCCGCGCCCAGTCGCCCCGATTCAACGCTTCTATGGATTGAGCGTACAGCTGGACTGGTTCTGTCATTTCGGTTCGCTTGATCAGCCGTTGTTGTGTGGACCGCTACTTCCTGGTCGGCTTGCAGGCAGAGCAGATACGCTCCACACGGTAGCCCTTGGCACGCAACTTCTCCACCACGCCATCCGGTCCCAGCAAATGCAAGGCGCCCACCACTACCAGGGTGTCGTCCTTATCCGAGCCGGTAAGGCGTTTCTCTATTTTTGGCACCCACGTGTCATTGCGTTCTACATTGATCCGCTTGTACAGATTCGGATATTCCTTCTTCATCTGCGTGGCCATGTCCTGCCACAGCACATCGGCCTTGCCCGCGCGCCATGCAGCGTGCAGCTTGGCGGTTTCTTCCTTTGCGTCCCTGGATTCGGACAACGCCTCGGCGAGGAATTGAAGTTGTTCTTCCTTGCTCATCCCATCGAGAAAGGCGATCTGCTGCGCGCCGGTTTCAAGACCGGCAGTCGACTTTCCCGCTTCCGTCGCCAATGCGGCCAGGTGCGAATCGAGCCCCAGTTTCGGATCCAGACCTTGTTTGGTCATCTCGGTAATGCTGATGGTGAGGCCGACGAACCACGGCTCGAACAGCTGCACCACCTGCGGCGTCAGCCCCATCTTCTGCAGCTCCGGACCATTGGCGCTCAGCCATGCGCCCAGCAAAGCGACGGTGGTGGCGGGAAGTTCGCTATCGAGCTGCGTGCCATCGACGCGCAACGCCGCCTGCCCCATCTGTACTCCCAGCGCGGGAGAGGACATCTCTTCCGGCGCCATCTCGAACACCAACGATTCGGCGTCGGCGAAAGCCGCATCAACGTCTTTGGAGAGCGGGTAATCATTGGGCTTGAGCAGATGGAACGAACCCAGCAGGTACACCGAGTTGTCGGCGTCGGACACCTTCCACATCAGCGGAACCGGCGGCGGGACAGCGGCCACGGCGACCGGCGATTTGGCCGCATCCGCATTGACGCCGAAAGCGAGAGTGGCCAGCGCGGCCAGCAGCATCGGCTTGAAGCGGCGAGAGAGAAGTAGACGCATGTGGGCCCTGCTCACAAAGTTGCGGGATGGAAGGCATAGGTCTTTTCGCCGGCGGTGATAGCCAGGTCCAGACGGTTTTCAGGCGGCGGCAACGGACAGGTCGCGAAGGTCGTGAAGGCGCAAGGCGGGCTGTAAGCGCGATTGAAGTCCAGTACCACCTTGCCCTGGGCATCCGGCCCCGGCGTGTCGATGAAGCGGCCGGCCGGATAGCTGCCATGGCCGCTGGTGCGATCGGCGAATACCAGGAAAAGTTCGTTGCCCGGTTCGCCTATCGCTTCGATGCGGTAGGTCTTTCCCTCGCGCACGAATTCCACCGCTCCCGGGTTCGGCGCATCGGTGGAAGTGCCGATGATGTCGACGATGGGCATGGTCTTGCCGGGCGGATGCGGAACGAACTTGCCGACGATTTTCCAATCCGGGTCGGCAGGCCAGTAATCGAGCCCGGCGAACTGCAGGCGTGTGGGCGCATCGGCGTACTTGATGCGCAGACCGAAACGCTGGCCGCGCTTGATCACGCTCAACAACCCTTTGCCCTCGTCGAAACCGACCAGGCTGGGCGTCTCGTCATGATCGGTCTTCAGCTCGACCCTGCCTTTCAAGGGTTCGCCATCCAGGGTCAGAGCAACGCCGCTCTCCGGCGTGAGATAAATGTGTCCGTCGCGCTGTTCCACCATGCCCAGCTTGGGCGGACCTACCGCCAGACGGATTCCGCTGCCGGTACTGCTGCCAAGGTAATGGGCCTTGAGCTCCAGCCAGTGCAAACCCACCAGACTGGTCCAGCCATCGGGCCTCAGCAGATCCTGCTTGCGCTCATTGCGCCAGACGGCGTTGTCGGCGAGGAAATTCGGATCGGGAGCGGGCCCGGTTTTGCTCGCGGCGGAGTCGTCCGCACCACCGCTGCAGGCCGCGAGCGCCAGCAGCATGAACCCGAACAGCGCGTATCGCGCGAACTTCCCCATATCAGCGTCCCCTCATGAACCAGCGATCGATTTCGGCCAGCGAAAAACGCGCCCAGGTAGGCCTGCCGTGATTGCATTGGCCCGAGCGCTCGGTGATTTCCATTTCGCGCAGCAACCCGTTCATCTCCGGGATCGACAAACGGCGATTGGCGCGTACCGCACCGTGGCAAGCCATGGTGGAGAGCAGTTCGTCGCGTGCGGCTGCGATGCGGCGAGTCTCACCATGCTCGCGCAGATCCGTCAGCACGTCCCGTAACAGGCCCTCCGGCTCGGCTTGCGCCAGCAATGCAGGCACGCTGCGCACACTGAGCGACTGCGGGCCGCTGCGGGTCACGTCGAAACCCAGTGCGGCCAACGTTTCCGCTTCGCGTTCGGCGACTTCGGCTTCGCGCTCGGCCACCGCCAGGTTGAATGGCACCAGTAGCGGCTGGGAATGCAGACCGATACCGTCGTGCGCGCTCTTCAACTTCTCGTAGCCGATGCGTTCGTGCGCAGCATGCATGTCCACTACGATCAGTCCGTCCGCGTTCTCCGACAGAATATAAATGCCGTGCAGTTGCGCGATGGCGTAGCCCAACGGCGGAATCGCTGTATCGCTGCTGGCAGGCAGCCGTTGCTCCGACGACTGCGACGAGAAAGCCTGCGCAGGGAACTGCTGTGAAAAACCGGGCGCCGAAGAGTTGGCCGGCGATTCGCCTGGTCGTGCGTAAAGCGCCGCATAGGCAGCCGGTGCTTCTCCAACGCTCAGACCCAGAGGCGACTGCTGTGTTGGAGACCATTGCTGCGGCGAACCGAAGCCGCCCGCTGCGCCTGCGTACTGCGCCCTGTCCGCAGCTCCCTGCGTGTTTGCCGCCACCGCACCGGCACGCGTTTCGGCCAGAGCGTCCTGCAACGTGCGATAGACGAAATCGTGCACCAGCCGCGTATCGCGAAAACGGACTTCGTGTTTGGCCGGATGCACGTTGGCGTCGACGCGCAGCGGGTCTATTTCCAGAAACAGCACATAGGCCGGTTGGCGGCCATGGAACAGCACATCCTGGTAGGCCATCTTCACTGCATGGGCGATGTTGCGATCACGCACGGCGCGACCGTTGACGTAAAGGTATTGCTGGTCTGCGCTGGCGCGCGAATAGCTGGGCAGCGCGATCCAGCCGTGCAGGCGCAGGCCCGCCGCACTGTGCTCCACGCGCAAAGCCTGGCGCGCAAAGTCCTCGCCCAGCGTCTCGTTCAAGCGCAGCGAGGCGTCCAGCAAGTCGGGCTTGTAGCGGCGCGAAGGACGGCCGTTATGGCTGACACGCAGCTCCACGTCCGGGCGCGCAAGCGCCAGTGAACGCAGCCATTCCTCGATGTGGCTGAGCTCGGTACGCTCAGCACGCAGGAACTTGCGCCGCGCCGGCACGTTGTAGAACAGCTCGCGCACTTCCACCGTGGTGCCGGGCGGCTGGGCTTTGGGGGTTATCTCGCCCAGCTTGCCGCCTTCGACCCGCAGCGAAGCGCCATGCTCATCGACAGCGCGGCGCGAGGACAGCGAAAAACGGCTGACCGAAGCGATCGACGGCAAGGCCTCGCCGCGGAAGCCGAGCGTGGCTACCGCCTCCAGATCGTCCAGCGAGGCGATCTTGCTGGTGGCGTGGCGGGCGACCGCCAGCGGCAGTTCCTCCGGGGCTATGCCGCCACCATCGTCGCGGATGCGGATAAGGCGTATGCCGCCTTCCTCGAGATCTATGTCGATGCGCAGCGCGCCGGCATCCAACGCGTTTTCGACCAGCTCCTTGACCACGGACGCAGGCCGTTCGACGACCTCGCCTGCAGCGATCTGGTTGATGAGCGTATCGGGGAGTTGGCGGATCTGCACGGTCTGATGGCGACGCGCGGGCGCCGTCGGGAGAACAGACGTGATGATAGCCGAAGGGGTGGAGCTTACGGTGCGCCGGCGCTGCCGATGCTGGCAGTGGTCCGGGCTGCCGCATCGGCAGCGGCGGCTCGCGCGGCGAACAGCGTGCCCGGCGGAGGCTGGCGGGTGAAATAGGTCTGCACGCCGTCCAGCACCGCGCTTGCCACCTTGCGCTGGTAGCCCGGGTCGGCCAGGCGCTGCTCTTCGTCCGCGTTGGAGATGAAGGCGGTTTCCACCAGCATGGCCGGCATGTCGGAAGTGCGCAGCACGGCGAAGTTGGCCCGCTCGATATTCGGTTTGTGGTTGTTGCCTACGCGCTTGAGGCCGTCCAGCACATGGTTGGCGGCGTCTTCCGACGCTTTCATGTGTCCGCTCTGGGCCAGGTCCAGCAGGACCGATGACAAGGTGTTGTCCACTTGCTTCAGGCGCACGCCGCCGACCAGATCGGAGGAGTTTTCCTTGTCCGCCAACCAGCGCGCCCGCTGCGAGGAAGCGCCTTTAAGCGAAAGCACGTACACCGACGAACCGCGCGCGCTGCGGTTTTCGGCGGCGTCGGCATGGATGGAGACGAACATGTCCGCCCTGTTGGCGCGTGCCTTCTGCGCACGCTGGGGCAACGGAATGAAATAGTCGCCGTCGCGCACCAGATAAGCCTTCATGCCCGGAGTGGCGTTGATCTGCCGCGCCAGTTCGCGCGCTACCGCCAGGGTGACGTCTTTCTCGCGCTTGCCGGTGGGGCCTTGCGCACCAGGATCCTGACCGCCGTGCCCGGCGTCGATGGCGATGACAAGAGGACGCATGCCACTGCGCATCGGCACCTGCGGCACCGGCTTGTAAGCGGGCTCGGTGCTAGTTGAAGCGGCTTCAGCAGGCGTGGAGGTCGCGGCCGTAGCGGGCGTGGGCGTAGTAGCCGGCACGCCAGTCGCGATGGTGTATTGAACCGGTGCCGGCTGGGTCGGCGCAGGATCGGTACGAGGCTCGCTTGTACCCGTGGCGGCCGCCGTCGTCTGCGTACTCTGCCCGTTGAGAATGGCCTGCGGCGAGAGTTGCGGGGAAACCGTCGGAGGTTTCGCTGCAGCCTGTTGTACGGCAGCAGAAGTCAATGCGGCAGTCGCTTGCGCCGCTGCTTGAGTGTTGGTTTGTTGGGTGGGAGTTTGCGTTGCGGGCGAAGGAGTTTCGGAAGAGCCGGTCGCCGCCGCCTTCGCTACCGTTGCTGCAAGTGCAGGACCATCGCCGGGCCATTCCAGCACCAGCCGCGCGCCGCTGGCGGTGGATTCCAGGCGTGGTTTCATGGCCACGACCGAAGACGAAAGATCGAACACGATGCGCAAGGTGTCCGGCGTCGGCTGCCCGGTGCGCACCGACTTGACGATGCCGGCGCCCGCCGGAAGCTTCAGGCCACGCATGGCGGTGGAAGCAGGCAGGTCGACAACCAGCCGGTCAGGACCAGCCAGGGAAAGAGTCTTGTACTGGCCCTTGCCTTCCAACTGGATCTCGGCGCGGGTACCGGTAGCGCCGGTTTCGACGCTGACATTACGGACTTCACCGGCTAAAACGGGGCACGCGGCACCCAAAGCGAGCGCGATGCCCACCGTGGTCCTGCCGAAACGGGTAATCCCCTTATGCATGCGGCGGATTCAAGCACCATCCGCCAAGGAATGCAACTATTTTTCCCTTAATAATCCGTAACCTGCCGGAACTTCCTGTTGTGACCGGGAAGATAGCGCTGCAACTTCGGCCGAAGCGGCCAAACGCACCAGCCAATGTTCCCCTACCACTGTGTCGGCTAGCAGCCGGGCCTCCCGGCCCATGCCCCGAATGGCCAGTTCCACACGCAAGTCGGCTTTAGGCAGTGCAGAGCCCGCGCGCTCCGGCCACTCCACCAGCCAAAGGGTGGCGACCGTGTCGTCCAGACCCAGGAAATCCAGCTCTCCCGCATCGCCGATGCGGTAAAGATCCAGGTGCCAGGCTTCGCCTTCGGGAATGGAATACCGCTCGACCAGGGTATAGGTAGGGCTGCGGATCGCGCCCTCGACGCCCAGCGCCCGCAGCAACGCGCGCGCAAGCGTCGACTTGCCCGCGCCCAGATCGCCTTGCAGATGCACAACCGCCTGCGCCGGGCGCGTGGCCGCCAGCGCGCGGCCCAATGCCTCGGTTGTCTCGGTTACGGGAAGCTGCAGATGCATCAATCGATTCCCTCGGGATTGGCGAGACGTCGCAAATGGGGAAAAAGATCAGAAGGCAGAAGCCCTCGCTCACCCTCTTCCGCTGCGGCATCGCCCGCAAGCGAATGCAGCAACGCACCAGCGCTGGCGGCATCGAAAGCGGACAAACCACTCGCCCGCAAAGCCACGATCACACCGGTCAGCACATCACCCATGCCGCCGACCGCCATGCCTGGGTTGCCGGCATCCAGCACGCGCGGCGTTTGTCCGGGCGCGGCGATGATCGTGCCCGCACCTTTGAGCACGACGATCGCCTGGTAACGTTCTGCAATGGCCTGTGCGGCGGCGAATCGATCGCGCTGCACCTCGGCGGTATCGATGCCGAGCAGGCGCGCCGCTTCGCCCGGGTGCGGGGTCAGAATCGCATCGGCAAGCGCATGAGGTTCGGCGGCGATCAGGTTCAGCGCATCGGCGTCCAGAACCAGCGGCTTGTCCGCCGTCAGCGCCAATTTGAGCATGGCGCGACCCCAGTCGCCCTGTCCCAGGCCGGGGCCGACCGCTATCGCATCCACCTGTGAAAACAAGGGCTTTAGTTCGTCACCGGACTCGACCGCGCGCGCCATCGCTTCAGGACGCCGCGCCAGCATCGCCGACACGTGCGTTGCGCGTGTCGCCACGCTCAGCAGACCCGCACCGCTGCGCAAGGCCGCCTCGGCGCACAACAAAATGGCCCCGCCATGCCCATGATCGCCGCCGATGCACAGCGCCCGGCCCGATTCGCCCTTGTGCGTGTTGCGGCGACGCGGCAGCAGCCAATACGACAGCGCTTCACGGGTCAGCAGCGACGCGCCGGACTGGACGGTGGAAAAAGTATCGGGAGGAACTTCCAACTCCTCCAATGCGAGTTCACCCGTGTGCTCGAGCGCTTCACCCGTCCATAACCCCGCGTGCCGCGCGATGAACTGCAAGGTGCGGGAAGCGACGACGGCCTTGCCGGGCGCCGATCCCTTGTCTGCATCCAATCCGCTGGGCACGTCCAGCGCCAGCACCGGCGCCGGCTGTCCGTTGATGGCATCGATCAGTGCGGTAGCGAACGCATCGGGCGGACGCGAAAGACCGACACCGAACAGCGCATCCACCACCACATCGCCTTGCGGTACGGCATCTGGAAAGATCGCGATTTCTCCGCCGACCGCCACGTAGTCCGTGCATGCGCGCTGGGACAGTGCGGTGCCGGGCACGTGTTCGGCCAGATGCAATACCTTCACGCTGCGGCCCGAACGGTGCGCCAAGCGCGCCAGCACGTAGCCATCGCCGCCATTGTTGCCGGGCCCGCAGACCACGGTGATGCGCTGTGCGGCAGGCCAGTACTGCAGCAGATGCTGCCAGGCGGCCTGCCCCGCACGCTGCATCAGCAGGTAACCGTCGCCTCCCAGCAAGGCCGTCGCACGGGCGTCGAGCAAGCGGGCGGCATGGGTATCGAACAGGGGCAGCATTCCGTACATGGCATGGATTCTATACTTGACCCATGTCTTTGCCTTTCGCCGCCGCAAGCGATCCAGCCGCACTCGCCCAGCGCGTGCGTGCGTTGTCGCGCGAACTCGGCTTCCAGCGCTGCGGGATCGCCGGCATCGAGCTGGGCGAGGACGAAACCCACCTGCGCGACTGGCTGGCCAAGGGCCTGTACGGCTCGATGGACTGGATGGCGCGCCATGGCGACAAGCGCACGCGCCCGGACGAGCTGATTCCGGGAACCTTGCGGGTGATTTCGGTCGGCCTGGACTACGGCCGCAACGATGGCGAGGAAGCCTGGACCACGCTGGAGAACGGCGAACGCGCCTATGTCGCCCGCTATGCGCTGGGTCGCGATTACCACAAGCTGATGCGGCAGCGTCTGCAGAAACTGGCCGAACGGATACAGGAAGAGGTCGGACCGTTCGGCCATCGCGTCTTCGTGGATTCGGCGCCCGTGCTGGAGCGCGCGCTGGCGCGCAACGCGGGTCTGGGCTGGATCGGCAAGCACACCTGCCTGATCGACAAAGACGGCGGCTCGTGGTTTTTCCTGGGCGAGATCTACGTCGACCTGCCTTTGCCCGTCGACGCGCCCGCCAGCGCGCATTGCGGCACCTGCACGCGCTGCATCGACATCTGCCCCACTCAGGCCATCGTGGCGCCCTACCGGTTGGACGCGCGCCGCTGTATTTCCTATCTGACCATCGAGCATGAAGGCTCTATTCCCGAGGAGCTTCGACCGGCGATCGGCAACCGCATTTTCGGCTGCGACGATTGCCAGCTGGTGTGTCCTTGGAACAAGTTCGCCAAGCGCACGGATGAACCGGATTTCCGGGCGCGCAACGATCTTGACGTGGCGACGCTGCCGCAACTGTTCGCCTGGTCGGAAACGGAATTCCTGAGCCGCACCGAAGGCTCAGCGATCCGCCGCAGCGGCTATGAGCGCTGGTTGCGCAATATTGCGGTGGGGTTGGGGAATGCGCCGACTACGCCGGCGGTGCTGGAATCGCTCGCTTCGCGCAAGGATCATGGTTCCGACATCGTGCGCGAACATGCAGGCTGGGCGTTGGCACGGCACGGCCAAAACCAATAGAAAACAAACTACCGGAGCCGTCATCCCAGCGAAAGCTGGGATCCATCTTGATTTTCGCAGGGATGCGTGCGATTCCGGATCCAAAGCAAAGGCAAAATCAAGATCAAAATGGATCCCAGCTTTCGCTGGGATGACATCCGAATTTTTTCTGCGCCTTTAGCCTCGCGCCTTTAGCTCCGCCAACAACACCTTGGTCACCGGATCGCTGGCCTCAACCTCGCCGCGCAATGCCGGCAACAACCCATTGGCCAACTGTTTGCCAAGCTCCACGCCGAACTGATCGAAGGCATTGATACCCCACAACACCGACTGCGCGTAAACGCTGTGTTCGTACATCGCTATCAGTCCGCCCAGCGACTGCGGCGTCAACGCATCCAGCAGCATCAGCGTGCTGGGTCGGCCGCCGGCATAGGCGCGATGCGGATCGCCGCTGGACTGGCCATTGGCCAGCGCTTCGGCCTGGGCGAAAAGGTTGGACATCAACGCCAGATGATTCTCCGCGTACGGATCGTCGTTGCGGATAGTGCCGACGAAATCCAGCGGCACGATGCCCGTGCCCTGGTGCAAGGCCTGGAAGAAGCTGTGCTGCACATCGGTGCCCGCACCGCCCCACCATACCGGCACGGTATCGACTTCCACCGGGCTTCCATCCAGCTTCACCGACTTGCCCAGGCTTTCCATCACCAGCTGCTGCAGATAAGCGGGCAGTAAAGCCAGGCGCTGGTCGTAGGTCATCACGCCATGCGCCGCATGGCCCAGCACATTGCGGTTCCATACGGCGGTCAACGCATGGCGAACCGAGATATTGGTTTCCAGCGGCGAGTTCAACACGTGCGCATCGAACTCCGACGCGCCCGCCAGCAGTTCTTCGAAACGCTCGAAGCCGATCGCCAACGCGATCGGCAGGCCGACCGCCGACCACAGCGAATAGCGGCCGCCCACCCAGTCCCACATCGGCAGCACGCGTTCGGCGGCGATGTCGAATGCGGCAGCGGCGCGTTCGGGATTGGCACTGACTGCGTACAGACGCTCGCTGCCGCCCAGCCAGTCGCGCAGGATGCCGCCATTGAGCAGCGTTTCCTGCGTACCGAAGGTCTTGGAAATCAGGATAGCGGCGGTGCGCGCCGGGTCCAGCGGCGCCAGCGTGCGTTGCGCGGCGGCACCGTCCACGTTGGAGAGGAAATGCACGCGGAAACGGCCGCCCGCCGGCGCGCGCAGCGCATCGGCCACCAGTCGCGGCCCCAGGTCGGAACCGCCGATGCCGACGCTGACGATATCGGTAATGCCGCTGGCTTCCAGCTCCGCAACCACTGCCCCCATGCGTTGGCGGGTCGCACTGGCGGTCGCGAAGGCCTCGCGCGCGATCGCCGCGTCCGAGTGGTTGCCGCGCAAGGCCGTATGCAGCGCGGCGCGGTCTTCGGTGATGTTGACTTTTTCGCCATCGAACAAACGCCCGAACGCGCCAGCCATGTCGCGCGATCGCGCCAGGGCCAACAGCGCGTCGAGCGCGTCGCGGTCGTAGGACTGCCGCGCGAAATTGAAATAAAGCGCTCCCTGGCGCAGCGCGAAATCGTGCGCGCGCGCCGGATCCTTCTCCAACAGCGACGACGCCTTCGCGCCCTGCAGACGGGAAGCGTGGGATTGCAGCGTGTCGAAGCCAGGCTTCATGCTCATGCCGCCTGCTTGGGGATGGAGTGGTTGGTGTGGGTCACGCGGTTGCTGGCATCGACATAGACCAGGTTCGGCTTGAATACGGACGCTTCCTGTTCGTTCATCGACGCGAAGGCAGCGATGATCACCAGATCGCCGACCTGCACATGCCGTGCCGCGCCGCCGTTCAAGGAAATGATGCCGCTGCCCTCGTCGGCGCGCAGCGCGTAGGTGCTGAAGCGGCTGCCGTTGGTCACATCCCAGACATGCACCTGCTCGAACTCGCGGATGCCGCTGGCTTCCAGCAGCAGCGCGTCGATGGCGACCGAGCCTTCGTAGTTGAGCTCGGAATGGGTGACGGTGGCGCGGTGGATTTTGGCTTTTAGCAGGCTCAGTTGCATGGCGGGCAGCCGTTCGAGGGGATTAGGAGTTTAGCAAAGCCGCTTTCCTTCTCCCTCCGGGAGAAGGAAATCAGAACTCCAGATTGTCGATCAGCCTGGTTCTACCCAATTTCGCCGCGATCAGCGCGACCCGCGCAGATTTTTCGCCGTCTTCCGGCTCGCTGAGATCCGGACGCCTGACCGCGGCGTAATCCACGGCGAAACCCGCCGCCGACAGCCTGCTGGAAGCCTCCGCCTCGACCTCCAGACCGGGTCGTCCGGACGCCACGGCACCGCGCATCGCCAGCAGCGTCTTGCGAATCTCCGCCGCAACCGGGCGTTCGTCCGCCGACAGATACTGGTTGCGCGAACTCATCGCCAGCCCGTCGCTTTCGCGCACGATACTGCCACCCAGGATTTCGATGGGAAAAGCCAGATCGGTCACCATCTGCCGGATCACAGCCAGCTGCTGGAAATCCTTCTTGCCGAACGCAGCCACATCGGGCTGCACCTGGTTGAACAGGCGCGTGACCACTGTACAGACGCCATCGAAGTGCCCCGGCCGGTGCGCGCCTTCCAGCACGCTGCTGACGCCGGGCACGTTGATCCTGGCGGCCAGCTCGACACCAAACGGATACATGGACTCCACGGTCGGCAACCACAGCACATCGCAACCCGCGCCCTCCAACCCGGTCGTGTCCGCTTCTGGGGTACGAGGATAACGGGTGAAATCTTCATTGGGGCCGAACTGGGTCGGATTGACGAATACGCTGGACACCACGCGGTCGGCGTACTGCCGCGCCAGCATCACCAGCGAGTAATGGCCGGCGTGCAGATTGCCCATGGTCGGCACGAAACCGACCCGTAGCCCCTCGCGCTTCCAGCCATTGACCCGCGCGCGCAGCGCATCGAGTTCGGTGATGGTTTCGATCATTGCGCTTCCTTATGCGGGCGCCGGCTGCAGTCGGGAGTGTTCAATAGGAGTGTTCGGCGTCCGGGAACGAACCATCGCGCACCGCCGCGGCATAGGCCGCGATGGCCTTGGCGACGGAACCGCCCTCGGCCAGGAAATCCTTGACGAATTTCGGCTTGCGATGCCCCGTGTCCAGGCCCAGGAAATCATGCAGCACCAGCACTTGACCGTCGCATTCCGGGCCCGCGCCGATGCCGATGGTGGGAATGGCGCTTGCCGCGGTGATGGCGGCGGCGAGCGGCGACGGCACGCATTCGAGCACTAGCATCGAAGCGCCGGCGTCGGCCACCGCCTGCGCGTCGGAACGCAGTTTGGCGGCGGCCTGCTCGTCGCGGCCCTGCACCTTGTAGCCACCGAGCTTCAGCACCGATTGCGGGGTCAGGCCAAGATGTGCGCAGACCGGAATATCGCGTTCGACCAGGAAGCGGATGACTTCCAGTTTGTGGCCCGCGCCCTCCAGCTTCACCATTTCCGCGCCGGCCTGCAGCAGCGTAATGGAGGCTTGCAGCGCACGTTCGGGAGTGGCGTCGGACTGGAAAGGAAGATCGGAGATCAGCATCGCCCTGCTCAGCCCGCGCGCGACCGCGGCGGTGTGGTAGACGATATGTTCCACCGTGACCGGCAAGGTCGAATCGCGCCCCTGCACCACCATGCCCAGCGAATCGCCGATCAACACCAGATCCACGCCGTTGGTGTCGGCCACCCGCGCGAAGCTGTAGTCGTAGGCGGTCAGCATCACCAGCTTGCGCTGTTCGCGCTTGGCGGTGGCCAATGCCGGCAGGGTCCACTTCTTGATTTCGGCGTGTGTGCTCATTTGCTGATTATCACCCTAACGACTCGATAGCCGAGGTATCCAGATTGGACAGAGCATCTCGCGCGCGGCCTTGCCCGGGAATGAGGATATCCGGGGCGATCTCGAGCAAAGGCACCAGGGCGAAGGCGCGCTCGTGCAAATGCGCATGCGGCACCTGCAAGCCGGGCTCGCCAATCGCCGCATCGCCATACAGCAGCAGATCCAGATCCAGAGTGCGCGGACCCCAGCGCGACGCGGCCTCGCGTTCACGGCCGAAATCGCGCTCCACCGCAAGCAAGGCTTCCAGCAATCGGCGTGGCGGGAGCCGCGTTTCCAGCATGACCGCGCCATTGATGAAGTCGGGCTGCTGCTCCAACCCCCACGCTGGCGTGCGGTACAGGCTGGAGGCCTGCAGCAGATGGGTTTCGGGCAAACCGGCCAACGCATGGACGGCCGCGCGCAGGGTCGCGGCGGCATCGCCCAGGTTGCCGCCCAGGCCGACGAAGGCGATGACCGGAGGGATCATTCCGCGGCGGGCGCGGCGCTGCTGGAGCGACGGCGACGACGGCGGCGCTTGGGCGGCGCTGCGTCGTCTTCGGCATAGACATCGCGCGGAGCGGCCACGCCCAAAGCGGCGGACAGCTCCTCGCCCGACTGGGTCTGGGCCTCACGCCAGAACGCCACGTCTTCTGCGTGCTCGCTGGAAGCGGTCAGCCGCAGCAGCAGGAAATCGTAGGCCGCGCGGAAACGCGGATGCGACAGCAGGCGCATCACCCGCTTGCGCTGTCTGGAGCTGAAGCGCGACTGCAGCAGCCAGATTTCCTGCATGGGCAGCGAGAAACGGCGCGGCAAGGCGACCGTGCCCAGCTGGTGCAGGGTCACCCGGTCGGCTGCGCGGCGCTGGGCCTCTTCTGCATTCACGCCCTGTGCCTGCAGGCCGATCAGCGCACGGCAATACGCAGGCCACAGCAGCAGCGCGAACAGGAACGCCGGCGAAACCGGCTCCTCATTGGCCACCCGGGCGTCGGTGCCGCGCAGGCCTTCCAGCAGCATGCTGCGCAAGGCGCCGCTACGGTTGGAAGCCAGCGCGGCAGCGGTTTCAGGCAGGATCGCCGGCAGCAGGCCGAAGCGCTCCAGGCCCTCGAAACTGGCCACGGCATTGCCGGACAGGAACAGCTTCAGCAGTTCCTCGAACAATCTGGCCGGGGCGGCTTCGGAGAGCAGCGGCGCCAGCCGCGCGATCGGTTCGGCGGAGGCCGGATCTATCTCGAAGCCCAGCTTGCCGGCCAAGCGTATGGCGCGCAGCATCCGCACGGGATCTTCGCGGTAGCGTTGCTCGGGGTCGCCGATCAACCTCATCTTGCGCGCCTGCACATCCTCGAAGCCGCCGACGTAATCGCGCACCGAGAAATCCTCGATGGCGTAATACAGCGCATTGGCGGTGAAATCGCGGCGCACCGCGTCGTCCTCGATGGTGCCGTAGACGTTGTCGCGCAGCAGGCGGCCGCCTTCATGCTGTTCGCGGTCTCCGCTGCCGTCGTCGACATTGGCGCGGAAGGTGGCGACCTCGATGATCTCGCGGCCGAACACGACATGCGCCAGGCGGAACCGCCGGCCGATCAGGCGGCTGTTGCGGAACAACGCCTTGACCTGTTCCGGAGTGGCGTCGGTGGCGATGTCGAAATCCTTCGGATGGCCTCCGACCAGCAGGTCGCGGACAGCGCCGCCGACCAGGTAGCCGGCGAAGCCCGAATCCCGCAACCGGTACAGCACGCGCAACGCGTTTGGGCTGATATCCCGGCGCGAGATCGTGTGCTGGTCGCGCGGGATGACGCGCAGGGAAACGGCGGCGGTGGGAAGGGATTGCGACGTAATGGTGGCGGGTCCGTCTGTAGGAATGTTTCGGGTGGGTTCGGGGCGGTTCCGGGCCTGACGGTCATTTGCCGCAGGCACCGGCTGGCGAATATACTAGTCCGTCGCAGCGCCGCTTACCAAAAGCTCCCTTCGTCTAACGGTTAGGACGTGGCCCTCTCAAGGCTAAAATAGGGATTCGAATTCCCTAGGGAGCACCAAATTCCCTGTTCCGCGCCGGAGCTACGCTCCGGATCGGGCAATCGCTGGCAAAGCCCGGCCTTCTGGCCGGGCTTTTTTTACGCGGACCGCCGCGCGATACGAGGCGATGCCGCGCGACAGCGCTCTGAACTTGCGATGCTCTAGACTTGTGGTGATCTAAACTTACCGCACCTCCCACCGGACCGGACCCATGCCCTTCGTCGTCACCGAGAACTGCATCAAGTGCAAGTACACCGACTGCGTCGAGGTGTGCCCGGTCGACTGCTTCCATGAGGGCCCCAACTTCCTGGTGATCGACCCGGACGAGTGCATCGACTGCACCCTGTGCGAGCCGGAATGCCCCATCAACGCCATCTACCCCGAAGACGACGTCCCCGCCGGACAAGAAAGCTTCGTGGCCCTGAACAAGGAACTGGCGATGGCCTGGCCGGTCATCACCGTGCGCAAGGAAGCCCTGCCCGACGCGAAGGAATGGGAAGGGAAAACAGACAAACTGCCGTTGCTGGAGCGCTGAACAGGACGTTCCAGCCATAGGCCACAACGAAAAAGGGCGCCCAGGGCGCCCTTTTTCAATTCACGAGCCTGGCCTATCAGCCGCCGAGCTTCGCCTTCAACGCCGCGATCAGCTTGGGCGCCGAACCGACCGCCGGAAGGCCGCGCGGATCCACTGCCGACACGTAGGCGCCGGCTTCCACGCCCACCACGCGTACCAGGAAGTTGCTGCCCTCGTAGGCGACGTCGTAACTACCCAGCAGCTGCGCGCGGCTGGCGATGGTCAGGCCTTCGATGCCGCCCAGCGCGTCGCCGACCTTGGCGAAGACTTCCTCGCGCGTGCCGGCCACGTTGAAGCCGGTCGCCGAGCTCGCCGCGCTGGGGGTGGCGGCCTGGGCAGCGGTCGGCGGCAGCTTCATGGCGCCGGCGGTGTCGGGCAGATTCAAGTCGGGCGGCACTTCCAGCGGCCTGGTTTCGGCGCTCATCGCATAGTCCGGGTTGCCCTTGCGGAACCACTTGCAGCCAGTGACGCCAAGCATGGCGATGGCCAGTGCCGCGAGGGCGAGCGGGCGCAGGAACGGGGAATAGGAACGCATTGGGTAATCTCCTGAGAGTTCTGGTATTAAGCCGCAACTACGTCGCGACCGGCTTCGAATTAGGCCGCGATGTCTTCGCGGCTGGATTGTTCTTCTAGCGCCATGACGGCCGCATGCAAGCGATCGGCTTCGGCCACATGGGCATCGGAAAGCGGCAACAGCGGCAGGCGCAGGCCGGCACCGTAACCCAGACGCTGCAGCAGCGCCTTCACTGGAATGGGATTGGATTCGATGCCGAAGAAGGAATAGAAAGGCTGCATCTGCGCATCATGGCGCTCGGCGCGCGTCCGATCGCCGCGACGGGCCAGATCGCAAAGCGTGCGGAACGAACGTGGCAATGCGTTGGAGCCCACCGATATCAGGCCGTCGGCGCCGGCCAGCATCGCGCGGCACGCGGTGGGGTCGTCGCCGCTGAGTACGGCGAAGCTGTCGCTGCGCATCGCCAGCAGAGCGGCCATGCGCTCGGGTTCGGCGCGCGCCTCCTTGATGCCGACGATATTCGGATGCGAAACCAGCTCGGCCACCGTTTCGGGCAGCAGATCGCAGCCGGTACGGCCGGGCACGTTGTACAGCACCACCGGCAGGCCGCCCTGGTCGGCCACGGCCAGGTAATGGGCGATCAGCCCGGCCTGGGTGGGGCGCACGTACGGCGGGGTCACCACCAGCGCCAGATTCGCGCCGAGATCGGCGGCCCGGCGCGTTTGGGCGATGGTCTTGGCGGTGTTCATCTGGCCGGTGCCTGCCAGGAGGGGGACCCGTCCGGCCACCCTTTCGACCGCGGTTTTCAGCAGAAGGTCGTATTCGGCTTCTGTCAGCGCCGCGGCTTCGCCGGTCGAGCCGGCCACGACAAGACCCTGGGTGCCGCCATCGAGCTGCTGCTGCAGCAAACGGCGCCAGCCATCGATATCCAGATCGCCGGCAACCGTGAACGGTGTCGCAAGTGCGGTGATACTGCCGGAAAGTGACAAGCGGCTGCCTTTGGAATGGGGTCGCGCGGAACGCCGCGCACCCTGCGATGTTACTTGCGGCTGGAAAGCGCGGGCAAGTATGCTGGGCCATGCACCGGGCACCTGCCCGGTCGCCATTCAGACTAGAAGTGATGCCGGAAGCTCCATTGACCGATTCGACCGCCCGGCCTTCGCCGAACGAAAACCATCTCCTGATCAACGCCTATACGACGCATCCGGAGTCGCCGCTCTTGTCGGTGACCCGCAGGATCGCCGATAGCGGCTGCAACCTGGTCGATGCGCGCCTCTCCACCGTGGGCCGGGATGTGTCGGTGACCGCGCTGGCGACCGGCTCGTGGGACGCGGTGGCCAAGCTGGAAGCCATGCTGACGCGGCTGGAGCGCGAGGAAAGCATGAAGCTGGTCTGGTACCGCACCGGCGCCAAGGTGGTGCAGTCCAACCTGTTGCCGTACATCGTGGAAGTGGTGGCGGCCGACAAGCCCGGCATCCTTTTCCAACTGGCCGATTTCTTCGACCGCCAGGGCATCACCATAGAAAACCTGCAAAGCACGCGTTACCGCGCCATGCAGACCGGCGCGGAGATGTTCTCTGCGCAGGTGACGATAGGCGTGCCCGCCAATATGCACATCGCCGCGCTGCGCGACGATTTCCTCGAATTCTGCGACCATCTGAACCTGGACGCGATCATGGACCCGATGAAGTTCTGACCTGATGACCGCAACCGGCACGGCCCTGAGCAAAACCACGCTGAAACTTCCGCTGGCGCTGTCCGGCGGAGAAACCGCGAAACTCTCCGACTACGCCGGCCAATGGCTGGTGCTGTACTTCTATCCGAAGGACAGCACGCCGGGTTGCACCACCGAAGGCATCGATTTCAATGCCTTGCTGCCGAAATTCAAGAAGCTCAATGCGACTGTGTTGGGCGTTTCCCGCGATTCGGTGAAATCCCACGATAATTTCTGCGCCAAGCAGGGCTTCAGATTCCCGCTGGTCAGCGACGCCGACGAAGCGTTGTGCAAAGCCTTCGACGTGATCCACGAGAAGAACATGTACGGCCGCAAGGTGCTGGGCGTGGTCCGCAGCACTTTTCTGATCTCGCCCGAAGGGCGCATCGCGCAGGAATGGCGCGGAGTGAAGGTCGCCGGCCATGCCGAAGCTGTACTGGATGCATTGAAGGTCGCAAGCAAGCAGTGACTTTTCCCTTCTCCTCATCTCGCCACTGCCCCGCCTTGCGGGCCGCGGTGGTCGGCCGTCGTTTTCCCGCAGCAACTTCTCCGTAGCAACCCATCCACACCCCACCCTCCATGAGGCTGTCTAGATGACCCGAAGCAAGCGCATCTACGTGTTGGATACCAATGTGCTGATGCACGATCCGACCGCGCTGTTCAAGTTCGAGGAACACGATGTCTTCCTGCCCATGCAGGTCATCGAGGAATTGGACAACGCCAAGAAAGGCATGACCGAAGTCAGCCGCAATGCGCGCCAGGTCAGCCGCTTCCTCAATGAGCTGATCGAAGGCGCCGGCGCCGAGCAGATCGACGCGGGCATCATCCTCAGCCACCCGCAGGGGCTGCAGCTCAAATCGCAGAGCGCGATCGGCAAACTTTATTTCCAGACCAAGCCGGTGGCCCTGGACCGCACCTTCGGCACCGTCGCCCCCGACAACAAGATCCTCGCCGCGGTATTGGAGCTGCGCGAACAGCACCCCGAAGTGCCGGTCATCCTGGTGTCCAAGGACATCAACCTGCGCATCAAGGCCGCGATCAGCGGGCTGGTGGCCGAGGACTACGAGAACGACCGCGCGCTGGACGATTTCAGCCTGCTGTTCACCGGCGCCACCGAACTTTCGACCGATTTCTGGGACCGCCACGAGAAAGACCTGCGCTCATGGAGCGACAAGGCCGGCCGTACCAGTTATGAAGTCAGCATGACCGACGAGGAAGACTGGTATCCCAACCAGTTCCTGTACCTGCCGGGCGACGACGAGGTCGAATTCCGCGTCGCCAAGATCGGCACGGACAAAAAAGCGACGCTGGCGCTGGCCGACGATTTCCGCAGCACCCAGCACGCAGTCTGGGGCATCACCGCGCGCAACCGCGAGCAGAATTTCGCCCTCAACGCGTTGATGGATCCGGAAATCGACTTCGTCAGCCTGCTCGGCACCGCCGGCACCGGCAAGACCCTGCTCGCGCTCGCCGCGGGCCTGGCACAGACCATGGACCAGCAACGTTACCGCGAGATCATCATGACCCGCGCCACCGTCAGCGTGGGCGAGGACATCGGTTTCCTGCCCGGTACCGAGGAAGAAAAGATGACGCCCTGGATGGGCGCGCTGACCGACAACCTGGAAGTGCTGACCCACAACCAGGACGGCGGTGCCTGGGGCCGCGCGGCGACCAACGACCTGCTGGCTTCGCGCATCAAGATCCGCTCGATGAACTTCATGCGCGGCCGCACCTTCCTCAGCCGCTATCTGATATTGGACGAGGCGCAGAACCTCACGCCCAAGCAGATGAAGACGCTGATCACCCGCGCCGGCCCCGGCACCAAGATCGTCTGCCTGGGCAACGTGGAGCAGATAGACACGCCGTACCTGACCGAAACCACCTCGGGCCTGACCTACGCCGTGGACCGCTTCAAGAACTGGGCCCACAGCGCGCATATCACCCTGCGTCGCGGTGAGCGCTCGAGGTTGGCCGATTACGCGTCGGAAGTGCTGTAAGGCCTTCACCAACGGAAAGCCCTTCATGGAGCCGGGCTTGCCCGGCCGCCCGCGATGTCTTTGATTTTGTAGATCCGAGCTTGCTCGGATGCTCTTCACTCAAGATCAAAGCATCCGAGCAAGCTCGGATCTACAAGGGCGAGCAGAGCGCGCATGGCAAGCTTTATGATGTTTAAAACATCACTATGCAATTGTGGTAATTGCATAGACAAGCTCCAGATGGTGAAATGAGCACCTGCCCCTGGACTGCGGGAAGCCATGATCACCGCCACCCAACTGCGCGCCGCGCGCGCCCTGCTCGGCATTGATCAGCGTGCGCTGGCGGCGATGGCGGGTGTGTCCCTTCCCACCATCCAGCGCATGGAAGCCAGCAACGGCAATGTCCGCGGTGTGGTCGACACGCTGACCAAGATCATCGAGGCGCTGGATGCCGCCGGAATCGAACTGATCGGCAACGAGCAGCCCAGCCAGGGACGCGGACGCGGGGTACGCCTGAAGGAACCCGCCTGATGTCGATGAACGCCGCGCAGTACGGACGCATGTTCGTGCCGAAGTTGTACACCGTTCTGCGTGGCGGCTACCACTGGACCGACCTGCGCGCCGACGCCATCGCCGGGCTCACTGTTGCCATCGTCGCGCTGCCCTTGGCCATGGCGCTGGCCATCGCCAGCGGCACCACGCCGGAAAAAGGCCTGTATACCGCGATCATCGCCGGCTTCCTGATCTCCGCGCTGGGCGGATCGCGGGTGCAGATCGGCGGGCCCACGGCGGCCTTCATTCCAGTCGTATTCGTGGTGATCCAGAAATTCGGCTTCGGCGGCCTGGTCCTGTGCACGCTGCTGGCCGGGCTGATGCTGATCGGCGCCGGTCTGCTACGCCTGGGCACGCTGATGAAGTACATGCCGCAACCGGTAATCACCGGCTTCACCGCGGGTATCGCGGTCAGCATCTTTTCCAGCCAGGTCAAGGATGTGCTGGGATTGCGGATGGAAAGCGTGCCGGCGGAGTTCTTCGCACGCTGGTCCGCTTACGCCAGGCACATCGCGACCACGCAACCGGCGGCGGTCGCGCTTGCGGTATTGGGCCTTGCCATCATCGTCGCGCTGCGGCGCTGGAAGCCGAACTGGCCCGGTTTTCTGATCGCTCTGCTGGTCTGCACCGGCGTCTGCATCGCGTTCGCGATGCCGGCCGAAACCATCGGCAGCCGCTTCGGCAGTTTGCCGTCGGCGTTACCGGTCTTCGATTTTCCGCGCATCCCCTTCGAGCGCACTTTCGAACTATTGCCCAGCGCCTTCACCATCGCCTTCCTGGCCGGCGTCGAATCCCTGCTGTCGGCGGTGGTAGCCGATGGCATGACCGGCGGACGCCATCGCTCCAATGGCGAACTGGTGGCGCAGGGCGTGGCCAACGTGGGTGCGGCGCTGTTCGGCGGTTTGCCCGCCACGGGCGCCATCGCCCGCACCGCCACCAACATACGCGCCGGCGGGCGCTCGCCGGTAGCAGGCATGCTGCACGCCGCTTTCCTGCTGGTTTTCATGCTGCTGCTGACGCCATGGATGCGCTACGTGCCGCTGGCCGCGCTGGCGGCGGTGCTGCTGGTGGTGGCCTGGAACATGAGCGAACACCAGCATTTCCGGCACACGATGTCGGCGCCCAAAGGCGATCGGCTGGTGCTGCTGCTGACCTTTTTCCTGACGGTGTTCTTCGACCTGACCATCGCCATCGAGGCGGGAATCGTGGCTGCGGCCTTCGTCTTCATGTTCCGCATGGCCGATGCGTTCGAAGTCAGTTCCGGAATCAAGCTGATCGACGAGAACGGCGACGACCGCGCGAGCGGCGCCGATCCGACGCAACGGGCGCGTCTGCCCGAAGGCGTGGAAGCATTCCAGATCAGCGGACCGTTGTTCTTCGGCGCGGCCAGCCGGTTGGACGAACTCCTCGATCAGTTCTTCGAACCTCCGAAGGTCTTCATCCTGCGCATGCGCCTGGTGCCGATCATCGACGCCAGCGGCGTGCATGCGTTGAAAACGCTGCTCGACCGTTGCCGCCGCCGCGGCATCTTTCTGATCATCTCGGGTCTGCAGGCCCAACCGCGTCAGGTTGTCCGTAAGATGGGGCTGGACCTGCGTGAAGGGGAACTGCATTTCGTTGCGGATTTCGAAGCGGCGCTGCAGTTGGCCGAAACCCTGGTCGATCCCGACGGAAACACAAAGGCCACCGACGCTTGAGCGCGCAAACCCTCTCCGCATTGACCATCGCCGGCTCCGATTCCGGTGGCGGCGCCGGTATCCAGGCCGACCTGAAGACTTTCGCTGCACACGGCGTGCACGGACTATCGGTCATCGCCGCGCTGACCGCGCAGCACACGCGCGGAGTCACTGCGGTCAATGTTCCGCCGGTGGATTTCCTGCGCGCGCAGATAGAAGCCTGCTTCGAGGATTTCGATATCGGTGCGGTCAAGCTGGGGATGCTGGCGAATGCGGAGGTGATTGTGGCGGTCGCCGACGCATTGCGGACGCACAAGCCGGCCTTCATCGTTCTGGACCCGGTGATGGTGGCGACCAGCGGCGCGAAACTGCTGGAAGACGCCGCACTGGATGCTCTGCGGCAGCACCTGATTCCGCTCGCTTCGGTGATCACGCCCAACCTGCCCGAAGCCGAACTGCTGCTGGGCCACGCCATCGCCGATCCTGAAGGGATGCGTACGGCCGCTACAGAACTGCTGTCGCTGGGAGCCGCAGCCGTGTTTCTGAAAGGCGGCCACCTGCCGGGCGACGGCGAGGTGGTCGATCTGTTCGCCGACTCCACGGGCATCGTCGGGATCGCGCACCCGCGCTTGCGTCTCGAAGCCCACGGCACCGGCTGCACGCTGGCCTCGGCGATCGCGGCCAACCTGTGCCGGGGCCTTGCGCTGAGCGAAGCCTGCTCCGCGGCGTCGGATTACGTGCACGCCGCTCTGCGCAAAGGCTATCGTCCCGGACGCGGCGACATCGTGGTGCTAGATCACTTCGGAGCGGCGCCCGCACGATGAGCATTCAGGAACTCGATATTCCGCTGTCCACGGACGACGGCCACCGCTACAACCTCATCGCACGCATTCCCGCACAACCGCAGGCTTCGTTGCTGTGGCTGCCGGCGCTGGGCGTGGCGGCGCGGCATTACCTTCCCTTCGCCGACGCGCTGGCAGCGAAGGGCATTGCGGTGTTCCTGCAGGAAATGCGCGGCAACGGCAGCAGCAGCCTGCGCCCGAGCCGCGAGGTCGACTGGGGCTACAAGCAGATACTGAGCCTGGATATCGCGCGCAGCCACGCCGCCATGGCCGAACACTGCAGCGTGAAGGAACGCATCATCGGCGGCCACAGCATCGGCGCGCAGTTCGCGGCGTGCTACCTGGGCCTGCATCCCGATGCGTTCGACCGCCTTTGGCTGGTGGCCAGCGGTTCGCCGTACTGGCGGACCTTCCCTGCGCCGAAACGTTGCGTCTTTCCCTTCGCGTTCCAGTTCGTACCGTGGATCGCCGACCGGCGTGGCGTCTTCCATGGCAGACGCTTCGGCTTTGCGGGCGACGAGGCGCGCAGCCTGATGCGCGACTGGGCGAACGTGGGCCTCAGCAACCGCTACGCGGCTGCCGGCATGGAAACGGATCTCGAGCAGGCGTTGTCCCGCGTCGAAGCGCGAACCCAGGCGGTGTTGCTGAAAGACGACTGGTTCGCCCCGCGCCGCTCGATGCAGGCTCTGCTGGACAAGATGCCTCGAGCGACAGCGACCCTCCGGGTTCTGGACCGCACCGCGCTGGGTACGAGCGCAAACCACTTCGCATGGATGAAACAGCCTCAGGCGGTAACCGCTGCCTTGTTGGGCTCGGCCGCGAGCAGTGAGGCGTAACCCTGCGGGTTGAGCGACTGCCAACGCCAGGCATCGCGGCACATGGCATCGACATCCAGTTCGGCGCGCCAGCCCAGCAATCGTTGGGCGAGCGAAGGATCGGCATACACTTCGGCGACGTCGCCTTCGCGCCGGTCGACGATCCGGTACGGAATGCTGCGTCCTGAAGCTTTCTCGAACCCGCGCACCAGTTCCAGCACGCTTACGCCGCGCCCGGTGCCCAGATTGACGGTGAGGTTGCGGTCCTCGCGGGCCAGATAGTCCAAGGCATCGGCATGGGCGCGGGCCAGATCCATCACGTGGATATAGTCGCGCACGCCGGTGCCGTCGAGGGTGGGCCAATCGCCGCCGAACACGCTCAGCTGTTCGCGCAGCCCCACCGCCACCTGGCAGATGTAGGGCATCAGATTGTTGGGAATGCCGCCGGGGTCCTCGCCGACCATGCCAGAGTCGTGCGCGCCGACCGGATTGAAGTAACGCAGGTTCGCGGCCCGGAACGACGGATCGGCCCGGCATACGTCGCCGATCAACTCCTCCATCACCAGTTTGGTACGCCCGTAGGGATTGGTGACCTGCAGGCGCGCGTCTTCGCCGATGGGCAGGCGCTCGGGGTCGCCATAAACCGTCGCCGATGAGCTGAATACCAGATTCCGCACATCCGCTTCGCGCATAGCCTGCAGCAGGTTGATGGTGCCGCTGATGTTGTTGTCGAAATAGTCCAGAGGCCGCTCGCAGGATTCGCCGACCGCTTTGAGCGCGGCGAAGTGGATCACCGCATCGAACCGGCGTATGGAAAAAAGGCGCGCCAGCGCGGTACGATCGCGCATGTCGGTGCGATGAAAACCGACGGACGATCCGGTCAACGTCTCCAGCCGGTGCAGCACTTGCGGAGAGCTGTTGCTGAAATTGTCCGCCAGGGTCACTTCATGCCCGCGCGCGGTCAGTACCAGATAGGTATGGCAACCGATATAGCCGGTTCCGCCGCAAAGCAGGATGCGCATGGTCGATTCCCCTGGTGGACCGGACGGCATTCGCTCCGGCACTAGAGGTTTACGCAATACGGCAGCGGCATGGGACAAACGCCGCGCTTGTCCTCAGCAAGGCGTTTTGCGCGTTTTGTCGTCCAACAAGGGGGATTCCGCTTCCACCGTGTGCAGCACGCCTGCAGACGGCATCGGCTAGACTCCGTCCGCCAATCCGCATGCTTTCACCGGTATGCCCACCTACAGACGAGAGCCACCTTCCGTATGGATGCCGCACTGCCTTCGCGCGACCAGATCAGCATCGCCGTCATCGGCCTGGGTTATGTGGGCCTGCCGCTGGCAGCCACCTTCGGACGCAAGTTCAAGACGCTCGGGTTCGATATCAACGCCAAGCGCGTGGCCGAACTGCGCCAGCACCACGACCATACGCTGGAGGTCCCGGAACAGGAACTGCGCGAAGCGGCGAACCTCAGCTTCGCCAACGATCCGGAAGAACTGAAGGGCTGCAACGTCTTCATCATCACCGTGCCCACCCCGATCGACGACTACAAACGGCCCGACCTGCGGCCGCTGGAATCGGCCAGCCGCACGGTGGGTCGCGCGATCGGCAAAGGCGGCGTAGCGATTTACGAATCCACGGTCTACCCCGGGGCGACCGAGGAAGTCTGCGTGCCTATCATCGAGGCCGAATCGGGCCTGACCTTCAACCAGGACTTCTACGCCGGCTACAGCCCCGAACGCATCAACCCGGGCGACAAGCAGCACCGCCTGGAGACGATCATGAAGGTGACCTCCGGCTCCACCGCCGAGGCCGCGGATTTCATCGACGACCTGTACCGCCAGATCATCACCGCCGGCACGCACAAGACCTCCAGCATCCGCGTGGCAGAGGCGGCCAAGGTGATCGAGAACACCCAGCGCGATGTCAACATCGCCCTGATCAACGAACTGGCGCTGATCTTCCACCGCCTGGGCATCGATACCCATGAAGTGCTGGAAGCGGCCGGCACCAAGTGGAACTTCCTGCCCTTCCGCCCTGGTCTGGTCGGCGGCCACTGCATCGGCGTGGACCCCTATTACCTGACCCACAAGGCGCAGCAGATCGGCTACCACCCCGACGTGATCCTGGCCGGACGCCGCATCAACGACGGCATGGGCAGCCACGTCGCCCGCCGCACCGCCAAACTGATGGCGAAACGCAATTTGCAGACCACCCAATCCAACATCCTGGTGCTGGGCCTGGCCTTCAAGGAAAACTGCCCCGACGTGCGCAATACGCGAGTGGTGGATATCGTGGCCGAGCTGCGCAGCTACAACGCCAACGTGCATATCCACGATCCGTGGGTGAACGCGGACGAAGCACGGCACGAATACGGCCTGGAGATGATCGCCCAACCCGAGCAGGGCAAGTACGACGCGATCATCCTGGCGGTCTCGCATCGGGAGTTCATCGCGCTGGGCGCCGACGGCATCCGCGCCTTCGGCAAGCCCGATGCGGTCCTGTTCGACGTCAAGCGCGCCCTACCCCGGCAGAGCGTCGACGACTGCCTTTAAGACAGTCGGAAACCGCCCAGTGAGAGTGTCGATCGCCGTCTGTAATAGACTGACGCCTGCGATCCACGGAGATGCCCTGAAATGCGTGTACTGGTCACCGGCGCCGCCGGTTTCATCGGCTCACACTTGAGCCAGCGCCTGTTGGCCCGCGGCGATGAGGTGCTGGGCTACGACAACCTCAATCCCTACTACGACCCGCGCCTGAAACAGGCGCGCCTGGACAAACTGCTGCCGCTGGATGGCTTCGGCTTCGTGCAGGCCTCGCTGGAAGACCGCCCTGCATTGGAAGCGGCCTTCGACCGATTCAAGCCGCAACGCGTGGTCAACCTGGCCGCGCAGGCCGGCGTGCGCTACTCGTTGGAAAACCCGCAGGCCTACGTGGAAAGCAACATCGTCGGCTTCCTCAACATCCTGGAAGCCTGCCGTCATCGCGGCATCGAGCATCTGGTGTACGCGTCTTCGAGCTCGGTCTACGGCGCCAACAAAAAACTGCCCTTCTCCGTGGAAGACAGCGTGGACCATCCGGTCAGCATGTACGCGGCCACCAAGAAGGCCAACGAACTGATGGCCCACACCTATAGCCATCTGTTCGGCCTGCCCACTACCGGCCTGCGCTTCTTCACCGTCTACGGACCGTGGGGCCGCCCGGACATGGCGCTGTTCCTGTTCACCCGCAGGATATTGGCGGGCGAGCCCATCGACGTGTTCAACCACGGCCATCACACCCGAGACTTCACCTACGTCGACGACATCGTCGAAGGCGTTATCCGCACGCTGGACCGCGTGCCCGGGCCCGACCCGAGCTACGACCCGCTGGCTCCCACCCCCGCCAGCTCCACCGCGCCCTACCGCGTCTACAACATCGGCAACCACCAGCCGGTGCAACTGTTGCGCTATATCGAGGTACTGGAGGACTGCCTGGGCCGCAAGGCCGAACGCAACCTGCTGCCGCTGCAACCCGGCGACGTGCCCGACACCTACGCCGACGTCAGCGCCCTGCAGCGCGACACCGACTATTCGCCTTCTACCTCCATCGAAACCGGCGTGCGCCGTTTCGTGGACTGGTACCGGGACTTCTACCAGACCTGACCCAGGGCCTGTTAACGCTATCGGGATAGGTCCCGTTGCGGCGTTGCGGCCGTCAGGCGTTTGTGCCTGGCGCCGCGATAGGCCGGCGGCCTGTTCAAGCTGCGCGCGAGCGTCTGACCGCCGCGACGGAGCAACCGGGGGTCGCTAACAGCTCTTAATTCAGGTTTCCCTTGTCCGGAACAGCATGCCTTCGGCGTTCTAGTTGACGTGACCAACACAGGGGAAATGGAATGTTGCGCTCTATCGTCGGCCTGACGGCCATCTGCCTGTCGCTTCTGCTGACCGCCTGCGCAAGCAGCGGCGGCGGGAAAACGCCCCCACCCATACAGGCGACCGCCACAGCAGTCGACTCGTACAAAATCGGCGTCGACGACATCGTGCAGGTGTCGGTCTGGCGTAATCCGGAACTGGGCATCACCGTACCGGTGCGTCCCGACGGCATGATCTCGGTGCCGCTGGTCGGCGATGTCGCCGCAGGCGGCCATACGCCAGCCGAAGTAGCCAAGGATATTCAGGCCAAACTCGCAAGCTTCGTGCGCGACCCGCAGGTCGCGGTGATCCTCACCGACCTGCGCAGCCATGAATACCTGTCTCGCGTCCGCGTCACTGGCGCCGTGCGGCAACCGATTTCGATTCCCTATCGCCCCGGCATGACCGTGCTCGATGCAGTGCTGGCCGCCGGCGGTGTGACCGAGTTCGCCGCGGGCGACCGCTCCGAGCTTTATCGCAAGTCGGGCGAAGGCACCGAAACCTACGCGGTGCGCCTGGACAAGATCCTCAACCGCGGCGATCTGTCGACCAACTTCCCGGTCTCGCCGGGCGACGTCATCACCATTCCCGAGCGCACGTTCTGATGAGCGCAGAAGCACTTCCCGGACGCCGTTCAACGGCCGTCAATCGGCCTTCCACCGCCCTTGCCCCGAACGAGATCGTACCGATCCTGCTGAACGAAGGCCGCCGCCACACACTGGCGTTGGTCGCGATCTTCGCGGGTATCGCCTTGCTGACCCTGTTCGCAGGACTGTTCCTGCTGCCGAAGAACTACACCGCCTCCACCACCATCCTGGCCCAGGAAAGCGACATCATCCAGCCCCTGCTGGAAGGCCGCGCCGTGGCTACCGGCGTCACCGACCGCGCCGGCATCGCGCGCCAGGTGATCTACAGCCGCAAGGTGCTCGACGACGCGTTGAAGGTTGGCGGCTGGCTCGAAGACAATCCCACTCCCCTGCAACGCGACCATCTGCTCGAGGAACTGAAGGAGCGCATCACCATCCGCGCCTCCCGTCCGGACCTGGTGGAAATCACCTACCGCGATTCCGATGCGCAGCGCACCTACAAGGTCACCGAACGCCTGGGCGCGATGTTCATCAAGGAAAGCCTGGCCACCAAGGGCCGCGAGAGCCGCGAGGCCTACCAGTTCATCGATGCGCGCGTGAACGACTACCACAAGAAACTCACCGACGCCGAAGACAACCTGCAGCAGTACCGTTCGGCCAATGCCGATGCGCAGCCCGGCAGCGCCACCGACGCCAGCACCCGCATCAGCGCGCTGCGTACGCAGGTCGAACAGACCCGCATGTCGTTGCTGGAGCAGCGCTCGCGCGAGAGCGCCATCACCTCGCAGCTTTCCGGCGAATCGGCCGTCACCGCCGTGCAGACCCGCGAGAGCCTGTACCGCGGGCAATTGCTCGAGCTGCAGGGTCAGCTGGACCGCCTGTTGCTGACCTACACCGAGCAATATCCGGACGTAGTGCGTATCCGCCACCAGATGGCCGATATCCAGCAGTCGATGCGCGATGAAGAGCAGCGCCGCGCGGCCGCGCCGAAAACCGCCAGCCCGTTCGACGATGCGCAGATGAATCCGCTGTACCAGGAACTGCGCAGCCAGCAGGGACAAGCGCGCCGCGAAATGGCCGCCACCCAATCGCGCATGGGCATCGCCGAATCGCTGCTGGACGAAGAACTGGGCCGCAGCCGCCGCATCGCCGCTTCGGAAAGCGCCCTTGCCGAGCTGACCCGCGATTACGAGGTCAATCGGGACATCTACCAGGACCTGCTGCGCCGCCGCGAGAACGCGCGCGTCTCGATGGAACTGGACCGCGAAGAGCGCGGCCTGACCCTGCGCGTGCAGGATCCGGCGATCATGCCGCTGCGTCCCACCGGTTTGCGCTTCCTGCATTTCGCCATCGCCGGCCTGCTGATGGCGGTGGTCGTGCCGCTGGCCCTGCTGTTCCTGCGGGTGCGCTTCGATCCCCGCATCCGCTCGGCCAATCAATTGCAGAAGCTTTCCGATCGCCAGCTGCTGACCGTGGTGCCGCTCTACCGCACCCCGCGCGACCAGCGTCGCCTGCGCCTGCGCCAGGCGATGAGCCTGGGAATCCTGTTCGTCGTCGTGCTGGCGTACGGCCTGGCGTTCGGCTTCAAGCAAATGGTGGCGTGACATGAACGCCATGAACCGACAAGACAACCTGGAACCGATCGTGGAACCGACAGTGAATCAGGAAACCGAACGTTCGCAAGGCGCCATCCGTCGCGTGGATGCGGCCCGCTCGCTCGCACTGCTCGACGAACCGAAGGCGCTGACCACGCGCGAGCTGGAAGACCGCCGCGTCATCCACCGCAACGATTCGGTGCGCGAACAAGCCGATGCGTTCCGCGAACTGCGCACCCGCCTGCTGGCTGCCGGCGGCGAGCGCAATTTCGTCACCCTCGTCGCCCCCATCAGCCATGGCTGCGGCGGCAGTTTCGTAGCCCGCAACCTCGCCGCCGCGTTCGCCTTCGACGACACCAAGACTTCGCTGCTGATCGACTGCGACGTGCTGCATCCTTCGCAGCACGCCGCCTTGCGCGTGGATACGGCCAGCGGCGGATTGATGGATTATCTGGAAGACAGTTCGATCGACGTCGGCAATATCCTCTACCGCACCGGCGTGCCGCGGCTGCGGTTGATCCCCAGCGGCCGCCAGCGCGAAACCACCGGCGAATCCTTCAGCTCGTTCCGCATGCGCGCCATGATCGATTCTGTGCGCAGCCGCTACGCGGATCGCTACATCATCCTGGACAGTCCCCCGGTGCTCGGCTCGCCCGATGCGCGGATCCTGTCCGAGCTGGCCGACATGGTCGTTCTGGTCGCCGGCTATGGCCTGGTGACGCCGGAGAAAATCGAGGCGGCGCTGGCCAGTTTCCCCTCCGAAAAGGTCGCCGGCGTCGTTTTCAACCACCTGCCCTGAAGCATCCGCAAGGAGAAGGCGCATGCACCCGAAATATCTACGCTTGTCGGTCATCGCCACCAGCCTGGCGTGCATGCCCGGCACGGCCTGGGCGGCGCGGGTGGACTACAACCTGGACCTGGGGATGGAGTGGAACGACAACGTCACCTTGTCGCCCGACAACCCCATAGACCAGCGCTATCTGCGCAGCGGACTCGGCTTCCTGGTGACCGAAAACAATTCCACCGTGCAGGCGCACGCGGACGGGCGGGTCGAATACCGCGACTACGAAGACAACATCTTCACCGACACCGTCGATGGCACCCTGTCCGGCAGCATGAACTGGATCGCCATCCCGCAGCGGTTGTACTTCCTGGTCGAGGACAATCTGTCCGTACAGCCGGTCAATGCGCTGGTACCCGATGCGCCGGGCAACCGCCAGCAGGTCAATGTGTTTTCGGCCGGGCCCACCATGATGTTCAACTGGTCGCCCACCCTGCAGGGACAGGCAGAGCTGCGTTACGTGAACAGCGACGCGGAAGTGACCGACGAATTCAATTCCCAGCGCCTGGCATTGGCCTTGCGCACCATCAAGGAGCTCTCCCCCACCAGCCGGGCCTCGCTCAACGTGCAAGGCCAGCGCGTGGACTTCGACGACGACATCGTGGCGCGCGACTACAACCGCTACGACCTTTTCGGGCGATATTCCCGCACCCTGGCGCAGTTCGAACTGGGCACCGACCTGGGTTACTCGCGCATCGAGTACCGGCACGGCGGCACGCGTTCGGAACCCCTGTTCCGCTTCGACGCCACCTGGAGTCCCAACGAGCGGCATAAACTGGCCGTGCTGGCCTCCAGCCAATTCTCCGACACCGCCATCGATGCGCTGAGCAGCATCCAGGCCGATGCCACCCTGCCCCAGAACGTGCTGACCGGCGACGCGGTGGTCAACGCCTCGCCGTACGAAGTGCGCAATCTTGAGCTGGAATACACCTTCACCAACACGCGTCTCAATTTCACGGTTGCCCCGTACGTGCAGAAGCGCAACTACGTGGATTCGGACGAGTTCGATCAGAACAACCACGGCTTGCGCAGCGACCTGCACTGGCTGCTGCGCCGCTCGCTGACGCTGGGCCTCTACGGTACCTACGAAAATCTGGAGTACACCCAACTGAATCGCGAAGACAAGACCACGCGCGTAGGCGCCAACTTGCGCTACCACTGGACCCGTCATTGGAGCGCGGGATTGGAATGGGAACACTACAAGCGCGACAGCAATGCGGTGGGCCAAAGCGTCTCGCAGAATCTCGTCTATCTGAGCATTTCGTATTCCAATCGCTGAGGAGGCGCGCCATGAGCCAGCAGTCGGCCGCTACTGCGTCCCGCAAGCACGGACGCGGTTGGTTCAGCGCTTTTCTCTTATGCCTGGCCATGATGTCCGCGGCCATCGCCCAGTGCAGCGAGGCTGGAAACACCCAGGCGGTGGCACCGGTCGCTCCATCGCCCGCATCCCCCGTGCCGGTGGAGGCCGTCGCGGATCCATCCGCCGTCGCCGCCCCGGCGGGCGCTGATGGACTGAAGCTGGATCTTTCGTTCGTAGACAGGAAATCCGCCGCTTACTCGCGCTTCAAGTCCTATGTCGACTCGGCCGTCGCCGGCAGCCCTGGCTATGCATTCGCGGCCAGCGATGCGGCGCTGATGTTCCGGCTCTCGGGCGCGGAGAAATACTGCAAGCTGGCGGTAGGCATGGTGGACAAGCAGGTGACCGATGCTGAAGCCGCCATCGCCTCCGGCGACCGTCCCGGGATTTCCGGCGATTCCTATCTCGAAGTGGGGCCGTATATCGCCGATCTGGCGCTCACTCTGGACAGCTGCGCGGCCGATATTCCGGCCGACCAGCGCAAGCGCTGGTCGGCCTATGCCGAGCAGGCGGTTTGGAACGTGTGGCATCACGGTTCGGCCCAATGGGGCGGAAAACCGCATCCCTGGACGGGCTGGTCCACCGACAATCCCGGCAACAACTATTACTACAGCTTCCTGGAAGCCACCATGTACTGGGCGCTGGTCAGCGGCAGCGACGCCTGGATGAAGGATCTGCGCGAGCGCAGACTGCCGCCGCTCAAAGCTTATTTCGCCGAATTGCCGGGCGGCGGCAGCAGCGAAGGCACCGGTTACGGCGCGGCGCACATGCGTCTTTATTCGCTGTACCGGCTATGGCGCGACAGCACCGGCGAAGATCTCGCCAACGCCAGCCCGCATGCGCACGACAGCATCGCCTATTGGGTGAACGCCACCGTCCCGACCCTGGACCGCTTCGCGCCCATCGGCGACCAGTCGCGCAACTCGGTACCGGAGCTCTACGACTACCATCGGCGGCTGGTGCTGGAAGCGCGGCAACTGACCCGGGAACCCGAAGCACTGGCGATGTCCTCGTGGTGGTTGAACTCCATATCCGTGCCCAACATGAGCGGCGGCTTCAACAGCCGTTACGACCTGCTTCCCGCCGGCAAGGGCGGCAACCCGCCGAAAGGGCTGGTCTATCTTGCGCAAGGCACCGGACATCTCTTCGCCCGCACCAGTTGGGACAAGGACGCGATGTGGGTGTCTTTCGTAGCCGGTCCCTACAACGAAAGCCACGCGCACCAGGACCAGGGTTCCTTCACTCTGTTCGCGCGCGACTGGCTGGCGGTCACCGAAAACATCTGGAGCCACAGCGGCATCCAGCAAGGCACCGAAGTCCACAATCTCGTCCGTTTCGAACGCAGCAACGGCAACGCGAGCCAATGCGCCGCGCCGCGCGGAGATGTCATCGTGCATCAGTGCGAAAGCACCGAATCGCGCTCCAAGCTGACGGTGGTGCCGGGCGAACAAGGCGCCTTTTCCGCGAGCGCCGATCTGACTCCCGTCTATCGTGGCAACCCGGCGCTGGAAAACTGGCAGCGCAAACTGGATTTCGCCGGACGCAAGCTGACCGTACGCGATCAGTTCAAACTGGGGGCAGGCACGCGCGCGACATTCCAGGTCAACGTACCGGCAGAGCCCAAAATCAACGGCAACGAAGTGCTGGCGGGCGGATTGCGGATGCGCGTGCTGGAACCGGCCAACGCCGCCATCAGCGTCCACGAGTGGCGCAAGGTCGATGCTCAGGAGTTCCGCAGCGGCTGGCGCATCGACGTCGCCGGCGGGCAGACCGGCTACCTGGTCGAACTGTCGGAAAAATGACGGGTATCACATTTTTTACATGACTGGCCGCGCAGGCCCGTCGTGGGGGCCCTGATTCGGGCAAAACCTGAACCCTGACGCCAGCTGAACAAGGCTATTTCGGCCCCGCACACGTGTCCGGTAGTTCCGACCGACCACGTTATGATGCGCCCGCCGATGCGTTTGTATGGGCTAGGGGGAGCCAGAGAGCGAAGCGACAATAATCCTATTGTCGTTGTTGTGCGCGCGGCTTTAGGAGAATCCCCCGTGCAGCACCTCACTTCCGCACCATCCCGGGCCTTGCACCCGGTAGCTCGCCACAAGCGCCTGATCGCCGCATCCCTTGTCGGCAGCGCCTTCCTCATCACCGTTACCGCTTCCAGTGCAGCTGGTCTGCTCGGCGATCGCTGGGAGAAACGATCGCAAGACGCCTGGCAGGAATCCATCGCCGTCACCCGTCGCGTCCAGACGTTCGCCCGCGCCTATTCTGAAATGTTGCTTCCGGTCCGGCTGATGGCCATCTTGCGCGCACGTGCGCAGACCGCTTCAACGCCGAACCAATCTGTAGCATCCGCGCCCGCCACGGCGACTTCTGCGCCCGCGACTGCGATTCCCATATCGGCAACTCCGGCGACTCCAGTCATGAGCGGCGGAAGCTCTGGTCCGCAGATGGCCAACTCTTCGCTGCCCCGCCTGATCCAGCTGCCCTCCGTACGGCGCTATGTGAATCTCAATTCCGCTGCGTACACGCGCTTCAAAGGCTGGGTGGATTCAGCGGTGAGCGGCAGTCCCGGATATGCGTTCTCCGCCAGCGAAGCGGCGATGATGTACCAGCTTTCTCCGGAGTCGAAGTACTGCACGCTGGCCGTCAACATGGTCGAGCGGCAGGTCGCCGACGCCGAGGCCGCCATCGCGGCCGGCAGCAATCCGGAAATCGCAGGCGATTCCTATCTTGAAGTCGGCCCGATGATCTCGGACCTGTCGACAACGCTGGTCACCTGCTCGGCTTTCATCACCGGCGCGCAGCGGACGCGCTGGTCCGCCTATGCGGAACAGGCGGTATGGAACATATGGAACTACGGCAGCGCGCGCTGGGGTAGCCGTTCGGCGCCCTGGACGGGCTGGTCGGTGGACAACCCCGGCAACAACTACCACTACAGCTTCCTCGAAGCGACCATGTACTGGGCATTGGCCACCAACAACGCCACCTGGATGAGCGAGTTGCGCAACCGCCGCCTGCCCGCGCTGCAGGCGTATTTCGCCAGGCTGCCCGGTGGCGGCAGCAGCGAAGGCACCGGCTACGGCACCGCGCAGATGCGGCTGTTCTCGCTGTACCACCTGTGGCGCGACGCCACCGGCTCGGACCTGGCCAACACCAATACGCATGCGACGGACAGCATCTACTACTGGATCAACGCCACCGTGCCGACGATGGACCGCTTCGCGCCCATCGGCGACCAGTCGCGCAATTCGATCCCCGAGTTGTACGACTACCATCGCCGGCTGGTCCTGGAAGCCAGGCAAACCGCCAACGGCGACGCTGCGCAGCGTGCCGCCACGTGGTGGCTGAGCAACATCATGATGAAGAACAGCAGCGGTACCCTGTTGCCGGGCACGCAGATGAATTCCGGTTTCAATTTCCGCTACGACCTGTTGCCGGCCGGTACTGTCGCCACCCCGCCCTCCAATCTGGTCTATCACGCCACGGGCGTCGGACACTTGTTCGCCCGCACCGGCTGGGACACCAACGCGATGTGGGTAGCGATCATGGCCGGTCCGTACAACGAGAGCCATGCGCATCAGGATCAAGGGTCGTTCACCCTGTTCTCGCGCGACTGGCTGGCCGTCACTGCCAATATCTGGAGCCATAGCGGCATCAACCAGGGCACCGACGTGCATAACCTGGTGCGCTTCGTGCGCAACGGCACCGTAGCGCGCCAGTGCGAATCGACCACCAGGATCTCCACCATGACGGTATCACCGGGCAGCGGCGGCGACTTCACCGCCAACGCCAACCTGACGCCCGCCTTCTGCGACAACACCGCAGTGACTTCCTGGGGGCGCCAGTTCACCTTCGCCGGCCGCAAGCTGACCGTGCGCGATACCTTCGCGATGACCTCGGGCACCACCGCCACGTTCCAGGTCAATACGCCGGTGCTGCCGACCCTGGTCAACAGCCGGGAGGCCACTGCGGGACGTCTGCGGGTGCGCGTATTGGAACCGGCCAACGCCACCATCAACAGTAACTTCAGCACGGGCAAATACGTCGAAGACGGCGCGCGTTACCGTATCGACGTGAGCGGCGGCACCACCGGTTATCTGGTGGAGCTTTCCGAGATCTGAGCCTGTCGGGAATCTGGGGAAAACAGAATGCCGCCTGTTCGATACAGGCGGCATTTTTCGTATCGGGGCCGGTCAGACGGCGGCAAGGCCACGCTTTGAAAGCGCATGCCTGACGTAGTGGAGCATGTACCAGCATGCCTGCCAGAGCGTGAGATGCTCCGATTCGCGGTACACGCGCCACTGCCAATGCGCCGCCCGCAACTTGTTGGAAGAAACCGAGCCGTTGCGCACCAGGTAATAGGCCAGCGGGCCTTCATGCCGCACGCGCACGGCATGGCCCGCACGGCGCACGCGGTCCAGCCAGAACACATAGTCTTCGTGGCCCATGCGGATGAAGGGGACGTCGCCCAGACGACGGTCGTAGACACCGGTGAGATTGCCTATGTGGTTGCTCTTGAGCATGTCGCCGTAGGCGATCTCCGCCGGCGGTTCGACGCAGGACAGCAGGTGTCCGTCTTCGGCGACCCGCTGGTAACCCGAGTAGGAAACCAATGCGCCGCTCTCCTGCATTTGCGCAAGCTGCAATTCCAATTTACGCGGATCCCACCAATCGTCGCTATCCAGAAAGGCGACATGGCTGCCCGATGCCGCACGCAGCCCCGCATTGCGGGCCTCGGCCACGCCTGCATTCGCCGGCTGGCTGACGATCTTCACGCGAGGGTCCTTGCTGGCGTATTCGCGCATGATCCGGGCCGATCCGTCGCGCGAACAGTCGTCCACCAGCACCAGTTCGAGATTGGCCAGCGTTTGCCGCAACACCGAATCCACCGACTTGCGCAGCGTTTGCTCCGCATTGAAGACCGGCATGATCACGCTGACCAGCAGCTCCGTGGAGCGGCCGCTGCCGTTGGCCGATTGCAGGGAAGTGGCGGTGGTCATGCCGCATTCCGCACGGAGGCCTGAGCGGAGCCGGCCCACGAAGACTTCGGCGGCGGCAGGATGAAATCGCGGTATTCGTTGGGATTGCCTTGCTTGCCCGCCTCTGCCGCCTTGATGATGTTGTAGACCTCGCGCGCGCTGACGTAGTGCAGCACGTAGCGTTCCCCATCGTTGTAGGCGTGCTCAAGATGCGCGTGCATGGCGTCGGTGGGCGGCCCCAGCAGCGTATCCATGTCGTATTCCTGGGTGCCGTGGGTATGCACTTTCACGAACACCCATTCCGGCTTTCCTTCCACGTGCACGCCGGTACGCACCCAGTCGTCGACGCGCTGCGGAGTCGGAGGACAGCCGCGGCGCACGTCTGCGTTCTCGATGCGCGGAATCACGCCGGCCTTGCGCTCGCGCCAGTTCAGTCCCAACGGGCCCTGTACGATCATCAGGTCTCCGGTCGCGCTGCCACCGACATGTACGGCCACGCCGTCGTTGTGCGATTTGGGGTGTTGCGGATCGTCGGTGGCGTAGTAGATGGAGTTGATGGTGCGGGTCTGGGTGTCGCTGGGGGCGGACGGCAGAGTGAAATCCGCGTAGCAGCCCAATTCCCGCAGCAATATGAGTTCGTTGTTGAGGCCGCACCAGCGTCCATCGCCGCGCGAGTTGTCCAGGCACCAGTTGCCATGGATGAAACCGAAGCTCAGCTCGCCGGTAGCGGGATCGCGCGACAGCGCGCCATGGCGTTCGTGCAGGGTATTGCAGAAGCGGCGGATGCTTTCGCGGAAATTGGCTTCGGTATCGTTGTCGTGGTGCAGGTGTATTTCCAACTCGCCGTAGCCGTCGGCGCAAAGCGCGGCGATCTTGTCCAGGTGTTCCTCGGCGTATTCCTCTTCCGGATAGAAGAAGCTGTGCTGCGGGGGTCGGCCGTCGGCATCGCGGTGCGCCGAGGCCAGTGCCCGGTAATCCCGGCACCAGCGATCCACTCGCGCGCGCTGGGTCGCCAGATCCGCGCCATGCCACATCGGCTCGAAATGATCGACGAAACAGAACATCACATGCACCGGTTGGCCGGTCACGCGCGGGATCGGACGGCGCAGATAGCTGCCGATCCAGATCTCCATGTTGCGCGCACGCAGAAGGCGCCAGACCACGAAGGCCATGGCCGCCGCGGCCAAGACGACGGCTGCCGCGCTCCATTGCAGCACGCTCCATTGCAGCACGCTCCATTGCAGCACGCTCCATTGCAGCACGCCCCATTGCTGAATGCCCAAGATTTCCCCCTTGCCTTTATCGCGTTCCGGCCGCTGCCGTTACATGACGATCAACGGGATAAGCGGCGCGCGCAGGCCAGCCCAGCTGCAATCGCCTCAGGTCTCGGCAGGCAAGGCTTGCAGATTGAAGCCCTGGGCCTTCCACTCGGGAATGAGCACGGTGAGCATTTCCAGCGAAAGCGTGCTGTCGTCATGCATCAGCAGGATGTCCCCCGCCTGCACCGGATGCCGGCGGATGATCTCGATCAGCTCGGCCGCCGGACGGCGGCTGTAGTCCAGGCTGTCGTAGGACCAGTAAGCGGTACGACGGCGCTGGCGGAAGAAATTGGCCAGCATGCGCGGCGGCATCACTCCGCGCGGAGGCCGGAAACTATGCCGGGGCCGGCCGTCGATCGCGCTCAGCAGCGCATCGGTGCGATCCGCTTCGTCCAACTGCGCCGACAAGTCGAGCTTCTCGAAATGCGGGTGGGTGAAAGAATGATTGCCCAGCGTATGCCCTTCGCCGGCAATGCGGCGCGCCAGCTCGGGATGCGCCTCGATCTGGCGGCCGATCAGGAAAAAGCTGGCCTTGGCCTGGTGCTGCGCCAGCAATTCGAGCAATGGCGCGGTGTGTTCGGGATGCGGACCATCATCGAAAGTCAGGTACAGGGCACGACCCGCACGCGAACCGGTAGTGGTCACCAGCGAGCCGGGCAACCAACGCAGGATCTTGAGTTTTCTGGGCCGTGGGGTCATGGGATTGGCAATGGATACGAAGCTGGTTGTCTGTTCAAGTGGCGCGCAGTTTGGGGCAGGCAGGAACGGCGATAGTTCCCGTTGCGGATGGATTGCCGACGCGGTGCGTGATTCATGGCCCGCTACCCGGGCGCACTGCGGCGTTGCGGTAGAGCGTTTCGTAGCGGCTGGCCATGGTCCGGAACGAGCCCTCATGGGTCACCCACTGCCGGCCGGCCTGCCCCATCGCCGCCGCGCGAGCGGGAGACGACAGCAATTCCGCCAGCGCAGCGGCCAGCGCATCGGCGTCGCGGGCCGGCACCAGCAATCCATTGCGGCGGTCGCGCACGATTTCGCCATTGCCGCCCACGTCGGTCGCCACGATGGGCAGTTGCGCGGCGCAGGCCTCCAGCAGGGCGATGGAATAACCCTCGCTCACCGACGACAGGGCGAACACGTCCATCCCCTGCAGCAATTGCGGCACGTCCGAGCGATCGCCCAGGAAACGCGTCGCATCGGCGACCCCTTCGGCCGCGGCGATAGCCTCCAGTTCGCGCCGCAACGCGCCGTCGCCGACCAGCACCAGCGCCGCTTCGGGCACGCCCAGACGCACCTGCCGGAACGCACGGATCAGATTGGCCTGGTCCTTGACCGGCTCCAGCCGGCCCACCGTACCTATGAGCCGGCTGTTGGAGGGAAGCGCCAATTCGTCGCGTAAACGGGCCCGCGCCCTCTCGTCTGCGACGCGGAAACCTTCGGTACGTATGCCGTTGGGAATGGACAGCAGCGCCGAGCGCGGCGAAACCCCGTTGTTCTGCAGATGCCGGCGTGCGGTTTCGCATACGGCCACGGCGTAGTCGGTCCTGGTCATCGAGCGGCGGTAGAGCCATTCGCGCCGGCTGCGTGGATTGCTCTCGCCCATGCCATGCCGGGTATTGACCACCCGCTGCAACGGCAAGCCGGCCGAGGCCAGCACCGCATGGTAGTGGGCGGCGGCGTTGTGGGTGTGCAGCACGCCACCGCCGCGCAGCAGGTCGCGCGCGCGGCGCAAGGCACGGAAATCGGCACCGGTGCGCTTGTCGCAGATTTCCACGCTCACGCCGCTGGCGGAAAGTTCGTCGGCCAGGATGCCGCGGTCGAACAGGCATACCAGGCGGCATTCGTGGCCGGCTTCGCGCTGGGCCGCGATCAGGTCGATCACCGCCCGCTCCAGTCCGCCGCGCTCCATGTTCTCGACGAAATGGGTGATGCTCAGGCTGGACGTCGCGTTCATGCCAGCTCCGAAATCGTGACCCGCAACTTGCCGGTCTGGGTCAAAGGAATTTCGTCGACGAACTGGAAATCGAGAGTGACGCTGTCCCCCACCACCTTGAGCAGCTCGCGGCGAACCAGGTCGACGGCGGATGGCTCGAAATCCTTGTCGCGCACGATCCGGATTTCGAATGCGTCCAGTCGCTTCTGCACCACCTGATAGCGTTTGATGCCCGTTGCGTACAAGAAAGCGTAGACGATGTATTCGCCCGGAACGAAGCGCCCGTCCGGAGTGCGCAAGGCATCCAGCTTGCGTCCGTCCACGCTGGCCAGCAGCGGCAAGCCGCGTCCGCAGGTGCAGCTTCCCGCGCCGGCCGTGGCCAGATCGCCATTGGCATAACGCAAGAGCGGCATGCCGTAATTGTGCAGATCGGTAACGATCACATCGCCCGGCCCCGCGTCTGCGGAGTCGCCCAGCTCCACCTTCAGATGATCGGCGTTGACGTGCAAACCGCCGCGATGCCCGCATTCGGCCGCGACCAGCATGAACTCGCGGCAGCCGTAGGTGTTGTAGGCCGGGCAGCCGAATGCCTGCTCGATGATCTTGCGCTGGCTTTCGTGCAGCGACTCGGCCGCGCCCAGGATCCGTTGCGGACGATGGATGCGCCTGCCGTTGGCGATCAGCCATTCGGCCAGTTTCACTATCGGCGCGACGTAGGAAACGATGGTCTCGGGGCGGAAGCGATCCACCGTGTCGGCGTACTCGGCCATACGCTCTTCGGTCATCTCGAAGGCATTGAGCATGTAGCGGTTGAAAGCGGCGTGGTACATCCGGTCCTTGCGCTTCTGCGCACCCACGGGCGTGCCCCACAGGTACAGCGTGCGCTGACCGAGGCGCGCACCCGCCCAGCCGTAGCCCCTCCACATGATGGACAGGCGCCGTTCGTAGCTTTCGCGCGTATAGCCGAAACGCAACGGTTCGCCGGTGGAGCCGCCGGTGGTCTTGTAGAGCAGGCCATCGCGATAGGCAGGAGCGATGAACTTGTCGAAATTCGCGCGGATCTCCGGCTTGGTAAGCACCGGCAGGCGCGCGTAATCGGCAGGGCTGGCGATGTCATCCGGAGTGCTTATGCCCAGAGTCGACCAGAGTTCGCGGTAGTAAGGCACCTGTTCCCAGCAATGCCGTATCAGGCCCTGCAGCTTCTGCCATTGCAGCGCTTCGGTCTCTTCCAGAGTGCGCCACTGGCTCTGCTCGTACTCGTGCAGATAAGCCAAGGTCTTGCGACGACGCAGTCCCGATTCGTAGGCCGGGAACAGGACGCGCCGGAACAGCGGTTCGTACAGGCCGGTCATGGCATACCCTCCCCCGGCGCGCGATCATGGGCCCATTCCAGCAGACGCGTCCCCATGCGCGACTTTCCCGGAAAGAAACGCTGATACAGCTGCTGCAGGTGTTCTATGTCTCCGCGACTCCAGCAACCGAACAGCATGGTTGCAGCCACATAGACGGCTCCAAGCAGCAGACCGCCGAACACGACCTGCGCCCACGGCAGCAATTGGCCACGCAGCGGCAGCGCGATCAAGGCCGCAATCGCCGCCGACAAGGCGATTCGCGACAGCCGGCCCCAGTCCGGAGTCGCGTGGCTGACGCGAATGGCCAGGGCCATCATCGCTCCGGCATTGATCAGTGCCACCAGGCCATAGGCAGCGATCGCGCCGGGCAGGCCGAAGTGCATGATCAGCACCGCATCCAGCAGTACCTTGAGCAAGGCGCAGCCCATCACCAGCATCAGGATGCTGCGCTGCCGATCGGCACTGACCAGCAGGCTGGACCCGCCCTGGGTCATGGTGGTGATCGACGCGCCGGCCAGGCAGACCGCGAACACCGGCCCGGCCGCCAGGTAGGCGTTGCCATACAGCAAGTGGATCACTGCATCGGAAAACACTGCGCCGAACGCCATCAGTGGCATCGCCAGCAAGGCCAGATAGCCGGTGCTGGCCACGAAACGGCGCCCCGCCACTTCGCGGCCACGGCTCAAGGCGTTGGCCATCATCGGCAGCAACAGCGCGCCGAACACACCCGGCACCAGCGCCGCCGCGCCGATCGCCAATTGGTAGGCCACCTTGAACTGGCCCGCATCGTGGCTGTCGGTATACAGCGTGAGGAACAGCACCTCCACTTCGCTGGCGGCGAGGAAACCGACCGAGACGGTGAGCGCGGTCCATGCCATGTGCCTGCGTACCCTGCCCATCAGCGCATCGGGAATCCTGGTGCCCGGCACGCGCGCCGGCACCAGCGGCTTGATCTGGCGCAGCGACACCGCGTAGAACACCAGGCCGGAAACCACGAACACCGCCAGCAGCCACTCCACACTGGCGTCGAAGAACCAGGCGGCGATGACCAGACCCAGGTTGATCGGCGTCGATACCAGCGAAACGATGGCGGTGGCGCGGAAGTTCTCGAAGCCCTTGGCCACGCCGATATTGAACATGTACGACGCACGCAACGCCACCGACACCACCAGGAAACCCAGCAGCATCGGGTGGTTCATGCCTGGCGCGACATGATCGCCGGCAAACAGGAATACCGCCGCGCCGGCCAGCAGCACGAACAGCAGGAAGAACCTTTGCGCGCGGCGCAGGTAATCCAGCAAGGTCGGAATCATCTCCAGGTTGCCGGAACCACGCAGTTCGGCCACGAATTTGATCGCCGCGCTGGCCGTGCCCGAGTTGGTGGTGGCTACGCCCATCGCCACCAGCCAGATCACCAGACTGTACGCGCCGTATTCATCCGGCCCCAGGTGGCGGGCGATGATGATGGAGGTGAGCATGCCGAGCACGTACTCGGTGTACAAACCTACCGAGGAGAAGAACGTATTGCGAAGAGTGTGGGCGCGCGTGTTCATACCGTAGCCAGCAGCACCTTCACCATGATGTAGAGCCCTATCACCCACAGCACCGCGTAAACGGGCCAACGCACCAGGTCCTTGTCCAGGCTGAACACCGGAAGGCTCGGATAGGTTTCGCGCATGCGCACGTAGTTGGCCACGATCAACGCCACCAGCAGATACAGGATGATCACGTAGCTGCGGCTCAGGAAGAATGCAGAGACGAAGTAACCGACCAGCGACAGCAGCAGGGTCAACGTCAACGCACGATCGTCGCGCCAGCCGGCCACCACCTCGTCGTCGGGCACCTCGGCCGGCACGTCGTCCATGACCTCGTCGCCGCGCTTGAGCACCGACAGGGTCATCCTGAAGCTGTAGCCGGCGATAGCCAGCCAGATAGTGAAGCCGATGATGCCCATCTCGGCCAGCACCAGCACGAAGGAGTTGTGCGCCGTCAGCGGGTTTACGTCCGTGTAACCGCCGGCACCCACGCCGAACAACGGATCGCTGATGAACATCTGGATGCCTTCGTACCAGGAATCGATACGGCCAGCGGCGGAAGCTTCGGAAGAATCGAGTTCCTGCATGCGCGACGGCATTGCCATCAATCCGGCCAGTGCGCCGACGGCCAGCACGCCTGCGGTCACCGGTCCACGTTTCTGCCAGACGTACACGCCCAGGATCGCCACCAGCGCCAGCAGCGTGCCGCGCGAATTGGTGAGGTAGATGCCGTAGACCAGCAGCCCCGCGCCGGTCCACCAGAACAGCCGGCGCAATCCCAGCAAGCCGCCACGGCTGCCCAGGTAGAACGCCATCGGCAGGCACATCACGAACAGCATGCCCAGGTCGTTGGGGTCGTTGAAGATGCCCACGTACTGGATGCGGGTCTCCTGCGACATCTCCACGCCGGTCCAGCCGATGCCGGTCGTCGACTGCTGGATGCCATGCACCGCCAGCACCGCGCCGCAGACGGCGAATACGGCCATGGTAGTGCGCAGACGGCTGCGCGTGTCGGCTGCATTGGACAGCAGCACGAACGCGAGTATCACCGGCGCGAACAGCGCGAACACGAAGACCGCGCCACCGGTCCAGCCGTTGACGATCTTGGAAATCATCGCCACCAGTAGGAACACCGGCAGCAGCAGGTACTGCGGCGCCGCAAAGGACTTGCGCGCCGAAAACAGCCAGAACCCCGCCGCCAGGATCAGCGCGATCGGCTGCCAGGGCGGGCCCGGCGAATCCACCACCGCCGGATAGTCCTGGGGACGGATGATCACCAGGATCAGGTACACCATCATGAAGAAGAACATCTGCCCCTGTAGCCCCGCTCAACCTGTTCGCAAACGCGACGAATAACTGAATACTTCCGGCACCGAGACCATGGCGCTGAACCAGGCCGCATCCATTTCGCTCTCCACCGGCAATCTGCGCATGCAGTAACGCGAATCCGGTTTCAGTGCGCTGGTGCCGGCCATGTAGCTGCAGGCCATGCGGAAACCCGCGGAGCGCACCACTTCGATGGTCGCGGTGTCGAAGGCGTCGGGGCCACCTACAGGATAGGAAAGCACCTGCGCCGGCGCCGACAACTCGCGCTCCAGCGACTGCTTGGAACCATTGACTTCGGCGCTCATCTGCTCGCGCGACAGCTTGGCCAGCATGCGATGGCCCACGCCGTGCGAGCCGATTTCCATGCCGCCCTGGTGCATCTCGCGCAACTGCTCCCAGCTCATCGGCCTGCAGTCCGGATGGCCGGCGCTGCGCGGAATGTCCCATTCGCGCTCGAACCGGGCGATCAGTGCTTCCTGGCCGGCATCGTCCAGGCCTTTGAGCTGGTCCAGCAACCGGGCCGCCAGTGCGCGCCGTTCGGGCAATGCTTCGGGAATTTCCCAATCCACGCCCAGTTCCGGCGCCAGCAGTTTCGGCGCCGAGGTGGTGCAGACCATGTGCACCAGCCAATCGTAGGCGTACGGCATGCCCGAATCGATGTGGCCGGTGGAAACGAAAAACATGGCCGACATACCGAGCTCGCGGAGAATGGGATAAGCGATCCTGTAGTTGTCGTCGTAACCGTCATCGAAGGTCACCAGGATCGCACCCTTGGGTAAACGCCGATTGGCGTCGATACAGGACAGCACCTCGCCGAACCGCATGGGGTGGAAATCGCGCTTGATCGCACGCATCTGTTCGCGGAACTGGGTGCCGGTGGCGCTGATCAGTTCGGTATCGAAACTGAACCCGTCCGGATCCGCCGAATCCAGCACGCGATGGTAGGCCAGGATGCGCAGATCCTGGCGCAGCGCCGCCCGCAGCTGCCGCAATGCGGGCAGCAGGCCGGCTGCATGGCTTCGACGGGCCAGTATCTGACGCCTTCCGGCACGCGACGATAGACTCATGGAACTCCCCTTCTGCAACGCGTGTTCTGCAACGCGGGGACCGATCCCCGCTTCATCGCGAATACGGCCGGCTCAGCCCCTCAGCCGCCCCGGCCTATCCTGCACACCCCTGTGCAATCCCCATTCGCCCGCCCCGGATTGCACCGGCGTTCGCAAAGCGGTCCACTGTAGGATAACCGCGGGGAACAAAGGCAAGGGTTTGCTTGTATGGCGGAAGATACCGACTTCGTTGCGCTCTACGATGAGTTGGGCCTGGATGCCGAGTGCGGCATGGCCGACTTCAAGCAGGCCTATCGCCGGCGCGTTGCCCAGTTGCATCCCGATCATCCTGACAATTCCTCCGATATCTCTCGCTTACAACGCCTAAACCGTCGATATGCGGCCGCTATCGAATTCCAGCGCACGCATGGACGCCTGCCCGGCGCGATCCGCAACACCCCCGCTGGAATTTCCGACGATGCGCCTTGCGAGGCGCGCGACGCACAAGAGCAAGAGCCTGCCGCAATGTCCGGATCGACCCCGGGTTGGCGTTATGTCCTATTGGTAGCGTTGCTGGGACTGGTGCTCTATGGCCTTTCCATCCAGCAGCCCGCCACCACCGTGCCCGAGGCCGCGCAAACCACCGCCGCGCCAAGGCAGGACCTGCACCGGCCAGCGGCGGAAAAGTTGCTGGCCATAGGCATGGAAGGCAACCAGGTAAGGAAGATCCAGGGCGAACCATTCAACTCCCATGAGTATCGTTGGGAATACGGACCTTCCTGGATCCTGTTCGAATGCGGAAAGGTGGTGGATTGGTACAGCTCGCCCTTGCATCCGTTGCATGTGCGCAGCTCCAGCCCCACCGGCAGTGCGCAACTCCCGCCCGGGAGCCCGCGCAAATGTTGAAATACAGGGGAAATACCGATGTTCGCCGGCACCGCCAGACTGCTGAAAAAAGCGCAGAGACGCCTGTGGATGAAGTACGCCCTGCGTGGCGTCGGCGGCAGCGACAACCATTCCCGGCTGGACCTCGCCTATAACGTCGAGGATCCGTGGAACATGGATTCGGCGCTGGAGCAGGCGCGTTTCAAGGCCACCAGCACCATCATCGAGAAGAATTTCGGCCGTGTCGGCTCGCTGCTGGAGATCGGCTGCGGCGAAGGCCACCAGACAGAGTACCTGGCGCGCCTGAGCGATGAGCAATACGGCATCGACGTCAGCGCGCATGCGATCGCCCGCGCGCGTCTGCGGCTTCCCTCCGCGCATTTCGCCGCGACCGACCTGTTCAATCTGCCCTGGGAAAACCGGCCACAGCGCTTCGATCTGATCACCGCCTGCGAAGTGCTCTACTACCTCAGCGATCCAGCCGCTACCCTGCAACGCATGCGCCAATTGGGGCGCTGCGGGCTGGTCACTTTCTTCGCGCCCGCCAGCGGCCGTATCGGTCCGCACCTGGACTCCATACCGGGCCTGCACAAGGACTGGATCTACCACGGCGGTACTTCCTGGCTGGTGGGTTGGTGGCGCGATGAATGAGGCGCGTGCGCCGCTGCAGGGGCTGGGTATCGTTTACTTCGGCAACGACTGGAATGCCGAGAACCGCACCAGCAGCCATCACGTCGCGGAGCGGTTGGCGCGGACCCTTCCCGTGCTGTACGTCGATTCGCCCGGCATGCGCGCGCCCAGCGCCAACGGACGCGACTTCAAGCGCGCGTTGCGCAAGCTACGCGCGGCGTTGCAGGCACCGGAACTCATACGCGAAGGATTCTGGCGCTGCACGGTGCCGCAGCTGCCGTTCCGGCGCATCCCGGGTGTGGAAGCGTTCAACCGGCGCTTCAGCCGCTGGGCGGTGCGGCGGGCGCTGCGGCATGCGGGAATCGCGCGGCGCATCTCCTGGTTCGTGGTGCCGCACCCCGGCTTCCTGGCCGGTCAGCTCGATGAAGAGCTGTGCGTTTTCTATTGCATCGACGACTACGCCGCGCACCCGGGCGTGGACATGGCGCTGATCGCGCAGCGCGACGAAGCGTTGAGCCGGCGCGCGGATCTGTTGTTCGTGGCGCCGCCCGCGCTGCTGGAAAGCAAGCGCGCACTGAATTCTTCCACATTGTTCGCGCCGCACGGCGTGGATGCGGAGCTGTTCGGTCGCGCGCAGGATCCGCAGACGGTCGTGCCGGCCGCAGCGCGCGGACTGACCCATCCGGTGATCGGCTATATCGGTTCGATTCACGAATGGATAGATCTGGAATTGATCGCCTGGCTGGCGCGGCAACGCCCGCAATGGTCGTTCCTGCTGGTGGGACACGCGGCGGTCGATGTGAGCGAACTGCGCGCTTTGCCGAACGTGCGATTCACCGGCGCGCAGCCCTACCGGGATTTGCCGGGCTGGGCCAAGGCCTTCGACGCCGCCATCATTCCGTATCGTCTCAACCGGCAAGTCGCCAACGCCAATCCGCTGAAACTGCGCGAATACCTGGCCACCGGCAAACCCGTGGTCAGCGTGCGCAATGCGGAGATCGAGAAATTCGCCCAGTGGGTCGGCATCGCCGACGACCGCGAAGGCTTCCTGGCGGCGCTGGATTCGGCGCTGGCCAACGACACTCCGCAAGCGGCCGCGCAGCGCATCGCTTCGGTGGCCGACCAGACCTGGGACCATCGTGTCGAAACGGTGCTCGACGCCGTGGCGCAGAAGCTGGCCGCCAAACAAGTTTCCCCTTCGAGTTTCAACCCGGTATTCCATGAGCATTGATCCTTCCCTTAAATTGCGCGTCGCCCTGGTCGGCGCCGGTTATGTCGCTGGCCACCATCTCTCCGCACTCAAAGCCCTGGACTTCGTCGAAGTCGTCGGCATCTGCGACACCAACCTGGAAGCGGCGCGCGCACTGGCGGCGCGTCACGGCGTGCCGCGGGTCGTCGCATCGCTGGCCGAACTGGCGTCCGCCGGCCCGCAGGTGGTGCACGTACTGACGCCTCCCTCCTCGCACGCGGCCATCACCCTGGCGGCGCTGGAAATGGGTTGCCATGTGCTGGTCGAAAAACCGATGGCCGATTCGGTCGCCGACTGCGAAAAAATGATCGCCAAAGCGCGCGAGAAGCATTTGCTGCTGGGCGTGAACCATTCCGATCTGTACGACCCGGTGTTGCTGCAGGCGTTGGAGGCCGTACGCAAGGGTGCGATAGGCGAGCTGGTGTCGGTGGATATCGTGCGCAATTCCGAGTACCCGGCCTACGCCGGCGGCCCATTGCCCGGCTCGGTCACCCAGGGCTCGTACCCTTTTCGCGACCTGGGCGTGCATGGGCTGTATACCATCGAGGCTTTCCTGGGCCCGGTGGTCGATCTGAAAGCCGACTACCAGGCGCGCTGCACCGATCCGAATCTGCATTTCGACGAATGGCAGGCCCAGGCGCGCACTGGCCAGGGCATCGGCCGTTTGCTGCTTTCCTGGAATGCGCGGCCGATGGAGAACCGTGTGTTCGTGCGCGGCACGCGCGGCACCATAGAAGTGGATCGCTTCCTGCAGACCTGCCGCATCCACAAAGTACTGCCCGGCCCGAAATTCATCGGCATCATGGTCAATGCCTGGATCAGTGCGATCAAGGACACCTTCCGCATTCCGTGGAACGTGGTCCGCTTCGCCACCGGCATGCTCAAGCCTTCGCCGGGCATCCAGCGCGGCGCACAGGAATTCGCCAAAGCCGTGCGCGACAACGCGACGCCTCCGTTCAGTGGCGAAGATGCGCTGCGCATCGCCGCCTTACTGGAGCCGGTATGCGCAGAACCCGATCGTCAGCGCCTGCAGGCCCTGGAGGATCGGTACACCGAGTTGGCTCCAGTGGATGCGCTGGTGACCGGCGCGGCGGGCTTCCTGGGACGCAAACTCGTCGCGAGACTGCGCGAACAGGGACAGCGCGTGCGCGTGCTGGTACGCCGACCCGTTGCGGCCTACGCCAACGATGACGGCGTGCAGATGGTGGTGGGCGACCTGGGCGATCCGCGCATGGTCAAGCATGTCGTGGCCGGCGCGCCGATCGTGTACCACGTGGGCGCGGCGATGCGCGGCAGCGTGCGCGATTTCGAAGCGGGCACCACCTGGGGCACGCGCAATATCGTGGAGGCATGCCTGGCCAGCCGTCCGCAGCGGTTGGTGTACGTGAGCTCGATGAGCGTGTTCGACCACGCGGGCCGCGACCCGAAAGGCGTGATGACCGAATCCTCCACGCTGGAGCCGCATCCTGGCCTGCGCGGCGCCTATACCCAGACCAAGCTTGCGGCCGAGCAGCGGGTACAGGAGGCGATTCGCGAGCAAGGTCTGCAGGCGGTGATCATCCGTCCCGGCCAGATCTTCGGACCGGGCGCCGAGCGAGTGACGCCCAACGGCGTTATCGCGTTGGCCGGGCGCTGGGTCGCCATCGGCAGCGGCGCGCAGACCATACCGGTGGTCTATCTGGACGATGTGGTGGATGCGCTGCAGCAGGCGGCCACCGCTCCCAGAGCGGTCGGCGGCGTGTTCAACGTGGTCGATACGCAACCGGTCGCTCAGCAGGAATACCTGGACCGCGTCGGCAAGAAGCTCGGCCGCGAGCTGAAGCTGGTGCGCGTACCCACCTGGATCTTCATGGGGCTGGGCTTTGGCGTGGAATTGCTGGGCAAACTGCTGCGCCGCGAAGTTCCACTGACGCGCTACCGCGTGCGCTCGCTGCGGCCTTTGGCGAATTTCGACACCCGTGCGGCGCATGAGGCGCTGGAATGGTCGCCCCGGGTCGGGGTCAGGAGAGGAATGGATGCCACTTTCGGCTGACGTGCGCGTGGCCTGACCATGCGCATGCAGTCCTCGCACGCGCATCCGGCGGGCTCCCCTTATCAGGTTCGCCTGGGATCCTTGCCGGCCCTGGACGAACTGGGCGCGCGCTGGCAGGAACTGGAACAACGTTCGCGTTGCAGCTTCTTCGTCAGCTGGCGCTGGATCGGGCCATGGTTGGCGCTGATCTCGCCCTTGCGCTACGCACGCCTGCTGAGCGTGTCCCAAGGCGGACGGCTGGTCGCACTGGGAGTCTTCACCCGACGCAGGCGCTTCCTTGGCGTGGGGCCTTTGCATCTGCGCCTGCACGAAGTGGGCGACAAGGTCCTGGACAGCCTGACCATCGAATACAACGGCCTGGTTTGCGAGGACGGGCACGAGCGCGAAGCGCTGGCCGCGGTGCTGGATCATCTGGCCCACAACGAAAAACGCTGGTTGACGCTGTATCTGCCGGGCATGGAGGCGGACAACGTTCCTTTCGAAAGAATCCGTTCCCTGGGCATGGGCATGCGGGCGCGCAAACATGCCGCGCATTACATCGATCTGGCCGAGTTGCGCGACAGCGGCAGCGGTTATCTGCCGACCGTACTCAGCAGCAAGGCCCGCGCCGCGGTGCGGCGAACGGCGCGCAAGCTGCAGACGGGTTTCGGCGAACTGTCGGTCGCCGTCGCCGTTTCGGTCGAGGAGAAGCTCGCCTTCTTCCGTGCGATGGCGCAACTGCACGAATCCCACTGGAGCGAGGAAGAACAGGAACGCGGCGCATTCGGCAATCCGCGCATCCTGCGCTTCCATGAGCGCCTTATCGACCAATCCGGCACCCGCGATGGCGCGCAACTGATACGCGTCAACGCAGGCGGCCAAACCGTGGGCTATGTGTACAACCTGATCTGGCGCAACACTTCCTACTTCTATCAGGCCGGCATCGATTACCGGCGTTTCGGCGACTTCGGAAGTCCGGGCCTGCTGCCGCTGACGCACGCGGTGGAGCATGCGCTGGCCAATGGCATGACGCGTTTCGAACTGATGGCGGGCGATTCCGCGTACAAGCGCAGCCTGGGCATGGCCGAGAACAAGATGGTCTGGCTTTCCCTGGACCGCAACGGCTGGTCCTCGGCGCTGAGACGCGCATGGTGGCGGCTGCAGGGCCAGGCGCAGGAATCATGAACGTCGCTGTGCGATGGCTGCCTTTGCAGGAAGTCGATGCGGCGACGCTCTCGGCGTGGACCGAACTCGGCCAGCGGACGCCGCGCGCCAACCCGTTCGCCATGCCGCAATTCGTCGTGCCGGCAGCGCGCTGGTTGACGCCTCGCATGCCGCCCCAGGTGGCTTTGATAGAACGACGGCAAGCAGGCACCCGCACGCTGATCGGCGCGGGATGCTTTACCGCCGAGCGCCCCAACCTGTTCGTGCCCGTTCCCCACCTGAGCAGCTATCGCACCTTGCACACTTTCCGTTCGGGCCTGCTGCACGCGCCCGGCGAATCCAACGCAGTGGCCCAGGCCCTGCTGGCCGACCTGCACGATAAACACAAACGGCCCCATGCCATCGGCTTCCACAATCTGCTGGCGGAGTGTCCGGTTCTCGCCTCCTTGCGCGAACTTCTGGAAGGCGGAAACGGAGGCTGGTTCGAACAACACCGGTTCCAGCGGCCGGTGCTGCGGTTGCATCCACCGGCGCAGGATCATGCGCTGGGCGTCATCGTGATGGACCGCGACCTTCGCCGGCGCAAACGCCGCCTTGAGGACCGTGGCACTACCGCTTTCCGGATCACCCAACCCAAAACGAACGTGGCCGATGCGATGGAAACCCATCTGCAACTCGAGCATGCCGGATGGAAGGGAACCGCAGGCACGTCGTTGCTGGCCTCCCCCACCCAGGCCGGATTCTTCCGCGAAATGATCCACCGCTTCGATCAAATCCACGGCGCCGTCTTCGCCGAAACCCTGTGCGACGGCAAGGTCATCGCCTCGACCAGCAACCTGTTGCTGGGCGATACCCTCAACGGCTTCAAGACCGGCTGGCACCCGGATTTCGCCGCCTGCAGCCCCGGCCGCTTGAACGAAGTCTTCCTGTCCGCAGCAGTTCCCTCCGCCTGGCCGGAAGTCGGCGTCTTCGACAGCCAGGCGCAGGAAGATTCCTACCTTTCGAAGCTGCTGCCGCACCGGGACACCATGGTCTCCGGCACATTGGCGATAACGCGCCTGGGCCGACGAGCAATGCGTGCGGCGCGTTTGGTGCGGCCTGTGGCCTATCGCCTCGACAGGAATCACTAATCAGTTCTCCATGGACCCCGCTTTTTAAAGCAAAGTCACTGGGTTCCCGCCTTCGCGGGAATGACGATTTTGAGGCTTTGGCTTTGGCTTTGGCTTTTGCTTCACCCAACCCGTGAGACGCGGCAAGCAGGCCGGGACAAACCCCAAAGGGGCGGCGCACAGGGATGTGTGCCGTTTCCGTAGACACAGGATGTGTCTTACGGAAATTCCCGGTCTGCTTGCGGA
>CAMLGZ010000011.1 GCA_946479745.1 uncultured Pseudoxanthomonas sp. | reverse complement strand
AAGCTCATGACCGACGCCGGCCTGATCGTGCTGGTCAGCTTCATCTCGCCGTTCCGCGCCGAACGCCAGATGGCACGCGCACGATTCGAGGACGGCGAGTTCATGGAGATCTACGTCGATGTGCCGCTGGCGCTGGCCGAGGAACGTGACGTGAAGGGTCTGTACCGCAAGGCGCGCGCGGGGCAGATTCCCAACTTCACCGGTATCGACTCTCCCTACGAAGTCCCCGAGCATGCCGAGCTGCGCCTGGATGCGGGCAGCGACACTCCGGAAAGACTCGCGGCGCAGGTGCTGGAGAAACTGGGCCTGCGCTGACGCTATCCGCGCCGCGCTTGGCCACAAGGGTCTTTAGTCATGCCCCGGTCAACGGTTTATTGCCCCAAGCGTTAACCGTGGACCGGTAAACTCCGGAAATAACCACGATTACGGAAAAGACATGCCGATCCGACCGGGCGCGCGCGTTGTGCTGCTGGCCATGATGGTCTCGCTGCTCGCTGCCTGCGGCAAGGACAAAGCCGCTTCGCGCGGCGACGCGGCAGCTTCCCAGCCCATCCCGGTCACCACGCTGGTGGTGCAGCCGTCGGCCTGGAGCGACACCCTGCAGGCCATCGGGACAGCCAAGGCGCGCGAATCGGTCACGCTCACTTCCAAGGTCAGCGAAGCGGTGCAGGCGGTGCATTTCGAAAGCGGCCAGGAAGTGAAAGCAGGTGCGCCGCTCATCACTTTGCGCGGCGATTCGCAGCAAGCCGCGCTGGTCGCTGCACAGGCGACCTTTGCCGAAGCCGACCAGTTGTACAAGCGCCAGGTTTCGTTGGCCAATCAGCAGCTGGTGGCGCGCGCTTCGCTGGATACGCAGAAATCCATCCGCGACGCCGCGCTGGCCCGCGTGCAGCAGATGCGTTCGGATATCGGCGACCGCAGCGTGCGCGCACCGTTTTCCGGCGTGCTCGGCATCCGCCAGGTCAGCCCCGGCGCCCTGATCACTCCGACCACGGTGATCGCCACTCTCGACGACATTTCGCGTGTCTACGTGGATTTCCCGGTCCCCGAAGCGCAGCTGGCGACCTTGGCGATCGGCCAGTCGATCCGCGCGCGCAGCAATTCCTATCCGGACCGCGATTTCGAAGGGACGGTGAGCACCATCGATGCGCGCATCGATACCGCCACCCGCGCGGTCACCGTGCGCGGCGACTTCCCCAATCCCGACCGGGTGCTGCGTCCGGGCATGTTGATGCAGGTGCAGTTGTCGCGGCCGGAGCGCCAGGCGCTGGTGCTGCCGGAAATCGCCCTGGTGCAGGTGGGCCGCGACACTTTCGTTTTCCGCGTTAAGGCCGACGGCAGCGTCGAGCAACCCAGGGTCGAGGTGGGTACGCGTAGTTCGGGCAAGGCCGAAGTGGTGTCGGGGCTTGAGGCGGGCGACCGCATCGTGATCGATGGAACCGGCAAGCTGCGGCCCGGCAGCAAGATAGTCGAGGGCAAGGCCGACGCTGCGCCTGCGGCAAAAACGCCGGCCCGCGCACAAGGCTGACCCGGATGAAGCTTTCCGATCTTTCGATCAAGCGCCCGGTGTTCGCCGTGGTGATGAGCCTGTTGCTGATCGTGCTGGGCGTGATGTCGTTCACCCGCCTGACGCTGCGCGAACTGCCGGCGATCGATCCGCCCATCGTGTCGGTGTCGGTGGACTATCGGGGCGCATCGGCCTCGGTAGTGGAAACCCGCATCACCCAGGTGCTGGAAGACGCGCTGTCGGGCATCGAAGGCGTCAACACCATCGAATCGCGCAGCGCCAATGGCCGTTCCAACATCAGCATCGAGTTCAATCTTTCGCGCGACATCGAGGCCGCCGCCAACGACGTGCGCGACGCGGTCAGCCGGGTGATCTCCCGCATGCCCGAGGAAGCCGAGCAGCCGGAGATCGCCAAGGTCGAAAGCGACGCCGACCCCATCATCTGGCTCAACATGAGCTCCAGCACGATGGACACGCTGCAGCTGAGCGATTACGCCGAGCGCTACATCACCGACCGGCTTTCCAGCATCGACGGCGTGGCGCAGGTGCGCATCGGCGGCCAGCAGCGCTACGCCATGCGCATCTGGCTGGACCGCGATCAGCTGGCCGCACGCGGCTTGGCGGTCGGCGACGTGGAAGACGCGCTGTCGCGAGAAAATGTGGAACCGCCGGCCGGCCGCATAGAATCGGCCGACCGCGACTTCACCCTGCGGGTCACGCGCAACTACCAGAAGCCCGAGGATTTCGCCCAGATCCCGCTCGGCAAGGGCGCCGACGGCTACGTGGTGCGGCTGGGCGACGTGGCCAAGGTGGAGCTGGGTTCGGAGGAACGGCGCGCCTATTTCCGAAGTAACGGCGTGCCCAATGTCGGGCTCGGCGTGGTCAAGACGTCCACCGCCAACAGCCTGGACGTGGCCCACGCGGTGCGCGAAGAGGCCGACAAGATCCGTTCCTCCCTGCCCAAGGGCACGCAGATCTTCGTCGCCTTCGACACCACCACCTTCATCGATGCGGCGGTGGACCGCGTCTATGAAACCCTGCTGGAAGGCATCGTGCTGGTGCTGCTGGTGATCTGGCTGTTCCTGGGCAGCGTGCGTGCGGCGTTGATTCCGGCGGTCACGGTGCCGGTGTGCCTGATCGCGGCATTCATAGCGCTGTATGCGTTCGGTTTCTCGATCAACTTGCTGACCTTGCTCGCACTGGTGCTCTGTATCGGTCTGGTGGTGGACGACGCCATCGTGGTGGTGGAGAACATCCAGCGCCGCGTGGACCTGGGCGAACCGCCGCTGGTGGCGGCCAAGCGCGGCACTGCGCAGGTCGCTTTCGCGGTGCTCGCGACTACCGCGGTGCTGATCGCGGTGTTCCTGCCGGTAGGATTTTTGGAAGGCAACACCGGTCGCTTGTTCCGCGAGCTGTCGGTGGCGCTGGCGGCAGCGGTGGCCATCTCCGCTTTCGTCGCCTTGTCGCTGACGCCGATGATGTCGTCCAAGCTGCTCAAGCCGCACGCCAAAGAGAAGCCGAACCGCGTACATGGCTGGGTCAACCGCCAGTTCGACAAGCTCAGCCGCGGCTATGGTCACGTGCTGGAAAAGACCGTGCATCGCAGCTGGATGTTCGGTGGCCTGATGGTCGTGGCGATGGTCTGTGCCGTGGTGCTGTTCCGCTTCATTCCTTCCGAACTGGCGCCGGCCGAAGACCGCGGCTCGTTCCAGGTGATGATCGACGGGCCGGAAGGTGCCGGTTTCGACTACACGGTCGGGCAGATGCAGCAGGTGGAGAAGATCCTGGCGCCGATGATCGGCGGCGACCAGCCGATCCAGCGCGCCAACCCGCGCGTACCGGGAAGCTTCGGCGCCAGCGAGGAAATGCACACCGGCCGCGCCACCATCTTCCTGCAGGACTGGGACAAGCGCAGCGAAAGCACCGCCGATGTCGCCGCCGACGTGCAGAAGAAATTGTCCGTGCTAACCGGCTCGCGTGCGCGCACCCAGGTCAGTGGCGGCCTGGTGCGGTCGCGCGGCCAACCTTTCAATCTGGTGCTGGGCGGGCCGGATTACGCGGAGATCGCGCAATGGCGCGACTTGTTGTTGCAGAAGATGCAGGACAACCCGGGTTTCGTCGGCCCGGATTCCGACTACAAGGAAACGCGCCCGCAAATGCGGGTGAACATCGACCGCGCGCGCGCCGCAGACCTGGGCGTGTCGGTGTCGGAGATCGGCCGCGCGCTGGAAACCATGATGGGTTCACGCCAGGTCACCACCTTCGTCGACAGCGGCGAGGAATACGACGTGCTGGTGCAGGCCGACCGCGCCGGCCGCGCCAGTCCCACCGATCTGCAGGCCATCCAGGTGCGTTCCAGCACCGGCGAGCTGGTGCCGCTGTCCAACCTGGTGACCTTGAGCGAACTGGCCGAACCGGGTTCGCTCAACCGCTTCAACCGTCTGCGTGCGATCACCATTTCCGCAGGCCTGGCACCCGGCTACCCGCTGGGCGAAGCCATCGCTTGGACCCAGCAGGTAGTGGCCGAAGAGCTTCCCGAACATGCGCAGATCGACTGGAAGGGCGAGTCGCGGGAATTCCAGGAGGCCGGCGGCGCAGTGTTGTTCACCTTCGCGCTGGCGCTGCTGATCGTCTACCTGGCGCTGGCCGCGCAGTTCGAAAGTTTCATCCATCCGCTGGGCATCATGCTGACCGTACCGCTGGGCGTGCTGGGCGCGCTGCTGGGCTTGTGGATCACCGGCGGCACCATGAACCTCTTCAGTCAGATCGGCATCGTCATGCTGGTCGGATTGGCGGCCAAGAACGGCATCCTGATCGTGGAATTCGCCAACCAGCTGCGCGACGAAGGCCGTAGCGTGCACCAGGCGATCATCGAATCGTGTTCGGTACGCCTTCGCCCCATCCTGATGACCTCCATTGCCACCATCATGGGCGCGGTGCCGCTGATTCTGGCGGGTGGACCAGGTTCGGCCAGCCGCGCGACCATTGGTGTGGTGGTGGTGTTCGGCGTTGCGTTTTCCACCGTGCTGTCGCTGCTGGTGGTGCCGGCGGCCTACACGCTGCTGGCACCGTTTACCAAGTCGCCCGAATCCGTGGCGCACGAATTGGAGAAACTGGAAGGCGAAACGCCATCGGTCGGCGGGCATGGCTGAGGCGATGTTGACGGGCGAGGGCTTCGTACTGCGGCCCTGGCGCGAATCCGATCTGGACAGCCTGCTGCGGCATGCCGACGACCCGCAGGTGTCGCGCGGCGTCAGCGACCGCTTTCCTTCGCCGTACACACGCGAGAACGGCGAGGCGTTCCTGTCCGGACGCGTGATCGATCTGGACGATCCGGTCTTCGCCATCGAGATAGACGGCGAAGCCTGCGGCGGCATCGGCGCCCATCCCGGCAAGGGTGAACGCATCCACAGCGCGGAATTCGGCTATTGGCTGGGCCGCGAGCACTGGGGCAAGGGCACCATGACCCGTGTGGTGTCGGTGTTCGCGCCCTGGGCGATGCGGGAATTGCAGCTGTACCGGCTGTACGCGACGGTGCTGGCGTTCAACATCGGTTCGGCGCAGGTGCTGCGCAGGAATGGCTTTCTGGAGGAAGGCGTGCAACGCGCGGCTGTATTCAAGCGCGGAGTGCTGCATGATCTGCGCGTGTTCGCCAAAGTGCGCAGGAACCTGGACGATGACCCCCAATAAACCGCCTTCCCCCTGGGACAAGGCCGCCATCCGCACCGACGATGCGCGCAAAAGCGAGAATACCGGCAGGCGCCAGCAGGCGGCGCCCCCGCGCGAACCGCGTCCCGCGCTCCGGCCCGAAGGCGGCAACAAGCAGGAATTGCGCTACTACGGACTCAATGCCGTGCAAGCGGTCTTTGCGCAGCGGCCAGAAGCCATCCGCAAGCTTTACCTTTCCGAAGCGCGCATTCCCCAGTTGCAGCCGCTGCTGGCCTGGTGCGTGAAGAACCGGATCGGCTATCGCGTGGTGGAGGAAGCGGACCTGGGCAAGCTGGCCGCCAGCTCCCACCACGAAGGCGTGGTGGCCGATGTATTGCGCGTCGAACCGCTGGCGCTGTCTACCTGGCTGCAATCGTTGCCGCCGGGACCGGTGCTGGCGCTATGGCTGGACGGCGTGGGCAACCCGCACAACTTCGGCGCGATCCTGCGCTCGGCCGCGCATTTCGGTGTGAGTGCGATTCTGCAGTCGCAGGATTCGACGCTGGCGGTGTCGGGTGCGGCGGCGCGCGTGGCCGAAGGTGGGGCCGAGCAGGTGCCGCTGGTGCGCATGGGCGAGCGCGGTGGGGCCCTCGCGCAATTACGTGCCGCCGGTTTCCAACTGGCCGCTACCGTGGTGCGCGGCGGGGAGGATCTTTTCGCCAGGAAACTGCCGCAGCGATTGATCTACGTAATGGGCGCCGAAGGCGAGGGCATGGATGAGTCGCTGGCGAAAGCCTGCGACCTGCAGTTGTCGATCCCCGGTACCGGCGCGGTGGAAAGCCTCAACGTCGCCGCCGCCACTGCGGTGTTCCTGGCCCAATGGCGCCATTGACGCCGTAGAGCCGAGCTTGCTCGGCTGCTTTAACGTCCGAAGCACACTGCAACGAAAATCTGCAGAAACCAAAAAAAGTTCGTCGTCATCCCGGCGAAAGCTGGGATCCATTTTGACTTTGCTTTTTGACTTTCAAAGAGCCAAAGCAAGATCAAGATGGATCCCAGCTTTCGCTGGGATGACGATCCGAATGATTGCGGGCCAGCCTCAGCTCTAGACCATTTACTTGGCAGCCGCAGGCGCAGGCGCCGTCGCCTTAACCACACTCCCAAAATCACCATCCGCCTCCGCAGCCAGATAAGCGAACACCGCATAGGCCGCAACGTTCTGCGCCAAAGCCTTCGGGTCGATCTTGTCCAGCGTGTCGTCCGCATTGTGGTGCAGATCGAAATAGTCGCTGCCGTCCTGCGCCAGCCAGGCCCAGGTGGCGCCCTTTTCCGCGATGGGGCCGATGTCCGGGCCCGCGCTGCCCTTGTCCGGCGCGTACTCGATGCCCAGCGGCGCCAGCGCTTCGGCGATCTGACGCGTTGCCGCCTTGGCGCGTTCCGGCGCGCCGGTATTGAAGGCGTAGATGCGTCCGGCGCCGAAGTCGCTCTCCGCTCCCAGCTGATGCTTGCCAGCATCGGCGGCGTGCTTGGCCGCATAGGCCTTGCCGCCGTAGAGCCCTTGTTCTTCGTTGGCGAAGGCGACCACGCGGATGGTGCGCTTGGGCGCTTGCTTCAGCTGCCCGATCAAGTGCCCGGCCGCCATGGTGATGGCCACGCCCGCGCCGTCGTCGATGGCGCCGGTGCCCAGGTCCCACGAATCCAGGTGTCCGCCGATCAACACCACTTCCTGCGGCTTGCCGCGCCCGGTGATCTCGCCGATGACGTTGTAGGAGGTGGCTTCGCCGTTCCAACCGCAATCCAGCGCAACGGACACGCGCACCGGACCCATGGCCAACAGCCGGGCCAGCTGGTTGGCATCGGGAGTGGCAAGCGCCGCTGACGGCACGGGAGTCAGCCCGTCATCGAAACGGGTGATGCCGGTGTGGGCGACGCGGTGGTGGTCGGTGCCGGCAGAGCGCATCAGAAAGCCTATCGCGCCCTTGCGGATCGCCGCAGAAGGGCCCTTGGAACGGATCGCCCCGCCATTGCGGTAGTCGCTGCCATCGCGCGCGGATTGCATCTGGTAGTCGACGAAGGCGATCTTGCCGGCCAACGATCCTTCGGGTGCGGCTTCCAGCGCGGCGAGATCGGCGAAGCGCACTACCTCGGCCTGCAGTTTCCCGCCCGGGCTGCCGCCCAGCGCGGTGACCGTGAGCGGCTGCGTGTGTGCGCCGAGAACCACAGCGCTTTCGCTGCGGCGTTCCCATTTGGGAAAGGTCACCGCTTCGGTCCAGACCTTGTCGAAACCCAATGCCTTGAACTTCGCCTGCGCCCAGGCCACCGCACGCGCATCGGCTTCGCTGCCGGCCAGGCGCGGGCCCACTTCGGTGGTCAAGGATTCGACCGTGTTCCAGCCGGTGTTGTCTGCCAGCGCCTGCTCGCGCAATGTCGCCGCCGTGGTCAGTGCGGATTCGGGAATGCGGGTTTCGCGTTCTGCGGCGAACGAGCTTGCTGAAATCAGGCTGGCGGAAATGGATAGGGCGAGCAGCAGAGGCACCAAGCGCATGTCGTGTTCCGGAAAACCAGGGAAGCCGCGAGCTTAGCAGCCCTCGGCTTTAGAATCCTTCTCCCATCGGGAGAAGAGCCTGCCCCGTACTTGATACGGGGTGGCGCGAAGCGCCGGATGAGGGAATGGGAAGTACTTGCTAACGAACTTTCAATACAAACTGACAATCCATGCCCTCATCCGCCCTCCGGGCACCTTCTCCCGATGGGAGAAGGAAAGCATTTACTTCTTCAGCGAATCGCGTATTTCGCGCAACAACAACACGTCTTCGGGCGTCGCGGCAGACGCTTCCACCGGTTTGCGGACGCGGTTGTAGGCCTTCAGGATCAGGAAGATCACCAGCGCGATCAGCAGGAAATCGATCATCGTCTGGATGAAGGCCCCGTACCGGATCGCGACTTCGGCCACCTCTTTTCCCGCTGCGTCCACGGTCGCCGGGCTGAGTACGTATTTCCAGTCGCTGACGCTGACGCCGCCGGTCAGGAAGCCGACTACCGGCATGACGATGCCATCGACCATCGCGGTGACGATCTTGCCGAACGCCGCGCCGATCACGACGGCCGTCGCAAGGTCTACGACATTCCCGCGCGAAATGAATTCCTTGAACTCGCTGATCATGCCCATGCAGGTGTCCTCCTCTGTCGGGCGCCGATACGCCCGTGCCGGCGGACTATAACGCGGCTCCTGTCAGGCAGCGATGATGCGTCCGCGAAGTTCGGCGACGCCTTCCAGCGTGGCCTCGAATGCGTCGCCGGCCACCATCGGACCGACCCCGGCCGGCGTGCCCATGAACACCAGGTCGCCCGCCTTCAGCGCGAACAATTTCGACAGCTCGTGCAGGATGTCGGGCACGTCCCAGATCAGGTCGGTCAAAGCGCCGTGCTGGCGCGTTTGGCCATTGATTCTGAGGGTCAGGCTGCGGGTTTCCAGGGCGGCGACTTCGCCGGCCGGCACCAGGTCGCTGATCGGCGCCGAATGATCGAAGCCCTTGCCGATATCCCAGGGCAGGCCCTTGGCCTTGGCCGCGCCCTGCAGGTCGCGACGGGTCAGGTCCAGGCCCACGCCGTAGGCGAAGACCAGCGCATCGGCGTCTTCCGGGGCCAGCACACCTGCGGGCGCATCCTTGCCCAGCGCCACCACCAGTTCCACTTCGTGGTGCAGATCCTGGGTGCCGGACGGATAAGGCACATCGGCGCCGCCGGTAACCACGGCATCGGCGGGCTTGAGGAAAAACACCGGCTGGCCGCGCTCGGCTTTGGAAGCCGGCGCCACCGCGCCCATTTCCCGGGCGTGATCGGCGAAATTGCGCCCCACGCAGTAGATGCGGCGCACGGGAAAGGTGCCGCCGCCGCGGACGGGAACGCGCGCCTGCGCGGGCGTGGGGATGAGATCGGTCATGAAAGTTCGCGCCAAGGATTCCGGACGCAACAGTTTAAGCGGAGCGCGTCAGGCCGAGTACACCGATCGCGGCAGGAAGCGGTGACTCAATGCGACAGCGGCAGCACCGGTTTGCGGACCACGCGGAATTCGCCTTCCACCACCTTGGCGTCGCGCGTTGCAATGGGCTTGCCACGCTGGCTCAGCAGTTTCCAGGCCACGCCCGCCACAATCATCGCTGCGCCCACGAACACGCTGAAGAAGATCAGCAGGCAAAGCAGAGCCAGGCCGACGATGCCGAACGCCACACGCAGCAAAGGATGGCGCGGCTTGCGCGGTGAGAAGGCGTAACGCAGGCGGGAGCTGTCGAAGCGGAAACGTTTGGCGAACATCGGCGTGAGTCGTGACAGAATGCGGCGGAAGCCGGTGGCGCAGTATCGGATGACCGAAACATGACAGTGTGAGAACTTCGTTAAACCCATGCCTCTGATCGCACTGGATTCAATCGAGGACGGCGGTTTCGCCGAGGTCGAAGCGCTGGTCGACGGCGACGCCGAGTCGTTGATCGTGCATCGCATTGGTGCAAACGCGCGCGCATGGCTGAACGTCTGCCCGCACGCGGGGCGGCGGCTGGATTGGGCGCCCGGTAAGTTCTTGAAAAGCAAGGAAGGGCATCTGGTCTGCGCAGCGCACGGCGCTTCCTTCGAGCTTGAGCGGGGCGACTGCATCGCCGGCCCCTGCCGTGGCGATTCGCTGCGTAGCGTTGCCGTGGAAGTGTGCGACGGTGAGGTGGTGTTAAGCGCACCGCCGCCTGTGTAGAGCCGAGCTTGCTCGGCTGCTCTTCGCGCTGCGGGAAAAGCAGCCGAGCAAGCTCGGCTCTACAAAAGCGGCTCTCAAGCAGCTATAGACAGACCACTGTCGCGCAGTGCCTGCAGCGTCGCTTCGAAAGCGTGGTCCTTGACCAGCACGTAATCGGTATCGAAAGTCGACAGCGCGAAGATGCCGATCTTCGCTTCGGCCAGCGGCTGCAGCACTTGCAACAGGATGCCAGTCTGCTCGAAGGCGAACGGTCCCTGCAGCATCAGGCAACGCCAGCCGCGCTCGCACTGCACGCCTTCCGGCACCTGCGATTCGCCGCAGAGGATCGAGAGCTCGTCGTCGGTCCATGAAACCGTAGCGAACGGTCCCGGACGGAACCATTCCGGCAGCGCCGAACCGGCCGGCAGCCGGCACACCGCGAACGATCCGTCCACCGGCTTCAAACTCAAGGGCATGCTCGATCAGCCTCCACGTGCGGCCCACCAGAACATCAGATTGATCACCAGCACCACCACGCAGGTGTAGATCAGCGACAGCGGGCCGCCGACGCGCCACAGCTGCCGGCTGGTGTAATTGGCCGGTCCGGTGATCATCGAGATCACCGGATTGGAGGCCGTCATCAGATTGTTGGAAGCCGACAGCGCGACGATCAGCGCGAACGCAGTGGGATTGCCGCCCGCCGCCAGCGCCAGGTTGATCGCCAGCGGCACCATCACGATGGTGGCGCCGACATGGCTGATCACCAGCGAGAACGCGGTGGTCAGCAGCGCGATAGCGATTTCCAGCAGCCAGACCGGAATGCCTTCGGGAAGCCTTTCCACCGTATGTCCCGCCACCCACGCCGCCGCGCCGCTGCTGTCCATGGCCCAGCCCAGCGGAATCAGCCCGGCCATCAGGAACACGGTCTTCCAGTTGATCGAAGCGTAGGCTTCGTCCATGCGCAGCACGCCGGTCACCAGCATGCCGGCCACGCCGGTCATCAGAGTCAGGGAAACCGGAAGTTTCGACGTCAACGCGATGAGGATGGTGATGGCGAAGATAGTCATCGCGATCTTGAACTTGTGCGGGCGTTGCTCGCCCTTGGGGTAATCGGTCACCACCACGAAGTCGCGGCTTTCCGCGGCCACCGCCAGGTCCTGCCAGATGCTGTGGAAGACCAGCAGGTCGCCAGCACGCAGGGTGACCTTGCGCACATCCTCCAGCATGACCTTCTTGTCGCGATTGATGGCCAACAGGCTGATGCCCGATTGCTTGCGCAGGCGCAGGTCGGCGGCGGTCTTGCCGATGTAGCGGGAGGTGGGCGGGATCACCGCTTCGGAAATGCCGGCGCGGCTGGGATTGAACAGGTCGCCGAAGTGGCGCAACCGCGAGGACAGGCGCAGGAAGTGGTTCTGCGCGAAATCGTGCACCGCCTGGCGTGCACCCATGACGCCCAGCACGCTGCCTACCCAGATCCGCATGTCGGCCGGCGGCGCCAGACGGGTGTCGCTGCCGGTCTGCAAGGCCAGCATGAGCGGCGCATCGTGGAGCGCCTCGGCTTCGCCCAGCGACATGCCCACCAGCGGGCTTTCGGCGGTGACGGTCATTTCGAACACATCGCCCTCGATGCCGTAGGCACTGGCGAAATAGCTTTCCGTACGCGCCGGGGCGACGTTGGTTTCGGTTTCCTCGCGCAGCTTCTTGTCTCCGTAGAAACGGAAGTACAGCAGCGAAGCGACGATCAAGGCCACGCCGACCGGCAACGGCGCGAACATGCGCAACGGCTCCAGCGTGGCCATGCCCGAGGGCAGATTGTTGTTGGCCGATATCAGCAGATCGTTCAACAGGATCAGCGGCGAGTTGCCGACCATGGTCAGCGCGCCGCCCATCACGATGGCCGCCGCGATCGGCAACAGCAGGCGTTGCAGGGACAACCCGCTGCGCGAGGCCAGGCGCGAGGCGACCGGCAGGTACAGCGCCATCACCGAGGGGTTCTGCATGAAGGAAGAATTGAGGCCGGCGATGCCGGTGGTCATCAGCAGCAACCGCTGCTCGATGCCGTGGCCGCGCCGCAACAGCCAGGACGCGAGCCGGTTGAGCGCGCCGGTACGGTCCAGCCCCGCACCCAGAATGGTGGTGGCGATGATGCTCATCACCGCGTTGCCGGAGAAGCCGCCGAACAATTCCTCCGGCGCCACCAGCCCAGTCAGGCCCAGGATGACCAGCACGATCAGGGCGACCACATCGGCGCGGATGCGTTCGAACAGGAACATCGCCATGGTGAAGCCGACCAGCCCAAGCACGAGCTTCATGTCGTTGGTCAGCGTCAGGGCGGTGTCCATTACGCGCCTTGTTTCTCGTCAGCGGTCATGTCAGCGGCGGTCGTACACAAGATCCCACACCCCATGACCGAGCTTCTGGCCGCGGGTCTCGAAATGGGTCTGCGGACGCCAGTCCGGCCGCGGCACATGACCGCGCGGGCCGGCGCGGTTTTCCAGCCCGGCGGTGGCGTCCAGCACGTCCCACATCTGTTCGGCATAGTCCTGCCAGTCGGTGGCCGCATGCAAGCGGCCGCCCACGCGCAAACGCGAAACGAGCAGCGCGGCGAATTCGGGCTGGATCAGGCGGCGCTTGTTGTGGCGCTTCTTGTGCCAGGGGTCGGGGAAATAGATGCGCACTTCGTCCAGCGAAGCTTCCGCGATTTCGTTGCGCAGCACTTCCACCGCATCGTGGTGGTACAGGCGCACATGGGTCGCCGCGTCCGTGTCCAGCGCATTGAGCAGGCGGCCGACACCGGGCGCGTGTACTTCGATGCCGATGTAGTCGCGTTGCGGATCCTGCGCAGCGGCAAAGCGCAGCGCATCGCCGTTGCCGAAACCGATCTCCAGTACGCGTGGCGCCTGACGGCCGAAAACCTGATCGAAATCGCGTGGAATGCCCGTGTAATCCAACCCGAAGCGCGGCCACAGTTCATCGAACGCGCGTTGCTGCGCCGGCGTGAACCGGCCCTGGCGCAGCACAAAGCTGCGTACGGCGCGGTGTCCGGTGGTGACCGTATAGGGTTTGGGAGGGTTGGGCGCGGTGCCGGTCATCTCAGCCGATCAGCCCGTCGACCGGTGAAGAGGCGCTGGCATATCGCTTGCGCGGAATGCGCCCGGCCAGAAACGCTTCGCGTCCGGCTTCGACCGCCTTTTTCATCGCGCCGGCCATCAGGATCGGGTCCCGGGCGCCAGCGATGGCGGTGTTCATAAGCACGCCGTCGCAGCCCAGCTCCATCGCGATCGCCGCATCCGAAGCGGTACCCACGCCCGCATCGACCAGCACCGGCACCTTCGCGTTCTCGATGATCTCCAGCAGGTTGTACTTGTTCTGGATGCCCAGGCCTGAACCGATCGGCGCGGCCAGCGGCATCACCGCCACGCAGCCTATTTCCTCCAGGCGCTTGGCCAGGATCGGATCGTCGCTGGTGTAGACCATCACCTGGAATCCATCGGCCACCAGTTGCTCGGCCGCCTTCAGCGTGCCGATCACGTCCGGAAACAGAGTGCGCTGGTCGCCCAGCACTTCCAGTTTGACCAGGGTATGGCCATCCAGCAGCTCGCGCGCCAACCGGCAGGTGCGCAAGGCGTCTTCGGCGGTGTAGCAGCCGGCGGTGTTGGGCAGCAGGGTGTAGCGGTGCGGTGGCAGCACGTCGAGCAGGTTGGGCTCGTTGGGCGACTGGCCCAGGTTGGTGCGGCGGATGGCCACGGTGACGATCTCGGCGCCCGCGGCTTCGGTGGCGCGGCGGGTTTCGTCGAAATCCTTGAATTTGCCGGTGCCGGTGAGCAGGCGCGAACGGTAGGTCTTGCCCGCGATGACGAGCGGATCGTGAAGGCTTGGGGAATTCATCGGAAGATTATCGCCGATGTCGCGGGCGCCGGGCGGATTGTCGTCGGCCGTGCGCGTGCCGACGCGACGGCGCGGCTGGGCGATCGGAACCTATCCGCCTCCCAGTGCATGCACGATCTCGATCCGGTCTCCCGCCTGTAGACGCTGCGTAGGGTGCAGCCCGCGGGGCACGATCTCGCCGTTCACTTCGACGGCCACCCGGCGTTCGGCCAGACCTTCGGTGCGCAACAGGTCCGACAGGCTGCTGCCTGCCTCGACGACTCTGCGCTGGCCATTCAATTGGATTTCCATGCGCGCATTTTGCCGCATCGCCCGGTCTATGACGCAACGCAGCGTGAGCGCCGGCGAGCGAAGTGAAACCATGCGCGCCTGTACGCCCCCGTACGTTCCGCCGCGGCCCCTTGGGACCGCTGATGAATTTGGCCTCCTGGAGAAACTAGATGCAGTCCTTCGCCCGCCCCGTCCGTTCCGCCCTTGCACTGGCATTGGCTGTCGCCGCCTTGCCGGCGTTCGCCCAGAACCATCCTTATTCGCAGACGGTGTTCATCGGCGACAGCCTCACCGATTCGGGCCATTTCCGCCCGGCGTTGATCCAGGTAGTGGGGCCCAACGGGGCGTTGATAGGCCGCTTCACCACCAATCCGGGCCTGGTCTGGTCCGAGTACGTGGCTGACTTCTATGGAACCAGTGCGGTCAGCGACAACCAGGGCGGCACCAACTATGCCGTCGGCGGCGCCCGTACCGGCACCAACACCGCTGGCGCGCTCGGCCCCATTCCTTCGCTCGCCACCCAGACCGCCAACTACCTGGCGAGCACGGGCGGCCGGGCCGATCCCAACGCCCTCTACACCGTGTGGGGCGGAGCCAACGACTTGTTCGCCGTCGCTGGGGGTGCACCTGCGCAGGCCACCATCACCGCGGCGGTAACGGCGCAGATCGGCGTGGTGGGATCGTTGCAGACCGCGGGCGCCCGCTACGTGCTGGTGCCGACCATCCCGGACCTGGGCGTGACTCCGCAGTTCCGCGCGGGCGGCGCGGCCCAGCAGGCCGCCGGCACCCAGCTGTCGACCACCTACAACAATGCTTTGTTCGCAGGACTGAGCGCTGCGGGGTTGAATGTGATCCCGCTGGATACCTTCCATCTGTTGCAGGAAATCGTCGCCAACCCGGCTCCCTACGGCATCAGCAACGTCACCGGTACCGCGTGCAATCCGCAGATCACCGCGTCTTCGCTGACCTGCAGCCCGGCCAACTACGCGACCGGCGATGCGGCCACTACCTATGCGTTTGCCGATGGCGTGCATCCTTCTTCGCGGGCGCATGAAATCCTCGCCGACTATGCGGTGTCCGTGCTCGAAGGTCCGCGGCAGATCGCGTTGCTGCCTTACACCGCTTCGGTTATCGGACGCGCGCGCGCCGATCGCGTTGGCCAGCACGTCAACGGCAAGCCCGAAGCCGACGGCGTAAGTTGGTGGGGCGACCTGCGCGGCGATTCGCTGCGTTACGACCACGGACATCTGTACGACGGCATCGGCCCGGCCGGCCTGTTCGGCGTGGACTGGTCGCGCGGTTCCATGGTGTACGGCGCTTTCGGCGGTTACGGTCGCAGCGATTTCGACTTCGGCAGCCGCGCCGGCAGCTTCGACGAATCCGACGCCACCCTGGGCGGCTTCGTCGGCTGGTATGGCGACCAGGCCTGGGTCAACGCGCAGGTCAGCTATACCTGGATTTCCTACGATGTGGATCGCACCGTGCAACTCGGCCCGGCTACGCGCACGCACAGCGGTTCGCCGGACGGCACCAATCTGAGCCTGGGCGTGCATGCCGGTTATGAATTCGGTGAGGACGCTTTCCGTCACGGCCCGGTGTTGAGCGTGCTGGCGCAGCGCATCGAGCGCGATGGCTACGCGGAAAGCGATCCCAGCTCCACCGCACTGGCTTACCCCGACCAGGATTTCGATTCGCTGATCGGCAGCGCGGGTTGGCAGGTCAGCTACGCCATCAACGAGAACGTGCGGCCGTACGCGCGCCTCACCTACGACCGCGAATTCGAATCGCCCGACGAACAGGCCTTCGCTTCGCTGCAGTCCATGCCGGGTCTGGCGCCTTATGCGGTGCCGGGCATCAAGATGGATCGCGACTATGGCAGCCTGACTCTGGGCGCGCGCAGCACGGTATTCGGCCTGGCCGCCGATATCGGTTTGACCACCACGGTCGGACAGAAGGGCGGCACCAATGCGGGCGCTTTCGCAACCCTCAGCGGCAGCTTCTGAGTCTTAATCCGACGTTCTCGATGCTACGGGCGCCCTGATCGGGCGCCCGTTTGCATGGGCGAGGCGCCGGAGCATAAACTCGCGGTCTTGCGGGTGTAGCTCAATGGTAGAGCTGTAGCTTCCCAAGCTACTGACGAGGGTTCGATTCCCTTCACCCGCTCCAGATTTTTTTCTCAGTCGTGCGTCGTAGCATCGTAGCTTTTAGATCTGATGTGCAAGCGCCCTGTCTGACCGGCCCACTCCGGTAGACATCTCTGAAACAGTGGTTGTTCCCACGTCGGCGCCCCGGGTTTCGCTGCGCTCTACCTGGGCTACGTCACTTAGCGCCTTGTGAGCCCATTGGCGAAGTGCTGCCTCGCTAGGAGGAAGCGCTAGCGTTTTACCTTCAAACTTGGCTACAAGCTGGTCCAGTTCGGCGGCTAAGCTTGATCGATCTGCTCTTTGATCATCGCCTGCAATACGCACGGTCTCCACACATGCCCCCTTGCGAGTGATTGAGACCTTCAATACTGCCGTTGACCATTAAACCCTACCTCAGAAATGTATCGCCTGTGGCATGTGAAATATTTACAGTTGTGAGCTAATAAAATCGCGCTGACAATAGTCCGGCATGTCGAGTGGGGAGACGGCGGTAAAGCACTAGATGCTGAGCCTGATTCAAATGTATTGCTCTGATGGACCTGTTAGCAGGGATGGTTGAACTTCGAGTTTCAACACTTAGGGGCACTAGTTATGAATCGTAAGACTGCCATCTTGGCAATGCTTTCCGCGTGCGCGGCATTAGGTTGTGCCACGAAACCCGCTTCAAAAGCAGTTCTAAACGAAGCCTCTTCGATCACTTATCAACTGCCGGTTACGGCAGCGCAAGTGACGCTGGACGCCACGATAATCAGCTGTAAATCAGCGCCTGTGGCAAAGGGAACAGTTACCATAACACCTGTTGTCCAGCCCACGCCCTACTCCGAACATCGATTTACAATTTCTGGTTCGGACTTGGTCTCTTTTACCAAAAAGAAAGAGATAAAGATCGATCTTTATCCCAACGGGGCAATCAAATCAATCAATAGTTCAGTGACGGACCGAACAGGCGCGATTATCGCCAACGTTATCAAGTTAGCAGCCACCGTGCTGGCAGCCGATGCGGGCGACAAAGATCCCCCAGAGAATTGTAACCAAGTCACTACAGATGCTTGGAAAGCTTTTACTGCACTCAAGCTTGATGTGGAGGAGCTAAAGAAGAAGCTTGAAGATAACAATGCCGATCACGAGGCGATTCAGAAGAAAATTGACATTCTGGCTGCGGAAATGGGGCGCCTCCAAAGCGATCAGCTTACGATCAAGCTTACTCGCAGCATTGAATTTGTAGAGGGCACTAAGGGTGGGAAGATAGCTTGGAAAGCAAGCGAGCTCAAGAAATGGCTGCAATATCAGGAAAACGAGGCCGAGCTACTGCGCGGAAATTTCCGAATCGGTTGGTGCGTTGCCAGAGTGGGAGATTCGGACCTGTTGTGTAGCACGGACCTAGCCATTGACTTAAAACCATCGCCACAGACATCGCCAACGCCAGAAACTACCGAGCAACAGGCAGATGTGACGAAAACCGCGCTGAAAAAACCGCCGCCGGCGCCGATCGATTGCCTGCTAGATGGCACCCAATGCCGTACTACGCTGGTTTTCCGGGAGCCAGCACAGGCGGTGATGACTGTGGTGGCGCTTGGGACGGACCTGGACGCGAAGATTGACTCAAGAATGGCACAGCTGGCGTTTCCTATGGCGCAATGGGGAAAGGTTTCCTATTTGCCGCTCACCGTCGGTTTTGGCGGCTCCAAGACCGTTGCGATGACGCTGGACGAATTTGGCACGCGAAACTCGTTTTCTTGGAGCTCAGGAGCTCGAGGTGAGGAAATCACTGGCGGCGCGCAATCCGTGGTCGATGCTGCCACCGCGTTCAAGACCGCGCGTGACGGGGAAGACCTGCGGTCCCAGAAGGCACAGATTGAAGAGCTTGAGGCGCAGCAGAAACTAAATAAACTCAGGAAATGCCAAGCGATTCTTGATGCTGGCGGCTTCGTTTGTCCCGATGAGTAAACCGGGAGCCTAGCCATGGATTTGGATCTGGGTGCCGATTTGTTTCGCGCGAGTGCCGGCCTGCCAACCAGCGCTAGTGTACGCATATTCCACTCCGATCAGAACTTCACCATCAAGCGGTTGGAATGCATGCGCTTTGCCGAGGATGTCCTTTTCGAGGGCGACATACTGGTGCGTCCAGTGCCCGTACTAGCCAGGACGATGCATTTTGCACGAGCGGTGTTTGGCAATGTGGTCGTCGAAAAATCATGCCTTTGGCCAAATGGGGTTGTTCCTTACGCGTGCAACCGTAGCCTGAAAGATGTGGTGGAGCCTGCCATTACCCATTGGATGAGCCACACGCCCATTCGTTTCAATAGATATCAGGGTGAAACCGACTGCCTTTCTTTTGAACCCGGAGGACGCACCGAGTCTCATGTGGGTCGGGTCGGGGGAATACAGGGCTTATGGCTTAGGGCCGATACCACCGTGGGCAGCGCAATACACGAAATTGGGCATGCCTTGGGTCTTTGGCACGAACACAGTCGGAAAGACCGCGATCAGTACATCACTGTTCACCCTGAGAACTTCGATCCGGAAGATGCGCGTCAGTTCAATCAGCTGCGCGACAATGCGGCGGATGCGGGCACCTACGATTTTGGTTCTATCATGCACTATCCGTCTCATGCCTTTACCAGCAATGGAAAGCCCACCATCACCGTCAAGGGTGGCGGAGACATCGGGCAACGCAACGGGCTGAGCGGAGGCGATATCGCGGCGGCGCGTCGACTGTATCCGGGGTTGGCATGGCCTTAGAACTCTTGGCCATTTGGATCAGCGGTTTGTCTGACGCGCCGCTCGCAAGCAATCCTGCAGCTACAGACGTGAGGCCTGTTAGGAAGGCTAGTTATCGTTTTAGGTATCGCGGTCGGAGGCCGTTTCGGCCTCTTTTTCTTGATCTGGCGGAGTGGAGCGGGTTGGTTCGATCCCCTTCACCGCTCCAGTACTCGAATCCGGTCATAATTTGCCCAGCCCGCTTCAACGCAAAGCTTTCTTGCCTTTGACCGCTGTCCGCGTGGCCACCGATTCTCCTTGAGCACGCTGGGCAATCGTCTCTTCCCCATGCAGCGTCATCAACGATTCCATCAGCTGCTCGTCCGAGCTCGAGCACACGCCCAGCAATAGCACCTCATCGCAACCTTCGGCCGCGATGTAGGCGTGGCCCATGTTGGAATCGATGTACACCGATTGGCCGGCTTCCAGGACGATGGGGTCGTAGAACTCGGTATGCACTTCCATGCGTCCTTCGAGGACGTGGATGTACTCCTCGCCGGAGTGGTGCACGAGTTCGCCGAATTCCTCGATGGTCTTGGCGCGCACGCGGGTCAGTACCGGGATCATGCGTTTGCGGCGCAGTTCCGGGCATAGGTAGTAATAGTCGTAGTTGGGCGTATTGACGCGGATCGCGTCTTCGATACGACCGATGCTGCGGCGGGCGGTCACTGCCGGCTCGGGCACATCGTCCTGTTCGGCGAACAGCTCGGACATGCGCAGGTTCAAACGCTGGCTGAGCTGCAGCAACTTGTCGTAAGTGAGCGTCAGGCGGTCGTGTTCCACCTTGGAAAGGGTGGAAAGCGGAATGCCGGAATGCTGGCTCATCTGCTTGAGCGTCCAGCCCTTGCGGGCGCGGAGCGAGCGCAGCAGTCCGCCGATGGTGGGGTGTTGCGAAGTCATCCTTGCCTGGTCTCCCGAGTGAGTACGCCCAATTGTAGAAATGTCCTGAGCAGGATCATCATCGCCTCAGCAGGCGTTCTAGGGAAATGGCGGCGGCAAATGGCCATACAAGGCGGGAAGGGAGTACTTTCGGCAGGTTGACAATTCTCTGATTAGGATCATTATTGCCGAATCAGGATAAAATCGATCCGCCCAAGTAGTACCAAGGCGTGCCTATCCACCTCCGGAGACTATGCGATGCGCGTAATTCCGTTCACGTTGTGCGGCTGCCTGTTGGCCATGGGCTTGATCTCGACACTGACGGCGCAAGAGGCCTCTTTGCCCCCGGTTGCTGTTCCGCCTACCACGGTGCCGGCGGATCCCTCCGCTTCCCAGCTTCCCAAAACTCCCTCTCCCGGTGTCGCGCCCGAGCTCACACGCGCCGATGCCGAAGCCTGGTTGGACGGCTACCTGCCCTACGCACTGGATAACGGCGATATCGCCGGCGCGGTGGTGGTGGTGGTCAAAGACGGCCAGGTGCTGTTGCAGAAGGGCTATGGCTACTCGGATATCGAAAAGCGCACTCCGGTCGATCCGGCGAGCACGCTTTTCCGACCCGGTTCGGTGTCCAAGCTCTTCACCTGGACCGCGGTCATGCAACTGGTCGAGCAGGGCAAGCTGGACCTGGACGCAGACCTCAACAAATACCTCGATTTCAAGATCCCGTCGCCCGACGGCAAACCGATGACGCTGCGCCAGGTGATGACCCATACCACCGGACTGGAAGAGCAGATCCGCGGCCTGATCACTTCGCGCAAAGAGGAGATCGTGCCCCTGGGAGAGGCGCTGAAACGCTGGGTGCCCGAACGCATCCATGCGCCGGGCGCAACGCCCGCCTATTCCAATTACGCCACGGCGTTGGCCGGCTACATCGTCCAGCGCGTGTCAGGCGAACCGTTCGACGTATACATCCAGCGCCACATCTTCCAGCCGTTGGGAATGGCCCATTCCAGCTTCAGCCAGCCGTTGCCGCCCGCATTGCTTGCCAAGATGTCGAAGGGATATACGAAAGCCTCCGACGGCAAGGCCAAGGACTACGAGTTCATCAGCCTGGCGCCGGCGGGCAGTCTTGCCTCCACGGGTGCGGACATGGGCCGCTTCATGCTGGCGCACCTGCAGGACGGCGCTTACGGCGACGCGCGCATCCTCAGCGCTGCAACCGCGCAGAAGATGCATACCACGGGCCAGGCTTCGGTCGGTCCGTTGAACCGGATGATGCTCGGCTTCTACGAAACCACCGTCAACGGCCATCGCGCGATCGCCCATGGCGGCGACACGATGTATTTCCACAGCGACCTGGAACTGTTCCTGGACGACGGTATCGGCATCTTCGTTTCCATGAACAGCAGTGGCCGCGACGGGGCTACCGGCGTGATCCGCGGCGCCTTGGTTCGCGGCTTCGCCGATCGCTACCTGCCCGGGCCGAAAGTGCGCGCGCCGGCGATGGACGCAGCACAGGCCAAGCTGCACACGCAGCAGATGGTGGGCCATTACGACAGCAGCCGGCGTCCGCAGAGCAACCTGCTATCGCTGGTGAACATGCTGGGCCAGGTCAAAGTGGTGGCGAACGAGGACGGTACCATCAGCGTGCCGCTGGCGATGGGCGCCAATGGCGTACCGAAGAAGTGGCGCGAGATATCGCCTTACCTGTGGCAGGACGTAGCCGGCAGCGACCGGCTGGCTGCCGACGTGGTCGATGGCAAGGTCACCCGTTTCAGCATGGAGCCCTATGCGCCGATCATGGTGTTCGAACGGCTCTCCACCTGGCGCGCGCTATCGCTACCGCTGCTGGTTGCCAGTCTGGCGGTGTTGCTGTTGACCGTGCTCGCGTGGCCCGTGTCGGCGCTGGTTCGCCGCCACTATGGCGCTGCGTATGCGTTGTCTGGAACCGACGCGCGCGCGCACCGCCTGGTCAGGCTCGCTGCGCTGGGCGTGTTGCTGTCGGTCGGCGGAGCCCTGGGCTTCGTGGTTGCGATGCTCGGCGATCTGGAGATGACCGGGGCCGGTTCCGACTTGTGGATCAACTTGCTGCGCCTGTTGGCAACGGTAGTACTGCCTGTCGGCGCGGCGATCGCCGTATGGAACGCGTGGCACGTGTTGCGTGGACGCCGTCGCTGGCTGGCCAAGCTGTGGGCCTTGCTGCTGGCGCTGTCGTGCCTGTTCCTGCTCTGGATCGGCTTCGCCAACCATCTGATGGGTTACGGCGCGTACTACTGACCGAGAACGGCCGGCGGCTTTTCGCCGGCCGTTTCCTTGATTCCCAGCCTGTTGAGGTGTGCGTGGCCGCTGCCGTGTCCGTCGAACTGGAATTGCACAACGAACCGCTGCCGATGTCGGCCCCGTTCCGTATCGCCGGGCATGTGTTCGAAGCGATGCCGGCCACGGTGGTGACGCTGCGCGACGGCCCACATGTCGGGCGTGGCGAAGCGGCGGGCGTGTACTACAACGACGATCATCCCGAGAAGATGATCGCCACGCTCGAAGCTCTACGGCCGCGCATAGAAGCGGGGCTCGATCGGGAGTCCTTGCGCACGCTGTTGCCTGCCGGGGGCGCGCGCAACGCACTCGACTGCGCGTTGTGGGAACTGGAATCGCAACGCAGCGGCGTTCCGGTCTGGAAGCTGGCGGGGCTGGGAAAGACCAGCAAGCTGCTGACGACTTTCACCGTGGGCGCCGACGAGCCCGCGGTAATGGCGGATAGAGCGGCGGCGTATTCGCAGGCACGCGCATTGAAACTGAAACTGACCGGCGATCCGGAGCTGGACAGCGCACGGGTGCGTGCGGTGCGCGCGCGTTGCCCGCAACCCTGGATCGGCGTCGACGCCAATCAGGGCTACAACGCGGCGACCCTGCCGTCGCTGTTGCCGGCGTTGATCGAGGCAAGAATATCGCTGCTGGAACAACCGTGCGTGCGCGGACGGGAACACATCCTCGACGGGATCGAACGCGTACTGCCGTTCGCAGCGGACGAGAGCATCCTGGATCTGGCCGAGCTCGAAGCGCGCCACCACCGGTTCGATGTCATCAACATAAAGCTCGACAAATGCGGTGGTCTCACCGAGGGCCTGCTGATGGCCCGGCGCGCGCGCGAACTCGGGAAAAAAGTCATGGTCGGCAACATGTGCGGCACCAGCCTGGCGGCTGCACCGGCGTTCGTGCTGGGCCAGTTCTGCGATGTCGTCGACCTGGATGGGCCGATATTCCTGAAGACCGACCGCACGCCTTCGGTCCGCTACGAAGACGGCTACATCAGCTGCGGCGACGAAGTCTGGGGCCCGAAGGCTCTCGCATGAGCGCAATGGCCGACAAGACCTGGTTCGGCCAGCCGCGCGGCCTCACGATACTGTTCCTGACCAACATGTGGGAGCTGTTCTCCTACTACGGCATGCGCACGCTGCTGGTCTACTACATGACCAAGGAGTTGCTGTTCGCGCAGGAAAAATCCTCCTTCATCTACGGCACGTACACGGCGATGGCCTACTTCACGCCGATCCTGGGCGGCGCCATTGCCGACCGCTGGCTGGGCAAGCGCAATGCGGTGATCATCGGCGGCAGCGTGATGGCGCTGGGCCATTTCATGATGGCGTTCGAACCCATGTTCTACCTTGCGCTGGCAACCATCGCGCTCGGCAACGGCCTGTTCCTGCCCAGCCTTCCCAGCCAGATCAATGACCTGTACCGCGCCGACGATCCGCGCCGGGGGCGGGCCTATAACGTGTACTACGTGGGTCTGAACATCGGGGGTTTCATGGCGCCATTGATTTGCGGGACGCTCGGCGAAGTCTATGGCTGGCATTACGGTTTCGGCGCGGCCGGCATCGGCATGTTCGTCGGTTTGATCATCTATGTGCTCGGTCGCGATTATCTTCCGCCGGAAAACCGTACACGCACTGTGCGTGCGTCCACAGCGGCGGGCGAACGCGCAAGCAACCAGAGCCGGATCTGGCTGCTGCTGTTGGGTGTCGGACTTGCGGCGACGATCTTCCGCGGCGCTTACGAACAGATCGGCAATACTTTGCCGCTGTGGACCGACATGGGCGTGGACCGGACATGGGGCGGCGTGGTGATTCCGATGACCTGGTTCCAGTCCTTGAATCCCTTGCTGGTGATCAGCATGACGCCGCTGCTGCTGTTGCACTGGCGCCGTCGCGCCGATGCCGGCCGCGAGACATCGCCGGCACGCAAGATGGCCATCGGTGCGGTCATCGTCGCACTCGCGTATCTGCTGCTGGCGATGCTGGATGGTTTCTCCGGTGGCGCGCGTGTCGGCTGGCCCTGGTTGCTGGTGTTCTTCGTCATCCTCACCCTGGGCGAGCTGTATATCCTGCCGACCGGCCTGGGTCTTTTCGCACGGCTGGCGCCGCCGCGTCTGGGAGCGACTACGGTCGCGGCATGGTTCCTGGCGATCTTCAGCGGCAGTCTGCTGGCCGGTGCGGTGGGCGCATTGTGGTCGCGGACCAGTCACGCCGGATTCTTCGTATTGCTGTCGGGGCTGGCATTGTTGGCCGCGTGCGTTCTGTGGATGCTGGATCGCCCCATCCGTGATGTGGAATCGGCCCGCCGTAATCTGCGTGTCGAAACAAACGCGTCCGCTAATGAGGGCGGGAAGCTTGAGGAAGTCCGTAGTTGAGGCTTGTCGATCGCGGCGTCTTGCCGTGATGCCTGCCGCCGTTGCGATATCCATAAGGAGCATACCGATGTATCGACTGAGTATTTCCCTGCTGGCGTTGGCACTCGCCGGCTGTTCTTCCGTGCCGGGTCCCAGGACCACAAGTGAGACCTACGACCTGCTGATCCGCAACGGCGTGGTCTATGACGGCAGCGGCTCTGCAGCGCAACGGGTCGATGTGGCCGTGCGCGGGGATCGCGTTGCCGCACTGCTGCCGGCCGGCAGCAGTGCCGTCGCCACTCGTACCGTGGATGCGCGCGGCCATGCCGTCGCACCGGGCTTCATCAATATGCTGAGCTGGGCCCCCGAATCGCTGATCGCCGATGGGCGCGGAGTGAGCGATACCAAGCAGGGCGTGACCCTGGAAGTGTTCGGTGAAGGTTGGTCGATGGGACCTTACAACGAAAAGATGAAAGCCGATGCACTGAAGCAGCAGGGCGACATCCGCTACCCGATCGAATGGACCACGCTGGGCGAGTACCTGGAATACCTGGAAAAGCGCGGCATTACCCCGAATGTCGCTTCGTTCGTTGGCGCCACAACAGTGCGCATTCACGAGTTGGGCGAAGACGACGTCAAGCCCAGCGCGGCGCAATTGGCGCGCATGCAGGATCTGGTGCGGCAGGCGATGGCCGAAGGCGCGTTGGGCGTAGGCGGATCCCTGATCTATCCGCCAGCCGCGTTCGCCGACAGCAACGAACTGATCGCCCTTGCACAGGCCGCGTCGGAATCCGGCGGCGGCTATATCGCGCATATGCGCAGTGAGGCCGATCGCTTCCTCGAAGCGGTGGACGAAACCATCGCCATCGGCCGGGCCACCGGGCAACAGGCCGAGGCGTATCACCTGAAAGCGGCAGGGGAAAAGAACTGGCCCAAGATGGCCCAGGCGATCGCAAAAATCCAAGCCGCCAGAGACCAGGGGGTAAAGATCAGTGCGGATATGTATGCCTACACCGCCGGCGCCACGGGACTCACTGCCGGGCTGCCACCGTGGGTGCAGGCAGGTGGCCACGAAGCCATGGTCGCCCGGCTCAAGGATCCGGCCATCCGCAAGCGTGTGATCGCCGAGATGAAAGATCCCAACGTGAGCTGGGAAAACATCCGCCTGCTCGCAGGATCGGATGATCGCGTGCTGTTGATCGAGTTCAAGAACGAAAAGTTGAAGCCGTTGCTCGGAAAATCTCTGGCGGAAGTGGCCAAAGCACGCGGCAAGTCCGGAGAGGAAACCCTGATCGACCTGGTCGTCGAGGACGATTCGCGCGTAGGCGCCGCGTATTTCCTGATGAGCGAGGAAAACGTCGAGTTGGGGTTGAAGCAGCCGTGGACCAGCCTGGGTTCGGACGCCGAATCCTCTGCGCCCGAAGGCGTCTTCCTCAAATCCAGCACGCATCCGCGCGCCTACGGAAACTTCGCCAAATTCCTGGGCCACTACGTGCGAGACCGCAAGTTGATGCCGCTGGAAGAGGGCATCCACCGTTTGACCGGCCTACCGGCGACGAACTGGAAACTGCGCGACCGCGGTTGCCTCAATCCCGGCTGCTTTGCCGATGTGGTGGTGTTCGACCCGGCCACCATCGCCGACCACGCCACTTACAAGTCGCCGCAGCAGTACGCCACCGGCGTCAGCGATGTCTTCATCAATGGCGTGCAGGTGCTGCGCGACGGCGAACACACCGGCGCCAAGCCCGGGCGGGTGGTGCGCGGGCCGGGATGGCAGGCGTCCAAAGCCGACTGATCCGGGCGCCGTTGCGGCCGGATAAGCCCGAGCGCGATATTTTCCAAATATATTGACAATTCTCTGATTAGGATCATTATCCCTAATCAGGATACCGGCGCGTGCCGCCATTGGCGCACACAGCCCGGGCCGATCATCCGTACCACCCATTCGCCGTCCCGGGAGATTCAGAGATGAACGCGTTCCAGTCCATGCGTCCGTGGTACCGCTCACCCTTGTCCCTCGCCATTGCCAGCACCCTGGCCTGGGTGGCAGCGGCCCCCGTCCTGGCGCAGGAGAATGCGGAAGCCGATCCACCGCCGGCCGCCACTTCCGCCGAACGCGCGGCAACGCTCGACCGGGTGGTGGTCACCGCCAACAAGCGTGTCGAAAACATTCGCGACGTCGCCGCTTCCATCAGCGTCATCAACGAGCGTCAACTGGAGAACATCGGCGCCAGTTCGCTGGCCGATTACGCCGCCCTGATACCCGGCTTGCAGGTACAGGACAACGGCAGCCCGGGACAAACCTCAGTGTCGCTGCGCGGCATTTCAGCGATGTCTTCCAGCGCCACCGTAGCGACTTATATCGACGAGGTGCCGGTGGGATCCAGCGGCATTTATCAAGGCGCCAACAGCTTGATGCTGGACGTATTGCCCTACGACATCAGCCGCGTGGAAGTGCTGCGCGGGCCCCAAGGCACGTTGTACGGAGCCGGCGCGATCGGCGGGCTGCTCAAATACGTGACGCGCGCGCCCGAAGTGAGCGGAGACGAATTCCGCCTCGGCTTCGGTCTGCGATCGGTCGCCGACGGCGGCGATGGATGGAACGCGCGCTTCGGCGCTAGCGTTCCGTTGAAGGAAGATCGCCTGGGGCTTCGGTTGAGCTTCGCGCGCAACGGGTTGCCGGGTTACACCGACAACCTCACCGATGGCCGCGAAGACATCAACGACAGCGAGCAGGTCGGCGCGCGCGCGGCGTTGTTCTGGGATGGCGACGCATTCGATCTGAACCTGTCTGCATTGCATCAGCGCATCACTGCAGACGACCGCGCCGGCACCGCGCTGGATCCCGACACGCTGGAGCCGCTATTCGGCGATTACGTGGACCGGACCTGGCAGCCTCAGCCGTTTTCCAAGGAGCTGACGCTCACCTCTCTCAGCCTGGATTGGGATTTGGGATGGGCGGACCTGGTATCGGCCACTGGCTGGTCGCAGACCAAGACGATGACCCAGCTGGATTCGACCATTCAGTTCGGAGAATTGGCGAACGTGTCGCTCGGTCTTCCGGAGCCGGGCAGCTCCTTCGTGCGGTACGACTTCGACCTGGACAAGCTCACCCAGGAATTCCGCCTCAGCTCGAAGAGCGGCGGGCCCTTCGAGTGGCTGGTGGGCGTTTACTACACCAAGGAAGATGCGTTGCAGACGCAGTTCGCATGGCTGGAACAACTCGACGGTTCGCCGTTGCCGGCGCCCTACGACGAAATGTTTTCAACCCTGACTTTTCTCGCCCTGCCCAGCACCTACAAGGAATTTGCGGTGTTCGCCAATGGCTCGTGGCGCCTCGGCGAGCGCTTCAAGATCGATGCGGGCCTGCGCCAGGCGCGCAACGACCAGCGATTCAGCCAGAACGTAACCGAAGGTTTCCTGGTGGCGCTGGGCAACACGCCCGGCGAATCCAGCGAGGACGTCTTCACCTGGAGCCTGAGTCCGCAGTTCAAGCTCAGCAAGGACACCATGCTGTACGCACGCGTCGCGACCGGCTACCAACCCGGCGGGCCGAACGTGGCGGTTCCCGGCGTACCTCCCACGGTGGACTCCTCCAAGCTGGACAGCTACGAGATCGGGCTCAAGTCGCAGTTCGCCGACCAACGCGGGCAGCTGGATCTGGCCGCGTTCCGCATCGACTGGGACGACATCCAGGTAGCCTCCTCTTTCAACGGTATCGGCGGCTTGGTCAATGGCGGCGAGGCGACCAGCGAAGGTGCCGAACTGTCGGCCCAGTTCCGCGCCACCGACCAGTGGACCGTCGGCCTCAACGTCGCCTACACCAAGGCCCGCATCAAGAACGACTTCGACCCGACGGTGATTTCGATTCCGGATCAAGGCATCGATGTCATCCTCAATACCGGCCTGGCCGGCGATCGGATGCCGTACGTGCCCAAGCTGTCGTGGGCGTTGAATACCGAATATGCCTTCACGACCAGTGGTGGGTGGAACGGCCAAGTCGGCGCCGCATTGCGCGGTGTGGGCTCGCAGCTCAACGATACGACCGAGCGCCAGCGCATCACTGCCCTCGGAGACCCATCGACCGTACTGGTCCCGGACGAGATAACCATGCCGGTGGAACTGGACAGCTACCGCGCACTGGATCTGTACGCAGGGATCGGCAAGGGCAGTTGGGAAGTACGCGTGTACGTCAACAACCTGACCAACGAAAAAGCGTGGTCCTCACTCTCGCCTGTCGATAGCGCGGTGACGGGCGCTCACGTGCAAGTAGCGGGCGTGCCGATCCGGCCGCGCACCTTCGGCATCGAGTTCGACTTCCGGTTCTGACTGCGGCAGCGCATGTCGTAGCGCAATCTCCTTCGCATCCGCCGCCGCGCAAGGGCGGCGGATGCCCCTCTACACGCCAGGTGAAAGAACGCAGCATGCTACAGACCCGCTTGCCAACTCCACAGGCATTGACGGCATTGCCGGGCCCGCACTTGTTGTTCCTGGGCGACGTCACCGAACCGGGCTACGCGAAGACCGCTTTCGGGCTGCGCGACTGGGCGCCGGAGCGCTGCATTGGAGAGTTCCGCTGCGATGCAGCTACGGTGAGCACGGGGCTGCCTTCGATGACGCCCGCCGAAGCCTCGGCGCAGGGCGCACGCTCGATGGTCATCGGCGTGGCCAACGCCGGCGGCGTCATTCCAGATACCTGGGTGGGGCCCTTACTGCAGGCGATGGAAGCCGGTTTGGACATCATCAGCGGCATGCATGTACGGATGGGAGAAATAGAGCGTCTGCGCGATGCAGCCTCGCTGCTGGGGCGCAGGCTCATCGATGTGCGCCAGCCGCCGTCGGGGATTCGAATCGCAACCGGGCGGCCCCGCAGCGGGAAAAGGCTGTTGACGGTAGGCACCGACTGCGCACTGGGAAAAAAATACACCGCTCTGGCGCTCGCGAAGGCGTTCGTGCAACGCGGCGTCGATGCGGATTTCCGCGCCAGCGGGCAAACCGGCATCCTGATCGCCGGCGGTGGCATTCCGATGGATGCGGTGGTCTCCGACTTTGCCGCTGGAGCTGCGGAAATGCTTTCGCCCGATGCCGACGACGATCATTGGGACGTGATCGAAGGGCAGGGCTCGCTGTTTCATCCGGCCTATGCGGGCGTCTCGCTGGCACTGTTGCACGGCAGCCAGCCTCACGTCGTGGTGGTCTGCCACCAGCCCGGACGCGAGCGCGTGCTGGGCCACGCCGAGTTTGCGTTGCCCAGCATCGAGGAGACCATCGCGCTGGCGCTGCAGCTCGGGCGACGCACCCAACCGGCCATCCGCTGCGCGGGCGTAAGTCTCAACACCTCGCACATGGACGAGGCTGCGGCGCATAGTCTGTGCGCGGCCGAGAGCAAGCGTCTGGGCTGCACTGTCGCCGATCCGATACGCGGTGGAGCGGCGTTCGACCAACTGGTGGAGGATTGCCTGACATGAAGCTCGCAGACCACTACGTCTACATCGCCCCGCGCCATGTCGCCGCGCGAGCTTCCACGCCATGACTGCGGCCTCCACGTGGTTCCAACGCTATCTGCTGCCGGGATTCGTCTTCCAGGCGGCAGTGATCGCGGGCGGCTATGCCACAGGACGCGAACTGGTCGAATTCTTTCTGCCGGCGGGTCCGTGGGGTGGCTTGCTGGGCATGGCGGTGAGCATGCTGGTGTGGAGCCTGGTGCTGATGGTCAGTTTCGAACTGGCCCGGGTCGCGCGGGCCTACGACTATCGTTCGTTCTTCAAGGTGCTGCTCGGTCGCGGCTGGTTTCTGTTCGAAATCGGCTACTTCGCGCTGATGATCATCATCCTGGCGGTGATGGGCGCGGCGGCTGGCGAGATCGCGCACAGCTTGTTCGGCCTGCCGAAGCTGGCCGGTTCGCTGGGCATGATCGCCGCCACCGGACTGATGCTGGTCTACAGCAGCGCCGTGATCGAGAAGTTCCTCGCCGTGTCGGTGGGCTACCTCTACCTGGTCTACTTCGTATTCCTGGTCTGGAGCGTGATCGCATTCGGAGACCGCATCGAAGCCAACTTCGCGGCGGTTCCCGTCGCCGAAGGCTGGTTCACCGCCGGGGTCACCTATGCCGGCTACAACGTCGCCACCATTCCCGCGGTTCTGTTCTGCATCCGCCATCTGGGCAACCGCCGCGAGGCGCTTGCCGCCGGCGCGCTCGCCGGGCCGCTGGGCATGCTGCCGGGCGTGGTGTTCTACATCGCCATGATGGGCTACTACAGCGAGATCGGCGCCGAAGCACTGCCTTCGGCCTTCCTGTTGGGCAAGCTGCGTGCGCCGTGGTTCGAATGGGCATTCCAGATTGCGGTGCTGCTGACTCTGGTGGATACCGGCGTGGCGCTGCTGCATGCGATCAACGAACGGGTGGCCAAAGCTTTCGAAGAGCGGCAGAAGCCGATGCCGCAGGCTTTGCGTCCGGCGATCGCAGTCGGCGCGATGCTGCTCGCCGTGTACGCCGCCAGCGCGGTCGGTCTGGTCGACCTGATCGCCAAGGGTTACGGCACGCTGACCTGGCTGTTTCTGGCGGTGTACGTGCTGCCGTTGATGACTTGGGGCGTCTGGCTGCTATGGCGGCGCCCGCAGCGCATCGACCCTGATTTCCGCTAGCAAACGCATCCGGGAGTTCATGATGGTCTTCACTACGAAATGGTTGCGGGTCCTGGTCATCGCGACCGGCCTTTCGATGGCCGCGGCCGCATCGGCCGCACCGCCACCGGACTTCGACGCGCACGTAGACAAGGTAATCCGCGATCACGACGTGCCCGGCATGGCGATCGCTATCGTCGAGCAGGGCAAGATCGTGCATGCCAAGGGTTATGGCGTACGCAGATTGGGTGGAACCGAAGCCGTCGATGCCGACACTCTCTTCCCCACCGGCTCCACCGGCAAGGCCTTCACTGCCGCAGCGCTGGCGATCCTGGTGGACGAAGGCAAGCTGCACTGGGACGACAAAGTCATAGATCACTTGCCCGACTTCCGCATGTACGACCCTTGGGTGACGCGCGAGATAACTGTTCGCGACCTGCTGGTCCATCGCAGCGGTCTGGGACTCGGGGCGGGCGACCTGCTTTTCATTCCACGCAGCTCGCGCAGCCGCACCGACATCGTTCGCGCGCTGCGCAATCTGAAACCGGCCACCAGCTTCCGCAGCAACTATGCGTACGACAACATCCTGTACATCGTCGCCGGTGAAGTGATCGCCGCAACCAGCGGACAGGATTGGGAAAGCTTCATGCGCGAGCGCGTGTTCAAGCCGGCTGGCATGGACAGCTCGGTCAGCGATGAGAAGGACCGCTTCGCCAATCCGAACCGGGCGCAGCCGCACGCGCGGCTCGATCCGCGCGTGCGCGGGTTGGGTCCACAGCAGGTGCTGCCCGAGCGCGAAGGGTTGGGGCAGGTAGGGGCGCCGGCGGGCGGCCTGTCATCCAGCGCCAACGATCTGGCCCACTGGCTTCAGATACAGCTGGCGCATGGCGCATTGCCCGACAGCGACGGCAAGCGCCTTTATAGCGAAGCTTCCGCACAGGCGATGTGGACACCGCAGGTACCGGTGCCGATCAATACCTATCCGGCGCCGATCAGCGACATCACGCCGCAGTTCTCCAGCTATGCGCTGGGCTGGAACGTGCAGGATTACCGCGGCGTCAAAGTAGTGCAGCACGGTGGCGCCGTTTTCGGAGTTCTGACTTTCATCGTGCTGGTGCCCGAGCGGAACCTGGGCATTTCGCTTCAGATAAATTCCGAAGATGTAGGCGTGATGCGCGGGTTGGGCTACGAGCTTCTGGACCATTACCTGGGCTTCGAGCCGCGCGATTGGGTGGCGGCCTTCGATACCTGGTACAAGCAGCGTCTCGATGGCGGTCTGGCGGCGCTGCAGGCCAGCGGAAAGAGCGCCCGCAAGGCATCGCGTTCTTCTTTACCAGCATCGGGCTACGCGGGTCGCTATGCCGATGCCTGGTATGGGCCCATTGAAATCACGGAGCGCTCGGGCAAGTTGCGCATCGACTTCCAACAGACTCCGAATATGGCGGGAACGCTCAGCCATTGGCAGTACGACACTTTCCGCTCCGAATGGGACGATAGTTCGATCGAACCTGCTTACGTCACCTTCGCGCTGGACGCCGAAGGCAAGGTCGCACGGATGACCATGAAGCCGGTTTCACCGCTTGCCGATTTCAGCTACGACTACCAGGACCTGGTGTTTGCTCCCTCGACCGACGGGGAGGTTGTTGCGCCTTAGCCTGTGAGTCATGGTGCCAGGAACGTTGTAACTGGGGCATGCAGAAAAAGGGGGCAGATTTATTTTCTGACCCTGGTTGGCAATCGGATGAAAAATAAATCTTTCCCCATTATTCTGCTTTTGCTTTCTTTGTCCGGGGTCTTGCTACGCAATGCCATTGCAGCCGCACGGATTCCCAAACTGTATCGCGCCAGCGAATAAAAACCAGACGGGCGCGACGCTCGAGGGAGCGGGCGGGATGTGAATTATTTACGGTGCCAAGGTGGTAGCCCGGACTTATCAAAGAGCCTACAGCGAGCAGCTACGCGAGCAGGGAAAGTTCGATGAGCAAGGGAACGGCGTGGTGCTAAAACCCGCCGCGCTTCGCTTCCCTCCACGCCGTTCCACGCGGAAGTGCGATCTGAACTGCGTATTGATATGTTCAGATGTTTAGTTCAAGCTCCGGGATCTGAGATGACAGACGCGCAGCTCAGTGGGGATAATCTTGAATAGTCAGTTCCGCTCTAAGGATGGAGGGTCAGGTAAATGACACAAAGGAAGTGGATAGTCTTGGGCACCGGGATACTTTTGGTGGCCGGCGCGGCTTACTTTCTTCTTGATCGAACCGCTACGGAATCGCCGCTGCCTGATCAGGCTCCGGGTGAGGGGCAAACAGCGGGTCAGACTGCACCCGACGCCAGTGAGATGCAGCCACATGGTGGCGCGGTTTCTGCAAGCCGCAGCGGAGCCGAGGTGCCGTCGACAATGGCGCCCGAGAAGGCCTACGCCGACGCTTACTCCATCCTTCGCTGCATGCATGCGGCGAACGCTGATCTGAATATTCCAGAGGATCTGAGCAAAACTGAGGCTAAGCAACTCGCGGACTCGCGCATTGCTGGTCTGGATTGCGCCGCGCTCGATAGCAAGTATTCCGCCTACGATTTGGCCAAGTTCGCCGCCGAGCGGGGGAATCTGCAGGCCCAGCTGGATTTTTCTGCAATTGCAGCTTCTGCTTTCAACGAAGAAAAGAATGCACTGGACCCCGCGTTGATTGCGCAATACAAGCGAGATAGCCTCAGATTTCTGACCATGGCTGCGGATCGAGGCCATCCCGACGCGTATGCGCGCCTGGCAGAGAACTACAAGAATGGCCTTTTTAGTGATCGAGATAAGGTAAAGGCATACGCTTATGCCTACGCCAATAGTCAGGTCACACAGTCCCGGTTTTCAAAAGAATGGCTTAATCGCTATTCAAATGGCCTCACTGCGGAACAGGTCATTTACGCGCAGCAGCTGGCGCAGACACTCGTAAACAGGAAGTAGTTCAACCAGAGGGAGATGTGTCGTATGAAGCTTCAAGCCAAGGTGTTGCTAGTTGTTGCGTTGCTTATTTCGGGTGTGGCTTTCGCAAAATATGTGGGCCGATTTTATTGCGGAACCAGTTGTCAGGTTGGAGCAGGACTTGCCAGCGGAGACACCTACACTTTCGTGCTGACGGTCGTAAATCAAAGCGTAGATTCTTGGGTGGACTCCAGTGGAAATCCCAATCAGATGATTCTTTGCAACGGGAGCAAATGCGCGTTGTATACCTACGTGAAGCTTTCTGGCCAATGGATTGCTGAGGGATACTATTACAGCAACTGGATGGGGAGTGGTGGCGGCGGCGGCGGTGGCGGTGGCGCTACGATCTTCTACACCAATCCGGGAAGTCCGGGTTGCATTTACGGATGCGGGGACCTTTGGGGGACGGTGGGCCCTGTCACGCCGGTGCCCGGCCAGAAGGAGCAATAATTCCCCAGCTATGCTATCCAGGATCAGGCCAGTTCGCTGGCCTGATCTTTTTTGTGAGTTGCGAGTAGGTTTCCACCCAAACGCGGTCCGAGAATCCCGCAAGAAGAAAACGTGGCAGATTTGTTTTTTGGATCATTCGAAAATGATCCGCTATAACTTCAAAAGAGACACTGCAGACAATAACTCTGTCTCCTTTCTTCAAAGATTCCAGGAAAAGCCGGAGTTATCTCCGGCTTCTTCAAACTTGCTATGGGCCCAGGGACCTCGAGCGTCAGTGCACTTCCGTAAGGTCGTAACCGCACTCGGCAGCGAAATCGCGCAATGCGACTTCATCGGGGTCCATGCCCATGGCGATCCACCACTGACGGATGAAAGGCCAAGTGGCAACGCTGCCATCGACGGCCGCCAGCTCAGCCGGCGTCAGCGTGCGAAGACCGCTACGGGGTTCTGTTGTTGTGGCAATACTCACATTAATCATCCTATTTTGTTTGTAATTTTTTTTATGAAAGGTGCCCGATTCATTTCGGGCGCAATCAGAATATAGATACAGGGCGGTCTTGCGAGATATTGGGTCGTTCGCAAAACACGAACGCAAGGTTCGTATTTTCGTGTGAACGGAAGTTGGGTGCGTCGATAAGATGCGACGTTGCGAACGACCATTGTTGGGGTGTTCACTGCTGAGGGCCAGGCGCTCCTCGAGCGGGCCAACAAACAGTTTTTCCTCACGATCAGGGAATCCTCCGTCTGTGGCTTAGCCATGGGAATCCACCGTCGGACGTCGCGCGTAACGGGTGGCGCGAGTTGGGACTGATGGAGTTTCAAGAGCCATCGTTGCGGCGGGATCCGATTCACTTGTTGTTATCCGCTCCGATCCTGCACTTGGCGCTGCGAAAGTATAAAGAGGCGGGCTTGGACGGCGCAGGCCACAAGGAAAGGGGCCAAAAGAATGGAGAAACGGACTAGGAGCAGGAGCAATTTTTCTGTATTCCCGCCTTCGCGGGAATGACGATTCATTAGTGCTATTCGAGCCGCGACGACTCCGTCTCGTTCACCATCAAGGAGGAATAAATGAAATTCAGTTCCATTACAGCTATTGGCATCCTGTTCGTCTCCAGCATCACGGTCTGCTTCGCAGCCCAGAAAACCGCACCGTCGCAGTATCACGGCAAGGACAAGCAGGAGGCCGCTCGCACCCTGCTGGAAACGGCCAAGATCCAGGCCGATGGCGGCAGTTGGGAGCGGATCGCGATCGGTCGTATCTATTACCTCAGCGGTTCCAAGCCCGAGGGGCAGGCGATCTTCGACGACGTGCTCGCGCACAAACCCGAGGCGGGCGATCTGTTCCGCATCGCCCGGGTCTACCGCGAAGCCGGCGACTGGGAACAGGCCAAGGCGCTGTTCGAACGCGCCTTGCGTGAAGAACCGGACGATAGCAAGGGCATGGCCGAAGTCGGCTCCTATTACCTGATGCGTGACGACCGCGCCGCCGCGGAAGCGCTGTTCGACCGCTCGTTCAAACTCGAATCCGACGTCTGGTCGACGGTAGCCGCGGCAGGCAGCTATCTGGGCGTGCCGCCGCAGGAATAGATCCTGCCGCGGCAGGTGCTGGAAGCATATCGGCCAACGATTCGATCCAGCGAAGAAGGTAGCCGACCCATACGTACTCGCATTTGGACCCGCAATGCCATTCCATTCTTATTGTCGGTTGAAAAATCCATGTTGATCCTGACTCGGCGCGTCGGTGACGCAATCATGATCGGCGACACCGTTACCGTGACGGTCTTGAACACGGTTGGAAGCCAGGTGCGGATCGGCATCGCGGCCCCGCGGGAGGTGCCCGTGCACCGCGAGGAGATCTATCGCCATATCCGGGACAATGAATCCGAGGGGCAGCGCCCTTGAGTTCAACGCCGAAATCCTGGTCTGGTGCGGCACCGCGTCGTGTTCAAAAGATTGACCTCATGTCCATGGACGACGTCAGCCTGGGGATCGTCAAGTTTTTGGGGTATGGCATTGAGCCCTATCCCAAAGAGGACGCGGCACGGATCGCAATGGAGTTCGGCAGCGAACGGGCGCCTGCGCTTGAAAAGAGAGTGCGCCTGATACTGAGTGAACTCGCTGCGTTGAAGCCCGATTGGTCAAGGCATTCTCTAGCGGCTGCCGTCGAATGGGTCGGTCATGAAATGAAGAGAAGGCACCCTGGATTGAGTGAGGACAGCCTCAAAGCGATGCGCTGGATTTTCACGTGGCGGTGGAAGTAGGAAAGGGGCGCAATGCCTGTGCGCTGGCAACCGCAAATACATGGGTGCCTTGCGTAATGGAACGATGGCGGGCAGTGCCCGCCCTACATTGCCCGTGTGGGTTCTGACGGCGCGGTCTGCACGGGACCAACTGATAGCCGCCCGTCCGCGGATTAGGTGCTGAGTGCCGCGCTCAGAAAAACCTGCACCGGTTGGAGCGGATTTCCACCCGTGATCCAGCACCCCTGCCCACGGGCAGGGGTTTTTCTCGGATCTTTCTAGCCGCCTTGCCGGGAGAGGATCGAGCGCCGGGACAGCTTAGCCGCGTACAGCGCCGCGCCATAGTGCGGTTCGTGTATCGGGGACCGCAGTTCGAATGCCGGGCAGGCACGATGCAGCGCTTCCTTGAACGGGGCCAGCAGCAGTTCGCCGGCGCTGAACGCGCCGCCCGAATAGGAAAGCGGAACAGTTTCGCCGGCACTAAAGTCCAGCGCCCGGCGCAGGGAATCGGCGATCTGGGCCAGCTCGTCTCCGGCCTGCGTGTAGATGTTCGCCGCGTTCGCATCGCCCAGACGTGCCGCCTTGGCCACCAGCAAGGAAAGCTTGGCGAAGTCGCCGCGGCTCAGGGCTTGCTCGCCATACACGCGGGCGCAGATATCCAGATCGTTGCCCAGGCCGAGTTCCTGGTTGAACACCGCATGCAACGGCCCCTTCGGCAGACGGCCGTCGCTCATGCGCGAATAGACGTTGAGGCCCTGCGCGGCGATCCAGTACGCCGAGCCCTCGTCCGAAAACGCTTCGCCCCATCCACCCGAACGCGCGGCGTGACCCTGGCGCTGCCCATAGCCGATGGAACCGGTGCCGGCGACGATGTTGATGCCGTCCGCACAGGCCAGCGATCCCGCCCAGCCGCAGACCATGTCGTTGTCGCAGGCGTAACGGTCGTGGCCCAGCAGCTCGCGCGGAATGGCCTGCAGCTTCGCCGTCGCTTCGCTGTCTTCGCCGTAGGCAGGCAAGCCGAAGAACGCATGGCGGATGACGCTGATTTGCACGCCCGCCTCCAACAGTACCTGCTCGATGCCGGCGCGGAGAATTTCGCGAACGCCGTCCAGTCCCACCTGCGGGTGATAGGTCGTCCCGTGCTGCGCCTCTGCAAGCAGGCGGCCATCGCCATCGATCAATGCGAAGCGCGTCTTGGTGCCGCCGCCGTCCACGCCAAGGAAGCAATCGGGTGCGCTCATGGCGTGATCGAATGGATCCTGACGCCCTGCACGACACGATTCACCGTGCCCTGCTTGTTGGGACTATCGGGCGATAAACCCAGTGCGCGCGAGGCGTTGAAGGCGTAGATCTGCGCGACGGCCACATACGGCCACAGCAGATCGATATCGCTCGCCGTGGACATGCCGGGAACCAGCAGCGTGTCCGGCGCCTGCGGCTCGCGTCGCTGCGCGGCGACTTCGATGATGCGTGCCGCGCAGCCGTCCTGGCGCAATTCGTCGAGCAGGTCGTGGTCGTACTGACGCGTGAGTGGGTCATTGGAAACGAACACCATCACCAGGGTCCTGTCGGTGATGAAGGTCTTGGGTCCGTGCCGGAAGCCCAGCGGCGAATCGAAGCAGGTGGCGACCGCGCCATTGGTAAGTTCGCCGAGTTTCAGCGCCGCTTCGCGGGCCAGGCCCTGGAACAGGCCGCTACCCAGATAGACCACACGGTCGAAACCGTGCAAAGCAAGCTCCTGCAGCGACAGTCGCGACTCGCTGATCACGCCCTCGGTCGCCAGCGCGATCGGCCCGATCCGGTCGTCGAGCGCCTGCGCATCGCTGAAGGCGATCAGCGTGGCGTACAGCATGCAGCTGAAACTGGAGGTCATGGCGAAACTGGTGTCGTGGGTTTCTTCCGGCAGCAGCAGAGTCATCGACTCACGCGCCGGGACAGTGTTGAGTGCGCCTTCGGCATTGCAGGTCACCACCAGATGGCGCACGTCGCGGACCAGCGACTCGGCCAGTGCCACCGCCGCCAGGCTTTCTGGGCTGTTGCCCGAGCGGCCGAACGACACCAGCAGCAAGGGCTGCGCGGGATCGAGATAGAGATAGGGAGCGCTGACCAGATCGGTGGTGGGCACCGCATCCACGCGTGCGGCCAGTTGACGGTCCAGTAGCGGCGCCAGGCATTGGCCGATGTAGGACGAAGTGCCGGCACCGGTGAGGATGATGCGGGCGCCGGGGTTGCCGGCGATGGGCGCGACGAAGGATTGGATGCGCTCGCGCATGGCCGAGAGCAGCTCATGCGTCTGCTGCAGCATGCGCGGCTGCTGTTCGATCTCGCGCGCGGTCCAGATTGCACCCGAGGCGAGCAGGTCCGCTTCCGGTACGCCCAGATGTTCAGTGGTCTTGTTGGTCATGGCATGCATGGTAATAGTCGTCGAGTACGGCACCGATATGCGCCATGGCCAGGGACAGCGGGTCGTTGCTGGCGGTCCCGGTACGTAGCGCGTGCAGTGCGTGGGGAAGGAACTGGCTGATCAGCGAGATCGGCGGCGGATTGGCCTGCAGGTTGGCGAACAGTCGCTGGCGCGCCTGTTCGATGACCGGGTCGGGCCAGTAATAGCGGATGCGGTCGCTCAGGCTGTATTGCAGGTCGATGGATAGCGCATCGTCCTGGCTGTGGTAATAACGGCGCCAATGACCGGGTTGCTCGCGCATGCGTTCGAGGGCGACCTGGCGCAGGTTTGCCCGCTGCGGCGCATCGATCCATTCGTGTTCGATCGCATCCAATGCCCACAACGCTTCGCGCAAGGCGAAGGTCAGCCCCGGGCCGACTTTGAGGATGGCGAAATGGTCGCGCACCAGCGCCGCGAGTGCGTCGCGGGTCTGGTAGTCGGTGGAATGCGCTTCGAAGACCATGTTCGGCACGTCTTCTATCGCCTGGCTCAGCGTGCGTGCGGCGTCGGGCTGATAATCGATCACGCTGTGATGATCGAATTCCACACCGGGCTGCACTACGGAAGCGATGACGCGCTGCCATGCCGACTCCAGCCCGGCGGCGGCGAATGCCTCACGGTGTGCGTCGATAGTGGTGAGCGCGTCCTTCGGCGTGGTGACGGCAAGGCCTTCTATCGATTCGGTCGCGCCGCCTGGCACGGGCACCTCGGTGCCGATCACATATACCGGTGCTTCGCCGCCCGCCTGCGCATGCGCGGTTTCCGCAGCCTGGCACAGGCGCACCGCGCGGCGCACGATCTCCGCTTCCGGCAGCGGTTCCGGGTCGCCGCTGCAGGCCATCGAACAATCCAGGTGAATCTTGCGGAAGCCGGCCGCCACATACGCGGCGACCATCGTCTCGGCCTTGTCCATGGCCGCAGCGGCATCCAGCGAGGTCCAGGGATTGGGACCCAGATGATCGCCGCCCAGCGCGATGCGTGCGCGGTCGAAACCGACGCGGTCGGCGATGCCGTGCACGAAGCGCACGAAATCCGCCGGCTTCATGCCGGTGTAGCCGCCGTCCTGGTTGACCTGGTTGCAGGTGGCTTCGAACAGTAAAAATTCCTGACCGGTGCGCTGCGCGTGGAACAAGCTGGCCTCGATGACGATGGGATGCGCCGAGCACAGCGAAGTCACGCCGAGGGCGCGTCCCTGTTTGTGGCGGGCGATGAGGTCTAGCAGGACGTGCATGCGAGGGAGATCCGGTCAGGTAAGCGGTGCGGCCGCGTCGCGCTCGGGTTCGAGCACCAGCAGCAGGGAGGCGATGAGGGCCAGGACCAGGCCGACGATTTTCAATGGGCCCGGCACCACGCTGGCGAAGATCAGCGAGAGCACGGCGGTCACCAGCGGTGCGCCTGCATTGGTCAAAGGCGCGACCACGATCGCCTTGCCATGGCGGAAGGCGTAGACCAGGGTCAACGCGCCGACGGCGTTGAGCAGCTGTATTCCTGCGGTCATCCATGGCCCGTCCAGACCCAGGTTGATCGGCTGGGTGAAGTCGGTCATCGCCCACGCCACCGGCGCCAGCAGCAGCGCGCCCACGGTCATGTAGAAGAAGATGCTTTCCGCGCTGACCGTGTGGTTGGCCAGGCGCATGAAATAGGCCTGCACGCCCCAGGCCAGCATGATCAGCAGCGATTGCAGGAACCAGCCCAGGCCTTCGGTCGCGCCGCGGCCGAAAGACAGATCCAGCAGCGGCAGCGCCACCAGCGCCAGCACTATGCCCAGCGTACCCAGCCAGCCCGTGCGTTCGCGCAGCAACAGGAAGGACAGGGCAATGGTCACCACCGGCGACAGCGAGATGATCGGGAACACGAAGTACGCCGGCCCGATAGTCAGCGTGTGGAACAGCAACATCTGCCCGCCCGCGCCCAGCAGGCCGATAGTCATGCCGTACGCGATCGCGCGCGGCGAACGTTCCAGTTTCCAGCCGTTGCGCCACAAGATGTACAGCGCTGGCGGAATCATGGTCAACGCCCACACGCAGTACACCAGCGTGTCGGGAAATCCATGCTGGGCGGACAGTCCGGCCAGCGCGCCCCACACGCCCCACAACGCTACCGTGGCCAGCGCGAAGGCCAGCCAGGGACGACGGCGCGCGCGTCCCTTGTTGTCTATCGAAGCTGCACTCATGCGTTGCTTCCTGACGGCGTGGCCTGCAGCATCGCGAAGCGCTTGAACGCCAGCTTCAAGCTATTGGAGTCCGCTTCCACTTCGCCCAGATCCTGTTCGTTGAACAGGTCGCGCACCCGGTAGCGGCCCGCGCCCAGGCCGCGCAATTGCACGTCGCCGTCCCAATCGTCGGCATAGAACGTGTAGTACAGCGTTCCGTCCTTGGCGATGGCATGCGCTTCGGGTTTGTCGAAACCGATGTCGTAAAGCGTGCCCAGGTACTCGCCCTTGGGCAGCATGTGCTGCTTGTACAACCCCACCCACTTGCGCCACAGCGCTTCGCGCTCAGGGGTCAGCACATAGCCGCCAGGAGGCAGCGGCGCGGTGGGATGGTCGGTGTCCTTGGGCCAGGTGAACTTGGAAGAGATCACCGCGCCGATGCCGACGCTGGAAGCGAAATCGTCGCGGCCGTCCGACAATTCCACGTGATCGCCCGCATAGCTGCTGCGGTCGCCCATCAATGCCTTGACCGACTTGCCCTTGCTGCGCACCTGCCAGGAAGACAACGGATCCGAAGACGGATACTGATCGGTCGCAGGCAGGTTATGGAAGGCGAATGCGGTGCCGCAGGGGCACAGCTCCACCACTGCTTCCGGGTTGGCTTGGTGAGCGGCGTCGTAGATCGCCTGCCAGAATTTGGCCAGGCCTTCGACCGAATCGGTGGGATGCGCGTGCTTGTGCGCCGGGTTGTAGCAGGGCGCCACCGCATTCAAATGCTGGCCGTCCAGCTTGAGTCCTTCGAAGCCCCAGTCGCCGATGATCTTCTTCACCAGCGCCACGTAGAAATCGATGGTCGGCTGGTACGCAGGACACTGGGTGAGCGCATTCCACCAGGTGACGGTCTGGAAGGCGCCGTTCTGGTCCAGCAGCAGCATGTCCGCATGCTCGTGCAGCACATCGCTGCCGGGATCGGCGGCCAGCGGCGCCAGCCAAAGGCGCGGGCGCATGCCCTGCGCGCGGATTTTCTTCACGAAATCGCGCATGTCCGCCTCGCCACGCGGGAACTTGCGCTTGTCGATACGCCAGTCGCCCTCGTTGGTTTGCCAGCCGTCGTCCAGCACCGCCCATTCGAAACCCAGCTCGCGCGCCTTGGGCAGCGTGGCCAGGATCTGTTCGACATTGAAGTCGCGCTCGTATCCCCATGCGCACCAGATCGGCGCGAACGCGGACTCCGGCGGCTTGGGACCCTGCAGACCCTCGGTCTGCATGAACTGCCGGTACTGCTGCAGCGGCGCGAAATGATCGCCGGTATGCACGGCCAGCAGCGTGCGTTCGGTGACCAGTGTCTGTCCCGGTTCCAGCGCCGAGGTCTGCGTCGATTCGATCGCGATGCTGCCGCCGTGCGCGGTCTTGCGCACCGGCAGGTCCAGCATTCGCGCAACGGGCTCGACGTGGCCCACGGCCAGGCCTATATCGCGGCGCCACAGGTTGGCTACCGGAGTGCCGCCGCCGTAGTCGGAGGAATCCATGGACAAGGTGTTGCGCTGATCGAAGCCGGCCTTGAGCGGCTGCACCCAGTCGCGGCGGTCGGTGTGGGTGGCGCCCGAAAAACTCCAGAAACCGCCCGGTGCTTCGGCCAGTTCATGGGCGCCGTTGCGCCAGCCGGCGATCTCAAGCTTGCTGGCGCCGTCGTTGCGGTAGCGGGTCTGCAACACGGCCATGCCGGGCAGGCGGTCGAAGAAAGTCACCGCGACCTGTTTCTCGATACCGCGCGAAGATCGGCCAGTGACGATGAGCTGGTGGCCAGCCCCGTGGCGCGGGTCGTTCAGAGCAAGTTCGTGCTGACCGGTCAGCGTGAAGTCTTCCGCTGCACCATCGGCCAGCAACAGGCTCTCGCTGGGCTGGAAGGGCGTGAGGGATTTGCCGCCCGATGCGAGCGCCGTATGCAGGCGCGTATCGAAGGAAAGCGTCAGCGCCCGGTCCTGCACGGTCGCCGCGGCGCGTTTGCCGCCACTGACGGCCGCAGACTGCGCCCAGGGCAGGGTGGCCCAGGCGACTCCGCCAGCCACGCCGCCGGCCACGAGCTTTAATACGGTGCGTCGTCCCATCGGGGGCATGGCGGCTTTCCGGTCGAGGTGCGGCGATTGTCCGCCATGGCTTCGGGTTGATGCAAGCGTTTTGTTGCGATATGGTGGTAATAAGTTTCGTTATCTTACTTGAGGCGATGCAATGACCGCACTTCCGCGCAACCTGGCCGGGTTCCTGATTGCCTGTCTCGTCTCCTTCTCTGCTGCCGCGGCCGCCCCCGCACCGGCTGTGGCGGATCAGGCCGCTGCCGGCGACGCCTATTCGATGGCCGACTTCGCAAAAGTGCGCAAGTACGACGCGCATGTGCATTCCAATTCGAAGAGCGCGGCCTTCCTCGAGCAGGCCCGCGCCGACGGCTTCGAGCTGATGTCGATCAATGTCGATTACCCGGCGTTCCCCAGCGTGGCCCTGCAGCGCGACGCCGCGCTGGCGCTGCTCAAGGCGGATCCGCAACGCTTCCACTGGGCCACCACCTTTTCCATGCGCGGTTTCGGCATGCCCGGCTGGACGCAGGCAGTGGAGGCAGGTCTCGCCCGCGACGCCAAACTCGGTGCCCGCGCGGTCAAGATCTGGAAGAACGTCGGCATGGTGGAGAAGGATGCCGACGGCAAGCTGATCATGCTCGATACACCGGGCCTGTCGCCGGTGGCCGACAAGATCGGCGCGCTGGGCTTGGCCCTGATTGGCCATCAGGGCGAGCCGCACAATTGCTGGCTACCGCTGGAGCAGATGACCACCGACAACGACCGCGAGTACTTCCGCAACCATCCCGAGTATCACATGTACCTGCATCCGGACCAGCCCGGCTACGAGGACCAGATCGCCGCGCGCGACCGCTTCGTCGCCGCACATCCGCAGCTGCGCTTCGTCGGCGCGCACATGGGCAGCCTGGAATACGACGTGGACCGGCTGGCCGCGTTCCTGGATCGCTACCCCAACGCCAATGTGGACCTGGCCGCGCGCATGAGCCAGGTGCAGTACCAGTCGGTGCGCGATCGCGAAAAGGTGCGCAACTTCTTCATCCGCTACCAGGACCGCCTTCTGTATGGCACCGACCTGACCTTCGGACCGGACGCGGATCCCGCGGAATTCAAGCGCGAAACGCACGCGGTATGGACCGCGGATTGGCGCTACCTGGCCACGGGCGAAACCCAGCGGGTGGAAGTCCTGCACGCGGAAGTGCCGGGCCTGGCGCTGCCACGCGCGGTGATCGACAAGATCTATTACGCCAATTCGGTGCGCGAATTCGTGCCGGGAACGCCATAGGAGCGATGTAGGGGTACGTAGGAGCGACGTAAGTCGCGAAATAATCTTGCGTGGTTTCGCGACTTACGTCGCTCCTACGCCCTACGACCACGAGCCAGGGATAAGGACGCCTCGCTTTAGGCCAGCATCAGCTCGAAACCGAGCTGATGGCTGGCCTGACGGATCTCTTCCGGCGCATTGGTATCGGTGATCAGCACGTTGAGGTCGCTGACCGGGATGATCCGGTGCAGGCAGATCTTGCCGAACTTGGAACTGTCGGAAATGGCGACCACCATGCGCGCGGCCTCGACCATCTTGCGGTTGAGCATGGCTTCGGGTTCGTAGTGGGTGGTGATGCCTCGCTCCAGGTCGAAGCCGTCCACGCCCAGGAACAGCATGTCCACGTGCAAGGCGCCCAGCGCTTCCACGGTCAGGCCGCCATAGAAAGCCATGTTCTTGCGTCTCAGTTCGCCGCCCAGCATGACGATGTTGATGTTGCTCTTGGAGGTCAGCGCGGTCAGCACACCGAAATCGTTGGTGACCACGGTCACCTCGATGTTGGGCATCGCTTCGGCCAGCTGGATGGCGGTGGTGCCCGAGTCGATGGCAATGGTGTCGCCGGCCTTGACCATGGCCGCGGCGCGCTGGCCGATGCGGCGCTTCTCGTTCAGGAAGACGGTGCGCTTGGCTTCGTAGGGCGGCTCGGCCGGCACGCCGCCGACCACGCCGCTGTCGATCGCTCCGCCATAGGCGCGGGCCATGACTCCGCGTTCGGTCAGGTAGCGCAGGTCCTTGCGCACGGTTTGCATGCTCACCCCGAAGCGCTGGGCCAGCGCGGCGACCTGCACGCTGCCATGCTGGCGCACCAGCTCGCTGATCTGCAGACGTCTCTGGCTGGTGTCGCGGGTGGCGATCATGGGGAGCTCCTTGGGGTGCATAGAATTATCTGACATTTCGTTACATTTCGCTATTGATGCGAAACGAAATATGCGCTAGGCTCGGTTTCGTTTTGTTGCGTATGCCGTGCCGTCCCTACCTGAGGAGAACCCAGTGAAGCTTATTCAACCGCATCGGAACACGCTCTTTTGTGGCATCGCGCTGGCCTTGCTGATGCCCCAGGTAGGCCTGGCGCAGGACAGTGCGGCCAGCGCCACCGATGCGCAGCAAAACGCGGCGCCCAGCGCCGAAGAAGTCGACACGCTGGAAACCGTGGTCGTCACCGGCGTACGCGGCAGCCTGGCGCGATCGGTCGAACTCAAGCGCGAATCCGGCACCGTGCAGGATTCGATCACCGCATTGGAACTGGGTAAATTCCCCGACGACAACGTGGCCGATTCGCTCAGCCATATCACCGGCGTGGCCATCTCCCGCACCGCCGGCGGCGAAGGCCAGAAGGTCAGCGTGCGTGGTCTGGGCCCGGAGTACACACTCACCACTTTCAACGGCCGCATCCTGGCCACCGACGGCGCCGGCCGCGATTTCGCCTACGACGTGTTGCCGGCCGATGTCATCAGCGGCGCCGACGTGATCAAGGGCGCGCAGGCCGCGCTGACCGAAGGCGGCGTCGGCGGCCTGATCAACCTGCGTTCGGCCAGTCCTTTCGACGACCCCGGCCAACATGCGATCGTGCGCCTGGAGGGCGACCGCAACCAGATGTCGGAACTGGATGGACAGAAATTTTCCGCCGCCTACAGCAACACCTTCGCCGACAACACCTTCGGCCTGCTGCTGGGCGTGGTCTACGCCAAACGCAAGGACCGCACCGATATCGCCGGCAACGACGGCGGCTGGACCCGCAATCCCGACCCCAGCGATGCCTCCTGGTTCGGCAATGCATGGGGCGGCAATATCGATCTGGACGGCGACGGCGAGCTGGATGCGGACGAAGAGGGCCTGATCGCGCCGGGCCAGTTCCGGGTCGGTTCCATCCTGGAAGAGAAGAAGCGCAAAGCATTCTCGGCCAAGCTCGAGTGGCGCCCCAGCGACAATGTGCGCATCGTGGTCGATGGTCTTAAGACGCGCCTGGATTCGCCGCAGGTTTCCTACCAGCAATCCTACTATCCGCTGTTCGCGCCGGGGCGCTGGTCCGACATCGAAGTGCAGAACGGCATCGTCACCGGCTTTACCATGGATAACACGGATCCCGAGCTGCGGCTCAATCCGGAATTGCTCAACCAGACCGAGCACCGCGTGGTCGACACCGATCTGTACGGCGTCAACGGCGAGTGGAAAGCCACCGACGATCTGACCCTTACCGGGGATTTCTACCGCTCCACTTCCAAACGCTATTCCGGCGGCCAGGACACCTACGTGGTGTTGCGCATGAACCAGCCCAACACCGCCCGCATCACCCTGGGGCCGAACGCGGTGCCCAACGTGGCGGTGACCTTCGACGACGGCCGCGACCTGATCACCGGCCTGGCCAACGGCGAGTTCGGCGGTTCGGATTTCAACACCCATTACATGGAGCTGCGCGGCGACAACATCCAGGACAAGATCACCGGCGGCAGCGTGGCCGGCAAGCTGTTCGTGGGCAAATGGAACCTGGATGATCTGCACTTCGGCGTCACCCGCACCGAGCGCAGCAAGTCGCGCGACCTGATCAACAACACCCTCAATGGCGGCGCCGATTATTATTCCGGCGACAACGCCATCAATGTGGGCGAACTGGGCAACGGAGTGATCTCCAGCACGCTGCATTTCCCGCACTTCATGGACGGCGTGGGCAGCAGCTTTCCGCGCAGCTTCCTGGGTTTCGACGTGCCAAACTACTTGGCCCAGTTGGAGGCTTACAACGGCCACCTGCGTCCCGACGGCAGCGCCTACGATTTCGCCAATGCCGCGCCGGCGTGGAATCCGCTGGAAAGCTATCGCGTCAGCGAAGACACCAACGCCTTCTACGTGCAGGCGGATTTCTCGGGCGACCGTTGGAGCGGCGATGTGGGCGTGCGGCTGGTCAAGACCCGCACCCACGCGCAGGCCTGGGACGCAGAGATCCTGAGCATCACCGAGAACGGCGCATTCAACTACACCGCCGACTACGCAGAGCCCACGCCGATCGTGCAGGACTCCGACTACACCTTCGCACTGCCGTCGGCCAACTTCATCTGGCGCTTCACCGACGACCTGCAACTGCGCGTGGGCGCGGCCAAGACCATGGCGCGCCCGCCGGTGGACAAGCTGGCGCCGACCAACACCACCGCCAGCGTGTCGTGGGGCGAGTTCACCCAGATCTACGGCGGCAACGCCAATCTGAAACCGTACAGCGCCAAGCAGGGCGACGTTTCGCTGGAGTGGTATTTCTCCGAGCAGTCCATCATCAACATCGCCGCGTTCTACAAGCGCATCGAGAATCAGATCACCACCAGCTGGGAGCCGGGCCAGGACATCGGCGTCGGGCCCATCGTCGACGCCAACGGCGTCCCGATCACCACCGGGCCGACCCTGTTCAACGTGATGCGCCCCATCAACGGCGACTACGCCAAGGTGCATGGACTGGAATTCGGCCTGCAGCATTTCTGGGACAACGGCTTCGGCGTGCGCGCGCAGTACACCCGCAACTGGTCCAACAGCTGGGTGGGCGATGAGAAGCGGCCGCTGGAAGGCATTGCGCCGGCCACTTACTCGCTGGGCCTGATGTACGAAAAAGGCAAGTGGTCGCTGGGCGCCAATGCGGACCATACCGACGGCTTCGTCACCGCCATCAACGTGCTGGGCGCCGGCTACAACGAACAGGCCGACGCCATCACCTGGCTTACTGCGCATGTGTCGTACAAGTTCAACGACCGGTTCAGCGTCAGTCTGGAAGGGCAGAACCTGCTGGACGACGAACAGACCTACAGCATCAACGGCAATCCGCTGCTGTCGCAGGGTTATTACCGCTACGGCCGTTCGGTCAACCTGGGGGTCAGCTACCGGTTCTAGGCCGCAGTCGAAGTTGGCCGCCCGGCGCAGCAAGATGAAGGCTCCCTGCGAAGGGAGCCTTTATTTTTTTGCCGGATTCCTACAGAGGTCAGAAAATGTTCCGAATGGTGCAGTCCGCAGTCATGATCGCCGCGATCTCCGCGTCGTTCGCCGCCCACGCGCAAACCGCCGAACTCGAACCCAGCGGCAAGTTCTCCGTGTACGGCGGTGAGGCCGCGGCTACTCCGCCGATGGGATGGAATCCCTGGAACGCCTTCCGTACCGAAGTGGACGAGGGCAAGATCATGGCCAACGCCGACAAGATCAAGCGCTCCGGTCTGGCCGCCGCCGGCTACCGCTACATCAACCTCGACGATGGCTGGTGGCTGAAACGCGGCGACGATGGACGGATGATCATCCGCACTTCGATCTTTCCCAGCGCCGCCATCGGCACCGACGGCCAGACCAGCTTCCGTCCGCTGACCGACCGACTGCACGCGATGGGTTTCAAGGCGGGCATCTATACCGATTCGGGCAAGAGCAGTTGCTCGCAGCGCTGGGATCCGCAGAGTCCCAACCTGCCGGAAGGGACAGTGCTGGAACGCGAGATCGGACTCGACGGCTACGAATACCAGGACCTGCGCCTGTACTTCCAGGAGTGGGGCTTCGACTACGTGAAAGTGGACGCTTGCGGACTTGCCGACTACGGGCGCGACAACGCAACCGTGGTCGCCGGGCAGTACCAGGAATTCAAGCCGCAGTTCACCCGCGGGCAACCCGACAGCTCCGACCTGGACGGCGTGGAAACGCGCTATGCCCGGATCGGTAGGCTGTTGAAGGAACTCGATCCGGGCGCCGACGCGGTACTGGCCATCTGTGTATGGGGCGAGGCCGATTCGCGCCGCTGGGGCGGCATGCACGGCAATCTGTGGCGTACCAGCGCCGACATCGAACCGACGTGGGAAAGCCTGCTGCACAACTTCGACAGCGCCGCCAAACGTGAAATGTACGCGGGCCCAGGACGCTGGAACGATCCGGACATGCTGGCCATTGGCCTGGGCGAGTTCGACGGCAATCATCTGACCGAGGCGAAGACGCATTTCTCGCTGTGGTCGATCCTGTCGGCGCCGCTGCTGATGGGCTTCGATCTGAACAAGGCGCCGCAACCGATTCTCGAAATCCTGCTCAACCAGGAAGTGATCGCGGTCGATCAGGATCGGGCAGGCAACCAGGGCACGATCGTGCATGACGATGGCAAGGTGCAGGTGCTGGTGAAAACCCTGGCCGGAAGCGGAGAACGGGCCGTGGCCGTTTTCAACCGCGGCACGAAAAAATCCGAAGTCTTGGTGACCTGGCAGCAGTTGAAACTGAAGCCAGGGAGCCGTGCCGGCGTGCGCGATTTATGGGCGCACGGCGATCTTGCGCCAGCGGTGGACGCCCTGCGGGTGTCTGTCGCTCCGCGCGAAACGCGCATGCTCAAACTCACCGGTAAACCACTGGCGGGCAAAGGCGTTTTCCTGAGCGAGATGACCGGACGCATCAACGCCGCCGTCGACGGCACCCGCACGGTCAATCCGGACGTGACCGCGGCCTCCGGTGGTCCACGTGCCGACCTCACACCGCAAGGCAGGACCATCACCCTGGCGGGACAGCCGCAGGCTTACGGCATCGGCATCCAGGCGAACTCGAGGCTGGAGATCCTAGCGCAGCGCCAGTTCACCCGCTTCATGGCGCTGGCGGGCGTCGACGACAGTTCGGTCGATGCCAGCGGCAAGGTGGTGTTTCGCGTCTATGGAGACCGCAAGCTGCTGTTCGAAAGTACACCGTTGAAGCGCGGCGCAGCGCCGGTCGCTATCGAGGTGGCAGTATCGGGTGTGGATATCCTTGAGCTGACCGCTGAAGGCGGCAACAGCGAGGAGCGTTCCCTGGTGACGGCATGGGGCAGCGCGCAGCTCGACTGACGGCAGTACGTCGCCAAGGGTCGGCCATCGTGCGAGTTCGCAATCTGCGCAATGGGTTCGAATGGACCGCGGAGAAATTCATGCGCATTGCGACAAACCGGGATTGAGAAATGAAATCCGGTTCGGTTTGCAATCGGCATAGCCGGATCATCCAGCAACGCGGCGGCAGATCGGCGGTGGCGAAGCGAAGCCCGTGGCTCGCCGCGTACCTGTCCTGGACGACGAGCAGGTTTGCAGCATCAACGGCAACCCGTTGTGGCCGCAGGGCTACCACTACCGGTATGGCCGCTCATTCAATCTGGGTGTCAGCAGAAGGTCCTGGCCGGTATTGCCGTCGCTGGGACACCAGCCTATTCGCCAGGACCAGGGTCGCCTCGGCCTTCCACCACTGACGCCGATACTCCCATTGCGGGCGCGGGCGGCTGACATGCGTTTCAGAGGCAAATTGCGCCCTCCGTTTGTCGGCCGAAATATGCCGATAGTCTATTGTGAAACTAATAACAAAATAGCAGGCCGAGTCAATATTTGTGTGAAATATTTACAGGGCTGACTACTCAAAACCCTTGCCAGATAACGTTTTCATGGGTGGTCGCCGGACTGTTGCCGCGGCGAGGGATGTGCTCAATCGTCTCAACTAATGACGCGGCGCGTCACTTTTCATCTGTGAGTCGGTTAACAGCAAAACTGTGACCCAACTACCATAAACACCAGCGCTGACTTGTGCAGCTCCCATGCCGTGCCGACAGGCGATGCCCCGCATCACCAGTCCGGGCCTTGGCCGATCGGGGGCAAAACAGGGCAGCCGTAGGGGGTTGATCTCGGGGTGGGCGGCGCTTCGGTGTCCGGCAGCTCGTGATCGCAACGCAATGGATTAGGGGATTCACGTGGCTGACGCGTCTCGTTGCAATGCGCTTGGTTTCCGGCGCTCGTTCACTTTGTGTGTGTTCACGCTTGCTGGCGCGCTTCTTGGCGCTACTCCGGCTTGGGCGCAGACAGTTACCAACACGGCCACGGTCACGCCGCCCAGCGGCGTCAGCTGCGCCGATGCGGCGACCAATCCGACCTGCGTGCGCAGCGCGAGCGATACCGACGATGTCGTCGAGCCGCTGATCAACGTCGCCAAGTCCGCCATTGGAGTGACGGGGCCGGACGCTCTGGGCGTCTACACGGTTTCCTACACGATCACGGTAACCAATTCCGGCACTGCGGCCGGTGCTTACGGTGCATTGACCGATACCCCGATTTTTCCCGCCAACACCAACATCACAGGCATCGCCTGGACTACTTCCGGTGCCGGCGCTCCCGCCGGTGGCTCGTCCACGATCGATGGTCCTAACCAGCTGACCGGAACCAACATAGCGATCGGTGCGGGTGTCACCCACACCTTCAACGTCAGCATCACCTACGTCTACACCAATACTTCCCCCCCCACGACTTGCGCCGCCACGCCCACGCCGGGTAGCGGTCTGTACAACAACGCGTCGCTGCCCACCGGGCAGGAGACGGACACCAGCGACAACGCCACGTGCGTGAATCCGCCCAGCGTGCCCGCAGCCTCGCTGACTATCGACAAGACCGCCGGCACTCCTTCCGGCAGCAGCGCGGGCAGCACCATCGCCTACACCTTCGTGATCACCAACACCGGCGCGGTGACGTTGAATGGAATTGCGGTGGTCGATACGCAGCTGGATGCGCCGGCTACCTGCGGCAGCACCACGCTGACTCCTGCCGCACCCGGCAACACGACCACTTGCACGGGCGTGCATACGATCACCGCCGGGGAAGCTGCCACCAGATCTGTGAGCAACAGTGCGACCGCTACCGGTTCGACCAGCGGCGGAATCGTAGTGACCAGCCCGCCGGACGCCACGCTCACCACGCTGGTGGCCAGCGTCAACTTCTGCGCGGTCGATTCGGTTTTCAACATCACCCAGGTCGCCGGCCGCGGCGAGTTCTATCGCTACACGGTCGGCAGCGGCGCGCCCGATGTGCTGGTGCCCGAGCTGACCCTGAATGTCGCTCCCAACCTCAACGCGATGATGGTGGATCCGGTACGGAACCGGCTTCTGTTCGTAAGCTATGTCGGCACTCAGGCCACGCTGTACGCTTATGACGCGGCCAATGGCGGTTGGTACATCGCCGCAGGTCCTATCACCGCGCCCGATTTTCCGCGTGCGGGCATGACGCAAGCGGGTGTGGGCTATCTGGTGGCCGGCAGTGGAACCAATCCCGCGGTCTGGCGTGTCACGCCTTCGGGCACCTTCAACTACTCGCTGACGTCGTACGGCACCCTGACCTACGATTTCCAGCCCACCAACGCCAGTTCGGGCGATATTGCGTTCGACAACGCGGGCAATGGCTGGCTGACCGCTGGCGTGGATCTTTACAGGCTCGATTTCAGTTCGACCACGGTATCGGCCACCCGGCAACAGCGTCCGTTGCTCAACGGCGCGCCCAGCACCCTGCAATGGGCGGGCGTGGCTTACGGCAACGACGGTCTGCTGTATGTCGCCACCAATACGGCGCCCAGCAGTTATTACCGCATCGATCTGGGCGCCGGCACGCTGTCGCCGGTAACGACGACCTTCGCCAACCAGGCCCGCGACCTTGCTTCGTGTTCTTTCCCAGCCGCCCCCACGCCGGCGCAGCTGCAGGTCGAAAAAACCCTGGCCCAGGTGAACGGTTCGGCCTACGTGGCGGGCGCGGCGGTTGCCGCTGGTGACACGCTCACCTATCAGATCGAAGTGACGCATGTCGGCGGCAGCCTCGCCGCGACCCTGTTCGCGGGCGATGCGGTGGAAACCCTGCCGGCCAACACCACGGTAGTAGCCGCGGGCAACAACTTCACCTGCGCCGCAAGCAACTGCACCAACACCAATGCGGTGAACATTCCGGTGGGCGGCAGCGCCACGCTGAACTTCGTGGTGCAGGTCGTTACGCCATTCCCGACCGGCGCAACGGCATCCATCGTCAACGCGGTCGCCGTGGATGGGGTGAACTGCGCAGCAGTCGGCAACGATTGCAACGAAACCACTCCGGTGGGACTGCCTGCGCTGACCATCGCCAAGAGCGCAGGTACGGCGACCACGGCGCTGGGCACAAGCCCGACGCTGACCGATGCCGGCGACACGATCGCTTACAGTTTCCTGGTGACCAACGCCGGCAACACGCCGTTGACGGCGGTACTGGTGAACGACGCGCAGCTCGATGCTGCAGCCACGTGTCCGGCGACGACGCTGGCGGTGGGCGCGAACATGACCTGCACCGGCACGCATACGATCACGCAAGCCGAGGTGAATGCCGGTGCCGTGAACAACAGCGCCACCGCCACAGGCACCCCACCGTCGGGTCCGCCGGTGACCTCGCCCCCCTCGACCACGACGACGCCGATCACCACAACCTCGACGCTGACCATCGCCAAGAGCGCAGGCACGCCCACCACGGCGCAGGGCGTGAGCCCGACGCTGACCGATGCTGGCGACACGATCGCTTACAGCTTCCTGGTGACCAACACCGGCAACACACCGCTGACGGCGGTGCTGGTGAACGATGCACAGCTCGACGCTGTGGCTACGTGCCCGGCGACGACGCTGGCGGTGGGTGCAAACATGACCTGCACCGGCATGCATACGATCACCCAGGCCGAAGTGAATAACGGCGCAGTGAACAACAGCGCGACCGCCACCGGCACGCCGCCGTCGGGTCCACCGGTCACCTCGCCGCCGTCGACCACGACGACGCCGATCACCACGACCTCGACGTTGACCATCGCCAAGACCGCAGGTACAGCGACCACGGCGCTGGGCGCGAGCCCGACGCTGACCGATGCCGGCGACACGATCGCTTACAGCTTTCTGGTGGCCAACACCGGCAACACACCGCTGACGGCGGTGCTGGTGAACGATACGCAGCTCGACGCTGCGGCCTCGTGCCCGGCGACGACACTGGCGGTAGGCGCAGACATGACCTGCACCGGCACGCATACGATCACGCAGGCTGAAGTGGACGCGGGCACGGTGAACAACAGCGCCACGGTTACCGGCACGCCGCCCGTGGGTCCGCCAGTGACTTCGCCGCCGTCGACCACCACGACACCGATCACCACGACTCCAACCCTGACCATCGCCAAGACCGCAGGTACGGCGACCATGGCGCAGGGCACGAGCCCGACACTGACCGATGCCGGCGACACGATCGCTTACAGCTTCCTGGTGACCAACACCGGCAACGTGACCTTGACCGGCATCGTCGTGAACGATGCGATGCTGGATGCGCCGGCCGTGTGCGACGCGACCACGCTGCTGCCGGGTGCCATCGCCACCTGCACCGGCACGCACACCATCACTCAGGCCGAGGTGAATAACGGCGCAGTGAACAACAGCGCCACGGCTACCGGCACGCCGCCGGTGGGCCCGCCGGTGACTTCACCGCCGTCCACGACGACGACGACGATCACCACGGCGCCTGCGCTGACCCTCGTCAAGACTGCTGGCACGCTCTCGGGCAACTCGGCCGGCAGCACGCTTGGCTACACCTTTGTCGTAACCAATACCGGCAATGTCACGCTCAGCGGCATCGTGATCAACGATGCGCAGCTGGATGCGCCGGCGGTCTGCGACGCAACCACGCTGCTGCCGGGTGCCATCGCCACCTGCACCGGCACCCATACGGTCGTCCAAGCCGAAGTGAATGCCGGCGCAGTGAACAACAGCGCCACGGCCACCGGTACGCCGCCCTCGGGGCCGCCGGTGACCTCGCCGCCATCGACCACGACCACGCCTATCACCACGGCGCCTGCGCTGACCATCGTCAAGACGGCAGGCACCCCGTCGGGCAACTCGGCCGGCAACACGCTTGGCTACACCTTCGTGGTGACCAACACCGGCAACGTGACCTTGACCGGCATCGTCGTGACCGATGCAATGCTGGACGCACCGGCAGTGTGCGACGTGACCACGTTGCTGCCGAACGCCATCGCCAACTGCACCGGCATGCATACCATCACCCAGGCCGAAGTGAATAACGGCGCGGTGAACAACAGCGCCACGGCTACCGGCACGCCGCCGGTGGGTCCGCCGGTGACCTCGCCGCCGTCGATTACGACGACGCCGATCACTGCGGCGCCCGCGTTGACCATCGTCAAAACGGCAGGTATCCCGTCGGGCAACTCGGCCGGCAGCACGATCGGCTACACCTTCGTGGTGACCAACACCGGCAATGTCACGCTCAGCAGCATCGTGATCAACGATGCGCAGCTGGATGCGCCCGCGGTTTGCGACGTAACCACGTTGCTGCCGAGCGCCATCGCCAACTGCACCGGCACGCATACCATCACCCAGGCCGAAGTGAATAACGGCGCGGTGAACAACAGCGCCACGGCTACCGGTACGCCGCCGGTGGGTCCGCCGGTGACTTCGCCGCCGTCGATTACGACGACGCCGATTGCATCCAGCCCGGCGCTGACCATCGCCAAGACCGCAGGTGCGCCCTCGGGCAATACCGCCGGCAGCACGGTCGGTTACACCTTCGTGGCGACCAACACCGGCAACGTCACCCTCACCGGCATCGTGATCAACGATGCGCTGCTGGACGCGCCGGCGGTCTGCGACGTGACCACGTTGCTGCCGAACGCCATCGCCACCTGCACCGGTACGCACACCATCACCCAGGCCGAAGTGAATAACGGTGCAGTGAACAACAGCGCCACGGTTACCGGCACGCCGCCGGTGGGTCCGCCGGTGACTTCGCCGCCGTCGACCACCACCACGCCGATCGCCGCCAACCCGGCCCTGAGCCTGCTCAAGACCGCCGGCGCGCCCTCGGGCAACATCGCCGGCAGCACGATCGGCTACGCCTTCGTGGCGACCAATACCGGCAACGTCACGCTCAGTGCCATCGTGATCGACGATGCGTTGCTGGATGCGCCCGCGGTCTGCGACGCAACCACGCTGCTGCCCGGTGCCATCGCGACCTGCACCGGCATCCACACCATCACCCAGGCCGAAGTGGCCGCCGGTGTGGTCAACAACACCGCGACCGCCACTGGCACTCCACCGTCGGGTCCGGCCGTGCCCAGCAATGCGTCCACCACCAGCACTCCGTTGCTGGCAGTCACTGTCTCCAAGACTTCCAATCCGCCCAGCGGCGACACCGTGCAGCCGGGCGACACCATCAGCTACACACTGGCGGTGGTCGTGGCAAACACCGCCACTACGTCCACGTTGACTTTGACCGACACGTTGAGCGGCGACCAGACGCTCACCGGCCCGCTTCCGGCGAACTGCGCCAGCGGTGCCGGCGGATTGGTGTGCACCCTGGCTGCCGGTACGGTGCCGGGCAATTACAGCTTCACCTACACCACCACGGTGGATGCCGATGCGACCGGCAGGTTGGGCAACAACGTGGTGCCCACCGGTACCGACAATCCCACCTGCACCAACTGCAGCACCGAGCATCCGATTGCCGCCTCGGTAGTGACCGTAGCCAAGACGTCCAACCCGGCGTCGGGTACGGAAGTGGCGCCGGGCGATAGCGTGGCCTACACCCTGACCGTAACCGTGGCCAACTCCATCACCACCGATGCGGTCACCCTGACCGACACGATCAGCGGCGATCAGGTTCTCGCCGGCGCGTTGCCGGCGGGTTGCGCGGCGAGCGGCAGCGGGCTGGTGTGCACCCTGGCAGCCGGCGCGTTGCCGGGAAGCTACAGCTTCGCGTATTCCACGCGCGTTGCCGCCGATGCCACCGGCACTCTCGGCAACGTAGTGGTGCCCAGTGGCGGCGACGGTCCGACCTGCGTCAGCTGCAGCACCAGCCATGAGGTCGTGGCGACTGCGATCACCGTATCCAAGACGTCCAACCCGGCCTCGGGCACCTCGGTGTCGGCGGGCGACACGCTGGCTTATACGCTGACGGTGACCGTGGCCAATTCGGTCACTACCGATGCAGTGACGCTGACCGACACGATCAGCGGCGACCAGACCCTTGCTGGCGCGTTGCCCGCGGGTTGCACGGCCAGTGCGACCGGTCTGCTGTGCACGTTGCCTGCCGGCATGCTGCCCGGTACCTACACCTTCGCCTACACCACTCTGGTGGATACCGACGCGACCGGCACGGTCGGCAATGTCGTGGTGCCCACCGGCGGCGATTCGCCGACTTGCGCGCTGGCCTGCAGCACCGAGCATCCGGTGTTGTCCGACTACCAGTTGCGCATCCTCAAGACCGTCGCCGTGCGCGAAGTGAAGATCGGCGATCTGGTGCGCTACACCCTGAGCGTGGAGAACGTGGGTAACGGCAGGCTGATCAACGGCAGCATCGTGGATACGCCGCCGCTTGGTTTCAGCTACGTGGAAGGTTCGCTGAGCGTGACCGACGGCGACAACCAGGCGACCGCCGTGGGCCAGAGTCCGTTGCGTTTCGAAGGCCTGGATATCGAACCCGGCCAGACTGCGACACTCATGTATGCGATGCGCGTGGGCGCGGGCGTACGTCCGGGCGTGCAACGCAACCAGGCGCAGGCTTACACCCAGACCGGTTCGGCGATCTCCAACACCAGCACCGCCGCGGTCACCCTGGTGGCCGATGCGCTGGTCGACGACAGTCTGTTGATCGGCACCGTGTTCGACGATCGCGATGGCGATACCTGGCAGGACAGTGCGGCCTTGAGCGATGTACGAGTGCAGGGCGGCTTTGCGCCCGGTGCCTACGTGGCCAACTCGACCACGGTGGATCGTGGCGCGGGTGCGCAACCGGAGGCCGACGCCAGTTCGCCGTTGCTGCATGGCATCGAGGTTGGCGCCATCAGCGCACGCCAGTCGATAGCCGATCCGGTCGAACACCATCAGGTTGTGATACGTCAGCGTCTGACCCAGCCGACCTTCACCAACGACTTCGTGCTGACCAGCGCGCAGGGCGTCACCGTACGCATGGACACCGCCGGCAACACCACGGTGGAGAAGAGCGGAGAAGCGGCCAAGGGCCTCAACGCGGCCGAACCCAAAGTGAAGCGCCGCATCTCGCAGGGCGAGGGCGGTTACGTGGTGGATTACGTGATCAGCAACCTCGGCATCGACGAGCGCGGCATTCCGGGCGTGCGCATCGCTTCGGTGGAAGGCCTGCTGATCGAGACCGACCAGTTCGGTCGCTATCACCTGGAAGGTATCGCCGGTGGCGACAGCGGCCGCGGCCGCAACTTCATCCTCAAGGTGGATCCATCGACACTGCCCGCCGGTACGGCGTTCACCACCGACAATCCGCTGGTCCGCCGCATTACTCCCGGGCTCCCGGTGCGTTTCGACTTCGGCGTCAAGCTACCGGTTGAAGAGATACAGGGCGGCGAACAGCCGGTGGAGCTGGAACTGGGCGAAGTCGTCTTCGCGCCGGGTAGCGCCAAGCTGCGCGACGAATACCTGCCGGTGATCGAACAGATCGCCGCCAAGGTGGCCGAGTACCGCGGCGGCGAAGTACTGATCAGCGCCAACGGCGATACCGAAAGCCTCGCCTTCGATCGCGCCAACGCAGTGAAGAACGCACTGGTGAGCCACGTGCCCGCCGACGTCGCCAAGGCATTGACGGTCAGCGTGCGCACCGAACTGGACGATCCGTCGTCTCTGGTCGTGGGCATTGCCGAAGGCGGCCCGTTGCTGGGCACGGTGTTGTTCGATACCGACCAATCGACGGTCAAACCGCAGTTCCTGCCGATCCTGGACAAGGTGGCCGCCTATCTCGACGAGAAAGGAGGAGGAGCGATAGCGATCGTCGGCCATGCCGATCCCCGTGGTTCCGACGCCTACAACGTGGCGCTGGGCATGCGCCGCGCCAAGGCGGTCTACGAAGCGGTCGCGGCCAAGTTGAGTCCTGAGGTGCGCGCCAAAGTGCGTGTCGAGTCCAGTAACGACCCGGCAGCCCCTGCCGGTACCGGCAAGTAAGGGGGCTGGATCATGAAGATGAAGATGAAACTACTCGACTACACCCTGATCAGCTTGCTGGCGGGAATGACGCCGCTGGCGGTTGCGCAGAATGCGGCTCCGGTCGTCGCCGACAAGACCGAAGGCACGGTGGAATCCCCGCAAGTGGATTGCACCGACAGCGGTTGCAGTTCGCAGGACGGTCTGCTGTTCCGGTTGCGCACGCGCGGCGAGCGCAAGCCGGTGGTCGACGCTGGCGCTAACGCAACCTCGGAAGCGCTGCAGCCCGATCGCCGCGTGACTGTGGCTTTGGAGCAGCCCGGCAAGGCCGTGGCCAAGGGCAAGTTCTCCATCCAGTTGGCCAATGGCGGCGCGATCTGGGCCACCGAGGATCCCGCGCTCGGTCAGCCCGAGCTCTCGATCTCCGCGCCGGGCATCGTGCCGTTCGACGGTACCGCCATCACCAAGCCGGTGCAGTTCTATACCCGCAGCAACTACTCCACGTTCGTGAAGCGCTACGAGCTGACGATCTATCGCGCCAGCGATGCCGACCTGATCGACCCCCTCGTCACCCTGCCGATGGACGTGGGCAATATCGTATCGGCCGAATGGGACGGAACCCTGCCGGCGAAATACCGTTTCCGCGCCGGCGACGAATTGGTCTACGTGCTGCGCGCCTATGATGCCGAAGGCAACTTCGACGAAACCTATCCCAGCAAGTTGCAGCTGGTTTCGCCGGAAGAAGCCGAGCGCGGCGGGCAGGCTCTGCGCGACACCACCGAGAAGTATCTGGGCACCGCGCTGAGCATCGACCAGGCCCAGACACAGAGCCTGATCGACGACGCGTTCGCACAGAACGGGCTCCGCCAGCAGAACATCCCGATCTACGGTTCGCGCATCCGTATCCAGGGCCGCAACCTGCCCCAGGGATACGCGCTGAAGATCAACGGCGACGACTATCCGGTCGATCTGGAACGCAAGTTCACGGCCGAGTATCTGGTGCCGGTAGGACAGCATGCGTTCGACATCGAGATACAAGGCGGCGCGCCGCGTCTGGATGGAGCGCCGGCGACCACTTCGCAGAATTCGACCGCTCACCACACGCTCAACGTGGATGTCACCGGGCGCTATTTCTTCGGCGTCGGCCTGGCCGATGTGACCATTTCCCAGAACAAGATCGGCGGTTCGGCCGATCCGTCGCTGGTGGACGCGCGCTACGACGACGATGTGATCAGCGATGGCCGCCTGGCGTTCTACGGCAAGGCCAAGTTCAAGGGCAAGTACCTGTTGACGGCGCAGGCCGACACCACCGAACGCGACCTGGAGCACCTGTTCGACGGTTTCACCAACGCCGATCCGCAGGATGTTTTCCGCCGCCTCGATCCGGATCTCTACTATCCGGTCTACGGCGACGACTCCACGACCTATCGCGACGTGGACACCATGGGCCGTTTCTACCTGCGCATGGATTGGGACAAGAACCAGGCGTTGTGGGGCAATTTCTACACCGGCTTCACCGGCACCGAATACGCGCAGTACGTGCGTTCGCTATACGGCGCCGCGCTCAACTGGCGTTCGCGCGCGACCAATGCCTGGGGCGATCCGGGCACCGAAGTGCGTGCGTTCGGTTCCGAGGCGCAGACCGCCCCGGGCCACAGCGAATTCATCGGCACCGGCGGTAGCCTTTACTACCTGAAGCATCAGGACGTGCTGCCGGGTTCGGATGTGGTGGTGCTGGAAATTCGCGATCTGACCACCGGCCGCGTCGAAAACCGCATCCCGATGACCCGCGGCGCCGATTACGAAATCGACGAGCTGCAGGGCCGCCTGCTGCTGACGCGCCCACTGTTGCAGATCACCCGCGACAACATTCCCACGCTGACCCGCGACACGCCGCTGGATGGTTTCGAGCAGCGCCTGGTAGTGGATTACGAATGGGTGCCCTCGGGTTTCGATCCGGATGACATTACTGCCGGCGTGCGCGCCAAGCACTGGTTCGGCGATCACCTCGGCGTGGGCGCCACTTACGTGGACGAAAACCGCGCAGGCGAGGACTACACCCTGGCCAGCGGCGACATCACGTTGCAGGCGGGCAAAGGCACCTACGTCAAGGCCGAGTACACCCAGACCGAATCGTTCAGCGCACCGGTGTTCTTCTCCGACAACGGCGGTTTCACCTTCACCCAGCTCAATCCGGTCGGGCCGCGCGAAGGCCAGGCCAAGTCGGTCGAAGCGCGCGCCAACTTCAAGGAGCTGGGCTGGACCGGGCAGGACTGGAGCGCGGGTGCCTGGTGGCGCGATGTCGGTGCCGGCTATTCCATCAGCCGCTACGACAATGGTTTGGACATTACCGAAGTCGGCGCCGAAGTATTGGGCCAGTTCACGCCCAATATTGGCCTCTATGCGCGCTTCAGCAAGGCCGAACGCGGCGAAGAGACGTTGACCCAGGCGCAGGTCACCGCCGAGTGGCGCATCAGCGATCACAGTGCGCTCAGTGGCGAAATACGCCGGGTCGAGGAAGACCGTCTGATCGGCGATGCGGCCGGCACGCTTGGCGCGGTGAAGTACACCCATCGTTTCGGCAGTTCGCTGGATGTCTACGGCACCGCCCAGGTGACGCTGGACGACGATGGCGGCCAGTATGCGGACAACGATGCCTTCACCCTGGGCGGCAAGTATCTGTTCGGAGACCTGTCGTCGGTCGGTGCGGAAGTCAGCACCGGCGATCGCGGCGATGCGGCTACGGTCAATGCGGAATACCGCCTGGCACCGGAGCATACGGTTTACGGCGGCTACACCTATTCGACCGACACCACCGCCTACGACTCGCTGTTCAACCCGAACCGGCAGAACGGCTGGACGCTGGGTCAGCGCTGGCGTCTGTCGAACCAGGTCAACCTGTTCAACGAAAGCCAGTTCCTGAAAACCCCGTCCGAGTCCGGCCTGGCCCACACCTTCGGCATGGATTTCTATCCGTCGCAGGGCTGGACCACCGGCTTCACTCTGCAGTCCGGCGAACTGACCGGTGCGCAGGGCGTGGTCGACCGGCGCGCAGTCAGCATCAACGGTGGGCATACTTCGCCCGATACCGACTGGAACAGCAAGCTGGAATGGCGCAAGGACACCGGCGCCGAACAGCGCGAGCAGTGGGTCAGCACCAACCGTTTCACCCACAAGTTCAACGAAAGCTGGCGCATGGCCGCACGCCTGAATTATTCGGACACCGACGACGAACTGAACCCGCAAGCCGGCGCCAAGTTCATCGAAGGCAACGTCGGATTCGCCTGGCGCCCATGGGACAGCACGCGTTGGGGTGTGTTCGGCCGCTATACGTACCTGTACGACCTGTCCACGCTGGACCAGATCAATGGCGTCGACTACGACCAGCGCTCGCAGGTGTTCTCGCTGGAAGGCGTGTACAAGCTGGACACGCACTGGGAATTTGCCGGCAAGCTGGCGCGGCGCGAAGGCGAGGTGCGTTTCGGACGCGGCGTCGGAGCATGGACGGATTCGGCGACCACCTTCGCTTCCGGACAGATCCGTTACGAGCTGCGCACGCAGTGGCATGCGCTGGCCGAGTATCGCTGGCTGGACGTGAAAGACGGCGGCACCCGCAGCGGCTTCCTGGCCGGTGTGGACCGCGACATCAACAAGAACTTCCGCGTGGGCGTGGGCTACAACTTCACCGACTTCAGCGACGACCTCACTGATTTCGATTACGACCACAAGGGCTTCTTCCTCAATGTGGTCGGCCAGTACTGACATGAATCGGCATCGGGCGATAATGCCGGCTGCCGTCCAAGGGATAAATGCAATGCAAGCACAAGTGAAATCCTGGACTTCAAAGAGCGCACTCGGCGCGGCGTTCTTCGCGCTGTTGCTGCTGGCTGTGGTGTCTCCTGCACAGGCCCAGTTCGCTACGGGCGGCAGCGGTGCGCATCGCGGGCGCATCTTCTGGGTGGACTGGGGCAACAACGGGGAAAATGTTTTCGCCGGGAAAACGATCACGCGTGGCTTCAATATCGGCACGCCGGCATCTGCTGCCAACCGGCTCGACATTACCTGCACGTTGAGCAATGCCACCAGCACGGGGGCTGCGAGCCTGGCCGTCTACACCCCAGGCGGCTGGCAAGGCGACGGCCTCGACGACCTGTATAACATCGGCGGCAACCAGCCGGGGCAGGGTGCCAACCTCAATACTCTGAGCGTGGGCCTGGCAACGCCAAGTGGTAGGACGATCGAGTTCGACTTTGCGTGCAGCGCCACGCTGGGCGGAGTGCCTTTCGCGCTAAGCGGCCTGGTGTTCGCCGATGCCGAGGCTAGCGGCGGCACCGAGTTCGTCGCTGCGCGCCTTACAAACGGAGGTACTTTGCGGGTAATCGATGAGATCGCCCAATGCCGCGGCGGCAATACCAACATCCGCTCCACGGTCACCGTAGGCGGAACCCCGCAAGAAATCCGCTTCGCTGGTCCGCCCGGCCCGGCCCCCGCGGTCAGCTGCGAAAACAACGCTACACCTTCGCTGCGCGCGGGCCCGGCGCTGGTCGGTTTCATCGACGGTGCCTTGTCGGCCAGGGTCATCGCCCGGGGCGGCGGCGTTTCCGCGGTCGCCGTGGGTGCGGTGATCGATCTCGAGTTTTCCGAGGCCATTCCTGCCTCGTACGGCAGTGCGGCTGTGCATGTGCTCAACACCAATTGGGCGGGCGGCGTCGCGGTCACCGGTGGGGATTACAACAACCGAGCCAATCTGGCAGCGGTAGTGCCGGGCGTGCGGTTGGGTCCGACAATCGAGCCGGATCCCGATGCCGATGGGTCGGTCGGCGGTTCCGACGTCGATGGCTTGCCCAAGACCACAGGCCCGTTGGGGGCCGGTTATGCCGCCGTACCGCCGCCCAGCGGTCCGTCCGGCAGCAGCTATACCATCTCGAATATCACCTGCACCGGGCCGGCATCCGTAGCGGGCTGGATCGATTTGGACGGCAATGGCAGCTTCGATGCCGATGAGCGTTCGGCCACCGCGACTTGTCCGAGCGGCAGCGGCACGGTTTCGCTCACCTGGACCATCCCGCTCGATTATGCGATACAAGCGACAAGCTACATGCGTCTGCGCTTGGCTCCGAATGCAACGGACGTGGCCAACCCCACCGGCTTGGCGACCAACGGTGAGGTCGAAGATTACCGGTTGGCCCTGCCGCAAATAGTGCCGACCGTGACCATCGCCAAAATCACCACGGGCGGTGTGGGCACGTTCTCCTTCAGCGGCAACAACGGCTTTGCCACACAGAATCTGACCACGACGGCGCCGAACACGGCAGTCAGCGGTGCAGCACAGTCGCTGTCGGCGGCGGGCACGCCTGTCACTCTCACCGAAAGTGCGGCCGCCGGTTTCGCCCTGACAGGCATCGCGTGCACGGGACTTGGCGCGGGCGGCACGGCCACGCCGGACCTGACTGCGCGCACCGTTCTTCTCGACGCCGCGGCGATGGCGGCCAACGCCAATATCACCTGCACCTTCACTAATGGCGCCATCGCAAACCTGCAGATCACCAAGACCAACACACCGGCGAACGGCAGCACAGACGGCAGCAACGATACGGTGCCTGCCGGATCGAATGTCGACTACACCATCGTCGTCACCAATCCGGGTCCGGGCGCAGCAGACGGTGCTGTCGTACGGGATACTCCGCTAACGGGGCTGACCTGCACCACCGCGACTTGCGGTTCGGAAACCAATGGTGCGGCATGTCCTGCAGCGACAGGATCCGCCCTGGCCACCGCGATGCAATCTGCTTCCGGAATCGCCATCCCGACCTTGCCCGTGAACGGAAGTGCGACCTTTACGTTATCGTGCACCGTGGCGCCGTGACGCACTTGCTGTAGCAAGCATGAGTTGGCCGATCAGGCCAACTCAGCAGCCGGCCGGAAGATCGATGCGCCGACCGCATCGCGTCTGGCCCGCGCCCAGGCGTGAACGGTGGCTGGACCGGTCACGTTCCGCCTGACGCGCACGGTCCGGCCGAGGGCTGCGGATTGTCCCGCAACCGCTCATGTCGACGCGATAAACCACTGGTTCTACCGTCATACGCAAGTGCAGCCGGCATGGCATGCTGTGTTCCCGATCGCCACGCAGGCCGCGGATGAAACTCGCCATCCTCTCGCGCAACAGCAAGCTTTATTCCACGCGGCGCTTGGTGGAAGCGGCGCGTACGCGCGGCCATACCGTGCGCGTCCTCGATCCCCTTCGCTGCTACATGCGCATCGCCAGCAATGGTTTCAGCATGCACTACAAGGGCAAACCGATCGCCGGTTATGACGCGGTAATTCCGCGCATCGGCGCATCCATCACGCGTTACGGCACTGCAGTGCTGCGCCAGCTCGAGATGATGGGCAGTTACACGCCCAATCCTTCGGATGCGATCCTGCGCGCGCGCGACAAGCTGCGCGCGCACCAATTGCTGGCCGCCCAGGGCATCGGCATGCCGATCACCGTGTTCGGCGACAACCCGGACGACACCGTGGACCTGCTGTCCATGCTGGGTCCGCCGCCGCATGTCATCAAACTCAATGAAGGCACCCAGGGAGCGGGGGTGATGCTGACCGAGAAACCCTCCGCCTCCCGTAGCGTGATCGAGGCGCTTCGCGGGCTGTACGCCAATTTCGTGGTCCAGGAATTCATCGCGGAAGCCCAAGGCGCCGACCTGCGTTGTTTCGTGGTGGGCGACCGGGTCGTGGCTTCGATGCGGCGGCAGGCGCCGGAAGGCGATTTCCGGTCCAATCTGCATCGCGGCGGCACCGCCGAGCCGGTCGAAGCAAGCCAGGCCGAAAAGGACGTCGCGGTCCGTGCGGCGCGCAGTCTGGGGCTCAATGTGGCCGGTGTGGACCTGATCCGGGCGCAGCGGGGACCGCTGGTGCTGGAGGTCAACTCCACGCCCGGGTTGGAGGGGATCGAGCAGGTGTGTACCGAGGATGTGGCTGGCGCCATCATCGATCACATCATGGACTCAAGAAAGTAATTACATTTAAATCAAATGGTTATCTGAAAAAACAACACTCTTCACGCCACTTTAACTTCGTTTTTAACGGCGGTTTAATCGCTTCCGGCGTAGCTTCTGCCGACCGCAAGTCTGTGCTCTCCAGCTATCGTCAGTGGCTCCGGAAACAGGATTACGGTAATCGGGTAACTCTTTGGCCCAAGCGGGTGGACACCCGCTTGGGCCTTTTTACAGTGAGATTCATGGTCTGGGCGATGAACAGCCCGTAGGTCGTTGGCAACCCGCGGCCAATTGTTAAGCGCGATTTGTTAAGTTACAGGCCGCGCCGGTGGGAACCTGACTCGGTGACCGCGGTCCACACTATCTGCATTGAAGGATCCGTTCATGCGAATACTCGTAATCGAAGATAACAGCGACATCGCGGCGAACCTGGGGGATTACCTGGAGGATCGCGGCCACACGGTCGATTTCGCTGCGGACGGTGTTACCGGCCTGCACCTGGCGGTCGTGCACGATTTCGATGCGATCGTGCTGGATCTCAATCTTCCGGGCATGGACGGCCTGGAAGTCTGCCGCAAGCTGCGCAACGAGGCGCGCAAGCAAACACCAATACTCATGCTCACCGCGCGCGATACGCTGGACAACAAGCTGGCGGGTTTCGATTCGGGCGCCGACGACTATCTGATCAAGCCGTTCGCGTTGCAGGAAGTCGAGGTCCGTCTGAATGCGCTGTCGCGCCGCGGCAAGGGCGTGCAGACGCGCGTGCTGGAAGTGGGCGAGTTGGAATACAACCTGGACACGCTGGAAGTGCGCCGCCAGGGCAAGCTGCTGCAGCTCAATCCGACTGCGCTGAAAATCCTGCAGGCGTTGATGGAAGCCTCGCCCGCTGTGGTGACCCGGCAGGAATTGGAAACCCGCGTTTGGGGCGAGGAGCTGCCCGATTCGGATTCGCTGCGCGTACATATTCACGGTTTGCGCGCGGTAGTGGACAAGCCGTTCGATACGCCTTTCATTCAGACCCGTCATGGCATCGGCTATCGGATAGCTGCGCCGGATGCCTGAAACTGAGTCGAAAAAACCAGCGCGACGTCCCCACCGTTTTCGGCGCAGGCTTAGAACCCGCATCATCCTGTCTTTCGTGTGGTTGGGCTTCGGCCTAACCGCACTTTTCGCATTTGCTACATGGAATCTGCGCAGCCGCGTGGAGAATCAGTTGGTCGAGAAGACTTTGCAGCGCGAGGTCGATAACCTCGCCGCTCAGGTTGAAGCCGACCCGACGCAGGCGCCGTTTTTTCTGATGTTCGACGCAAAGACCTGGAGCGACAAGAACGCGTACAGGACCGACCCGCTCTATCGCAATTTGCCAGATGGCCTTCACGATATTCGTCAGCAAGCTCCGGATGGAAGCTCGCGCGCTTACAAGGTGGCTATCAGAAAAGGCGCGATGCCAGACGGGACTCGCTTCACCAGTTTGATCCGTTACGACGTGACAGATGCTGCGGATGCAGCCGAACAGCTCATGCGCTGGCTGATCCTGGCCGTGATTTTATTCACCTTGCTCGGTCTTGTAATCGGCATCTGGTCAGCGTCACGAGTAATGAGTCCCGTATCGGAGCTGGCATCGCGATTACGTTCCTATCGCGGCAGTAGCGATCCCCAACCTCTCGCGCCGCACTTTCCGGAGGATGAAGTAGGTCAACTGGCAGAGGCGTTGGATGACTACTCCTCTCGTCTCACTGAGGTTGTGCAACGTGATCGTGAGTTCAATGCCGACGTCAGCCATGAACTTCGCACGCCACTCGCAGTGATTCGCGGCGCAACCGAATTGCTGTTGGCCCGCCCGGGTCTGGACGAGAAAGTCGAACAACGGCTGTTTCGCATCCAGCGCGCGGAACAACAATGCACCGACTTGATCGGATCGCTACTGCTACTGTCGCGTAACGAGCGCGGGCAAGGCAACACATTAGTGGCGCGCGTCGCCGAGCAATTGCTGGACGCTCATCGCGCGCAGTTGGGAGCAAAACCCTTGGTCCTGCGCATGGAAGGCGAAAGCGGGTTGACCGTGGATGCACCGGAATCAGCGGTTTCGGTGGCGCTGGGTAACTTGATCGGCAATGCGGTGAAGTACACGCTGGAAGGCGATGTAGTCGTGCGGTTGATGGCCGACAGTGTAGAAGTGGTCGACTCCGGCCCAGGGCTCAGTCCTGAAGACGCCGCGCGTCTGTTTGAACGCGGATATCGTGGAACGCATGCAGGCCACTCGCAGGGTGGCGGTATCGGCTTGTCCATCGTGAGCCGCCTTTGCGAGCTTTATGGCTGGCAAGTAGGCGTGCGGCCGGGCGAAACGCGCGGCGTCGTCGCCACGCTGAAGTTCACCGCCGACTAAGCTGCCGTTGTAGAGCCGAGCTTGCTCGGCTGTTCTTCGCGGGAAGTCGAAAGCAGCCGAGCAAGCTCGGCTCTACAAGAGCGAAGCGGGACTTTCGTCAGAGGTAGTCGAGCCAGCCGTGCTTGTCTTCGGTCCGGCCTTCAAACAACCCGAAGAACAGGTCCTGGATCTTCTTGGTGACTGGCCCCGGCTTGCCATCGCCCACAGGTTTACCGTCGACCGAACGCAGCGGCGTGATTTCGGCCGCGGTACCGCACATCAGCAACTCATCGCACAGATACAGATACTCACGCGGAAGATCGCGTTCGATCACCTCGATGCCGTTGTCGCGCGCAAGGCGGATGATCGAATTGCGGGTGATGCCTGCAAGCAAAGAAGCGCTCGCAGGCGTGGTGTGCAACGCGCCTTCGAATACGAGGAACAGATTCTCGCCAGCGCCTTCGCTCAATAACCCGGTGGAAGCCAGAGCAATACCTTCGCCATAACCATGCCGACGCGCCTCGCGCGTGACCAATTGGCCCGACAGATAATTGCCGCCCGCCTTGGCGCCGGCGGGTAGGGTGTTGGGTGCGAAGCGCTGCCAGCTGGACACGCAGGCGTCGATGCCTTTCTCCATGCCGTCTTCGCCCAGGTAACGGCCGAACTCCATCGCCGCGATGGCCATGTCGATCGGCGTGTCCGCCGCGATGCCCACGCCGCCGTAGCCGCGAAACACGATGGGCCGCAGATAGGCCTTGCTCAGGCCATTGACGCGGATGATCTCCTTGCACGCCGCATTGATCTCCTCCAGCGTGTAGGGAATCACGATGTCGTAGATCTTGGCCGACTGGAACAGCCGCTTGTTGTGGTCGTTGAGACGGAACACCGCCGTGCCTTTCGGCGTCTCGTAGGCACGGATGCCTTCGAACACCGAGGAACCGTAATGGATGGCATGCGCCATCACATGCGTGGTGGCTTCCGCCCAGGGCTTGATGACGCCGTTGTGCCAGATTTTGTCGGGGAATTTCATGCGGGGGCTCCTGTTGACCCCACCTATTCTGCCAGTTGCAGCCGCCTTTGTAGGAGCGGGCCCTGCCCGCGACGCTTTTGGGCGTACATGCATTGCGTCAAAAGCGTCGCGGGCAGGGCCCGCTCCTACAGGCTGATCCAGAAACAGTTGTAGCTGCGGTGCAGGCCGAACACCGTGCGCGAGGGCGTGCTGCCGTTCTTCAGGGTCTGTTCCAGGCGCAGCCCGATCGGGTGCTGCCGCGCCGCCGTCTGCGGGTAGTAGCCATCGCTGTTGTCGTCTATCACCACGCCGTTCGGGTCGACGATAGGCGGCGGTTGAGGGCGCACCGGCACGATGTCCACCAGCGGACGGTCGACGACCGCCTGCAGCTTGTCGAGAATGCTGTTGGCTGCCACGTTGGAAACGCCCGTCCACTGGTACACGCTGGCCAGCCGATTGACGTCCTTGTTCTCCACCGCCGCGGTGATCTGGTAGACCAGGTCGCTCAGCGTCCGCGAACAACCGCTGCGGTAGAGGCCGGTACCGCTCGTGCTTCCCGGGGTTATCTGCGGCAACCGGTCCATAGCTCCGACGTCTTCGCAGTGCTTGTCGGTATAGACGGTCTCGCCGCTCATCGTGGTGCAGCGTTGTACTTCCTGCGCAAACGCCGACGCCGCCACGCCATACAGGGCGGCGGCGGACAACAGAACCGTGAGCAGGAGCGAACGCATCGCCGTGCAGCCTAACCCGTCGCCATCAGGCGAGGGAAGGAGGACCGTGCTGCGTCGGTTCAGTCAAGCCGGCTCAACACCGACTGCGTGGGCTTGGCCAGGTTGAGCGTGTAGAAATGCAGCGCCGGCGCGCCGCCTGCGATCAGGCGCTGGCACAGGCCGGCCACTACGTCGGCCCCGAATTCGCGGATGCTGTCCGCATCGTCGCCCAGGGCCTGCATGCGCTTGCCGATCCAGCGCGGGATCTCGGCGCCGCAAGCTTCGGAAAAACGCTTGAGCTGGGTGTAGTTGGAGATGGGCATGATGCCGGGGATGATCGGAATCTCCACCCCCAGCTTGCGCACCGCGTCGACGAAGTGGAAATAGGCGTCAGCGTTGTAGAAATACTGGGTGATGGCGCCATCGGCGCCGGCATCGACCTTGGCCTTGAAATGCTTGAGATCGGTCAGTGCGTCGTCGGACTGCGGGTGGGTTTCAGGATAGGCGCCCACTTCGATGTGGAACGCGGAGCCATGCTCGGCGCGGATGAACTGGATCAGTTCCGACGCGTAACGCAGATCGCCCGGATGGCCCATGCCCGAGGGCAGGTCGCCGCGCAGCGCCACGATGCGCTTGCAGCCCAGGGCGCGGTACAGGCGCAGCAGTTCGCGGATTTCCTCGCGGCTGCCGCCCACGCAGGAAAGATGCGGCGCGGCGTCGAAACCGTGGGTCTGGTTGAGATGACGGACGGTTTCCGAAGTGTAGCTGAGCGTGGAGCCGCCGGCGCCGAAGGTGCAGGAAACGTATTCGGGCGAATACGCCTTGAGCTTTTCCGCGGTGCGGTCCAGCTGGGCGCGCTGTTCGTCGGTCTTGGGCGGATAGAACTCGAAGGAAACGGGTGTGCGCATTGACGTGTCCGCGTTCGTATAAACGGATCGCCATCCCCGCAAAGGCGGGGACCCAGGGACTGTGCATTGTGCGAAAAGCAGAGTCACTGGGTTCCCGCCTGCGCGGGAATGACGAGCTGAAAGTCGGCGCGATATGCACCGACGCGTCAATCAGTAGCGGTAATGCTCCGGCTTGTACGGACCGTCCACGTTCACGCCCAGGTACGCGGCCTGTTCGGTGGTCAACGTGGTCAGCTTCACGCCGATCTTTTCCAGGTGCAGGCGCGCGACTTCCTCGTCCAGCTTCTTGGGCAGGATGTAGACCGTCGGTTCGTACTTGTCCTTGTTCGCCCACAGGTCGATCTGCGCCAGGGTCTGGTTGGAGAACGAGTTGGACATGACGAAGCTCGGGTGGCCGGTGGCGCAGCCCAGGTTGACCAGGCGGCCTTCGGCCAGCAGGAAGATCGCGTTGCCGTTGTCGAAGGTGTACTTGTCGACCTGCGGCTTGATGTTCAGACGCTTGGCGCCCGAGGCGTTCAGCGCATCGACCTGGATCTCGTTGTCGAAGTGGCCGATGTTGCAGACGATGGCCTGGTCCTTCATGTGGCTCAGATGCTCGATGGTCAGCACGTCCTTGTTGCCGGTGGTGGTGACGTAGATGTCGCCGCGGCCCAGGGTGCTTTCCACGGTGTTGACCTCGAAGCCTTCCATCGACGCCTGCAGGGCATTGATGGGGTCGATCTCGGTGACCACCACGCGCGCGCCGTAAGCGCGGAGCGAATGGGCAGAACCCTTGCCGACGTCGCCGTAACCGCAGACCACGGCGACCTTGCCGGCCAGCATCACGTCCATGGCGCGCTTCAGGCCGTCGGCCAGCGACTCGCGGCAGCCATAGAGGTTGTCGAACTTGGACTTGGTGACCGAATCGTTGACGTTGATGGCCGGGACCAGCAGCGACTTGGCTTCCACCATCTGGTACAGGCGGTGCACGCCGGTGGTGGTTTCTTCCGAAACGCCCTTCCAGTCCTTGACCACGGTGTGCCAGAAGCCGGGACGCTCCTTGGCCACGCGCTTGAGCAGGGCCTTGATCACGCCTTCCTCATGCGAGGACGCGGGTTCGTCGACCCACTTGGAGCCGTTTTCCAGCTCGTAGCCCTTGTGGATCAGCAGGGTGACGTCGCCGCCGTCGTCGACGACCAGCTCAGGACCCTTGCCGCCGGGGAAGGTCAGCGCGTCCAGCGTGCAGTCCCAATACTCTTCCAGCGACTCGCCTTTCCAGGCGAACACCGGCGTGCCGGTGACGGCGATCGCGGCGGCGGCGTGGTCCTGGGTGGAGAAGATGTTGCACGAGGCCCAGCGCACGTCGGCGCCGATGTCCTTCAGCGTCTCGATCAGCACTGCGGTCTGGATGGTCATGTGCAGCGAGCCGGTCACGCGCACGCCGGCCAGCGGCTTGCTGGACGAATACTTCTTGCGGATCGACATCAGGCCCGGCATCTCGTGCTCGGCGATGTCCAGTTCCTTGCGGCCCCAATCGGCCAGGGAGATGTCGGCGACCTTGTAGTCGCCGTCGGTCGAGAATTTGCGTACTGCGTTCATGGCATTGCTCCGGGTTCTTGCGATTTGGATCGCATGTTATCCGGGCGCCGTTGCAGGAACTGTTCACCGAGCCTGGCCGGACTCCACTTGGTCTCGGTCGCAGCGCCCCTCGGCGAAGGCGGCGTATTATATCTCTTATTCGCGATGAAAGGATATACGGGCGATACGGCTGGGTCCGGCCATGACCCAAGGCGGCTGGCCCGTCAGGCTGGCCCGGCGGACAGGGCCACCGAACGGCAGGCTTCCCGCAGGGACATTCGGGTGACTCAGAAGGGGCACATAAGGGACCATTCTGCTGTCCTGGGACAAGCGGCCGCCCTCGATGCCGCATTGCACAAAACGCGCGCAGCTTCGGTTAGGCTTCGGCCTCCCACCTGCTTTGCGAGACGAAATTGCTGATGAACGACCCACGCAGCCTCGAATTCGCCGCTCCCGACCTGCCGTTGCGCGAGGACGTGCGACGCCTGGGGGCGCTAGTGGGCGACATGCTGGCCGAACAGGTGTCTCCGCAATTCCTGCAGGAAGTGGAGAAGGTCCGCACCACCGCCATCGCCCGGCGCCAGGGCGATGAGCCGCCCGCCTCGCTGGCGGGGTTGTTGGCCGGGCTGGAGCCGCATCGGGCCGAGTCGTTGATTCGCGCCTTCAGCGCCTATTTCCAGGTGGTCAACATCGCCGAGCGCGTGCATCGCATCCGCCGCCGCCGCGATTACCAGCGTGCCGGCAGCGCGCCGCAACCGGATGGCCTTCACGATGCGCTGATCAAACTGAAAGCGCAGGGCGTGACTCTGGAGGAACTGGCCGAGTGGCTGCCGCGCATCGATATCGAACCGGTATTCACCGCACACCCGACCGAAGCGGTGCGCCGCGCGCTGCTGGAGAAGGAGCAGCTGATGGTCGCCAGCCTGGTCAACGACCTGGATGGCCAGCGCACGCCGGGAGAGCGCGCCACCGATATCGCCCGCTTCCGCATGGCGCTGACCTCGTCTTGGCAGACCGCCGATTCCTCGCCGGTGCGGCCAGGCGTTGAAGACGAACGCGAACATGTCGGCTTCTACGTCACCAACGTTCTGTACCGGGTCATGCCGGTGCTGTACGAAACCCTGGAGACTTCGCTGGTCGAGACCTTCGGCAAGGCCATCGACGTGCCGCGGCTGCTGCGCTTCGGCACCTGGGTGGGCGGCGATATGGACGGCAATCCGAATGTCGACGGCGGCACCATCGCGGCGACCCTGCGCGCGCAACGTCGCTCCGTGCTGCAGCTGTATCTGAAGGAACTGCGTCAGTTGACCACGCTCCTGAGCCAATCCAAGGACATGGTCGGCGTGTCGCCTGAAGTCGAAGCCCAGGTCGCGCGATATCGCGCATTGCTGCCGCAAGCCGCATCGCGTTCCAAGCCACGCCACGCCGACCAGCCTTATCGCCTGCTCAATGACTTGATGCGCGCGCGCCTGCAGGCGACCCTGGAGGATGCGCCCGAGGGTTATTCCACGCCGCGCGAATTCGCCGACGACGTCGATCTGATCCTGCATAGCCTTGAACAGAACCGCGGTGTGCACGCGGGCTGGTTCGCGGTGCGCAGGCTGGCCTGGCGGATACGCAGTTTCGGCTTTCATCTGGCGCGCCTGGACGTGCGCCAGGAATCCAGTGTGCATGCGCGCGCGGTCGCGGCCGCATTGAAAGACGAACAGTGGGAATCGCGCGACGCAGTGGAGCGGGGAACCCTGCTAGGGCCTTATGCGAGTGGCGAAACCCTGTTGCCGGACAACGACGACGAGATCGGCCTGCGCATGGACGCGGTGTTCGCTGCGCTTGCCGAAGCGCGGCAGCTGCACGGCACCGATGCGTTGGGCGCCTACATCATCAGCATGGCGCACAACCGCGCCGACGTGCTGACAGTGCTTGCGCTGGCGCGGCGGGGCGGGCTAGTGGATGCAGAAGGCAACGTTCCGCTCGATATCGCCCCGTTGTTCGAAACGGTCGACGATCTTCAGCATGGTTCGGACACGTTGCGCGACCTGCTCGCCGATCCGGTCTATCGCGCCCATCTGCAAGCGCGCGACAACGTGCAGATGGTGATGCTGGGCTATTCGGACAGCGGCAAGGACGGCGGTATCGCCGCTTCGCGCTGGGGACTGCAGCGCGGGCAAGTCGAACTGTTGCAGGCGGCCAAGGACCTGGGTATCAAGCTGACTTTCTTCCATGGCCGCGGCGGTTCCATAAGCCGTGGCGGCGGCAAGACCACGCGCGCGGTAGAGGCGTCGCCGCGCGGCAGCGTCGATGGCCGTCTGCGCGTGACCGAGCAGGGGGAAGTGATCCACCGTAAATACGGCATCCGCGCGCTTGCGCTGCGCTCGCTGGAACAGGCGACGGGCGCGGTGCTGGTGTCCAGCCTGCGTCCGCGCCCGCTGGAGCCGCGTGAAGCCAAGTGGCGCGAAGTGATGGATGTGGTGGCCAAGGAAAGCACCCGCGCGTATCGCGGCTTCGTGGATGCGCCGAAGTTCATGGACTATTTCCGCAATGCCACGCCTATCGATGTGATCGAACGCATGACGCTGGGGTCGCGCCCCTCGCGGCGCCTGGGCGAAGACGCGGCGTTGACCAACCTGCGCGCGATTCCCTGGGTGTTCGCCTGGAGCCAGTCGCGCGCGGTGATTCCGGGTTGGTATGGCGTGGGCAGCGGCCTGCAGGCGGTGATCAAGGCCGGCGGCGAGGAGACTTTGCGCGAGATGGCGAGCGACTGGCCGTTCTTCAAGACGTTCCTGGACGATATTTCCATGGTGTTGGCCAAGGGCGATCTGAGCATCGCGGCGATGTTCTCGCGCATGGCGGGGTCGTTGCACGACGAGTTCTTCCCGCTGATCGAACGCGAGTTGGCGCTGACCAAGAAGTGGGTACTGCGGCTCAACGAAAACGAGTGGCTGCTGCAGAACGACCAGCGCCTGGCGCTGTCGATCCGTCTGCGCAATCCTTATGTCGATCCGATCAGCGTGTTGCAGGTCGATCTGCTGAAGCGTTGGCGCGACAGTGGGCGCGAGGACGATGCGTTGTTGCGTGTGCTGGTGGCCAGCGTGAACGGTGTGTCGCAGGGTGTTCAGAACACCGGGTAGTGGATACTTCTGCGTCCTACCGAGTTGAACAAGATCGAGATGCTGTCAGTCGTCATCCCAGCGCAAGCTGGGATCCATCTTGATCTTGATCTTCGAATCTTAAGCAAAAGCGTTTCGCGCTTTGCACGAGTCACTTTCTTTGCTTGTGCAAAGAAAGTAACCAAAGAAACACACCCTAACGTCGCGCCCGGCGATAAAGCCGCCGGGTCCGCAAGCGGGCCGGGAATTTCCGTAAGACACATCCTGTGTCTACGGAAACGGCGCACATCCCTGTGCGCCGCCCCTGCGGGGTTTACCCGGCCCACTTGCCGCGTCTCACGGGGGTTTTGGTGCACGATCAAAGGCAAATGCGGAAGCAGAAGCAGAAGCGCACCATCAGATGCAGCTGCAGGTGCGCGTCACGCGTTTCTGCCTCCGTAGGAGCGACGTGAGTCGCGACTGAAATTGGAATCGGTGATCGCGACTCACGTCGCTCCTACACCAGCATGCGATCAGGCGTCGAGTTCGTTCCAGCGCTGGTAGGCGTGCTCCAGCTCGGCTTGCAGCTTCGCCGACGCTTCATTGAACGCGAGGATCGCGGCGCTGTCCTGCTGGTAGAACTTTGGCTCGTTCATCGAAGCGATACGCGCGGCGATGTCGGCTTCCAGCTGTTCGATCCGGGCGGGCAGCAATTCAAGTTCGCGCGCATCCTTGTAGCTCAGCTTGCGCTTGGGTTCGGCAGCGACGGCCGTTTGCACCGGACTGGGCGAGGCCTTCGCGGGCGCCGCGGATTCCGCATTGAACAACGCGTTCGGACGCTGGCGCACCCAGTCGGTGTAGCCGCCCACATAGTCGGCCAGGCGGCCCTGGCCTTCCAGCACCAGCGTGCTGGTGACCACGTTGTCGATGAACTCGCGATCGTGGCTGACCAGCAGCAGAGTGCCCTTGTATTCACCCAGCAGCTCTTCCAGCAACTCCAGCGTTTCCACGTCCAGGTCGTTGGTGGGTTCGTCCATCACCAGCAGATTGGAGGGCTGAGCGAACAGCTTGGCCAGCAGCAGGCGATTGCGTTCGCCGCCCGACAGGCGGGTGATCGGCGCGCGCGCGCGTTCGGGCGAGAACAGGAAATCCTGCAGGTAGCCGATGATGTGCTTGCGGGTGCCGTTGATCTCGATGAAGTCGCGGCCCTCGGCCACGTTCTCCAGCGCATTGAGGCTGTCGTTGAGCTGGCTGCGGTGCTGGTCGAAATACGCGACCTGCAGTCCCGTGCCGAGAGTCACCTCGCCGGCTTGCGGCAGCAGTTCGCCGAGCAGGATCTTGAGCAGGGTGGACTTGCCGGCGCCGTTGGGCCCGATAATGCCGACGCGGTCGCCGCGCAGGATCGTCGTCGATACGTTGTCCAGCAGCACGCGGCCGTCGTAAGCCTGGGTGATGCCTTCGATCTCGATGACCTTCTTGCCGGATTTCTGCGCGGCGGACACGGCCATGTTGACGTTGCCGCTGAGGTCGCGGCGCTGCGAGCGCTCGCGGCGCAACGCCTTCAGCGCGGTGACACGGCCTTCGTTGCGGGTGCGGCGGGCCTTGATGCCCTGGCGGATCCAGATTTCTTCTTGCGCCAGCAGCTTGTCGAAGCGCGCGTTCTCCTGGGCTTCGGCATGCAGGCGCTCTTCGCGGCGGCGCAGGTAGTTCTCATAGTCGCCCGGCCAGCTGGTGACCTGGCCGCGGTCGATTTCCACGATCCGCGTGGCCAGCGCGCGCAGGAAGCTGCGGTCGTGGGTGACGAAAACGATGCTGCCTTCGAACTGCTTCAGGAAACCTTCCAGCCAGGCGATCGCGTCGATGTCCAGGTGGTTGGTGGGCTCGTCCAGCAGCAGGATGTCCGGTTTGCGCACCAGCGCCTGGGCCAGCAGCACGCGGCGCTTCATGCCGCCGGACAGGGCGGCGAAGTCGGCATCTTCGGGCAGTTCCAGTTTGGTCAGCACCTGCTGCACGCGCAGGTCCAGGTCCCAGCCATGCTGCGCTTCGATCTTTTCCTGCGCATCGCCCATGGCCTGCATGTCGCCGTCGTGCAGCGCGTGGTGGTACAGCGCCAGCAAGTGGCCCAGATCGCCCAGGCCTTCAGCCACGACGTCGAATACGGTGCCGGCGGTGTCCTGCGGCACTTCCTGGGCCATGCGCGCGACCACTACGCCGTTCTGCAGGCGCACTTCGCCGTCGTCGGGGGTGATTTCGCCGGCCAGCAGCCGCATCAGGGTGGATTTTCCCGCGCCATTGCGCCCCACGATGCAGACGCGTTCGTTGGGTTCCAGGGTGAGATCGACGTGTTCGAGTAGGAGCGGTCCGCCGATGCTGAAATCGACGCGCTGCAGTTGCATTAGGGACATGGCGCCATTGTACAGCCCTGCTCATGCGCGGACTGCAGGAGCGGACCCTGTCCGCGACGCTTTTTTCGCACGAAGAGCGGTCGCGGGCAGGGCCCGCTCCTACTATTGGTACAGGTAGCGAACGACGTGGAAGAACACCGGGGCGGCGTACACCACCGAATCCAACCGGTCCAGGATGCCGCCGTGGCCCTCGATCATCTCGCCCCAGTCTTTCGCGCCCAGGCTGCGCTTGACCGCCGACAGCGCCAGTCCGCCCAGGAAGCCGCACAGCACGATCAGCAGCGACAGCAGTGCCGATTGCAGCGGCGTGAACGGGGTGATCCACCACAACGCCGCGCCCACGCCCGCCGCCGAAAGGCCGCCGCCCACCAGCCCTTCCACCGTCTTGGAAGGGCTCACCAGCGGCGCCAGCAGGTGCTTGCCGAACAGTTTGCCGAAGACGTACTGCAGCACATCGCTCAGCTGCACCACCAGCAGCAGATAGAACAGCAGCAACAGATTCTGGCCCTCATAGCCGGGGATGCGCAGCAGCATCAGCGCCGGCGCATGGCTGAGGCAGTACACGGTGAGCATCAGGCCCCATTGGACCTTGGTGTTGCGCTCCAGGAAGTTCTCGGTGTCGCCGGACAGGGCGGAAACCGCCGGCAGCAGCAGAAAGCCGAATACTGGAATGCACATGACGAACAGTCCGTACCAATCGATGCCGATCAACCAGTACTGCAACGGAATGGCGACGTAGAAGCACAGGCACAGCGACCAGTGGTCGCCGCGCCGCGTCGGCGTCAGGGTCAGGAATTCGCGCAGCGCGAAGAACGAAAGCAGCGCGTACAGCACCAGGGTGGCGGTCTTCCCCAGCAGGAAGCAGGCCGCCAGCACGCCGACCATGATCCACCACGCACGCACCCGCGCGTTGAGGTTGTCGACCACTGGCCCTGGCTTGCGTTTGGCCAGGATCCAGCCGATCAGGCTGGCCAGCAGCAGCACGCCGATGACTCCGGCGATCACCCACCAGAATTTCTGCGGCGCGCGGGCCAGGGCGGTATGCAGGAAGTTGTCCAGCGACAGGCTTCCAGACGAAAAATCGGTACTCATGCCAATGCCGCCACTGCGCTGCGCGCGCGCTGCAGGAAATCTTCCTTGCCTTCCTCCGGCTTCAGCTGCGTCGCCGGGCCGAAGCGCACCGTGCAGATCAGCGGCACCGGCAACAGGCTGCCCTTGGGCATGCTGCGGCGGGCGTTATCCAGGTGGACCGGGATCAATTCCACCTCGGGAAAACGCGTGGCCAGATGGAACAGGCCCGACTTGAACGGCAGCAGCTGCGTTTCGCTGTTGCGGGTGCCCTCGGGAAACAGGATCAGCGATTCTCCGGCGACCAGCGCGTCGTACAGCGGTTGCAGCGGATCGCCTTCGCAATGCTCGCGATTGCGTTCTATTAGCACGGCGTTGAAGCCGTGGCGGGCGACGAAGTAGCGCAAACCGCCACCCCAATAGTCGCGCGCTGCCACCGGACGCGTACGCTTCCGCAGGCGCGGAGGCAGCGCCGACCATAGCGCTACCGTGTCCACGTGGCTGGAATGGTTGGCGAAGTAGATGCGCTGCTTGCGTGTGGGTCTGGAGCCTGCCCAGCGTGGATACGCGCCGAGGAATATCTGCACGAAGAACACCAGCAGGCGCGAGAACATCTCAGTCCTGTTCGCGTAGATGCGCGGCGATGAAGCGGGTCCGGTTGATGCAGGTCAGCAACGAGCCCGCCGCGATCACGATCGCCGCCGCAAGCAGCGAATATCGTGTGCCGTTCAAATACATCTCGACCGCGCCGACCAGGCAGGCTACGGTCAATACGGCCATGCGGTGCTGCTTGGCCATCGGCCCGCGGAAATCCTGCGGCTGGCCCAGGCTGCCGCCGAATACGCGCACGTACGCAGTCAATGCGGCCAGCAGCGCGCCGAGCCATCCCAGCCAGGGAGTTCCGGCGGCGTAACCCAGGGCGACGATCAGCAGAGAGTCGGCGATACGGTCCGGGAATTCGTTGTAGAGCGCGCCGGTCGCGGTTTTCCTGCCGCCTTCCATCGCCACCATGCCGTCCAGCAGGTTGCAGGCCAGACGCAGTTGCACGCCGACCGCGCACATCAGCAATGCAGGAACCGACAACGCCCAGAACAGCATTGCCGCGCCCACGGCAGCGAAGAAGATGCTCAGCAGCGAAATCTGGTTGGGCGTGATGGACGAACGCGCGAACGCCGCGCTCAGCGAAGCGGCCCAGCCGGAAGCACGCGCGGCGATCGGTCGTCGGTTCTGATCATTCCCCATGCGGCCATGGTAGTGCAGAACCCGGGCACCGGTAGCCTGCCGGATCGGCAAACTGCGCGCGCCGTCACCAGACGTAGGTCGGGGCTACGCCCCCGACTTCAGTTTCGGCCGCATTGGAACGCATGCGTTGCGCCACACGCTGCTGGTCTCTCTTCCCTAAGGGGAGAGGAGAAAGAACCTGGCTTTCGCTCCGAACTCACCAATCCGTCGGCCGATAGTCCTTGAGGAACTGCCCCCAGACGTGTTCGCCGGTGTTGATGCCGTGGATGATCGGGTCGACGATGCGGGCCGCGCCGTCGACGATATCCAATGGCGGATGGAAGCGTTCCTGTACGGTCTTGCGGGCGGCCAACTCCACCGGATCCTCGTCGGTCACCCAACCGGTGTCGACGCTGTTCATGTGGATGCCGTCGCCGTGGTAATCGGCGGCGGAGGTGCGCGTCATCATGTTGAGCGCGGCCTTGGCCATGTTGGTGTGCGGGTGCCGCGTGGTCTTGAAATTGCGGTAGAACTGGCCTTCGACCGCCGATACGTTGACGATGTGCTTGTCCCGGTCGGCGGTGCGCAGCATCAGCGGCTTGAGGCGCGCATTGATGAGGAAGGGGGCGATGGCGTTGACCAATTGCACTTCCAGCAGCTCCACCGACGGCACCTCGGCCATCTGCAGGCGCCATGAATTGCGGCCGCGCAAGTCCACTTGCTGCAAGTCCTGGTCCAGCCGGCCCTCGGGAAACAGGTGCTTCTGCCCCAGCAGCTCCTCGGCCAGCAGCGGCACCTGCGAAAGCTCCGCAGCGTGGGTGAGGCCGGCGACTTCCGGAAAACTTCGATCGACTGCAGCCTGCTTGATCGCAACCTGCAACGCCGAGGCTTCCGGCAGCAGATCGTGGCTGCGCAGGCCTTCGTAGCTGCCCAGCAGCTTGCGTACGTGTTCGGGCGTGTCGCGCAGCGCGGCGGTCTCGGCTTCCATCATGTGCGCGTAGAACTCGGGCGGGCGGCGCACGGTCTGGCAGGCGTTGTTGATGATGAAGTCCAGGCGCGGATACTTCGCCGACACTTCGCGGCAGAACGCTTCGACGCTGGGCGTGTGGCGCAGGTCCAGGCCGAATACCTCCAGCCGGTGATCCCATTGCTCGAAATCCGGTTCCTGCGCATACCGCGCCGCAGAATCGCGCGCGAAACGCGTGGTGACGATCAGATGCGCACCGGCGCGCAGCAGCTTGAGCCCGGCCTGGTAACCGATCTTCACCCGTCCGCCGGTCAGCAGCGCGACGCGCCCGCTCAGGTCCGCCAGTTCGGTGCGCTTGGCGAAATTGAATTCCGCGCATTCGGGACACATCTGGTCGTAGAAGTGGTGCACCAGGGTGTACTTTTTCTTGCACACGTAGCAGTGGCGCAGCTCAGGCGATTCCAGGGGTTCGGGTCGCTCTTCCACGCTGTCCTGCGCGACAAAGCCGGCCGGTGGGAAATAGTTGGGTGTGGTGAATACCGGCGCGCGGCGCAGGGCGCGGATGCCGGTCTGGTCCAGCAGCGCATCGGCGCGGCGCAGCTTCTCGGCGTGGCGTTCGCGCTCCAGCTCCTTGGTTTTCTTCCTGCGCAGCTTGGGCTCGGGGTGGTAGATCGAGGCAATGGCCTGGTGCAGGCGCACGCGTTCTTCCTCTGGCCATGAATCCAGCACGGTGCGATCGGCGGCGATGGATTCCAGCAGCTGCAGCGTCTGGTCCAGGTTGGTTTCGGTAGTCACGGGCGTTCCAGTAGTGCGGTGATGTACGAGTTCTGAAAAAGAATACGGGCCTTTGCAGGCCCGTATTTTCTACTCTGTCATCCCGAGCGTAGCGAGGGATCTGCTTTACTGCGTGCAAATAGCAGATCCCTCACTTTGTTCGGGATGACATCGCTTTTTTACTTCAGGCCAGCAGCCTTGCGCAGTTCTTCGGCCTTGTCGGTTTTCTCCCACGAGAACGAGGTGGCGGTGTGCTTCTTGCCGGCGCCGTCGGTGTAGGTGAATTCCTTCGGCTTGCGGCCGAAATGGCCGTAGGCGGCGGTCTGCTGGTACATCGGATGGATCAGGTCCAGCATCTGCAGGATGCCGTACGGGCGCAGATCGAAATACTTGCGGATCAGCTTCTCGATCTTCTCGTCGGAGATCTTGCCGGTGCCGAAAGTGGTGACCGAGATCGAAGTCGGGTGGGCCACGCCGATGGCGTAGCTGACCTGCACTTCGCAACGGTCGGCCAGGCCGGCCGCGACCACATTCTTGGCGACATAGCGCGCGGCGTAGGCGGCCGAGCGGTCCACCTTGGACGGGTCTTTGCCGGAGAACGCGCCGCCGCCGTGACGGGCCCAGCCGCCGTAGGTGTCGACGATGATCTTGCGGCCGGTCAGGCCGCAGTCGCCGACCGGGCCGCCGATCACGAACTTGCCGGTCGGGTTGATGTGGAACTTGGTGCCCTTGTGCAGCCACTTGGCCGGCAGCACCGGCTTGAGGATGTGCTCGCGCACGGCTTCCACCAGGTCCTTCTGCTTCACGTCAGGATCGTGCTGGGTCGACAGCACCACCGCGTCGATAGCCACGGCCTTCCCGTTTTCGTAACGCAGGGTGACCTGAGACTTGGCGTCCGGGCGCAGCCACGGCAACTTGGAATTCTTCTGCTTGCGGACCTTGGCCTGCTGCTCGACCAGGCGATGCGACAAGTGGATCGCGGCCGGCATGTGGCTGTCGGTCTCATTGGTGGCGTAGCCGAACATCAGGCCCTGGTCGCCGGCGCCCTGTTCTTCGGGCTTCTTGCGGTCCACGCCCTGGTTGATGTCGGGCGACTGCTTGCCGATCAGGTTCAGCACGCCGCAGGTGGCGCCGTCGAAGCCGACTTCGGAGCTGTCGTAGCCGATGTCCACGATCACCTTACGGGTCAGCGCCTCCAGGTCGATCCAGGCGCTGGTGGTGATTTCGCCGGCGACGATGGCCACACCCGTCTTGACCATGGTTTCGCAGGCCACGCGCGCGCGCTTGTCTTGGGCCAGGATGGCGTCGAGCACGGCATCGGAAATCTGGTCGGCGACCTTGTCCGGATGGCCTTCGGAGACCGATTCGGAGGTGAAGAGGTAGTTGGACATTCGGCTTATATCCCTTGATCAAGATGAAAAGATGGCGCGCATGATACACGGCCCGGGTCTGGCGCGCATTGTGCCGGGTTCCCAAGGGGATTGGCGTTAAGAAATCAGGGCGTCCAAACCCGTCCCTGTCATCGGGCTGCCGCAAAACCGCAATGGGACTGACGCCCGTTACGGGCAGGCTGCCGGCGAAACCCGCCAGGGGCGGGCTGCGGGATGACGCCGATGAACACCCTTGAACGGCAACTGGCCGAACGCTATCCGCAATGGTTCCGCGGCCGACGCGCCGTGGTCGCGCGGCCGTTGCTGCGCGGATTGGCGCAGTGGTCGCGGTTGGAGCATGTCTACGGATTCCTGGACAGCCATGCGCATCTGACCGGCTTCGCCTTGATCGAGGCCGCGCTCGGCTTCCTCAATCTGCGTTATACCGTCGACCAGGTGGAACGCAGCCGCATTCCTGCCGCGGGAAGGCTGCTGATCGTCGCCAACCACCCCTCCGGCGCGCTGGACGCGCTGGCTCTGCTGCATCTGGTGGGCAGCGTGCGCACCGATGTGAAGATAGTGGCCAACGACCTGCTCAGCCAGATCGAAGGCTTGCGCGAACTGTTGCTGCCAGTGCGGATCCTGGGCGGAAAACCCAGTGCGCAAAGCCTGACGGCGATCAACGAAGCCCTGCGCGATGAGCAATGCGTGATCGTGTTTCCCGCCGGAGAAGTATCGCGCCTGGGCGCGCGCGGCATCACCGATACGCGCTGGCGCCGGGGTTTCCTGCGTTTCGCCATGGACAACGACGCGCCGGTGCTGCCGGTGCGCATACAGGCGCGCAACTCGGCCCTGTTCTACGGCGCTTCGGCATTGTCCAAACCCATGGGGACGGCGTTGTTGGCGCGTGAGATGTTCAAGCGCAGCGGGCGGCGCATCGCCTTGCGCGTGGGCTCGGTGATGAAGGTCGACCACACCGCCGAGCCGGAAACGGCGTTGGCGCAGGTGCGTCGGACGCTGTACGCGCTGGGAAGGAAAACCGAAGAGAACGCGCCGCCGCCGCCGCAGGCGCTCATCGCGCCTGCCGATCCGCGCGTACTGAGCGATGCCTTGCGCGCGCTGGAGGTGCTGGGCGAAACCAGCGATGGCAAGCGCATCTTCGTGGGCCGCCTGCAGGCCGGTTCGCCGCTGCTGCGCGAAATCGGCCGCTTGCGTGAGACGACTTTCCGGGCGGTGGGCGAGGGTACCGGCAACGCGCTGGACGTCGACGCCTACGACGGATATTACGAACACATCGTGCTATGGGACGCCGCCGCCGCGAAGATCGCCGGCGCCTACCGCATCGCGCGCGGGGCGTCGATGCTGGCCGCGCATGGGTTGAGGAGCCTGTATACCGCTTCGCTGTTCCGCTACACCGACGATGTCGTGCCGCACCTGGCCGAAGGCATGGAGCTGGGCCGCAGTTTCGTGGCGCAGGAGTATTGGGGAAGCCGCAGCATCGATTACTTGTGGCAAGGCATTGGCGCTTATCTGCGCCGGCACCCCAACGTGCGCTACCTGTTCGGCGCGGTTTCCCTCAGCGCCGCGTTGCCGCTGGCCGCGCGCGAGCAGATCGTCGCCTACTACGCCCGCTACCACGGCGATGCCGAAGGACGGGCGGTGTCGCGGCATCCGTTCCAATACCGAGACGCGCCGCCTTCGTTCGGAGAACTCGACGCCGAGACCGCGTTCGGTGTGCTGAAATCCAACCTGGACAGCCTGGGCGCCACTATCCCCATGCTCTATAAACAGTACACCGAGCTGTGCGAACCGGGCGGCGCACGTTTCCTGGCCTTCGGCGTGGATCCGGCTTTCAGCGATTCCATCGACGGCTTGATCGAAGTCGACCTGCAGCGCATACGCCCGAAGAAGCGCGCCCGCTATCTTGAACGGGCCGCATGGCAGACGGAGGCGACCGCATGAAGGCGGTGGCGGCAAGCCCACTGGTACGGCGCGCGGTGTTCGTTTCCGATGTGCACCTGGGTTCCAAGCATTGCCACGCGGCGCAGTTCGCCGATTTCCTGGAAAACCTGCATTGCCGCCAGCTCTATCTGGTCGGCGACATCGTCGATCTGTGGTGGATGGCGCAGAAGCGCGCCGCCTGGAACCAGGCGCATAACCGCGTGGTCGAGGCGCTGCATGCGTTGCGCCGCCGCGGTACCGAGCTGATCTACATACCGGGCAACCACGACCGGCCCATTCGCAGGTTCTGCGGGCTGGTGCTGCCGGCCATGCAGGTGCGCCGCCGTGCCATCCACGTCACCGCCGACGGCCGCCGCATGCTGGTCACCCATGGCGACGACTACGATGCGGTCACCCACTTCGGCGGCCTGCAGGAGCGCTTCGGCGACTGGCTGTACTACCGCATCCTGACCGGCAACAAGATCGTCAATGGCTTGCGCCGGCGTTTCGGCCTGCGCTATTGGTCGCTGTCCGAATATCTGAAGCGGCAGAGCGGCGCGGCCGAACGCTACATCAACCGCTTCGTGCAGGCGGGACTGGACGATGCGCGCCGGCGCGGCCTGGACGGCATCATCTGCGGGCACATCCACCGCGCGGCGCTGATCCAGCGCGACGGGTTGATCTACGCCAACGATGGCGACTGGGTGGAAAGCCTGACCGCATTGAGCGAAGAAGCCGACGGCAGCCTGTGCCTGCTTTCGCACACCGGCGAGGTGCTGACGGTATTGCAGGCGCGGTTGCGGCTGGTGATGCAGGAATTGCCAAAGGCGGCGTAATCGCCCTTGTAGGAGCTGCGTAAGCTGCGACCGAGAACTTCCGTTGCATGGAGCTTTCCGTAAGCCCTCGAATTCACGGTCGCAGCTTACGCAGCTCCTACAAGGGTGGGGCTGTTAGCATCGGCGCATGGATTCCATTACCCACTTGTTCCTCGGCGGCGCCATCGCCGCCGTCATCGCCCCGGCCAAACACCGACGTGCCGCACTGCTGGCCGGTGCCGCGCTGAACACCTTGCCCGATCTCGATTCGCTGTTCATCGCCTTGTCCACCGACGACCCGGTGTCGCTGATGACGGTGCACCGCAGCTTCAGCCATTCGCTGTTCGTGCTGCCGGTGCTGGGCTGGCTGATCTGGTGGCTGTGCAGAAGCCGGGGAAAGCGCGTGGCGGAATCGCCGGCCAGGTGGTTCTGGGCCATCCAGCTGGCATTAGTCACGCATCCGTTGCTGGATGCTTTCACCGTTTATGGCACGCAGTTGTTGTGGCCCCTGCATGCGCCGCCGGTGATGGGCTCCAGTTTATTCATCATCGATCCGCTGTATACGGTGGGGCTGTTCGGGGGTTGCGCCGTCGCCTGGTTCGCGCGCGAGAAACCGCGGGCGCGGCGTGCGCTATTGGCCGGCTTGGCGTTGAGCACCGCGTACCTGGGCTGGTCGTTTCTGGCCAAGGCCCGGGTCGAAGATCAGGCCGACCGCGCGCTGGCCGCGATGGGTCTGCAGGGGGCTCCGCGCTTTTCCGTGCCGATGCCGTTCAACACCTTGTTATGGCGGGTGGTGGCCATGACTCCCGATGGCTATGTGATCGGCGACCGTTCGCTGGTGGCCGACCGCGGCGCGATGCGCTTCAAGGGCTACAAGTCCAACGTGCAGGCGCTGGCCGAAGCCAAAGACATCGCAGCCGTGCAGCAGCTGGCTTGGTTCAACCACGGATTCATGCGGGCGCAGGTCGTCGGCGATGAACTGGTGCTCAGCGATCTGCGCATGGGCCTGGAACCGGACTACAACTTCAATTTCGCCGTTGCCGTTCGCGAAGGCGGGCAGTGGCGGGCGATTCCGCCACGGCAGCTGCAGGCGGCGTACCGCGCGCCGGTGGCGTCGGGCAAATTGAAGGATGCGCTGGCCCAGCTGTGGCACAGGATCTGGCATCAGCCGGAAGCGTGAGCCGCGCAAGCCGCAGCCCAGCCGGGTCGTCCCGCCGCCGCAGCCGGCAGCGTTCGTCGATTCAACCGTTATGACGCCGTGCTAACGGACACTGGCAACGTTGGCTGCCCTTTGGTTGTACAGCTCGATCCTGCGTCCGGCCATCAGGTCGTTGTAGCGTTCCTCGCCCAGCGCGCTCCTGAATTGCTTCTGCACGCGGTCGAAGGTGACGCGGTATTCGCCATAGCCGCTGCGCGCGCCGACCACCATGCGGACGCGTTGCGGAGTCAGGCCGGTCTCGTCTGCGAGTTGCCTTACCGTGACCTGTTGCGAATCATCCGATGAGGCGGGGATAGGGGCGAGGGTTACGGTGGAATCCTGCGCAGCCGCGGGGGCGGCGATCGCAGCAAGCAGGGTCAGTGCCAGCAAATTGATTTTCATGATGTTCTCCTGAAGCCTGGTCGTCCATGGAGAGGGGGGAGTCCGTGATCCGGTGGGGTAGTCCGGCACCATCATTTATGCGCCGCAGGCACCGTAAAAACGAGTGCTGGAAAGCACCGTTACCTATGCCACGGTTGTCGTTTCGTGATGCCCTTGAATCGTATTGCGTGCCATGAAAGAAGGTGTTTCTGGCCGCTCGCGATAGCCGGTGTCGATATTTCCGTCCTGTTTGGGCAACACTCGAGCCAAGCTTTGCAAAATCGCTCAATAAACGGTCGCACGCGCCTGCACGAACGAATAGAAGAACACCGCATCGGGGTCGTTCTGCACCTGGTGCATTTCGCGGCGAACGCCTTCCACCACCTCGTCGGTGACCTTGCCCTCGGCCAGCAATTGATCGGCGGCCGAAAGCAGCAGCTCCTCCCAGAACGCGATCATGGTCTTGCGCCGCGCCGGTTCGCGATTGTCGAAATGGAAGGTCTTGATCTGCGTGGACACATCGCGGTAACCGCCGGCCAGCAGCAAGTTGCCGAGCTTGGCGCCGATGAAGGGATCGCCGCCGCTATCGATCTGGAAATCGTTGAACGCCATCCAGTAGCGCCACACATTGGGCGAATACGGGTCCAGCAGGAACGAGGCGTTCATGACCTCGGTGATGTACACCGGCGAGCCCGGCGACAGCACCCGCCGTACTTCGTTGAGCACCCGCGCAGGCGAGGGGACGTGTTCCAACACCCAGCACAGGAAGGCGCAATCGAAGCTGCGCGGCGCGAACGGCAGGTCGGTCGCATCGGCTTGCTGCAGCGCGTAGCGACCTTCCAGCCAGGGCATCGCCGACAGTCGCCGGGAGGCTGCGCCCAGCTGTGCGGGACTCAGGTCAACGCAGGTCGCATGCAGTGCGGGAAAGCGCCGCAGCAGGATCTCGGTCTGGGCGCCCACGCCGCTTCCCACTTCCAGCAGACGGCTGGCCCCGGCGTAATCGATGTCGTGGAAGATGGTCGATTCGGCGATCTGGGCCTGCTTCACCAGCCGCGCCTGCTCCACTTCGGAAAAGCCGTGCAGGTAGGGGAATTCGGTGCTGCTGGAGTTGGAAGGGTCGCTCATGAGGGTTCTCTGGGAGGCGCTAGGCAAACTTTAAGGAACATCTGAACAAATAGTCCCGCTCGTGGTGAGCTTGTCGAACCACGCTCTTGGTGGATTCCTTCAAGCCTTACTCGTCAATCCCGCGCGAACAGCGTGGTTCGACAGGCTCACCACGAACGGGGATTTTTCAATAGAGGCTACATCCAACTTGATCCAAGACTCTTCATGGGTGGGCATTCTTCATGCTGCGACAGGTAGCCTGGGGACAATGCCGGCAATCAGGGCGTCGAAGTAATCGCTGGTCAGGCATATTTGCTCATCCGCGCTCTCGGCCCGATTGACCACCGCGCGGAACGCCGCGTTTTCCGGCCGGTCTTTCGCGTACCAGCCCAGATGCTTGCGCGCGATGCGCACACCCTGATGTTCGCCATAGAACTCATGCAGCGCCTGCAGATGGCCCAGCAGGATCTCGCGCACTTCGCCCAGCGTCGGCGCCGGCAACAGATCGCCGGTCGCCAGGTAATGGGAGATTTCGCGGAAGATCCACGGCCGGCCTTGCGCGGCCCGGCCGATCAGCAAGGCGTCGGCTCCCGTGGCTTGCAGCACGAAAGCCGCCTTGTGCGGCGAATCGATGTCGCCATTGGCCATCACCGGGATGCGCAATGCGGATTTGATTTCGGCGATGGTGTCGTACTCGGCCACGCCCGTGTACTGCTGGTCGCGGGTGCGGCCATGCACCGCCAGCGCGGCGATGCCGGCGCTCTCGGCGATGCGGGCGATGGTCAGGGCGTTGCGGTTTTCGGAGTTCCAACCGGTGCGGATCTTCAAGGTCACCGGCACCTCCACGGCGCGTACCACCGCTTCCAGGATGCGCGAAACCAACGCTTCGTCGCGCATCAACGCCGAGCCGGCCCAGGTATTGCACACCTTCTTCGCAGGGCAGCCCATGTTGATGTCGATGATCTGCGCGCCGTGATCGACATTGTGGCGCGCCGCATCGGCCAGCACCTGCGGCTCGGTGCCGGCGATCTGCACACTGACCGGCGCCGGTTCGCCGATATGGTCCATGCGATGCAGAGATTTGCGCGTATGCCAGAGCTGGGGATTGCCGGTGGTCATTTCCGACACCGCAAGTCCCGCGCCCAACCGTTTGCACAGTTGCCGGAACGGCTTGTCGGTGACCCCGGCCATGGGGGCCAGGATCAGCGCCGGTTCGATGCGGTAAGGGCCGATCTGCATGTCGGCATTGTAATCGCCGCCGGCTCGGCCGGCGTTTGGAGGCTTATTGGGAGAACCGCTGACGCACTTCGGCCAGGGTCGGCATGGACAAAGCGGCGCCCGCACGTTCGGTCGACAAGGCCGCATAGCGGTTGGCGAAACGCACATGCTCGGCGAAGGGCAGTTCCGCACCGGCCAGCGAAGCGGCAAGCGCGCCATTGAAGGCATCGCCCGCGCCGGTGGTGTCAACGACATCGGCGGGCTCTGCGGCCAAGCGGTAATGGGACTTGGCGTCGCCGCGCAAAGCGTCCTCGGCATGCGATACGAACACACCCGCCGAACCCAGCGTCACCACCACCGTGCCGTGCGCCAGCAGCTCGCGGCATAGCGCGTGCAGGCTGACGCCATCGGTGATGCCGACATCGTCCGGCTCGATCTTCTCGCCGATATGGCGGGCGACCAGAGCGGCGAATTCGGTTTCGTTCGGGGTGAGGATATCGGCGAGCGCCAGCAGTTCGATGCTGGTCGCCGCGTTGGCGGGGGCGGGATTCAACAGCGTCACCACGCCATGCGCACGCGCGAGCTCCAGAGCGGCGACGATGCTTTCAGCGGGCGATTCCAGCTGCACCAGCACCGCGCCGGCAGCGGCGACGGCTGCGCTTTGCGAACGCACGAACGCGGGCGTCAGCGATGCGTTGGCGCCAGCGCCGATCACGATGCTGTTGCGCCCGTGCGCATCCACATAGATGCCGGCGGTGCCGGTGGGCTGGTCCGGCACCAGATCGCGCAGGTCGACGCCTTCCGCGGCGGCCAGCGAACGCGCCAGCACGCCGCCCGGGTCATTTCCGAGCGCACAGACGAAGGTGGTGTCCGCGCCCGCCCGCGCGGCGGCGATGGCCTGGTTGAAACCCTTCCCGCCCGGGCCACTGGTGTAACTGCCCGAAATGGTGGCCCCCGGCGCAGGCAACGCTTCGCATTGCCAAACGTGGTCGACATTGAAAGAACCCGCTACGACTACCGAGGCCATGCGCTTACCCGAAATGCGACAGGACGCCGGCGATGGTCGCGGTCATCAAGGTGGCGATGGTGCCGCCCAGCACCGCACGCAGGCCGAAGCGCGCCAGATCCGAGCGCCGCTCCGGCGCCAGACCGCCGATGCCGCCGATCTGGATGGCGATGGAACTGAAGTTGGCGAAACCGCACAACGCATAGGTGGCGATCAGCTTGCCTTCCGCCGACAGGCTCACGCCGGCGACCTTGCCGTTGACGATATCGGCCAGCTGCAGATAGGCGACGAATTCGTTGATCACGATCTTCTGGCCGATCAGCGAACCCACGGTGGTGGCGTCCTGCCACGGCACGCCGATCACCCAGGCGATGGGCGCCAGCAGATAACCGAAGATCATGGCCAGGTCGGTCGGCTTGCCGAGCACGGCCTGCAGCCCGGTGACTTCGCCAATCCAGGTCAGCGGCCAGTTCACCAGCGCGATCAGGGCGATGAAGGCCAGCAGCATGGCGCCGATGTTCAGGGCCAGACGCAGGCCGTCGCCCGCGCCGGCCGCGGCCGCATCGATTATGTTGCTGGAAGTCTTTTCCACTTCCATCTTCACCGTGCCGCGGGTCAGCGGCGTACCGGTTTCAGGAATCAGCAGCTTGGCCACCACCAGCGTCGCCGGCGCGGCCATGATCGATGCGGCCAGCAGATGCTTGGCATAGAAAGCCTGTTGCGCCGGATCGCCGCCGCCCAGCATGCCGACATAAGCCGCCAGCACGCCGCCGGCGATGTGGGCCATGCCGCCGATCATCATGGTGATCAGCTCGGACTCGGTCATCTTGGGAATGTACGGACGCACGGTCAGCGGCGCCTCGGTCTGGCCGATGAACACGCTGGCGCAGACACTGGTGGTTTCCGCGCCGGAGACGCGCATGACCTTGGTGATGGCCCAGGCCATCGCCCGCACCACGGCCTGCATCACGTTCAGGTGGTACAGCACGCCCATCAGCGCGGCGAAGAAGATGATGGTCGGCAACACCTGGAAGGCGAAGATGAAGCCGTAGGTCTTCACATCCATCAAGCTGCCGAAGATGAAGGAAGAGCCAGCATTCACGAAGCTGAGGATCTTGACGAAGACCTGGCCCAGCCAGTCGAACACTTCACGCCCGCCCGGCACCAGCAGCACCAGCGCCGCGAAAGCGATCTGCAGGGTCACCCCGGTGACGACCAGCTTCCAGTCGACCGCCTTCCGGTTGTTGGAAAACAGGAACACGATGCCGATCAGCACCGCCAGCCCGAACAACCCGAATCCGATTCGCCCCAAACCTTCCAGCATGTGCAGCCCCACGTAGTCCCCGAATCGAAGCAGACTAGAGCAGGGCAGCAGGCTGGGCAAGGCAAATCAAGCCGCACTTCAGCCTATACCGCGCAACGCCACCCAGGTCGCCAGCGCCAGGAACACCATTGCGGCCACGCTGCGGGCCAGTTTCAGCGGCAGGCGATCGGCGAATCGATGCCCCAGCCAGACCACCGGCAGATTGGCGATCAGCATGCCCAGGGTGGTACCGGCGATCACTTCCCACAGAGGCGAGTATTTGGTCGCCAGCAGGACCGTGGCCACTTGGGTCTTGTCGCCGATCTCGGCCAGGAAGAAGGCAAGGGTGGTAGCGATGAAGGCGCCATGCGCCGGCAGTTTCGCGCCTTCGTCCAGTGTGTCGGGCTTGAGCGTCCACAAGGCGACGGCCAGGAAGCTGCCCGCGACGATCCAGCGCAACACTTCCGGCGACAGCCATTGCGACAGCTCGGCGCCCAGCCAGGCCGAGATCGCGTGATTGATGAGCGTGGCCGCCAGGATGCCGAAGGCGATCGGCCACGGTTTGCGGAAGCGGGCCGCGAGCAGCAGCGCCAACAACTGGGTCTTGTCGCCTATTTCGGCGAGCGCCACCGTGCCGGTGGAGACCAACAGGGCTTGCAGGGTGAACATCGTCTACTCCGGGACCGGGCATTCGCGAAGGACGCGAAGGCAAACGCCGCGCAGCCCGGTCCGGGTGAGCGCAACGCCTGCCTACGGTCTTGCCCGACGACGAAGCGGAAGCTTCGGCCCTGCGCACCATGGCGAGGATTCCAATAGGAATGCGGCCAAGTGTGTTGATGCGCAGACCCCGCACGCGGCGGGTGGGCTACTCCCCGGAGGAGGAAAGTGCGGCGATTGTACAGATGCCTCATCCGGCATGGGTAAACTCTTCTCATTCGCCAGAACGCTTTGGGAGCAATACGCATGCAGTACCGACGCCTCGGTTCCTCCGGTTTGCAGCTTTCGGCGCTGTCTTTCGGCGCGTGGGTCACCTTCGGTGGTCAGATCGGGCGCAGCGAAGCGCGCAATCTGATCGCGGCCGCGTACGACAACGGCATCAACTTCTTCGACAACGCCGAGGTCTATGCGAAAGGCGAGGCCGAGAAGGTCATGGGCGATGTGATCGCCGACCTGCGCCTGCCGCGCGATGGTTATTGCGTGTCCAGCAAGGTGTTCTTCGGCGCTGTAGAGGACCCCCGGCCGACCCAGCGCGGGTTGTCGCGCAAGCATGTGTTCGAAGCTTGCCATGCGGCATTGCAGCGCCTGCGCGTGGATCATCTGGATCTGTATTTCTGCCATCGCCCCGACCCGGACACGCCGGTCGAAGAAACCGTCTGGGCCATGGACGCGCTGATCCGCCAGGGCAAGGTGATGTATTGGGGAACTTCGGAATGGTCCGCCGCGCAGATCAAGGAAGCCGCACGCATTGCGCGTACCCATCATCTGCATGCACCGACCATGGAGCAGCCGCAGTACAACCTGCTGCACCGCGCGCGCGTGGAGCTGGAATACGCGCCGCTGTATTCCGAACTGGGACTGGGCACCACCATCTGGTCGCCGCTGGCCTCGGGTCTGCTGACCGGCAAATACAACGAAGGAGTGGCTGCGGAGTCGCGGCTGGGCCAGAAAGACAATGCGTGGCTGCAGCGCATGGTGATGGGCGACGACGAGAACCGGCGCATCGACCGCGTGCGCCGCTTCACCGCCGTGGCGACCGAACTGGGCGAGAAGCCCTCGCAACTGGCCATCGCCTGGTGCCTGCGCAATCCGCACGTGTCCACGGTGATGCTGGGCGCCAGCCGCACTTCGCAATTGCTGGAGAACCTGGGTGCGCTGGACCTGGCCGGCCGTTACGACGATACGGTGTGGGCGCGGCTGGAAGTCGCTACGGCTGAATGAGTCGTGCGGCTGAGCGGGGAAGAGGGTCGAGATTGGGGTCTTGACGTAGTAATGAGAATCATTATCATCTAATCCTGTTCCCACAGGAGCTACCCCAGATGAGCGCACAACCGGCTTTCTTTTCCCGCCCCGGACATTCCCATCCGGGACATTCCCATCCAGAAAGCGGGGTTCCGCATGAACGCATCGTCTCCCAGCCGGTACGCGTGGAAGAAACCCTCAGCAGCGAACTTCTGCTCAACGGGCGCCGCGAAATCCTGATCAGCCATGGCGATCGCGTCTACCGCCTGCGCCACACCAGCAACGACAAGCTGATCCTGACCAAATAGTTCTCGTAGCCCGATCCGCAGGATCGCACCACGCGGGGTCGTGGCGCGTACTGCCGCACCACAAAACATAAAAGCCTCTCTCCACCCGAGCGCCAGCCATCGGTTCGCCAGCTCACCGGGTCACTACCTTGCACAGGACCCGTAGAACCGATGAACCGTCCCACCTTGCTCGTTTCAGCGCTTTGGCTTGCGCTTGCCACCACCGCCCATGCGGAAACCGCCGCCGATGCCGGCGCCGATATCAACGAACTCGACCGCGTCCAGGTCACCGCTACCCGCAACGAGCGCGCCATTGGCGATGTGCCCAATACGGTCGATGTGATCGAACGAGAACGCATGGACGAACTGCTGGTGCGCGACCTGAAGGATCTGTTCCGCTACGAACCGGGCATCAGCGTGGGCAGCAGCTTCGGCCGCTTCGGCCTGGGTGATATCCGCGTACGGGGACTCGGCGGCAATCGGGTGCGCATCCAGACCGACGGCATTCCGGTGTCGGACGCGTTCTCCATCGGCAGCTTCTCCAACGCCAACCGCAACTTCGTCGACCTGGACACGCTCAAGCGCGTGGAAGTGGTGCGCGGTCCCACCAGCTCGCTCTACGGTTCCGATGCGTTGGGTGGCGTGGTCTCTTTCATCACCAAGGATCCTTCGGACTATCTGGAGGAGGGCAAGGACGCCTACTTCGGTTTCAAGATCGGTTACGACAGCGGTTGGGACGGCCTGTTCGGCGGCGCCACCGCGGCTTTCGGCGGCGAGCGCTGGTCGGGTCTGGTGGCGGTAAGCCATCGCCAGGGTCAGGAGACCGAGAATCAGGGCGAAGTCGGCGGCAGCGGCAGCGCGCGCACCCAACCCAACCCGCAGGAACGGGACGGACGCAGCCTGTTGGCCAAGCTGGTGTTCGAAATCAGCGAAGACCAGCGTTTCAAGCTGACCGTCGAAGGCAACGAAGACGATACCGACACCGACCTGTTGAACGCGCAAGGCCGCCAGGCGCTGACTGCCGCGATCAACGACTCGGTCATCGCCCGCGACCACCAGTCCCGGGCCCGGGTTTCCTTCGCTCATGAAATCGATGCGATCGGCAGCGGTTTCGCCGACCGCCTGGACTGGCAGGTGTACCGCCAGGACAGCCAGACCACTCAGTACACCCGCGAGCTCCGCAGTGGCCTGGCGCCGCCGACCCTGCGCGACATGCGTGAGCGCGAATTCGATTTCGACCAGCGCACCTACGGTCTGCAGTTGAACATCGGCAAAGACTTCAGCACCGGCTCGGCGCAGCATGCGCTGTCCTACGGGCTGGACGTGTCGCGCACCGAGACCCGGCAGAAGCGCGATGGCCTGCGCACCTTTCTGGTCACCGGCGTCAGCACGCCGGTGATGCTGCCCGATGTGTTCCCGGTGCGTGATTTCCCCATCAGCAAGACCACCACCGCGGCGTTGTACGTCCAGGACGAAATAAGTTTCGCCGACGGCGCATTCCGCCTGATCCCGGCCTTGCGCGTCGACCGTTACGAGCTCAAGCCCGAAGTGGACAACATCTTCGCCGAGGACAATCCCGGCGTGGTGGTCAGCGACATCAGCGAGACCAGCGTGTCGCCGAAGCTGGGCGCGGTATGGAATTTCAACGAGGACTGGTCGCTGTTCGGCGGTTATTCGCGCGGCTTCCGCTCGCCGCCTTACAACGACGTCAATATCGGTTTCACCAACGTCGCCTTCCGCTACACCGCTATCGCCAATCCGGATCTGAAGCCGGAAACCAGCGACGGCCTGGAAGCGGGTCTGCGGTTCTCCAATAGAGCGGCGTACGCCAGCCTGTCGGCTTACTACAACCGTTACGAAGACTTCATCGAGTCGATGCGCTTCATCGGAGTCAACGACGAAGGCCTCACGGTTTACCAATCGCAGAATATCGCCGAAGCGAGGATCTACGGTCTGGAGCTGAAGGCCGGTCTGGAACTCGGTGCGCTGTCCGAAGCATTGCAGGGCTGGTCGCTGCGCGGTGCTGCCGCTTGGTCGCAGGGCAAGGGCAGGGGGCCGGAAGAGGTCGAAGTTTCGCCGGGCGTGGTCGAAGAGCAGAACGTCACCCGCAACCTGGATAGCGTCGATCCGCTGACCGCGACGCTGGGCATCGCCTACAGCCACGAAATCTGGGGCGCTGAACTGGCCGGTCGTTTCGTCGACCGCAAGGATCGGGTTTCGGACCCCAGCTATTTCCAGCAGAGTGGTTATGGCGTACTGGACCTTTACGCGCATTGGAACTTCGCACCGGGCGCGACCTTCAACGCGGGCATCTTCAACCTGGCGGACCGGAAATATTCCGATGCCGGCGACGTTCCGGTAGTCAGCGGCCAAAGCCTGACGCTGGACCGCTACACCAGCCCTGGCCGCAACTTCGCGGTCAGCCTGTCGGTGAGCTGGTAAGCCGATGGCGGCTGCGTCGCCCGGCACGGCGCTGAGACCGCAGACGGCGGCTTCGCGCCTGCCGCATGCTCAGCAACTGGCCGCGCTGGGCACGGTGCTGTGCCTGTACCGGCCGCAGCATGGCGGTGAACTCTCTGGCTGGGCTCAGGCCAGTCGCGCCGAATCGCAAGCCGGCGTGGACAGCGACGGCTTGCGCGAAAGCCTGGCTTTCTTCGACGAATGCGGTCGCTGTTGCTGGCGCCTGTTCCTGTTGCCGGACAGCGATTTTCTGGCCTGGGACCGCCTGCTCGCCTGCCTGCCCGTGCGCGAGGAAGTCGAACCCGCCACCGGCGTGGGCGAACGGTTGTGGCGGAAACTTGCAGGCCGCTTGCTCGGCGAACAATGGCAGGCCTGTGTGCTGAAACTGCATGTGCTGCCTTCAGCGGCGCGGCAGCCCGTGCTCGCCGCCAGTCTCGGGACTCTTTCGCCGCTGGGCGCAAGCACCGCGCGACGCATCGTCGAGGCCGAAGGGGCGGAAGAGAACGCGGTATTCGACGATTGCTGCTGCGCCCGATCCGCGCTGATGGCGCGCAACGCTCAGGCCCATTCCGTCGGTAGCGGCGGGGGCGAAGTTCCATTGATCAAGTTCAATCCCAAGGAAAAAACATGAAGAACCCGCTAGCTATCGCTGCCTTGTCGCTGCTTCTGCCTGCGGGCGTGGCCTGTGCGCAGGAGGCCGGCACCGCACGCGACCGCCAGTCCATCCTCGCCATGCAAGGTGAATACATCGTCGATTTCGCTTTCGACGAAACCGTATTGCTGCAACCCGGATATGAGCGCGCCGCGGCCATGCGCAGCGGCGGCAACGAAACGGTGATCGTGGTCGAGGACACGCCCGCCAAGATCGTCCTGCAGCACATCCTGGTCGACGGAAAAAGCGGCCATGTCACCAAGCACTGGCGGCAGGACTGGATCTACGAAGCGCCCAGCCGTTTCGAATTCAGTGCCGATCAGACCTGGACGGTGCGCGTCATTCCTGCGGACAGGAACAAAGGCGCCTGGACCCAGTGCGTGTTCGAAGTCAGCGACGCGCCGCGCTATTGCGGCACGGGGCGCTGGGACTACGCCAACGGCATCGCCACCTGGACCAGCGACCTGAGCTGGCGTCCGTTGCCGCGCCGCGAGTACACCAGGCGCAGCGATTACAACGCGGTGTCGGCAGTCAACCGGCATACCATCACGCCCAGCGGTTGGACCCACGAGCAGTTCAACACCAAAGTGCTGCGCAAACCCGACGGCACCCAGGTGGAGCTGGCGCGCGAGTTCGGCTTCAACGATTACCAGAAGACCAGGGACGTGGACTTCAAACCCGCCTACAAGTATTGGGAAGCAACCCGGGACTTCTGGGCCAAGGTACGCACGCGCTGGGATGCGTTTCTGTCCAAGCCGCCGGGCGTGCATTTGAAGACCAGGATCGATGGCATGGCCATGATCATCCCTCTGTTCACCCAGGCCGGTGAGCTGGAGGAAGGCAAGAAGGTCGCCGATAAGGACATAGACAACGTGTTCGCCGAATGGGTGGAGCCGGCGCAGTCGAAGTAGGTCGGCGCTACGCCGCCGACGCCTTCCACGGGTTCCGTGCGTCGGGGGCGTAGCCCCGACCTGCGAGTGGGGAGTGCCGGGGGGGTGTGGCCCCGACAACGTCTATACTTCCATTTCATCTAGGGAAAGGGGAGTAGACATGTTCGAGACAGGTTTCCTGGCCATCGTGTTGCTGGTCGCCGGCGTTATCGTGTTGTTCAAGACGGTGCGCATGGTGCCGCAGGGCTTCGAATGGACGGTCGAGCGCTTCGGCAAGTACACCAGCACCATGTCGCCCGGGCTGCACTTCCTGATTCCGGTGATGTACGGCGTGGGCCGCAAGGTCAACATGATGGAACAGGTGTTCGAAGTTCCCTCCCAGGACGTCATCACCAAGGACAACGCCGTGGTCCGCGTGGACGGAGTGGTGTTCTTCCAGGTGCTGGATGCGGCCAAGGCCGCTTATGAAGTCTCCAACCTGGACCAGGCGATGATCGCGCTGGTGCAGACCAACATCCGCACCGTGATCGGTTCGATGGACTTGGACGAATCGCTGAGCCAGCGCGAGACCATCAACGCCAAGCTGCTGGGCGTGGTCGACCACGCCACCAGCCCGTGGGGCGTGAAGGTGAACCGTATCGAGATCAAGGACATCCAGCCGCCGCAGAACCTGATCCAGTCCATGCAGCAGCAGAAGATGGCCGAACAGAACAAGCGCGCCGCCATTCTGGAAGCCGAAGGCGTACGCCAGTCCGAAATCCTGCGCGCCGAAGGCGAGAAGCAGGGCGCCATCCTGCAGGCCGAGGGCAAGCGCGAAGCCGCCTACCGCGAAGCCGAGGCCCGCGAGCGCCTGGCCGAAGCCGAGGCCAAGGCCACGCAGATGGTCAGCGACGCGATCGCCAAGGGCGACGTGCAGGCGATCAACTACTTCGTCGCCCAGAAATACGTCGAGGCGTTCCGCGAACTGGCCACTGCGCCCAATGCGAAGTTCGTGATGATGCCGATGGAGACCAGCGGCATCATCGGCTCGATAGCGGGCATCGCCGAGCTGGCGAAGGAGTCGCTGGAAAAGCAGCAGGCCAAGATCGCCGGCAAGCCACCGGCCCTGCGCTGAGCCATCCAGGCCAAGGAGAACGTCATGCGTTGGGATGTGGTTAGCTGGGCAGCCTTCGCGCTGCTGTTGTTCGCTGCCGAGGCGATGGCGCCGGGCGCGTTCATGCTGTGGATGGGCTTCGCCGCCGCGGTGGTGTTCGCCGGCGTGCTTTTGGTTCCGGGCATCCCGGTGCTGGCGCAGGTGGCGGCCTTCGTCCTGTTGAGTTTCGTTTCCATCCAGATCTACCGCCGCTGGTTCCGCAAGAACGAACCGCAGAGCGACCGGCCGCACCTCAACCAGCGCGCCAACACGCTGGTCGGGCATGTGGCCAAGCTGGATCAGGCCATCGTCAACGGCCGCGGGCGCGTGCAGATCGCCGATGCGTTCTGGGTGGTGGAAGGCGCCGATCTTCCTGCCGGCACGCCGGTGCGGGTCGTTGCGGTGGATGGCATGGTCCTGAAGGTGCAGGAGGCCTGAGCCATGCCTGCCCGGATCGCCTCGCTGGTGCTTGCGTTGCTGCCGATGGGGGCGGGCGCGGTCGAATTGGTCGGCAAAACGATGCCGCCTTATCCGTCCGGCTTGCGGGATGTTGGCGGCTCATGCCTTTCCGATTCGACCGACCCGGCGCATGTATGCGATTTCTCCATCGGCCTTCTGGCCGATGCGGGCAACGACTCCGAAGCCGATCAGAATACCGAAGCGGTGCCGCGCTACGTCGTCGCCGGACGCATGGCTGGCAGGGAAGGGCCGCTGGCGCTGTGGAAGATCACCGATGCGCAGACCTACCCGAAGGTCGGGAAGGGCTATTACTGGCAAGCGGGCAGCTGCCGCGTGGACAAGGTCGATGATGCCAACGTGATAGCGGTGGTGCAGCAGAGCTCGGAAGGGGAGTATCTGACCGAGGTCGCCTGGGCCAGGCGCCTGGACCTGAAAAGCGGCAAGTTCTCCGTGATCGACCCAACGCGCGTCGACTGCGTCAACGAAGGCTACGGCGAACCGTAATCGCGGGAGCGGTGATGAAAGCGCCGTAGGAGCGACGCAAGTCGCGAAGCTGGTGTTGTCGGAATTCCCGCGAGTTTCGCGACTCGCGTCGCTCCTACGGCTTTTAGGGTTGCAGGCTACCTCGCAGACGATGGGAGAGGCAGGCGCCACCCCATTGCTCCCACCTATCGCGTCTATACGCTGCCCCTCAGGCCGGCCCCATCTGGGATAATGGCGATCTTTCGCAAGGCGCCGGACATGACCCAGAAGACCATCCTCAACGACACCCATCGCGCGCTAGGCGCCAAGATGGTCGACTTCGGCGGCTGGGACATGCCGATCCACTACGGTTCGCAGATCGACGAGCACCACCTGGTGCGCAGCGACGCCGGCATGTTCGACGTCAGCCACATGACCGTGGTCGACCTGCGCGGCCCGCGTACCCGCGACTTCCTGCGCTACCTGGTCGCCAATTCGGTGGACAAGCTGAAGAAGCCGGGCAAGGCGCTGTACACCGCGATGCTGGACGAACGGGCAGGCGTCATCGACGACCTGATCGTCTATTTCATGGCGGAGGATTTCTTCCGTCTGGTGGTCAACGCCGCTACCCGCGACAAGGATCTGGCCTGGATCCAGAAGCAGGCCCAGGCGTTCCAGGTGCAGGTGCAGGAGCGTCCCGAGTTCGCCATGATCGCCGTCCAGGGACCGACTGCGCGCGCGCGCGTGATCGGCCTGTTGCGCGACACCGACCGCGCCGCCGCCGAAAAACTGACCCGCTTTGCCGCGGTCGAGGCGCATACCGCCGACGGCGTACCGTTGTTCGTCGCCCGCACCGGCTACACCGGCGAGGATGGCTACGAGATCGTGTTGCCGCAGGGACAGGCGGTCGCCTTCTGGAATGCCTTGCTGGCTGCGGGAGTGAAACCGGCCGGCCTGGGCGCGCGCGACACCTTGCGTCTGGAGGCTGGCATGAATCTGTACGGGCAGGACATGGACGAAACCACCACGCCCTTCGAGGCCGCGCTTGCGTGGACCGTGGCGCTGGACGAAGGCGCCGGTTCGAAGCCTCGGGATTTCATCGGCCGCGCCGCGCTGGAGTCGCAGGCCGCTACCGGCGCTCCGCGTCAGTTGATCGGCGTGGTGATGGACGAGAAGGGCGTGCTGCGCCATGGCCAGAAAGTGCTGACCGCCGTCGGCGAGGGTGAAATCCTGTCGGGTACTTTCTCGCCGACGCTGGGCAAGGCCATCGCCTTCGCGCGCGTGCCGGCCGGCGACATTCCGCTGGGAGCGGGGGGCGCCGTGCGCGTGGACATACGCGGCCGCGAGGTGCCGGTGCGGGTGGTGAAATTCCCGTTCGTCCGCGAAGGACAGGCGCAACCCGGCGTGCTGGAATAGGCGCGCTGGAACAAGCACGCGCACCTGTTGTCCATTGAACGAATTCCTTCGCTAAACTAGCGCCACCCGCCCACCCTCAACCAGATTCCCCCGGAGCAGCAACATGAGCGAGATCCCAGGCGACCTCAAATTCCTCAAGTCCCACGAGTGGGCACGCGTTGAAGGCAGTGGCCGCGTCACCGTAGGCATTTCGGACCATGCGCAAGGACTGCTCGGCGACCTGGTGTACGTCGAGTTGCCCAACGTCGGCGACCGCGTCGAAGCCGGCAACGCCGCCGCGGTGGTGGAGTCGGTGAAGGCGGCCTCGGACGTTTACAGCCCGCTCACCGGCACGGTGGTCGAAGTGAATGCGGACCTGGCCGACAAGCCGGAAACCATCAATGAGGATGCCTACGGCGAAGGCTGGATCTACGTGCTGGAGATCGAGGAACCCGACCAGTTGAACGACCTGCTGGCGCCCGACGACTACGCCGAGCTACTGGAGGATGAGGATCACTGATCCGTCCCCGCCCGCTTCTCGCCTCCCGCTACCGGCCGCCTTGTGCGGCCGGTTTGCTTTTTGAAGACTCGCTTTCATCGGCAGCGGAGCTTGCTTCGTCGTGTGCCGACGAGTGGCGGACGAGCGGTCGACCAAGTTGTTTTCCGCTGCGCTGCGGAACCGGGAAAGGGAGTTCGTCTGCGCCGGCCGGAATCGGGATCGGGCGATCGCGATGCGGATGCGCGAGTGTCGCCAATCGTCTTCGAGGTCGCGGTCACGACGTTCGACGGCCGAAAAAGTTTGCGCAAATCCGCGCATTTGGACTTCTGCGAGCCCCCGACGAGCGGTTCGCCGTAATGCCGCGAACGCTTCCGTTTATTCCTCAGCAGGCGTCGTATCGACGCGAAGAAACGGTGCGGATCGCCAACGCGTATCCGGCGATGCGAAAGCGCTGTCGCAAAAAAACCGCATTAAACGCGGCGTTTTTGAATGCAGCGTCGTCGCGACGCGAATGCCGGCGCGCTCGTGCCGGCGCGATGCGCGCAAGCTCACCGTCCTGGCGGCGGGATCGCGGTCGGGGCGCGGCCGAAAATATTTTTGCAAAACTGTTGACACATCGAAAAAGCGTGATTAGGTTTCGCCCCAGCAGACGTTTCCTGCGGAAGCAAGTGAGCCGAGTCATCGCGACGATAAGCAAAACAAAACGGCCCCCCACCCGCGCCCTCGGCATGACGGACGCAGGCTTCGCTTCCCCGACGAAAACGCAGACCCCTTCCCGATACCGCACCCGCGCCGTATGCGACGCGGGTGTTTTTTCATCCGCGCCGACCGGCGCGAACAGGCGCGGCCCTACCCGGCCGGGCTTGCCACCATCCGTTCCGACGCGCCTGGCGCGACGGCGGCTGCCTGCGGGTCCGACTCCCGCGGCGTTCCATTGCAACTGGGCTTTGTAAACGGATTCACCAATCCATAGTTCACTGACGAGGAGCCATAACATGGCAACGAAGAAAGCTGCTAAGAAAAAACCCGCCAAGAAAGCCGCCAAGAAATCGGCAGCCAAGAAGGCCGTGAAGAAGACCGTAAAGAAGGCCGCCAAGAAAGTAGCCAA
>CAMLGZ010000010.1 GCA_946479745.1 uncultured Pseudoxanthomonas sp. | reverse complement strand
AACTGGGGACCTACCGCTTACAAGGCGGTTGCTCTACCAACTGAGCTATGCCGGCATGGCAGACGCGCGGAACCACACGGAATATAGGAGTGTGTGAGGAAAACCGCGGACGCGGATTCTACCGCAGCAGGGCGCAATCGAGCGAACGCGATTGCGATGCGCTGGCTCCGCTCCGCAACCCGGATGCGGTAACGCCGGCAGCGGCGGCGACATCCAGCCACCATTGCGCTGCGCTTTCGTCGCCCAGGGGTTGCAGCTGCGCATCGAACCCGGCCGCCCGCAGCGCGGACTGGCGGCGCTCGGCGCCTTCGCGGCTGCGGTAGCGCCCCAGGGCGATGCCATTGGTTTGCGGGCCGCTGTTGATCACCAGATAGTCGTCGAAGCCCCCTGCGCCGATGCGCTGGGCAAGCGCCTGGGCCGCTTCGCGATCGGCCTGGGGCGGCAGGACCACGTTGTAGCCCTGCGCTGCCTTGCCGGGAGCTTCGCGCGGAGTGCTGCGAGTGGCCTGACTGCCGATGCGCGCTGCCGCCGCCCTGGCCGCGGCCTGGTCGGCGAACGGTCCCATGCTGAAACACTGCGCAGGCGTGGCGGGTTCCGCCGTAGCCGTAGCCGTGGCAGCAGGCGGCACAGACACCGGCGATGGTGCAGGCGCAGGAGCGGTGGGTGTTTTGGTTTCGCTGAGCAATTGCAGTCCGGGTACGCCCGCCGGTTGCGTCGGAAGGGCCGGGGGAAGCGGCTCGGGGCGGGAAATCCACCAGGCGGCGACGCCCACATTCAACACGATTAGCAGGACTATCAGGGCGCGGATCAGCATTCGGTGGTTCCAGGAGCCGTGCCGACGCGGGACCACAGGGCCAGTCCTTCCAGGACCAGTGCGGGCGCGCGAAGCGCATCGGGAAAATGTGGGGCGAGCATGTCAGCACCGCCGCCATGCAGCAACAGGACGGGGGCCCCGCCCAGCATCCGCGTCGCCTGGGCCAGGCTGCGGTCGATCAGGCCCAGTGCGGCCCCTTCGCAACCCGACGCCAGGGCATCGGCTGTGTCGGATGCGAATTCCCGATAGTCGCCGCCTTCCAGCGGAAGCTGCGCGGCGGCCTGATGCAGCGCCTGGCGCATGAGGCCGGGCGAAGGTCCGATGCGTCCGCCGCGATGCAGGCCCTCGCGATCCAGCAGATCGAGGGTCAACGCGGTACCGACGCCTGCGATCAACCACGGGCCCGCCCCGCGCCCGTGCGCAGCAAGCAGGGCGAGGAATCTGTCCACTCCCAGTCGCGCGGGTTCGGCATAGGCAATGCGCATGCCCGCCAGTCGGGCGCTACTGCGCGCCAGTGAAATGCGGCGGAACCGCTGGGTCAGAACTTCCACCACCACGGCAGTCAGTGCGGGCGAGGCCACACTGGCAAGGCAGGCCGAATCCGCATTTTCGGCCAGCAGCCGCTGTAATTGCTGGGCGAATGTGCCCGGCTCGTGCGCCAGCGCAACCACTTCACCCAGACTGCCGTCGTCATGCAGCGGCGCGCACTTCAGGCGTGTATTCCCCAGGTCGAACAACCATCGGCTCATTGCGCCCTCACGCTGACTTCCCCCGCATGGAAAACACGTTCTTCGCCGTCGATGCGCACGCGCAGCGCGCCGTCTTCGGCGATACCGGCGGCGATGCCGGTCTGGGAGGCCCCGGCCAGATGCACGGCCACTTCGCGTCCCGTCAACGCATCGAAACGTGCGTAGCGCGCCAGGAACGGAGCCAATCCCTCGGCATCGAACTGATCCAGCGCTGGCACCAGATGGGTGAGCAATCGCGCGGCAATCGCGTTGCGCGACGGTGTCCGATCGCCAAGAGTAGTCAGATCGGTCCACGGTTGGTCCAGCGTCGCGGCCATGGCGTCTGGCATGTGCACGTTGAGGCCCAGCCCGACCACCGCGCGCACCGGCCCAGCGTGCTCACCGCCGCCTTCCACCAGCAATCCGCCGAGTTTGCACCCCTCCACTACCAAGTCGTTCGGCCATTTCAGACGCACGCCCGGATAGCCCGATTCGTGCAGCGCTTCGGCCGCGGCCACGCCTGCGACGAGGCTCAAACCGCCGAGCCGCGCCAACCCCCCGGAGAACTGCCGCGAAAGCGACAGATAAAGGTGCGCGGCCAAGGGCGAGGCCCATGTTTTTCCGCGCCGCCCGCGTCCCCCGGTCTGGCGCTCTGCTATCAATACCGCCACGCCGTGCGCAGGAGTTTCGCGACGCAGCAGTTCACTATTGGTGGAATCCAGCGACCAGGCGATCTCCAACGAAGCGACGCCGGCGCGCACGAACGGCGGAAGCGCGCCGATGATGGCTTCGGCCTGCAGCAGTTCGAGCGGGTGGCGCAGGGTATAGCCGCGACCGGCCTGCGCATCGATTTCCACACCGGCTTCGCGCAGGGCCTCGATGCGCTTCCACATGGCCGCACGGGTCAATCCCGCCTCCTGCGCCAGCGCATCGCCCGATACCGGGCCGGCGATGAGCCGCTGCAGGATTGCGCGTTCGCCGCTCATGCGGGCCTGCGCGACAGGCGCACGCGTTCGAAACGCGATTCGGAACCCGGCAGGTACGCGATAAGAATCAGCACAAAAGACAGAATGAATGCGGGCATATCGCAATTATGCGCGAGATGGACGGCCCGTCAGAGCGACGGCGATGGCTGCACGGCGGCAATCGAGGCGCCCTGCCCGGCATGCACACCGAAGGTGGCCGGCTGAGCGCGTCGACAACCCGGCATGCCTCGCGATCAAGGGCCGGCGCAGGATGACGACGATTATGCTGCGCCGCGACAACCGATAGTCGGCAAGGAAGAGGAGCCAACCGCCGGCGGGCCAGGAACCGCGCTATAGTTCGCGCGGTCAGTAATGTCCGCCAGACAGGAGTCTCCCATGCTGCGCCTCAGCCTAGCCTTGTTGTTGATCTGCGCCAGCGCACATGCCCTGGCCCAGAACGGACGTAATGCGCCGCCCAATCCCGGTGCCTGCCAGGAAACCGAGGCGGTCGCTCGCGATGACGCGGCACAGGCCGGCGCTGCGCATCCCAAGGCCAGCGCCACGCGCAACAAGTACGCCAAGCCCGCTTCGGCTTCCCCGGGCGGCGGTGGCGGCGGTAGCGATGACGACGCCCTGCAGCGCGTGCGCGGATCCAAGTGGCACAGTTTCCTGCCGGGCATGTTCCGCTGATCGGATCGTGGTTCGGCTGGCCCAAGCGCCGGCCCCATTCTGTCGACACCGCACTCTGGGCTGAAACCCGTCGCTCCGTTCCCCTATTGCACGGACTGGACGCCGCCCGCGACGCCGTCCTGCAGTCGCTGGTAGCGCGTTTCCTGCACGAGAAAACCATCACCCCGCTCGCCGGCCTGACCCTGGACGCATCGGCGCGCATGCAGTTGGCGGCGCTTTGTTGCCTGCCCTTGATGGAGTTCGGAGAGCAGGGACTGCGCGGCTGGTCGCAGCTGTTGATCTACCCGGATGCTTTTCGGGTGCAGCGCAGCCACCTGGATGCCGCAGGCGTGCTGCACGAGTTCGAGGACGAACTTACCGGCGAATCCTGGGAAGCCGGCCCGCTGGTCCTGTCCTGGGCCGACGTGCAGGCCGACCTGGCCGATCCCTTCGCCGGCTTCTGCGTGGCCATCCACGAAATGGCGCACAAGCTCGACGCGCTGGATGGCGCGATGGACGGCACACCGCCGCTGCCGCGCGCCTGGCAACGCGAATGGGCTGCGGATTTCCAGCGCCAGTACGATGCGTTCTGCGAAGAAGTGGATAGTGGAGGCGACACCGTCATCGATGCCTACGCTGCGGAATCGCCGGAAGAATTCTTCGCCGTGACCAGCGAATACCATTTCTCCGCGCCCGAGTTGCTGCTGGCGGAAATGCCGCAAGTAGCCGCGCATCTCCAACGTTTCTACGGCCTCGCGCGACACCCGTAGGAGCGCCCCATGGGCGCGAGATTTTTCAAGAAAGGCTCGCGCCCATGGGGCGCTCCTACAAAAATTATTGCACCTGCCTACAAACCCTGCGGCAGGACAACTTCGAAGCGCGCTCCGCCCAGCTCCTGCGAACGCGTCACCTGCAGCTCGCCGCGATAGCCGCGTACCAGATCCTGCACGATCGCCAGGCCAATGCCGTGCCCTTGCACGCGTTCGTCGCCGCGCACGCCGCGCTGCAGAATATGCGCAACGTCTTCATCGGCGATTCCGGGACCATCGTCGTCCACCGCCAGCAGCAAACCGGCACGTCGGTTGCCCACGGTCTTGGTGGGCGTGGCGGTCAGCAGCACGCGCGAGCGCGCCCACTTGAACGCGTTCTCCAGCAGGTTGCCCATCAGTTCCTGCAGGTCGCCCGGTTCGCCGTGGAAGCGTGCGTCCGGATGGATATCGAATTCGCAGATCACGCCCTTGGCGGCATAGACCTTTTCCAGGCCGCGCACGATTTCTTCGGCGTTGGACTCGATGGGCACCGGCGCGGCGAACAGGGCATGGCCGCTCGAAGCCGCGCGCGCCAATTGATAGGACACCAGATTGTTCATGCGCTTCAGCTGCGTATCCAGTTCATCGCGCAGCGCGATGGCGTGGGTGCCTTCGTCCAGCTGCGAACGCAGTACCGCCAGCGGCGTCTTCAGACTGTGGGCAAGGTCGGCCAGCGTATTGCGCTGACGGTCCAGATTCTCGCGCTCGCTTTCGATGAAGGCATTGATGCTTTCGGTCAGCGGCTCCAGCTCGCGCGGGTGCCGCTCGGTCATGCGGCTGGCCTGTCCGCGTTGCACGCGGGTCAGTTCGTTGATCACGCGCTGCAATGGCCGCAGGCTCCAGTTGAGCACCGCTACCTGCAGCAGTAACAGGAACGCGCCCGCTGCTCCCAGATACACCCACAAGGCGCCGCGAAAAGTACGCAGCTGCGCACCCAGCACGCGCGAATCCTCCGACACGTAGATCGAATACGGAAACTCGCCTTCCGGCGCGCGGTTGGCGTAGATGGTGCCCAATCCGAAGCGATACACGCCGCCTTCGTTGCCGTCGATCTGCCGCATCGGCACCGGGCCTTCGAAGGTTTCCTGCAGCGGCTTGAGCATGGCGGTCGCCGGCAAGGTAGGGCCCAGGGTGGAATCGGAACCCCAGCGCTCGTTGGGCAGCACTACCTCGGCGTAAAGGCCGCTACCGGGCTGGGTGAAACGCGGATCGACCGGCAGTTCGGGCGGAATCAGGGTGCCGTCGCGGCCGAATTCCAGCTTGTTGGCATAGGAAATCGCATAGCCCTTCAGGCGATTGCGCAAGTTGAGTTCGGCAGTGCTGACGAAGGCGCGGTCCAGCGCGTAGCCGGCCAGGAACAGGAAAGCGAGCAAGCCCACGCTGGCGGCAAGCAACTGCCGGGCGCGCAAAGAACGCGGGCGCCATCCCTGAAAAGGATCGCGCCCGCCTTGTACTGCACCCACGTCCGCCGCGCGCGGGGGCATCAGCCCTCGTGGTTGCGCGGGATGGCGAAGCGGTAGCCGCGGCCGCGTACGGTCTCGATCGGCTTCAGTTCGCCTTCCGGATCCAGTTTCTTGCGCAGGCGGCCGATGAAGACCTCCAGCACGTTGGAGTCGCGGTCGAAGTCCTGCTGGTAGATGTGCTCGGTCAGATCGGCCTTGGACACCAGCTCGCCCGCGTGCATCATCAGATATTCCAGCACCTTGTATTCGTAGCTGGTCAGGTCGATGTTGCCACCGTTGACGCTGACCGTCTGCGCGGCCAGATCCAGCGCGACCGGGCCGCATTCCAGAGTGGGCTTGCTCCAGCCGGCGGCGCGGCGCAGCAGCGCGTTGACGCGTGCCAGCAGCTCTTCCACATGGAAGGGCTTGACCAGATAGTCGTCGGCGCCCTGCTTGAGGCCTTCCACTTTGTCCTGCCAGCTGGAACGCGCGGTCAGGATCAGCACGGGGAATTTCTTGCCCTCGTCGCGCAATGCCTTGATCAGCTCCATGCCGGACATCTTGGGCAGGCCCAGATCGATGATACCCACATCGAACGGCACTTCGCGGCCCATGTACAGGCCTTCCTCGCCATCTTGCGCCGCATCCACGGCAAAGCCTTCGCGTTTGAGGCGCGCAGCAAGGGTTTCGCGGAGGGGGGCTTCATCTTCGACCAGCAAAATACGCATGGACACTCCTGTGACTACTAGAACTGGCGGCCAGCAGGCCCCCGGGTAGGGAACATCTTACGGTCGGCGGGGGTTGTCGCCGCGTGCACGCGGCGGCGCATCCTCGCGCGGAAAGCCACGGTCGCGATCACGAGCATTGCCTCGGCGCTGCGGATCGTCGTCCATGAAGCGGACGCGGCCACGATCGTCCATGACCTTGACCCGGTTGATCTCGCGGCCGTCGTACTGCACCCGTTCGGCGCCCAGAATCTGGCCGCCGGTCTCGCGTTGCGCGCGGCGCACCGAATCAGACAACGAAGCGGGATTGCGCTCCGGCGGCATCATGTTTTGGCGCGGCGGCGGCTCAGGACGCGGCGGCGGCTCTTGCTGCCCCGATTGAGCCCACGCGCCTGCCGCCACACCGGATAGGGCGAGCAATGCGCAGGCGGACAGCAGAAAGCGGGACAAGAATCTCATAACGGAATCGTAACGGTTTTCGGCTTCCCTGAATGAACGGGAGCCGACGCGGCCTAGTGGTTGATTAGGAAATGGATTCTGGCGCCGGGCGGTGAATTCGATCTGAATTTATCCACAGCCCGATTCGGCGCGTTCAGGTTCCTGGCTGCTCAGAAAACCTCGGCCACGCAGCAGCGGAGCGAGCCCCCGGCAGCCTCGATGGCCTCCAACGGCACGGCGCGCGGGGCAAAACCGGCTTCCCGCAAACGGCTGCGGGTACCCGGTGTCAGGGATGCCTCCGCGCCTGCGCTCATCCAGACCGACGCCTTGGACAACGCTATGGCATTACCTGCGAAGGCGGCGTGTTCGGCCGGCGACAGGAAAATACCGTGGGGCGCATACAGCCCGGCTATGGCTTCGGGCACGGCGGCATCGGCGAATCCGCCCGCGCAAACCAGGGCCGCACGGCCGGCCAGCACCGCCAGCACCACGTTGGCGTGGTATTCGCCGGGCGCCAGATCGAACATCAAGGTGGCGCGCAGGCCAAAGGCTTCGTGCAGCAGTGCGGCGCCTTCCTCGTCGCAGCGTTCGGACAGTCCGCAGAAGCCAAGGCCCCGCGCGCGGTCGATAACCAGCGCGCCGGTGAGTTCGCATGGATGCGGTTGCACCGACAGGTCGATTTCCTCGTAGCCCAGCAGATCGGTAAAGAAGCCGCGGATATCGTGGCGCGCGGCTTCGCGCTGACGTATTTCGTGGCGCATGCGCCCCACCACCAACCGGCCCGGTGCGGTGGCGAAGACATTATTGGGAAACAGGGCGTCGGGCGTGGCCGGATCGCCGCTGAAGCACAGCACCGGCAACTCCGACGCCAGTGCGCGCTGCAGCTCCCGGTGTTGCGCCTGCGCCGCGCCCGCATCGAAAGCAGCTGCCTGCGCCATGTACAGGTTGTCGCGCGCCGATTGATCGGCCCGCGCAAACCCGTCCGGCGCCACCAGGAAGGCCGCACGCGCGGTGGCCGGGCCGAAATCGGGGGCGCTCTGATGCCCAAACTCCAGGAAGGCAGAAGTGTCGCGAGTAAGCATACGGATGCCTTTTTAACCACCGAAGCGGAAAGACTATCCCAGGACAAGGCTCCAGTTCGGCCTCTTGCTTTGAAGATCCTGCATTTTCAATTTCGATGCGTCCGGCAAACCGGTTTCAAGGATGGCCATGGCTGTGCGCTCCATTACAACCTGGGTGCCGCCGTCACTAACCTGTGTCTAGTCTTCAAGTATCAGGTACTCGCCTTGCGTTCCGGCCCGCTTGGGAGTCTTACCTACCTTCACGCAAAGCGCGTTGTCTTTTCCGCACCGGGTCAGACTGCCTGATTGGGTTGCGTGCAGAATGTCGGCGCCAAATTCCGCTCGCTCCAACTCTCGCATGTTCTTCCAGACGAGGTAACTACTGCCCCCGGCTGCAAGCAGCGAACCTATAGTCAGGGCTATCAGGCCCTTCCAGACGAGCAGGCTCTGGGTTCGCGCCAAAACCCTGTGTTGCTCCCGCATCATTTCTGCCGACGATTTTGCGCTGGCGGCGCTTTGCTGCAGCTCCGCGTTGAACTGATGCACCGCCTGACCAGTGCCCTGCACGACGACATCGTGTGCTTGCTCGCCGACCAATCGTACCGCCTGACCCACGAATTGCTCGACATCAACATTGAATCGTTGCCTGCCTTGGTCCAACGCGCTCGCACTGCTCTCGATCCGCTGTACCGCTGCGGCGTTTCTTGCGTCCAGCTGATTGGCGATGGCCGCCAACTTGACCAGCAACTGCTTGACTTCGTCGAGGTTCGAATCCATTCGTCTGTCCCTTGCGCTCTTCTAATACGTCACATCCGCATGGAATGCGGCTTCTGTGCAGGTGCCTCCGGCACTTGCTGCGCCAACAGCGGTTGCGCCTCGACCTGTTGCGCCTGTTCGTAGGCTTTGACTTCCTGCTGCCAGGATTGGCCTGCGGCTGAATCAAGAAACTGGTTGGTCGCCGCTTGCGATTCTTTCAGCGTGACTGCGTTATCAACATGCAGAGTTGCTGCGTAGAGTTGGTCGATGCTGGCGTCGAGCGGGCGGGGCTTCGATTGGACCTGAGCCGCGGGCCGCTGTTGCGGGTGGTCTACGGGAATCCAGGACTCAATGTCCTGCGGAAGCTTCGGCGTCGGCGCTATCGGCACGGCACGAAATTCCAGTTGCTCCTCCAACTCGGAATTGATCGGCTGGCGCGTGGCGCAGTCCCGGATCTCGCCCCGCTGGCAGAGCACGGAAGGACCCAGCTCATTGTGGCGGTCGCGAACGCCGTCGCGGTAACCGAAAGTGGTGTACAGCCCACCCATGTGCTGCTCCGACCGATGAATCACGCTCATGGCAGGATCGTCCGGCACCGCCCGCTTCTGCAAGAATGGCTTGTCGCTTAACGCATTCAAATAGTCCACGCCCAGGTTGAAACTGCGGACGCCCAGACCATTGTGCCGGTAAGTATCGCCGATATCGCTATGGCACCCGGCAACGGTCAAGTTGAGCGACGTCATGCCATCGCTCCAACCCGCCGGAATATGATTGGTGGACTTGAACGGATCCCGGGCCTCGTTCTCGGCCGTGATCTGCAGCACCGATACCACCGAAGGCGGCAAGCGTCGGTCGTGCTCTTTCACCCCAGTCGCCACCGGGTCATAGAGCAGCACGGCCTGAATTGTTTTGCCCGGCGCCACCAAAGGAGGATTGCTGTACTTGACCTGCGTAACCAGATCCTCGCCATCCCGTACAACTCTGGCGCCTCGCGGATCCTGGATACCACGCTCCTCAATCATGCGAGCAAGCGCCGCAACCTCCTCCGCACCCCGACTGAAACCGATGCCCGCCACACGGATTTGTGCCTGGGGGTCTTCATCTATCCACTTTTTGGCTTGCTCACAGAACTGCATATATGCAGTTTCCACGCGCCTCTCAAAGGTAAATCCTGAAAAGCCATCGATATTGCGCGTTACCGGGTTGTCTTGAGTAAAAGTACCTTCAACGTAACCCGTGGCGATGTTAGGCGACCCGGATAGCTCGATCTGCTTGTGGATCTTTGCAACCACGCTCCAGTTCTCTGGTGCGTCGTTCGACATACTGTTTCCAGTGCCGTCCAACGCAGCAACATAAAGTCGCTCATGCGGATTGGCAGCCTTCTGCAGCACCGGCACCTGCATCTTTCCGATTAATTCTTCAGCCTGCCGGTAACTATTAAGATCACTTTCATTCGCAAGTGGAGCGTCGACTCCATCAGGCTTGTTGTCTATCGTACCCATCCCTAGTACTCCTTAGCTCAATAGGTGCGGCTAAACACTTTGATCAAATCATCGCGATAGTCGCTGTGTGGCCTATCGGCAAACCTTGGTTCCTTCAAGAAAATCATCGCCCGCATGTAAATGTTGATGGTTCTATCATTGACCTCAAGGATGATTTCCGGGGTGGGGACATAGCTGGTTTCTGAAATATCCACACGTGCCACGTTGTGGCGAATAAGTTTGTCCTTGAATATCTCTCCAATATCGATTTCGGCCCTAAGAGGCGTGCCGTCCTTGGATTTCCAAGTAACGACGGCTGGTGGTGGGAAGTTGGGGATGGGACCACGGCCTGCCGTGAGCAGCTTCTCCAAAGGTATTCCATAAGATTCAACGGAAGGCCTGGGCTCGTCCGATCCATGAGGGAAGCCTCGATACAAAATCTCACAGCTTTGAGTATCGAAACACTGCACCCCGAAATTATGGGCAATAAACCATAGCGGCCAATCGGCCACGGTACCCGTATAGGGCCCGTGCCCGGATGGCGGCGTCGTGTTGGTAGATGAAGACATGGCCGATTGGCATCCTGTTGATAACAAGCAAAGCAGCAGAACGATCGATGCAAGCTGCTGCTCACTGGAAAATATTCTCATCTTTGCGTCCTGCACCCGCATCCTAAGACGAACCTGCTTCATCCCGCATTATTGAGAAGCGGCACTATTGTCGGCCTTGCACTGCTGCAGGGAGGCAACCAGCTTATCCGCAAGCTTTCCCAGCCGATTCTCCAATGCGATTTCCGCTTCAGTGGTGTCGGATGCTTCCACATCCCCAAGCACCGCAACCTCGAACCGATTGGATCCTTTTACGAAAATTCTATGCGCCGAGTGCAAACGTTGCCCTTCGCGCCCACCAGAGTAAAAACCTCTGGACAAAGGAAAAGGTCCGGCAGGAGTGTTTTCCGCGATATCGGTAAGCTGCAGGCGTATCACTGGACCCCAGGCGGACTTCCCTGTTTCCATCCTATATCTATTGCCTGGAGGATCCGTGTTGACGGTACGTGCTGCGCGGTGTTCGTTGTCCAGCAGCGCCGCAAAATCCTGGGCTTCCGAACGTCCTTTCGGCACGGTAGAGGTGACGATGAAAGCTAGTATCGGGCCCTTGTAGGTGGCTCGAAAATAGGAAATTGCGTTCCCGTTTAGCAGACCTTCGTCTAGACGAGTAACAAATCCCGGATCGGGAAAATCAACGCAATACACATCTAAAAATGAATGGCGGCCGGGCCACCCGTTTCCCTCGAGAGTCACGCCACTAGGTCCATACGAGAATTCGTACTCAGCCGCTGCCAAACCCTGGGGAGCAAACATAATCGCTGCAGCAAGAAGCGCTGAGCCAAAACCGGATAGAGATAGCAAGAACCGACGTCCTGCCAGCCCAAAGTACAACAACGGCCTGGTCAGCACGGAACGAGTTGCTCCAGAACATCTTTCCATAATGGCATCCTGCCGATTAGTCGAGTTCAATTTAGGCCATCAGCGGGCGACGTTCAACTCACATTTGCTTCCAACCCGTAAGCCCGGCTGTAGCCAATCAGCGGCTTCGCTCACACTCATGTTACTGGGCTCACATCTAAAGCAGCTGCTTGCGAAGTCAACCAGAACCTTGCAATAAAAAAGCCCCGCGAGTGCGGGGCTTCTGTGGTGGGATGGAATGGCGATCAGATGCCCATCGTGCGCCGCTGCTCGCTTTCCTGCTGTGCTTGCGGCTGATTCTGCGTTTCCTGCTGCACTTGCGCCGTGCTTTTTTCGATCGGCTCGGCGGTGGCCTGTGCCTTGTCCATATAGACACGGCGGTTGGCCGGATCACCGGGTTCGCCTTGCACCAGGAATACGCCGCTGCCGTTGGTGTTGGGCAGCACATGGTCGATCCGGGTCAGGCCGCTGGCCTTGGCTTCGAACACGCCGGCCGCCGCTGCGTTCTCCAGATCCTGTCGGCTCTTGAACGCCTGCGGGCCGAGTTGTTCCATGCCCTTGACCGTCTGTTGGAACAGCGCATTGTCCGGATGGCGCGTATCGGAAAGCAGCGGCGCTTCCCGGGATTTCTTCAACGCTTCCAGAGTCTGGGGTCCGACCAAGCCATCGGCCTTCAAGCCATGGGCTTGCTGGTAAGCCTGCAAGGATTCCTTGGTACGGTCGCCGAAACTGCCGTCTTCCTTCAGCGGACGGCCTTCCTTGTCGCGATAGCCGTAGCTGTTCAAGGTGTCTTGCAGTTTGCGGATTTCGTCGTTCTTTTCGTCGTGCTTCACCGCACCGTCGGCTTGCTGCGGTTGCGGCTTCGTTTGTCCTTGCGTCTGTGTCTGGTGTTGCGTTTGCTGCTTGTCCTGCAGCAGCGTCCGCGCCTCGGCCAGCGGGTCCGTTGCGTAGAGCTTTACTCCATTGGCCTGCTTTCGCTCCAGGTACCTGTCCAGCGAACTCAATTCCACGCCTTCGCCACCGCGCGACTGGCTGATCATCAGCTCGCCGCTCTTGGGATCCTTCACCACCATGGTGATGTGATCGATGCCTTTGTAGCGGCCACCGTCCCACTTGGTGGGGCCGTTGTCCTCGCCGATGATCATGCCTTCCTTCAGCACGTCGCGGGTGACCGCCTTGCCTTCGATCATCACCCCAGAGCGCGCTTGCGCTTTATCGACGATCATCGCTGCGCCGTCGGTACCGGGTTTGAACAGCTCTCCTTTGTCGAACACCACACGACCGGCCTTCGCGTTTATCTCGGCCATCGTCGCATTCTGCATGGTCGTCACCCAGCCCGAGCAATCCACATAGCCCTGATCCGGGTGCTTGCCGTCGACGCCCGGGTATTTTCCGCTCATGGCGTACTTCACATGATCGTATTTCACGCTCAGGTCGTGGGCGGCGGTCAGCGCGATTCCTGTTGCCGGGGCAGTCTGCGTAGGCGTGGTCTGCGTCGGTGTGCTCTGAACCGGAGTGCTCTGGCGCGCATCGGTCGTCGGCTCTATCCCCTTTTCCGGAATGCGTACCCGATCGAACTTCGTATCCCAGTACTGCGTGAACGTCGTCGCCATGTCGCGATCCGACATGGTTCTGAAATCGGCGTATTTCTGGCCCGTCACCGCTTCGAAATCGCGGGAACTGACGTTGTTGAGAATCTTGCTGCGCGTATCTTGACGGCCGAACTCGCCTGTAGCGATGGCAGTCTGTACGGATCTATAACCCGCCGCGCCCTGCTGGTGCGCCAGGTACATATCCAAACCATCGGGTTCGGGCTTGCCTGACAAGTAGGGGCGACCATCGTTCGCATGTCGATTGACCAATGCGTTTCGATTATCCAGGTACAAGCGGGCTGCCGCATCGGTGTTGACCACGGCATCCAATTCACGGCCGCGGATGCCATATTGATCCGCCGTGTCCGGAACGAACTGGAATAACCCCTTGGCCCCATGTGTCCCACGCGAGACCTGTTCGTCGAACGTACCTCCGGTCTCTATATAGGCGAACCGCATGAAATCGTCGCGCGGGATGTTCCTTTCCTGCGCTTCCCGTTCGATGATGTCCAGTACTTCCTTCTTGCTGTAATCCTGCGCCATGCTTGGCTCTCCTTTTTCAGGTTGATTTGCGGCACGAATTGCCGCGATGCGTCAACCGGATCCGTCCCTGGATCCTATGCAGTCAGTCAACAGTTGCTCTGCTTCTTGGGTCTTACTGGTACTGCTTCTTCTCCGGATCGTAACGATACTCATAGGTATCGCCAGAACCCAGTGTCCGCACCTTTCCAGCGGAAACAGTCTCCGTTCCACTGCGCTGCACTTTCAACAAGGGGAGGTTGCTTCCTTCTCGCGGTTCGAAGCTCAGCGTTCCGGTACTCTTCGCGCAGGCCTGCTTCGCACCTGGTGTTTCATCGCAGGCGGCACCGTTGTCGGTACCAATCACGATGTTCCCGAGGTAGTCCCAACGCTTTTCGTCTATCTTCAACTCGTGTGGATTGAACAAAAGCAGGTCGAATGTATTGACCTGAACGCCCGTAGCCAGATACCAGGTCGGCAGAGCTAGCAGAAGCTTGCCATCGGGGGTTCGGAAGGTCTGCGGTTTACGCGTCTCGTCGATCTCGTTGCCTTTCTCGTACGCCCCAAACTCACCAACATCACGATCCGAGCCCTGGAAAGTCCAGGGATTTTCGGTCCCCGGCGCAGTCAGCACGAATGTGGATTGAGTAATGGTCGCTTTCGTCTCTGGCGCCGGGTCGCTTTCCTTTTCGGCTTTGCTGAACTTGAACGGCGTGTCGTAAGCGAAGCCGGTGTAGTACTGCTTACCGTCCAATTCGAACCGATAACCGTACCAGTACGTCGTCCAGCTGCCGTTTTCGACTTCATACGACAGGGCGCCATCGCCGTCTTTCTGATAGATGAAATACAGCACGCTGCTGGCCGACGGCGGCTGGACTTCGGCTACTTTCTGGGATTCGTTGTTCATGACTGGGACTTCCTTATCGGTCGGCTGGACGGGGGGATTGACTGCCTTCCCGGGGGCGTTCTCGGGCGTCTTAGCGTTACAGGCGCCTATCAGCAGCACCATCAGCATAAGGAGAAGTTTTCTTCCGTGTTTCATTGTAATTCCGACTCCATAGTTGGCATCAGTGTTTCCAGAATTTTGAGGGAAAACACTGGGTGACGCCCCTGCAGATATGTACAAGAATGCGGCCGCAACGCGCTTCCGCCGCTTCAATACAGACCAATTCGCCCTATCGATTGCGGACGGGCACGTCGAAAGGAGGGGCATAATATTCCAGCTTTACCAAGGGCATGGTACCTGCCGCATCCCGATAAGGTTTTCCTGTGAAGGTCTTCTCATAAACGCATCGGACCCCTTGCTTTTTGCAGGAGGCGAGAACGTCATTTTTTGCCTTTCTCGGCGTCGCACCCCAACCAGACCATAGTGTTCCGTCCGATGCACGCGCGATCGCAATCGATGAATTGCTACCAGCTTTTGCAATAGTACAGCCTTCACTCATCGCTACTGCACAGAGCCTCAACGCCCCTTCTTTCGCCTCTTCCTCAGAACGAGCATTCCATATCGCCCAGACATCGGAAGCATCGGGATGCCACGCCACGGCAACATAATTGCTCGCCCAATAATAGTTATATTGCTGAGTTCGGGGGCCAGATTGTTGTGGTTCAGGCTCATCAACGTGTATGCAAACGGGAATTGAGACCAGCCCGCTATTGCCTCCTCCGGTCATACCAACCTGCTGCTCTCCCGGACCAGCTCCGGCCGGACAAAGATAGTTTTGTGCCGACGCCGATTCTGAGGCCAAACCCATCGCCAACATGGCCAAAATAATTCCAATCCCAAAACGCAGCATGCCTATCCTCCTTGGCTAAATCGACATCGAACGTCGTTGTTCGCGCTCTTGTTGCTGGGTATGTACTGCAGTCGCTGCCTCTTGCTGCGTCTGCGCTGTACTTTTTTCGATAGGCTCTGCCGCCGCTTGCGCCTTGTCCAGGTGGACGCGATGATGGGCGGGATCGTTGGGTGCGCCCTGCACTGCGAACAGACCTGTGCCGTTAGTGCTCTGCAGGACATGATCGATCCGCGTCAGACCGCTGGCCTTGGCTTCGAACACCGTCGCGCCTGCTGCGTTCTCCAGTTCCTGTCGATTCTTGAATGCTTGGGGGCCAAGTTGTTCCAGGCCTTTGACTGCCTGTTGGAACAACGCGCTGTCCGGATGGCGCGGATCGGAAAGAAGAGGGGCGGCTTGTGATTTCTTCAGCGCTTCCAAAGTCTGCGGACCCACTACGCCATCGGCCTTCAGTCCGTGCGCTTTCTGATAGGCCTGCACCGCTTCCTTGGTGCGGTCACCAAAGCCACCATCCTCACGTAGCGCGCGGCCGTCCTTGTCGTGGTAGCCGTAGTTGTTCAGGGTGTCTTGTAGCTTGCGGATATCTTCACTTTTTTCGCCATGCTTTAACATCCCATCGGACATAGAGCCGGGCTGCGTCGATGGGTTCTTCGTCTGGTTGCTATGTTGCGCATCTTTCACAACGGTCAAGTCGTTTGCCAATGCAACCAAATCAGCTTTCTCGTTCTTGGCTCGCTCCAACAACCCTGGCCAGAGGCTGGGCGATTTACTAAACAGCTGACTGTTGTGAGCGATTTTGTAGTCCTGCACAGCTTCAACAATATCCTTGTCGGACAGCTGGGACAGCTCGTAATTCTTTCCGAACTTTTCCTCTAACCCTTTTGAGAAAATGCCCGGCGTCAGATTTCTGAATTGAACCGAGGTGCTCCACAGCGCGTCCTGCACTGCTGGGCCTCGACCGGAAAGATCCAGTCCCCTGGCGGTCAATTTGTCGTTTTGGATATCGAAATGAGTAGCTTTGATGAATTCATGCTGGTCTTTGGCGAAACCAGGATCAGTTTTTGCAAGATCGCGCCATTTGGCATCGAACGCAGGAGTTGCGGGGGTTAGATCTTTGAACTGGTCCTTGTAGGGCGACTGATCCAAATATTCTTGCAACGTCCCCATTTTTGTGGAGAGCTGATAGGAACCATAGGAAACCCCGCCGCGGTCACCTCTTCCTGTAGAGATCGTCGCCGCCCCACGACCACCGGTTTCATACTTGGTTGAAGTCTGACCAAGATTCCAATCTTCGTTCGCCATCGCCACGTCCTCCATTACATGTCAATAAAGTCGCAAATCACGTGCTCTTTCTGAGCATAGCGCCAGCAGTCAACCCGCCATTGCTTCCAGCTCTTCCGCGCGTTTCGCGGTCATTTCCAAGAAGCAATCGTTCGCTTCAATTCGTTGTCCTTGTCCTTCTTCACTGGCGTCCCACCCGCATTTCGAATCTCGTTCCGCAAGCCATAGCTTTTGGCTTGATTCCAGCTCGATCTTCTTGCTTCCTTCTGATGCTTCCAGTAAGCGACGATATACGCCATTCAAGCGTGAATCCTGATATTCGAATTCCTCTTCTATGCACGCCTGCATCTCCGGTACAACACCTCCTGATGCCTTAATGCACTCGCCATATGAACTGCGCAACATGGAAACGTCTCCACTTGAGGGTTGATCGTGCTGGGTGTCTTTCGGAGCTGACTCGACGGCAGATTGTTGCATAGCAGCAGCGGAAGGGCTGGCGGCAAGCTCAGGGACGCTCTCGGGCGTCTTCGCATTACAAGCGCCGATCAGCATCAAGATCGGCACAATGAGAAACTTTCTTCCATGTTCCATGGTGACCTCAATCCTCCATGCTGCTTCTAGAATTTCTTGAAATTAGGTTTAGTGCAATCCGAGTAAACAATTCGACAGTTAGCGCCGGCGCGTGAATTGCACTCCGAAAGAGCTAGTTGACTGGCGACTTCAATCGTCGGTCCGCTCTGCGTGGTCACGCTAGCTCCCACCACCGAAGGCCAAGCCACTACTCCACATTGGTTGTGGTATGACGTGACTTCACACTGTTTTGCACCATGCTTTGCGCAAAGTCTGGCTGCCTCACGCTTGGCTTCACGCTCAGTTCTCTTGCCCACTGCTGTTCCCATGTCTCCAACTACCGGGTCGACTGCAATTGCACCCCATGTAGTTTCCCACTTGCCTAGTGGTTTCGGAGAGCTTGGATTGGTTTGAGCCTGACTGCCATCTGTCCCTTGTTCAGCAGGTTCTCTTATACATCTGGGGTCATTCCAAGCCGCGCCTACCGGACAAGTGTATTTTGTGTCTCCGACTACATACTGAGCAAACGCGCTATCGGCAACAAGCAACAAGCATATAGTCAACGCAGCCTTCCATTTCATAACATCTCCTCCACATCTTTACTGTTAAACACTTGTCAACTTATCAGTGGACTTTAGAATTCGGCCTCATTATCGGAAACTCTCGAAAACTGGTTTACTACATTTGGAATAGACAATTTTGCATGCGCCTCCGCTACTCCGGGCACATTTTTGCAAGGCCGAATCATTGGCAGCATCAGTTGAATGGCCACCATCGGCTGTTACCTTGGCGCCAACTGACGATGGCCAATCCAATGCGCTGCATTGATTTGAGTACACGAGCAGAAGCTCGCACTCTTTTGCACCATGCAGCTTGCATCGTTCTTCAGCAAGGCGCTTCGCTTTATTTTTTTGCTGCTCTCCACTAGTAGCTCAATCTTGTAGAACCGGCTTCGTACAATCGGAATATACGATCTCACATTCTCCACTTCCGCTCTTGGCGCCGCACGCAGAAAGCGCCAGTTTACTTGCCACCTCAATAGAGGGACCACTTTGCGTAATCGCCGCGCCACCAACAGCCTGCCCATTCTCTGACGCCCACGCAATAACCGCGCATTGATGCTTATATGCTAGTTGCAGATCACATTTAGCGCTTCCCAATGCCTCACACTTTGATACGGCCTCACGTGTAGCTTCACGTTTTGAGTATTTTCCGACCGATGTTCCCACATCGCCGCCGCCGCCTCGACTCATTGCTATTGCGCCCCACGTAAGCTTCCATTGACGTGATGGCGGGTTTGGCAAAGTTTCCATGTTCGCTCCCTCGCCAATAGGTTGCCGAGTACATCTTGGATCATTCCAATTCGTACCGACTGGACATGTGTAGTGGTATCCACCTATGTCGTATTGTGCGATTGCATTTCCACTAATCGCGAGCAGGAAAATGAGTACGAATAGCTTCACGTTCATATGAACCTCTGTCGCTCCTATTAGCGTAAGCAGCTTGATTTTATATTTCACAACCCACGCTGACTGGATCTCATCTCAGGGAGATCACAACTAAGAACTCGCGTCACTATTCTTGCTAGGGCCTTGAGCTGCCAATCCACGCTGCCCGACGGAGCCCTCTACTTGGGCTTGGCCAGCAATTCTTGGGCCAGAATTTGGCGTGTATGACGCAGTAGATGTCTGCGTTGTTGGCTGAGGCGGTGGCAGGTAACCGGGCTGACCAGGCTGTCTGCCGGATACATCGCGCATTCCACCCCCAGTCGCACCACCACTCATACCAAATACCGATCCAGGCATGAAATGCCCCATCGTCCCCTGGAAGAACGCAGCCGCCATCGGCGGCGCACTGATGATCAGCATGGTGAGAATCAAACCCAGGCCGCCCTGCTGCATCGCGCGGCTGGTAATGCCCTCGGTGCCTGCACCGCCCATCAGGTCGCCCACCAGATCGCCGGCCCAGAACGAACCTGCAACTGCGATCACCATATCCATGGCCAGCGTCACCATCACACTCAATACCGCCAACGAGAACATCGTGCCGATGCCGTAGTAGAGCCACTTGCCGAACAACTGCTTGGTCTGCTCGAACAGCAGGCAGAGGATGAACAACGGCCCCAGGCCCACGAACAGCGCCATGGCGATCTTGTTCAGCAACAGCATGGTGCCGGCGGTGACTGCCGGTCCGCCCGCGCCGATGCCGGTGAACCACATGGCCCGGTCTTTCTTGTCGTTGAGGATTTCGTCCCCGCCGACATCCAGCGAATCGATGCTGGTGAGCGCGATCTGCATCAGCGCCAGGCTTCTGTCGATACTGTCGTAAGGATCGTCGTCCTCGCCGGTAACGGTCTGGGTGATCACCGAACTCAAGCCTTCGGTCAACGTGTTGTAGATCGAAGTCGAACCGGCCGCCGCCCCAATGGCGATACCCACGATCAGCGAAGCGCGCAGCGAATTGGTGACCAGCGCCATCATCGAGTCGCGCGACTGCCCGGTCACGATGCGGTAACCCTGGATCAGCACCCAGATAGTCAAAAGAGAGAGGGCGGCAAACCCAAGGATGCCTGCCGTTCGCTCCAGCAGGTTGCCCATGAACTCGCCGATTTCATCGCGCAAGAATTCGTTGATCTGCTGGAAGAAGACCATGTTGCTGGCTTCTGTCCCGAGACCCTGCGCTTTCTGCACCCCTGCCAACAGATCTTGCATCGTGCCCACTGTATTGCCCCTATAGATTCCGTCCCACACACAGGCAGATATCTGCCTGCGGTTCCAACAATACCCAGTCCAACCGACTTTTCATCTCGCATTTCGTTATTGCCGGAACGCCAGACAGCCCGCAATACGATGCGGGCTGTCCGGTCTTACATAAACGCAGATGCTTTAACGATCACGTTTGCGGGCGACATCAAGCGCCAGGCCCAAGCTTGCGCCACGTACCAGACCCGCCACCAGAGTGCCGTCCTTTTTGCGGCCTTCCAAGGCCTCGTCCGTACTTCTGGCTTGTTCTTGCTGCAAGGAAACAACTACGCTTTGATAGGCATCCAGCGTGGTTTTCGCATTCTGCATATCCAGCTGTGTGCGAGCCTGGAGAGATGCGATCTTGTTGGTGTTGTCCTGCAGCCTGCCGGGCTCGTCCTTTCTGATGCCTGCGCGCTCGGCGTAGATCGCCTCCAGCTCCTTGGTGCGCTTTTCTTCCAGTTCAAGCACATCGACCAACTGGTTGTACTGGTCGTTCTGGTAACGGACGATGCTCTTGCAGATGGCACGTTGACCTGGGACGGGTGCCTTCTTCACTTCCGGGCAAGCGCTCTCCTCATTCAAATGACGGTCGCGCCGCGCCGGCAGTTCCGCCTTCTTCCCGGGCTTGCCGTTGTAGCCGCCGGTAGCGCCGATCTGAAGCTGACGCATCTGCTCAAGCTGTGCGTCGTACTGCTCCTTCAGCTTGTCGTACTGCTCCTTCAACTTCGTGAGCTGGTCCACCTGCTCGCTGTAGTCGGCCAGCCAGCCCAACTTCGTCAAGAGCGTATGCGGTAGATCCACCACCGGCATTGCACTGGCCGCGCCGACCGCCAGTCCGCAGCCAAGCACCAGCCCGCTGGCGAAGTTGACGTACCTGGATTTCGCTTGCTTGGAACCTGCTGCTTTCTTCACGTTCATTCCTCACCTCCGTTATGAGCTGGTACCACCCTGACAATTACACCCCGGCCTGAACCGGGCCGTACAACCTGTTCGACAACCTCGTCACGATCCATATGCACCACCTGTTCTCATGCCTTGGCCATGCCGGTACGCGCGCCCGACCCTGACGGCTTGCCGCCACCCTTTCCTGAACCCTTACGCTGGGCGTAGAACTCGCTGAGCCATTGCTCGGGGCGCAATTCGTTGGACAGGACGCCCTGGCTCCGCGCCTGCTCCTCCAGCACTTCATGCATGATCTCGATGTTGTCGGTGGATGCCGAAATCACCGCCAGCGCATCGTCCATTCCACGCAAATTGAGCTGGCAGACGCTGGACGCATGGCCCTGCTTGACCAGGAAGCAGCGCGAGCGTTCGTCCAGGCTGACCACGACCTGGTATTCGGCCTCGGTCAGCTTCAGACCGTTGATGTAGTCGTCGCGGCTGGCATTGGGATTGGGCAGCAGGATCATGGTTGCGGTCTGCTCGATCAGCGCCGCGGCGATGTCGCTGGCCAGCGCGTCTTCCGGGCTCTGGGTCGCGAAGATGCCCAGACCGTTCTGTTTACGGATGGTCTTCTGCTTGTTCTTGGCGAACTCCTTGAGCCCGCCCTTGCCGTCGAGGATCTTCCAGAATTCGTCCATCACGTAGATCAGGCGACGGCCGTCGATCAGCGCTTCAAGACGGTGCAGCAGATAGTTGATGACCGGCACACGCACTTCGGGATTGTCGATGATGTCGGTGTAGTCGAAGCCGATGATGTTGGCTTTCTGCAGATCGATGGTGTCCACCGGGTTGTCGAAGACCCAACCATGCGAATTGCCCGCGGTCCACTTGCGCATGCGGGCGAACAGCCCGTCGTCGCCCATGTTGGGCAGGCTCTTCTGGAAATTGGTCATGCTGCGCAGGTGCATGGGAGTGTCGAGCATGTTCTCGACCGCGCGGAAGATGTCTTCTTCTTCGCGCGAGGTGTAGCTGGCCTTCCCACCCAGCACCTTCATCAGGTCGGCCAGGAACTGCGTATTGGCATCGTTGCGCTCGCACTGGAACGGATTGAAACCGGTAGGCCGGCCGTTCTCCAGCGCCAGATAATTGCCGCCGCAGGCGCGCACGAAGATTTCGGCGCCGCGGTCCTTGTCGAAGAAGAAAATGGTCGGGGCGGGATCCAGTTTCTGGACCTGGCTGAGCAGGAAGTTGATCAGCGCGGTCTTGCCGGTACCGGACTTGCCGATGACCATGGTATTGGCGATGGCCTTCTCGCCCAACGAGTTCTCCGCCGGATGGGTGGCGTGGAAATTGAAGTAGTAGGGCTGTCCGTTGGTGGTCTGCAGCGTGGTGACGCACTCGCCCCAGGGATTGTTTTCCTTCTTGCCGGACGCGAAGTTGTGCAACGGCGACAGGCCGAGGAAGTTGAGCGAGCTGATATTGGCCAGGCGGGTGCGGTTCTTCCAGTTGCCCGGAATCTGCGAATAGAACGAGGACGCTACCGCCAGGTCTTCCTTGGTGGAGACGAATCCGGCATTGGAAAGTTCCGCGCGCGCGGTGGCGGTGTTCTGCGAGAGCTTTTCCTGGGAATCGGCGTACAGCGCCAAAGTGAAGTGATACTCGCCCAGCACGAAGTTGCCCGAAGCCAGCTGATCCATCGCATGGTCCAGCTCCACGATCTGGCTGACCGCCTTGTCGCCGGAAGAAATCATCATGCCCTTGGTGCGGTCCAGCACCTTGAGCGCATCCTGGCGGCCGATCGGACTGAAGGAGTGGGTTATCACATAATCGAAGTCCAGGTACTTCAGTCCATTGAGAATGCCCGGATAGGTACCGTCGGTGTATTCCTTGATATTGAGGATGGCGCCGAAATGATTGACGCCATTGGGCGTGTTGATGATGAAGTCGCCGGTCTTGTCAGAGAACATGTGCCGGCTGACCGGCAAATAGCCGTTCACCGGCGCGCTGAGCACCGGCACCGGCTCGTCGATGCGGTTCAGCAGATAGCCGAAGAATTCCAAAGCCTCGGAGAACACCACCCCGTTGCTGGCTTCGTACATGCCCAACCGGTAGGGCGAATAATCCTTGAGCACGGCTTCCAGATTGCCCGCCAGCTCCTGGATCTTGGCGATGGCCTGATCCTGTTCGGACTGCAGCTGGGCGATGTTGGTGGATTTTTCCACCAGCCGCTTACCCGTCACCACCGGCCGGTAGATCATGGTCAGGTACAGCTCGTTCTGCATGATCTTCTGCGAGGACAGCGACTCGAAGTAAGCGTCCGACATGTCCTGATTGAAGGCCTGCCCGAACTTGCTGCGGTCGTTGATGCGCCGCTTGCGGCGCACGTCATGCACCCAGAACGCCAGGTTGGCGAAGTCCGGTGCGCGCAGGGTCTGCAGCATGCGGTTGAAGGTGTTGTGCCGGTGCTCGATCTCCCACTCGTCCCGGCCGACGAAAGGCAGCCCGCCCAGATGCCACACCAGCAGGTAATCGCCACCGGTGGTCTTGATCACCGAGGGCGATACGTGGGTGGAGAGCGGGATGAATTCGCTGATGGAGGTGTCGGGTGTGAACATACGTTAGCGGATCATGTGTCAGTGGATCTCGAAATTACGGGAGCACTCGGAAAAAATGGACTGCCAAGCCTAGCGGTCCTTCGCAGGCTTGGCACGGTAGCTGTTGGGCGAGAACACCCACATTCCCGAGTGATGCTTCAGGTTCCTGGCCTTGAACTTGAACTGCAGCCGCAAGCCCAGCATGCGGAAGATCATCTCGTCCCGCCTGGCCATCTGTCGCATGACGAAGATGACCGGTGGCAACAGCATCAAACAGAACATGTTGATGTAGAAGGTCAGCAGGATGCACGTCCCGGCCGCGAGGAAGAACGGCATGTAGGGCACGCCCATGAACATGGCCGGGCGCGTGCAGCCCCTGAACAACACATTCTTATGCATAGAACATGAGGGCGTTGATCAGCATGCCGCCGGCCGGTGCTCCACCTTCTTCAAGCGTGTTGTCGCCCAGCAGCATTCTTGCGATCTGGGCCGCGGCGCCGATCAGAAAGCCGCCGATCAACACCGGCGCCACATCGGAAATTCGCTTGTGGGCGAAGGCGATCTGATAGCCCGCGAATATCACCGCGATGGTGACCACGGCGATCGAGGCGATGTTGAGCAGCGAATTGAGGTTTCCGAAGAACTCCTCGACTCTATCGGTCGCCTCCTGCGCCATGGCCATGCCCGGCATCGCCAGGACGGCGACGAACACCACTGCCATGAGCATCGGCGAGAGGATTTTCTTGGCCTGATCGCTGGAGGCCTTTGGGAATACGGGTTTCATTCGTGTCATCTCCTTGGGTTGATTGCTAAACAAAAACAAGCGGCGGGGGTATCCATGATTCCGCTATTGGGAACGCTAGAAAACGAATGCCGCATCGACCGCGGGCAATTCCGCTGCGGTCGTCTGGGAGACGGCAGGGCCGTCCGCGGCGACAGATACTTGGGCCGGTTGCGCACCGGCCTGCATGCTTTGCAGAACTATGGGCTGCTCCTGCGGAGTGGCCGATACGCGCATCAGGGCGGCCTGCGACGCGTCCGGCACCGCGATGGGCTGGGGCGCAATCTGGCGCGCAGGTGGGGCTGCGGCCGTCGCGGGAGCCTGGGCGGGCGCAGCGTATACGGGATAGCGGGTCACCCCGATCGTGCGCCGCGACGGCTTGCTGACCACGGGAATGGCCTGGCCCTGCGGTGCGCTGGCCGAGCCCGGCGCGGTCTGGCGCATCGAAGCGTAGATCTTCTGCACATAGCCGTGGCGATAGCCGGTAACGAAGTTGCCGGAGTAGTAGCAACTGAACGATTTTCCCCAGTCGCCGCCCGAGCGACCGTAGCACTCGGCCAGAATGCGCGAGCCCGCTTGCAGGTTGGGGCAGACCTCGAAAGCCTTCTCATAGGAGTTGAGGCCGTACTTGCCCAGGTTGTAGCGATTCACCTGGGCTACGCCCAGCGAGAAATTGAAACCGCGGCTCTCCAGCATGCGTACGGTGGCGAGCGCTTCCGGCAGGTTCTTCGGCTGCCGCACCAAGTGCCCGCCGACCACGCCGATGGCATACCGGTTGTGCGAGGATTCTACGCGCACGACGTGATGCATCACCTCCGGCGGAACCGCCAGTTCGGGGCAACTCATTAGCTCCATGCCAGGTAACACCGCGTACTCCTCCGTTACACGCTTATCGCTATCCGACGATCATTCGACAAAGCATGTGGAGTTCCACAGCCTTTCGAGTTCATTGCCGATATCCCTGCGCCCATATTTCATGAGCACCCTAGTGTTGTCAACTTAATGCAGCCGCAAAATTCTGTAGGAAAAAGATTACATATCTACTTGTTGTGTGCCTGCTCTCACCATAAAGGCGTCTGCTATCGGTAGCATTTTCTGTTTCAGGAAAAAAATGCCAACCCAGGTAACCAATCGGCTAGAATTTAGAGACGGCGGACACATTTTTGGCGTTACTCGGCGAACGTTCTCTCCGGATTGAAGTCGATGCCCGTGATGTTGCGCTGGCCCGCGTGAGCCTTGATGTGCACCAGGATGTCGATGGTCATCATGAGCAGGCGCTTGATGATGGCGAACTCCAACCCGGCGCCTTCCGCGGAGGCTTTCACCATCAACGCCAGCTGGTCCCAGGTCTGGGTGGTGCTGCCGGCATGGCAGCTGGTGATGGAGCCCGGATGGCCCGAGGCGCAGTTGCGTATGAAGTAGAAGGATTCGTCGCCGCGCAGCTCGGCCAGGATTATGCGGTCCGGCTTCATGCGCAGGCAGGCTTCCATGCAGCTCTTGGCGGTGACGTTGCTGGTGCTCTGCCCTCCCTTGGAATAGAGCAGGTGCACCGCATTGGGCTGGGTGATGAACAGTTCGCGCGCGTCTTCGATGGTGACCAGGCGCTCATCGGCGGGGATATGGTTGACCAGCGATTTCATGAAGGTGGTCTTGCCGCTGCCGGTGGCGCCGGAAACCACTATGTTCTTCTTGTATAGAACCGCTTTCTTGAAGAACTCGGCGTAGTTGCGCGAATACTTCAGCTCCAGCAGTTCCCGGTCGTGCTCGCCCAGCGTGTGGCCCTGCTCCAGGATCTGGTCGAAGAAACCGTCTTCCTGGTATTGCTGCAGCGATTTGGTGTGCTTGGACGGCAGGCGGATGGTGATGGAAACCTTGCCGGCGTCGCAGGCGGGCGGAATCACGAACTGCGCGCGCTGGCCGGTGGGAAAGGTCAGCGATACGACCGGATCGGTGTCGGTGATGCGCTGGCCGGTATTGCTTTCATTGACCACGGCGGTGCAGAACTGCCGGGCGCGTTCGAAATTCAGGCCCGGCACCTCGATGCGCTGCCAACCTTGCCGGGTTTCCAGATAGATTTCTCCCGGCTTGTTGATGCAGATTTCGGTGACCTCCGGGGAGCTCATGTACTCCAGGATTCCCAGCACTTCGTACTGGTAGTCCAGGAATTGGCTGGAGACCCGCGCTACCGGTGAGTTGTCGATGTCCATGGCATAAGGCCCGCGTCAGTTGCGGGCCAGTACCCCGGTGAAGTCCACGTCCTTGGAAACGTAAACGTTGACTACCGTGCCCTGGTTGATGGTGACCGTGGGCGGACGGTTGATGCTCTTGTCCAGCGCCTGGTTGGCCAGACGTTCCATGGTCCGCGCGGTGCTGCTTTCGAAAGGAGTCTCCAGCACGTTTCCGTTGGAGATGGTGGTGGTACGGGGACCGTTTTCGGCGGCCGCGTAGCTGAAGGCGTCGCTGATCAGGCTGATCATCAGCGCCGATGCGATGCGGCTGCCCCAGTGCGCGTTGTATTTGCCCGGATGGCCGGCACCGCCAAGATTGTCCACGCCGGGGCTGGCCATGTTGACGTCGATGCCGTTGGGAGTGGTGATGCGGTCCCAGATCACAGCGACCCGCGGCCCCGTGGCGCCGGCATTGTTGTATTTGCCGGAAATCTTGGAGCCCTTCGGCAGCAGCAGGCTGCGGCCGTTGATCGAGTAGACCGGCTCGGTGACCACGCACGAGGTGAAGCCAGGTATGTCGGTGACGATGCGGGTTTCAAGCACGCAACGGATGTAGGTGCCGCGAACCAGCAGGGCATCGGGCCGGTAGATGTATTGCGCCGAAGCGACCTCGTCCTGCGGGGGCGGTTGCGCGGCCGCCGGGTTGCCCGTCATGCCGGCAGCCATCATGGCTTGCATATAGGCATCCTTCTTCGCGGCATCGCTGCCGCCTTCACCGCCGCCACTGCCTGCGCCGGCGCCGTTCATCATCCTGCGCTCCATCAAGGTCGGCTCGCGCGGCTGCGATTGCGCTCCGTATCCGTCCGATGGGTAAGCGCTGGGCTGTGCGGGCTCGGGCGGCAGCGGAGGCATCGCCGGTTCGGCGGCGTACTGTTCCATCGGGATCGGCGCGACCGGCTCGGCGCTTTGCGGCTCTGCGTTGCCGGGCAATTCGGGGATCACCACTTTTTCTTCCCGCGGCTTGGCGACTTCGTCCTTGCCGGAGGTAGCGCTCTTGAACATCCATACCGCAGCGACGATCAGCAGCAGGACGATGCCCCCCAGGAACAGCAATGCCTTGCGGTTGAGCTTCTGCAGATCGTTGGACCGCAGCTGCGGGGCGTTCGCGTCGAGATCAGGCGCGGCGCTGCTTTGCTGGTTGGCGTAATAGGGATTGCCGGCTTGCGCGGGCGCCTCCGTATCGCGATTGGGCTGCGGATCCGGATCGCCGTCGTCGTAAGGGCGGCCGGAGGAATTGGGCGGCAAATTCTGGTTCATTGTGCTTTGTTCCTACGCAGGCCGACGACATTCTTGCCGTGCCGGATGACCAAGAAGGGATAGGTGCCGTGCACGATCAGTGTGTTGTTTTCGACCGTGGTGTTGACCACGAAATCTTCGCCGCCTTCGCGTTCGCGGCCGAAGACCGCGGGGAAGTTTCCGGTAGGGAAGGCTTTCAGGTCGCTCATCTTGACGTAGGTGAATTGGCCGTCGTCGTAGACGTTGGTGGGAATCAGCCAGGCCTGCTTGGTACGCGTCGAATAGTCGTAGTCGAAGTTGTAGAGCCTGTCCTTGTCCAGCTTGGTGCTGAGTTGCGGCGCGCTTTCGTCCGCCTCGGCAGCGAACTCGATGTCGTTGGGGTAAGCGAAGGTGATCTTGTATTGCACGCCCGCCTGCTTGGCCTGGCTGAGCGCGGTCCAATCGGTGGCCACGACCTTCAGTTCGAAGATGTAGGAATGGGTGGCGGTGCGGATCACCATGTTGGTGTCCACGTCCACGTTCTTCGGCTTGAGATAGAACACGTTCTCGCGACGTGTCAGGTCCCAGCCGGCGCTGAAACCGGTGCTGAAATCCAGAATCTTCTCGTTGGGGCTCAGCTCGATCTGGGTGGTGATGCCCAGACCGGTGCGCACTTCATAAATGCGGTCCGGCTCGTATTCGTACTGTTGCACGACCTGCGCGCTGGCCGGCAGCGCAGCGCCGATGATCGCCGCATGCAGGATCACTGCCAGGCAATGCTTGCTCAAGCGATTCATTGGTTGATGGCCCCGTTGGCATTGTTGGAATTGGGAGCGGCGGCCGGCGGAGCGGCGGACGCGGGATTGCCTGGCTGGCCCGCCGGGTCGGCGGCCTCGGCGGGTATTGCACCGGCGTCCGCTGGTGGCGCGACAGGCAGCGCGGGATTGGGCGCCTGCGGCAGCGGCTGCGTTTCCGTTTCTTCCGGCGGTGTGGCGGTGAAGCCGCTGTCGTCGTAATCCCTGTCGACGCGGTAATTGGTGACCTGGAATCCGAGCGGATTCTCGATGCGGTATTTTTCTTCCATCTTCAGGTTCGACTTGTAGGTGAACTCCATGGTGGCGATGTTGCTGTCCAGCGGCTTGGCCGTGCCTGACGGCTTGTCATAAAGACTGCGCTGGAAGCGGACGGTCGCGCCCTTGGGCCATGTCTTGGCCGATCCGCCTATGAGCGAAATGCTGAGGATCTTGACCCGCACCGCCTTGTTCTTGCCGTAGACGTTGAACGGGCTGGTGGGGCTTTTCGGGTTGTGCAGGTTGGTATAGACCGCCGCCACGTCCGGCGAGGCCATGGTGTACACCGTGGTGCGGTCGCGCAGGTTCATCAACGCGACGTCGTAGGACTCCCGCGCGAGCAGGAAGTGGGCGACATTGCTGCGATTGACCGCCTCTTTGGTAGTGATGCTGCGATGGTCGGCATCCTGGGTAAGGCGCGCTACCGAGCTGGTGCCGGTATAGGCGTCGGCCATGATCAGGTAGGGCACTTTTTCCTTGAGCGGCAGCATGTAGAAATAGCCCGCCGCCAGGATAAGCGACAGGGCGATGGCGCCCGACGCCACCAACCAGGCCCTGCGCTCGCTACGCCTGGCCATGTCGGCCAGCGTGATCTCGAAATTGACCGCCTTGGAGACCGCGCTGTCGATCTGCGGCGATGAAGCTTTCTTCCCGAACATCAATTTGATTCCTCGAAGCCGCTATGTGAACACCGATGCGAAAACATTCCGGCCATGCTCAGGGTGTGGTCGCCGAAGTGTCTTCGCCGGCCTGGGCCACGCGGACGACGATCTGGTTGTCGCTGGCCGTGACCGATACCTGTTGTCCGGCATAGGCGGCGGTGAGTTGCGAAACCGCCGCCTGCAGGTCGTTGGTCTGGATCTGCGCCACTGGTCCGTACAGCGTGAAATCCGAAGGATGCAGATACGACAAGGTCATTTTCGAGTCGGTCGCCCAGCGTGTAAGCATGTTCTTGAGCGTCCCGTCCATGGGCGAGGAATGGAACACGTAGGACCGGTACAGAGGAATCGCTTCGGCCGACGTCGCGTAACGATTCACTGTTTTCCAGCGGCCGCCGAAATCCGGCGCCGGCCGTGTGGCGCATCCGGACAATGCAACAACCAGCAAGATCAACACGCACCAGCAGCGACCAGCCATATTCTTATGTTTCACGCTTCACCAACGGATGGGATTGAAAGGATCGACCGGCGCGACGATGCCGCTCCGCGGCCGGCATGGCTATGGGAACGACAGGCAAGCGAAAAGCGAGAACGCATGCGGTCTGAGTCCGCAGCGTGTTTTGAAAAGCGAATGGCAAAAGAACGGACCGGACGAGCAAGCCTGTCCTGTCGACAGACGCATCCCGAAACCGCATCGGCAATGACCGCAAAGGAATATCGCGACATTAGTACCCCTACCTCCCTGGCAGAACGCTCCCTGAAAATTTCCCCGTGGATTGCATCCCTATCCAGCTAGCGGAAGGCGATCACGCCTAAGCAGGCGCATGAGCAATCAAGCGGAAAACTAGCTTGATACAACACACATAGTCAAGCACTACTATTGCGCGCATGTTGCATGCGTCGCAGTTCGAAGTAACCGATTGCGAATTTCGTTGACGAAAAAAGAGCGGTCGGCAACGCGGACACTGGAGTTTTCGTGTCGGATTGATGGGTGAATATCGGTAGCGCATAGCTTCCGCACAACCCGAGATATAGGCATTTCAATGCTGAAAATCCATGACCAGCGCCTGCAAGTCATCTTGCGATTCACGACGAAACGCGTAAATGCACAACTGTGCATTAGCTCTCACAAACACGAGATCGATAGTCCAGCGAAGCAACGGAAACCCAACCTTTTTCCATGCCGTTATTTTCACATGTACGCCGCTAATGTGCCGTCGGTCTCTTTTTCAACCGGACACCGCGCATGAAGAAATTCCGCAAAAGAGATTTCCCGACGGACCAGGTACGCCGCTTCCTGGAGCCAGGCCCCATCGTGCTGGTGAGTTCTGCGTGGAAGGAAGAGCGCAACGTCATGACCATGGGCTGGCACATGATGATGGGATTCGAGCCATCGCTATTGGCCTGCTACATCTGGGATGAGAATCACAGTTTTGAAATGATCCGGCGCAGCAAGCAATGTGTGATCAATCTACCCACTCTGGATTTGGTGGATACGGTGGTGGGCATAGGCAACTGCAGCGGTGCCGATACCGACAAGTTCGCGAAATTCGGGCTCGCCGCGCGGCGCGCCAGCAAAGTGGATGCCCCGCTGCTGACGGAATGCCACTCCAACTTCGAGTGTCGGCTATACGACGGCAGCCAGGTGGGCAAGCACGGGCTCTTCATCTGGGAAGTAGTCAAGGCGCACGTCGCGGTCACCCCCGGAATTCCACAGACCGTGCACTACCGCGGTGAAGGAAAATTCATGGTGTCGGGATCGGATATCTCGCGGCGCAGCCGCTTCAAGCCCGGCAATCTGTGAGCTTCATTCGCTGCACCATTCCGCGCGATCCAAGAGGCTCATAGTCCTGCGCCAACAGTCGGCAAGCCATTGGCCCGCTGCTATGCGGTACGTAAAAACGGCTTCGCAACGCCACCTCCATCGCTTCATCGCTTTGCCTGTGCAGCAGGTGCGGCTGCATCCGTGTCTTTGGACGCTGGGGTGGATGCACCGTCGTCGTCCGCACCCGATGGCGGCAAGACTGCGCGTACCAGTTTGGGCGGTGGCGTAGAGGTCCGTACGCAGAGCTGCGGCGACGACGCATAGGCCGCCACAGGCGTGCCCGCCTCGGACAGCGGAGCCAGAAGATGCTGGGGCAACACGACCGTCAGCAACGCGAATAACCAGGCGAGCAGCTTGTGCAGGGAAAACAGGAAGTCGGTAATGCTCATGGTGGCACCCGGCCCGTGTGGAGTGCCGGCGAGAATAGTCGGCACTTTGCCGGTCTTGGCGGCGGCAGCGACGAGACGCGGGATGGCGCGACGAAACCGGCGATTCGGGTACTGGAATCCGCCGTTCGAGTTGGACCGGACTCACGGGAGCGCGGGATCCGGCTCCCGCGGGCGTACCAAATTGGCGGCAGGGCGAGATCGACGCCGTCAAGAATGGCGAATCCATCGCCTCGACCAGGCGCTATGCGCGGTACCGATCAAGCTGCCTGAAGTTGCGTTCTGGCGAAAGCCGCATCCGCGTTTCTTCACACCGGGCAAGCCTCGGCTCGCGCATGTTGGCGGTGCGGCACGAGTTGCCGCAGCAACAGAGGAGAACGGCTTGAATCAGCACAACCCCAATCCCGGAGGACCTTTTCAGCCCCCTGCTCCGAGGCCCGGCGAAACACCGAATCCCGCGCGCGACACGCCGCCATGGCAACCCAGCGATCCGGTGTTCCCTCCCCCGCCCGATCCAGGTGTGGATCCCGAGGGCCCGCAGCCTACCGATCCTGCCCAACCCAGCGGGCCTTAGCAAAACGTCGGCTTTGAGCCGGCTCTTCAAAACAAGGTACGCAACGCCCGCCCAGATGCGGGCGTTGCCTATTCGATGCTGAGGATCGTCGCCGCGTTGCCCGCCAGCTGCAGCGTCGTTCCCAGCGCAATGGTCTTTCCGCTCATCGCATCGCGGCCCCTGCTGTCGGTTTTGATGAATCGGCCGAAGCGTTCCAGCGCCAACGGCGTGGGCCCGGCATTCCGGTTCAAGGCCACCATGACCGTGTTGTCGTTGTCATAGCGGAAGTAGACGTACACGCCATCGGCCGGTGCGAAGTGTTGCAGCTCGCCGTGCTGCACCACCGGCGTATTCCTGCGCCAACGGAGCAATCGACGCAGGTAGTCCTGCGCATCGCGCTCGGCCGCCGACAGACCGGCGCCGGTGAGGGCGTTGTTCGCATCGCCCGCCCAACCGCCGGGCAGGTCGGCGCGGATCTTCCCGTCCTCCCGCTCGCGCGGTCCTTCCATCAGTATTTCCGAGCCGTAGAAGAACTGCGGCGTACCGCGTACGGTGGCGAGGTAGGCCATCGCGATCTTGAACAGAGCGACGTCTCCCTTCACGGTGGCGAGCAGGCGGGTGGTGTCGTGGTTCTCGGCGAATACGACCAGACGGTCCGCATCCGGATACAGGTAATCGTTGGCCAGCGCCTCGTACAGCCGTATCCAGCCCGTATCCCTGCCTTCCGGTTCGTTCAACGCGTCGCGCAACGCGGTGTGGACGGGGAAATCCATCATGCTGGGCATGTGCGGAACGTGGCCGTCCGGATTGACCTTGCCGCGCTGCCAGTGCGCGACCGTGGCAGGATTGGCGCTCCATTCCTCGCCGACCATGCTGAAGTCCGGATACTCGTCCAGCACCGCTTTGCCCCACGCACTGAGGAATTCGGTATCGGCATAGCCGAACGTGTCTTCGCGGATACCGGACAGGCCGGCGTATTCGATCCACCACAGACTGTTCTGGATCAGATAAGTGGCCAGGTGCGGATTGCGCTGATTGAGGTCGGGCATGCCGGGCGAGAACCAGCCTTCCACGAAATCCGCGCGGTCCTGCGGCGCCGCATGCGGATCCTGCACTGTGGTGCGACGATGATTGGTGGGCGCGAATTGGCTGCCATGGTTGATCCAGTCCGGCGCGGGCAGGTCGCGCATCCACCAGTGGCTGGAGCCTATATGGTTGAGCACCACGTCCATGATCAGACCAACGCCTTTGGCGCGCGCGCTGCGTGAAAGCGCGCGGTAGTCCTCGTTGCTGCCGAAGCGCGGATCGACGCGGTACAGATCGGTGATGGCATAGCCGTGATAAGAGAATTCCGGCTGGTCGTTTTCCAGCAGCGGCGTGGGCCAGAGTTGGGTAAAGCCCATGCCGGCGATGTAGTCGATGCTTTTCGAGATGCCCGCTATGTCGCCGCCGTGACGTCCATTGGGCGAAGTGCGATCAGCGGGCTCCCGCATGGCGGCGACAGTGTCGTTGCCGGGGTCGCCATTGGCGAAGCGGTCCGGGACGATCAGGTAGATGGCATCGGAAGCATCGAAGCCCTTGCGCGATGCCGACCCTGGTTCGCGCGCGTCCAGGCGGAATGGACGACGGACGGCCACGCGATCGCCATCGAGGAATTCGATATCGAACGTCCCGGGACTGGCGTTGTTCGCGATCTCCAGCGTGACGAACAGATAGTTGGGGTTTTCCACCCGCTGCACATCGACCACGCTCACGCCAGGCCGGGAGAGCCGGGGCTTCAACGGTCCGATCGCGTTGCCGTGCACCATCAGTTCGACGCGGGAGTGCTTCATCCCCACCCACCAACTGGCCGGTTCCAGGTGATCAATGGCGAAGTCGCGCGCGGACGCCGACGCGCTGAGCATCAGACCGAAACACAAGGCGATCGCTGCTTTCATGCGGTGCTTTTTCCCGAAGGCCGTCGAATGGCGGATGCATCGGCGGGACGCAGCGAGGCTACAAGCCGGAGCCGTTGGCGGGCAATGAATTCGTATGTACTGCGCCGCAACAGTGGCCCGGCGCTTTGCCTCGACGACCCGCAAACAAAAACGGCGGCCTCACGGCCGCCGTCCTTCGTTACTGCAATCGCACTGGACGTACTACTTGCCCTTGCCGTTGCCTTTTTCCTTTCCGCTTCCGTTGCCTTGGCCCTTGTCCTTGTCCTTACCCTTCCCCTTGCCGCCGCGATCGCCACTGTCGTGACCGGACTTTCCCTTTCCATGGTCGGCCGCCGGACGCGGGGCGCTGCCTTTGCCTTGCAATTTGCCAGGACCATGCTTGGACCAGTCGACGTGCACGGCACGGTCGACGACGACCGGATAGCCCCAGCGCCCGTAAGTGGACGCCGTACCGCGCTTCAAGGCATGGAAGGCCGGAGAGCCCGGCTTGATGCCGTAGTGCTTGGCCACGTTGCCCCAGCCCAGGCCGGGATTACGGTCGTACTCGCGCACTACGTTCAAGCACGGAATGCCCAACGAATGGGCCAATGCGCAGGCGTAATAAACGTCGGCCGGCGCCCAGCCGCGGCGATCGAGCAACTCGACGATCAGGCTGCGCGGCGCACCGTAATAACCGGTCATCTCGCCCACGAACGGATCGCGGTAGCGCCGGCCGTAGTCGTTGATCTCGCCTAGACGCGTATCCACCCACACATCGCCGGTACGGATGTTGTAACCCACCGTCTGCGCCGAAGCCGCTGCGCCGATGCCCAGACCCACCGCCAGGGCGGCCGTCAGGCCGATCTTCTTCAATGTCTTCATCACTTGTCCCTCCCTGTGAAAAGTGGGACAAGTGTCGGCGCCGCCGGGTGAATCGAGCCTTACGGAATCGTTATCCGTTCATCGCCCACGGGACGGGGTAAGCGAGCCACCCCGTTCATCCCCTTGTTCTTTATCTCTTAATAAGGAGAACCACCGGCCTGGGAGGAGCCGAGCACGCCGGCTTCGACGGACACGGTATAAGTGGTCCCGCCTGCCGGTATCCAGTTGAGGAGATCGAAACCGTCGCCGGCGGCGATGCGCGCGACGCCGATATTGCGATAGGTCAGCGGCGTCTTGGCTGCACAAACCTGGGGGAGTCCCGGCGCCTGCAGGAAATACACCTTGCCCGAGCCCACCACACTGGCGTAGCCACCGTTCGCCACCAGCAGCGCGGTCATTTCGTCCACGGCGATGCCACGCGGCGCGGCGCTCCAGCCATAGGCCGCCACTCGGCACAGGAAGGCGATGTCGCGGCCCATGCGATCGCGCGCGGCGAAGTGCGGATCTCCTATAACGCCCTGCAGCAACGGCACGCTGGCGAAATCGCGATCGAAAGTCATGTAGCGGTTGAACGGATCCGCCACCGCCTGGCTACTGGTCACGCCCTGACTGGCCTGCGCGGTGTAGACGAACTGCGTCAGCACATTGAGCCCGGCACTGGTTCCACCCACCGGCACGCCCTGCGCGATGCGCGTGTTGAGCGTGGACTGCACCGGTGTGTTCTTCCAGAAGCCGATGTAGTTGGACTGGTCGCCGCCAGCGATCCATACCACCTCGGCCTTGGCGATGATCGCCGCCACCGCCGGCAGATTGGCGGCCGCGGCGCTGGGAATGATCAGCGTGGCCACCGAGTTGGCGTTCGGGCACAGATCGCGCACATACGGATTGTAGGCATCGGTGCCGGTGGCGCGGATCACCAGGAAATCGCCGTTTCCACCCAGGCCGCACAGCCATTGGAAAGCCTGATCGACATCGGTGCCCCCGCCCATCAACGCCACGCCAGGAGTAGTAGCGGGCGCCACGTCGGCGGTATTGCCAACGCGCAGATAGGTATAAGGCGGAGCTTTTGCGGCCAACGCAGGAGCGGCCAGGACGAAAGCGGACAAGAGCACCAGCAGGCAACGCAGCATGGAACACCTCGTAGTTGGAGCAATCCACGCCGGAGTGTGCATAGATCGCCATGACGGTACAAGCTGCGTTGCGGGGTAGTCCATCAGCTATCGTCCGACTCTGTGCGAATCGCCTCGAACAATGCGATCACCATTCGATCAAATGGGAGCGATCCCATACCGCGATCTCGCGGTCTGTGCTTTGTTCGTAAATCGAGAACTTGAGGGTCCTGGATTCGTCGCCGGACAGAAAAAAGCAGGCGGTGTCGCGCGCCAGGGACTCCTTGTCTTTGGCTGGACTCCGCTGCCAGGCCGGTCCCACCCAGAGTACGGGGCGGCCGTTATCGGCGGAGGCATTGATCACCATTCCCGTAGGGATGCCCGCCTCGAGTTTGGCGCGGCACTCCTGCATGCGTGCCGCGGTCCTGACCGGATCGGGCGCCGCAACCTTCGCGGTGGACGCCGGCGTCGCGGCGGGCGTTGTGGGGGCGTCAGCCGCCGGCGAACACCCGCCAAGCAGCAACATCAACGACAGCAGAACCACCCTTCCACCCGCCTCCAGCGCTTCGTCCGAGGCCGAGCACATGCGCGACATCGCATCGCCTGCGGCTTGCCATTGCTTGCTTTCCATACCCTCTCCCTTGCAGTGGCTGCATCCTGACCAAGGCACTCCGATGATTCAAGCCTGCCGCTCAGTCGACCCGCGCAGCGAGTTTCTTCGGCGCCAGTAAACGATAACTGCCGGCCAGCAGATCGGTTACTTCGTCCCAATCGGTATGCACATCGATCGCCATGCCGGCGATATCCGGCCACCACACCGGTTTGAAGAAGGGCGCCTTCGAAAACCGGGGCGCATCGAGCCGTGCGCTGGACCGGAAAGTCAGCACCGTCAACGGCCCTTCGGATTTCGCGGCGCGGGCATAGGCGGGCGGCCAAGCGGATTCGATTGCCAGCACATGAGCGAAATTCTTCTTGCGGATCATCCAGCGGGTACCCACCCAGGCCTGTTCTTCGCAGGCTTCCGGAAACTCCAGGCAGATAGCGCGCAAGCGGGAAACGACTGGTTCGGAGACGGTGGCGTGGGTGTTCACTTCTCTTGCCCTCCGGAGAAACCCGACTGCGACTATAACTTTTGCAGGCAACCTCAAAAAGCTTCGTTTTGCGCAAATTGTCCGCTTGCTGCCCGCCTCTTGGAGCCACCCACCCAATCGGATACGGTCGGACGGACGACTCCGGGGACAAGAACGAAATGACCTACCGACTGTACGCATTGGCTTGCGCCGCCCTGCTGGCGGTCGTCCCTGTCGCCAGAGCCGCCGATACGCCGACGCAGTCCGCGGACATCCTTGCCCGGCAGCAGACGATCCGCGCCGACATGAAGGCCAAGCGGGAGCGCTACGCGAACCTGCCGCGCGATGTGCAGACATCCGTTCTGGCGGACCAGGAAAAACTGGGAAAACTGCTGGAAGGCACAACCGATACTTCGCAGCTCGCCCCTACCGATCAGGCCGAGGTCCGCAGATTGATGGCGCGGATCGAAGCGACCATCAAGAACAACCAGGACCAACGCCTGGTCTGTACGCAGGAGGCGAGGACCGGTAGCAATTACGTCACCCGCGTCTGCCGTACGGCCACCGAGATCCGCGAACGCAAGGAGGCCGACGAGAAGCTGCTCAAAGACGAGAACTCGCGAATCAAGTGCACGAACGCCAACGGCTGCGTCTGAGGCAGCTGCGCCCGCAACCGCCGCCCGCGTCAATTTGCGCCTGGCGGAGCGGGCGACGTTAAACTGTGCCCTGTCTGGGTAGCCAGGCGGCTCACAGGACGGACATGATCAACAACGATGTGATGCGCAGCATCCGCTACATGCTGGATCTCGGCGACGGCAAGGTGGCCGAGATCATCCAGCTGGCCGATGCGGATTTCCCAATAGAAAAGGCGCAGGTGCACGCGTTGCTGAAGAAGGAGGAGGAAGACGGGTTCGCAGTCTGCAGCGACCGCGTGCTCGCGCATTTCCTGGATGGCCTGGTCTTCTACTATCGCGGCCGGGACGAAAGCCTGCCGCCGCGGCCCGTGGAAACGCGGATCACCAACAACGTGGTGCTGAAGAAGTTGCGCGTCGCCTTCCAGCTGAAGGACGTGGACATGCATGAGGTATTCGCTGCGGCGGGGTTCCCCCTCACCAAACCGGAACTCACCGCTCTGTTCCGCCAGGCCGACCATAAGCACTATCGTCCTTGCGGCGACCAGATACTGCGCAATTTCCTCAAGGGATTGACGGTGCGTTTCCGGGGCGACGGGGGAAGGTGACGCCTTGGACACGAAGCGACTTAAAGAATTCTGCGCGCGCCTTCCCGGCGCTGCTGTGCAGTTGCATGGTGAGCCTGCGAATATCCTGGTCTATAGCGTGGATGGAAAGCGCTTCGCCCATTTCAAGACCAGCCAGCCCGAGCAGTGGCGTTTCAGCATCAAGGTTTCATCGGAACGCTTCCTGGAATTGACCGACGTCCCCGGCATCAAACCCGCGCGCTGGCTGGCGCGTTTCCATTGGATCACGATAGTGGACGTGCGCAGCGTGCCGGACGGCTATCTGCGCGAACTGGTGCAATGGTCGTACCGCAAGGCGCTGGATTCGTTGAGCAAGAAGCGCAGGATCGCGCTGCTGTCGTCCGCGTCCTGAAAGCGGTATGCGGATCCACTGCAGGCAGCGTGATGAATCTGTGCGTGAAGGGAAACGAAAGAGACAACAAGCCGGCCACAGGCATGTGCCTGTGACCGGGATCCCTTTTCATGCCATTACAGCTTGTAGCGGAAGCCCAGCATGTACTGGCGACCGTACTCGGTGTATTCCTCGGGGAAGAACAGGCCGAGCTGGTTCGAATCGCTGACTTCGGTGCGGAAAGGTTCGTTGTTCAAGTTGTTGACCTGGAACATCAACGACAGACCGCCCAGCTTGCTGGATTCGGGGAAGTCGTAGCTCACCTGCATATCGATCGTGCGTTCGTTCAGCGTGTAGCGATAGCTGCGCTGACCGAAGATATAGCTGTACTCGCCGCGGTACGGATCGCGGAAGCGCTGACTCACGCGCGCCGAGAACCCGTTTTTCTCGTAGTAAAGCGTGGCATTGGCGACGATCTTCGACAGTCCCGGAAACGTGTCGGTGCCGCTACCCTGGTCCGGACCGTCGGGGTCGATCGACGACTCGGTGTAGGACGCATTGAGCAACAGGCCGAACCCATCCAGCACCGGATGCAGCAGATCGCCACTCAGCGCACTGCCGAACTCCACGCCGCGCATGTAGCCGCCAGTGCCATTGGCCGGGCTGGAGAAGGTGCCCCAGTCAGAAGCCGGTGGCACGGGTCCTTCGTAATCGTAGCCCGCGAAATTCCATGGGATGGTCCGGGTGTAGATATACGAATCCAGGTCTTTGTAAAACACCGCCACCGCCACGTAGCTCGAATTGGATTCGCCAAAGTACTTCTCCACCGACAGGTCCACGGCATTGGCGCGGTAAGGCTCAAGCTGCGGATTCCCACCGCTGCCGGTCCATTCGCCCCTACCATCGGTGACAGCCACCCCGACGCTGCCATACGCACCCATGTCGTTGATGCGTGGGCGCATCAGTTCGCGGGCAGCACCAAAGCGCACATTCCAACCGTTACCGAAATCGGCCACAAGATTCAGGCTGGGCAGGATATCGCCGTACGAAGCACCTCCCGTTCCCGCCACAAGCACATTTTCGTTCTCATGCTGTTCGATAACCACACCGCTCGAGGCTTGTTCGGTGCGAATGTACTGCACGCCCACATTACCGCGCAGGCGCACTGAGTCGGTCAGATCCATATCGAGGTTGGCCTTCGCATAAAACGTGCGAATCTCTTCCTCGATACTCTGGTCCTTCTGCAGGTCGTCGTTGCTCTCGCTCAGATACACGTTGTAGTACCGACCAAGCAGCTCGCGCGGGTCGAAACTGATCACGTTGCCCATACCCGCGAAGCCGAGGCTGGTGGGCGCGGACAGCAGGGAGGGATCGATCAGGGTCGGTTCGCGGTCCGGCAGATCGGCGAAATAGACCTGCGCGCTCTTGTCCTTGGTGCGTTTGCTGAAGTTGAAGCCCACGTCATAGCTGCGCAGGAAATCAGAAGATTCCACCAGGCGGTTCAGGTCCAGCCGGAATGACTTGAGCGTGTCTTTCTGCTGCGAATCCTCCATGCGTCCGTCATGACCCCATACCTGCGGGTCGCTCAGGTAAACCGAATTCGGATCGGACAAATCGGGCAGAGCGTAGTTGGCATAGCCTGCCGTCAACGGAATTTCAAAGTCCACGTCCAGTCCGCCCAGCATGCCTGCGTAGGTCTCCAACGCGGACTGCTCGCGCTCGGCGCGCGAATAGCTGGCATCGGCGGTCAGCGTGTACACATCCCACTTGAACTCATTGTTCCAGCCGATCGCGGACAGCTTGTCTTCGCGCTCGTTATCGTCGTTGCGCACTACAGGCTGGATTCCGCTCAGGGTGCCGCTGGTGACCACCGGTACGCCGTGATACATCGTCGTGTTGGCGGCGGTATAGGTCGCCGCCCCGCCGTTCCACCACGGATCGTTGGTCCACATCGCACCGCGCATCCATTCCTGCTGCTCGAACTTGGAGTGGTACATATCCAGCACACTGTGCCAGGTGTCGTTGGGCTTGAATTCCAGCACCGCCATGACGCCGTCGCGGGTCATGTCTCTGGATTTCACCCAGCCTTCGGCGCCCTGCAAGGCGATCGCATCGGCGGGTTTGGCGCCTTGCGGCGTGCCCCACAAGTCGGTGTTGGCCCACCACCATGATTTATAGTGCTTTTCCTGGAATGGCGAGCTGAGGCGTGCGACGCCGACGGCGACACCGATGGTGTTATCGGCAAACTGGTCCACATAGGAAGCCGAGAGTCGGTAGCCTTTATCCTTGCCCCCCGCCGTCAAGTCGCCGAGTGAGTTGTACTCGCCTTGGCCGCTGAACACGATGCGGCGCTCGCCGAAGTCCAGCGGACGAATGGTCTGCATGTCGACCGTCCCCGAGAGACCCTGCCCCACCAGCGAAGCATCGGGCGTCTTGTAGACGACTACGGCATTGATCAGTTCGGCTGGATACTGGTCGAACTCGACACCGCGGCTATCGCCGGTGCTGACCTGTTCGCGGCCATTGAGCAACGTACCGGCAAACTGCTCGGACATGCCGCGGATGTGGATGACCTGCCCGCGCCCATCAACGCGCTGCATGGTCAGACCCGGCAGGCGCGAGATCGAGTCGGCGATGCTGATGTCGGGCAGCTTGCCGATGTCTTCGGCCGAGATCGCTTCCACGATCGAGCTCGATTCGTTTTTTACCTCCACCGACTTGGCGATACTCTGCCGGATACCCGTCACCACCACCGCATCCAGGGTGTTGACGTCCTGCTCCTGCGCAGGACTCTCATTGGCCGTCGTTGTCTGCTGCTCCTGCGCTTGCGCCCATTGCGCGGCGAACAGTCCCAGACAACAGGCGGTAACCAGAATTCGTTTGCGCGGACCCGCTTGGCGCGCGCTGGAAATCGTCACCGAACCTTTTTTTGCATGAATCATCTGATCTCTCCACCCCGTTGCTGACAGCGCTGTCATATAATCGCTGAAAGCGCTTGTCAACAATCGGTTAAGAATGCGCAGAGTTTTCCGCGTAGATCCCGCGATTGCGAGAGCTTCGATAGCGACAACGCTATCGTTTCGTTGCGACGCAGCACGCAAGCGCGTGCATGTAACGTTACACAACACCTCCTCCGAGGAGAATGGATGAACGTTCCGGACCTTCGTCGCCATGCGCAACCGAGAGCGGTTTTATTGTCTTTCTCATTCGCGCTGATCGGCGCCGCCTGCGCCAGCCAACCGCGATTGCCGGATTCCAGCGCCGCAAGCGGTGCCGCGGAAGTCCAAGCCTGGGTCACCACTGCCGATCACAGTTGGGCGCTGAAGCCCGTGGAAGTGCATGCGGAATCGGCCGATGCGGTGGCAGAGATCCAAGTGGATACCGGCAAGCGGTATCAGCGCATGCTCGGTTTCGGCGCCTCCATCACCGACTCTTCCGCCTGGCTGATCCAACACAAGATGACCTCCGCTCAGCGACAGGCGCTGCTGCAGGAATTGTTCGGGCGCTCGGGTGACGGCATCGGCCTTGAATTCACGCGCTTGACCATCGGCGCATCGGATTTCTCGCGGCACCACTACAGCCTGGACGATCCGCCCAACGGCGAAGCGGATCCGCAACTGCAGCATTTCAGTATCGCCCCCAATCTGTCCGACGTGGTGCCGGTGACGCGCCAGGCGCTTGCGGTCAATCCACGTCTGCAGGTGATGGCGTCACCGTGGAGCGCGCCCGCCTGGATGAAGGACAGCGACAGCCTGATCAAAGGCAGCCTTCGCCCCGAGTATTACGGCGCTTTCGCTCGCTACCTGCTCAAGTACGTCGACGCTTACGCGGCAGAAGGCATTCCCATCTTCGCGCTTACCGTGCAGAACGAACCCGATTTCGAGCCCGCCGATTACCCGGGCATGCGTCTTAACGCACCGGCACGCGCGCGACTGATAGGCGATCATCTGGGCCCACTGATTGCCGCACGCGGAAAAGGTCCTTTGATTTTCGATTGGGACCACAACTGGGACAAACCCCAGGAACCCGGCGCTGTCTTGTCCGACCCTGCGGCAGGCCCTTACGTAGCTGCGGTGGCTTGGCATTGCTATGGCGGCGACCCTTCCGCGCAGTCGACCGTGCATGCGGCGTTCCCGGACAAGGACGTCTATATGACCGAGTGTTCGGACGGCACCTGGGAACCGGTGCGCAGCGGTGGCCTGCCTCTGCAGGCGAAGCAATTGATCGTGCAGGCCACCCGCGACTGGGCCCGTGGCGTGCTGTTCTGGAACCTGGCCCTCGACGAACGTGGCGGTCCGCATGCGGGCGGCTGCGATACCTGTATCGGAGTGGTGACGATCGACTCGGCAACCGGCCGTGTCAGCCGCAACAACGGCTACTACGCGCTCGCCCACGCCAGCCGCTTCGTGCGCCGCGATGCGTATCGCATCGCTTCCACCGCGACCGGCGACGGACTGGATAACGTCGCTTTTCAGAATACCGATGACGGGTCGGTAGTACTGATCGTCACCAATACCGGCTCCAAACAGCGCGGCTTTTCCGTACGCCAGCAAGAACGGCGCTTCGGCTACACGCTTCCGGCCAAAAGCATAGCCACCTTCCGTTGGCCGGGCTCCGCCAGCCAGCCATGAACGAGAGCAAGCGCGGATATGCCAATCGCCTCTTACGCTGGCAGAATCGCTTGACCCAAACCGGCCGTCCAGGGACTGGTTTACATCAGGAGCGGGACACGGAATATGCGTAGTCGTATCGAGGATGTGGCCGCCGCCGCCGGCGTGTCGATGAAAACGGTCTCGCGCGTGCTCAACCACGAACCCAATGTGCGCGAAGAAACGCGCGATCGCGTCATGCGCGCGGTCGATCAGTTGCAGTACAAGCCGAACCTTTCCGCCCGCAGCCTGGCCGGACAGCGCTCCTGCATGGTGGCGCTCGTCTACAACAATCCCTCGCGCAATTACCTGATGGAGATCCAAAGCGGCATGCTGGAAGCCTGTCGCGTCAACCATTACAACCTGGTCCTGGCTCCCGTGGGTGCGGGCAAGCAACGCATCGCGGACGATATCAAGGGGTTTTTCGAATCCTTCGGTCCCGACGGCGTAGTGCTGATTCCTCCGCTGACCGATAACAGCGTGGTGCTGGATTATCTGGAAGAGCACGAGGTACCGTTCGTCTGCATCGCTCCGCGAAACCCGCAGGCGCGCATCGGCGTGATGATGGAGGAAACCGCTGCCGTGGTGGAGCTCATGGCCGGATTGATAGCGCTGGGGCACAGGCGCATCGGCCACATCAAGGGTCCGCGGTTGCACGGTGCCTGTCAGTGGCGCCACACCGGGTATCGCGAAGCTTTGCGTAAAGCCGGTATCGCCTACGACGCGGCACTGGTGACTCAGGGCGAATTCTCATTCGAGTCGGGCATAGGCGGGGCGAACCGATTGCTCGACCTGGCCGACCCGCCTACCGCGATCTTCGCCGCCAACGACGACATGGCCGCCGGTGTGATCCGCGCGGCCGGCGAGCGCGGGCTGGCCGTGCCGCGCGACTTGTCGGTCTGCGGTTTCGACGACACGCCCATTGCGCGCCATATCTACCCTGCCCTGACCACGGTGCGCCAGCCGACTGCGGAAATGGGCCGGCTCGCGACTCTGCAATTGCTGGAGCGGATCCGTACGCCGGGTGCCGGCCGCATGGTCCACGTCGAACACACCCTGTTGTTCCGCGAATCGACCAGACCGCCGAAGCAACCTGCACCGGTTACGGTACGCTGAGCCCATGCACGCAATTATTGCTGCCGCCGCCGATGCGCTGATCTTCATCCTTCTCGCATGGACGCTATGGCGTTTGCTCGGTCGCTCGATACCGATAGCGGTGATTCCGATCATCATCGGGCTGGTATTGGCGGCCACCGGGGGGTTGCCGGCCTCACTGGGCGTGCCGTCGGTGATTGGCGACAAGATCGGCTGGATCGGCGTGTTGCTGCTGGCCTTTACCGCCGGTCTGGAGACGCGGCAGTCCGCGCATATCGATTCCCCGGCGGATCTACCGGTCGCAGCGCGCAGGCCGGTATTCCGGTTCGTAGCCAGCGCGGCGCTCGCGTTGTTGTTGCCTTTCGTGGTCGGCACACTGGCCGCATACCACTACTTCGCAGCGTTGCCGAACTGGGCGGCGCCTAACGGCGATCGCGCGCTGGGCGCGATCGCCATCGGCTTGTGCGTTGCGGTCAGCGCGTTACCGGTATTGATCGGCATTGTCCGCGAGCTGGGACCACTGCATCGCCCCCTTAGCCAGATGGCAGTACGTATCGCCGTAATCGACGACGCGGTGCTGTGGATCGGCTTGGCCCTGCTTCTGCTGGTCGCCGATGGCAATGCCGCACTGTCCGGTGGATCGTCGCTGCAGTTGTTGGCGCTCGCGGTGCCGGTGGCGATGGTGGCGTTGGGTTCCATGAGCCGCCGCAGGAATTCTGTGCCGCCCGGATGGACGGTCTGGCTGATGCTGCCCCTCTATCTGATAGCCGGTTCCTGGGCGAGTTCGCAGTTGGGTCTGCACGCCTTGCTGGGTGCCTATTTTGCCGGTGCGGTGATTCCGCCTGCATGGGCGCGCCGACTGCCCGTCGAGCGCATCGGCCAGTTCGCGTTGCTCGGTCTGGCTCCTTTGTTTTTCGGGCATAGCGGCCTGAAGATCGATGGGGACGCACTCGGCTGGGCTTCGTTGCAGGCTTCCTTGGCATTGCTGGCCATCTCGGTCGCGGCCAAACTCGCTGCCGTATTGATCTGTCCGCCAGCTTCTCCGTTGTCCCGACGGGAATCGCTGGCCATCGGCGCGCTTCTGCAATGCAAGGGCTTGATGGAGATCGTGGCCGCCACGATCCTGCGCGACAAGGGGCTGCTCTCCGAACATGCCTTCGCAGCCCTGGTCACGCTTGCCGTGCTATCCACTCTTCTCACTGGTCCGTTCTTTCGTTTTCTCTTGAGGCGCAGGGCGGAATTGCCGGAATCGGGCAGTCAATCCATCTGAAATCCTTTTGTAGAGCCGAGAATTCCGAGTCAAAACCTTGTGAAGGAAATTGCGTGGGCCAATGCCTACTATTCCTTTCCCCTGAGTGAGCAGGAGTTCTTATGGAAACCCAGGAACTGCATCGCGGACGATTGATCGACCACATTCAACTCGTAGTGGAAGACCTGGAGGCCAGCCGACGGTTTTACGAAGCCGTATTTGGAGAGCTCAACATTCCCATGGCCGGTTCGGGCAAAGATTTCTTCTGGGCCGACGAGTTGTTCGTCTCCACTCCGGACAGCGAAGCGGCCCAGGGCGAACTTACCGGCCGCCACCACCTGGCCTTTCAAGCGAGGGACCGGACCATGGTCGACGATTTCTACAAGGCCGCATTGAAGAACGGGGGACGCGACAACGGCGCACCCGGCGTGCGCCCCTACCATCCGGGCTACTACGGCGCCTTCGTGCTGGATCCGGACGGCAACAATATAGAAGCCGTGTACCACGGCGAAGCCCAACGAAGCGCGCCTTCGGTCAAGGTGACGTTCTGAATCGTCCTGGTCATCGCGGACTGCGCGCACTCACGCCGTGGTTCACGATGGGTGCCCGTGCTCGACTCGACGCTACCGTGCGCACCAGTCATGGAGTCGTGATGTAGGAGTGCGAGCTGCGGGACTGCGAACCATCGCTTTTCGGTTACGGAACAATGACACTTCATCCTGACGATGCTTGTACTAGACTCCGGATACCTACTGGCCGCTTCGGGTGATCGCATGTCCCTGCTCCTTCGCGCTCCGCGCAAACGCCGCAGTACCGCCAGCAATCGGATCCGGCGGTGGTTGACGATCGGACTGGCGATCGGTTTGCTGGTCTGTGGGCCGGCGATGGCGCAGCCGCTTCGAGTGATGACTTTCAATGTGCGTCTGCTGACGGACAGCGATGGCGCCAACCGCTGGGAAGCCAGGCGTGCGTTGGCAGCGACGATGGTGGCGCAGGAAAATCCCGACCTCATCGGAACGCAAGAGTTGTTCAAGCGCCAAGGCGACGAACTGGTGGCGCGGTTGCCGCAGTACGCGTGGTTCGGTCAGGGTCGCCGTGGCGGCGATGGGGACGAACACATGGGCGTTTTCTATCGCAAGGACCGTCTGCGGGTGCTGGCGACCGGCGATTTCTGGTTGTCCGATACGCCCGAGACGGTGGGCAGCATCAGCTGGGGAAACCTGTACCCGCGCATGGTGACCTGGGCGCGCTTCCAGCGCATCGCCGATGGCGCGACCTTCGTCCTCTACAACACCCACCTTCCCTACCGCGAGGAAGACGAACCCGCCCGCGAACGCGGCGCCGCGCTCATTCTGGCGCGCTTGCGGCAACTGTCGGCCGATGAGCCGGTCATTGTCACCGGCGACTTCAACACCGCGCCGGACGGTCCCACGCATACCCTGTTGACCAGCGTGCTGACCGATGCCTGGACGGCTGCACCGCAACGTCTTGGCCCGCCGGCCACGTTCCACGACTTCACCGGTAAAGCGGACGGGCGCATCGACTGGATCCTGTTCCGCGGACTGCAGGTCAAATCGGCCAAGACCGTAACCACCCACCGCCGCAGCCGCTATCCTTCGGACCATTTCCCGGTGGTGGTGGACTTCGAATTTACCGCCCGAAAGTAGATCGCACGAGGCGGACCTGACGACGGCGGCTGCATTCATCGCCTATGACGCCTGCGCGATAACCGAGCTTCAGTTACGCATCAGGCCGGGAGGGTCGTCGGTCTGCGACGTCGAAGCGGGGTGCGACCAAACCGGTACGGCTTTCGTTCCCCGGTCCATCGGCTCCGGGCATTTGCCGTCGCCTCTGCCGGTGAATCCGCCCGAAGGATTGCAGATCTCGGTTCCGCCCGCGTCGAACAACGGGTTGTACTGATCGCAACAGGGCGAATACAAATAGTAGGCAGCCTGACCATTGTGGGTGATCCGCCAGATGCCGAGCGGCGCGCGATCGGCCGGCAACGCTTCGTACTGCCCGATCTTGACGCGGAGCCATTCGGGCAACGAAGTGGATGATGGCGAAGACTGCGACGTTGAGGCGGCCGAAGAAGAAGGCGACGGTTGCGGACGCGCGTCGCCCGCGGCGCACCCTGCGCACAACGCCGCCAGAAGCAGTGTGATGGTCGGAACAAAGCGGGCAGCGGAATCCAGTCGTTTCATACGTCCCTCATACAAACAGCGATACAGGGATTGTAACGACGGCATGGAAGGGCGGGTGCCGCCCGCCCTTCCCTGATGCAACCGCTGGCCATGGGACTCCGGCGTTGGAACTCAGCGGTAAACGCGCTCGCATTGGCGCTCGACCACGCGGTCGCCCTTCTTTTCCTGGGCGTTGCCCTGCACCTTGCGTCCTATCAGGCCGCCGGCCACCGCACCGCCGACCGTCGCCGCTTTCTTGCCGTTGCCCTTGCCGACCTGATTGCCGAGCAGGCCTCCCACCACCGCGCCGGTGGCGGTGCCCAGGATGCGGTTGGAATCCTTGCTGCTGCGCTGGACCTCGACGTTCTTGCACACCACTTTGCTGCCGTCGTTGAAACGGCGGCCTTCGTCCTGCGGGCCGTATTGCTGCGCGAAGGCGGTGGCCGAGAGCAGCATCGCGCCGGCCAACAGAGTCGTACGTATCGTCTTCATGTCGGAACCTCGCCACTTGGGTACGAAACCGTATTGTTGGTCCGCAATCGACAACGGCACGTGAAAAACGGCCTGTGCGTCGCCGCGTCGCGGGAAAGGTTCAGTTGATGTCGATTTTCGCGGCCCCCGCTCGTCGCAAGAGAAAGCAGCATTCGAAAACCGGCCGCAGAGCGGTCAAGGCGTCCGTTGCCCGACTTTTGAGCATCTGTCATGCCGAAAATGATATTCGTGAGCCTTGCCGTCAGAGACCCCCGATGCCGCAATGGCCTATGACCGATGAGCGTGACCCTTTCCGCCAAGCTCGGTGACGCATGGCAAGAGAGTCAACCATGGTTCCCCACAACAGCGGCTGCGACATACCTGAAGGAGCAAACGTCCGATGACACAGATCACTCTGCTCGCCTGCGCTTGCGGGAAAGTCCAGCTTGAGGCACTACGCGCGCCCATCGTCAGCACCGAGTGCCATTGCAGCAGTTGCCGCGCAGCCGGCGCCAAGCTGGAGGCCGTCGCTGCTTGTTCCATTCTGGAAGCGAACGGCGGAACCCGCTTCATCCTCTACCGCAAGGACAGGGTTCGCTTCCTCAAAGGCGCCGAATTGCTGAGAGAATTCCGCCTGACTTCCCAGTCCCCTACCCGCAGGGTGGTCGCCGGCTGCTGCAGTACGCCGATGTTTCTTGAATTCGAGAACGGCCACTGGCTCAGCCTGTACAGCGGCCTATGGCCACGGGACACTCTGCCGCCGCTCGACTTGCGGACAATGACCAGCGACCTCGCCAACCCCGCGGCGCTTACCGACGATGTGCCGAGCGGAAGACGGCAAACGGCGCTGTTCTACGCCAAGCTTCTTCGTGCGTGGATCGCGATGGGTTTCAAAAGCCCGAGAATCACCGTCAATGGAACTTTCCATGCGGACAATGCTGGATCGATGTGCTGACTCTGCCGGTGGTTTCCGACAGCCCGCGATGCGCAAGGCCGGCGATCCGGCGCGTCTTGCGAACGTCGATCGTCAGGATGATTCGCAGGCCACCGAATCGGACGGCGCGTCGGCAAGCACGCGCGCCGCGTGCGCAGTCTTGCTGGCCCATACATAGATCAGCAGTCCGACCACCGCGGTGGCGGCGCCGACATAGCCGGTCGATGTCCAGCCATAACCGGCGGTGATCGCCATTCCGCCCAACCAGGGCCCCAGCGCATTGGCGGTGTTGAACGCGGCGTGATGCGAAGCCGCCGCCAGCGTCTGCGCATCGCCGGCCACGTCCATCAGCTGCGATTGCAGGATAGGCCCCAGTGCGCCCATCAGTCCTATGGCGACCGTCGCCAGCAGCAAGGTCGGCAGCCACTGCGCCATCAACGGGAACAGCAACAACATCGCCAAGGCCCACGCCAGCACCACCCAGGCGCCACGCAATTTGAAGCGATCGGACAGCCAGCCGCCGGCGAAATTGCCGATCACCCCGCCGACGCCGAACCCCACCAGTCCCAGCGGAATCCACGCCGCCGATACCCGCGTCACTTCCAGCATCGTCGGCGCCAGATAGCTGAAAACGGCGAACATGCCGGCGAAGCCAATCGCGCCGATGCCCAGCGCCTGCCATACCGGCAAACGGTTGAATGCACGCAGTTCGTCCAGCGGTTTGGCCTTGGGACCATCCACATGGGCTGGCAGCCACACCGCCAGCAGCACCGCTGTGGCGACGGCGATCATCGACACCGCAGCGTAGATCCAGCGCCAATCGACCAGCTGCCCCACCCACGTCGCCAGCGGATTGCCGATCAGGATCGCCAGGGTCAGGCCCAGCATCACGATGCTGATTGCACGGCCACGCCGGTGAGGCGGACTGATCGCTACCGCCGTCAACGCCGCCACGCCGAAATAGGCGCCGTGCGGCAGGCCGGCGATGAAGCGGAACAGCAACAGGCTGTGATATGTCGGGCCCAACGCACTGGCGAGGTTGCCAAGCGCGTAGAAGCCCATCAGCGACAGAAGTAATGTCTTGCGTGTCCAACCCGCGCCCAGGATGGCGAGCAATGGCGCCCCCACCACCACGCCCAGCGCGTAGGCGCTGATCAGATGGCCCACTTGCGGCTCGGACACGCCCAGCGAGGCCACCATGTTGGGCATCAGGCCCATGCTGGCGAACTCGCTGGTGCCGATGGCGAAACCGCCCAGGGTCAGCGCGAACAGGATCAGCGCCACTTGGCGCGGCGTCAGATCTGCGTTGGTATTGGGAATGGGGGAAACATAGGCCATACCACATTATGCTGCATCGCAGCAAAGCGGTCGAGCGCGCTGTTGGAACGCTGCATTGAAGCGACGGCCAAGATTCCGCCGAGATCGCCCGCAGAGATCGCCCGCCGAACGGCGATCTCCGCGCAAAAACGCTGCCTCGCTCACTGGTTTTTGTATTCAGCGATGCTGTTCCGCATGCAGCCGCAATACTTCCAGCGTGCCTCTCCAATACAGCTCCATGTGCCGATAGATGCTTTCGGTGGGGAAGCCGGTGATCGCCAAGGTCAGCGAAGTCGCATCGCCCGCGGGCGTCAGGCCGAACCCCAGCGTGGTGTAGTTCGCCTCTTCATCGGCCGGAAGCCGCGATAGCGAACTCAGATGGGTGTAGCCGAGCCGAGCTTGCGGAACGAACTCCAACACCACACCACGGTTCTCGAACGGCACATGGTGATGCCCACGGATCACGATGGGACCGCCTACGTTCCAATCGGTATCTATCCCGATTCCCAATTCCGGTTCGCCCATCCATGCCTTCATCCGTTCGGGAATCACCAGGCTGTCCCAGACAACCTCAATCGGAGCGTCGATGAGGATGGCCTGTTGGAAAGTTTGAGTCATCAGCGAATCGAATAAGGTGCTGTGGGGCGGGCTTCAACCCGCGTTAGGATCGGTTCCAGTCCAAGCTGCATCCTAACGACGGATATCGCTTCGCTCAACCCATCCTACGGCCAAGAGAGGCTTGAACAACTCTTGTTCTGCCCGAGCGTAGCGAGGGATCCGCTGCTTTGCAGGGAAGCAGATCCCTCGCTACGCTCGGGATGACAGTCGAGTTGCTCGCAAGTTCCCTAGTTCCAGTTATCGATCTTGATGTCGTCGGGCGAAGGCCTGCCTTTTCCTGTTTCCACCAGTTCCTTCAGGCTCAACAGGAAGATCGCCCACTTCATGCTGCAGTGCTCGGTGAACTCGACCGCTTCGCGCCAGTTCCTGTGCCCGAAATGGACGATGGTGTAGTCGTCCTGCTGCTCCAGCTTGAAGACCACGTCGGTGCCTATCCATTCTTCCGGCCCCACCGTGCAGCGCCAATGCACCTGCTTGTCAGGATCAAGACTGATCACTTGCATGGTCATGGCACCGATTCGTTCCCCGTCCAGGGTGAGGAATTCGAAGTTGATCGTTTCGCCGGGTTTGGAAACTCCGTTCGTCGCCGTCGTCCACCAACCCGCTACGCCTTCGATCGTCGACAGCGCCGCATAGACCTTCGACAAGGGCGCCTTTATTCCGACGCGATGAATGATGTCGATCATTTTCCTACTCCTTGTTATTGAACTCGAATAAGCGCGATCACGCGGCGACGGCTTTTGGACGGCGCACGGCGCGGACGTTTCCACTGCCTCCACCGCCGCAATAGAAAAGACCGGCGCCGTCCGACTCCAGGCCGCTGATGCCGGTCCCCGACGGCATTTCCAGCCGTTCGAGCACTTCGCCGCTGCCGGGATTTATCCGGCGCAGTTCGCTCTCTTCGCCTTCCCAGGTGCCGTGCCACAGCTCGCCGTCTACCCAGGTCACGCCGGTGACGAAGCGATTGGATTCGATGGTGCGCTTGACCGCACCGGTGTCCGGATCTATCTGGTGAATCTTGCGGTCCCGGTACTGACCCACCCACAGGCTGCCTTCGGCCCAGGTGAGTCCGGAATCGGAGCCATGGCCAGGCGCGGGAATCGAGGACACCACCTTGCCGGTGGCCGCATCGATCTTGTCGATGCGCGCTTCGGCGATCTGATAGAGGTGGGTGCCATCGAACGCGGTGCCGGCGTCGCAGGCGACGTCCAGCGTGCGTGTGGGCTCACCGCTTTCGGGATCGAAGCCGACCAGCTTGGCGCCGGTGGCGGCCCAGACGCGCTGGCCGTCGTGGGTCACGCCGTTCACTTTCCCGCTTTCGCTGAAGGGTCCGTACTCGCGGACGATTTCCGCCGCGCGCGGCGCGGGCTGCTGGGCGGCTTTGTTTGCGGAACTTGTCATCGTTGTCTCCTGAGGCCGCTCTGGATCGGCGGTGTGGGACAACTCTATTCAATCGGCAGCGAAGCAGGGAGTAACAAGATCGTCGTGAATCCCGCCAGCGGCGGGGCCAGCCAGCGACGCGCCCGCGCGCGACCGATCGAGCGCACGCGTTCGGCGGCCTCCAGTTCGACCAGCGCGCGCTGGACCGTACGCTGGCTGTCGCCCAGAGCCAACGCCAGTGCGGAGGTCGACCACGCCGCGCCATCGGAGAGCAACGCCAGCAACGAAGCCTGATCGCCGTCGATCGGTGGCGCCAACACGGCGACGTCCTGCGCGTCGTCGGGAACCAGGATGAAACCTCGAGGCGTGGCTTCGATGCGCGCCATCCCCCGGGCCAACGCGCGCAAGCGGCCGATCTCCACGCGCAAGCGCGCGCGATGCGTGTCATCGGGGCGCCGCGTGCGGAACGCATCTGCGATCAGGCTTTCCCGATCGGCATCGTCCGGCCAGGCTTCGGCAAGCATGCGCGCCAGTGCGAACAGCACTGGCCGACGCGCAAGCGACCGCCATTGCACGCCCGCGCGCAGGCCGCGACGGCAACCGTCGACCACCAGCGCACCGGAGGCCAGCAAGGTCGCGACTTCGTCCAGCCGCAACGCCTGCTCGCCGTTGGCGGACAGGCGCCGGGCGGCGGGACGATCGAGCGTAGTGCGCGCTTCGGCCACTTCGGACAGGAGTGCCGGTACGCGCGCGCGCTCGGCCGCTTCACGCGCTCTGGCCAGCGCCGCCAGCGCCGGGCCGATGCGCAGCGAACGCAGCGCCAATTCCGCCTGGGTCAACTCGGCCACTGCCGCCAGCGCCGGCGGCAAGCCACGCGCATCGATCCGTGCCATGGCGGCTTCGGCATCATGCAGGCGGCCCAACAGCAACAGCCGGCGTGTTGCGATCACGTGCGCCTGCAGCGCATTGGCGTGATCGGCGCGCGCCTCGAGCGTGGCCGACGCCGCCGTCAGCGCGCGTGGCGAACCGCCCAGGTCGCGCATGGCCAGCGCCACCTCTGCTTCGGCAACGACGCAGCGCGCACGCGCCAGCGCTTCGTGCGCGCCGAAGCCGCGCGCGGCGCGGCGCAGCAATTCGCGCGCACGCGGGTGCTCGCCCAGCTGGGCCATGGCGATGCCACGCAGGGCCAGCGCGGGAGGATCTTCGCGCAGGGCGATCCGCTTGAGCGCACCCAGGGCGTCGCCTGCGGAAAGGGCGCGTGCGGCGGCGGCGATCAGGGAATCCATGGCGACAGGCTACACCGCTGTCCCCATGACATCCCGGGAATGAAGAAACCAGGACCGACTTGCGGCTGTTTCCCGAACGAATGCGACGAAGGCAGTCAAGTCGCTTGACTGCCTTCGTCATTCTTCAGAGAGTTTCCGCCCGTTCCGGCGACCGCATCAGTCGAATCTGTACACCACCTCCGCCGCCACTTCGCGACCTACCGGGTTGGCCACGCAGAAGGCGAAGCCGCCGCACCACTTGTCCTGGAAGTGATCGTCCAGAATGTTGTTGACGTAGAGGTTCAGGCGCAGCGCTTCGTTGAACTGGTAGCCGACGCTGGCGTTCCAGTAGATCTTGTCCTGGTTGTAGAAGTCCACCAGCTCGCTCTGCTGTCCGTAACTGATGCTCTGCTCGCCCAGTTCGTTCACACGCAGATCGGTGCAATCGGTGGCCACATCCGGGCGGAAACCGTTGGGTAGTGCAGCGCAACCGCCGTTGCGGTCGCTGCGGGTACCCGCGGTCCAGTCCACGTACAGCACCGCGGTCCAGGGATCCATCGTCCAGGTGGCGCTGGCGCGGCCGCGATAGCGTATCTGCCGATCCTGGTCGCGGGTGTTTTCGAACAGGTCGCCTTCGAACTGGGCGATTTTATAGGTCAGCTGCTGGGTGTAGTTCAGCGCGAAATCGAACGTTCCCCAGTTCGCGGTCTGCCACTGATAGCGCGAAGCCACATCGATGCCGCTCACGCTCTGCTTGGCGCGGTTGATCGGACCGATTTCGACGCGGGTGACGACGCCGTTGGCGTCGCGGGTGACGCGGCTGAGCTGCAGGTCGCACAGCGCCTGGCTGGGCGGAGTGCGGTGCGGCTTGTCGGCGGGCGATTGCCCGGTCAGGCAATAGGCCTCGTCAAGCAGCACCTGGTCGGCGCTGACGTCATCGATCGCATTGTCGATATTGACCCGCCAGTAGTCGGCGCTGAGCGAGAAGCCCTCGAACGCATCCCAGACGAAGCCGTAAGTGAACGAATCGCCGGTTTCGTACAGCAGGTCTTCGGTGCCCTGCCGGGCGATCAGAGGATTGTCGATGTGATACGGGTCGCCATCACCGCCGGGGCAATTGCTGGTCTGCCGGTTGGGATCGGTCAGGCAGGCCAGGTAATCGACCTGATCGGCAACGCTTTCGCTGGGATCGGCGTAGACGAAGTGCATGTCCGGGGCGCGGAAGCTGGTGGCGTAGCTGCTGCGCAGGAGCAAGTTGGAGAACGGACGCCACTCCAGACCCACGTTGTAGGTGGTAGCCGCATCGTCGGCGACGGCGTCGTAGCGATCGTAGCGACCGGCGGTGGACAGCGTCAGGCTCTTGAGCAACGGAATCTTGAATTCCACGCCCGCCGCGTAGCGGTTGCGTTCGCCGCCGCCTGTTTCGATGTTGCCGAACGGTGTGAAGTAAACCGGATTGGTGCCCATGGTGTTCGGGTCGGGGTACAGCTTGTAGCCCTGTTTTGCGGCTTCCAGAACGCCGGCAAAGCCGATTGGACCGGCCCAGCCTTCGAACAGATCGCCGCTGAGCACGAAGCTGCCCTGGGTGAGCCAGGTACGCGCCTTCTTGTCGCCCACCGCACGGACGCTGTCGTAGTCGCTTTGCGACACGGGGTTCCAAAGCCTGTTGTAGTCGGGAGCATGGATTTCCAGGCCGCTCGCCGCGTCGATACCCAGCGATGGGCCCAGGAAGAATTCCGCGGCACGCGCCTCGTGGATGGTCGGGAAGCGTTCCCGCACTTCGTACTCGGCGCGGCCAATCATGACATCCCAGTCGAAGCGGTCGTTGAAGATCCTTCCGCGCAGGCCGGCGTTGACATCCCAGTTCGTTTCCTCCGACAGGGTCAGCGCGCGGTCGACGCCGCCGATCTCGCTCGGTACGAAATAACGCAGCAGGCTGCGCTCCTGGCCGCTGTCGCGGTCTATGTAGTTGGAACTGGCCCAGGCCGGCATGAAGGTGTTGCTCTCGCCGGTGGATTTCCAGTAGCCGGCGGTCGCCCAGGCTTCGACGTTGCCGAACTGCTTGGTGCCGTACAGATAGGCCGAAAGATCCTCGCTGCCGTTGCGCAGGGTCCAGTGTTCGAACACGGCGCGGTGGGCGCATTGCCAGCCGGTATCGGTCTGCGAGCCGTCGAAATCGTTGTACAGGATGCGGTTGTGCAGGAAGAAGTCGCCGTCGAATTGCTCGCAGGCACCCTCCGGCGGCATCAGCCGTTGACCGTTGGTCGCGTCGAACAAACGGATGCCGACGCTGGGGGTATTGGTCGCCACGCCCTGCTGCACGCCACCGTAGTTCCAGGTGCGGCGCGGCCCGTCGAATTCCGAATCCATCCACGGCCGGTCGTGCGCCCACAGCGGCTTGCGGTTGAAGTACTGCACGGTGTAGGCCACGCTCCAATCTTCGCCGTGCCTGCCGCCGGACCAGGAAACGTCGGTCACCGCGCGTCCGCCCTCGGTGGTGGTGCCGTAGCGCGCACGCAGGGTGTCGCCGTCGATGTCCTTCTTCAGGATGACGTTGACCACGCCGGCCACCGCGTCGGAGCCGTAGATCGCAGAGGCGCCGCTGGTAAGCACCTCGATGCGGTCGACGATGCCGGTGGGGATGTTGTTGTAGTTGGCGAAGTTGCTCTTGCCCGTATAAGGCATGGGGTAGTCGGCCACGCGGTGGCCGTTGATCAGCAGCAGGCTGCGGCCGGGGCCCAGGTTGCGCAGGTTGAGCGGACTGGCGTTGACCGAACTCTGGCCCCAGTCGTAGTCGTTCTGCACGGTGCCGGTGACTTCGGTCAGCGAGCTGAGCGCTTCGTAGATGGTGGTGAAGCCTTCCTTCCTGATCTGATCGCCGGTGATGACCGTCACTGGCGCGGGGCCTTCGACTTCCGCGCGCTTGATGCGCGAGCCGGTGACCGTGATCGCGTCGAGCGTCTTGGCGCTTTTGCCGGACTCGGTGGGAGCAGGTTCGGTCTGGGCGGGGTCGACCGTCGTCTGTTCTGCCGGTGGTGGCTGCTGTGTCTGCTCCTGGGCCAGCGCCGCGAACGACGGGAACAGCGCCAATGCGAGCGCGCTCGCCAAGGCGTTGCGGTGAAAAATTGAGTACTGCATGGAGCCCCCTCCTGATGTTGAATTGGCTAATGGTCCGACCGCGATGGACAGACTTGGATTTCAGAACCACCGCGTTCGCTTCGGCTTGCCGAGGATGTCAGCCGTGTGACATCGATCCCTCAGTGCGACCATACGCGACAAAATCGATCTAAATATGCGGCTTGGATCACCATTTTAGAACGATCTAAAAAAGTGTTTTTCTTGAAGGCCATCGAAGCGATTCGCAGAAATCATTCCAATCACGCGACGTAGACGGACAGGACGTGCAATCTATGTCGTTGCGCCGCATTCGATGCCTTGTTTTTTTACGCCGCCTCTCACCAGCGCGGCCGGCATGCGGCGGCCTGGAACGATGTTTTGGCAATCCGCACCGGCGTACGGGCGAATATCGAAAATCCAAATTACGTTTCGCTCGCGCTTCTGCGCCATCGCCTCCTTCCCCTGGTTTCCAGCGACTGCCTCGGAGGAAAAATGTCCAAGAACAAGCCTGAGACCGTTGCAGTGGGTCCTATTGAGCTGGGATTCCGCGCTGCAGGCACCAACGAAAATCCAGCGCTCGTTCTGTTGCATGGCTGGCCGCACTGCAGCGCTCTCTATGAGGGAGTCCTTGAGGAACTGGCGGCGGACAGGTTCGTTCTGGCGTTCGATCTGCCCGCAGTGGGCGCTTCACGCGGCGCACCATCGTCGGCAGAGAAGACCGCATTGGCCGATATCGTCTTGCAAGCCGCTGAAACGCTGGGCGCCAGGTCCATCGCGATCGCCGGACTGGATATCGGCGGCATGATCGCCTTCGCTGCGGCACGCGACCACGCCGATCGCATCGCCGGCGCTGTCGTCATGAATACCGTGATCCCCGGCCTGGATCCCTGGTCCAGATTGATCGCCGATCCACGCATCTGGCATTTCGCCTTTCATGCCATTCCCGGGTTGCCCGAAACCATGGTGGCCGGCCGCGAGCGCCCGTATTTCGATTTTTTCATCGACATTCTGGCTGGAGACCCCAAAAAGATAACCGAGCCTATGCGCGCGGCATTTGTCGATGCGTACACGCGGCCGGACGCGCTGAAGGCGGGATTCGATTGGTATCGTTCCCTTGAACCCGACGCCGAACGGAATGCGGTAGCGAAGTCGATACGCACGCCCATGCTGTACCTCCGCGGCGACGCGGATGCGAAACAGATCGACGACTACCTGCAGGGCCTCAGGCATGCCGGTGTTTCGGAACTGGAGCATGCGGTGATTCCGGGCGGCGAGTTTTCGCCACTGGAAGCGCCAAAGGAGTTCGTGGCAACGCTGGGAAATTTCTGTCGACGCTGCGATGCGTCTATTGGCCGGTGAGGAAACCAACCCGGCCTATGCTCTTGTCCAACCCGTATTGACTGTGGTGGTCGTGGCACCGGCGTTCAGAGCTATCAGGATGATTCGCTGAGCTGTGGCGAATAGGCGAAGGTCGCTTTGACGCGTTTGGACACCAGGAAGTACGGCACCCAGACCAGCATCGCCAGGGCCGCGCGAACCAGTACGGCGAGGCTCTCGTAGCCGGTCCCTTGGCCCGCAATCGAGGGGACCTGCGCCGCCAGGAAATAATTGGCGGCAGCCACCGCGAAACTTGCCATCAACAAGCCGATGGAAAACTTCGGGGCATACGAGGAACGGACGACCAGCAACGCAAGAGCGATCATGGCCATGGCGCCAATGACGATATGGCCGGCCAGTTCGAAAAGAAGGACGCGTTCCCACAGGGGATGGTAGGCAGGCGAATCCGGACTGGTAAGCGCATGCCAGTTGTCGCCGCTAAACAGGGGCAGGAAAGTGGAAGCGATCAGGAAGCCGATCCTGACAATCTTCAGAATCACAAATCCGGTGAAGAGCAGCAGCCATCCCCACAGGCCGTCCAACTCGTTTACTTCTTCGTCCACTTCAGCCCCCCGGCCTTTTCCCACCCGCCTAGTGTGCCCGATGAGACAGCAGACCGCGTTAAACCAAGGGGAGAAATTCGTGTTGAGGGGAGAAAATCAGGCCGGCACCGGCGGCAATGGGGGCGCATCCAGTCCCTTGAACGGATCGCGCCACGCGTCGATGGCTTCAAGCTGGCCATACCACCGCTTGAGCGACGGGTATTCGCTCAGCGGCAGTCCTGCGACGTCGTTGAAGGGCAGGAACGCGGCCATCCGGAAGTCGGCATAGGACACCGACTCCCCAACCACCCATGCCCGCCTGGAAAGCTCGGCATCGAGGATTGCAGCAGCCGTGCCGAAGCGCCTCAAACCCTCCTCCACCTGCTGCTGATCCAACGGGCCAAGCCCGTACCGCTGCTTTGTGCCGCGTTCGAAATGCACCATGTCGCAGGCTCTGGCGAAATTCTCCTTGCCCCAACTGATCCATTGCACCATCTCCGGCTCGTCGTCGTCGGTGCGCCAGAAATCCGAACGCATGTCGCGCGACAGCCGGCAGGCGATCGCGTCGGCTTCCCAGAGGTTCTTGCCCGGGACCACCAGTATGGGCAACAGCAAATTCGGATTCAGCGCGCGATACCGCTCGCTTTGGCCCGGAGCCTGCGGCGCGGCGAACTCGAACTCGACTTCAGCTTCCAGGTGGCGTGCCACCGCCACTGCAAGGCGTGGGTTGGGGTTGCGGCTGAAGAGCAGTTTCATTGCGTGTGGTCCTTCGAAACAGAGGCCAGGAGGCACGAAAGAAAATGCATTCTGAGCCAGTCTGGTCAGTCGTGCGTTTCCCCGGACAAGGGAGTCGCGCGCATCGATGCTCTCTCCTGAAACGCGTCGACCCACGCCGCCAAACGCGGACGCCCGGCCCGGAAGTCCGGAAGCTCGCGGAACTCCAACCAGCTCAAGGTCGTCGCCAGCGCGATATGCCCCACGTGGACCGGGGAGTCGGCATCCAGCTCCCGCTCCAACCAGTCATAGCTGGTCGTCAGCTTTTCCACATAGCCATCGCGCAACGGCGCGTAGCGCAACGGCTCCGGGCGGCGCACCGTTTCCCAGCGCACCGCGATGCCGGCATCGGCCATGCCTTGCGCAATGGCCTGAACCTTCAGCGCCTGCCATCGTGTTTCCCCATGGCCCGGTATCAGCGCGGGCCCGTCATGCAAGGTGTCCAGGTAAGCGCAGATGACGTCCGAGTCGAAGATCGGCGCCATGCCCGGGCGTAAAAGCACCGGAACTTTTCCCAATGGATTCTCGCCGAACACCTGCTCGTTTCGCTGGGTCGGGCTTGTTTCATGATGCACGACCTCGATCCGGCCGGCGATTCCGGCCTCATGAGCGAACACGAGTGCTTTACGCGCATACGGAGAATGGGTCTGGTACAGGAGCTTCATAGGTCTCTCTTGGATGGATCATGCTTTGAAAGGGCGGCTTTGAAAGGGCGGCTTTGAAAGGGCGGCTTTGGAAGGGCGGCTTTGGAAGGGCCGGGTCATTCCGAAGATACAGTCGCCGCTTCATGAAGAAGATGCGCCACCACCGCCGTGATCCGCTTGGCGGTCGGCAGGTGCAGGAACTCGTTCGGACCATGGGCATTGGACTGCGGCCCCAGTACGCCGGTAACCACGAACTGCGCGTCCGGGAAGCGCTCACCCAGCATCGCCAGGAAGGGTATTCCCCCACCTCCTCCGATCAGCGCGGCAGGATATCCGAACGCGTTGCGTGAGGCCGTGTCCAGGCTGGCCTGCAACCAAGGCTTCATCGGACGCGCATTCCAGCCCTTCGATGCCTGATCGATCTGGAAAGTCACTTCGCTGCCATACGGAGGATCTGTCTCCAGCAGCGATTTCATACGGTGGGCCGCCGCGTCGGGATCGACGGTCGGCGGCAATCGCAGACTGAGCTTGAGCGCTGTAGCCGGCTGCATGACTGCCGCGGCATCGATCACGGCCGGCAGACCGTCCAGGCCGGTGACGGCGAGTTGAGGACGCCATGTCCGATTCAAGGCGAGTTCGGCGAGGTCGTCGGTCACCGGACGCGCGTCGGGCACAAACGGCAGCAGGCCGAACAGGCCGTCGCCCAATGCAGTGGCCGCAGCGCCTGCCTGCAGCATCCTTGCCTCTGGTATGAGGGTATGGAAGTCCGCTACGACCTCTCCTGTTTGCGGATTTTCGAGCCGCGACAGCAGATGGCGGGCAATCCGGAAACTCGCCGGCACAATGCCCGACGCCTCGCCCGAATGTATGCCTTCCCGCAGCACCCGGACCGTCAACGTGCCGGCGGCTTGCCCGCGCAAGGAGGTGGTCAGCCAAAGTTGGTCGTAATTTCCGCAGCCCGCATCGAGCGCCACGATCACCGCCGGGACGCCGAGCCGGAGAGCCAGATGCTCCACGTAGTACGGTAGGTCGGCGCTGCCGGACTCCTCGCATGCCTCGATCATGAGGATGCAGCGAGCATGCGGCAGATTCTGCTCGCGTAATGCCAGCAGGGCGGTGATCGCGCTGAACAGAGCATAGCCATCGTCGGCTCCACCACGGCCATACAGCCGGTCGCCTTCCAGGTTCGGCATCCATGCGCTTCGGCCCGCGCTCCACCCGTCCATCGCAGGCTGCTTGTCGAGATGGCCGTAAATCAGCACCGGCGCTCGCACCTCGCCGGGTACGTCCACCAGAAGCAGCGGCGTGCGCCCGGGCAGACGGACGACTTCGACCGTAGCGCCCGTTAACGCATCGATTCGCGCACGCATCCATTCGACCATCAGCTCCACTGCCTGGTCCATGTGCCCGCTGCCGGCCCAATCCGGATCGAACGCGGGCGATTCGCAGGGGATGGCGATGTATTCAAGCAACGCGGGCATGACGTCGGTCTCCCACGTATGCTCGACGAAGCCCCTGAGACGATTGAGATCCACTAGCCGGCCTCCAGATGGAAACTGGAATGCTAGGGGCACAAGCGCGGTTGTTTCGCGCGATTTCCGGTCCTGTTTTGCGGTTTTTCCCCGATCGCCAAAGGTAGAGTGCGTTGCAATGGAACTAGACCGCTTCGACCGCCAGCTGCTCAACCTGATCCAGGAGGACGCGTCCCGCACCGCGGAGCAATTGGCCGAACAGGTGCACCTCTCGCCTTCTGCGGTACAGCGGCGCCTGCGCCGCATGCGCGCGCAGGGGGTTATCGCCCGGGAAACCGTGATCCTGGATCCCAACAAGATCGGCCGCCCCACTTTCTTCGTCGTCTCGCTGCAAGTCGAGCGGGAGCGGCCCGAGCTCCTGTCGCAACTGCGCGTGTGGCTGACCGCGCAGGACCATATCCAGCAGGCTTTCTATGTGACCGGGGAAGCCGACTTCGTCTTGATCATCACCGCGCCCGATACCGAGACCTACGACGCGCTCATGTCGCGCCTGGTCAGCGAGAACCCCAACGTGCATCGCTTTACGACCAATGTCGCGCTTGGCGTGGTCAAGCGTGGGCTGACCATTCCTGTGCCGCTCGATGTCGACTAGCGCCGGCTGATCCAGCGGCGGCCTTCCGTGGATGCGCCGTTTGCCTGCATCGACGGCGCGCCGATTGCGGCCATTCGGCACGGCCTGTCGGCAACACTGGCCGCATGAACGACCTCTCACCCGATCTGCCTGAAATCCACCGCCTGTGGCCGGACTATCGCCCCACTCCATTGATCGATCTGCCCGAGCTTGCGCGCATGGCGGAAGTGGGACGCGTCCTGGTGAAAGTCGAGGCGGCGCGTCCCCTTGGCAACTTCAAGGTGCTGGGAGGAATGGTCGCGGGGTTACGGGCGCTTGCGCGATACGCCAGCGTCGAGTTGGCGGATCTGCTCGATAGCCGGTCTTCGCAGGCGTCACTGCCGCGGCTTATCTGCGCCAGCGACGGCAATCATGGCTTGGCCGTAGCTGCCGCGGCGCAACGGGTTGGCGCCCAGGCTTCGATCTTTCTGCCGGTAAGCGTCAGCCCCGCACGCGCACGCCGCATCGAAGCCTGCGGTGGCGAGATCGTCTGGGTGCGCGGAACCTATGACGACGCCGTGGGCGCAGCCGCGGCAACCGCGGCGCTCGGCGGCAGTTTGTTGATCGCGGACACCAGCGCCGATCCAAACGACCCGGTGATCAGGGACGTAATGGCCGGCTACGCGTTGATGGCACAGGAGCTTGGTTCGCAGTTTCGGGACGACATCAGAGACTCCCCCAGCCATTTATTCGTTCAAGCCGGCGTGGGTGGACTCGCGGCCGCGTTGGCGGATGGGTTGAAGGAAGTGATGCGGGCACCAGGCCGAGTCGTGGTGGTTGAACCGGAATCGGCCGCGTGCGTGACGCGGGGCCTGGCCCTTGGACGTCCGGAGCGCGTACCGGGCGATCTGGGCACGTCGGCCGAGATGCTGTCGTGCGGCGTCGCTTCGGCTACGGCGCTGGAAATTCTGCGCCGGCACAATGTGGGAACCGTGCTGGTCGGGGAGCACGGATTGAATAATGCGAAGGATATTCTTCTACATACCGGCGGGCCTCAGACCACGGAGTCGGGAGCGGCGGGCCTGGCAGGGTTGCTTCGTGTCGCACGAGACCCACATCTGCGCTCGCTTTACGAACTGACCGTAACGAGCCGCGTATTGCTGGTGGCGACAGAAGGGCCTTCACCACAGACCGCATAGGGTGAGTGTTGACCCGCCAGCCGGGAGTTGGGCAGGTGTGCAGCCATTAAAATGGTTTTAACCCACCTTACGCAGGTTGTTGTCGAAAGCGGCTTGCAGAGCCACGCTGTCGCCCACAAGCGCGCCACGCATTCGCTCTTCGGTCAACGGCCGTATGACCCAGGCAAACCGGGCTCGCCATGCGCTCTCCAAGTTTGCGATGGCGACGAAATAGGACGGTCCCGGTCCCACGCAATAGAAGAAGCCGGTCGTCGGAGAGGCTCCAAGATCCTGTCCCGTACTCTCCAGGACTTCCTTCACCACCCGCATCTTGGCCCCTGTTACCGATCCTTCCGGAGTCTGGAAGACGAGCGCAGCGAATGAGTCGCGCATGGATCGGTTCGCTTTCAGACTGAAGTAGAGTGCCACCGCCAAGACGGCCGCGAATGCGGACCAGAACACCGCCGTGAAGAATGAGTCCATCGATCAGCGCCAAGAGGGGTGGAAAGGCAGTTTACCGTTGGTGGTCTCGTTATTTCGCGGCACCCACGGTCCGAACCACGTTGTGTCCGAGTCTGATGAATATCCAGTTGCCTGCAAGCGATCCGTGTAGACCATCCCCGGCGGTCAATCGCGGTACTCGACGCCGCACGAATGCTTCGAGCCCAAGGGCCCCCTTGCCCTCTAGGAACACGTACTTCGACCCTGTTCTCCGCCGTCCTTTGCGTCACGCGTGTGACATAAGCGATTCCTAGACTCCCGCATAGCGGGTGGCATGGGCCACGACGGGACCTCCGACATCGAAATTTTCCTGTGGAGCGTGTTCGCCATAGTAATGGGCTCAGTCCTGGTGGCCGGCGTGTCGGTGGTGATCGTCGCCACGCGCGAGAACCGCATCTATTCCGCCGAAGCCAATATCTGGCGGCGCCTTGAATACAGCGGCGTTCCGATTCAAGCCGAGATCGAGTCGCTCAAACGCTCGGAGCATGGATTGACGCGCGGCGGCACGCATGGCCAGAAGGTGCATGCGGTCGAACTCTCGCTAAAGGTATTCGAGGACGCAGGCTCTTCGTACTCCGCAGCGGTGCGCACGCTCATCGATGATGCGCTGCTGCCGCAGTTCTGCGTAGCCGGTACCCAGGTGCATCTTCTGCGCGATCCCGGCGATGCGTCCATCCTGGCGGTAAACCGTGCGCGTACGCCGCTTGAGATTCCATCTGCCGGCAGCTGATCGCGGGTGGAGGAATCGTGGGGAAGACGACGCAGCGGCGTCGATGACGCTTTCGTTCCGTGAAACGCGATTTCTCGTCAGCATACGGGTTCTTAACGATGGCGGGAGTAAGACTTCGATCCCGCAACATCGCGTCCGGAAAATTATTTCCGCAATCTGGAAAGGGATCGGCATGAACGACAGTCAGCTCAAACAGCCGCCGGTTGCAAAGACGGGCATGCTTATCCGCAAGCCTGTTGCCGAAGTGTTTGCGGCTTTCATCGACCCGGAGGTCACGACCAGATTCTGGTTCACCAGGAGCAGTGGCCGACTTGAAGCGGGCAAACAGGTCAAATGGGAATGGGAGATGTATGGTGCGTCGACGCAAGTGGCGGTCAAGGCGATCGAGCCCGACAAGCGCATCGTCATCGAGTGGGACGGTTATAGCGGCCGCACCACCGTGGAATGGAAGTTCGCGCCGCAATCAGGTGGCACGACTTTCGTCAGCATCGCCGAATCCGGCTGGACCGGCGACGCCGACGAGCTTGTTCAGTATGTGTCCAGTGCAGGCCAAGGATTCACATGGACGCTGGCGGGCCTCAAAGCGCTTCTTGAGCACGGCATCGAGTTGAATCTGGTAGCGGATCGTTTTCCGAACGGGCCGCAGGATCCGTATCCCGATCAATGATCGTGATGGAGCGCTGGGTTGGTGAAGCCAACCCAGCCTACGGTCCTTACCGCAGCCTCACCGCCGGAAAATCCACGGGCACCGAGAACGCGACGTTGACGTAGTTCGTGAACAGATTGAGCGCCACATGCGCCAGGATCTCGACGGTCTCTTCGTCGCCGTAGCCGGCAGAGCGCAACGCCTGCACATCGGCATCGGCGATCTGGCCCCGGTTTTCAACCACAGCGAGCGCGAAAGCGAGCGCAGCGGCGGTCTTGGGATCTTCGGATTTTCCTTCCTGGGCGGCCGTCATCTCCCGGCTTTCCGCACCCGCCTTGCGGCCAAGCGCCGTATGCGCGGCAAGGCAGTATTCGCACGAATTGCGATTCGCAATGGCCACCGCGATCTGTTCGCCGAGTTTGGCGGGAATCACGCCGGCGCCCAGAGCGGCAAATGAGCCCCACATGCTCTTCAAAGCAGCGGGAGAGTTGGCGACCGTCTTGAACATGTTCGGCGTGGCGCCGAAGGCTGCGTGGATGTCCGACAAGATGGCTTTGCGATCGGCGGTAGTGTCGTTTGGATTGACGAGAGGGATACGGGACATGCTGATGGCTCCAGTTGGGATAGGGGCGCTCGGTGAGCGCCTGATTGCCATCTTAGGGAGCCAGTTAGGACTTTAAGTTGTGTTTTGTCTTTAAAACATGTCTAATCGTCCCGCATGAAGCCAGCCACGCCTGCGCGCCCCCTACAGTCAATCGATCGCCTGACCTCTCTGCTGGACAGGTTTCGGGTAAGAGCATCGCTGTTCCATACGGGGCCATTGTGCGGACTCCGCGTTTTCGAAGAAGCGCCAGGCCAGGCTTTCATGCATGTGCTACGGCGCGGCGAAATGGAAGTGCGTCATCAAGGTGCGCAAGGTCTGGTGCGAACGCATCTTGTGCGTCCAACGCTGTTGCTGCTCCCCAGACCCGTCTATCACGAACTCGTCAATCCGCCGGTCGATGGGCCCGACTTCACATGCGCCACGCTGGATTTCGATGGAGGAGACCGGAACCCTATCGTGCAGTCTCTTCCGCCGGCAGTGCTGATCCCTCTGGATGAGATGGAGGGAATAGAACCCACCCTTGCGTTGCTGTTCTCCGAGGCCGACAGAACACGTTGCGGGTCACGGCTTCTGGTCGATCGACTTTTTGAGGTCGTGTTGATACAGGTCTTGCGGTGGATCATCGATCACCCGACCGAAGCGGGCGTCACGCAGGGAATGATGATGGGGCTTTCCGATCCCCGTCTGGCAAAATCACTGGTTGCGTTGCACGCAACTCCGCAACAGGATTGGTCCCTGGAACGCATGGCGTCCGTCGCCGGCATGTCGCGGAGTGCTTTCGCGGCCGCCTTCAAGTCCGCGACGGGAACGACACCTGCGGCTTACCTGCTGGATTGGCGGTTGAGCGTGGCGACGTCGATGCTGCGAGCGGGTCGTTCGGTGAAGCAGATCGCAATCGACCTCGGCTTCGCGGACGCTGCAACTTTGTCCAAAGCATTCCGCAGGCGGATAGGGTCGTCTCCCCGCAGCTGGCGCTGACAGTTCATTCGAGCAGAATCCGCATCGGGGAACTGGCCAGGAGCGCCTTCCGCCGGTGGCGAAGGAGTCATGGTTTGAAACGGATATTTACTCCGGCCCCTTTTTGCCCCTTTTTGGCGGCTTCGGCCAGACCGGATTGTTGGCGCATGAGCGATGGGCTTGAGCCTGCCCTGCGGCACTACGTGCGTTGCAGAACGAAACGGCCCAATCGCACCGAAAGGTGAAACAGGGAGAGTCCGATAAAGTAGATGGTGAGCAGCAGTCCAAAGGGATTGCAGACCAGGAATGGGATTTGCGGCTGCCAACCTTTCAGGTAGGCGTGCAGCAACGCCAGGCCGATGGCCCAGGCGGTCAAAGCCGCCAGCGGCGTGGAAGCCGCCATCCACGCATGCAATCTGTCGAAGCCGGTGGTCTCTTCGTCGAATAGCGAGCGAGCGGACCAGCCGACGCCCATGGCACCGCCGGCACTGCATAGCAGGCACATCATGTAATCGGCGGCGGGCAGGAAGGCGGGCGCGCCCGAGCGGTAGCCCCGTGACAGGAGGTAGACGGTGCCGGCCGCCAGGATCAGTGCAAGCGCCACCATGCAGAGCCGCCAGGCTTTCCAGGTGCGTCCCAGTAGCGAGTTCCCGGCCGGATATTCGTCCGCGTTGGCCTGGCGCGCGGCGAAATTCACTTGCGAGAAATCGGCTTCTTTGCGGTCCGGGTTTTCTATGGTCATGGCAGCCTCCCCAGGCTCCAACGCATGTCGGCGATGGTACCGCTTTGTTCAAGCCAGTCCAGGTGGGCAACGGTGCGCTTCGGTTATTCGGGCTGCGCTGGGTTGATGAAGCCAACCCAGGCTACGGCCCTAATGGAGCTACTTTGCCTCGAAAGTCATGTCTATCCGGTGAGTACCGGAAACGGATGACGACACACCCGGGCCAAATTTAATGGGCCCAAGTTCGACTTTCAGGCCAGTGCTCCCCGAAGACACGACATCAAAACCTATCGAAGTCGATACTTCATTCAACCGCAGCGCCGGGTCGCCGCCCGGCACAATGAGTTGCTTCGAGACAGCGGATGCATTCTTAAAGGCTTGCCTGAGTTCAGTCCCTAGATCCGGAGCCCGCGACAACAGAAGATTCCGGCCCGGTGGGGCGATCTTCACGACCAAGGATTGGCTCGTAGTCACTTCCGTTTTGGCTTTAGCCGACAACACAAGCACTTCAATCCCGCCCTCGACCGCCTTGCTTTTCTTCACCAGCACGATGATCGAAACGGATTTCAACCGCAGACCACTTTCGTCTATCCCTGCAGCTTCATCCTTCCAAGCGGCCTCAACAGTTCCCGCCAGCGCGGCAACGTCCAGAGGCATATCAACCACCTTGGGCTGTCCCATTGTCGCGCAACCTCCCAATGTCGCGACTAGAAGCAATGCAATTGTCGAACTGCGCATGTCAGCTCTCCTCATGTTGTTAAATTCAAATGGTTGCTGTCTATTCGACGAATCGCGTACCTAAGGCTCCTTCCACACGGCTGCAGGAACGGTTCCCACTTGAATCGCAGCCTCATAGTTGGTGATACCTGCGTTCCCGGCGGCCTGCTGGATGTAGTCTCTCGTGGACTTAAGTGCGCCATCCTCAGTTACGCCGGCCGTGTACTGCGTATAAAAAGTCGTGGTCAAACTGAGTCTCTTGAAATTCTTTGAAAGCAAGAATTCGTAGAATTTCTTTCTTGCCTCGTCAGACACATTCTTATTCAGATCAATAGTTAGCATTACGTAGGCAGTCATGCTGATTCCTTTGGCCCGATAACGGTTTTGAGCAGCGGCCTGCGGCAACCCCGTCCCGAATCATCAAATATCCATCGGTCGCGTTGCTTTCATCCCAGAACTGGAAAGCAAAGTAGTTACGCCGGTGCCGCTCCCCGATGACGCACTTATGATCTGGTGCGCGTCCTATTGTCCGGAACAGATTTGACGTTATTTTCCCCGATGTTCTTCAACACGTTGCGCGTGCAGACACTTTCACGTGCAAACCCCTGGAGCTCATGGGAGCACCTGGCGTGAGCGAGCGCAACGTAAATACTTCACAGCCGGACACTTTCGCTACGCTTGCGATATGTTTATCTCTCTACAGGTAGTACTTCCAGTAGAGAAAAGAGTGGTTCTAAGCAGCGTTCGCGCGCCGTGGAAAAGTTTTTGACTCGGGAAGAGAGGAAGAATTTCGCCAGCAGAAAGATGGGTTGGTGAAGCTAACTCTGCTTATAGCCTTCCACGGCTTGGGCGATAGTGGTGGCGGCGATCTGGTCGGCGGTTTCGGCTAGTTGGGTGAAGCAGTGGGCCGGGCCGGCGCGGGGCAGGATGAGGTGGTCGGGGTTGAGGATTTCGGGTTGGCTGAGTTCGGCCAGCAGGTGCAGGTGGTGGCGGAGGGATTGCAGTTGTTGGTGGGCTTCTTCCGGCAGGAAATAGCCGGGCTCGCATGGCGTTCCTTGGCGCATGACGGTCTCCTTTCTTGTTCGCGATGGAATGCCTAGCGCGTACGCGCGCAAGGTGTCGGGAGGTTCGAAACCGCATATCGCCGGCGGGCATATTCCCCTTGCGGGTGTTGTATTCAGCCGCCCTCCCGACGCGGAACGTTGCGCCGGTAGCACCCAAGACGCGGGCACAAAAAACCCACCAGATTGACGGAGGTGGGTACCGCGATATGAGGAGTTTCGACGCTCCTTGGACACGAGTTTGCGAAGGTACGGATGTCGCGTCAACTCACATTTGCAGTGAAATGCGGTTGTACCCAAAGAAGGGAAACGGCGCCGTAATCAGTTAGCTGCCGCCGATTACGTCTGATCTGCCAAAGGATCTCACAGATCATGGAAGGCGGGTCGAAACCCGCCCTACATGAACCCCGATTTGCGTAGGGCGGGTCTTTTACCCGCCTTCCGGGAGTCCGCCCTCCAGGAGTTGAACAAATGAAGAGGTAGCAAGCGGTTCTAACCGACCTTGCGCGTTTCATTGTGCTTAAAAGACAAGGTACTAAGCATTCAACAATTCAACGTCAGCTTCCTTGGATTCACCTCAGTTTCGGCATGCGCGGCTGCAGAACTCGGCGATACTTTATTCCAAGCACTCGTTTCATCGATTTCAACTGGTTCTGGTAGCCTGAAATCTTGCTCAAGAAATCCACTTTCTGCCTTCTCTCCTCTTCAAGTCTCATACCCAGAAGAATCTCAAGAAAAATGGCACGGCATTCGCCAATGTATTTTGCGTCCTTCTTTCGGAGCATATTTTCTAGTGACCTGGTCGAATCGTTGAAGGCATTGAAGGCAACGATCGATTTACTGAACTCATCTAGAAAATCTCCATCTTTCAACGATCTTGAACGCTCCACCATTGTTGAAAACCTGTCCAATGTCTGCCTGATAACTTCTTGCGAGCGCTCAGTAGCGGCAAAGAGATTTGACACTTGTTGCGAGTAAAAGTCCTCGCGACGCTTCAAATCCGCCTCGAACAATACTTTCTGCTTACTAAGGTCGGATCTATACGCTTCGAGATTTTTGGCTGCCTCCTGATCGAACGCAAGCCTCTCATCCTGCAGTCGTTTGACCAGCTCTTGTTGCTGATTGCTAGCTCTGTACAAATGAAACGTCGCGATTATCGAGCTCACAAAAGCCAGAGCGCCACTCGCTAGCCCGGAGTAAATAAGCACTTCAGTTGTCATGGACAAAATCCCTCTTAACGACGAGAATCGGCGGCTAAATTCGAGAGGATATTCTGCTAAAGGTTACGCCCAAACCATTCCAGTGACTTTCGATACACAGGCATCTTTATTTCATAAATATCTAAATAGCTAATTTCTACAGTTAAGTGCTGAAGTGATTTACGGACATCTGCTGAGAACATATTCTGAGTTAAATCAGAAGATTCGTAGTCCAGCTCAAGCAAGCGAATCTCTCCATCCGGACGCAAGCTTCTCCCATCAATTTTCCCCACAAAGAACGTCCATCCATCTGGTGCGTCCGGCATAAACTCTACAACTGTACTGAGTGATTTGTTGCCAGGCTTCTTAACGCGGAAACTCCGAATGATTAAGGGCCCCGCACCGTTATTGCACAGCACAACCCTTATGCTCCCGTCCATGTCTCGCAACTGAATTTCAGCCAGAGGCCGTACGGAAAGACGGTTGTGCTCGCGCTGTATCTTGGCAGACCATAGAGCAATAAATAGTGCAACCACTGACACTACTACAGCCGAAATGCTCGCAATAACTCCGACAGCGTCTGACGGCATTCCCAAAACTTCGCTCATATAATCCCTGGTTTCTCAAGAACAAAAATTGTCACAGGATGTAGAAATGAAGAAACATGGTCGAGATACTCAAACGGGTTTATCACTCAAGCCCCCAGCCGTGTTTCAGCACCCTGCGTAATTAGTACATGTCCATTTCTTTAACTACAGACGCTCTAAAAAACCAGCTATCAGAAATAAGAACCAGAATAATCATCCCGATTCTTTTCTCGGCGCGTTCAGATCATTTCTTTACAAACGGGAACTTATTCTTAATGTTCGAGTTGAAGTAAGTTCCTTTGGAGTCAGCACTCATAAGGCCCTCATACTCGTTTTCTGGAACGCCTGAGTATTCATACACAGAACCATTGTTGAACTCAATTTCAAGAGCTTGACTCTCTACTTCATAGCCAACTGCGCGGATATTGCTTGAAGTGACTGACGTGCGTTCCATGGTGTTGTCTCCTTAGGATAAAAATTAGTGTTTCGGTTTCTCCCCAGCACTTGGATCTTGCTTACGCCAGGCCTCGACCAAGGCCTTGTAATCTTCATTTACAACCGGTTCCGTCCATCCGCCAGCCCTTATGCGCTTGCCATCACTGCCCTTTGGCACCACGACCATAGGATCATCGCTTTCGGGTCTACGGCCTTCTGGAGGCCGATCTATGATTGCGCGTATCGGCATACTGACAGCTTCACCGACGACTAATGCTTCACCAGTTCGGAGAATTGGAAGCATTGAGAAAAGCCCTTTTAGATTGTCTGACGCACATGACGTTACCTGTGAACGATCTATATCATTCGTCAGACGCAAGGCGATTACAGTTCCGCACTGTGAAAGAATGGTGGTATCCACCTCAGACGGCCGTTGACTAACCAGCATCAAACCAACACCATACTTTCGACCTTCCTTTGCAATCCTCCGCGCTGCAACCGCAGCTCGATTTTTTGCTTGAGGGCCAAGATATACATGCGCTTCTTCAAGAACCACAAGCAGTGGGCGCTCACGACCACCCTCTTGCTTTAATCTCCCCCAGAATATTGCGTCATATAGAATCCTCAAAACCGCCCCAACCAAATCATCGACAACAGCAGTAGGAATTCCTGATAAATCGAACACCGAGATGGGTTTATCAGCCCCGATCCACTCTGCAAGTAGTTCATCAAGATCAGCATCTGTTGTGCCTTCTTTGTCCGGTGACCATCGACCTGGGCGAAACAGGAATTTCATTCGAGGATCACGAAGCTTTCCTTCTAAGCTATCGATATGTGCTCTCGGAAGATCACCGTGAAGCCCTGCATAAACTTTCTCGGCTCCGGCTTCGGTTGTGATCGGACGAAATCGCGGCCGAATAAGTTGGTCACCGTCGCCAACAGCTTTTACCGCCGGATTGCCATCCTCCATGTAGGTCCGTGTAGCTTCAGTCTGATTTTGGTTTTTGCTTACACTGTGAGTAGCACAATGCAACGAGTGCAAATCGTGCCAGAGCTGATAAACGGAGAACGGTAAAGGAGTATCGACAGTAATTTCTGTATCTGAAAGATCATGGGCTGTGCCGGCCGCCTTTGATGCACGCTTGCTTGTAAGCAACTTTTCCTGCAGCAAGGTTAAAGGCGCTCCAGTAACCGAACCCATTGCCAAAGAAATAAACTCGTCGGCAGTAAGTGCCCAGAATGGAACATGCAGTTCGCGCTCCTTTTGGGCCGCATTAGCTCCAACTCGAAATACCCGCGCTTGATCTCCAAATGCTTTCGCGTACTCGCCGTGAAGGTCGAATAGCACGACACGCGCGGACTTGAAGCGGTTCTGATCTGAAACCGACCCTAGCAGGCTAGCGACTGCATTCGATTTCCCAGAGCCAGTGCTCCCCACCACGGCAGAGTGACGAGTAACAAGGCGATTCATATCCAGATAGGCATGGATTGACTCAGCGCTTACAACGCGACCGATAGCGACATGCGCATCGTCGTCTCCAGGCGCATAGATAGTTTTCAGATCCGACTCGGTAACTATATGGACCGAATCGCCGATAGAAGGATACTGCGCGATACCGCGCTCGAACATTGTTCCTCGGCGCCCTTGACCGACCAATTCAATCCTGAGCCATCGGTTTCCGAACTGGGGCGCGAGCTCAGGCGGTCCAGGAGCAGCCCCAGCACCCACCTGAGATATCACTCCATACAGGTCGACGTATCCAGATGGAATACGGACAAACCCCCCAACTTGTCCGACCCGGTATGCCTCGCCGTTTACAAAGAGGAGTCCACCGGGCGTGCTCTCCGCAAGCTTCACACTTACACTGGAGCCGTTGACATCCTCCACGCTTCCAAGCCGCGAGGGATCTGGATTAGACGGCTGGCTGGACATCGTGCGTACTCCCGCCGCAAAGCTCCTCAAGGAAGAGACCAAAGTAATGAAAATCGCCTAGACGACTGCGCGGTTGCTGTTCCTTCACCCCATCTCCTCTATCCACCTCCTCTTCAGAAAGCCAAGGCTTGTGCTCGTAGCCGCCGGCAGTTCCAGGGCGATACCTCCCCACCCGCGTCCCGACGACTGCCCCATCCCAAGCGAGAACCGTGAGATTGCTCTGCTTCACCGCATAGTCTATGGCTCTTGAGTGCTCATCAAGCCCGGAATACATCAGAGCGAAACACTGTGCATTGCGATTTCCTCGCAGCCCATCAAGCAGAACTTCATTCAAATGATCGTCGAGAAATGAGTACCCGCATACCACCAGCCTTGGAGCATCCTTCCCATGGAAAAAGGCTCTTAGTCGATCAAGCATAGCGAGGTAAGGCATGCGACGACTTTGGTCATATTTCAGATGAGATGGAAAGATCATGACCTTTCCTACTGCCGCTTCACGCGTTACCCGAACGACACGTGCGACCTTGACTCCATTGACAAGCTCATCGCTCTTCTCCCAGTTGATAGATCCGTGAAGCTTCCACAATCTCGTCCACCTGGAAGGAATCACATCGTGTTCGATGGATGCCAAATCAAACCATGGCTTGTGCGAGCCAACGAAACCATCAAAATGCGGAAGTGGATGCTGTTCAAATGCTTGCTCAAAAAGCACATCATAATTGGGTGTAAATATTTCAGCTGGTGAATTACGATGTACACCTCCAATCCAAGATGCGAAGCGATTGTAAGCATTACGATAAACAGGTAGTGGCTTCCGCATTTCCGTAGCGATCAGGGCACAGATCTTTTCATCAAGATCGCTCAAATTTTTCTTAGTCATTCCCAGGATCTCTGCGCTTCCCCGGCGATTCGCCAAAGTACGCAGCTCAGTTAGAACGTCTTCTACCGTCGGATCCTTTCCATCTGTTAGCTTGCATTCCTCGCATAGTGCATCCCAATTATCTTTAAACTTCGATGCAGCCCCCAAGTCTTTATCGCTTGCCAGCAAGCCAGCGGCGATTCGCTTAGTCAGCTCTACTACCGCCGGAATCAATACAACACTAGTTTTTCCTTCCGCATCGTAGATTCCGAGTGGACACCCCGCTCCCAGAAAGCAGCCAATGCGCTGCTTGTCGTCTTGAAGTATCTGCCTCAGGTTTCGCGCTTGTTGTGCTACATCATGGATAGCAGGTAGTGCCACCTTCGTTACAGCAGATGTATTGGTAGGCGCCTCCGCAGTTACTTGGTCTGCGCTTGAGTTCTTGACCACAGCTGTCACCTTCCCTTAGATCTTGACGTTTCTGTTCAAACTTCGATGAATAACAACTACACGCTTGCTTTCATACGAACGTAGTGTTCATCACTCAATAGAGCGATTAGCCAGGATGAGGCCAACGGCCGTACCCCGGAGGATCGTGTAGTTCCGCATGAAGAACTCTGGGTGAGCTTGGTTTACCCCGGCTACGCTGACGCCAACCACCGAAGGCGAGTTAAAACCCGCCCTACTTTAAATGGGTTCTATTTGCTCTGCTTCTTGCCATTCTTAGCTGCGTAGTCAGCAAAGTCTGTCAGGGACAATCCGTACCAGTCTTTGCCGTTCTTCGGAGACCAAAGCACGCCGCTCGGCTTGACTCGAATGTGCCCTACAACCTTTCCTTCCGCATTAACAATGGTGTGCTCCTCGAACTTTTTTGGTGCGAAAGAGTTGACGCGCTTACTTGTGATTTTCTTTGAAGCCATGAAATTCCCCTTTTTTGATTTAAACGAGTAGCCCGGGCAAGGCAAAAGGCCGCACCCGGAGGAACGTGGAGTTTTGGTGTGGAGCGCCCTCCGGCCGCGCTGGTGTGCCCCCCCCAGCTACTTCCAGTGTCCTGTGTCCATGTACTCCCCTCTCCCAAGCCATGGGAGCACCGGCGGCAAACGAGCACAACGTAAATAATTCACACCGGGCGGCAGAGCAACCTTTTTTGCCATAGATGACAGAAATTCCGCGTAGGGCGGGATCTAGTTCTTTTCGGAGTTGCTCAGGCATAGAGCCATTTAAAACGGTTTTAACCCCGTCTTAAGCGCCCCGCCCGTCATCCCCAGGCCGGCTGCCCAGCCTCCAGCGGAATACACCCCTCCCACCGCCCCGGCACCAACACAAACCGCGTCGCCTGCGTCATCCCGATTTCCGAAGTGAAATAGGAATGCAACGCCAATCCACGCGCAACAGCAAACCAATGCTTGTCCCCCGCCTGCTGCGCCGCCGCATCAATCTCCCCCAGCAACTGCTCCCGCTGCCCCTGCGTCATCGCATCGAAACCGGCAACCCCACGCGCTCGGCAAACAGCACGCAACTCCTGCAACCCCTCCGCCACCCGCTGCTGCACCTCCACCGGTTGGCACTCACTGAGTAGCATGAACATCGTCGCCCCCACCCCAGCCGCCGCCGCACCCGGCGAAGCCGCCGTCGTAGGCAACAACGTATCTGCGATATGGCCCAACAGCGCCTCATCATCCAGCCGCAACCCTTTCGGCGCCGCCTTCTGATCTTCGGGCGCACACCCCGTCAACACGGCAGGCACGATCAACGCCCCGCCTAACAGCGCCGACGCCGTCTTCAACGCCTCGCGTCGCGTCATCGAAATCATCAACGGCTTCCGCTCGTTCACAGGTTCTGCCTCCCCAACTCCTCGACCGCATGATTCGCCGCGCGCGCCGTCAGCGCCATATACAACAGCGAAGGCGTCTGGTTGCCGGTGGAAGTCATGCAGGCGCCATCGGTGACGAACACGTTGGGGCACGCGTGCAACTGATTCCAACGGTTGAGCAGCGAAGTCTTCGGATCGCTGCCCATCCGGCACCCGCCCATCTCGTGGATGTCGCGCCCCGGCGACCAGCTGTTGTCCACCGTCTTGATATCGCGACAGCCCGCGACCTCCAGCATGGCGGCAGCCTGCGTGCGCCAGTCGCGGATCATGCGCTCGTCGTTGTCGTCGTATCCCACCGAAGTGACCAGAAGCGGGATGCCCCACTCGTCCTTCTGCGTTTCGTGCAGGCGCACGTGATTGGCTTCCTTGGGAATCGTCTCGCCCTGCAGATACATATAGATCTCCCACGGCCCGACCTGCGTCTGCGCATCCTTGAACGCACCACCCAGGCGTTGCGGCGTCTCTACCCCGCGCCCGCGCGAGGCACCGGTGAAGGTGGTGTAGCCGCCGACGAAATCCATGTCCTGTTTCCCCAGATTGCGGAAATTGGGGATGATGCATTCCGACGGCCTGCGGCCATAGTGGTAGCGATCCTCGAAGCCGTCGAACTTGCCGCCGCCCGAAGCGCGGTAGTTCTGGAAGGCGACGTACTTGCCCAGCAGACCGCTGTCGTTGCCCAGCCCGTGCGGAAAGCGCGCCGAAACCGAGTTGAGCAGGATCAACGTCGTGTTCAGCGCCGACGCGTTGGCGAAGATGATGCGGGCGCGGTACTCGGTGACGACATGGGTGTTGGCGTCGATCACGCGCACGCCCGTCGCCTTGCCCTTGGCCTCGTCATAAAGGATGGAATGCACCACCGCGTGCGGGCGCAGGGTCAGGTTGCCGGTCTTCTCCGCCCACGGCAGCGTGGAAGAGTTGGAACTGAAGTAACCGCCGTAGGGACAACCGCGCATGCACAGGTTGCGCGCCATGCACGAGCCGCGGCCCTGTTGCGCGTGGATTTCCTGCGGTTGGGTGAGATGAGCGAAGCGACCGTGCACCACATAGCGATTGCCGTAGTGCGTGCGGATGCTGTCGCTGAGGTGCTTCTCGACGCAGGTCATTTCGAACGGCGGCTGGAACTCGCCATCGGGCATCGCTTCCAGCCCGTCGCGCGTGCCGGTGACGCCGATGAAACGTTCCACGTGCGAATACCACGGCGCGATGTCTTCGTAACCGATCGGCCAGTTGATGCCGTAGCCCTGGCGCTCGGGCGCGGTGAATTCGTACTTGCTCCAGCGCTGGCAGCCGCGTCCCCACACCAGCGAGCGCCCGCCGACCTGGTAGCCGCGCAGCCAGTCGAAGGGGCGTTCCTGCACGTAGGGGTGTTCGTTGTCCTTGATGAAGAAGTGCGCGTTGTCCTCGCCGGCGATCTTGCTCATGATCGGGTTGGCTTCGGCCAGTTCGCGTGGCATGACGCCGCGGTGCGGCAACTCCCACGGGGCCAGATTGGCGGTGGGGTAATCCTTGATGTGTTCGACGTTGCGGCCGCGCTCCAGCACCAGTGTTTTCAAACCCTTTTCGCACAACTCCTTGGCTGCCCAGCCGCCGGAAATGCCGGAGCCGATGACGATGGCGTCGAAGGTGGTGTCGTCGGCTGGCATGTTCAACTCGCTGGCGTCAGGATGAGGTTGCGGAATTCGACCGGGCCGTGATCGCCTTGCAACAGCAGCGGTCCGGGCGCGGCCTCGTCGCTGTCGAGCGCGCCGCCGGTGATGCCGGGAATTTCCTGATCGCAGATCACCGTCTTGCCGTTGACCAGGACCGTGATCCTACGCCCGACCAGCGTGATGTCCAGGGACTGCCATTCATTGGGACCTTTGCCCGCGTCTTCGGTGGGCGCAATGAATCCGTACACGGCGCCCAGGCCGTCGCTCGCGGGTTCGCCCGAGGAGTCGGCGATCTGCACTTCATGCCGTCCACGCAGATAGACACCGCTGTTGCTCCCCGCAGGCAGGCGCAGTTCGACGTGCAGTTTGAAATCGGTGAACTTGCGCTCGGTCACCAGATTGGCGCCGCCGCCGGCGGTGTCGCGCAGCACACCGTCGGCGACTTCCCAATGCGATTCGCCCAGCGCGCGCCAACCGGTGAGGTCGGTGTTGTTGAGCAGGCGGATAGGAGTGCCCCAGCGCACGGTGGTGTTCGCTGGCTTTCGCAGCGAGGGCGCGCGGACGGCAGTCAGTTCGCTGCGCTTGTGGTCGGGGAACGTGATCGAGCCGGTCATCCTGTCGCCCTGCATGCGGGCCTGGAACGACAGATCTTCCGGGCCTTTTTCCCATTGCGCTGGAATGGCGAAGTGCAGCTCGCCGTCTTTCACTTCAATACGCGAGATCGGGCGTGCGCTACCGACTACGCCTACGAATTGACCTACCAGCGTTCGCGAACCGGAGCGGCGGATTTCCAGCCAGGAGGGGGCGGTGCCGGTGGGGGTTTGCAGGGTGATATCCCAGCGGCCGATGGCGGCGTCATCCGCGGGGGCTGGCGTGGCGCTACGAAGTGGTTCGCCGCACAGGCCCAACGTTAGAGCGAGTAATGCGATTGACAGTCGGCGCATACGGCGTGCTCCTGTTTTTTGAATCGGCTCCGCACAGCGAGCCTTGGCCCACCATTGGCGCCCAAGGGGATCTAGGGGACCTTGGTTACCTGGCGGGCGGATGCTATCGAAACTTCGTAGCGAGTGTTTCCCGGGACATTGATGCCGGTGGTTCCCTCGCATTCCAACTGAAATGCACGCCGGCTTCCCGTTGGCATATCGTCGAGAATCATGCCTTCGCATCTGTTCATTTTCTCGCCCGCCACCTTGACCGTCATCACGATGGACACCGAGGCCCACTCGGTTACTGCGTAGTTTTGAACTACTCCCTGCACGGTGAACTGGTCGGTCTCCGGGACACGGGCGTGCTGGACAATCCGCACCCCAGGCGGGTTTTCCACTTCTTTCACCGTACTCCTTGGCCTTTCATTAGAGTCGATGAACTCGGGAAGTATCGCCGCAGTCACGATCAATGCAAGCACCAGCCCGCTGCCTATCATCGAGGCGAGCACGGCGAGTGCGAATTTCTTCAATCGGCTCATCTTCTGGTTTGCCCCGACCAACGATATCGGTGGTTCAAACGGATTGTCAGATGTACTCATCGCGTGACGATTTTCCTTTTGAACCAAGGCCAGAGAATATATTCGTTCGAACCGAAATAGACGCGGATAGTCAGTTGACTTAACTGCTTGCGCCCTTCTCGTTCCGACGGCAATCAGAGGCTCTTTTTCAACGCCGGCAATGGGACGCCGCGCGCTTTCATTACGCCGTCGCGAACGATGTCATAAGCGTCTGGAAGCAGGATGCCACGTTTGCAGCGAATCTTGCCGCTTTTCACCTCGTAGTCGCCCTGCTGCTTGGATTTCTTCCAGCGCGAAACCAGCTCAATCCATTCCGGGTCGCTGGCATTGCCTGCGGACTCTATTTCGGATTCGAACTGCAGGTCGTGAAGCATGGACGGAGTTGGGTCACTCTCCTTGCGGTATTTCACCTCGCCACACGATGCCCATTGGCCGTCAGTGGTGCGGTGTACCGCAATGGCCTGATATTTGTGCAACCAGGGGCCATCGTCGTACAGGCCCACGAAGAGCAGGGCGTTCTTGAAGTAGGCGAATGGCGGAAACCCATAATGATCCGCAACATCGAAAGTGATCTCGGCATGAGAATAGGCCCCCGCGACCGGCAGAACTACCCCGTACTTGGCGCGGTACAGCGCGTCCATGGTGACGCAGCTCAGAACGCCGGTTTCTTTCTGTTCTTTCTGGCAAGGATCGGGAAGCTTTTCGATGGAGATCAGCTCACCAACGAATACAAACGTTGCGACAGTCTGCTCCGTCTGCTCAGCGCCTTTGACACCTGCGGACAGTATCGCCAGAAGCAACAGCGCCGCCGTTAGCACAATCCGCATCGCCCCGCCCCTGTCTCTCTCGCTGTGAGAGCATCCTAGCGAGGGCCATCGTTTCGCTCAACTCAGCATGTCTGTTGGGTGGGCCCATCAACTCCAGCATGCCACGACGCCACTCCAGGGCGCCGGGTTGATGAAACCGACCCAGCTTACGGCTCTTCAACCTTTCCTGGCACCAGGAAGATCGCCGTGCTCGGATGCTGCACGCCGTCGCGTAGCCATTGCGAGAACAGCGCGTCAAGCGCATCCGTGCCGCTGGCGGTACCGGCCGGGATGCGGTTGATGGAGAGGCTGACCCAAGGCGCGTTGGACGGATCGGTGGTGCGGTGCAGGCTGATGAAGGCGGAGTTGCTCGCTGCCTTGCCGCAGCGGCGGTCGCCGCCAGCCGTTGCGCCTGCCTTGAGCGCGCGCATCAGCGCGTGCGCCATGGCGGTATCGTCCGGCCAGTCGGCCTTGCCGAGCGCGGTGGCCGCGCGGGAAATCACCTCTTTCGAGGCCAGCGTGTTGCCTTGGATGCTGAAGTGCTCGCCTTGGGCGTGGCTCTTGACCTCCGGCACCTCGGCGCCGGTGTAGATGCGCGGCCCGTCCCCGGTTTCGATCGCCAACACGGCGTACTGCTGACGCTGCGGCGAGTATCCGGAAGCCGGGTCGGAGATCTTCGCGAGGATGGCGTCGGGCGACGCGTGCTCGCGCAACATTTTCACCGCCTCACCCCGTGCATCGTTGTTGCTTTCTGCCTGCACGATCACCGCCCCGACCCCCGGCACCACGGCCTGGATACCGTAGACCCCGCCCGAACAAGACGCCGCCGCCACGCCGATGGTACCCGTGCGCGGATGGATGGCGATGATCGACCAGGTGGCCAGCGCTTGTGGAATGGCTCCGCCCAATAGCAACGCGGCGAGCAGGCATCGTGCGAGGAAAGCGCTTCGGAATGTCATACGGGGCTCCGTCATCGGCAGAGGGGTGTAGTCAGTAGTGCGTTCGGAATGCCGCACTCCCTTTTGATGCGCGCAAGCGGCATGGGGTTTGAACGCGCTGGCCCGGATATGATTATTGAGGGGGATCAGATTCGCCGATCTGTCGTTACCACGTCGAAACCCGCACAGCGGATTCGCTTTGTTGAGGAGCGCGCAGGCTCACCGGTACGGCCCCGGGCCGCTCCACACCAGCTCTCCCCGCCGGTAGACTTTTTGCATGTCGATGACATCGCGCGCGTCGCCGATGGCCTTCATTTCCGGAGCGTCCGGGTCGACCAGGCGGCAGGGGCCGGAGTCGCGCTTCAGCGCGGTTTCCAGCGGACAGGCCATGTACTGCCGCGAGCCGGGCAGCGGCAGGAAGATCTCCGTCATTCCCTGGTCGCGCCAGGCGCGCAGCTTGGTTTCGTTGCGCAGGTCGTAGTAAACCTGATAGCCGCCCACTTCCAGGCTGGTGTCGTTGCCGGACGCGTTGCCGCGCCCACGGTCGATGGCGGAGCTTCTGGCCAGCCCCGCATTTTCGGGAGCGGTGTCTTCCTGCAGCATGCCCGGTGGCTGTCCCCAGACATGCGGGCGACGCTGTGGCGTTGGGGGCGGGGCGGCGGCCGGCGCTTGGGCCTGCGTGGCCTCGTCCTCTTCGTCGGGCGGCAGCGGATCTTCGGCAACTACGACCCGGGTGGCCTGGACGCGTGAGGCCGGCGCTTTCTTTTTGGCGGATTTTGGCGCTGGCGGCTTGTTGACCGGCGGCGCGATCGTGGGTTGCGGCGTGGTGGCGCCGATGAAGTCCACGGCCATCCTGCTGCCGCCGGCGGCAGCGCCTTGCGGCGGCGCGACGGTGATGGGAGAGGTCAACATCGCCAGAATCAGGAGCAGCAGATGCAGCAGTGCGCTCAGCAGCACGGCGATCCAGTGCTGCCAGCGTTCTATCCAGGATTCGGCCTTGGCATCCGGTGGGCTCGACGCCTTGCTCATGCGGCCGGAGGTGCCTCGGGAGTGGGGGACTTCATTGGGAATCTACAGCGCGCGAACAGTGGGGTGCGGCATCGTAACGCGTCGGGGGCCGCAGTGAGCCAGCTCTGTTTCGCCAAACGGTGATGGCGACGATCGGCATGCAGCGGACGTTCAAACGCAAAGCGGAGCGGATCGTCCGCTTTGCGGTTCCGCCCTACGCAGGCTCAGAGATGACGAGTCTCGGCCGGCGGGTTCCACCAATTGTTGTTGCGGCCGTCCGAGTAGTTCACCGGGGCCTCGGCCAGTTCCTGCCCGGTGACGTCGTCCAGGCAAGCGACGCTGATGGAGACGAACTTGCCGCCGGCCTCGGGAACGTCGCCCATGCCGTACGCGCGCACGCCGCAGGTCTTGCAGAACGGCCAGTGCGTCGATTTCGTATTGAACTGGTAGTCGGTGGCCTGGCTTTCATCGCTGAGCAGGCGAAACGCCTCGGGCTTGACGATCGCGCACCAGTTGCGGGACTTGGTGCAGATGGAGCAATTGCATTTACCGGTGCCGGCAGTCAGATCGATATCGGCCTCGAAGCGTACGTTGCCGCAGTGGCAGCTTCCGGTGTAGGTCTTTACGGTCATGGCGCACCTTGCTGGAGGGAGAGGGCGAAGTATATGTGGCAAACCGTAGCGCCAATGGTGGTGCGTAGGGCGGGTTTTAACCCGCCTTCCGGAAATTGGACCGATGCACCGCGTAGGGCGGGTTTTAACCCGCCTTGCGTATTCCGCCCGCCCAATCGGCAGCCAGCAATCCCGTTTTCATATAGCGATGAAATGAGGAATGCGGCCAGTCCGCATAGGCAACACGGAATGATTCGCGTAATGCTTCGACATGATCGGCGAGCAGCGTGCACCGGCGTTCCAGCAGGTTGACGGTAAAGGAACAGGTGCCGCCCGGCACCAGGACGCGTCGGTAGCTGGGCATGCGTGGAGCATCACCTGCCGTCCACGCCTTCCGCTATCAGTGGATACCGTTTTTCAGACTCGGAGCATTCCGAATCTCGTTGGCCGTTCAACGGATATCGGCGACCACGGAAGGCGGGTCAAGACCCGCCCTACGCAAATCGCATTCCAGGTAGGGCGGGTCTTGACCCGCCTTCCGGAAGTTGCACGGATGCCAGGCCATTGAAGCAAGTAGTCCAGGTAAGGCCGCACCCGGGGAACGTGGAGTTCCGTGCGAAGCGCCCCGGGTGCGCCCTGCTTCCCCGGGCTAAGCTGGCTAGAAGAGCGAAGGAGTCGCGCTGCTGCCGGGACCGTGGTCGAGTATCAACTGGTCGGCGTCGACCGGATAGCCCAAGTGGAAGCCCTGCAAGGAGGTGCACCCCAGCTGGGTCAGCAACGCCTGCTGCTGAGGGGTTTCCACACCCTCGGCGATGATGTTCAGATTGAGCGTCTTACCCAAAGCGATGATGGCGGTCACGATCGCAGCGTCTTCGCTGCCTTCCGCCAGGTCCTTGATGAAGCCGCGATCGATCTTCAGCTCGCTGGCCGGCAGTTTCTTCAGGTACATCAGGCTGGAGTAGCCGGTGCCGAAATCGTCAATGGAGATGTGCACGCCGATGTCTGCCAGTTCCTGCAGGATAAGCATGCTGTTTTCCGGGTCATGCATGGCAGTGGACTCGGTTATCTCCAGGGTCAGTGCTCCCGGATCGAGGCGATGCCGGCGCAGGACGTCGCGGACCCTGTCGGTCAGGCCCGCATAGCGGAATTGCGTAGCCGACAGGTTCACCGCCACGCTGGGGATCGCGTGCCCGTCGCTGTGCCATTGGGCCAACTGGCGGCATGCTTCGTCGAGCACCCAATTGCCGATTTCGATGATCAGGCCGTTGCGCTCGGCCAGCGGAATGAACTCGTTCGGCATGATCAGGCCATGGCGGGGATGCCGCCAGCGCAGCAGCGCCTCCACGCCCAGCAAAGGGCCGTCCGGCGCCTTCAGTTGCGGCTGGAAGTGCAGGATCAGCCGATCCTGGGCCAAGGCCATGCGCAGGTCCTGGATCAGCGCAAGCTGCTCATGCGCGCCCAGGTTCATGGAAGCTTCGAAGAAGCTGTAGCCGTTACGCCCCTGTTCTTTGACGTGATACATGGCTGCGTCGGCCTGGGTCATGAGCGCACGCGCGCTGACGCTGTCGTCCGGAAACATCGCGATGCCGATGCTGGCGCTGATCTGGACCACGCCGTGTTCAAGGTCCAGCGGCAGGCGCGCCTGCTGCAGCAGCTTCTCAGCCACCAGGGCGGCATCCTCAGGCTCGCCCACCTCCATCAGCAGCACGAACTCGTCGCCGCCCAAGCGGGCGATAGTGTCTTGCGAACGGACCACGTCGCGGATGCCTGCCGCGAACTGCGCGAGAAGACGGTCGCCGATCGGATGGCCATAGGCATCGTTGATGGTCTTGAATCCGTCCAGGTCCATGAACAACAGGGCGAAGCGCGTGCGTGCACGCAATGCCTTCTCCACGGCTTGGCTCAGACGGTCTTCAAGCAGCATGCGATTGGGCAGGCCGGTGAGGGGGTCGTGCAGGGCCAGGTAGGTCAGCTTTTCGTTGGCTTGCTGCAGCGAATAGGAGAGCCCGGTGGTGCGTTCTTGCATGCGCCGGTCCAGTACCGAGACCACGATGGCCACGGTGAGGATGGCGAAGCTGCTGATCCCGACCAGGCTGGCCAGCCACTGCATTGAGACGCCGTGGCCCAGTGCCGCGCCGCAGATGCTGTCCGCCGGGAAGTGGGCGGCGGCCATACCGGTGTAGTGCATGCCGACCACGGCCAGGCCCATCACCAGCGCGGCCAGCAGACGGATACGGCGGATGCGTGCGCCCTCGCTGCGCAAATGGTGGGCGATCCACAACGCCGCGCCAGCGGTGCCCATGGCGATGACGATGGACAGGACGAACCACAGCAGGTCGTAGTCGATGCCGGGCTGCATGCGCATGGCTGCCATGCCGGTGTAGTGCATTGCGGCGATACCGGCGCCCAGGATCAGCGCACCGCCCAGCAAACGACGGTGCGGTAGCGCCGGCTGCGATACCAGCCACAGCGCGTAAGCCGAGGCGGCCACGGCGATCAACAGCGAGTAGAGCGTGATCGCCAGATCGTAGCCCTGTGGGATCGGCAGCTTGAAAGCAAGCATGCCGATGAAGTGCATGGACCAGATTCCTGCGCCCATTGCAGTAGCGCCGGCGAACAGCCACCAGCGCGAAGAACTGCCCTCGCTGGCGGTGATGCGGCCGGCCATGTCCAGAGCCACGAAAGAGGCCAATGCGGCCACCAGGTACGAAATCGCGACCAGCGTGTAGTTGTAGGTACCGATCAATTCCATGGTGGACGCGCTCAGGGAGTAACCCGAGTTACTAGCAATATCTATGCCACCCCCCAGGCCTTAAAGCAGGGTGCGCCGTGCAAGCAGATCAAAGCCTTATCGGGCTCGAGCCGCACGGAACTGACCGCCAAGAGCGATTTGTGACCGCTTAAGCGAGTCCGTTTAGGTTCCCGGCTGCAGAGAGAGAAATAGTTGGGTGTGCAGGGGGCACCACTTCCCGCCCACGCATTCCGAATCCCGGTAACTATTCAACGGGGATCGGCGGCCTCGCCTGACGCGCGCGTTCAGTGGCAGTCCCAGGTGTACATCACGCGGCTGAAGTCGGCCTTGGCCAGATCTTCCGGCGCAATGAAGAAGCCGCCCACGCCCACATCGCCCCACATCATTTCGTCGTCCGAATCCAACTGCAGCAGCAATTCCATCGGACCCTGGGTCCGCGGATCCTCCTGGGTGAAGTAGGGATACCCGCCCAGCTTGTGGCCGCTACCCGAATAGCGCTCCCATAGCGCGTCGAACAGAGCGTCGGCTTCCAGTTGGTGGGAGACCGCGAATGCTTCCACGGCGCCATACGTGCTTCCGCCCAACAGCTCGTCGAAACGGTAGTCGTCGACGCTGAGCCTCTCTTCGTCTGCCTCGAAACTCATGCGCCTTGGCCGCGCGGGATCGTGCGGCAGCATCGGTGATCCGTGGAACCGCGGGGGCACGGGAATGTCGATGGGCGCAGCGACGACGTCGGGCCAGTACACCACGCGGAAGTCGCGCTGGACGCTCAAGACATCGGGACCATGACCACTCTTGAAATCGGCGCCGTAGTGGTCGTTGTCGGCGATGAAGAATTGCAGAAGACCCTGCGAAGGGTAGCCGGGGAGCGTACGGGGGATTTCGGAGAAGTTGATCTGGGCCAGCAGGTACAGCGGCTTTCCATCGCTTCCCGTGGGCGCCGCCTTTCCTTCCAACCAGTAGGGACGCCCACCGACCTTGCTGGCGCGCAGGTCGTCCTGGGTCATCGGTTCCAGGGAGATCCTGGCCAGCGGCCGCCGGCTGGCTTCCAACTGCGCGCGGTAGGGTTCAAGGAAAAGGTTGATGTGGCCGGCATTCGGTGCCCTGCCCTGCATGGCCTTGCCCGCCACCGTACCGCGCGTCGGGGTGTTGCGGCCGAAAACAAGCGCGCCTGCAATTAGCAGCGCGACTATTCCTACGACGATCCAGCCCATTTTCATTTCCACTCCTCGTCATCGGTAAGGATCGCGGCAATCAGGAATCCCAGTCTATACGGCCATCGCCCGTGGTCCTGCCATCGCCTGCAGCTCTTGCCGATCTTGCCGCCACGACCTTGCCGCGAAAATGCGTTCGACCATTCCTGCTTACTGGAAAACTTACTCTGACCCCGTTCTGCGGACCCCGTTCTTCTGAAGCCACAGTGTGAAATCAATCACTAATCGTTACGTATGCCTGTAACGAACGCTTCGGATAATGCCTGACTGTCACTTCGACGACGCTCGTCGTTTTCCCATTCACCGAAGGGTCTATTGCTCATGCGCGCTCCACGTTCCTACTTATGCAACCGTCTTGCGAAAGCAGTTGCGATTGCGATTGTCTTTTCTGCTCCGATGGTGTCGATCGCGCAAGAAACATCCGAGGCTCAGCCTGGAACGAAAGAAGTCCCCGCCTCCGAAGAAAGCGACAAAGTCAGCGAGCTGGATGCGGTGGTGGTCACGGGTTCGGCGAGGAGCCAGCGTCGTTTCGACGCTTCCTATGCGGTCAACTCCCTGACTGCGGAGGAAGTGCAGAAACTGGCGCCCAAGAGCTATGCGGATCTGCTGAGCAACGTGCCGGGCATTCACGTCGAATCGACAGGCGGTGAAGTACAGAACATCACCCGCCTTCGCGGCATTCCGACCGACCGCGGCTATATCATCTTCCAGCAGGATGGTCTGCCACTGTTCCATGAAATCGATGGGCATTTTTTCAACTCCGGCGAAGGCATGCATCGCTTCGACGTCATGAACCAGCGCGTCGAAGTGGTACGCGGCGGCCCAGCGCCCATTTATGCCAGTGGTGGCGCGGCCATCGTCAACAACATCCTGGCCGAGGGCAGCGACGAGACGAAGGGCAAGGCCCAGCTCACGCTTGGCGATACCGGGCTCTACCGTGCAGAGGCGTTTCAATCGGGGGCCCTTTCCGAGGATACCTACTACGCCATAGGCGGGTTCCTGCGCCAGCATGACGGCTATCGGGACAACGGCTTCCCCAACGATCAGGGCGGCCAGCTGCGCGCCAACATCAAGCATTACATGGAAGACAGCTGGATAAAGTTCAGTGGCACCTTCGTCGACGACCACAACGTCTTCTACCTGCCGATTCCGATCGCCGATCCACGCGATCCCTCGGTCTCGCTGGATCCGTATCTGGATTACTTCACCGGTACGATGAACTCGCCTTCGCTGCGCAACGTGAACCTCAAGTACCTGGATTCGGCCGGCGTAATGCAGAGCCTGCATCGGGATCTGGCGGACGGCCGCCATATGCGCTTCGGGAACGTCGGCTTCCAGTACGAAAACAGCGCCGGCGACTGGGTCGTCTCGCTCAAGTCCGGCTATACCAAGGGCAAGCTGAGCTTCGATGCGCTTTATTCCACGACCAATCCGGTCGACGGAAACACGTTTGCCAACAGCTACCTGAGCCGGGCGCAGAGCGCTTTCGGGACCGGGGTCACGTCGATGGGCTATGCCCTGGCCGGCACCAACGGCGCGACGGCTTACGACCCCTATTCGGCTTCCGGCCTGGTGATATCGGCGCAGTATCGCGCGATCGAGTCGGAGTTCTATTCGGCGCAAGCGGACCTGAGCGCGGCCCGCCGGTTCGAAACCGGTTTTGGCGCACACGATCTCAACATCGGCGTGTATACCTCGTTCTATGGAACCACGGCATTCACGGCCTACCAGGACATGCTGCTTGAAGTCTCCGGCAAACCGAGGACGCTGGATCTGGTGGCCTATTCGGCCCAAGGCGTGCCATTGGGCTACGTGACCGACAACGGCGTGCTGCGCTACACGACCACGCTCAATGCGGGCGAGGTCGATGCGAAGATGTTTGCGGTGTACGCCAACGACACCTGGGAAATCACCGATAAGCTCAAGCTGGATGCCGGCGTCCGCCACGAACGGTACAGCTACGACGGCTATGCCGAGCAGACCGACGGCGCCAACCTGGGCGATGCGGAAACGCTGGCCGACGACACCACCCGGCGCTTCAGCGGCGGCACGCAGACCCACAAACTGGACCCGTCGGTCACCAACTGGACGGTCGGCCTGAATTACGACTTCAATTCCAATTTCGGCGCTTACGGCCGCGCCTCGCATGTGGAGATCGCGCCGCAATCAAGCGTCGCACGCAGCATCAACCCGACCATCGTCGAAACCAAAACCGACCAGTACGAGTTGGGCTTGAAAGCGACCTTCGATCGTTCCTATCTGTACCTGACGGCCTTCTACACCAAGTTCGATCCGCTGAATGCCTCGTTCGTGGCTTACAACCCGGTCACCGGGCGCAACGACCAGTCGGTGCCCTTCATAGGTACCGCGGTGTCGAAAGGCATCGAGATAGACGGCCTGTTCAAAGCGTCGGATTGGTTCTCGCTGGCCGGCGCGGTGACGCTCAGCGACCCGCAGTACAAGAATCTGCAGAACAGCACCGGTGCGGATCCGAGCGCGGTGAACGGCAACCAGATCGTGCGCGAGCCGAAGGTCTACGGAAACATCCGCCCGACTTTCAGCTTTATGACCGGCGACAACGAGATCGAAGCCTATCTGCGTTACGATTTCGTCGGAAAATCCTATGTCGATCTGTTCAATCGCACCGCGCTGCCTTCCTATCAGACACTGGGATTCGGGCTGTCCTGGAAACGCGGACCCTGGGGAGTGCAACTGGTGGGCGACAATCTGACCGATGAGAAAGGTTTGACCGAGGGCAACACCCGCACCGACGCCTTGGCGGGACAGGGGTCGAGCGAGGCGATTTACGGTCGTCCGCTGTTCGGCCGGAATTTCCGTCTGGTATTGAGCCGGAGCTGGTAATGCGACTTGCGCAGTTGCTGTGCATGGTCGTCGTGGCGATTCAGCCGGTATTCGCGGCGACGGCGGAAGACAGGGTAATCGCAGCGCTGGGCAAGCGCTTGTTTCCGGTGGTTACTGCGATGGACAGGTCTCAGGCGAGCGCGGAAGTCCGTTCGATGCTGGCCGGGCGCGGTCGCCGTCTTGCACTGTGCGCGGATGACGCGGCTTGCAAGGTCGATGCGTCCGTCTGGAGTGAAGAGGAAATCGGCCTGGTATCGAAGATGGCGGTCACCGGCAAACCGGCTGCCGGGACCCGGGAGCGCCGGGATGCCATCCGTCGCGAACTGGCGGGGATCAACGCCATTCTCGACGTTTATGGCAAGGGCGAAACGTCTCGTTATCCGGAAATCGACGGCCCAATCGGGAAAAAGGGCAGCCAGCGGCTTGCAGCCGATATCGCCGTGGCCACTTCCATCGGCGAAGTGGGGCGCGACGAAGCGGTTGCCGCGTTCGACCCCAGCATCGGCCTGGCGCTGGCGCTCATCGACGTGAACGACCGCCTGGACGCCATCGCCTTCGAGCCGCTCGGCGGTGGGCTCAATTCGGATGCCTTCCAGCACGCCCGGAAGCTGGACTGGTCGCGCTACCCCTACACCTCGATCATCGTGCTCGGGGCAGGGCCGGAAGATCTGCTGACGCCGCTGAGCGCACGGGGCAAGCTGCACATCAAGGTCGCCGCCCAGCGTTACTTCAGCGGTCTTGCCCCCTTCATCATCGTGAGCGGCGCTGCCGTGCACCCGCGTGAGACGCGCTTCGTCGAAGCCGTCGAAATGCGCCGCGCGCTGATCGAACGGTATGGGGTGCCGGCGCATGCGATCGTGATCGAACCCTACGCACGGCATACGACGACCAACCTGCGCAATTCCACGCGCTTGCTGATGTCGATGAAGGCGCCGATGGATCGCGATGCGCTTGTTCTGAGCGACCCCCGGCACATCGACGCTGTGGAGAGCGACGAGTTCGTCGCGCGCAACCAGCGCGAGCTGGGTTACCAGCCCGGCAGAGTCGGCGAACGTACCTCGCCATTCGATATCGCCTTCCGTCCGTCCCCGGACTCCGCTCGGGTCGATCCGCTCGATCCGCTGGATCCTTGAATCTTCGGGAGCCGTACATGCGGAAACAGGGGTCAGAGTACGTCCCAAGAAGCGCACTCCGACCCCTGTTTTCCTGGTGCCGTCCAGCACCCGGACGCGTCGGTAACTGGGCGTGCAGGGAGCATCACGTCCCGTCCACCCTTCCGTGAATGCACGGATGCCATGCCATTGAAGCGGCTTCAACCCGCCTTGCGCGCGTTGCGATCATTGCCGCTCGCCGAGCATGGAGACCAGAGCTTCCCGAATCCAACGCAGTCCGCTGTGCCCGTGACTGCGTTCGTGCCAGACCATGGCAACGGCGAACCCTTCCACAGGGAACGGACATTCGAACCGCTCGATGTTCCGCCGTCGCTCGTGAACCAGCCGCTCCGGAACGAGCGCCACGAAATCCGACTGCGCTACAAGCTCTGGAATCAGCATGAACGAAGCCGCCGACACAACGACATTGCGCTGATGTCCAAGGGCGGCCAGAACGTCGTCCACCGGGGTCTCGAAGGTGCCGCCGCTAAGGGAAACCACGACATGATCGAGCCGCACAAACTGCTCTACCGACATGCCCTTGCGTAGCTGCGGGTGATTGCGCCGGCCAATAAGCACATAACGTTCGTCGAACAGATGTCTCGTTCTCAGACTTGGAGGCGCCACCTGCGGCGTCATGAGCGCCAGGTCGACCTCGCCCCGCGCCATCTGCGCTTCCAACTCGCGCAGATCGAGGTACCGAACCGCAATGCGAACCTTGGGGGCCCGCTGGCGCAGCGCCTTGATGAAAGGTATGACCACTGCGGCCTGGAGGTAATCCGTGCACGCGACCGAGAACGTCAGCTCGGCCGTTGCCGGGTCGAAATTCCGATGCGTCGACAAAGTGGAGCGGACTTGATCAAGGGCCTGTCGAAGCGGGTCGATCAGCTCGACCGCCTTTGCCGTAGGCGTCATCCCTCGTTGTGCCGGAATGAGTAGCGGATCGTCGAATACTTGCCTCAGACGCGCCAGCTGGGAACTAACGGCAGGCTGACTCAGATGCAAGCGGTACGCAGCCTTGGTCACGCTCCGCTCCACCAGCAGCGTCTCCAGCGTGATGAGCAGGTTGAGATCCAGACGCTTGGTATCCATGAGTTGGATTGTAGCGACAAAATATATCTATTTGCCAGATACCAAGAGGCAGCGGAATATATCGGCCTGAACAAGCCCCGACACGGGGCTGGCCCTTCACTTTCAGAGACTCTCCCATGACGCAAATCGCTTCTTCCAAACCCCTGATCACCGTCGTCGGCGCCGCGAGTAAGCAAGGCCGCAGCGTGGCGGAGTCGCTGCTCGATAGCGGACGCTACCGCGTGCGCGCATTGACGCGACGACACGACAGCCAGGCGGCGCAGAGTTTGTCGCGCAAAGGCGCCGAGATTGTGGTTGCCCCTCTTCAAGCCGGGATGCAGGCGGAGTTGACCGTCGCCATGCAGGGCTCGGCTGGAGCGTTCCTGATGACCCCGCCCATCGTGCGGGTGCCGCCTGCCGACACCGAGTTCGCGATAGGCCGGGAAATGGCCGACGCGGCGGTGGCGGCCGGCGTTCAACAGGTTGTCTTCAGCAGTCTTGAGAACGTGGAAGCCCGGACAGGTGGCACGAAATGGGCGCCGCATTTCACCGACAAAGCGAGGATAGAAGACTACATCCGCGACCTGCCTGTCCGCAGTTCGTTCGTCCAGCTCGCCTTCTTCTACACAAACTTTCTCGAATATTACGTTCCACAACGTGGAAATGATGGCCTCACGTTCGCCATCTATCTGCCACCCGACGTACCCATGCCGTTCTGTGACCCGCTCACCGCCGCCGGCCCTGCAGTACGCGAGATCTTCGATCATCCGGAAAAGTACGCGAGCAAGACGTTGCCGGTAATCGGTGAGATCCTGACGGCGCGGGAAATGGTGGATACGTTTGTGCGGGTCACTGGTCAGCCGGCCCGCTACGCATCCGCGTACTCACGCGAAGAACTGCTGCATCATTTCCCCGGCTTCGCCGCCGATGAGCCTTTGGTGCGCGAACTGATTGGAATGGTGGAATACGCCGTCGAGTATGGCTACTACGCACCCGAACGCGACTTGACGTGGAGTCGTGACATCGACGCCGGCGCATTGAGCTGGGAGATGTTTCTAAGACGCACGGATTGGAGAGGCGATCTGCGGACGTTTGCGTCTTGATACTGCAGCTCCCTTGTTTCCTCGTGTTCGGTCGGGATCAATACCGGATTCCGTAGCCAGGACGAGTTCGGGCCTTCCCTGGATGAGCGAAGAAGTCGCGCTGCTGCCGAGACCGCGGTCGAGCATCAACTGGCCGGCGTCAACCGGATGGCATCCTGCGTTCGGGAATGCCGTGCAACAATACCCGACGATTACCCATCCAGGATCGCCATGGAGTTGTCGTATTCTGCCGGCAGCGGCCAGATTCCTTCAGCAGCATGATGAAAACGCAACCATGACCTTTCAGGCAGATGCAGGTGCGTTGCCGTATACGCCACTCGGTGCCTTGTTGCGTGAGTGGCGCACCGCACGGCGCATGAGTCAGCTTGCTCTTGCTGAGGAAGCGGGGATGTCCGCCCGGCACCTCAGCTACGTCGAGACAGGCAAGTCGCAACCGAGTCGCGAGGCCATTTCCCAGCTGGCCAATGCCCTGGAGATGCCTCTTCGCGAGCGCAACGCACTCATGATTGCAGGTGGCTACGCTCCGGAATTCCCGGAAAATGCGCTTTCAACGCCGGCACTCGAGCGGATGCGGCAGGCGATCGATCTGATCATCGCGCATCAGGAGCCCTATCCGGCATTCGTGCTCGATCGGCACTGGAACGTGCTCAAGGCCAACCAGGCGGCGACGCGAATCAACGGCCTTCTGATGAACGGCCGTAGCAGCCGGCATACCAACCTGCTGCACCAAGTATTCGATCCGGAGGATTTTCGCTCCGTCATCATCAATTGGGCCGAAGTTGCGGAAAAATTCATCCGTCACGCCCAGGAACAGCTGGCCGCCTCGCCCACCGATACGGTGCTCCGCAACCTGGTGTCCGAACTGTTCCAATACCCCGATGTTCCGGAGCATTGGAGACGACGGGATCTGATCAATGGGCCTGCTCCCGTTCTGACGCTCGCCTTCCACAGCGTTGAAGGCGAGCTCCGGTTCTTCGAGACCATTACGACCTTCTCCATGCCGCGCGATCTGACCCTGGATGAGTTGCGAATCGAATGCGCATTTCCGGCGGACGATCATACGGCCGCCGTCTGCGCCCGATTGGCGAGCGCGCCGCCTTGACTCGAATCGCCCTGCGCGCGTTGGGATGGTCCGCGAAGCATTCCTTCGATGACCTCGGACGTTATTGATCGGCCGCGGACGCCCGCTCATGCTCGGCCTTTCCTCTGCCCAAGGCCACTCCTCATGCGTTCCCTTGCGAAATCGACTTCACTGATTGCGCTGCTTCTCACGCTGGCCGCCTGGCAGGCGCAAGCCGTATCTCCTACGCCAGCGAAGACAACCACCACGGCAGCCGATGAAAGCGCCGCGGCGTTCGAGAAGGCCGGGATTGTCGGCCCGCAGCATCGGCGGCTTGCTGAATTGGTCGGCACCTGGAAGGTTACGCAGTCTTTTTGGACCACCGGCAACCCTGCCCCCAAAATCGATGCCGGGAGCGCGACCTATGCGATGGTGCTGGGAGGACGCCACCTGCGCCAGGATCTCCGGATCGACTCGCCTGACAAGGCGTTCGAGGCGCTCGGCTACATTGGTTACGACAATATGGCTGGCCGGTATTACAGCAGTTGGATGGACGTCAATTTCACCGGCCTGATCCTCGCCTACGGCGACTACGACGCCGCTTCGCACACCTATACGTTCCTGGGGACGCTGCCAGGCCCCGCCGCCAGCAAGGCAGTCCCCTTGCGTGCGGAGCTGAAGGTTCTGGATGCCGATCGCTTCACCTACGACTTCTACGAACGCCATGACGGCAAAGAAGCTTTGGCCGTTCGCCTTGAATACACAAAGCAGGACTAGAGATCCATCGCCGGCTGTCACAATGCCATTGCCATTTAACGGTTACTTCGCCGCCTCTTCGATCAAGGCAGCCACTTCACCGGGATGAGAAACCATTACGACGTGCGAAGCGTCCTTGACCACGACGGTGTGCCGCGAGCCGGCGCGTTCCGCCATAAAGCCCAAAGCCTCAGCCGGAATGTTCCTGTCGCCGTCGCCGTAGACGAACCACGAAGGCAGCTTCTTCCAGGCGGGTTCACCCGACTTTTCCTTCAGCGCATCTTCCGTGATCGGGCGCTGTCCGACCGCCATCAGGGCCGCTTCCGCGACGGGCACGTCGTGGGCGAACTGCTGCTGGAACTTCCCTTTGTCCATATACAGGTCGACTCCGCCGCCCGTGAGTTTCACCGGCGGCGCAAGGGCCTGGCCCAGGGTGCTGCCCGGGAACTTGCCGGCAAGTTCGGCCGCCGCTTCTCCGGCATCCGGCGCGAACGCCGCCACATAGACGAGCGACTTGACGTTTTCATTGCCGTTCGCGGCCGTGGTGATCACCTGTCCGCCGTAGGAATGGCCAACGAGGACGACGGGGCCCTCGATGCTGTCGATGAGGGAGGAGACGTAAGCGGCATCGCCAGAAACGCTGCGAAGGGGGTTGGCTGCAGCGACCACGCGGTAGCCGTCTTTCTCGAGGATTCCGACGACGCCGTTCCAGCTGGACGAGTCGGCGAACGCGCCGTGGACAAGCACCACCGTGGGCCTGGTGGGGGATTGCGCAAATGCCAAGCCGGAGAACAACGCACCGGCGATGGCGAGCATGACAGTCAGCTTGGGCATGATCATTTTCCTTTCTCTCCGTGGAAGGCGCGGCAAAGGGCGACGACGGCGCAAAGGGCGACCGGCGCTCAGACCGGGCAAGCGTCCGGCGCCGGCTTGGATCGCGCGTTCTACCGCGTTGAATATAGGTCTCCCGCCCGTGCCGGATCAATGGCCTTCGACCGCGAAAAGAATATCGGCGAATCCCGGCGTCGTTTTCTCGCGGTTCCAATCGCGTTGCAGTTCGCAGATCAACTGCACCCATCCCACCGGCTTGGCGCCGGCCTGGACGAGGCGTTGAACGCCAAGCGCATGCGCTTCGGGCGATGTTCCGCCGACGCAATCGATGACCGGGTAGACCTCGAAACCTTCGTCGATGGCATCGAGCGCCGGGTGGACCAGACAGACTTCAGTCCACAACGCGGCCATGATGAGCTTCCTTCGCCCGGTAGCTTTTACGGCCCGCACGAAGTCGTCGTCCTCCCATGCATTGATGGAGGTGCGATCGATGGGATGGATATGAGGCAGCACGTCCACGATCTGGTGGATGGTCGGCTGATTGCGCCCGGTCTTCACGTTCACCGTGGACAGCACGACCGGTAATTCGTAGAGCTTGCCTATACGGGCGAGTGCGGTGATGTTGGCGACCAGCTCGCGTTTCGGACGGGACTGGATCGATGAGACCTGCACAGGTTGGAAGTCGATGATCACCAGCGCGGCATTCTGGGGCGTGAGCAGGCGATCGGTAAGCGGATCGCGGATCGTTGCGTACGACGCCATGGCTACTCCCCTTGCATGCCGACTTCAGAAGACGTCAGACGGGCTTGCGCGAGCTTCGCATCCGCGTCAAGGAAGGCGCGGATTGCCGCGACCGTCATTTGCGGCTGCTCTTCCATCAGCCAATGCCCGGCATCGGAGATCACCACCTCGTGCACGTCGTCGGCGGCAAAACGCATCACGAAGGCCATGGTCGATCCGAAGGAATGGTCGCCGCCGACGGCGAGCAGGGGCATTTGCAGGCGCCCAGCCGTCAACCCCGCCCGGTTGTCGATCGCGTCCTGGTCGAAAGCCGCGAACTGCAGGAAGCCCGCGTGCATGCGGCCCGGCCGCGCGTAGAGCGCCGCGTAGTGACGGCGCGCTCCCTCCGGGAAACGCACTGGATTGGCGGAAAACTCGTTCCAGAACCGGTCCAGATAGATGCGCTCGCGCCCGGCCACCAGACGTTCCATGTCGGGCCCGCCGAAACGGAAATGCCAAAGCAGCGGGTTCTTGAGAATTTCGTCCCACGGGCCGATCCCGGGCACCGGCGCATCCATCATCACCAGACGCGTGGTGCGGGCCTGGTGGGCCTGGGCGAACGCAAACGCGACCATGTTGCCGATATCATGACCGACGACATCGGCGCGGTCGATGCGCAATGCGTCCAGCACTCCGGCGATGTCTTCGGCTTGGTTCTTCTTGGTGAATCCTTCCGCTGCAATCGCCGAGAGTCCCATTCCCCGCAAGTCCGGTGCGACGACGGTGTGGTCGCGCATCAGATCCGCGGCCAGGGGCGCCCACATGTCGCCGGTGTCGCCGTACCCATGGATGAGCACCACGGCGGGCCCCGCTCCTCCAATGCGGACATGCAGGGTGGTTCCGTTGGTTTGGATCTCCTGCGTGCGGAAACCGGCGGGGAAGTCGGACGTGGCGGCTAGCGCCGGGAAGGCTGCGAAAAACGATGCTGCGACCCACACACAGGTCCGGAACAGGCTATGCACTCCCATGGACGTTTCCTCAAAAGAAAGCTGCACTTTCGAGTCTGGTCGTCCGCACCGGCAAGGTCTTGAAGGTTTCTATCGGGTCTTTGCGAAAACCGCCGCCGCGTTCACAGGACCTGCTTTCGCCAGGCGCCGGGGCTCGCGCCTACGGTGCCGGTGAAGACACGGGTGAAATGGCTTTGATCGGCGAAGCCGCAGGCAGCGGCGATGTCGCTGAGGGATCGACCGGCATCCCGCAGCAACGACTTGGCGTGCAGCACACGCTGCAGCAGCATCCAGCGATGGGGCGGCATGCCCATGCTCCGCTTGAAGGCGCGGGCGAAGTAGTTCGGCGAAAGTCCGCAGGCTGCAGCCGGCTCGGCGAGCGACATGTCCTCGCTCATCCGCTCGATCATCAGTTCGGTGGCGCAGCGTACCTGCCAAGGCGCCAGCGCACCACGCCTTCCGTACTCGGGCAGGCGCATGCCGCCGAAGGCAACCGCGAAATAGGTGTGCGTTGCCTGCAGAAGATGGTCGGCATACATCTCGCCTATTTCTTCCGGGCGCTCAAGCGCAGGCAGGAGCGCTTGGCCCAGGTGCCAAACCGTTGCATCGAAGGCGCCGCGTTCGCAGGCAAGCGTTGCGATTCTCGGTGCGCCCTGTTCGTCGGTGATTTCATCGAGCGCGGTACGCGATACGTAGAAGTGCAGAACGTCGAAGGGGCTCTGCAGATTGGCGGTCGGCTCCTGTTCCAGGTCGACGATACTGGTGGTCCTCGCGCCATAGCCCCCGCGGTGGACGGAGCGCCCGCCAATGAAAAGTTCGCGTTTGGGCGAGTCCCTCAGTTGCAGGAGCACCGAAAATGCGGATTCTGCGGGAAGCGGCGAGGTCAGTCCGTGTCCCGGTGTGTCATGCCGGATGCGCGTCACGGCAAGCTTCGACTTCCTCAAGGCACTGATGACGAGATGCGAACTGGCATCGGCCCGGAAGTATTTCGCCAGGCCGTCGCCGTAGGCGCCTGTGGTCGGCTGCATGTGATCCTCCCTACGGCCGGAGCTTCGGAGCGCGAATGAGGGAACGAAGGTTTTCCGAGCATACAGGATGATCGGGAGGTGGACTTGCAGCCTGGGGCACGGCTACCTCAGGTGTTGAAGCCTCGCTCCTGACCGGAAGTAGCCGCTGCACAAGTGACTACCAGCGCCTGGGGGCGATCAACAGTTGTGCGGTTCCCGGATCGGTGGCCTCGGGCCATTCCAGCCAGTTGGACGAGTGGTTAGCGCCCAGCCCAGCGAGGCCGCACGCCATGAGACTTTTGCCGGCCGAGCAGCCACGCGAGCAGCAATGCGACGCAAGCGAAAAGGCCCAGGATGGCTGGCCCGAGCGTGCCCATGAAGATATCGCCGAGGAGCACAAACAGGGCAGGTCCGGGCGCGTTCTCGCTCCGTGTTCTCGGGATGAGTTCCGACGGGGTTCCGAGAAAACCCATGAATACCTGCCATGCCGCGACGATGGAGAGCCCGGCCACTACCAGCCACAGGTAACGCCAAGCCTGGGCCCGACTGCGGACGAACCAGGCGATCAAGCCACAACCTGCGAGAGCCAGAAGGCTTGGCACAAGGATGGACCGGTCGGGCTCGACGTACAGATTCCGCGCCGCCAGGGAGATGCTGGTGAGACCGGCGGAGATCACGCCACAGGTCAAGAATGGAGCTATCCGACGCTCATTAATTGTCGACACCATGATCTCCCATAAACTAAAGAACCAAAGGGGACGAAAAACCAAAGGGGACGGACGAATTGAATGACCTGAAAACGCGGCGAAAACAGGTTCGGAGTGAATTTTTTATTCATGAACTTGCTCCAACCCCGTTTTTGCTACTGCTCAGTGGCAATCCACGAATCCTTGGCAATGCTGCGGATGGGTATCGCAGCCATAGATATAGGCTACGCCGACATCACCGAATGCCATTTCTTCGGTGAAATCGCCGGTCGAGAACAGGAATCGCATTGGCTGCCCGCAGATTCCGCACTCGGCATCATGCGGATTCTGGATCAGCTGTGGTTCCCCACCAACCCATATGCCGGTGCCGGGCTCAAGGTAATGCGCATTGGCATCGCCGCTCAGTATTTTTACGAGTACGGCGCCCGGTTGCGCAGTCGCGGAATCCAGTGCGGCTTTCAATTCCGCACTGCCTTGCAACAATTGATTGCAGAACTCGTCTCCTTCAGCCTCATCATCCTGCATCCGCGGCACCGGCAAGGTCAACGGCAGCAGGTCCGATTTCGACACAAGTGTGAAATGCGCATCCTCCGGCACGGACGGCGGCAATTTTTCCACCAGATCGTCGATGCCGGCATAACTACGCACCTGCACATCGAAACCGCTGGTCGACAACCACAGCCCCAGTCGTCGGTCCGGCCACGGCGCGGGCAAGAAATCGGGCAACGGCAGTTGCAGCAGGAACAGCATCGGCTCGCCTTCATCGCCGACCGGCCACGGTTCGCCTGCAGGCATCAAGACGCCGCCCCCGACATGCGCCTTGCGGATGTTCCAACCGGCCGCACCGATTTCCCGGTAGTAGAGGCAATGTTCGACGCTGCGTGCATAGCGTTCCGCAATTGCCGATATTTCCCGCCTTCGCTCCTCGCTGATCGCCAGGTAGTCCGCCTTCGCCTGCTTGTCGCGTTTGCGTCCGGGAATGGTCACCAGCCAGACCACGGCAGCTATCGTTCCCACTACCACGAGAAAAAGGAACACCGCTTTTCCCGTGCCGTTTCCGAGCACCTTGAACGAACGAAGGGCGACGTCCGCAGTGATATTTCGGACGAAGACGAGAGTGCAAAGCGCACTCCAGGAGGCAATCGCTCCCCACCACAGCAGATGACGCGCATTGCGCAGGTCGCGCAGGCGGCGGGTGACGGTCCCTGCAACCAGACTGCCGAACAAGGAATAATTGATGGCGGCAACGCCACCTAGCCATGCGCCCGCGAGCTTCCAGAAGGTGCCGGTCCGCGGCGGGCAATTGCGCCTGTATTCGACGAACACATCGACCTGCTGTGTCCATGCATATACCGTCGCTGCCAGCATCACCAGGACCGCCACTGCTGCCACCCGCCCCAGCCAGCGTGCCGGTTTTCTCACCCACTGGTTCCAGACCAGGGCCAGGACGCCGAGCCACAGCAAACCTGCCATGCCTATGACCGTGATGTCGGGTTTGTCGATTGCCGTGGCGGTAAGCAGCATCGCCAACCAGCCGGCGACGATCAAAGCCAAGGCAATGATGATCGGATGCATCGCGTTTTCCCCTGTTACGTCGCCGCGCTTGCCGCTCCCCGACGCGCGCCGACGGTTGATTCGTCCATTGTGCCTCGTAACCCGTCTTCGTGCCCACCTGGGCCGATTCAACTTCCAGGCCGCGTAGGGCGGGTTTCAACCCGCCTTCCGGATTCCGCCCACCCAACCGGCAGCCAGCAATTCCGCTTTCACATAGCGATGAAATGAGGAATGCGGCCAGTCCGCATAGGCAACACGGAATGATTCGCGTAATGCTTCGACATGATCGGCGAGCAGCGTGCACCGGCGTTCCAGCAGGTTGACGGTAAAGGAACAGGTGCCGCCCGGCACCAGGACGCGTCGGTAGCTGGGCATGCGTGGAGCATCACCTGCCGTCCACGCCTTCCGCTATCAGTGGATACCGTTTTTCAGACTCGGAGCATTCCGAATCTCGTTGGCCGTTCAACGGTATCGGCGACCACGGAAGGCGGGTCAAGACCCGCCCTACGCAGGTTACGTTGTCCGCGGCCGGATGTTCGCACCGCCCGTAACCAGGCCGCGCGGGATCTCCGACAAGAGAAAGTCATGAGGAAAGCCCAGTTCGATCATGCTGGCCTGATCGAGTAACGCCAGTTGTGCATCGTCAAGCCGCACGTCCAACGCGCCGAGGTTGTCTTCGAATTGCGCCAATGTACGTGCTCCCACGATCGGGTTGGCACCGCGTTGCAGCAGCCAGGCCAGCGCCACCTGCGCGGGCGAATGGCCAAGTTCGGCCGCGACTTGTTTGACCACCTCGCCGATCGCCAGCGAGCGCGCGTTGAGGATGTTATGCGAATAAGCGACATCGCCGCGGGCGTCGCTGGCCGGCGCAGATGTTGCCGGTGCGGACGCCAACCTGTCCAGATCGGCGCGCGAATACTTGCCGGTCAGCACACCCATCGCCAGCGGCGACCATGCAACCACGCCCAAGCCGAGTTCGTTCGCCATCGGCACCAGGTCGCGCTCGACCGCACGCTGGGCCAACGAGTATTCGATCTGCAGCGCCACCAGCGGCGGCCAGCCGCGCAGTTCCGCCAAAGTCTGCATACGCGCCGCCTGCCAGGCAGGGAGGTCGGACACGCCTGCGTAGAGGACCTTGCCGCTGGAGATCAGATCATCGAAGCCACGCATGATCTCCTCGACCGGAGTCAGGCCGTCCCACATGTGCAGATACAGCAGATCGATGTAGTCGGTGCCCAGACGCTTCAGACTGGCCTCGACCGACCGCAGCATCGACTTGCGATGGTTGCCGCCCGCGTTGGGGTCGCCGGGGAACCAGGCGTTCAGCGTGTACTTGGTGGCAATGACCAATCGATCGCGGCGCGTGCCGGCAAACTGGCCGAGCAGAGTTTCGGAACTGCCGTTGGTGTAGACGTTGGCGGTATCGATGAAATTGCCGCCGCGATCGACATAGGCGTCGAAGATGCGGCGGGATTCGCCCTCGTCCGCGCCCCAGCCCCAGTCCTTGCCGAAGGTCATTGTGCCCAGGGACAGCGGGCTGACACGCAGCCCGGAGCGGCCGAGCAGTTGGTAATCGTTGAGTTGCATGGCGGATCTCGCAGTGGGAATGGGAGCTCAGCCTAGGCTTGGCTACTATGAAGATAAACCGGCAATATCAACATCCTCCTTTAAGAAAAACTTACTAATGGCCGCGAAATCCCTGCCCGCCGTCATCGCCTTTGTCTGTGTTGCCGACCACGCCAGCTTTACCCGCGCCGCCGAGGAGCTGGATGTGTCGCCGGCGGCGCTGTCGCAGAGCATTCGTGCCCTGGAAACGCAGTTGGGTGTGCGCCTGCTCAATCGCACTACCCGCCGGGTCGGATTGACTGAACAGGGCGCAAGTTTTCTCGAACGGGTGCGCCCAGGTCTGGCGCAGCTCGACGCGGCGTTCGAAGCACTGGACGCCGCCCGCGACAAGCCGGCCGGCAAGCTGCGGATCAACCTGCCGCGGACCGTGGCCGAGCGTCTGATCATGCCGCGGCTGCCCGCGTTCCTCGCGCGCTATCCGGAAATCAAGGTGGAGTTGTACACGGAAGACGCTTTTGCCGATCTCGTCGCCGGAGGTTTCGATGCAGGCATCCGCCTGGGCGAGTCGCTGGCGCGTGACATGGTGGCACTGCCGATAGGGCCGCGCATGCGCCAGGTAGTGGTGGCCACGCCCGCATACTTTGAACGGCATCCAGTTCCGCACACCCCGCAGGAGCTCATTGGTCACGACTGTATCGGCTTCCGCAAAGGCAGTGGCCGCTTATACGCCTGGGAATTCACCGACCCGCGCCGCCTCGCCGGCAAACGCGATTTCGACATCCAGGTAGAGGGTCATCTGCTGTTCAACGACAGCAGCCTGGGGCGTCGCGCGGCGCTTGCCGGCCTGGGCCTGGCACAACTGCTCGAATGGGAAGTGGAAGCCGATATCAGCGCCGGGCGGCTGCAGCGCGTGCTTGACGACTGGTTGCAGCCGTTCGATGGCTGGTACATCTACTATCCGGCACGCGAGCACCTCCCGCCAAAGCTGCGCGCCTTCGTGGATTTCCTGCGCGAGTCGGCACCCGTTTGAATGGTTCTCGGTCCCCGGAAGGCGGGTCAAGACCCGCCCTACGCAAATTGCATTACCTGTAGGGCGGGTCTTGACCCGCCTTCCGGGAATCGCACAGATTCAACGTCATAAAAAAGGCTTCAATCCGCCTTGCGCGTGGAGTGCGGTTTTGAGTTCTTCAAGCGAGGGCTGCGTGGTGCTCATGGAATATTTCTTGAGGCCTAAGGCCTGAATCGGGCCCACCCGCCACGGATTGGTTCCGAGGCCGATGATACCCGGACCCAAGGCGTGGCACCTGACACCTTCTCTATCCGATCAGGTGCCGCCAGCATCACGCGTGACGGTGCGCAATCGAATTGAAGTCGCGAACAACCACAAGAAGAGCAGCGCGACGAATAGTCTGTTCGCCAGACCGTACGGTGCCCCGCGATGGAGGGTCAGGAACTGAATGACAAAGGCAGCGAGGACGAGTGCGGCGAGTGTCAGGGCGGTGGCCCGGTAGCTCCGCCATCGCGGATGGCTACCGAAACTCAAGGAGGTGAGTACCGTCGCGATGAGGATGCTGGCAATATTTACAAGGAAGCTGATCGTATGGATATTGCCGGTTTGCGTTGTTGGCGCGTTGTCCAGGTCAGTTGGGAATGCGGCCGACACAAGCAAGCCGACTGAAGCAACACCCAGCAAGACCGACCCGAGAGTCGCGGGAATCGTATTGGGGCCACTCCGCTTGAGTCCCAGCGCCAGCATCAGGCAGCCGATGCTCATGCCTATGAACCAGGTTGTCATGACCCAACCGTATCGACCCACGGCATAGTCGCTGATCATGTGGGAGACGGGCGAATAGTCCGGCCGCAGGAGATGCAACAGGACCAGCGCCGAGGCCGAGTACACAAGACAGCAGATGGCTACGATCGCGTAGAAGCTGCTTGCACTGTGGGCAGTCTTTGAAGCGGGCTTGGCAGTCATTTCAATCGCCTTGTGCAATGGCTGATGGGGATTTTGCGACGCCTGACACCTGACACAGTCGAGCCGCGAAACGCCTTCGGCTTGAATGAATTGTCAGGCCACTTACCCGGCAACCGCAAGCGTCGCGCGTTGGGAGGCAACGACCTCTTCGTTGTCACGGACCTCACTGGAGTAGGCAGCGGTTTGGCCGGACGGATCAACCCAACCCAGCGCTCTTTGTGCCTCGTCCGGAAACGCCGGGTTGATGCAGCCAACCCGGACTACGGACCTCGAGTGTACGGAAGAACGAACCTGCCCCCCTCTTTCCAAATTAGTCGGCGAGCGTGAAGCCACGCTGCGCAGAATCCCAGCGGATAAATACACGCTCGCCCTTTGGCAGGGGCTCTTCGGCGGACGGGTCGCAGTCGCCGCTGCACAACCCCATCATCAGCTCGGCCTCGCACTCCCACTCGCCAGGCTTGGCGCCGGGGAGTTTCCGGCAGGATTCCTTGCGTGCATCGAATACCTTGCTGTGGAGGACCATCGACTGCCCGGTGGCCGTCATGGTCACGGGAAGACCGCCAGCTTGCTCGAGCCGCTCGTACCTCTCGATGGCGATGCGGCGCACGTCCGCGGCGGACGGCTCATCGTCAGGCACGGGCCCTTCCGCGACCGGCGCTTTGCCAGCCGCGGCCGCGGCCGTGGCTATCGGTGTTGGCGACTGGGCGGAATCGATGGTCGCAAAGCTACGCCCACCGAGCTGCGACTGCAGGGCCGCCGCCCACTGCATCTCGAAACCGTCGGGCGCCTTGACCAACAGCCAGCCTTGGGAGCTGCGACCTTCCAACGTCAGCCCGTAGCGCTCGATGAGCGTCAGGGCGTCATCCACATTGTCATCATCCGGCTGTACCACGACGCGTCCGGGAAGGAAGGTACCCGGCGGGTCCATCGTGTTTTCCCGTTTGAACTCGGTGCCCTCGACGACAAGGGTAGTGCCGTCATAGTTCACGTACTCGTTTCCGTCCGGACCGCTACCGCAACTTGTCAGCAGTGCGAAGCACAGGACCCAACCCACCACTCGCCCGGCACAGGCGGCCCACTGTACGAAATGCATCGGTGTTTCCCCTTGGCGCCGTCGTGGCGCCGTCCCCGCAGATAGCTTGCCATGAAGGACAGGGGCCTTGGCAAGCGTTCAGTCCTGCCTGATGGGTCTGCGCTAGTTCGGCCAGCAGGTGCAGGTAGTGGCTGAGGGATTGCAGCTGTTGGTCAGCCTCTTCCGGCAGGTGGCAGCCGGGCTCGCATGGTGCTCTGTTCCAATTTCGATCAAGTGAACCTGACCCCGTTTTTCGCCGTTTTTCGGCAGGTAGGGGCACCAATCTCTCGAGCACACCTAACACCTGACACAGCCGACCCGCGAAGCGGCTTCGGTTTGGATGAATTGTCAGACGCGCAAGCCATTGCGCTAATCCCTGTAGCCGTCCAGCAAGACAGGTGGAAGGCTCATTGCTTCTTGCATCCACTCTTGCACGGAGTCCCTGGACATAAGCAGCTTGTACCAAGCCTGTGTCAATTGCCATGTATCCAAACTTGGTCCGTGCGACATGATGCGAATCAAGGTGGGGACAAACATCAAATCAGCGAGTGATAGAGCGCCAACCAGAAAAGGGCCGCCACTGCGCTGGAGCAACATCTCGAAAACGCCGAATAGCCGCTTTGCATCCGCAAGCTCATCAGAGCTCATTGCTCGCCTATCGGGGTAGAACGAACTTTCAAACGAGAGCCGCGGACAAAGATTGGAAAGGCCTGAGTGTTGCCATGCAATCAGAGAGCGCGTTTGGGCCCGCAGCTTCATATCCTTCGGCAGAAGGGATCCATCACCTAGCTCGTTGGCGTACTCCATAATGGCAAGCGAGTCGTAGATGATTGCGTCGCCATCCATGAGTACAGGTACGGCGCCCGGCGGCGAAAACTCGGCTATAAGAGCAAGATTACCAAGGCGCTGTGGTTTACGAATATCAACAACACGTTCCTCAAACTCGACGTCTTGCTCTTTCAGAGCCAGCCAGGCCCTGAAAGCCCAACTGGAGGCATTTTTTGTCCCGGAGTAGAGGATTCGGCTCATGCTTTACTGAGACTCCAAGTTGCTTCCAAGCGCGTCTAACGCCTGGCACAGCCGACCCGCGAAGCGGCTTCGGCTTTAATCAATTGTTTGGCGGAACTTTTGCGCCGAAGCGCTTGGCTGACAAGCTTGCAGCCTTGGTGCGCTCGACTTCGCGGTTCTTTGGCGGAGTGAACGTGGTGAGCGAGTCGATAAGCGTTGTTGCTGCCAGCGTAACCTGCCTCACCGCCTCATTGAACGCTGCTTCATTCGCTTTCGATGGCGCGTTGAAACCGCTTAATTTGCGAACGAATTGCAATGCCGAGGCACGGATCTCATCTCCACTTGCTGGAGGATCGAAGTTGTACAACGTCTTTATATTTCTGCACATAAGCACCTCCTACGCTCGATTTCCGCCTAGCGCATGAATTAAGCCGACCGGTGAAGCAGGTTCAGCTTGGATGAATTGCTAACCGGCTTTGGAAACCACCCGAAGACAAATCCCAATAGCGTGGTAATCAGCAGGCTTGCGATATGAATCCAAGGTGTTGCCGGAATGATTTGCGTGACAGTCCAATGCAGCGATTGCGGGCTGAACCAATACCCGAGACTAACCGGCAGAATTGCTGCGACCCAGCCAAGTGGGAAGAATACCGGCGTTGCGGTTGCGGCAGCGACTAGTGCGCAGATGCAACCACGAGCACGGCGGGAAATTTTCAGCCGCCTAGCCAACAAGACTGAGGCGAGGAAAGGGAGTAGCCCGAACGCGTAGCCCAATCCGTAGATAAACAAGAATGCCCGAAGACCTTCGCTCATGGCAGCCAACTACGATCAGACCCCAAAGTGGGGTGTAGCGCGGATTGTGGGTGCGGCCTGGGAAGCCCGTCAATCGAACTTTGCCTATACGGCACAAGGGACTACTGCCTCCGTCCCCTTTTGCCCGTGCTGTAGGAGCGACGCAAGTCGCGAAGCCCTCAGCGCCAAACCGTTCCCAGCTTCGCGACTGGCGTCGCTCCTACACGCCTGCGACGTGCTCCGCAATTACGCACGCTCTACAGCGCAGGTCGGAAGTGGGTGTTGCCAGGATCTGGTCTTCGGCTTCGGCTAGTTGGGTGAAGCAGTGGGCCAGGCCGGCGCGGGGCAGGATGAAGTGGCGGGGTTGGTGTGTTCGGGTTGGCTGAGTCCGGCCAGCAGGTGCAGGTACTGGAAAACGTACTCTGACCCCGTTTTTTTCAGCAGCGTCATTCGCTGGGCTGCCTCGCACACCATAGGCAACACGCCAACGCGCCTTTCACTAGCGGGCGGGCCGTGGGCGCCTTCCACCCTTGCGTTGCGCAGTCGCGCGACTTTGCGCGAAGTCCGGGAAGGTCTCCGCTATCGGCGCCGTATCCGGCAAGATGTAGAACACCCCGCCCCGCTCGAACGTCGGACGGATGATCTGCTCGTAAAATTCGGGCGAAACGTTGATGCAGCCATGAGTGACGCGGTTGTCATCCGGCGAAGGCGATGCAAGGCGTTCGACGCGTCTCTCGGCCGGGACGCCAGTAGCGGTAGGGTGGATGGAGACCGCGGAATCGTAGTCCACCCACAGCACGCGCCCAGCGTCGATCGACGGACCGAAA
>CAMLGZ010000009.1 GCA_946479745.1 uncultured Pseudoxanthomonas sp. | reverse complement strand
AGGCGATCTTCGTCAACATCTTCGGCGGCATCGTCCGCTGCGACATGATCGCCGAAGGCATCATCGCCGCGGTCAAGGACGTGGGCGTCAAGGTGCCGGTGATCGTGCGTCTGGAAGGCACGAATGTCGAGGCCGGCAAGGCGCTGCTTCGCGATTCCGGTCTGGCCATCATCACCGCCGACGACATCAACGACGGCGCCAAGAAGGCTGTCGCTGCCGTCGCTGTCTGACAACCCCCTGTAGGAGCGGGCCCTGCCCGCGACCGGGCTCTTACCCGTAAAGCTTCGTCGCGGGCAGGGCCCGCTCCTACATTAAAGCCCCAAGGATTTTCATATGAGCGTTTTGGTCAACAAGAACACCAAGGTCATCGTGCAGGGCTTCACCGGCCAGCAGGGCACCTTCCACGCCACCCAGATGGTCGAGTACGGCACCCAGGTCGTGGGCGGCGTGACTCCGGGCAAGGGCGGCACAACCCACATCGAACTGCCGGTGTTCAACACCGTGCGTGAAGCGGTGGCCTCCACCGGCGCCGACGCATCGGTGATCTACGTGCCGCCGCCGTTCGCGGCCGACGCCATCCTGGAAGCGGCCGACGCGGGCATCCGCGTAATCGTCTGCATCACCGAAGGCATCCCGGTGCTGGACATGCTGCGGGTCAAGAACACACTGAAGGGCTATCCGAACACCACCCTGATCGGCCCCAACTGCCCCGGCATCATCACCCCGGGCGAATGCAAGATCGGCATCATGCCGGGCCATATCCACCTGCCGGGCAAGATCGGCATCGTCTCGCGTTCGGGTACGCTGACCTATGAAGCGGTCAAGCAGACCACCGACGTGGGCCTGGGCCAGAGCACCTGCATCGGCATCGGCGGCGACCCGATCAACGGCGTCAACTTCGTCGATGCGCTGAAGCTGTTCAACGAAGATCCGCAGACCGAAGGCATCATCATGGTTGGCGAGATCGGCGGTTCGGCCGAGGAAGAAGGCGCTGAATACATCGCCAAATACGTGAAGAAGCCGGTGGTCGGATTCATCGCTGGCGCTTCGGCCCCGGCCGGTAAGCGCATGGGCCATGCTGGCGCCATCGCATCGGGCGGCAAGGGCACGGCCGAAGGCAAGTTCGCCGCGATGGAAGCGGCAGGCGTGGTCACGGTACGCTCGCCGGGTGATTTGGGTGCGGCGATAGCGAAGTTGGTGAAGAAGTAAGGTTCGCCTCTAAAGTTTGTAGCGAAAGGCCGCCTTGTGCGGCCTTTTGTTTGTCTACTGCCCGGGAACGTCGAGTGCACGCAACTTGCCCCTTCCCCCGTTCACGGGGGAAGGTTGGGATGGGGGCGTGCCGGAGCACGAACGCAGCGGGTCGTGCGCAAAGGCTTGGGATGAGATTCTTCGGCTGGCTGTTTTTGGTTATTTGCTGGATCGGCTCCGGCAGCCCCCACCCCAGCCCTCCCCCGTAAACGGGGGAGGGGCAGACCACGGCACCTGAATTGGTGTGCGGGATTCGAAGCCTTGTCCACGGAATATCTCTACACTAGAGGCATTGGATCTTTCGCAAGGAGTGCGAATGCGCAACGTCGCCAAGCGCGATCGGGCGCGCGAGCTGCGCCGGGACATGACCCTTGCCGAGCGGAAACTCTGGCAGGTCTTGAAAGGACGCGGACTGGACGGACACCGTTTCCGTCGCCAGCATCCTCTTGGTCCGTACATTGCGGACTTTGCCTGTCTTGAAGCGGGAGTCGTCATCGAAGTGGACGGATGCCAGCATCACGACAGCGAACAAGACGGGCATAGGGACCGCTACATGCAAAGCATTGGGTTCAAGGTGCTGCGCTTCTGGAATAATGACGTTCTGGCGAATCTGGAAGGAACTTGCGCGGTGATAGGCCAAGCCCTTGCGGAGAGACGCCCTCATCCCAGCCTTCCCAGCCTTGCACACCCTCTGGGCGCCGCAAGCGGGGAAGGGGCCGATCAAGGCGACTGAAATGACACGATCACTCCGCATCGCCCTCGCCCAGTTCGACTTCCCCGTCGGCGCGGTCGCCCAGAACGCCGAGCGCATCTCGGCGATGATCGCCGAGGCGCGCGATGCGCACGGCGCAGACCTGGTGCTGTTCCCCGAGCTGGCGATCAGCGGCTACCCGCCGGAAGACCTGTTGATGCGCCCCGGGTTTCTGCGTGACTGCGAGGCCGCCCTGCAGCGGGTCGCCTCTTCCGTGCAGGGGATCGTGGCTGTGGTCGGCTGGCCGCAGTCGGCGGGCAGCGTGGTCTACAACGCGGCCAGCGTACTGCGCGATGGCGTGGTGGAAACCACCTACCGCAAGCGCGAGCTGCCCAACTATGCGGTGTTCGACGAGCGGCGTTATTTCGATGTCGATCCCGATGGTGGCGCCTGTGTGTTCGAGGTGGCCGGGGTGCCGGTCGGGCTGGTGATCTGCGAGGACCTGTGGTTCGCAGAGCCGCTGGGCGAAACACGCGATGCCGGCGCACAGCTGGTGATGGTGCCCAACGCTTCGCCGTTCGAACGCGACAAGCACGCCCAGCGCGACGCGCTGTTGGCGCAGCGGGTCAGTGAAACCGGCGTGGCGCTGGCCTATCTCAACGTGGTGGGCGGGCAGGATGCGCTGGTGTTCGACGGCGCCTCGGTGCTGGCCGACGGCGACGGCCTGGTGCATTCGGCGGCGCGCGCGTTCGAGGATCATTGGCTGATCGCCGACTACGATGCGGACACACGCAAGTTCACCCCATTGGGGTGGCCGTGCGAAACGGACGAAGGCCGCGATGCCCTGGCCTGGCGCGCGGTGGTGCGCGGTACGCGCGACTACTGCGCCAAGAACGGATTCTCCAAGGTATGGCTGGGACTTTCCGGCGGCATCGATTCGGCGCTGGTGCTGGCGATCGCGGTGGACGCATTGGGTGCGGACAACGTCACTGCGGTGCGGCTGCCTTCGCGCTATACGGCCGATCTTTCCAACGATCTGGCCGCCGAACAGTGCGCGACGATGGGCGTGAAGCTGGAGACGATTCCGATAGAAGCGCCGTTCAAGGGTTTCATCGAGGCCCTGGGGCCGGTTTTCGCGGGTCGCCAGGCCGACACCGCCGAGGAGAACCTTCAATCGCGCAGCCGCGGCGTGATCATGATGGCGCTGTCCAACAAGCTGGGTGGGCTGCTGCTGACCACCGGCAACAAGAGCGAATACGCGGTGGGCTACGCGACGATCTACGGCGACATGTGCGGTGGTTATGCGCCGATCAAGGACCTGTACAAGACCGAGGTGTTCGCGCTGGCGCGCTGGCGCAACACTATCGGCGGCGCGCCAGTGATCCCTGATGCGGTCATCTCCCGTCCGCCTTCGGCCGAGCTGCGCGAAAACCAGACCGACCAGGATTCCCTGCCGCCTTACGACGTGCTGGATGCAATCCTGTTGCGCTATGTAGACCAGGAACAGTCGCGGGACGAGATCGTCGCGGCCGGGTTCGATGCGGACGTAGTGGATCGCATGCTGCGGCTGGTGCGCATCAACGAATGGAAGCGCCACCAGGCCGCTCCCGGACCGAAGGTGTCGCGGCGCGCGTTCGGGCGTGAACGGCGTTATCCGATAAGCAACAAGTATTCGGGGTGAAGAGCTTTCCTTCTCCCTCCGGGAGAAGGTGCCCGAAGGGCGGATGAGGGAATGGCAAATCAGCTTGTAATGAAATTTCCCTGGCATGGAATTTCCATTCCCTCATCCGTCGCTTCGCGCCACCTTCTCCCGGAGGGAGAAGGGAGCAAAAAAAGGAGCCTTTCGGCTCCCTTTTTCTTCAATCCTTCTTCTTCATATCCACCGCTGACTTCTCCCCGGCGAACGGGTTGAGTTTGCGGATCGGGGAAGGGTAGTCCGGCCAGTCGCCGCTCAGCCAGGGATGCTGGGGATCGTTCTGCTGCAGCACGCGGCGGGCGTCGGCGGCCAGGGTCTCGTTGCCCAGATGCGTGTACGCCTCGCCCAGTACGGCGACGGCGTCGTTCTGGAATTCGCTCTGGGGGTAGGTTTCCAACAGGTATTTCGCGCGGGCGGCAGCCGATACCCAGGCATCGCGGCGCAGGTAATAAAGCGCGGTGTCCAGTTCATGGCGTGCGAACAGGTTGCGCAGTGCGACCATGCGCTGGCGCGCATCGGCGGCATAGCGGCTGTTCGGATAGCGCTCGGCCAGCAGGTTGAAGTCGTTGTAGCCCTGCAAAGGCGTGGCCAGGTCGCGTCGGCTGGGGTCCAGTTTCCACACCTTCTGCAGAAACACCGTGTCGCGTCCCGAATTGGCCAGGCCGCGCAGGTAGTACATGTAGGGAACGTTGCGCTGGGTCGGGTAGGTGCGGATGAAACGGTCGATGGTGGAAACCGTGTCGTCCATCTTGCCGGCCTTGTACTGGGCGTAGGCCGTTTCCATCAGCGCCTGCTCGGTGTAAGGGCCGTACGGATACTGGGCGATCAGCTGGCGGAAGGTGATTTCGGCCCGGTCCCAGTTGCCGCCGACCATGGAGGCATGCGCCTTTTCGTAGATCTCCTCGACCGGTTTTCCTTCAACGGAATCCTTGTTCTTCTTGAAGAATTTGCCGCAACCGGTACCGGTGAAGGCCACCACCAGCATCAGGGCGACGATGCGCAGGAAAGCGGGACGGGCGGCGGGCGAACGGGTCGTGGGGCGCTGGGTCATGGGCTGGCGGAAGGCCGCGGCAGGGAATTCGGAACGGCGATGATAGCCTAGGCGCTGCCCAAGCCATGAACGTGCGGCCAACGTGCCGCCTGCAAAGCATGACCGAACCCACCCAGATAGACCTCCCGGACGACCCGTCCGACGACGCAACCCTGCGTACCGCGGTAGTCCCCGGCAGCGCCGCGGGCCGCCGTTTCGACGCGGTGCTGGCCGAACTATTCCCCGAGTACTCGCGCACCCGGCTTTCCGAATGGATCAAGTCCGGGGACGCCCGCCTGGACGGCGAAATCGTGCGCGGGCGCGATTCGGTGCGCGGCGGCGAGACCGCCAGCCTGGGCGTGGTGCTGGACACCCAGACCCATGCGCTGCCCGAGGACATCCCGCTAGAGGTGCTGTACGAGGACGCCGAGGTATTGGTGCTCAACAAGCCCGCCGGGCTGGTGGTGCATCCGGGCGCGGGCAATCCCACCGGGACCCTGGTCAACGCACTGTTGTTCCGCGATCCGTCGCTGTCCCTGGTGCCGCGCGCGGGCATCGTGCACCGCCTGGACAAGGACACCAGCGGGGTGATGGTGGTGGCGCGCACGCTGCCGGCGCATACCGCCCTGGTCGAACAGCTCTCCTCGCGCGAAGTGCATCGGCAGTACCTGGCCATCGTGGTCGGTTCGATGGTCTCCGGCGGCACGGTCAACGCGCCGATCGACCGCCATTCGCGCGACCGCATCCGCATGTCGGTGCGCGAGGAGGGTCGCGATGCAGTCACCCATTACCGCCTGCGCGAACGTTTCCGCGCGCACACCGCGCTGGAATGCCGTCTTGAAACCGGACGCACCCACCAGATCCGCGTGCATATGACCCACCTCAAATATCCCATCGTCGGCGACCCGCTGTACGGCGGACCGTTGAAACTGCCCAAGCACGCGACTGAAGAACTCATCGCCGCTTTGCGCGGATTCAAGCGCCAGGCGTTGCATGCCGAAGTCCTGGAGTTCAAGCACCCAACCACTGCCGAACCCGTGCGCGTGTCCGCGCCGGTGCCTGCCGATATGCAGAATCTGCTGGCAGCGCTGCGCGCGGACGGCGAGGCGCAGAAGCAGCGATGAACGCGGCGGTATGGGCGCAGTGGCCGGCGCCGGCGAAAGTGCGCGCCTTCACTACGCTGCGCCATGGCGCGGGGAGTTCGCTGCCTCCGTTCGATCACTTCAACCAGGGAAATCGCACTGCTGCCGACGGGGATGATCCGGCGACTGTCGAGCGGAACCGCACCGAACTGGTGGAGCGCTTCGAATTGCCTTCCGTTCCGCATTGGCTGCGGCAGGTGCATGGGACTGAGGTGCTGCGGTTTTCGGCCCCCTACCTTGCGACAGCCCCCCAAGGGGACTTCCTTCGGGGCGCAGGGGAGGGTTGGGGAGGGGTTGCGTCATCAATCGGAAAGTCTGAGGGATCGCAAGCAACCCCCTCCCAATCTCCCCCTGCTGTCGCAAGGGGAGGGGCAGAAGCGGTTGAACCTGTCGCTGATGCGTCGGTGACTTCTGCGCCCAGCGTTGTCCTTGCCATCCTTACCGCCGATTGCTTGCCGGTCGTATTCGCCAATGAAGACGGTAGCGAAATCGGCGTCGCGCACGCGGGCTGGCGTGGCCTGGCCGCCGGTGTGCTGGAGAACACGGTCGCCGCGATGCGGTCGCCACCGGACAGGATCGTGGCCTGGCTCGGACCGGCCGCCGGACCGCAGGCCTATGAGATCGGCGCAGAAGTATTCGACACCTTCGTTTCTCAGGACGAAAACGCAGCTTCCGCCTTTGTCGCCACGCGTCCGGGCCACTGGCGCGTCGATCTGTACGCGCTCGCTCGTCAACGCCTGGCCAAACTTGGCATTACCCGTGTCCACGGCGGCGACCTCTGCACTATTTCCGATCCGCAACGCTTCTTCTCCCATCGCCGCGATGCGAGAACCGGGCGCATGGCCACTGTGGTGTGGATGCAACCGTGAGCATGCCGCCATGAGCGCGCCGCTGTTCCGGCGCGTGCTGGGTGCAGAATTCGAAAGCCTGCCTCCTGCCGTCAGGGCGCTGCATACAGCAACAGGCCATCGCCGTTACCGCGGGCAAGTGGAAGTCGTGCGCGGCGCAAATCCATTGGCACGCCTGTTCGCCTGGGCCACGCACCTGCCGCCTGCGGGACAGGGCGAGGTGGAAGTGGAGATAGACATAAGCGGCGAAGAGGAGAAGTGGACGCGTCATATCGGCGGCCACGCCATGCCCTCCCGTTTGTGGGAGCGGGACGGATTACTGTGCGAACAACTGGGCCTGGCGCGTTTCGGATTCCGGTTGACGGTGGAGCAGGGCGACATCGTTTGGCGGGTGGAGCGGGTCACGGCGCTGGGTTTGCCGTTGCCTGCGCGTTGGTTCGGCGAAGTGCAGGCGCGCGAGTCGGAACTCGAGGGGCGTTATCGTTTCGACGTCGCCGCCGCACTACCTGTTGTGGGATTGCTGGTGCGCTATCGGGGTTGGCTGGATGCCGGTTGATCCGGCACCCTCCGGCAACGGACCTGTCATCGTGTTCGACGGTGTCTGCGTGCTGTGCAACGGCTGGGTGCGCTTTCTGTTGAAGCGCGACCGTGGCCGCTATCGGTTCGCGTCCATGCAATCGGATAGCGGCCGAGCGCTGCTGGCCGCGCATGGATTGGACACGGACGATCCGTCCTCGTTCCTGCTGGTCGAAGCCGGCCGCGCGTGGACCGATACGGACGCCATCCGCCGCGTACTATCCGGCCTGGGTGGCGCGTGGCGGGTCGCGGCGCTCATTGGCCTGATTCCCCGATTCCTGCGAGACCCGCTGTACCGGTTGATCGCGCGCAACCGTTATCGCTGGTTCGGCACCACCGCCTGCACGGTTCCCGACGAAACGCAGCGTTGGCGGTTCCTGCAAGGCGCGTAGGAGCGACGTGAGTCGCGACTGAAAGAATCTGGACGTCCGTGAATTTCCTTCGCGACTCGCGTTGCTCCTACGCGCTCTTGCTTGGTCAGAAGGTGTAGCGGATCCGCGAGTAGTAGTACGCGCCGTTGCTGCCGATCGGCGAAAGCACGTCGTAGGGCAGATTGCCGAAATACGCGATATCGTCGATGGAACGGTCCGGGTATTCGTCGGTCAGGTTCTGCCCGCCTAACGCCACGCTCCATTTCGGCGTGATGCGGTACTCGACTTCCGCATCCAACTGCCACTCGGCGCCATAGGTCTGCTTCGGCTCGAAACCTCCGCCGAAGTTGAACACGCGCGTGGCGCTGCCGTGGCGGCTGACGCGGCCCAGCAGGTTCCACTTGTCGCTGTTCCAGTTGGCCGACAGCAACGCGCGGGTGCGCGGCGCGGCGTCGGTCAGCGTATTGCTTTCCTCGATGCCGAACAGTACGTAATCCGGATCCAGCGCGGTCAGCTCGGCCGGTGTGGCGGTGATGCGCTTGATCTCGGTCTTGGCGTAACTATAGGTGCCGCTGAGCAGCAGATCGCCGCTGCCCAGCTTCTGGCGCCAGTTGGCCACCAGCTCTGCGCCTTCGGTGCGCGTGTCGGCCGCATTGATGAAGAAGTTCACGCTCTGCACGCCGGACACGCCGAACTCTTCTTCCACGAATTCGGTAAGCGCGTCGCCGCTGATGCGTTCGGTCAGGGCCACGCGGTCGTCTATGTCGATGCGGAACACGTCCAGCGACAGGTCGAAGTGCTCGCCGATCTTGCTGGTGAAGCCCAGGCTGAAGTTCACCGATTTCTCCGGCTCCAGCGGCTTGGCGCCCAATGCCTGCGCAATGGGGTTGTTGACCGACAGCAGGCGGCCCTGCAACAGCTGGCCGGAGGCGTCGTAACCGGTCGAGGTGGCTTCGTAACCGATCTGGCTCAGCGAGGGCGCGCGGAAGTTGTTGGATACCGAGCCGCGCAGGGCGAAGGCGGGCGCGAATTCGTAGCGCGCCGCCAGCTTGCCGGTGAGTTCGCCGCCGAAGTCGTCGTAATGCTCGTAGCGGGCGGCGATGTCGGTGGTGAATTTCTCGCCGAATTCGCTGGAGAGGCTTGCATAAACGCTGGAGACGTCACGCGACAAATGGGCTACGTCCTGCGGGGTCAGGCCGCCGCCGGCCTGCGAACCGGTCGGCCGGTCGGTGAACGGACCGGCCGCATAGGAGGCCGGATCGCCGGCGCCGGTGTCGTATTCCTCCCGGCGCAATTCCACGCCGGTGGCGAAGGTGTGGTGGTTGTCGCCGGCATCGAAACCGCGGCTGACATCGAAGTTGGCCAGCGTCTGCTGGAATTCGTAATCGCCGGTCTTGAATCGGGTAGGGCTACCCGGTCCCAGCGAAGCGTTGAGCGAATTCTCCAGACGATAAGTGAAGGAATTGCGGCCGTAGTTGAGGCTGGCGTCGTAATCCCAATCGCCCCATTGCCCGCGCAGGCCGACGACGCCTGCCAGATCTTTGTTCTCGCCGATGGAGATCGGCCGGTATCCGTCGGGATACACCTCTTTCCAGTTGGCCACACCGTCGGGATAACGGAAATAGTTCGCGCCGTGAGTGTCGCTCTGGTTGAAGGTGCCGAAGGCGTAGAGCTCCGCGTTTTCGCCAACCGGCAGCGCGCTGTTGAGCCAGGCGTTGAGCGCCTTGGATTCACCGTCACCCAGGTAGTAGTTGCGCTTGCCGGCCAGGGCCAGGTTGTCGGGGGTCTGTTCCTCGAAGAACGGGATCTGATCGAAGCCGGCGCGATTGGTGCCTTCGCGGTTCTTCAGTTCCAGGCCGACGCGGAAAAAACCGCCATCGCCGATGCCGCTGCCGACCTGCGCGCTGGCGAAACTGGTCTGGCCGTCGGTGACGGTTTCGTCGATCGGCTCTACATCGGTGTGGTGCGCGCCGAAGCTCGCCTCGTACGATCCGCCTTCGGGCGCGTCGTTGAGGATGACGTTGATGACGCCGGCCACCGCATCGGAACCGTATTGCGCGCCAGCGCCATCGCGCAGCACTTCGATGCGCTTGATCGCGCTGACCGGGATGGCGTTGAAATCGACCGGTGTGGTGCCCTTGCCGATCTTGCTGTCGGTGTTCACCAGCGCGCTGGTATGCCGGCGCTTGCCGTTGACCAGCACCAGGACCTGGTTGGGGCTGAGCCCGCGCAGTTGCGCTGCGCGGATATGGTCGGCGCCGCCGGAGTTGGACTGGCGCGGGAAATTGAACGATGGCAGCAAGGCTTGCAGGGCGCTGCCGAGTTCGCCGTTCAACACGCCCGCCTTGCGGATGTCTTCTGCGGTCAGTACGTCGATAGGCGAGGTGGATTCCAGCACGGTGCGGTCGGTGGCGCGGGTGCCGGTGACGATGACCGTATCGAGGTTGGTGGCTTCTGCCGTGGCTTCTACGGCGTCCTGCGCGAAGGCGGGGCTGGCGAGCGCCAGGGCAATGGCGAGGCCGAGCGGCGTCGCGAGGGGGCGTGACATGGAGACTCCTGGGGATTTTTAAGGAAAGGCTTAAGGGGTGGCGCGGGGGCGACGAAGTACTCAGCGGCGACGGGAGTCGTGGCAGGTACAGCGATACGGGGAATGCGTCATGGAGGTCGTCGCGGGCGCAGATTTCGGGGAATGCGGATACCTTAATTCTATTGGCCGGTCCAGGGCAGGGCTCGGGCATGCGCTTTGCGCATCAACTCATGCCGTACGGTTATTTCGGGTGCGGGTAAGATGAAACCAGAGTATCCGATTGTTTTCCTGGAGCGACCCGATGGTTTTACGCGGCATGTTGTTACGCAGCGCCTTCATTGCATTATTGGCGACGTTGGGGGCTTGTGCCAGCCAGTCGCCGGTGCATTCGACAGCATCGCCGGTGTCGGCGACTTTGCAGGGCGATGCGGCGCGACCGGCGTCGGCGCAGGGCTGGGTGCGCAGCGAGCTTTACTTCGGCGTAGGCGAAGAGAGCGGTCCGGCGGACCGTCCGCAAGCCACGCCGATCAGCGAGGTGCAATGGCGCGCGTTTCTGGACAAGGAAGTAACGCCGCGCTTTCCTGATGGGTTGACCGTGTTCGATGCGTACGGCCAGTGGTTGTTCCGTGGGGCCAAGGAGCCGAACCGTCTTGGCACCAAGGTGCTGGTGATCCTGCACGAGGACACGCCACAGCGGACTGCGGATATCGAGGCGATACGACTGGCTTGGAAGCAGGCAACCAAGCATCAGTCGGTGTTGTGGTCGAAGCAAGCGGCGGAAGTGTCTTTTTGAAGGCGCATAGCTTATTGAAGACACATAGCTGAAAGCTTGTTGGGTGCCGATCGAAGAACCCTTCCCTCGCTTGCGGGGGAAGGTGCCGAAGGCGGATGGGGGCGCTCTTGGCGCAGTCCCATCCGATCAAAGCAAAAGCGTTTCGCGCGTTGCGCGAGTCACTTTTCTTTGAACGGCAAAGAAAAGTAACCAAAAGAAAGCCGCCCTAACATCGCGCCCGGCGATAGAGCCGCCGGGTCCGCAAGCGGAGCAGGAATTTCCGTAAGACACATCCTGTGTCTACGGAAACGGCGCACATCCCTGTGCGCCGCCCCTTCGGGGTTTACCTGCCCCGCTTGCCGCGACTCACGGAGGTTTGGTGCAAAGGCAAAAAAGAAGCAAGATCAAAATCAACAACCCGCCAACCTGCGAGCCAAGAATGTCCTCAACTTCCATATCCCCACGCCGCTGGTTCGTAGCAGGCGACCTCAACGGCTTCTTCGGCCTGGTGGTCGACAACCTGTCGATTCTGGGCTTCATCGCCATGGCCTTGATCGGCATCTTCGGGTTTCCCGCGGAGGTGGTGTACCAGCGCATGTTTCCCGGCACCGCGCTGGGCGTACTGGTCGGCAACCTGATCTACACGTGGATGGCGCGCAGGCTGGCGGCCAAAACCGGTCGCGACGACGTCACTGCGATGCCGCTGGGCTTGGACGCGCCGACCAGCATCGGCATGGCGTTGCTGGTGCTGGGGCCGGCGTTTCTGGCTTTCAAACAGCAGGGCCTGGAACCGCAGGCGGCTGCCGTCGCTACCTGGCAGCTGGGCATGGCGTCGTTGATCGTGATGGGCGTGCTGAAACTCGTGCTTTCGTTCTTCGGCGATACGGTGACGCGCATCGTGCCGCGCGCTGGTCTGCTCGGCTCCATCGGCGGGGCGGCGCTGACGCTGCTGGGTTTCCTGCCGTTGATCGAAACCCTGCGCTCGCCCATCGTCGGTTTCGTCACCTTCGGCTTGCTGCTGTACGTGCTGGTGGCCAAGGGGCGATTGCCGGTGAAGATTCCCGGCGTGCTGCTGGCCTTCATCGTCGGTACGTCGCTGTACTACGGTCTGGGCCTCGCCGGTCTGGGAACGCCCGGGTTTGCGTTGCCCGAAGCGGTGCCGCTCAGTTTCACCTTGCCGTTGCCCACGCTCGGCTTCATCGATGGGCTTCCGGCTACCGTTCCCTACCTGCCTTTGCTGCTGCCGTTCGGCCTGTTGATGGTGGTGGGCGGCATCAACGTCAGCGAAAGCGCGCGTGCAGCAGGCGACGACTACCGCACCCGCGACGTGTTGCTGGCCGAGGCGGTGTCCACCCTGGTCGCTGGATTCTGCGGCGGCGTGGCCCAGACCACGCCTTACATCGGCCAGCCCGCGTACAAGCACATGGGCGCGCGCAGCGGTTACACGTTGTTGACCGGTATTTTCATCGGTCTGGGCGGCATTTTGGGCTACGTGTCGGGGCTGGTGCAGTGGCTGCCGCTGGCGGTGCTGGCGCCGATCATCGTCTACGTGGGCCTGGACATCACCGTGCAGGCGTTCACCGAAACCCCGCGCAAGCATGCCATCGCAGTGGCGCTGGGTTTCCTGCCCTCCATCGCGTATCTGTTGAACATCAAGTTCGGCAATCCGGCGTGGATTCCACCGGAGAAATTCGCCGCGCTCTACAACGGCACGGACGGGCATGGTCTTCCGGATTTGGCCACCATCGTGACCTTGGGCAACGGTTTCATCATCACGGCGATGATCTGGACCACCGCATTGGTAGCGATGATCGACGGGCGCCTGCGCCATGCGGTGCTGGCGTTGCTGTTCGGCGCGGTGTTGACGCTTTTCGGCTTCATCCACTCGGTGGATCCGCGGGGTGGTATCTACCTGCCGTGGGATCTAGTGGGCCTCCCGAAGATCATCATGTGGCAGTTCTTCGGTGCCTATGTGGCGCTCGCGATATTGCTTGGTTTGCTTTCGCTGCAGGACAAGGTGGGGCCCGCGAACGCCCAGTAGCAAGGTTGTTGCTCCGCCCCCTTTGAAAAAGGGGGCTACGGGGGATTTGCTTTTGACTTTGCCCCTGTCTCTTGCTTCCAGCATTGCGCCAAAAGCAAATCCCCCTCGGTCCCCCTTTTTCAAAGGGGGAGGTCGACTTCGAGTATTTCGGGACCTTCCCGCACCCCAACGGGCGTCTCGCCCTGCCTTGAAACACGGCCTTTCAACCGCATCTGGATAGCATTGCCGGCATGCCGGCCACCCCTTTCCAGAGGTAATCCCGATGCGGATGGACAAGCTCACTTCGCGTTTCCAACAGTCGCTGGCAGACGCGCAGTCGCTGGCCGTGGGCCGCGACCACAACATGATCGAACCGGTGCACGTGCTGACCGCGCTGCTGGACCAGTCCGGCGGCAGCACGCGCCCGCTGCTGGCCCAGGCCGGCGTCAACGTGCCGGTGCTGCGCGAACGCCTGACCGAGGCATTGGACAAACTGCCCAAGGTTTCCGGCCAGGCCGGCAACCTTTCCATCGGCAACGACCTCAACCGTCTGCTCAACGTCACCGACAAACTGGCCCAGCAGCATGGCGACCAGTTCATCGCCAGCGAGTGGTTCGTGCTCGCTGCGTTCGAGGACAAGGGCGCGCTGGGCATGGCCCTGCGTGCCGCCGGCGCCGACAAGGCCAAGCTGGAAGCGGCCATCGAAAAGGTCCGCGGCGGCGAGAGCGTGCAGTCGGAAAACGCCGAAGAGCAGCGCCAGGCGTTGGAGAAATACACCATCGACCTGACCGAGCGCGCCGAATCCGGAAAACTCGATCCGGTGATCGGCCGCGATGAAGAGATCCGCCGCACCATCCAGGTCCTGCAGCGCCGTACCAAGAACAACCCGGTGCTGATCGGCGAACCCGGCGTGGGCAAGACCGCCATCGTCGAAGGACTCGCGCAGCGCATTGTCAACGGCGAAGTACCGGAAGGCTTGAAGAACCGTCGCGTGCTGTCGCTGGACATGGGTGCGCTGATCGCCGGTGCCAAGTTCCGCGGCGAGTTCGAGGAGCGCCTGAAGGCGGTGCTGAACGATCTGTCCAAGACCGAAGGGCAGGTCATTCTGTTCATCGACGAACTGCACACCATGGTCGGCGCGGGCAAGGCCGAGGGCTCTATGGACGCCGGCAACATGCTCAAGCCGGCGCTGGCGCGCGGCGAGCTGCATTGCATCGGCGCGACCACGCTCGACGAATACCGCAAGTACGTAGAGAAGGACGCTGCGCTGGAGCGCCGCTTCCAGAAAGTCTTCGTGGGCGAGCCGACGGTGGAAGACACCATCGCCATCCTGCGTGGGCTGAAGGAACGCTATGCGGTGCATCACGGCGTGGAGATCACCGACCCGGCCATCGTCGCCGCCGCCACGCTTTCGCATCGCTACATCGCCGACCGCCAGCTGCCGGACAAGGCCATCGATTTGATGGACGAAGCCGCTTCGCGCATCCGCATGGAGATCGACTCCAAGCCCGAGGAACTGGACCGCAAGGAGCGCCGCCTGATCCAGCTGAAGATCCAGCGCGAAATGCTGAAGAAGGAAAAGGACAGCGAATCGCAGAAGCGGCTGGCCGACCTGGAAGCCGACATCGAATCGCTGGAACGCGAGTTCTCCGATCTCGACGAAATCTGGAAGTCGGAAAAAGCCGCGCTGCAGGGCTCGACCCGGATCAAGGAGCAGATCGAACAGGCACGCCTGGATCTGGAAGCGGCGCAGCGCCACCAGGACTACGCGCGCATGAGCGAGATCCAGTACGGCCTGTTGCCGGAGCTGGAAAAGCAGCTGCAGAACGCCCAGGAAGTGGACCGAAAGGATTTCAAGCTGGTGCAGGACCGCGTGACCGCCGAGGAGATCGCCGAAGTGGTGTCGCGCTGGACCGGCATTCCGGTCAGCAAGATGCTGGAAGGCGAGCGCGAGAAGCTGCTGAAGATGGAATCGCAGCTGCATACGCGCGTGGTGGGGCAGGAGGAAGCGATCAAGGTCGTGTCCGATGCGATGCGCCGTTCTCGCGCTGGCCTGTCCGATCCCAATCGGCCTACCGGTTCGTTCCTGTTCCTGGGCCCGACCGGCGTGGGCAAGACCGAATTGTGCAAAGCGCTGGCCGAATTCCTGTTCGACAGCAGCGACGCGATGATCCGCATCGACATGAGCGAGTTCATGGAGAAGCACAGCGTGGCCCGTCTGATCGGCGCGCCCCCGGGTTATGTCGGCTATGAGGAAGGCGGCTACCTGACCGAAGCCGTGCGCCGCCGTCCGTATTCGCTGATTCTGCTGGACGAAGTGGAGAAGGCGCACAGCGATGTGTTCAACATCCTGCTGCAGGTGCTGGACGACGGCCGTTTGACCGACGGGCAGGGCCGCACGGTGGATTTCCGCAATACCGTCATCGTGATGACTTCCAATCTCGGCTCGCACCAGATCCAGGACATGTCCGACAACGGCGGCGCAGACGTCGAATCGGCCGAAGCCTATACCCAGATGAAAGCCGCGGTGATGGGCGTGGTGCAGGCGCACTTCCGTCCGGAGTTCATCAACCGGCTGGACGACATCGTGGTGTTCCACCCGCTGGACAAGGCGCAGATACGCGAAATCGCCCGAATCCAGCTGAAGGGCCTGGAGAAGCGTCTGGACGAACGCGGACTGCGGATCGAACTGGAGGACAGCGCTTTGCAGTTGCTGGGCAATGTGGGTTTCGATCCGGTTTATGGAGCGCGTCCGCTCAAGCGTGCGATCCAGCAGCAGCTGGAGAATCCGCTGGCGCAGAAGATCCTGTCGGGCGAGTTCGTCAGCGGCGATACCATCCGGGTAGGGGCCAGCGGCGGCGGTCTGGTTTTTACGCGCGGTTAATCCACGGGCGTTAGCATCGCATCGCGATCTGTAGTTGCATTACAGACACATGGCCGCGGTTCCGCGGCCATCTCGATTGATCCGCAAAACGCGTTTTCATGGAGAAAGACGATGCATAAGACTCTTTTCGCTGGTGCGCTGGCACTTGGCTTGGCGCTGACTGCCCTGCCCGCCGCAGCGCAGAACATGACCTGCAAGCTGACCTTCAGTTCTTCCAGCTGGTCGATCTTCTACAAGACCACTTCCGGCACCGGCGTCGTGACCTGCAGCAACGGTCAGAGCCTGCCAGTCAAGATTACGGCCAAGGGCGGTGGGCTTACCGTAGGAAAATCCAAGATCACTAATGGTTTTGGCGAATTCGCCGAGGTCAGGCAGATACGCGATGTACTGGGCAGCTATGCGGCGGCCGAAGCCCATGCCGGCACCGTGAGGTCCGCCAATGCGCAAGCCATGACCAATGGCAAGGTGTCGCTGGCGCTGGCTGGCAAAGGAGAAGGCTGGGACTTGGGCGTTGCCTTCAGCAAGTTCACGCTCTCCGCCCGCTAAACCTCGCTGCAGATGCTGCAAAGCCCCGGCATGCCGGGGCTTTTTTTTGATGGAGCAGGGTCTGCTCGACTTACGCGGGTTTCTTGCGCATTGCGCGATAAGGCGGAGTGGCCATGATCATTTCCGCCAGCGAATAGGCCAGCTCGCGTTCGGCCATGATCGCTCCATCGGCGCCGTGTTCCAGCAGGTGCTTCACTTCCGCATCGCTGTGCGCGCGCGCCAGTACCGTCAGCGACGGGTTGATCGCACGCAGCTTGGCGATGGCTTCGCCCGCCTCCAGCGGTTGCGGGATGGCCAGCACGGCGATCTTCGCTTTTTCCGGCTGCGCTTCGGCCAGCACCCGATCGGAAGCGGCACTGCCGCGTATGCCCGGAATGCCGTTGGCGTGCGCGCGTTCGATGTTGTGGCCGTTGTCGTCTATCACCACCAACGGCACGCCGCGCTCGCGCAGCACCTGCGCAAGGATGCTGCCGACACGGCCGTAGCCGATCACGATGGCGTGATCTTCGGCGACCAGCGGCGGGCCCGGTGGCAGTTCGGCTTCCTCCGGCGCGGGCGCTTCCTTCTCGTTGCGTCCTTTCCATTTGTCCAACGCGACGAACAGGAAGGGATTGGCCACGATGGACAGCAACGCGCCGGCCAATACCATGTCGTGCGCTTCCTGCGGCAGGATCTTCAGCTGCAAGCCCAGGCCGGCAAGAATGAAGGAGAACTCGCCGATCTGCGCCAGACTGGCGGAAATCGTCAACGCAGTGCCGGTAGGATGTCCGAACGCGCGCACGATCACGAATGCCGCCAGCGACTTGCCGACCACGATAATCAGGAACGTGGCCAGCACCTGCAGCGGATAGTTCAACACGATCGTCGGGTCGAACAGCATGCCGACCGAAACGAAGAACAGCACCGCAAAGGCGTCGCGCAGTGGCAGCGAATCGTTGGCGGCCTTGTGGCTGAGTTCGGACTCGTTCAACAGCATGCCGGCGAAGAACGCGCCCAGCGCGAAGGATACGCCGAACAATTTGGCCGAGCCGAACGCCACGCCCAGTGCGATGGCCAACACCGACAGGGTGAACAATTCGCGCGAACCGGTGGCGGCGATCTTCTCAAGCGTCCACGGAATCACCCGCTTGCCCACCACCAGCATCACGGCCACGAACGCAGTGACCTGCAGCAGGGTGATGCCCAGTGCTTTGGCGATGGCCCAGGCCGGGCTGGATTCCTGTTGCGCAGCCTCCACCGCCGCGCCGCTGACCTGCATGGCCGCATCGGCGGTGTTGCCGTCGCCCAGCGCGCCTGCCAGTGCGGGCAACAACACCAATGCCAGCACCATCACCAGGTCTTCCACGATGAGCCAGCCGACCGCGATCTTGCCGCGGCTGGTGTCCAGCAAGCGGCGCTCTTCCATTGCGCGCAGCAATACCACGGTGCTGGCTACCGAAAGCGCCAGGCCGAATACGAAGCCCTGCAGATGCGGCCACCCCATGTACCAGGCCAGCGCCCAGCCCAACAACGTGGCGACTACGATCTGCACTACGGCGCCGGGAATGGCGATGGACTTGACCTTCATCAGGTCGGCCAGCGAGAAGTGCAGGCCTACGCCGAACATCAGCAGCATCACGCCGAGTTCCGACAATTGCGTAGCCAGGCCCTGGTCTGCGATGAATCCGGGCGTGAACGGCCCCACCACCATCCCCGCCAGCAGGTAACCGACCAGCGGCGATAGTTTGAAGCGGTTGGCCAGGGCGCCGAGCACGAAGGCGACGGCCAGCCCCACCGCGATGAGGTCGATCAGGTCGGTGTCATGGGGCATCCGGTTTCCATTTCGCTACGTCGTGGAAACAGTGTCGCCGATGCGTCCGGCTGCGGCAAACCGTAACTGACCGGCCGATTCATCGTTCGGAAACGGCTGAAAAAAAGCCCCGGGAATCCCGGGGCTCCGATATCGTCCTGTGCTGCGATCTCACCATTTGTAGCTGACATTGGCGTACATGAAGGCACCATTGAAACCGAATGGCGAGTTGGTCGCATAGGGCAGGTAGGTGCGCGTACCTGCACCGGCGATCGACTGGTCCGGATATTCGTCCAGCACGTTGTCGCCACCAAGGGTGAAGCTCCACTTGTCCAGTTTGTAGGTGGCCGAGAGGTCCAGCGTCCACTCGGCGCCATAGGTCTGGTCGGACACGGCGGTGGTGCCGAAGGTGCTGAACTCGCCCCAGCGTGTGGTGGTTGCATTGAACACCCAGTCGCCCGGGCTCCAGGTGCCCCCGATGAAGAACTTGTCGCGGGGCGATCCCTTGGTGATGCGGCCGATTTCTGCGCGGCCAATGCGCACTGCGGTCGGGTCGATTGCTTCCAGCGCGTCCGGATTGGCTGCGATCTTCTCGATCTCGGTCTTGTTGTAGTTGTAGCCAGCCGTCAAGGCAACGTTGCTGTTGTCCAGCGCGATGTTGTACGTGCCAACCACGTCTATCCCGGTGGTCTTGGTATCGACAGCGTTGGTGAAGTAACGGCCGCCGCCGATTCCGGGGAAGCCGTTCGCCTGCAGGTAGTTGCGTACCGGCGTGGAAGTCAGGTTCTCCGAGAGCACTATGCGGTCATCGATGTCTATGCGGTAGGCATCGACAGTCACGTACAAGCCGTCGGTTGGTTGCAGCACCAGGCCCAGGCCATAGTTCTTCGATTCCTCCGCCTTCAGCGGTTCTGCGCCCAGCGCGACCGCTGCGGGATTGTCGGTGCGGAAGGTGCCGATCTCAAACGGCACCGCAAGAACCGTGTTGTCAGGTTGAGTGACGTTGATGAAGTTGGTGGCGATTGACTGGAAATACTGCTGTTGCAGGGAGGGGGCGCGGAAACCGGTCGAGGCGGTAGCGCGCAAGGCGATCTTGGGAGTGAACGCATAACGGAGCGACAACTTGCCGGTGCTGGTATCGCCGAAATCGCTATAGCTTTCGTAGCGGCCGGCCAGGCCTGCGGAGAACTTGTCGGTCAGGTCGGCTTCGAGATCGACATAACCGGAATAGCTATGACGATCGAAATAGCCTGCGTCGCTTGGCTTGAAGCCGGAAAACACTTGCGAACCGGGCAACAACGATCCATTGGCCGAAGGAACGCCACCGTTGACGTAGGAGGCGGGTTCACCCTGCGATTCGTTGAACTTCTCACCGCGCCACTCGGCGCCGAACGCAAGATTCAACGGATAAGCCAAGCCGACTTCAAGCGCTTTGCTGAAGTCCGCGTTCAATACGTTCTGGGTGACTTCCAGGGTGCCCGCGTAGAACTCGGTGGGACTGGTGAGGCCCATGCTGTTATTCAGGCTGTTCTTGACCTCGAAACGCAGGTTGTTCTGACCATAATTGTAGCTCAGGTCGATCTTCAGGCCGCCTGCCGTGGAGGTCTTCAGTCCGCCGACCCATGAAACGTCTTTGCTGATGTTGTAGATCTGCGGCAAGAAACCATTCGGATAGATTTCCGGGCGGTTCCGGTTGTCGCCGGACCAGCGGAAGTAGCCGTTGGAAAGCACCTCGCGCTTGCTGGTTAGACCATAAGAATAGAACGTCAGATAGTCGGTCGGGCTGTATTGGCCGTTGTAGGAAAACGCGCCCTGGTCGATATCCGGGTCGCCGTAGCGCTGTTGCACTACGCCCTCGAACGGTTTGGCACGGTCGGTTTCATCCTGATGTCCAGCCTGCGCGGCAAGGTGTATGGCGCCCTTGTCGCCGAGCTTGAAGCCAGCGTCACCGGATAATTGGTATTGCTGGCCGTCGCCTGCGCTGTACTGGCCGTAACGGCCGGAAACGCTGCCGCCTTCACCGCTGCCTTTCAGCACAACATTGATGACGCCGGCGATGGCATCGGAACCATATTGTGCAGACGCGCCGTCGCGCAGGACTTCGATACGTTCCACGGCGGCAATCGGAATGGTGTTCAGATCGGCCGGCGACGAGCCACGGCCCTGGCTGCCATTTAGGTTGATCAGGGCAGTGGTGTGATACCGCTTGCCATTGACGAGCACCAGCACTTGGTCCGGTGCCAGACCGCGCAACTGGGCCGGACGAACGGCGTCTGTGCCATCGGTGATGGCCGGGCGCGGGAAATTGAGCGAAGGAATGGCGCGCGAAAGGGCGGTGGCCAGTTCGGTCGTGCCTGTGGCTTCCAGTATTTCGGGACTGATGATGTCGATCGGCGATGATGACTCGGCCACGGTCCGGTCCGCGACGCGGGTACCGGTGACGATCAGGGTGTCCAGGGTCTTGGCTTCTTCAGGAGTTTCCTGGGCCAGGACTGGGGAGGCGGCCAGCGCCAGAAAGATTGCGACGGCGAGCGGAGACGGCTTGCGGTTCATGATTACTCCAAAGGATTTGCAGGGTTCAAGAAACTTCGGGGTGGATTCGGTTCTTGTCGCTGGATCCGCCGCGCAGGAGGTGTTGCGGCGCATCAAAGTCTGGATTACAGGCATATGACATCCATGTCAATGATTTATTAACAAACGTGTGACGGGCGGTAATAGTTAAACTATGCGACGCGATTCCGTTAATAACCCTGGCTCATCCCGTGATTTCCTTACGTAATTTCGCCCTGCGCAGGGGCGAACGCCTGCTCCTGTCCGATGTCGACCTGACCATGCACGCCGGTTATCGGGTGGGCGTGGTCGGCCGCAACGGCACCGGCAAATCCAGCCTGTTCGCAGCGATCCGCAATGAGATCGAGGCCGACAAGGGCGACATAGACCTGCCGGGCAAGGTCCGCATCGCCAGCGTGGCGCAGGAAACTCCGTCGCTGCCGGACCCGGCCATCGAGTTCGTGCTGTCCGGCGATGTCGAAGTGGCCGCCGCATTGCGCGCCGAGGCCAAGGCCCTGGCCGACGAGGACTGGGAAGCGGTGGCCATGGCCCACCACCGCTTGGAAGAGGTCAACGGCTACGACGCCTCCGCGCGCGCCGGCAAGTTGCTGCACGGCCTGGGTTTCCCGGGCGACACCCATCAGCGTGCGGTGTCTTCCTTCTCCGGCGGCTGGCGCGTGCGCCTGAATCTGGCGCGTGCGCTGATGACGCCCAGCGACCTGCTGCTGCTGGACGAACCCACCAACCATCTGGATCTGGACGCTGTGCTGTGGCTGGAGCAATGGCTGCTGAAATATCCCGGCACCCTGCTGCTGATCTCGCACGACCGCGAGTTCTTGGACAACGTCACCACCCACACCCTGCACCTGCATGGCGGCAAGGCCAAGCTCTACACCGGCGACTACACCGCGTTCGAACGCCAGCGTTCGGAACAACTGCGCCTGCAGCAGATCACCCATGAAAAATCGCAGGCCGAGCGCGCGCATCTGCAGAGCTTCATCGACCGTTTCAGCGCCAGCGCGGCCAAGGCCAAGCAGGCGCAATCGCGGGTCAAGCGCCTGGCCAAGATGGCCGGCACCGAAGCGGTGCGCGCCGAACGCGAGCTGGTGATCGAATTCGCCCAGCCCGCACGCCTGCCGTTTTCGCTGATTCGCCTGAACCACGTCGATGCCGGTTACGGCGAGGACACGGTAATCCTCAAGGATGTCGCCTTCGGTCTGGAAGCCGGCGACCGCATTGGCCTGCTCGGCGTCAACGGCGCGGGTAAATCGACCCTGGTGAAGACGCTGGTCGGCGATCTGCAGCCGATCCACGGCGATCGCAGTTGCCATCCCGATGTGCGCATCGGCTATTTCGCCCAGCACACAGTCGAATCGCTCAAGCCTGCGCAATCGCCCATCGACCATCTGCGCGATCTGTCGCCGGATGCGTCGACGCAATCGTTTCGCGACTTTCTGGGCAAATGGAATTTTCCTGGCGACCGCGCCTTCGAAAGCGTCGACGGTTTCTCCGGCGGCGAACGCGCGCGCCTTGCCTTGGCCTTGATCGCCTGGCGTCAGCCCAACGTGCTGCTGCTGGACGAACCCACCAACCACTTGGACCTGGAGATGCGCGAGGCGCTGGCCGAAGCGCTTAGCCTGTTCGAAGGCGCCATCGTCATGGTTTCCCACGACCGCCACCTGATCGGCCTGGTCTGCGAAACCTACTGGCGCGTGGCCGATGGGGTGGTCGAACCGTTCGCTGGCGACCTGGACGAATACGCCGCCTGGCTGCGCAGCCGCGCCACCGCACAGGGCAACAAGCCGCCCAAGATCCCCGAAACGCCACTGCCGGCCGTGCCCGCGGCCAAGCCGGCGACGCCTGCGAAAAAGGTCAATCCGCACAAGCTGGCCCAGGCCGAAGCCCGCGTGGCCGAACTGGAAGGCAAGCTGGCCGCGTTGGAAACGGAGCTGGCCGATCCGGCGGTTTATGCGCAGGGCGGCGCCCGGGTCGCCGAGATCGGCCGCCAGCAGACCCAGCTGCGAGACGCGCTCGCCACTGCCGAGGCCGAGTGGTCCGCGCTTTACGACTAGACTGACCGTAGCCGGCGCCCTTGCTTCGCCGGCTGTCTGCCCCCAAAAACAAGCCACCGCCGTACTTCATCCGACGTAGTCCATGCCTATCTATGCCTTCCAGTGCGCCGAATGCGGCCACAGTTTCGACCGCCTGCAGAAGATGTCCGATCCGGACCCGGAAACCTGCCCGAACTGCGGTGCGCACCAGGTCAAGCGCCAGCTGACCGCGCCTTCGTTCCGTCTGTCCGGCAGCGGCTGGTACGAGACCGACTTCAAGAAAGACGGCGACAAGAAGCGCAACCTCACTGAAGGCAGCGAAGGCATCGGAAAGTCGGATGGCAAGTCATCCGGCGATGCCAAGCCGGCTGCTACTGAAACCGCCAGTGCACCGAAGACCGAGAGCAAGACCGATACCAAGCCGGCGGCGCCTGCTGCAGCGCCGTCTTCTTCCTCTTCTTCGACCTGAGGATTTTATTGTCGGGAGTTCGCAGGAAGAAGCTCCGCCATTTCCGCCTTCGCAGGAATGAACAATCTTTTCCGCTTGGGGAATGTTTACACGCCCATTCGGGCGCAACCATGAGTCGACATCAGCGGCTCGACGCGATTCTGCTGCTCACTTCCAACGCCACGCGAACCAAGCGGCGCCGGCGGCTTCCCGTCCGGCGCAACCGCCCCGCGGACCAGTTCTACCGACGGATCTTCGTTCTCTGACGCACGGAGAAGCTTGACGAGCCCTTGTTCATGCAGATAGCTTGGCCGGGCGGCGGAGCCGCAAGGGGAATTCCATGCGTGCGAGAAAATTCATGCTTGCCGGAATACTGGCGGGCGCGGTGTGTGCGGCTGGCGCGGTTTCGTATGTCCGGGAGGCGCGACTGGCGCGCGCGGCCGACGTTTTGATCGCCTGGATCTTCAAAGAACCTGTTGAACTGGCTGCCGCGAATTCCGTACCCAAAGCGGATGGCCCCCCGGCGATACGTGTCAACGGATCGCAGCCCTTGATAACTCCGACCCTGACCCTGACCGGCGAAGTAGACAGCGTGCCCGGGACGGGGCTCGAACCCTTGACGGTTACGGTCTACGCGGGCGGCAAGTCCTATCCTGCGACGATCGTGCAACGGCTTTACGAGGAGCCTGTCTACACGGCTCATCTCAGTGGCATCACCGACAGCGACATGGTGAGAATTGTCGCTGTTTCAGAAAATGCCCAGTACCACTCGGTGGCGGGCAGCATCGCCAAGCTCCGGCGGCTGGCGCAAAGCGACAAGCATCTGGATTTCAACGAGTATCAGCCGCTGCGGGTTTCTCCCTGGAGCAGCGCGCTGGCATGGATGGTCACCAAAGCGCTCGGGCGCGATGCGTCGAACGATCAGGAAATCGAAAGGGCTACCCGCTCCATCGATTACTTCGATGCCGCGGCCGTTTCATACGTTCTGTTCGATACCGCATATGGATTCAGCGCTTTGCCGGCCGGAATATCCGATGGCTGGCAGCTGCTGTCCGATGAGGCTGCCTTCCGTTCGCTGCGGCTTACGCTGGAAAACCAGCCGAATCCTTATCTGTTCCAGAATCGCGCCGCCGAATTTTTCTTCGACCAGCAAGACTATGCGAGATTCACTTCGCTTTCGCAGATTCCTGACGCGACATTGATGCTGGGCGGCGAACCCATCGCCGATGTGCCGGTAGACCTTTCGGATCTGAGTGTTTCGCCCGCAAGCAGCGACTCCCAACTGCTGATGCGCAATACCGATGGAACCTTCAATCTCTACGAACCCAGAAGCCGCCAAGTAGTGCCTTATTCGGCGGTAGTGTCGGAACGGGATGAGGTCAGGGACCAAGCGGCAGGCGAAATCATACTCACGCCCATGGTGCAGGTGTCCGAGCTTGTCACGCGAACCACCTGGTTCAGTCCCAACACCCCCGTACGCGTACTCAGAAAGCTGACTCGTCGCAGCGTGCGCCGTTACTTTGTTGGGGAGACATCCAGCGTGTGGGCGGTGGCAGTGCACTGGACGGAGAGCTACCCGGACTTTCCCGGGCGAACGCCGGAAACCACATCGGATTACAAGTTCCAGGTGATGTATGACCTGGATCAGCGACGCGTCCGTGATGCATGGTCAGGACTTTCGGGCAAGAGAGCCCTGCCGTGGATATGCGCCTCGGCAACCAGCCTGTCGGTGTGCGAGCACGCCTTGTATCGTTTCGATCCGCAGGGTGCGGGGGCTGTGGAAGACCTGGGCAGGAAACTCGATTCGAACTTCGCGCCTGTCGCCGGCGGCACGCAGGGTGCGCTGTCGTGGTCCGTCGACGCGACAGGTGGATTGCGTACCCAGCTGCCTGACGCAAACGTCGTATTCTGGGCGATTACGGGTGGAAACAGCGCCGCCCTTTCTGTCGTCTATCTGGCCACGGGCAGAACAGCGGGCACTTCGTCTCAGGCGCTGTTCGGCCAGACCCTTGCCATTCAAGCCGACCAAAACCTCGATACCAGTGGCATTGCCGCAGGCAAATGGTTGTCTGGTTTTTCCGTCGCAATTCCGGTTCGTTACCCCGATCCTGACCAGCAGATGACCTTCGATAGAAGATCGGACGGAACTACTCACGATGAAGTATCGGAATATGGACAGGTCGTCGACTCGTGGCCGGGAAACTGGCAGACCTTCCTGGGTCGCAGCTACGACTATCGCGTCAATGCCGTTTTTTCTACCGGTCCGCGTTGGGTAGTCGGCTGTACCGAGGCTTTTGCTGCAGGCGCGTCCCGATGCGCCCCGCAGCGCGCGCGTTATTTCAGGCCGTTAAGGCGGGTGGGCGACCGCATCTATGGCATTGAGGAAATCTATCTGAATCAGAGTGCCGCGCGCCCACCTGGCGACACCAGCCCTTATCAGGTCTTGCGCGCCAGTTCGCGGCCCGGTTTCCATGTCTGCGTGGACGCGCGATGCGTCTCTGCGGCACCGGCGATTGCAGCGCCGCTCCGAACTTCAAGCACCCGCAACGGAGCGATATCGCGGGCGCTGTCGCGCGGACGGTTTCCCATGCGTGGTCTTCAGCGCAGATAAAAGCCGCAGCTCCTCAGAGCTGCGGCTTCGGTTTTACAGCGAACAGGTTTGCGACAGCAGACAATAGGCCCTTGTCAGCGAGAGCCGAAGCGCCCGCGGCAGCCGCGGTCCACCCAGAGCTGGTTGCCCGTATAACCCCAGGTGGAGCCTTCGCGGCAGCTGTTGTTGGACAGCTGTTCGATCAGCACCGGACGGCCGTAGCGGCTGTTCCAGGCGCAGGTGCGGCGGCGGTTGTCGTCGCTGCTGCAAGTGACGTTGTAGCCGGAACCGTTGCCGGGATTCCAGTTGCCGCCACCGGCGCTGAATTCCCCGCGGCATCCGCGATTGACCCAGACCGTGCCGTTGCGCTGGCCCCAGGTGTCGCCCTCGGTGCAGCGCGCATCGGACAACTTGCGGGTCAGCACCGCATTGCCGCGGAACCCGGTGGAGCATTCGCGGTAGCGGCCATCGACGCTTTCGCAACGCACGGTACCGCCGGTGCCGCCGCCCAAGGAGCCTTGGACGAAACGCGCACGGCAGCCGCGGTCTACCCAGACCACGCCATTGCCGCTGCCCCAGTTCTGGCCTTCGACACAACGGGTGCTGGAGAGGTTCTGGCTAAGCGCGGCGCGTCCGCGGAAGCCGGTGTTGCAGGTGCTGCGGCGGTTGTCCTTGCTTTCGCACAGGACCGAGCCGCCGGGCGAAGGGCCGGGATTCCAGCCGCCGCCACCGCCGCCCAGCGAAGTGGCGATGTCCTGCTTGATCCGGCTGAAGGTCCAGTTGGAGCGGTTGACCTGGTCCAGGTAGAAACGCAGCTGGTCATCGGGAATGCGGCGGCCGCGGGACTGTTCCGCGTACTCCTGGCCGATCACGCGCTCCTGATCCTGGCGCGACAGGGTGCGCAGGTTTTCCGGTGCGTAGGCCTTGGTATTGATCTGCGCCTGGGCCGGGGAGGGGACTGCGAGGAGTAGAGCGAGCACTACGAGCATGGCTGACAACGTGCGCAACATGGCAGTCTCCAAAGGGCGTCAGGGATGGTGCGCGGGAATATACACCCGGTTTATTCAGGTCCGATGATGGCGTGGATTTGCCCGGACAGGGCCACGGCCTCAAAATAGCGGGCTTTCCGGCCCTGGTTGCCGGAACCGTCTTCCGGAGCCCCCATGCGTACCCATTTCTGCGGCCTCATCGATGAGGCCCTGACCGGCCAGTCCGTCACCCTATGCGGCTGGACAGACGTCGCCCGCAACCTCGGCGGAGTCTGCTTCATCGACTTGCGCGACCACCACGGCATCGTGCAGGTGCTGGTCGAGCCGGAACAGGTGGAAGTCTTCAAGGTCGCCGCCAGTCTGGGCTATGAGGACGTGCTTCAGGTCGAAGGAGTGGTGCGCGCGCGCCAGAGCGTCAACGACAAACTCAAGAGCGGCAAGGTGGAAGTGGTCGCTACCCGGATCACCGTCCTCAACAAGGCGCAGCCGTTGCCGTTCCACGCGCATGAGAACGCCGGCGAGGAAACCCGCCTGAAGTACCGCTACCTTGACCTGCGCCGCCCCGAGATGCAGCGCATGATGCGCACCCGCACCAAGCTGGTGGCCGCATTGCGCCAGTGGCTGGACGCACGCGATTTCCAGGACATCGAAACCCCCATCCTGACCAAGGCCACGCCCGAGGGCGCGCGCGACTTCCTGGTGCCCGCACGCATGCACCCGGGCGAGTTCTACGCGCTGCCGCAGTCGCCGCAGCTGTTCAAGCAGATCCTGATGGTGGCCGGCTTCGACCGTTACTACCAGATCGCGCGCTGCTTCCGCGACGAAGCGCTGCGTGCCGACCGCCAGCTCGAATTCACCCAGCTGGACATGGAGTTCGCCTTCGTCAAGGAGCGCGATGTGCAGGACACCACCGAGGAGATGATCCGCACAGTGTTCCGCGAAGTGATGCAGGTGGAACTGGCCGCCGAATTTCCGCGCCTGACCTACGCCGAAGCGATGCGCCGCTATGGTTCGGACAAGCCTGATCTGCGCAATCCGCTGGAACTGGTCGACGTCGCGGCCCTGGTGAAGGACAGCGAGTTCAAGGTGTTCACCGACTGGGCATCGAACCCGGAAGGCCGCATCGCCGCGCTGCGCATTCCGGGCGGCGCGGTGCTGTCGCGCAAGCAGATCGACGACCTGGGCGCGCACGCGGCCAAGTACGGCGCCAAGGGTCTGGCTTACATCAAGCTGGGCGAAAACGGCGAAGTCACCTCGCCCATCGCCAAGTTCTTCGCCGAAGCCGCGTTCGCCGAACTGATCAAGGCCACCGGTGTGCAGAACGGCGATCTGGTGTTCTTCGGCGCCGGCAAATACAACACGGTCAGCGACTTCATGGGCGCGCTGCGCTTGAAGGTCGGCAAGGACATGAACCTGGTGGAAGACCGCTGGGCACCGCTGTGGGTCACCGATTTCCCGATGTTCGAATGGGACGAGGAAGCGCAGCGTTACGTGGCCCTGCACCATCCGTTCACCGCACCGGCCGTGGATCCCGCGGTAATCGACGCTATCGCCGACTTGCGTGCCAACGCCAAGACTGCCGTGTCGCGCGGTTACGACATGGTGTTGAACGGCAACGAGATCGGCGGCGGTTCCATCCGTATCCACCGTCCGGACATGCAGAGCGCGGTGTTCGAGTTGCTGGGCATCGGCGCGGAAGAGGCCGAGGCCAAGTTCGGCTTCCTGCTGGATGCGCTGAAATACGGCGCGCCGCCGCACGGCGGCATTGCCTTCGGCATCGACCGCATCGCCGCGCTGATGGCCGGCACCGAATCGATCCGCGACGTCATCGCTTTCCCCAAGACCACCACTGCCCAGTGCCTGATGACCGGCGCGCCGTCGCCGATCCCGGACGCGCAGCTGGCCGAGGTGCATGTATCGGTACGCCCGAAGCAGCCATGAGCGACGCTTTCGTCATACGCTGTGCCACGCCGGACGACGCCGAGGCGATGTCGCGCATCGCCACCGACACCTTCGTCGAAACCTTCGGCGCGCTGTATCCGCCGGAAGACCTGGCGTATTTCCTGCTGAACTCCTACTCGCCGGCGGCGCAGCGGGAGATGCTGGAGAAGGAATCGGTGGCGATGTGGTTGCTTGAGCGCGACGGCGTGCCGGTCGGGCATGCCTGCGCGGGCAACTGCGGGTTGCCCCATCCGGACGCCAAGCCCGAAGACGGCGAGCTCAAGCGGCTCTATGTGCTGCGCGAAACGCACAACGGCGGCTGGGGATCGAAGCTGTTCGAGACCGCGCTGGCCTGGCTGGAGAAAGACGGTCCGCGCACCTTGTGGATCGGCGTCTGGTCGGAAAACCTGGGCGCGCAGCGGTTCTATGGGCGCTACGGTTTCGAGCGGGTGGGCGAGTACAAGTTCCCGGTAGGCAATACGTTGGACGACGAATTCATCCTGCGGCGACCGGCCGGGTAACAGGCCCCAACCGGCCGGCCTTAGGCCGAAGAAGCGGCGGCGGTGCTTCGCACCTGCACGATTTCAGAACGCGGCGGCGCGCCGAACAGGCGCTTGTATTCGCGGCTGAATTGCGAAGGGCTTTCGTAGCCCACACGATGCGCAGCCGTGCTGGCTTCCAGGCCGTCGACCAGCATCAACCGGCGCGCCTCATGCAAGCGCAGTTGCTTCTGGAATTGCAACGGCGACATGGCGGTGGCGGATTTGAAGTGATGGTGCAGGGACGAGGCGCTCATGTGCACGGCCTGGGCCAGCGTGTCGATGCGCAGGGGTTCCAGATAGTGCTGGCGCAGCAATTCCACGGCATGGGCGATGCGGTGCGAGCGGCTGTCGCTGACCACCAGATCGCGCAGACGGTGGCCCAGGTCGCCCAGCAGTGCGCGGTAGAAGATCTCGCGTATGGCAGCCGGCGCCAGCACGCGCAGGTCCTCCGGCGCGTCCAGCAGCCGCATCAACCGTAATACGGCTTCGAGCAGCGACGGGCTGACCCGGGCCGCGTAGGCGGCGCTGGCCGCCGGCACGGAGCGCTCTGCTTCGGTCTGCGCGTCGACATCCATGATCAACGCGGCGATCTGCTCCAGATCGATGTTCAGGCGCAGGCTCAGGTAGGGTTTCTCCGGAGTGGCCTCGGTCACCTGACCCAGCATCGGCAGGGTCATCGACACCACCAGATAGTTCAGCGGGTCGTACTGATAGATCTGCTTGCCCAGGATGGCGATCTTGCTGCCCTGCACGACGATACACAGACACGGCTCGTAGAGATTGGGCGCGCAGGGCGTCGGCGCGCTGCGCCGCGCCAGTTTCAAAGGCGCCAGCGCGGTGTCGTGCAGGCCGTCTTCGCTTGCCAATCGGGCAATCCGGTCGGCCAACTCGTTCTGTTGTGCATTCAGCGAGTGCTGGGCGATCAGTTCGGAAGAAATCAGGTTGCTCATGGCTTTCAGCGTGGGGGCCGGGGTTTTCCGATTATCGGCACGGCGGCACGATTTGCACGGCTCTTCGACCCGAATTGCAGGATCGGGCAAGTTTTCGCCAGCAATGAACTAACGCCCGGCAGGGCAGGAGGCCTAGTTTGGACTTACCCCATGTCCTCCCCCACGGACTCAACCATGCACACCTCCATTCCCCGCCGCAGGCTCGGCCGCGGCGCATCGGATCTGCCCCCTCTTGAATGCTCCGCCATCGGGCTGGGCTGCATGGGGATGTCCGAATTCTACGGCCCCAGCGACGCCGCCGAGTCGCTGAAAACGCTGCATCACGCGCTCGACATCGGGGTGAATTTCCTCGACACGGCCGACATGTACGGCAGCGGCGAGAACGAGCGCCTGTTGGCGAAATTGTTGAAGGGCCGTCGCGATGAAGTCGTGCTGGCGACCAAGTTCGGCTTCATGCGCGACCCCAACGATCCGGGCGCACGGCCCATCAACGGCCGCCCCGAGTACGTGAAGCAGGCCGCCGACGCCAGCCTGCAGCGCCTCGGCGTCGACCACATCGATCTGTACTACCAGCACCGCGTGGATCCCAACGTGCCCATCGAGGAAACCGTAGGCGCGATGGCCGAGCTGGTGAAGGCTGGCAAGGTGCGCCATTTGGGGCTGTCCGAAGCCTCCGCCGCCACGTTGCGGCGCGCCAGCCAAGTGCACGCGATCACTGCGCTGCAGAGCGAATACTCGCTGTGGTCGCGCGACATCGAAGACGAGATCCTGCCGGCCTGCCAGGAACTGGGCATTGGCGTGGTCGCCTACAGCCCATTGGGGCGCGGCTTTCTGACCGGTGCGATCCAGAACCCGGACGACCTGAGCGCGGACGATTTCCGCCGCCAGAATCCGCGCTTTCTGCCCGGCAACATCGAAGTCAACCGCAACCTGGTCGCCGCGATCGGCGCTATCGCCCAGGCGCGCGATTGCACGCCGGCGCAATTGGCGCTGGCCTGGCTGTTGGATCGCGCGCCGGACGTGGTGCCGATTCCCGGCACGCGCAGGATTTCGCGCCTGGACGAAAACGCGGCGGCGACGCGGATCCTGTTGAGCGATGCCGAACGCCGGCAGATCGATAGCGTGCTGGATACGCAGACGGTGGTCGGCGAGCGTTACGCGGCGATAGGGCGTTCGCTGCTCAACGGCTGAAGCGGTCGCGCGTGGCAGCAAGCGCATGCAACCAGAGCGTCATGATCGGACCGGATCGTTCATGGCCGACGGCAGCGCATTGAAGTTAAAAAATTAATCGGTTGGAAATTAATCGGTTGGAAAATACTCGGTTGGAGCTCGAACCCCCATGTGGATAGTCCAGTACGCCCTGAACCGCCGCTACACCATCGGGGTGCTGGCCATCCTGATCCTGTTGTTCGGTACTCTGGCGGCGCGGCGCATGCCCACCGACATCCTGCCGGAAGTCGGCATTCCCTCGATCAACCTGATCTGGACCTATAACGGCCTGCCCGCCGCAGAAGTAGCCGCCAAGATGACCTCGTTCTCCGAAGCGGCCATCCTCAATACCGTCGACGACCTGAAGGAAGTCAGCTCGCAGACCTTGAACGGCATGGCGATCGTGCGTATCGATTTCCAGCCCAACGTCAGCCTGGAGCGCGCGCTGGGCCAGATCACCGCGGTATCGCAAACCATCCTGCGGCGTATGCCGCCGGGCACTTCGCCGCCGCTGGTGATCCGCAACAACGTGTCCAGCACGCCCGTCCTGCAACTGGTGCTGTCCTCCGATTCCCTGACCGAAGCGCAGTTGTACGACTACGCGCGCCTGCAGCTGCGTTCGCAGATCCAGACCATTCCCGGCATCCGCATGACCCTGCCGTACGGCGGTGCGGCGCGGCAGATCATGGTCGACCTGGATCCGCGCGCGTTGCGGACCTATGGGTTGACTCCGGCAGATGTCACCAGTGCGCTGGAGCGCGGCAGCCCGACCCTGCCTTCGGGCGTGATCCGCGAGGGCGGGCGCGAGATGCAGATCGCGCTGGAAACCAGCCCGGTTTCGGCGGCCGGTTTCCTGGACCTGCCCATCGTCAGCCGCGAGGGCAACGTCATCTATGTGCGCGATGTCGCCTCGGTGCGCGATGGCGGCGCGTTGCAGACCAATGTCGCGCGCATGGACGGCGCCAGTGCGGTGTCGGTGGCGTTGATCAAGCTGGGCGGCGCATCGGCGGTGGAGATCGTGCGCGCGGTACGGGCCAAGCTGCCGGAGATCGAAGCTTCGGCGCCGCCGGGCATGCGCATCGAACCGATCTTCGACCAGTCGGTGTTCGTCGACAACGCCATCGGTTCGATCCGCCACGAAGCCCTCCTGGTCGGCCTGCTGGTCGCGTTCGTGGTGCTGGTGTTCATCGGTTCCTGGCGCTCCAGCCTGATTGTGCTGTCGGCCATTCCGTTGGCGTTGCTGGCCTCGGTGGCCATGCTGAATTTGCTTGGCTACACCTTCAACGTGATGACGCTGGGCGGTTTGGCGCTGGCCATCGGCATCCTGGTCGACAACGCCGTGGTCGACGTGGAGAACACCAACCGCAACATCGCCGAAGGACGCCCGGTACGCGAGGCCATCCTGCAAAGCGCGAAAGAAGTGGTGTTTCCGGAACTGGTCTCGACCATCTGCATCTGCATCGTGCTCACGCCGATCCTGCTGATGACCGGGCTGTCGGCCTGGGTATTCGCACCATTGGCGCTGGCGGTGATTTTCGCCATGGCCGCTTCGTTCCTGCTTTCGCGCACGCTTATCCCGGTGCTGTGCCTGCTGCTGTTGCCGGCCGATGTGGAAAGCCGCAAGCGTCCGCGCTGGGCGGCCGAGCGCCAGCTGCTGGCGGTCAATCACAAGGTCGAACACACGCTGGAAAGCCTGCGCGAACGCCACCACGCGTTGCTGTTCAAGCTGGGCCACCATGGCGGCGTGCTGGCCATCGCCGCCTTCGTGCTGCTGGGCCTGGGCGCGGCGTCGGCATTGTTGCTGGGCCGCGAATATTTCCCGCAAGTCGACGCCGGCCAGTTGCGCTTGCAGGTGCGCTTGCCCACCGGTACGCGGCTGGAACAGACCGGCGCACGGCTGGCCGACATCCAGCGCGAGATCCGCAGCATCATCCCGCCGGCCGAACTGCAGACCGTGTACGAACAGATCGGCGCGCCCGATGCGATCAACCTTGCCCTGGTGGACAGCGCGGTGGTCGGTTCGTTCGAGGCCGAGGTGATGCTGCAGCTGCGCTCGCCGCATGCTTCCAGCGCCAGTTATCTGGCCGCCATCCGCCAGCGCGTGGCGGAGAAATTCCCGGATGTGAAAATCTTCGAGCGCCCGCCGGATGCGACCAGCCGCACCCTGGCCGGTTCGGCGGTGGGCGCGTTCGAAGTGCGGGTGATCGGCCGCGATCCCGGCAACCTGGCCGTCGCGCGCCAGATCGAATCGAAGCTGCGCGAAATTCCCGGCGCCGTCGATGTGACGTTGCGGCAAGTGCTCGATCTGCCCGAATACCACGTCAGCATCGACCGTAGCCGCGCCGCGCAATTGGGCCTCACCGCACAGGACGCCAGCCGCGCCGTGCTGGCGGTTCTGGGCTCGGCCGGTACGGTGACGCCGGTGTACTGGGTGGACACCGCCAGCGCGCAGTCCTATACCGTGCAGGTGCAGGCGCCGCCGGCCAGTCTGGACAGCATCGAAACCCTGCTCAACACACCATTGCGCATCGGCGCCGACGGCGAAGCGGTGCTGTTGCGCAATATCGCCACGGTGACGCCGCGCAGCGTGCCGGCCAGCATCGGCCGCACCACACTGGCACCGACCCTCAGCGTGCTGGCCAATGTGCAGGGACGCGATCTGGGTTTCGTCTACGACCGGCTTACCGCCATCACCGAAGAATTGAACGCCACGCTCAAGCCCGGCAACCGTATCGAGATCGCCGGCCAGGCGGGCGAAATGCAAAGCGCCTACGGCGAACTGGCCGCGGGACTGGTGATGTCGGCGATTCTGGTGTTCCTGGTGCTGGTGGTGAACTTCCAATCGTGGATCCTGCCGTTGGCGGCCATGTCCGGCCTGCCGATCGCGATCGCCGGTGCGGCGGTGGCGTTGTTCGTCACCGGCACGCCGCTGAGTGTGCCGGCGCTGATGGGCGTGATGATGGTGATCGGCGTGTCCACCGCCAACAGCGTGCTGGTCACCAGTTTCGTGCGCGACCTGATCGCCGCCGGCCACGACCGCGAAGCCGCCGCTTACGAAGCCGCCGCAGTGCGCCTGCGCCCGGTATTGATGACCGCCAGTGCGATGGTGCTGGGCATCGTGCCGATGGCGTTGGGACTGGGCGAAGGCGGCGAGCAGAACGCGCCGCTGGGCCGCGCGGTGATCGGCGGCCTGCTGTTCGGCACGCCGGCCACGTTGTTGCTGGTGCCTTCGATATTGGCTGTATTGGGTCGCCGCCAGAATCGCCGCATTTCCCAATCCGATTCCGAAACCACCGATGGCCAGCCTGTCGGCTCAGGAGCTTCCTCATGAACACTACAAGCATGGCCCGAACGACAAAGGCCGCCTTCATCGGCGGCGCGTTGCTGGCGTTGCTGGCGGGTTGCAGCCGCAGTGCCGCCGAACAGTCGACTGCCGCCGCGTTGCCGCAAGTGTTGACCGCGCAGGCGCGCGCGGCGGAGCCGGATTATGCGCTGCGCCTGCCCGCACGCGCCGTCGCCGGTGAATCGGCGCAACTTTACCCACGGGCCACCGGCTTCATCAGCGAGCGGCGTGCGGATCTGGGCGATCGCGTGACCGCCGGGCAGGTGCTGGCGGTGATCTCCGCGCCGGAAGCCGACCAGGCCGTGCGTGAGGCGACCGCCGAAGTGGGCAGGCTGCGCGCCGACCTGCAACTGGCCAAGGTCAACTACGAACGCGCCGCGGTATTAGTGAAGTCGGGCGCCGTTTCGGCCGAGATGTACAGCGACCGCAGCGCCAACCGCGAGGCGGCCGAAGCCGCGTTGGCGGCAGCCCAGGCGCGCTTGTCCAGCGCGCGCGAACGTCAGGCCTTCCAAGTGGTGCGCGCGCCCTTCGCCGGAGTCGTGGCCGCGCGTAACGTGGAGCGCGGCGACCGGGTGATCGGCGACGCGTCAGCGGCCGCGCCCTTGTTCCGGATCAACGCGCTGGACCCGCTGCGGATACTGGTGGACATACCGCAAGGCGCCGTTCTGCAGGTACGCCCTGGCCTGAAGGCCGAGGTCGGCTTCCCCGAACTGGCCGGCGAACGCTTCCAGGCCGAAGTGGTGCGCGTCGCGCAAAGCATCTCCGAGGAAGCAGGCGGCATGCGGGCGGAATTGCGGCTGCCCAACCCGCAGGGCCGCATTCCGGCCGGCATGGTCGGTGAAGTGATCCTGCAGGTGCCGCGCGCCGCGCCAACGGTGGTGGTGCCGTTGTCGACGGTGATCGCGGGCGCGGGCGGCTCGCAGGTGGTGCGGCTGGGCGCGGGCTCGCGGCTGGAGTTCCGGCCGGTCAAGGTGGGCCGCAATCTGGGTTCGGAGATCGAAATACTCGACGGCATCGCCGCGGGCGACCAGGTGGTGCTGGCGCCCAACGCCTTGTTGCAGACAGGCGCCAAGGTAGTCGCCAAGCCGGCGCCCAAGGGCTGAGCGCTGGCCGCCGGGGCAGGGATTCGACACACTGCGGACATGGCGTCCGACGATCCGGCTTCCCCCCAACGCGTTTTGCTTCTGCACGGCATCTGGAATGCCAAGGTCTGGCTCGGTCCGTTGGCTGCGCGGCTGCGCACGGCTGGGTTCGGTGTCGAGATATTTGGGTATCCCAGCGTGTTCGGTGGGCCGGAAGTGGCGGTTCCGAGCCTGATCGCGCGATTGCGGGACAGCGAGCCGGTAGCGTTGCTGGGTCACAGCCTGGGCGGGTTGATCGCACTGGAAGCCCTGAATCGAGAGCCGAACCTGGCGGTGACGCGGGTGGTCTGCCTGGGCTCGCCCTTGCGCGGCAGCCATGCGGCCCGTGGACTGGCCGGACGGGTCTGGACTTCGCCGGCGTTGGGGCGCAGCGCCGGCCTGCTGCAGCGCGGATTCGAGCGATGGGAAGGCAAGCAGCAGGTGGGCATGGTCGCGGGCAATGTTCCGCATGGCCTGGGGCGCCACTTCGCACGTTTCGAGGGCGAATCGGACGGTACGGTTGCTCTCGAGGAAACCCGCCTTCCGGGGTTGGCCGACCACTGTGTGGTGGCTTCCAGCCATAGTGGCCTGGTGTTCTCGGGCGCCGCGGCCCTGCAGGCCGCTCATTTCTTGAATCACGGCCGTTTCGCACAACTGCCGTAGGAGCGGGCCCTGCCCGCGACGCTTTTCCAGCATTCCGCCGAAAGCGTCGCGGGCAGGGCCCGCTCCTACAGTGGGTGTGCGGCGCCGGTATAATTGGCGGCTTCGTCAACGCAACCGTCCGGAAGCACCTATGGGTCGTGGTCCCTCCATCGAAGGCCGCAAGAACGCCACCGACGCCAAGCGCGGCAAGATCTTCACCAAGATCATCCGCGAGATAGGCGTGGCCGCGCGCGCTGGCGGCGGCGACGCGGCCAACAACCCGCGCCTGCGCACGGCGGTGGATAAAGGCCTGTCGGCGAACATGTCCAAGGACGTGATCGAACGCGCCATCAAGAAAGCCACCGGTGAGTTGGAAGGCGTGGAGTTCGAAGAAATCAGATACGAAGGCTACGCGCCCGGCGGCGTGGCGGTGATCGTCGACTGCCTGACCGACAACCGCGTGCGCACCGTGGCCGAAGTGCGCCACGCCTTCGGCAAATGCGGCGGCAACATGGGCGCCGAAGGTTCGGTGGCTTTCATGTTCCGCAAGCTGGGCGTGCTGAGTTTCGCCGCCGGTGCCGACGAAGATGCGGTCACCGAGGCGGCCATCGAAGCCGGCGCCGACGATGTGGTGGTGTATCCGGAAGACGGCGCCATCGACGTGCTGACTTCGCCCGATGCCTTTCTGGCGGTGAAAGAAGCGATGGAAACCGCGGGTATGGCCCCGGGCCATGCCGAGATCACCATGCGCGCAGACAACGACATCGCCGTGGACGCCGAAACCGCGCCGCAGGTGATCAAGCTGCTGGACATGCTGGAAGACCTGGACGACGTGCAGGCTGTCTATTCCAACGCCGATCTGGGTCAGGACGCTTACGCGTAGACTGGCGCTGTGACCCGCATCCCCGGCACCCTTCGGCTTCGGCCGCTTCGCGTCCTGCGTTCAGTGCGTTCGGAAAGCCGACACCCGGGAACTGCGTCGTGACCCGGATATTGGGCATCGATCCGGGTTCGCAGCGCACCGGCGTCGGCATCATCGATGTCGATGCGGCGGGCAAGACCACCCACGTCTATCACGCGCCGCTGCTGTTGCTGGGCGAGGGCGATTTCGCCCAGCGGCTCAAGCGCCTGCTGTTGGGGCTGGCGGAAGTGATGGAAACCTACCGGCCCGACGAAGTCGCCATCGAACAGGTATTCATGGCGCGCAACCCCGATTCGGCGTTGAAGCTGGGCCATGCGCGCGGTGCGGCGATCTGCGCGGTCGTGCTGCGCGACCTGCCCGTGCACGAGTACGCAGCCAAGGAAGTGAAGCTGGCGGTAGTGGGCAAGGGCAGTGCGGACAAGGTGCAGATCCAGCACATGGTCGGCATCATGCTCAACCTCAAGGGCAAGCTGCAGGCCGACGCGGCCGATGCGCTGGCCGTGGCCATCACGCACGCGCACGTGCGCGCGACGGCGAATAGACTTGGCGTCAATGTTCGCGAAGCCTGGGGAAGGAAATGAGTTCCGGATTGATCGGGCGCGCAGCAATCGCAGTCGACGATGTTGCTCGGTTTCTCCCCCCTTTGAAAAAGGGGGGCGGGGGGGATTTGCTCTTGGCGCGAAAAGCAAATCCCCCTCGATCCCCCTTTTTCAAAGGGGGAAGACAAGCGGGCCTTCGCATAGACAAAGAATTCTGTGCTTCCGCCCGGCCAAAGCAAGCGCACAAAGGAATATCAGCATGATCGGACGTCTGCGCGGCATCCTGGCCTACAAACAACCGCCGTGGCTGGTAATCGATGTGGGCGGCGTGGGCTATGAGCTGGAAGCGCCGATGAGCACCTTCTACGACCTGCCCGATGTAGGCCGCGAAGTGATTCTGTTCACTCACCATGCGCAGCGCGAGGACAGTGTGTCGCTGTACGGTTTCCTGCGCGAGAGCGAACGCCGGCTGTTCCGAGATGTGCAGAAAGTAAGCGGCATCGGCGCCAAGATAGCGCTGGCGGTGCTTTCCGGAGTATCGGTGGACGAGTTCGCGCGCCAGGTGCAAACCGGCGACGTGGCTGCGTTGACGCGTATCCCGGGGATCGGCAAGAAGACCGCCGAACGCATGGTGGTGGAATTGCGCGACCGCGTGGTCGATCTGGGCAGCAACCCGCTGGGATCGCCCAGCCTTCCCAACGATCCGCAATCCGAAGCCACCATCGCCCTGCAGCAGCTGGGCTACAAGCCGGCCGAAGCGGTGCGCATGGCGCGCGAGGCCGTCGCGCCGGGCGACGATGCCGCCATGATCATCCGCAAGGCCCTGCAATCGGCGCTGCGCTGAAAAGCCCGTCCGGTTCTTAGAGTCCTTCCTCACATTTACCGCGCTACGCTTAGGCAGCCATGTCAGCTACTTCTTCTCCACAGGCGCCGGCCGGTCATCCCGGCGAACACGGCCATGGCAAGGCAGGCCTCGCCGCGCTGGTGGCCGGCGCGGTCGGCGTCGTCTTCGGCGACATCGGCACCAGCCCGCTGTATACGATCAAGGAAATGTTCCATCCGCACTTCGGCCTGAAGCCGGATGCGGGCACGGTGCTGGGCCTGCTGTCGCTGGGCTTCTGGTCCTTGATCCTGATCGTGACGCTGAAGTACGTGATCGTGATCATGCGCGCCGACAACGAAGGCGAGGGCGGCATCATGGCCCTGACCGCATTGGCCCAGCGCAGCCTGAAGAAGGGCTCGCGCGGCAGCTATGCGGTGGGCATCCTGGGCATCTTCGGCGCCTCGCTGTTCTTCGGCGACGGCATGATCACTCCGCCCATCACCGTGCTGGGCGCGGTGGAAGGCCTGAGCGTCATTTCCTCGGGACTGACCCGCTGGGTGGTGCCGATAAGCCTGGTGATCCTGGTCGGACTGTTCGCCTTCCAGCGTTTCGGCACGGCCAAAGTGGGCAAGATCTTCGGGCCGGTGATGATCACCTGGTTCGTGGTGCTGGCGGTGATCGGTGTCCATAACATCAGCGGTTTCCCCAGCGTATTGCGCGCACTCAACCCGTATTGGGCATGGGAATTCTTCGTCACCCACGACTGGCATGCGCTTTTCATCCTGGGCGCCGTGGTACTGACCGTGACCGGCGGCGAGGCGCTGTACGCCGACATGGGCCATTTCGGCAAAAAACCCATCCGCTGGGCCTGGTTCGGCTTCGTGCTGCCGGCGCTGGTACTGAATTATTTCGGCCAGGGCGCGGTGCTGCTGGAGCATCCGGAAGCGGTGGAGAGTCCGTTCTTCATGTCGATGCCCGACTGGGCGCAGATACCGATGACGGTGCTGGCCACGGTGGCGGCGGCTATCGCCTCGCAGGCGGTGATCACCGGCGCGTTCTCGGTCACCCGCCAGGCCATCCAGCTGGGCTATTTGCCGCGCTTGGCCATCAAGTACACCTCCAAGGACACGTTCGGCCAGATCTACGTGCCGTCGATCAACCTGATGCTGCTATTGGCGGTGATCGTGCTGGTGCTGGTGTTCCGCAGCTCCACGGCGCTGGCGACGGCCTACGGGCTGTCGGTCACCGGCACCATGCTGATCGACACCCTGCTGCTGGCGGTCGTCGCGTATACGCGCTGGCCCGATTCGCGCAAGTGGGTGTTGCCGCTGTGCGCGCTGTTCCTGTTGATCGACATCGCCTTCCTGGTGGCCAACGGCGCCAAGTTGTTCAGCGGTATCGGCGCCTGGGTGCCGTTGTTCATCGGCATCGTGGCATTCCTGTTGATGCGTACGTGGCGCCGCGGACGCGAGTTGTTGCATGCCGAAGTGCAGAAGGAAGGCATCAAGCTGGACAGCTTCCTGCCGGGCCTGATGCTGGCCCCGCCGACCCGGGTGCCCGGCACGGCGATCTTCATGACCGCCGACCAGGGCGTGGTGCCGCATGCGCTGCTGCATAACCTCAAGCACAACAAGGTGCTGCACGAGCGCAATGTGTTCCTGACCGTTGAAACGCTCAACGTACCGCACGCACCCAAGGAAAAGCGCCTGAAGATGTACGCCATCGGCGACGATTTCTACCGCGTGATCATCAGCTACGGTTTCACCGAGACGCCGGACGTGCCGCAATCGCTGATGGGCTCCTGCGACAAGGGCGGAATCTATTTCGACCCGATGGAAACCACATATTTCGCCAGCCGCGAGACCATCGTCGCCAGCGCCCACCGCGGCATGCCGGTCTGGCGCGACAAGCTGTTCGCGGTCATGCATCGCAATGCGGCGCCGGCTACGGGGTTCTTTCGGATTCCGGGCAACCGGCTGGTGGAGCTGGGTGCGCAGGTGGAGATCTGAGGCTTGTGCTTTGCCCCCTTTGGAAAAGGGGGCTACGGGGGATTTGCTCTTGATCTTGATCTTGTTCCCGCGCCAAGAGCAAATCCCCCTCAATCCCCCTTTTTCAAAGGGGGAGGTCTTCCATCCCGCATAATGGTCCCATGACCGAAGACCGCATCCTCACCGCCGCGGCCACCCGCGAAGACGACGCCCTGGAAGCCAGCATCCGTCCGCGCAAGCTGGACGAATACCTGGGCCAGAAACCTGTCCGCGACCAGCTTTCGATCTACATCGAGGCCGCCAAGGGCCGTGGCGAGGCCATGGACCACGTGCTGATCTTCGGGCCGCCCGGCCTGGGCAAGACCACGCTCAGCCATGTCATCGCCAACGAACTGGGCGTCAACCTGCGCGTCACTTCCGGCCCGGTAATCGAGAAAGCCGGCGACCTGGCCGCGCTGCTGACCAACCTGCAACCGCACGATGTGCTCTTCATCGACGAGATCCACCGTCTTTCGCCGGTGGTGGAAGAAGTGCTGTATCCGGCGATGGAGGATTTCCAGATCGACATCATGATCGGCGATGGCCCGGCCGCCCGTTCGATCAAGCTGGACCTGCCGCCGTTCACCCTGATCGGCGCCACCACCCGCGCCGGCTTGCTCACCGCGCCGCTGCGCGACCGTTTCGGCATCGTGCAAAGGCTGGAGTTCTACACCGTGCCCGAACTGACCCAGATCGTGCGCCGCTCGGCGAAGATCATGAACATCGATTGCGTGGCCGAGGGCGCGGCGGAGATCGCCAACCGCTCACGCGGCACTCCGCGCATCGCCAACCGGCTGTTGCGCCGCGTGCGCGACTACGCGCAGGTGCGGGCCCAGGGCCACATCGACCACGAAGTAGCCAAGGCTGCGATGGTGATGTTGAACGTGGACCCGGAAGGCTTCGACGAACTCGACCGCCGCCTGCTGCGCCTGATCATCGAGAACTTCGACGGCGGCCCGGTAGGGGTGGAATCCGTGGCCGCGGCACTGTCGGAAGAACGCGGCACGCTGGAGGATGTGATTGAGCCCTTTCTGATCCAGCAGGGCTTCCTGGTGCGTACCGCACGTGGCCGTATGGCTACCGCAAAAGCCTACCGCCACCTGGGTTTGAAGCCTCTCAAGCCGGTCGCGGACCTGTTCGTGGAGAACGACGATGTGGGCTGAGCAGCAGGCCGATGGCCTGCGGTTCAGTTGGCCGACACGCGTGTATTGGGAAGATACCGACGCAGGTGGCGTGGTCTACCACGCGCAATATGTGGCTTTCCTGGAACGCGCACGCACCGAATGGCTGCGGCATCGCGGTCACGGACAGGAACAATTGCGTCACGACCATGACCTGGTCTTCGCGGTACGCGCGATGCAGTTGGAGTTCCTGCGCCCGGCGCGGCTGGACGACCTGCTGACCGTCACCGTGGAAATCCGCGCTTGCAAGCGTGCCAGTGTGGTGTTCGCGCAATCCATCCTGCGCGGAGACGAGGTGCTGCTGACCGCCGAGGTGCGCGTCGCCGTGCTGACCGCCAGCGGTTTCAGACCCAAAGCCGCGCCTGATGCGTTGTACGAAGAGTTCAAGGCGCTGGAAGTGCCGCAACCGTGACTTGCCCCCGCTAGCCCCACCCGAATCGGAAATTGAGGAAATACCGGATGATCGCACTGCTCCTGGCCCTGCAGGACACCGTGGTTGAAGCCCTGCCCGAAGACGTCGCCAGCGCCGCCGCGCAAGCCACCGCCGAGACCGCCCACAGCAGCATCAACTACTTCGACCTGATGCTCAAAGCCAGCCTGCCGGTGAAGCTGATCGTGCTGCTGCTGCTGGCCGGCTCGCTGATCAGCTGGGTCATCATCTTCCGCAAGGCGCGCATTTTCAGCCGCGCCAACCGAGACGCGGACGAATTCGAAGGCCGGTTCTGGTCCGGTGCCGACCTCAACAAGCTGTATTCGGCCGCGGTCGACCGCAACCGCGTGGTGAGCGGATTGGAGGCGGTGTTCGAAGCCGGTTTCCGCGAATTCGCCCGTCTGCGCGACAAGCGCAAGCTCGACAACCGCGCGCAGCTGGAAGGCGCGCAGGGCGCCATGCGCGTGGCCTACACGCGCGAGATCGACAAACTGGAACGCAATCTTGAGCTGTTGGCCAACATCGGCTCCACCGCCCCGTACGTGGGCCTGGTCGGCACCGTGTTCGGCATCATGGTGACCATGCACGACATGCTCAACAGCGGCGAGCAGGCCGGCATCGCGGCGGTGGCGCCGGGCATTTCCGAAGCCCTGTTCGCCACCGCCATCGGCCTGTTCGTGGCCATTCCCGCGGTGTGGGCCTACAACCGCTACACCACCCGGGTGGAACGCCTTTCGGTACGGTACGAATCCTTCGCCGAGGAATTCAGTTCCATCCTGCAACGCCAAACCCCATCCGACGAATAAGCGGAGACCGCCATGGCCACCGCCATCTTCCGTCGCAAGCGCCGCAAGCTGAAATCCGAGATCAACGTCGTGCCCTACATCGACGTGATGCTGGTGCTGCTGATCATCTTCATGGTCACCGCGCCGTTGCTCACGCTCAGCGTGGATGTGACCTTGCCCAAAGCCAACGCCAAGGCGGTGGACAGCAAAGAAGATCCCATCGTCGTGGTCGCTTATCCGGACGGCCGCATGGGCCTGAAGCTGCCCGACGCGGACATAGAAGTGCTGGATACGGCCGCCTTCGAGGCCAAGCTGGCGCCCATCGTCGCTCAGCAAGGAGGCGAGATGCGGGTGATGGTCGCTGCCGAAGGCAAGGCTCCCTATCAGGTCGTGCTGACCGCGATGGATGTGCTGAAGAAAGCGAAAGTGAAGAACGTCAGCCTGTTGACCGAATCCGGTAATGCACGCTGACGTTGCCCCACGCGGTGCTGTCCTGCCGGACGACGGTTACGGAAAGGCCATCACCTATGCGATCGGTCTGCATCTGTTGCTGGCCGCGTTGTTGTGGTTGTCGTCCTGGCTGACCTGGGATCACGATTCGGCCTCCGCAGCGGGACTGCCGGTGATGGATGCTTCCCTGGACGCTTCGGCCGCCGATATCCGCGCCGCCGAACGCGCCTTGCAGCATGTTCCCGAGCCCTTGCCGTTGCCTGTCGAGGAAACGGCCGAGGAAGAAACCGTGCCGCCGCCGCAGCCGATCGAGGAACCGCGCCCGCAGGATTCGCCCACCCCGCAGCAACAGGTCGCGCAAGAACGCATCCCCGTGCCCGACACGCAGGATCAGGACGAAGCCAGCCGCCTGGCCCTGTCGCAGGAAAAGGCGTTGCAAGAGCAGGAACAGAAGCGTCGCCAGGAACAGATCGACCTCACCGAGCAGAAGCGCGTGGAAGAAGCGCAGAAGCAGCAGCGCCTCGCCAAGCAGCAGGAAGAGGCGGACAAGCAGAAAAAGTTGGACGAGATCCGGCGCCTGCGCTCGCAAGCGGCTAAGGACGCGCAACTGGCCGAACAGAAACTGCGCCAACTGGCCGATGCGCGTGCGCGGCAGACCACATCGCCGGCTGCCGCCACCGGCACCAGCGCACCGGCCGGCAACAACGGCGTGGATGACGGGCTGTTGGCCAAATACATAGCGGCCATCCAGCAGCAGGTCAGTGGCCAATGGACCCGGCCGGAGTCGGTGCCCTTGGGCACCCGTTGCCGCGTCGTCATCAAGCAGCTGCCCGGCGGCAACGTGCTTAGCGCCGAGGTCCAGCCCGGCTGTGCCATGGATCAGGCCGGGCAGGACTCGCTGGAGCGGGCAGTCCTGAAGTCGCAGCCGTTGCCCTATCGGGGTTTCGAAAGCGTGTTCAACCGGACGCTGATCTTCAATTTCACGGCCCAGGACCGTTGATCACGCAGGCTTTCGTTCACGATTGCGAAAATATTCACGTTAAGCCTGTTATCCCTCTCCCACCCCAAACCTTGAAGTGCCCATGAAAAGATTGCCGCATTGGCTGGCCGTACTCGCCCTCGTTTTGTTGCCGTTCGCCGCTTCGGCGCAGCAACAGGGCCTGGAGATCGACATCGTCGGCGGCAACGCGTCGGCCCTGCCGATCGCCGTGGTGCCCATGCCCTACCAGGGCTCGGCCGCGGCGCCGGGGACCGATGTGGCCCAGGTGGTGCGTGCGGATCTGGAGCGTTCCGGCGCTTTCCGCGCCTTGCCCGAGGCCAGCATCGTCGAACGCCCCACTCGTGGCGGCGAAGTGCAGTACCCGACCTGGCGCGCGCTCAAGCAGGATTATCTGGTGGTCGGCCGCGTGGTCGATGCCGGCGCCGGCAGCTACCGGGTGGAGTACGAACTGTTCGACGTGGCCAAGCAGGAACGCATGCTGGGCCTGGCGCTGACCGCGCGTTCCAACGCCATGCGCGACGTCGCCCACCAGATGGCCGACGCCATCTACGAAAAAATCCTGGGCGTGCGCGGCGCGTTCTGGACCCGCATCGCCTACATCACCCAGACCGGCCTGGGCAAACAGGCGCGCTATGCGCTGATGGTGGCCGATTCGGACGGCTACAACCCGCAGACCGTGGTGCGTTCGGCCGAACCGCTGCTTTCTCCCTCGTGGAGCCCGGACGGTAGCCGTCTGGCTTATGTCAGCTTCGAGCGCGGCAATTCCTCCATCTACATCCAGAACATCTCCACCGGCGCGCGCGAGCTGGTGACCAGTTTCCGCGGCATCAACGGCGCGCCGACTTTCTCGCCCGACGGCCGCCGACTGGCGCTGACCCTGTCGCGCAGCGGCAATCCGGAGATCTACGTGATGGACCTGGGCAGCAAGCAGCTGACCCAGCTCACCAACCAGTTCGGCATCGATACCGAACCGACCTGGAGCGCGGACGGCAGCGCTATCTATTTCACTTCCGACCGTGGCGGCCGCCCGCAGATCTACCGGGTGGCTTCCAGCGGCGGTAGCGCCTCGCGCGTGACCTTCCAGGGCAACTACAACGCTACGGCCACCGTTTCCTACGACGGCAAGAAGATCGCCGTGGCTCAGGGCAGCGGCAACAACTACCGCATCGCGATGATGGACAGCAGCCTGGGTTCGCCGCGCTGGAGCACGCTGTCGCCGGGTTCGCTGGACGAATCGCCCAGCTTCGCGCCCAACGCCAGCATGGTGCTGTACGCCGCCCGCGAAGGCCGCCGCGGGGTGCTTTATGCCGTATCGGCCGATGCCCGTGTGCGTCAACGGCTGGTCCTGGCCGATGGCGATGTGCGCGAGCCGGCGTGGTCCCCGTACCGCTCGCCCCGCTGATCACCCCCGTTGAAACCGTTTGCGCTGTTAATATTACGGACCCAGTTTTCCACCCCGCGCCAAGCACGAGGAACCCCCGATGAATAACACCGCCCGCGTTTTAATGATCTCCCTGCTTTCCGTTGCAGTCCTGGCCGGCTGCAAAAAGACCGTGAAGCCGACCGAGCCGCCGCCGACCGACACCACCGGCAGCACCGGCACGGTAGTGGACAACACCACCGCTGCAGGCGCTTACGGCCCGAACGACCTGGATACCGATGCCTGTCTGCGCCAGCGCGTGGTCTACTTCGATCTGGATCAGGATGCCCTGAAGCCCGAGTTCCAGGCCATCGTGGGCTGCCACGCCAAGTACCTGCGCGACCGTCCGTCCTCGCGCATGAACCTGGAAGGCAACGCCGATGAACGCGGCAGCCGCGAATACAACCTGGGTCTGGGCGAACGCCGCGGCAACGCTGTGTCCTCGGCCATCCAGGCGCAGGGCGGTTCCGGCAGCCAGATCTCGGTGGTCAGCTACGGTGAAGAGCGTCCGGTCTGCACCGAGTCCAACGAAGATTGCTGGGCCCGCAACCGTCGCGTCGAAATCATCTACACCGCCAAGTAAGCGCAAGACGGAAACAAGCAAGTGAAGCGACTCCTGATCGGTACGATCATCGCGGCGGCCCTGGTGGCCGCCGCACCCGCTCATGCCCAGCGTCAGAGCCTGGCCGATCGTGTGGCTGCGTTGGAAACCCAGGCCGCCAACGATCGCGGCAACACCGATTTGTTGAACCAGATGACGCAGCTGCGCACAGAACTGCAGCAGATGCGCGCGCTGGTGGAGCAGTTGCAGAACGAGAACGAGCAGCTCAAGCAGACCGCCAAGGACCAATACCTGGATCTGGACGGCCGCTTGAACCGGATCGAAGGCGGAGCCGCTCCGGCGGTACCCGCGACAACACCGCCGGTCGCGCCTCCTCCGGCTAGCGGCGCAGCCGCGCCGGCCGCCGCCGAACGTGCGCCGTCGGTGCATGGCGATGTCGGAGCGATGGCCCAGTCCGGCGATGAGCGTGCGGCCTACAACGTCGCCTTCGATGCGCTGAAAGGCGGCAACTACGCCGATGCGGCGCAGTTGTTCCTCAGTTTCCTGGAGCTGTACCCGAACGGCGCCTACACCCCCAATGCGCTGTACTGGCTGGGCGAAAGCTATTACGTCACCCAGAACTACCAACTGGCCGCGCAACAGTTCCGCGCCCTGCTGGAGCGCTACCCGACCCACGACAAGGCTGCCGGCTCGCTGCTCAAGCTGGGCCTGTCCGAATACGGTCTGGGCAAGGTCGACGAAGCCGAGCGCACCTTGAACGATGTGGTCACCCGTTACCCCGGCAGCGATGTCGCCCGTACCGCCGACGACCGCCTGAAATCCATGCAGCTGGGCCGCAGCAGCATCCGCTAACGCACGTAGGAGCGCCCCATGGGCGCGAGCTTCCGGAGGACCCTCCAGAGCTCGCGCCCATGGGGCGCTCCTACATTCGCGCCGCCAACCGCATAATCGACCCATGAACGCCGCCGTCCCCAGCGATATCGTCCAGTCCTCCACGGACCGCTTGAAGATCACCGAGATCTTCCTGTCCCTGCAGGGTGAGGCCGCCACCGCGGGCTGGCCTACCGTATTCGTGCGCCTGACGGGCTGCCCATTGCGCTGCCAATATTGCGATACCGCCTATGCCTTCCACGGCGGCGATTGGTGGGACATCGCCGATATCTTGGCCGAAGTGGCCAAACACGGTGTGCGCCATGTCTGCGTCACCGGCGGCGAACCGCTTTCCCAGAAACGTTGCCTGATCCTGCTGCGCGCGCTTTGCGACGCGGGCTACGATGTGTCGCTGGAAACTTCCGGCGCCATCGATATCGCCGACGTCGACCCGCGTGTTTCCCGCGTGCTGGACATCAAGACCCCGGCCTCGGCCGAAGTCGCGCGCAATCGCTGGGAAAACCTGCCGCTGCTCACCGCGCGCGACCAGGTCAAGTTCGTGCTGTGCGGGCGCGGCGATTACGAATGGGCACGCGACATCGTTTCGGGGCACAAGCTGAGCCAGCGTTGCGACGTTCTGTTTTCTCCCAGCAAATCGGAGCTGTCCCCGCGCGATCTGGCCGACTGGATCGTCGCCGACCGTCTGCCGGTGCGCTTCCAGATGCAGCTGCACAAGCTGCTCTGGAACGACGAGCCAGGGCGCTGAGGCATGTGTAGGAGCTGCTGCGCAAGCTGCGACGGTGCGCTGCAACCTTCGATAAAATGTCCTTTACCCTTGAATTTACGGTCGCAGCTTACGCAGCTCCTACGACCCGCCCAACATTGGAAAACCCCATGAAAAATGCAGTCGTCCTGGTCTCCGGCGGCATGGATTCGGCCGTCGTCCTGGCCCTTGCGCGTGAGGAAGGTTTCTCCGCCTACGCGCTCAGCGTGAGCTACGGCCAGCGCCATACCTCCGAACTGCAGGCGGCCGATCGCGTCTCCCTGGCCCTGGGCGCTGCCGCACACAAGACCGTCAATGTCGATTTGCGCTCCATCGGTGGTTCGGCCCTGACCGATGCCGATATCGAAGTGCCCGAAGCGGGCGGGGCGGGCATTCCGGTGACCTACGTGCCGGCACGCAACACCATCATGCTGTCGGTGGCGCTGGGCTGGGCCGAAGTGCTGGGCGCCACCGATATCTTCTGCGGCGTCAATGCGGTGGATTATTCGGGCTATCCCGATTGCAGGCCCGAGTTCATCGCTGCCTTCGAGAAACTGGCCAATCTGGCCACCAAGGCCGGGGTGGAAGGCGCGGGCCTGCGCATTCGCGCGCCGCTGCTGAAGATGAGCAAGGCCGACATCGTGCGCGAAGGTCTGCGCCTGAACGTGGACTTCGCCCAGACCGTTTCCTGCTATCGCGCGGACGCCCAGGGCCATGCCTGCGGCCATTGCGACGCCTGCCGCCTGCGCGCCGCAGGCTTCGCCGACGCCGGCGTGCCGGACCCCACGCACTACGCCTGATTTCTCAGCGGGCGCCCGTTGCGCTAGAATGCGTTCCCCGGCGCAATGCCGGGGGTTTCATGTGGGCCGTTAGCTCAGTTGGTAGAGCAGAAGACTTTTAATCTTTTGGTCGATGGTTCGAATCCATCACGGCCCACCATCCAGTCTGGCACCCTGTTTTTCTCTCCGCGCTTCGCCAAAAACCCCTTTTGCGATCAAAGGGTTGGCGCTCCTGTATTGGTCGAAGAGAAACAATTGGCGGCACCTGCTGCGATCTTGCGTGCACTTTCCCCAGGCGTTTTTTTCCGTCGAAAATATTTTTTCACTTGTTTTCAGCTTCAAGCGCCAGTCCGTATGAGTGCGCCAACACCTCAACAGTGGGGTGCTGACACACGATGTAGCGGTTGTCGCCTGATCCTGCCCGGCGATACACTGCCGACGTCGGAAAAGGCAGACTTGGTTTGGTAAGCCCAAGTCCTTTCGGAAACGAAAGCTCTGATCTTTCGCCTCGTGCGCGATATCCCCACGACGAACAACGGACGCTCAGCAGCGTCCAGCGTTCGTCCGTGTGGTTGTCGCTTCGACAAGCCGCTCCGGTCGAACTTCGACAAGGAGTTTTTATGCGCCCCCCACACTCGTCCTCCTACGATGTCGTCATTGCTGGCGCAGGCCCCGTCGGCCTGTTCCTCGCCTGCGAACTGCGCTTGGCCGGCCTGTCCGTGCTGGTTCTTGAGCAAGCCCAGGAACCTTCGGCAGCCTTGAAACGGCTCCCATTTGGCCTGCGTGGCCTTTCTGCGCCGACCATTGAAGCGTTATACCGTCGTGGGTTGCTCAACGATGTTGTTGGTTCGAAATCCGGTAAGGATGGCCCGGTAAGTAGCCATGTTGCGGGCGCCGCCCATTGGAGCCGGCAAGCGCGCAAACCGGGCGGTCATTTCGCCGGCATCCAGTTTTTCCTCGACAGGATCGACAGCTCCAGGTGGCAGTACCATTTGCCAGGTCCCGGCGGGACCAGCATGCCGGTCGAAATGCAGCACCTGGAATCCGTACTGGCTGCTCGCGCATGTTCGATGGGCGCGGAAATCAGACGCGGCCTCGGCGTCAGTGGATTCGATCTGTCAGAAGACGGTGTAGCGGTTCACGCGCGCGACGAAACCTTCTGCGGAAGTTGGCTCGTCGGTTGCGATGGTGGGCGCAGCATCGTGCGCAAAACCGGCTGCTTTGACTTCGTCGGTACAGATCCTGAGTTCACCGGTTACTCCGTCCAAGTCGACCTTGCCGATCCGGGAAAGCTCGAGGTGGGCCGTCACTACACTTCGACCGGCATGTACACCTACCAGTCGCCGGGCACCATCGCGATGGTCGATTTCGACGGAGGTGCTTTCCACCGGACGCAGCCGATTGGCATTGAGCACGTCCAGGAGGTGTTGCGCCGTATCTCTGGCACTGACGTAACCGTGACTGGACTCCAGCTCGCCACGACGTGGACGGATCGCGCGTTTAACGCCACCACGTATCGTAAAGGGCGTGTACTGATTGCCGGAGACGCTGCGCATATCCATTCGCCCTTGGGTGGCCAGGGGCTCAACCTGGGGCTCGGCGACGCCATGAATCTGGGATGGAAGCTGGCTGCGACCATCCGTGGAGTTGCGCCCGCGGGCCTGCTCGATACGTATACAAGCGAACGGCATCCTGTCGGCGCGCAAATCCTCGACTGGTCGCGCGCTCAAGTCGCGCTGATGCGCCCCAGCCGCAGCTCGCGCGCGCTTGAGGCTATCATCCGCGACCTCATCGACACCGATGACGGCGCAACCTACTTCGCAAAGCGCGTCTGGGGCCTTTATCTTCGCTACGACCTGGGAAGCGACCATCCACTGGCGGGTCGCAGCTGTCCGGATTTCGAATTTGCCGATGGCACCCGGCTTGGCGAGTTCCTTGGCGCGGGCACCGGTCTGTTTCTCGACTTCGACGATAAGAAGCCGTTCAAGGCGCTCGCCAATCGTTGGCGTGGTCGAGTCGGGTATGTCGCGCAGGCCGCCAAGGATGAGTTGGGCCTGAGCGCGGTGCTGGTACGACCCGATGGATTCGTGGCCTGGGCCAGTGACGCCACTCCAGACATCGGCGAGGCCGCCCAGGCGCTGGCGCGCTGGTTCGGTGATTTCGGATGAATGCCGAAGATGCGCATGAGTCGGCCTTTGAGCGCACGGTCCCGCCTATCAGACAACAAGCTCGGCATGCTGGCTCTCAAGTCGGAGAAATGCGTGCCGACAGGGTGTGGATGCGCTATTGACGTCCGCTTTGAATCGGATCGATAGCGGACACATAAGGTGTGCACTTTGGGGCGATGGGGTCCGGTGCGCTGAGCCTGCCAAGACCCACAGGCGCACCAGACTCCAGCCGCCCAAATTGGCGCGGCAATTCTTTCTGATCAAAAGTTGACGTCCAAAGTGGATCAGCGGTCCTCAAACCTCGAGAGAGCGATTTCCCTTCAGGGTTTTACTCCCGAGTTTGAAGTCGAGCTTGTCTTTCCGGACACGCGAATAGCAGTGCGTTTGAGATTCAGTGGGATTCAGTCGAATTTGACCAAGTCCTTGAAGATCAGCTGACCCCAGCTGTTTCCGCGCGCCTGCACAAGCAGTCCCCCTTCCGAAAGACCGCCAAGTTTGATCGGTGCGAAACCGAGGTTTTCCGCAAGCGCAGCAATCTCCGCCGCGGCGCCCTCATCGTCGCTCGCCAGGAACACGACTCTCCTGCCACCCTTCACGGCGGGATCCTGGCCAAGGACGGCTGCAGCCAAATGGTTGAAGCCCTTGACGAGCCTGCTGCCAGTGAAGGCTTGCGCCACAGCTTTGGAAGAAGGTTCTCCTCCCAGCTTCTCAGGCGGCACCCCGTAGGCGTTGGTGACATCGACGATGGTCTTCCCTTTCCAGGAGGACAGCGCCTTGGCGACATCCGCGTGCGACTCGAAACGGACCGCCAAAAAGAGGATGTCCGCCTTGACGGCGTCCGCCAGCGTTTTGGGGATGATCGTCGGCCCGATCGCGGCCGCTTCGGCTGCGAAACTTTCCGGGTCGCGCGTGGTTGCCACGGACGCTTCGATGCCGTTGCGGGCAAACGCCCTGGCAAGCGCCTGGCCGATGTTGCCGAAGCCAATAATTGCGTAGCTCATATATATTCTCCTTTCGGTTTATCACGCCCTATGGGCTCCGAATGTCGAATGGAGCGACCGGCCGGGCGTAGCGCGTCAGAGTTGCGCCAGGCCGCCGTCGACGGCGATCTCGCTGGCGGTCATGAAGCTGCTGTCCGACGAGGCGAGAAAGGCGGCCACTGCCCCGATCTCGGCCGGATCGGCCATGCGCTGGAGCGGAGTCATTGCGGCGAAGACCCTCTGGCCCTCCTCGCCTAGCGCTTCCTTCGCCAGTTCGGTCGCAGTCGCTCCAGGCGACAGCACGTTTACCCGGATGCCGGTGCCCTTCAAGTCCTCCGCCCAGGTTCGTGCGAGGTTGCGCACGGCCGCCTTGCTCGCACTGTAGGCGCTCATTGCCGGCGCGCCCGTGGTGCCGGCGCTTGATCCGGTCAGGATTATCGAACCGCCCGGGCCCATCAGCGGCACCGCCTTCTGGACCGTGAAGATCGTACCCTTCACATTGGTGTCGAAGGTTTCGTCAATGTGCTCGGCAGTGATCTCGCCTAGCCGAAGCTGGCTTCCCGCCCCGGCATTGGCGAGCACGATGTCGAGGGTTCCGCGCTCGGCCTTCACCGCCGCGTAGAGTCGGTCGAGATCGGCCTCATCCGAGACCGAGCCCGTCACCGCGCGGGCATTGGGCCCGAGGTCGGCGACAGCAACGTCGAGCGCTTCCTGGCGGCGGCCGAAGATGAAGACGAAAGCCCCCTCCTCGATAAAGCGCTTTGCAGCCGCACGGCCGATGCCGGTAGCGCCACCGGTGATCACGGCGGTCTTTCCATTCAGTCTGTTCATGTCATGCATCCTCAGTTGGAGTTGTACGGAAGCAAGGAACTGCTTGCTTGAGTACAAGGATGCGGGTCTGATAACCTAAGGACAAGTATGCACTTTTAGGTAAGTATCAAAAATGACGACGCCTTCTCATCCCACCTGCGGTACCAGCGGCTTCTCCTGCGGGCTCGACGCCACGCTCCGCATCATCTCGGGCAAGTGGAAACCGCTGATCCTGTTTTTCCTGCGCGACGGTCCGAGGCGCTACGGCGAGCTCAAGCGCTTGATCGAGGGCGTCAGCGACAAGGTGCTGATCCAGCATTTGAAGGATCTGGAGGCCGACCGCGTGCTGGCGCGGACCGACTACAAGGAGGTGCCGCCACGTGTTGACTACGCGCTGACCCCGCTCGGTCGCAGCCTGGCCGAAGCGATCGTCCCGCTGTGCACCTGGGGAACCGAGAACATGGCGGAAGTGGCAAGCATCTTCGCCAAGCGCGACACTCTGCCCTAGGGACATCACCAAGGCGCCAGTACGGGGCTTTGTCCGATTGTCGAGTGCGCTGCCCGATCTGGGAAGGACCTCCGACCCCAGGCGGACCCCGGACCCGATGTCCGTCGATCACTTCCAGGGCTGCCGACCACTCTTCACGCAGCCCAAACGAGGGGGACACCCTAATGTGAACGGCGCTAATCGCCCCCCGGAGTCCGCCCATGGGCCTTGCTCCCGCCAGCACTCGGCCCGGCCGCTCATCGAGTTGCGCCGTCATGGGCGCGCACGCGCAGGTTCCCCATCGTGATTCCGCCGGCTATCGACAGCCGTTCGATGAATGCTGACGAATCCACGAACCCGGAGGCCCGGATAGCCGAGCTGACCCAGGAGAATGCGTGCTTGCGGGAAGCGGTGAAAGCCCGCGATGCATTCCTTGCGATCGCCGCCCACGAATTGCGCAACCCGATGACTCCCATGATGGGGCGGGTTTCCATGCTGAAGCATGCTCTGGATAACCAGGAATTGTCTTCCGGGCAAACCATCAGGGCACTCGACAAGATCGAAGCGCTTATGGCCGCGTTCCTGAAGCGGGCGACGACTTTGCTTGATGTGTCGCGCATCAATTCGGACCATCTGTTTATCCACTGCGTGGCGTTGGACCTGTGCGGAGAACTTTCCGCCATCATCGCCACGATGCAGCCGACAGCCGATTACGCCGGATCGGAACTGGTGGTCGATATGCCGTTCACGAGGCTGATGGTGAACGCCGAACGAATGGCACTCGAACAGATCTTCGAAAACCTGATTTCCAATGCCATCAAATACGGAAACGGAAAGCCCGTGACTGTCCGGGTTGGCGTCAGCCCTTCCGCAGAAGAAGCAGTGGTCAGCGTAAGCGACCAGGGCGAAGGCATTTCGGCGGACAGCCAGTCCCGGATATTCGAAAGGTTCGAGCGAGCGGTCAGGCCCGGGAAGGACATCAGCGGCTTCGGAGTGGGTCTTTGGGTCACGAAGCAGCTTTGCGATGCCATGGGAGGGTCCATAGAAGTGCGCTCGGTGCCCGGCGAAGGGTCGACCTTCGATATCATGCTGCCCGTGCTTCCCGACCAGGAAATCGTATGAGCCCCCAGACTATCCCGCCGCCGGCCCTGGCAAGACTTCCAAGCGGCATTACCGGCTTGGACACCATCACCGGCGGGGGCTTCATTTTGGGCGGCCTGTATCTCATCCGCGGCGCGCCCGGTGCCGGCAAGACCATTCTTACGAACCAGGTATGTTTCCATAACGCTTCACAAGGCGGGAGCGCAATATTCGTCACGCTGCTGGCCGAAAACCACGCCCGCATGCTGGATAACCTGCGCGGGCTTTCCTTCTTCGATGAGACGCGCATACCGGATCAGATCACTTATCTCAGCGCGTACGCCGAAGTCCACGACGGCGGCTTGAGCGCGGTGGTGAAACTGGTACGGCGGGAAATCCAGCGCAGACGGGCAACGGTTCTGGTCATAGACGGTTTGGTAACGCCGCAAATCAGTGCGGGAAGCGAGCAGGCTTACAAACAATTCGTCCACGATCTGCAGGAGATCGCCCTGGCTACGAATTGCACGGTTTTCCTGACCACCAATGCCAACGAAGAAGTCACGCCAGAACAGACGATGGTGGACGGCATCGTTTTGCTGACCGACCGCACCTACGGCTGGCAGGCTGCGAGCGATCTGCAGATAAAGAAATTCCGCAGCAGCGCATTCCTGCGCGGGCGCCATTCCTACAAGATCACCGATGACGGCATTGGGGTGTTTCCACGCATCGAGGCGTTGTACGCATACCCGAGCGCGGGCGCCGAAACGGTAGTCGGCAGGATCTCCACGGGAGTGCAGTGCCTTGACTCGATGACGGGGGGCGGCCTTCCTGCCGCATCGACGACGATGGTCATGGGGCCGTCGGGCATAGGCAAAACGACTTTAGGTCTCCATTTCGTTTCCCGATCATCGCAAGAAGAACCTGGGCTGGTATTCAGTTTCTATGAAACGCCCGCAAGACTCCGCGCGAAGATCGCGCAGATCGAACCCGGGCTGCTGCCGCTGATCGAGAGCGGCGTCGTCGAGATGCTGTGGCAGACCCCTACCAGCGATTTGCTGGACGCTTATGGACACAGGCTATTGGAGGCGGTTCGCAGGCGGCAGGTAAAACGCCTTTTCATCGATGGGCTGACCGCTTTCCAGAAAGGCTCGGTCGATCCTGCGCGTATCGGGAACTTCTTCGCGGCGCTGACCAACGAATTGCGCGTGCTCGGAGTGACAACCGTCTACTCGCTCGAGTTGCCGGACATGTTGGATGCTCATCCGCGGGCGCCCGTTGACGACGCGTCGAATGTTGCCGAGAACATGATCCTGATGCGGTACGTCGAACGAAGAGCCCGGTTGCATCGCCTGATCTCGGTGTTGAAGATCCGGGATAGCGACTTCGATAGTTCGACTCACGAATTTTCCGTTATCCAGAGCGGCCTGGTAATCGACGAAACCAACGCGACAGCCGTCGATTTGTTGTGGGGCTCCTCCAGTGCTGCAGAACCGTCCCTGCAGCATGAGGGCTGAAAATGGCTACGGTGCTGATCGTAGAGGACGAAATCGGGATCGGCGCACTTCTCAAGGATGTGCTGCTCGACGAAGGGCATAGCGTTCTACTCGCCAGTAACGGACGGCAGGCGCTTGGACTTGTGGCCAAGGACAGGCCCGATCTGATTCTGACGGACTATATGATGCCGGTGATGGACGGCGCGGCCTTCATGAAGGAGCTGGCCGATGAACCTTCGCTCGCGGATATTCCGGTGCTGATCATGAGTTCCATGCCGGAAGAGATTATCGCGGAGCGTTGTCCCGGCTATGCGCAATTCATCCGCAAGCCCTTCAGCATCTTCGAAATCATCGACCTCGTTCAACGCCTTGCGCGCACTTCCGAGGGCGAAAGCGACGCCGTTCCATAGCCCCAAGCATTATCGTGCTTGCATTCGATACCCACTACCCAGGCCTTGTCAAAAACACGACGGAGCTTCCGTCCCGTTGAGTCGTCCATGCCGCTGTAAGCACCCCTGTTGCTTCGCCGGCGGAGACGGGTCAGCGCGGAGGCTGGATGGCGGGTGCATGCTGCGCCATCAGTTCGACGATCCAGTCGATGAACACGCGCAGCTTGCGGCTGACGTGCCGGCTGGGCGGAAAGGCCACGTACAGCGGCATCGGATCGAGTCGCCAGTCTTCGAACAACGGCAACAACTCGCCGCGTGCCAGCGGTGCGCGCGCCATGTACCGCGGCAGCCACAGCACGCCCAGCCCCGCCACACCGGCGGCCAGGTACGCATTGCCATCATCCACCGATAGTACGTGGCGTCCGTGCACGCGCAGTTGTTCATCGCCACGACGCATCGTGTGGGCCAGCGGTGCGCCGGTGCGCGAGCCGCGATAGCCGATGACGTGGTGGTGGCCATCTTCCAGCGCCTGCGGATGGGCCGGCGTGCCCGCGCGGGCCAAGTACTCCGGCGCCGCGTACATTCCCAGCGGCAAGTCCGCGACATGGCGGGCCCGCAGCGAAGTCTCGGTGAGTTCGCCGCCGCGGACCACGCAATCCACGTTTTCGTCGATCAGGTCCACCTTGCGATCGCTGGCTCCCAGGTCGAGCTGGATGTCGGGATAGCGCGCATGGAAGGTGGGCAGGGCAGGCACCAGCACCAGACTGGCCAGCGGCGCCGGTACGTCCACGCGCAATCGCCCGCGCGGAGCTTCGGAGGCGGCCGACAGACTGGTCTCGGCATCGTCCAGGTCGGCCAGCAGGCGCACGGCGCGCTCGTAGTAGGCGGCGCCATCGGCGGTGACGTTGACCTTGCGGGTAGTGCGATGGAGCAGCTTCACCCGAAGGTGCGTTTCCAACTGCTGCACCAGCTGCGTCACGCGTGTCTTGCTCGCTTGCAGGGTTTCGGCGGCCTTGGTGAAGCTGCCGGTTTCCGCCACGCGGACGAAGGCCTGCATCGCGTCGATACGGTCCATGTGGGCTCCAAGGGCCGGACGGGATTGTTTGGATTCTACAAACAATGATCGCCGGATCGCAGTGTTTATCCCGCTGGGGCGGCTGTCTAGAGTGATCGCCACGTACCGGGGCCGCCGCCCCGCAAGGAGATTCCCCCATGGCTACCCGTGATCCCGTTTTCCCCGCCGGTCGGCATGACCTCTACACGTCGCAGACCTATTCCGCAGCGATCAGATCGGATGATCTGCTGTTCGTGTCCGGCATGGTCGGAAGTCGCAGCGATGGCTCGCCCGAGCCGGACTTCGAGGCTCAGGTCCGTCTGGCATTCGCCAATCTCGAGGCCACACTGAAGGCAGGTGGCTGCGGGCTCGACGATATCGTCGATGTGACGACCTTTCATACCGACCCCGAAAATCAGTTCGGCACGATCATGACCGTTAAAAACGAAGTCTTTCCGGAAGTGCCTTACCCGAATTGGACGGCGATCGGCGTCAACTGGCTCGCCGGGTTCGACTTCGAAATCAAGGTCATCGCCCGTATTCCCAGCTGAATACCGCCAGGTTCAAGTTTTGGAATCGCGTGGGCACGCGGCATGCGGCCCGCGCGCGTCGGACGTCGCCGTGGCCGCCTACTTCAATGGCCGATAGCGGACAGGCAGAAGGCGCCGAGATTGGCGGGTACTCCGGACTGGATACGCCACCCTATCGCCAATGGATCACCACCCACCTTCGGGATAGACGTCCCGGCCGCGTAGAGATGTCCAACCTTGGACGTGCTTCAGAGTTCACGATCCCTTATCCCAATGCTCGATAGTTGGGGTTAAAGTAGAGCCATGTCGATCCGGGCAATACTTCTGCGGGTACTACTGAGCGTCGCCTTGGTGCTGAATGGCGCCACGGGAGCGGCCGCGGCCGTGCACATGCCCCACGACGATGGCCAGGCCCTTGCGACCTTGGCGGCTGAGACGCCCGAGTTTTCATCCGCCGACATGCCTTGCCACCAACAGGCAACCGAAGCCGAAGGCAAGGCTCCCTTGGCCGCAGACGATTCCGCGCCCTCTGGATCCGGGCATTCCACACCGGACTGCTGCAAATCCTCCAGTTGCAACTGCGACTGCGTGCAAGCCGCACAGGCGCCGCCTGCGTCGGGGTTCGTCCATATCCTGCTTGTCGACCACAGCCAGAGCGTTCGCCCGCTATTGTTGGGCCACCCATCGCCTGCGCTTCCGCATCTGAACCGACCTCCCATCGGCTAAGCATCTCTTAGGCGCCACAGGCGCCTGTCCTGGCTTGCGGCTCGCGGCGGATATCCGTGGCTGGCCCTTGTATGTTCCGCATGTGCGGATCTTTTCGAATGGAGTTTTTATGTCGTCCGACCTTATTGGTCCTGGCGGGCTTCGCGCGCCGTCCCGTCGCCGGTTCGTGCAAGGGCTGGCCGCTGGCGGCGCGGCCGCGGCGCTGGGTCTGTGGCCCAGGAACAGCTGGGCGCTGAAAGGCGCCGGCAACAACAATGTCCTTTCAGGCACCGAGTTCGACCTGAGCATCGGGGAAACGCCGATGAACTTCACCGGGCGCGCCCGCACGGCGATCACCGTCAACGGTTCGATTCCCGCGCCTTTGCTGCGTTGGCGCGAAGGCACCACCGTCAACCTGCGGGTGTCCAATGCCTTGCCGGCGGGTTCCCTCCACGGTCACGAGACTTCGATCCATTGGCACGGCATCCTGCTGCCGGCCAACATGGACGGCGTGCCGGGGCTCAGCTTCGCCGGCATCCATCGCGGCGAAACCTATGCGTACCGTTTCGATGTACGGCAAGGCGGCACCTACTGGTATCACAGCCATTCCTCATTCCAGGAACAGGCCGGCCTGTATGGCCCGTTGATCATCGACCCCATCGAACCGGAGCCTTTCGCCTTCGACCGCGACTACGTGGTGATGCTCACCGACTGGACCGACCTGGATCCAGCCGCGCTGTTCTCGCGCTTGAAGAAGATGTCCAGCTACGACAACTACAACAAGCGCACGGCAGGCGACTTCATAAGCGACGTGCGGCGAAGCGGTCTGGCCGCGACCGTGGACGATAGAAAGATGTGGGGCCAGATGCGGATGACCCCGACCGATCTATCCGACGTCGATGCGCACACTTATACCTACCTCATGAACGGCACCACCGCGCTCGGCAACTGGACCGGGTTGTTCCGTTCCGGGGAGAAAGTGCGGCTGCGTTTCATCAATGGTTCGGCGATGACCTATTTCGACGTGCGTATTCCCGGTTTGAAAATGACCGTGGTGGCCGCCGATGGCCAGTACGTCCATCCCGTTACCGTGGACGAGTTCCGGATCGCCGTCGCCGAGACCTTCGATGTGATCGTCGAACCCTCCGGACAGGACGCTTTCACGGTTTTCGCCCAGGATATGGGGCGTACCGGCTACGTCAGCGGCACGCTGGCCGTGCGCGAGGGGTTGCGAGCGCCCATTCCAGCGATTGATCCGCGCCCGTTGTTGACCATGGCCGATATGGGTCATGGCGGCATGGGGGCGTCCAAAGGAATGGAAGGCGGTTGCGGCGCCAGCATGGGCCACGACATGTCTTCCATGGCAGCAGCTTCCAGCGACGAACACACCGGGCATGACATGGCCGGCATGGATCATGGCGCTGAAACGATGCAGGCGCATCCACAGAGCGAAACCGGCAATCCGCTGGTCGATATGCAGACCATGGCTCCGGTTCCCAAGTTGGACGATCCGGGCATCGGATTGCGCGATAACGGCCGCAAGGTGCTCAGTTACTCGATGCTCAAGAGCGCATTCGAAGATCCCGACGGACGAGACCCTGGACGCGATGTCGAACTGCACCTGACCGGACACATGGAAAAATTCGCCTGGGGCTTCAACGGCCAGAAGTTTTCGGAAGTAGAGCCGTTGCGCCTGAACTACGGCGAGCGCCTGCGCATCGTACTGGTCAACGACACCATGATGACGCACCCGATCCATCTGCATGGCATGTGGAGCGACCTGGAGGACGAGCAAGGGAATTTCCTGGTCCGCAAGCACACCATCGACATGCCGCCAGGCAGCAAGCGCAGCTACCGGGTACGCGCCGACGCGTTGGGCAGCTGGGCCTATCACTGCCATCTGCTCTACCACATGGAAGCGGGAATGATGCGCACAGTGCGGGTGGAGGAATGATCGCCATGAACACGATGCGGGTTGTTTTTTCTTTGTGTCTGGTCGTCGGATTGTCGCTGAGACCGGATCGGCTTCTTGCGCAAGAGATGGATCATTCAAAAATGCAGATGCCGGCGCGTTCCGAACCTTCCGCGCCTCCCGCGGAAAAGATCGAAGCGCCTGAGGAGAAACCCGCTTCAGCCGACGCCCATGCGGGCCACGGCACCGCTGCGTCTACGGAGCCCATGGATCATTCGAAGATGGGACACGAAATGGACATGTCCGGCGATCCCGCGCCAATGGATCACGCAGCAATGAATCACGGCGAAGAATCTGCCGCACCGTTGCAACCGCGTACGCCGATACCCGTCGTTACCGACGCCGACCGGGTCGCCGCAACGCCGCCGGCAGGCGGCCATCCCGCGCACGACAACAGCATTCAGAACTATGTGCTGCTGGATCGTTTGGAAGGCTGGGACGCGGATCCGGGAACAGGTACTGCCTGGGAGATGCAGGGATGGTTGGGAACCGATGTCGACCGCCTCTGGCTGCGCAGCGAGGGCGAGCGGATCGATGGCCGGACCGAGAGTGCAGACCTGGAAGTTCTGTATGGCCGCAGCGTCGCCCGTTGGTGGGACGTGGTGGCCGGTGTCCGTCACGACTTCAATCCCGGCGGATCGCAGGATTTCGCAGCGATCGGAGTGATGGGGCTGGCGCCGTACCTGTTCGAAGTTCAAGCCACCGGCTACATCGGGCAATCGGGGCAGACCGCGGCGCGGATCGAAGTCGAGTACGAAATGCTGTTGACCAACCGGTTGATTCTGCAGCCCGTGATCGAGGCCGACTTCTATGGGCGCAACGACGAGCGTCGCGGTATCGGCTCAGGATTGAGTACTGCAGAAGCCGGTCTGCGCCTGCGCTACGAAATAACCCGCCAGTTCGCGCCGTACGTCGGCATCGTCCACGAGCGTGCTTTCGGCCGCACTGCCGATTTCCGCCGTGCAGAAGGCGAAGACGCCAGCGACACCCGCGTGGTCGCGGGTTTCCGCATCTGGTTCTGACAACAGGAATAAAGATCATGCCTATCGTCACACGCCGCTCGATGATTGCCATCATCGTACTGGCATTCTCGGCAATGCTGCTTTTCGGCCTTTTGGTGTGGTCAGGCATCTACAACGTAGCTGCCGATGATCCCCACATGAAGCCCACCTACAGCCTTCTGGAAACCATCCGCGAACGCTCTATTGCGGTGCGGGCAGAAAAATTGCAAGTGCCTGCGGATCTGAAAACCCCGGCGCGCATCGTGCAAGGGGCGGGCAACTACAGCGCTATGTGCACAGGCTGTCATTTGGCGCCAGGCATGGCGGGTACCGAACTCAGCAAAGGCTTGTATCCCGCGCCGCCGAACCTGACCAGGGCGGAAGTGGATGCCGCAGAAGCGTTCTGGGTCATCAAACACGGCATCAAGGCCTCGGGCATGCCTGCCTGGGGAAAGAGCATGGACGATGCCTATATCTGGAACATGGCCGCTTTCCTGCAGGAGCTCCCCAAACTTACGCCAGCGCAATACCGGGCAATGGTGGAAAGCAGTGGCGGTCACTCGCATGGTGGTGGAGAAACAAAGCCGCACGTGGCTCATGGAGACGTTGCGGAAGATCACGATGAGGAAGCCGATGGTCACGCCGAGAGAGAAGGCATGACGATGGATACTCCGCCGCCGCACGAACATCCGCCTGGCACGCCAGCGCACGAAGCTGCCCCAAAGACCGCGAAGCCTCCGGTCGACGAGCACGCCCACATGGCTATGCCGGAGTCGGCACCCGAGACGCATGAAGACGACGGCCACCAACACTGATTTCCCAGAGATGCATCGGATGAAACTACTCTCTTTACTTTTCGCACTGCCAACTGCCGCCGCGCTTTTGACGGCCTGCGCGCGCGGTCCTCAGGAACCGGTTGTTTCGATCGCGGTTGCGGAAACCGTTGCGCCCGTTTCCTCGCAGCGTCTGCCGCTGGCCGTGATTCACAAGAGTCCCAGCTGCGGATGCTGCGGCCTTTGGGTAGACCATCTGAAGAGCGCGGGCTTTCCGGTGGAAGTCCAGGACAGCGAGGACGTGGTGCCCATAAAGCACCGCTTGGGCGTGCCGTTCGGCAAAGGCTCCTGCCATACCGCCGAGATCGCGGGCTATTTCATCGAAGGGCATGTCCCGGTCGAGGACATCAAGCGCCTGCTGATTGAAAGACCCGCTGCGAAAGGACTGGTATTGCCGGGAATGCCGGCAGGCTCTCCAGGCATGGAGAGCCCGGATGGCTTCTCCCAACGCTTTACGGTCGAACTGGTGCAGGCGGATGGAACCACGGTCCCCTACAGCTCGCACTGACGGTGCGTACTGTCGGATCCGGCCTTGACTCTGGACCATGGTCCAAGGTGCAGACTGCCCGCTGATGCTCTTCGCGCCAGAAGGATTACGAGTCATGAAAATCGGTGAATTGGCCCAAAAGGCCCAAGTCAATATCGACACGGTGCGCTACTACGAACGGCAGGGTTTATTGCCTGCGCCGCAGCGCCTGCGCTCGGGCTATCGCCAGTATGAGTCGGGCGATGTCTCCCGCTTGCGCTTCGTGCGCCGGGCGAAGGCGCTTGGTTTCACCTTGCTGGAGATCCGTGATCTGCTGGAACTGTCGAGTCATCGCGACCAGGACATGGCCGGCATGAAGACCGCCGCCATGCAGAAGCTCGATGACGTCGAAGCGAAGTTGACGGAGCTCACACGCATTCGCGACGGCCTCAGGACCCTGGTCGCTTCCTGCCCGGGCCATGGGGTATTGGAGCAATGCCCCATCCTCAACGCGCTATCGGAGGGTCCGGCATGAACGCGCATGCCCATCACGGCCATGGCAAACCTTCGTCAGGCGCCAAGGGCGGTTCTTGCTGCTCGTCCGATACCAACCGCACATCGACCGGCGTGATCGATCCGGTATGCGGGATGAGTGTCGATCCGGCCGCCACTGCGCACCATGCCACGCATGAAGGCATCGAGTATCACTTCTGCTCGGCCCGTTGCCGCGAACGCTTCGTGGCCGACCCGGAGAAATATCTTTCCCCTGCATCGGCGGCCCCTGAAAAAACAAACCCGCCCGCCGGCACGATCTACACCTGTCCCATGCATCCCCAGATCCGCCAGCAAGGTCCGGGCACGTGCCCGATCTGCGGCATGGCGCTGGAGCCGGAAATGCCGAGTCTGGAAGACGAGGACAGCCCGGAGTTGAAAGACTTCACCCGGCGCTTCTGGTGGACGCTGCCGTTGACGGTGATCGTGCTCGCACTGGCCATGCTGGGGCATCGCATCGCCTTCCTGTCGACAGAGGCTCGCACATGGATCGAGCTGATGTTGAGCGCTCCCGTCGTTCTGTGGGCGGGGTGGCCGTTCTTCGAACGTTGCGTCCAGTCCATTGGCAACCGTAGTCCGAACATGTGGACGTTGATCGGCATCGGCGTAGCCGCCGCTTTCGGCTATAGCGTGGTCGCCACGCTCGCGCCGGGGCTGTTTCCCGATTCTTTCCGTGAGCACGGCCGGGTAGGCGTGTATTACGAGGCGGCAGCAGTGATCGTCTCGCTGACACTGCTGGGACAGTTGCTGGAACTCAAAGCGCGTTCGAAGACCTCGGCGGCCATCAAAGCGCTGTTGGGGCTGGCGCCGAAGACGGCAAGGCGCATCAACGATGCCGGCGTGGACGAAGACATTCCGTTGGACCACGTCCATACCGGCGATCGCCTGCGCGTGCGCCCAGGCGAAAAAATCCCGGTGGACGGTACCGTGCTGGAGGGGCGCAGCAGCATCGACGAATCGATGCTGACAGGCGAACCCATTCCCGTCGAAAAAGAGAAGGGCGACAAGGTCATCGGTGCGACCCTCAATGGCACGGGCAGCCTGGTCATGCGTGCCGATCAGGTGGGCGCGGCAACGGTGCTCTCGCAGATCGTGCAGCTCGTCGCCCAAGCGCAGCGGTCGCGCGCTCCCATGCAGCGCATGGCCGACAAGGTTGCCTTCTGGTTCGTACTCGCGGTGCTGGCCGCCGCCCTGCTGACCTTGCTTGGCTGGGGCTTGTTCGGTCCGGAACCTTCCTGGACTTACGCGGTGCTCAACGCCGTTTCGGTTCTGATCATCGCTTGTCCTTGCGCGCTGGGTCTGGCGACGCCCATGTCCATCATGGTGGCCACAGGACGCGCCGCGCACGCGGGCGTGCTGTTCCGCGATGCCGAAGCCTTGGAGCAGCTACGCAAGATCGATACATTGATCGTCGACAAGACCGGTACGCTCACCGAAGGTCGCCCGACCTTCCGCGAAATAATTCCGGCTGACGGCTTCGCGGCCGACCAGGTCCTGCGATGGGCCGCCAGTCTGGAGCAGGGAAGCGAGCATCCGCTGGCAGAAGCGATACTGGCCGAGGCCAGGCAGCGCCAACTCCAGGTCATCGCTCCCGAGCAGTTCGATTCGGTTACTGGACAGGGTGTGAGGGGCAAAGTCGACGGCCATGCGCTCGCTCTGGGCAATCAGGCCCTGATGGCCGATGTCGGCGCGGACATGGTTCCTGTAGCGGGCGCTGCGGAGCGCCTGCGCAAGCAGGGCGCCAGTGTCATGTTCCTGGCTGTCGATGGGCGTCTGGCGGGCGCCGTAGCTGTGGCCGACCGAATCAAGGACACCACCTTGCAGGCCCTCAATGCCCTGCGCGCAGACGGACTGCGGATTGTGATGGCGTCTGGCGATGCGCAAGCTACAGCGGAGGCCGTAGGCGAGACGCTCGGCATCGACGAGGTGCGTGGCCAGGTCCGGCCACAGGACAAAGTCGAACTCGTGCAGAGATTGAAGGCCGAAGGCAGGCGCGTCGCCATGGCGGGCGATGGGATAAACGATGCGCCCGCTCTGGCCGCGGCCGATGTGGGAATCGCCATGGGAACCGGCACCGACGTGGCCATGTCCAGCGCCCAGGTGACCCTGGTCAAAGGGGATCTGACGCGGATCGTACAAGCCCGCGCCATCTCCAATGAAACGGTCGCCAACATGAAACAGAACCTCGGCTTCGCGTTTCTTTACAACGCCTTGGGCGTCCCGATCGCCGCCGGAGTGCTCTATCCCGTATTCGGTTTGCTGCTCAGTCCAATGATCGCAGCTCTGGCGATGAGCCTGAGTTCGGTATCCGTCGTTACCAATGCATTGCGTCTGGGAAAGCTGTCTTCCACGAACCCGACCAGCGTTCCGCCGCCTGAGCCAGCCAAGGGCGCTTCCTGCCATTAACCCCAAGGAGTCACCGCATGAAATACGCGCGTTCCATTCTTCTGATTTCGTTGTCGTTCTCGATCGGCAGCGCAATCGCAGCCGATCCCGTGAAAACCGACAAGCCCGCCAGTACCCAGGCCATGGACCACGGAAAAATGGGGATGCCACATGGGCAGATGGACCACGGCCAGACGTCACCTGCAAAAGGCAACGCCGCCTTTATCGAGCTTGACGTGAACAAGGATGGGAAAATTTCAAAGGCAGAAATGGCCAAGCATCCCAAGGCGGCTCACTTCGCCATGCTCGATACAAACAAGGATGGCGCCCTCAGCCCCGCCGAGCTCGCAAAAGCCAGCGGTATGTAATCGTTCTTGAGAAGGCGTGAAATGTCTTTCACGCTCTCTCATTGCTCTGCCAGTCGACCTCACGCTCGCGTCACGAATCGAGGTGATCTATGGAAACGATGCACAAGGATCAACGCGGTAAGGAAGGGCACTACGGACGTCTGCTTTTGATGACGGCACTTTCATTCGTGGCGATGTATATCCTGATGTACGCCATGGTGGACCGCTTCTCCAACGTCTATGCCAATTTCAACCAGATTTACATGGCTGGCCTGATGGCTGCGCCCATGGTCATCATCGAAATGGTCCTCATGCGCAGCATGTACCCCAATGCCAAGCTCAATGTCGTGATCGTATTCGTCACGGTCCTGGTCATGGCGCTGTGCTGGTTGGCCATCCGCCAGCAAAGCGCGATCTCGGACAGTCAGTTCCTCAGGTCCATGATCCCGCACCATGCCGGCGCCGTATTGATGTGCGAGCAGAACAAGCTGGAGAGGCCGGAGCTTGTGCAGCTGTGCGGGAAAATCGTTTCATCTCAGCAGGCGGAAATTCTGCTCATGAAATCGGAATTGCAACATGGGGAATAGAGGAGATCAGGCGATGCCTCCAATCCTGCGGCGTCAAAGTGCGTTTTCCGAAGGCAGTTGCAGGAACGCATCGAGTCGCCCATCGGTTATCAGGCGCCCCATACTTTGCGTCTCGGATGCTGGATAACGGTCCTCCCATGGTGGATACCGCGGTGCGCCGGCGCAGCGGCCGACGTCCGCGTCTCCCTGGAGTTTCCTATGGGGCAGGCGAGCCGCCTACCTGGAACGAACCCACAAAGCGGTAACGCGAGGCGGGACAGGTAAGACGAATGTAGCTGGCCACGTGTCCGCGCGACCAGCTTCGCCGGGTCGGAACGAGAATGGGATCGCTTTCTGCGAATTCGAGTTGAGTGCCCACGCATCGCCGATGTTTCGAACCGAGAACAAGGCGAATTCCGCATTCGGCCTGGCGACGAGAGTACCCATTCCCTGGACTCTGGACAACACACCGGAGTCGTCGAGCTCGCGCAGTGCGCGATCGAACGTCACGCGTGAGACGCCGAACTTCTGAAGTCGTTCTCGCCGGATATGCGGCTTATCGGCGGCCAATCGCCATTGGTGATGCAACGAAGGATGTACTGCTTGAACTTGAGGTAATGCGCCTTGGGCGGGCCATTTTCTCAGCGCCGCATGTCTATACAACTGCTGTCAACGTCTTCGATGCTGTGGCGCACAAAAAATGTTGACAACGCTTTTAACCACATGTTATTGCTGTGATATAGACAGCCTGGCTTGCCTTCCGCTAATGCCTTCGATTCGCCTTCTACTGCGAATTTTCCTGATCGTCGTGCTCTGCGCCGACGCAACTACGGGCGCGTGGGCCGCGACGCGGATGGCAGTGAATCGAGCTTCGCAGGCGGACCATGCGAATGCCGGAGCGAAATCGAAATCGGATTGCGACACCAACGACAGCCACGACAAGACATCGGTTTCCGCACCGACCGCGCCCGCATCGGGTCAGGATCAGCACGAAGACTGCGATTGCGGCAGCGATGCCTCTTGCGCATGCGGCTGCATGCTCACGTTCCACCCCGGCCGTACCGCGCCGCTGTTCGCGGCTCAACATGCGCTGACGTCGGTTCACCCGGCGCAGCGGCTTTTGCCGGTCGTCCCCGCGCAAATATCCCGGCTGTTCCGACCTCCGATCCACTGAGCTTGTTCCATCGCCGCAAAGGCGATGTTTTTGCTGTCCTGTGTTCGTCTCCAGCTCTGCGAGCCTTCGGCGTCAGGACTCAACCTGAACAAGTCAAACCCAATCGGGGAGAGAACCCATGTCTTTCAAACGCAATCCGCTGGCGGCGGCCGTTGGCGTGCTGCTGTGCGCCGGTTTCGCCGGCTCGGCGCAGGCCCAGGAAACCACTTCCACGGAAGATGAAGCCAAGACCCTGGATACGGTCCAAGTCACCGGTAGCCACATCAAGCGGCTGCAGATTTCCGGCGTAGGCCCGGTAACGGTGGTCGATGCGGAGGCTATCGAACGTTCCGGCGCCACTTCGGTGGAAACTCTGTTGCAGCGGTTACCTGCATCGGCGGGTTTCGCCGGCAGTCAGACCAATGCCTACTGGGCGGAAAACGGCTACGGCACGACGCAGGTCAATCTGCGCGGGCTCGGTATCAACCGGACCTTGGTGCTGCTCAACGGTCGCCGCATGGTGAACGGCGGTACGGGCGCCAACAGTTCGGTCGACTTGAATGTCATTCCGGTAGCGCTGATCGAGCGCATCGAAGTGCTGAAGGACGGCGCTTCGGCCATCTATGGCGCAGACGCGGTCGCCGGCGTCGTCAACATCATCACCAAGAAGGGATTCGACGGGGCCGAGGCCAGCGTGCGCTACGGACAGACTTTCGAAGGCGATGGCGAAGAGAGCTCCTTCGACCTGGCCTGGGGAACGACCAGCGACCGCGGCTCGTTGATGGCGGGCCTCAGTTACTCCGAAGGCGGAACCGTCAACATGGCCTCGCGCGCGCCCTGCGGCCTCGGCGAAGTGAATGGAAGGCTGGAGTGCGTCGGCAGCTCGGCGACGATTGGCGGACGTGCGTTGCTGGCGGACGGCAGCCGCGTCAACTTCAATCAGGATCCCAATGGAGACGGCGATTTCTACGAACCGTACTCGGCTGCGAAACACAACTACAACGGCAACCCCTATCTTAATGCGGTCAACCCGATCAAGCGCTTGAGCTTCAGCCTGTTCGGCGATACCTCGCTCAGCGAAGACGTCAAGTTGTTCACCGAACTGATGTTCACCAACCGCCAATCCGATCAGCTGGCGACCCCTGGCAGCCTGGGCGTGTACCGTCCCATCAATATCGCAGCGGACCACCCGACCAACCCGACTGGACAGGATCTGCTGTTGCAGCGACGCCGCCTGCAAGAAGCCGGTCCGCGCGAGTTCTACCAGGAGACCGATACCTTCCGCGCGGTGATCGGGCTGGAGGGCCGATTCGGCGTGGGCTGGGATTGGTCGGCCGCCATCAATTGGGGGCGCAATACCGGTGTGGACGGTTCCACCAAGGTCGCCAATCTCGACAGGGTGGATCAGACTCTCGATACCGCGCTCTGCAGCAACGCCCCGGGAGCAGCCATTCCTTGTGCCGACTACCTGGGCTACGGAGACATCACGCAGGAGGTGCTGGACTACATCCTGTATACGACGCGCGACAATGGCGGCAACGATCAGAAGAGTTTCACCGCCAACCTAAGCGGCCAACTGTTCGAGCTGCCTGCCGGATGGGTCGGTTTCGCTTCGGGCGTTGAGGTTCGCAAAGAACGCGGCTGGCGCGATCCGGATCCGTTGACCGTGCTGGGAAGCGCAAATACCAATCAACAGGACCCGATTGCGGGCGAGTACACGGCCAAGGAAGTATTCGCCGAGTTCGCGGTGCCGTTGCTCCAGGACAGCGTCATCGCCGAGTCGTTGACCTTGAATGCGGCTGTGCGCTATTCGGACTACGACCTGTTCGGTGAGGACATCAATTACAAAGTCGGTCTCGACTGGCAGGTGGTTCCATCGCTGAAAGTGCGCGCGAACTACGCCACCGCTTTCCGCATCCCGAACATCCCGGAACTGTTCGGAGGCATCGCCGAAGGCAACCTCACCACTACCGACCCCTGCAGCGGCTGGAGTGCTCTGCCGACCGACTCGGTGGTGCGGCAGAATTGTCAGGCTTATGGCGTACCGGCCGGTTACGTACAGCCAGGCAATACCATCCTCACCACCGCCGGCGGCAATCCGGAGCTTGAGCCGGAGGACGCCAATTCCTTCACGGTAGGCGCGGTATGGACGCCAGGATTCGTGCCGGGCCTTACGCTGACGGTGGATTACTTCGACATCAAGATCGAAAACGCCATCCAGCGCATCGACGGTTCGACCAAGCTGGCCATCTGCTACAACACGCCGGGCCTGGCCCATCCGTTCTGCGACGCCTCCAACTTCACCAGGAATCCGGTTACCGGCGAAGTGGATTTCCTTTCGTCCCAGCCGGTCAACGCCGCCGATGAACGCGTCACCGGCATCGATCTTGGCGGGCTGTACGAGTTCGAAGTCGCGGACTTCGGGACGACCGTATCGCTGGATGTTTCCTATCTGGATCGCTATGACGTGCGGCCATTCCCCGGGGCGGACGTGATCGAGTACGCAGGCAAGATCACGGGCGGACGGGGGAGCTACGCGAAGTGGCGCGCGTATACGTCGCTGACGATGAAGCGGGAAGCCTGGTCGGGTTCCTACAGCATGCAGTACATCGGCTCGGCCGACGACATCAATGCTGCGCCGGGCGATATCGGCGACCACGCGCCTAGCGTGACGTACCACAACGTGCAACTCAAATATTCGCCCGCCAAGTCGTTCGATGTCGCTTTGGGAATCGATAATCTCTACGACAAGAGAGCCCCGTTCATCCAAAGCTATACCGACGCCAATACGGACACGATGACGTACGACCTGCTGGGTCGTCGCTGGTACGCCCGCGTCGGCTATCACTGGTAAGCAAGGTCCGCCCCGCCGGTCGAATCCGGCGGGGTGGGGAAGAGGCGGCGGCAAATCCGGCTAGGAACAATTCAATGAAACCCGCATTCTGGGCGCGTCGCGCCCACAAATGGATCGGCCTGATCATCGGCGTACAGGCGCTGCTGTGGATGATCAGTGGCGTCTATATGACGGTCATATCGCTGGACATCATTCACGGCGATCATTTGGCGCACACGCACAGCGAACCGCTGGATCCGGGCGCATCGCGTCTGGGGCAGGCCGAACTGGCGGTCAGATATCCCGGCATCACGTCCCTGCGAATCAAACGGTTGCTGGAGAGAGAAGTCTATGAAGTGCGTCGGGGCGAGAAGACTTTACTTATAGACGCGGCAAGCGGGGAGAAAATTTCCCCGCTAAAAGAAGCGACAGCCCTCGCGCTGGCGAAAACGACTTATCAGGGCGACGCCAAGGTGGACAGGGCGGAGTGGGTGACCCAGGCCCCGCAAGAAGTGGCGACCCGGCCCGTGCCCATGTGGGCGGTGCACTTCGCTGACCGCGGGCGCACCACGCTCTATTTTTCTCCCGATACCGGAGAACTGTTGGCCCGTCGGCATAGCCTCTGGCGCTGGTTCGATTTTCTTTGGATGTTCCACATCATGGATTATGAGGACCGCAGCGATGTCAACAACACCTTGCTGCGTGTAGCGGCGGCGACCGGTTTGGTATTCGCGCTGTGCGGAATCTGGCTGCTGTTCTACAGCTTCCAGCGGAGGGCCAGGCAGTGACGCCCTGGATGCGAAAGATCCATAAGTGGGTGGGGCTCCTGATCGGCCTGCAGTTCGTGCTGTGGTTGTCCAGCGGTCTGGTGATGAGCTTGCTCGACCACGACCGGGTGCAAGGCCACAGATACCGCGCCCATTCGGACGAGCAGCGTCCCTGGCCCAGCGAGGCGTTGTCGGTGAGCGCCGTTCTTGTGGACGGTCGGGGCCAGGCGCAGCGCGTCTCTTCCGCCTGGCTGCTGGAACGTCCCGTGTACCAGGCGTACGACGGTCGAAAGACCCGGCTGTCCGACGCGCTGACCGGGGCGGCCATCGACATCGACGCTACACTCGCTTCGCGATTGGCCAAAGCTTCCTATACCGGCCCCGGTAAAGGACAACCGCCCCGATTGCTCGAGCGGACGATGGAAGTCCGCGGCCATGAAGGCCGGCTATGGCGGGTGGATTTCCGGGACGCGGAAGACACTACCGTCTACCTGTCCGCAGAGACGGGAGAAGTGCTTGAACACCGCAATCGCACATGGCGATTGTTCGATGTGTTCTGGATGCTCCACATCATGGACTACACCGGTCGGAAAAACTTCAACAATCCGCTGGTGATAACCGCGGCTATCGGAGGATTATGGTTGGCGTTGACCGGAATCTGGCTCCTCGTCACCAGTTTCCGCATCAACGAATTCATACCTGGGCGATGGAGAGGTACCCGGGAGTTGGCGGTGTTCTCCCCGGACGGATCTGCACTACGCACGCTGGACGCCCCGGCGGGCGACACCGTATTCGTCGCGCTTGCCCGCAACGGACTGCAATTGCCGTCCAATTGCGGAGGAGGGCAGAGCTGCGGACTGTGCGAGGTCCGTTTCAGAGGCAAGGCACCGGCCCCGACCAGCGCCGACCGCGAGCACCTGTCGGAAAGCAAGGTGAAAATGGGTTACCGGTTGGCCTGCAATCTGGTCGTGGACCAGGATCTGCAGGTGGAAGTCATCGGAGGCGCCGGTCTTTGGACGGAGCATGAAGCTACCGTCGAGAGCGCAGTGGCGATAACTCCTTTCTTGCGCGAGATCGTGCTCAAGCCGGATGCCGCTCCGGGTTCCTACTATCAGCCGGGGGCTTACCTACAGATCCATATCCCGGACTATTCGATGGCGCGGCAGAACATCGTGCATCCCGAGCACCATAAGGGCGACTGGGCCGAACTCGACCTGCCGGACACGCTATCCAACAAAGAGGCAGTGCGCCGTTCGTACTCGCTCTCCTTGCCGATAGAAAAAACGGGAGGGCGATTGAATCTGCTGGCCCGATTCAGCCCCGGTAGGCAGAACCGCAAGCGCCATCCGCCCGGCAAAGGGTCCACCTATCTGTATAGCCTCAAGCCGGGGGATCGCGTTCGCTATAGCGGTCCGTTCGGCGATTTCGCCATAAAGCCGGGCGGCAACGAGAAGGTCTTCATTGGTGGCGGCGCCGGTATGGCGCCATTGCGTTCGATGATTCATGCTTGCCTGGAAGGCGGAGCCAAGGAACGCGTCCACTACTGGTATGGCGCCCGCAACCTTCGGGAAGCTCCATACGTCGATGAGATGTCGGCTTTGGCCGCGAAGTACGCCAATTTCAGCTGGCACCTGGTTTTGTCGGAAGAAGCAGAATGCGGTGCCGGCTTGCTCAAAGGTCTCGTTCATGAGGTGGCGCACGACGCCTTGCTGCGCGATCACCCCAATCTTCATGCCTGTGATTTCTATCTCTGCGGACCTCCGCCGATGCTGGTCGCGACACGGCAACTTCTGCAGCGGATGGAGGTATCGGAGGGCAGGATCGCCTTCGATGACTTCAAGGTCTGAGCGAACAGGGGAGCGGGGGCGGCGTCTACCGAAGTCGCCGTTCCCGTTTTCCTGTCCGCAAGGCAAGCGATCTCCCGCGCCCCCGGGCGACACGTCTCTCCTGTGCGGCGATCCGCCCCAGGCCGGTGTTTGCCGTATCGATGCCTCATGTCCTATGTGAGCTACTGCCGGAAAAAGCCGCGTATTGAGGCAAGAGTTCACAAACCAACGGCGAAAATGAACTGCAGCGTTGCGCCGTTCGGCGCTTTCACGGCGCCTTCGCAACGGCATCATTTAGGGTGGTGCTCCGTTTTGCGGCGTGTATTCTGCCGCGACAAGGAGTTCATGGCAGGTTGGAATTTCGCGATCGGGTTTGTATTAGGCTTGGTTGCAACAAGGACAAGATCGGCTGGCGCATGCCAGAGCGGCTGCGGAATGCGGAACATGAGTGATCAGTGAAACACCGCCAGGGTTGGGCAGGTTGCCGGCAAGAGTCGATGCCGGCATTGAGTAAGGTAGCCCCGAATCCAGAGGTGGCATTTGAGCAGGATCGATCGAACGATTGGAATGATGTTGGCTTGCGCGATGGCGCTCTGCGCATGCAGCACGCGCGCACCTATGCGCGAGCTGCCGCCGGCGGATCCGGTAGGCCAGGCGCTGGGCCGTCCCGAATACCGGCTGGGCCCGGGCGACCTGGTCAAGATTCAGGTCTTCCAGCTGCCCGACCTCGAGCGAGAAGTCCGCGTCGATAACGCCGGTCGCATCACGCTGCCGCTGATCGGCGCCGTGCAGGCGGCGGGCTCCAGCATCAGCCAGATCGAAGATCAGGTGGCTTCACGCTACCGGGATCGCTACCTGCAGAATCCGCAGGTGACTCTTTCCCTGATGGAATCGCCCAACCAGCAGGTCACGGTGGGCGGCGCGGTCGAGCAGACCGGCATATACCCGATGGGCGCGCCGTATCTGACCTTGCAACAGGCGGTCGCGTTGGCCAAAGGCGTAAGCAACATCGCCGACCGACGTAACGTCGTGGTGTTCCGTACGGTAAACGGCGAACGCATATTCGCCAGGTTCGATCTGGTCCAGATCCAGCAGGGCAAACTCAAGGATCCCGACATCTATGGCGGCGACATCATCATCGTCGATCGTTCCGGTGCGCAGATGCTGTTGCGCACTTTGATCGAACTCACTCCTTTCGTAGGGGTATGGCGGGCCTACCGATGAGAAGGGACACGCCTGGAACATACACGCCTGGAACAGACGCGCGCGAAGATCGACGCTACGCCGATCCTCACGATTCGCCGGCCGACGGCAATTTGGCCGAGTACGCAGGTGCCTTGCTGAGAAGCTGGTGGTTGGTTCTGCTCATCGCCATTGCGGTGGTGGGGGCGACGCTGGCGGCCAGCCTGATGATGACGCCGCAGTACCGTGCCACGACTACCTTGCAGATAGAGCGCGAGGCGATGAAAGTAGTGCAAATGGAGGATCTGATTCCCAGCGAATCGCCGATGGATCGCGATTTCTACCAGACCCAGTACGAATTGCTGATGAGCCGCTCTCTGGCGCGGCGGGTGATCGCCAAGGCCGGCTTGGCCAGCCATCCGGTCTATCAGGAAACGGTAGAGGCGGCCTCGGAGAAGCTTGGTCCTGCGGCTTCCGTTGGCCAGTCCGCCGCTGCATCGCGACGCGAACTGATCGATCGCGCGCTCACCGATCAGGTACTGGCCTCCCTGGAAATAGAGCCGGTTCGCAATTCCCGTCTGGTCAAGGTGAATTTCAGCTCGCCCGATCCGGAGCTGTCGGCGCGCGTGGCCAATACCTATGCCAGCGAGTTCATCGCCAGCGGCCTGGAGCACCGGTTGCAGGCATCGACTTTCGCCACCAAATACCTTTCCGAGCGCCTCACCCAGATCAAGCAGCGCCTGCAGGACTCGGAGAAGAACTTCGTCGACTTCGCGGGCCAGGAAAAGATCGTCTCGGTGGGCGATGACAAGCCATCGCTGCCGGCGCAGAACCTCGAAGAGCTCAATGCTCTGCTCGCCTCGGCCCAGGACGCGCGCATCAAAAGCGAAGCGGCCTGGCGACAGGCCAGATACGGGAGCGGCCTGGCTTTGCCCCAGGTCGTATCCAACCCGTTGATCCAGAACCTGATGCAGACCCGCGCCCAGCTTTCCGCCGATTACCAGCAGAAGCTTTCGACCTTCAAACCGGATTACCCGGAGATGCTGCGCCTGAACAGCCAGATGAGCGAGGTCGGCCGGCAGATCAACACCCAGATCGCCAACATCCGCGATTCCATCAAGGCGCAATACGAAGCGGCCAACACGCAGGAGCAGATGCTGGAAGCGCGTATCGAACAGCTAAAGGGCGACGAACTGGACCTGCAGGACCGCAGCATCCGCTACAACATGTTCAAGCGCGAAGTGGACACCAACCGCCAGCTCTATGACGGCTTGCTGCAGCGTTTCAAGGAAATCGGCGTGGCGGGAAACGTGGGCGCCAACAATATCTCGATCGTGGATCAGGCCGATCCACCCGGCAACCCGTCCTCGCCGCGACTGGCCTTCAATCTGGCGCTTGCCGTCATTTTCGGGCTCTTCGCTGGCGTCGTCGCCGCGTTGCTGCGGCATGCGATGCGGCCGCCGCGAGAGACACGCCGGTAGAGTCGCAACGCTCGCAACCGTTCATCGGAAACATTGACCGCTGCCGTCTCTCCGCGGGGACGAATCGCGCGCGAAGCGCTCGTCGTCGATCAGGCGATTTGGTATTTCACGCGTGATCCTGGTCACGGACTGGCTGGAGAATCGATATTTTTTGGGAAATATGTCGCGTTTACCTAGCTGACTTACCTGTACGAAACCGTTCGACCTCACAAGTGATTCAGAGAAATTTCGTTAGCGTGCCGATCCTCAAGAAATAAGCGCAAATGCACGCGCTCTTCACAAACAGGTGCTATGTTGCAGTGCAGCGAAATAGAGTTTTCCCCGCAGTAAAAGCGACTTTCACCGTTCCCAAGCTTGCCTTTCCATTTGAGGCGCCCTGATGTTTTTCCAATCAACAAAGACCGCTCTTCTTTCAATCGGAAAATAAGGTTTGTCGCTCGCCTGGGGTCGGCGCTGGAGGGCGCCGGTAAAGGCATCGGCAAAGTGATTAACAGCGCGGTTCGCGTACGACGTCCCCCCGCGTCGACCCGCTCAACGCATGTTAGGAATACTCAAGATGCTTCTCGCCAATCTGAGTGCCGTCACGTCGGCATCGTCTCCCCGTTTGTTGTCGAAGTACTCCACCGCCGCCGATCTATGCTTGCGGGTCGCGGATCTGGCGGTGGTCCTGGCGTCGGCGTTGATCGCCTACCGCCTGCGGTTCGATACCTGGATGCCTGCCTTCGGGTACCGCATTCCGATCAGCACTTCGATCCTGATCGCGGCCCTGTGCTTCAACGCGTTCCCGCTGTACCGCAGTTGGCGTGGCCGGGCGGTGTTCCGCGAAGTCTGGATGCTGGGCCTGGCATGGACAGGCGTACTGGCGCTGGTTTCGGCGCACATCTGGGTTCTGTATCTGGGCCAACACACCTCTCTTCTGTGGCTGGGCCTTTGGTATGCGATAGGTTTCGTGCTGCTCGGTTTCTCGCGTCTTGCGATACGCGGAACGCTCAACTGGATGCGCAGCCGGGGCATAGACGTGCGGCGGGTGGTAGTGGTCGGCATGCGTCCGCCGGTGGTCAAGATACATCGCTATCTGCACCAGAACGCATGGGTCGGCATGCAGGTCGTCGGTTATTTCAGCACCCGCGACGACATCAGCATCGCCGAAAGCACCGATCTGAGGCGGCTGGGCACGGTCGAACAGCTGCCGGCCTTCTTGGCCGAAGACAACGTCGAAGAAGTATGGATTTCGCTGCCCATGGGCAAGCTTGGGCGGATCAAGTCGGTACTGGCGATGTTGGACAAGACGCCGGTCAAGGTGAAGCTGATCCCCGATATTTCCGACCTGGATGCGCTCAACCAGTCAAGCGAACAGGTCGGCAGCGTGCCGGTGATCAATCTGCGGCAGGGCAGCGTGGCGCCGGACAATTCGTTCTTCCTGACCAAGGCGATGATGGACCGCGTGCTGGCGTTGGTTGCGATCGTAATGCTGTCGCCGCTTATGCTGGGCATCGCGCTCGCGGTGAAGCTGAGTTCGCCGGGCCCGGTGCTGTTCCGGCAGAAACGCCATGGGCGCGCCGGCAAGGAGTTCTGGATGCTCAAGTTCCGCTCGATGCGCATCGATCAGGAAGCGGGCGCCGAAGTCAAACAGGCGACCCGCGGCGACCCGCGGGTGACGCCGCTCGGCGCGTTCCTGCGGCGCAGCAGCCTGGACGAATTGCCGCAGCTGTTCAATGTGCTGGATGGCAGCATGTCCATCGTCGGACCGCGTCCGCATGCGATCCAGCACAACAGCTACTACGGCACATTGATCGACCGCTACATGCAGCGGCATTACGTCAAGCCCGGCATCACCGGTTGGGCGCAGGTCAATGGTTTCCGCGGAGAAACTCCGCTGCTGCGCGACATGAAGAAGCGCGTGCAGTACGACATGGACTACATACGACGGTGGTCGCCATGGCTGGATCTGAAGATCATGGCCATGACGGTGGTCAAGGTCCTCGGCCAGAAACAGGCGTACTGAAATGACGGATTCCTGTTTCGCCAGGCCGCACTGCGGAAGCCGAATGCGATGACCACGACGATCGCCAGTGAGCGTCGCGGCAGTTCCGCTGTGGCGGCACTGCTGCTGCTCGCGGTCGGCTACAACTTCCTGCTGGCGCTGTTCAATGCTTCGGTCCATCCGGTCGGCGCGTCAGCGGCCTATGCGGTGGAGCTGGCGATCTATGCGGGCTGCTTCATCCTGGGTCTGCGCTCGCTGGGTCGCGACGGCCAGTTGCTGGTATTCACCGGCCTGGGTCTGGTGCTGGTTTTCAACCTGTTGCGTTTCCTGGAAACCTGGAGCTTCGACCTGAAGCTGGTGCGCGACGCGATCATCCCGTTCGCGTTCCTGACTCTCGGTACGGCCTATCGCGGCCGCCTGCACAAACTGGTGTTGTGGCTGGCGGTGATCGTGGTGCTGGTGGCGATATTCGAAATGGCGTTTCCGGATATGTACGGCGATCTGGTCGATCCGCGCAGCTATTTCGTGAACACGCGCGGCAACAGCGAAGACGATTTCTGGAACGAAGCAAGCAAGCTCTACGTAAGCGCCACCCGCCCGGGCGAGCGCAACTGGCTTGGCGGGTTCGAATTGCCGCGGGTGTCTTCGATCTTCGTGGAACCGGTGACGATGGGGAACTTCATCATTTTCTTCTGCGCGATCGCCATCACCTTCTGGCGGTCGCTGCGGATCGTCGGCGTGATCTTCTCGCTGGCGCTGATCCTGTTCCTGTTGATCGCATCCGATGGCCGCCTGGCCAGCGCGACGTGTCTGCTGATGCTGATGCTGGCGCCCCTGTTGCGGCGAGTGGACCAGACGCTCGCCGGCTTCCTCTTCATCGGCGTGTTGCTGGCCGGCTGGTTGGCGGTCTGGGCGCTCGGGGTCAGCGCCTACGACGACACGATGATGGGACGGATGTTTGTATCGGTCGATGCGATCAACCAGATGACCCCGCGGGAGTGGTTCGGTATGGATCTGGCGGCGCCGTACCGCTATTCCGACAGCGGCATCGCCTACTTCATCGCCGGGCAGTCCATTCTGGTCGTGCTGGTGTTCCTGATCGCCTATTCGTTCATGCTGAAGATGCCCACCAGCAACGGGCAATTGTTCAAGAATCTTTTCGTGGTCGCCTTTGCGTTGAGCCTGCTGGTTTCCAACGCGTATTTCTCCATCAAGACCGCCGGGCTGTGGTGGTTCGCATGCGGCTACTTCTGGCGATTGCAGATTCCACAGACGGCGCCTGCGGTGGAAGGCAGGACGGACGCGCGCGAAACGCCAAGGTTCGGTGAGCAAGCGGCGGCTTCGTCATGAACAAGAACGGAGTACCGCATGGCAGCAGTCACAGGGACAGCCCCGCAATCACCGGGCGCGGGCATGCCCGCAGCAGCAGAGCGCGACGTCCGCATCGACGCGGCCAAGGGGGTGGCGATCGCGCTGGTGGTCCTGGGTCATGCCAAAGGCATCCCGGGGCAATTCACGGTACTGGTCTACAGTTTTCACGTGCCGCTGTTCTTTCTGTTGTCCGGCTGGTTGTCCCATCGCCGCAATGCGCAGACGGCAGCGCAAGCGCTGTCGACGCTGGGCCGCACCCTGTTGTTGCCTTATGTGTTTTTCTTCTTCGTGGCTTATGGCTACTGGCTGCTCACCCGTCAGATAGGCGAGAAGGCGCTCCGCTGGGGGCAGGTGCCGTGGTGGGAGCCGCTAGGCGGACTGCTGACGGGAATAGGGCCGCAGTTGTACGTGCATCCGGCGCTGTGGTTCCTGCCCGCGCTGTTCACCACGGCGCTGGCGTACTTCTTCCTCGCCAGGAAATTGCAGCCGTCGATCATCGCAGTGCTGGCGCTGCTCGCGGCCATGTCGTGGATCGCACTCTTCCCGGGATCAGGGCTGCGTCTGCCATTCGCCCTGGACGTGCTGCCCGTCGCGCTGTTCTTCTATGCCTGCGGCGCCCTGGCGGGACGCGCGCTTCCATTGCCCAAATCAATCCTGGCGGGCAGCGCGCTGGCCGCAATGCTGCTGGTTCCATGGCTGTGGCTGGCGTGGAGCAACGGGCGGGTGGATATCAATCAGCTGCGTTTCGGCGCTTCGGCGTGGAAGTTCGTACTTGCCAGTCTGTCGGGAACTTCGATAGTGCTGGCCATCAGTCCGCTGGCGGCGCGATCGGCGGCATTGCGCTGGATGGGCCGCAACACGCTATTGATACTGTGCACCCATATCCTGATTTTCTTCGTGCTGTCGGGGGTGGCCTCCGTGCTTGGGCTGTTTGCAGCGGGCAGCAAGCCCGGGCTCGCCTGGGCGCTGGGCATTTCGGTCGTTTCGATCGCCTTGAGCGTACCGTTGCGCTGGCTGTTCATCCGCTACGCGCCCTGGGCGCTGGGGCAGCGCGGCCGCAACAGCGCACCGGCGAGGGCGTGAGTGCGGTCGCGGCGATCTGCGCGGTGGTCCCATGAACGTCGTGCACGTGGTCCGGCAGTTCCATCCTTCGGTCGGCGGCATGGAAGAGGTGGTGCTGAACATAGCCCGCCGCCATCTGGCTGCTGGCGGCCAGGCGGAAGTGGTGACGCTGAACCGCATCTTCCATGACGGGGAGAAACGCCTGAGCGCGCACGAGCAACACCAGGGCGTACCGGTGCGGCGTCTTTCCTATACGGGCTCCACACGCTACCCGCTTTGCCCGCAAGTGCTGGGCGCGTTGCGGGGCGCCGACGTCGTACATGTGCATGGCATCGATTTCTTCTACGACTACCTGGCGTTGACCGGCGCGGTGCATCGCAAACCGATGATCGTGTCCACCCATGGCGGTTTTTTCCATACCGCTTACGCCTCTGGCCTGAAACGGTTGTGGTTCAACAGCATCACCCGCGCTTCGGCGCGCGCCTACCGGCGCATCGTCGCCACCAGCCGCAACGACGGAGAGATGTTCGCCCCGGTGACTGTTGCCGGTCGCCTGCGCGTGATCGAGAACGGCGTTGATATCGACAAGTTCTCCGGCATGGGGTCGCCTGTTCCCGGCAAGACCCTGATCAGCTTCGGCCGCTGGTCGGTGAACAAGGGCATTCCGGAAACGCTGGATCTGCTCCGGCATCTGGTGGCGGGCGACGATACCTGGCGCCTGATCCTGGCCGGTCGCGCATTCGACGTGAAACGCGCCGATGTGGAGCGCGATATCGCCTCGCGCGGATTGCAGGCGCATGTTGAAGTCGTGGAAGCGCCGTCGGAGGAGCAATTGGGTCGCTTGCTGTCGCGCGCGCAGTATTTCGTTTCGCTGTCGCGTCATGAGGGCTTCGGTATCGCCGCGATCGAGGCGATGAGCGCCGGTCTGATTCCCGTGCTCGGCGACATCCCGCCTTACGCCAAGCTGCACGCCGAATCGCAGCTGGGCGTGCTGGTCGACTCGCAAGCGCCCGAGGCTGCGGCAGGGGCAGTCCGGAAACTGGCCAATGTGGATGAGGAAACCTTCGGAACGCGCCGTCGGCATGCATTGGCCTATGTCGCGCGCTACGACTGGGACACGGTCGTCGAGCGCTATCGGGACGAGTACCGTCAGGCGCTCGCCCAGGCCGAAGGGGAAGCGCGATGAACGTTGCGCGTACGCCCTGGATATCGGCGCCGCCCGCCCGCCGTTTCGTCGTGCTGCAGTCCACTGGCAAACCCGACGACACCACCAATCCCTACCTGGTGCAGCTGCTGGGCGCGCTGCCGGAGAATGTGGAAGTTCGCTATTTTTCGGTGCGCGATGCCTTGTTGTCGCGCTACGACCTGTTCCATGTTCACTGGCCGGAGTATCTGCTGCGGCACCGCACTCCGCTCACCACGCTGGCCAAGCAGGCGTGCATGTTCCTGCTGTTGCTACGGCTGTGGCTGACGCGCGTGCCGGTGGTGCGCACGCTGCACAATCTGCGGCCGCACGAGCAGGGCGGATTGATCGAACGCCTGCTGCTGCGATGGCTGGACGCCCTGACCACACGAAGAATCAGGATCAACGCGGCCGAAACCGATGCCGATCCTGCCACCGACACCATTCTGCATGGACATTACCGCGACTGGTTCGCGGCACGGGAAGTGCCGTCCAGCGTGAGTGGACGTCTGCTCTGTTTCGGACTGATACGACCTTACAAAGGCATAGAGACCTTGATCCAGGCGTTCAATGAGCTGCCCGACGCCAGCGCTACGCTGCGCATAGTCGGCAGGCCGGTCGGCCCGGCCATGCGCCAGGTTGTGGAGGATGCGTGCGCCGCCGATGCCCGGACCAGCGCGCGTCTGGAATATGTGGGCGACGACGTGCTGGCGAAGGAAATCGGCCAAGCGCAATGCGTGGTGCTGCCGTACCGGGACATGCAGAACTCGGGCGCGCTATTGCTGGCGCTCTCGCTGGCGCGTCCGGTGCTGGTTCCGCGCAGCGACGCCAATGCCGCCCTGGCCGCGGAAGTCGGCGAAGAATGGGTGAGGTTGTACGACGGCGCGCTGGACGCAGACACCCTCGGTGCGACGTTACGCGCGTTGGGCGAAGCACGCAGTCTGTCCGCGCCGGACCTGTCCCGGCGCGATTGGCCGCGGCTCGGCATGCAGCATCACGCTACTTATCTCGCTGCGCTGGGCGCGGTGGAAGGGCGGTGCCGATGAGTACGGAAAAGTCGGCCTTGGAAGTGTTGCCCAAGGTCCCTTCCCTGGGCCGCCTTGCGGCTAGCGGCGCCCTGGTGACGATGGGCAGCCAGGCGCTGAAGATCGCAGTGCAGTTCGGCGGCATAGTGTTGCTGGCGCGCCTGCTGACGCCGCGCGACTACGGCTTGGTGGCGATGGTGGTTGCCATCATCGGGGTCGGCGAAGTGCTGCGCGATTTCGGCTTGTCTTCGGCCGCCATCCAGGCCAAGCATCTGAGCCGTGGGCAGCGCGACAATCTGTTCTGGATCAACTCCGGCATCGGCTTTCTGCTTGCGGCCGCCGTGTTCCTGTCCGCCGACGCAATTTCGGTTTTCTATCGTGAACCGTTGTTGCGCCCGGTTGCGCAGGCTATCTCGGCGACTCTGCTTCTCAACGGCCTGACCACGCAGTTCCGCGCGCACCTCAATCGCGACATGCGCTTCGGCCAGCTGGCTTTCGCCGATGTCACCGGCCAGTTGCTTGGCCTGGCCTCGGCAGTGGCCGCTGCGCTGCTTGGGTGGGGTTACTGGGCGCTGGTGGTGCAATCGCTGGTGCAGGCCTCGACCCTGCTGACGTTGATGGCGCTGGCGGCGCGCTGGCTGCCGGGCCTGCCGAAACGCAACGCGGAGATGGGTGGGCTATTGCGCTTCGGCGGCAACCTGGTGGCCTCGCAACTGCTGATCTATTTCAGCACCAACCTCGGCCAGATACTCATCGGCAATCGCCTGGGTCCGGTGCCGTTGGGGCATTACAACCGCGCCTTCGCCCTATTGATGATGCCGCTGACCCAGCTCAACGCGCCCGCCACCACCGTCGCCCTGCCGGTGCTGTCCCGGCTGCAGGGCGACCCGGTGCGCTATTCGGCGTTCCTGTTGCGCGGGCAGGCTACGCTGATGCATTGCATCATCGCCATCTTCGCTTTCGCCTGCGCGCAGGCAGATCCGTTGATCAACCTGGTACTGGGAGATCGCTGGGCGATGACGGTGCCCATCTTCCAGATACTGGTGGTGGGAGGAATGTTCCAAGCGGCGGGTTATGCGGCTTACTGGGTATTCCTTTCCAAGGGTCTGACCGGCCCGCAGTTGCGGTATTCGATCGTCAGCCGCGCGTCGGTGATCGCTTGCATCGTGATCGGCGCGCAATGGGGCGTGTTGGGCGTCGCAACCGGATACGCCTGCGGTCTGGCGCTGTCGTGGCCGCTGGTCCTGTGGTGGTTGCACCGCACGTCCGATGCGCCGGTACGCGCCATGTTGCTGAGCGGGCTGCGTGCGATAGTCGGCTATGGCCTGTGCGGATTCGCCTCGTACGCGGCATCGGCGCGATTCGCAGGCGCCTCGTTGCCGCTGCCGCTGCAGTTGCTGATCGGAACGGCGGCATTCTGCGCCGCATTCGCATTGCTATGCCTGGCTTGGCCCGCGTTCCGGCGCGATGTGGCCGGCATCCTGCACACCCGTACCTTGTTGCGAAGCGCATGACCCGCGATTTCGCCCCCGCATTGGAGAGTTCGGCCATGTTCCGAGTTGAAACGACGACCGTGCAATCGACTGCAGATGCTCCCGATACGGTTCGTGAGCGCGATCCGGTCGCTCCTGGAAGATTCCTGGTGCTGTCGGCGCACGACTACCGCACGCCGCGCCGGGCCAATATCCATTTCATCGCCGATGAGCTGGCCAAGCGTGGGCATACGCGCTTTTTCTCGCTTCGCTACAGCGCCCTGTCGCGGTGGAAGAACGACATACGGCTGCCGCTGGACGCCAAGGCCAATCTGATCGAAGAGCGCGATGGCGTCGAGTGCTTCTTGTGGAAGGCTGCGTTGCACCCGTTCAATACCCGCCGGCCTTGGCTGCGGCCGCTGGAGAACATGATGTTCCGCTGGTACGCCCGTCATCCGCCGCCGGTACTGGTGGATTGGTTGCGTTCGGCGGAGGTCGTGATATTCGAAAGCGGCACGGCGGTGGTATTCGCGGAATTGGCCAGGAAGCTCAACCCTTCGGCGCGTCTCATCTATCGTGCATCCGATAGCCTGAGCGCTATCGATAGCGCACAGTACGTGGAGCGCGCCTTCGCGCGCGTGGCGCCCGGTCTGGATGCGATCGCGTTGGTGTCGCCTGCGATGGCCGCCGAAGTCGCCAGCCGGGAAAACGTCTACCACATAGGCCACGGCATAGATCCGGAGATCGAACAGTTGGCGGACCCGTCGCCCTACGCCCCCGGCCTGCACGCGGTCGCGGTAGGATCGATGCTGTTCGACCCCGCAGCGATCGCGACTGCCAGCCTCGCTTTTCCCCAGGTGACTTTCCACGTGATCGGCTCGGGCCGGGGACGCATGCCGGACTATGGCGACAATGTGGTGGTGTACGGCGAAATGCCGCATGCGCAAACCCTGCGTTACATCAAGCACGCCAGCTTCGGCATCGCCCCGTACGCGTCGGATCGGTTGCCTGCTTACTTGGCGGACAGTTCGCTCAAGCTGCTGCAATACGATTTCTTCGCGCTGCCGGCGATCTGCCCACACGCCATTGTCGGGCGCTACGCCTCGCGTTTTGGTTATACGCCGGGAGAGGCGGAATCGATCGTCGCGGCGATCGACGCCGCGCTGCGGGCGCCGCGGGTCCGTTCCCGCGAATGCCTGGGCTGGCCCGAAACGGTGGACAGGCTGCTGCAACCGGAGCGGTACCCGGAACTGCGGGTAACTCCGCCCGGCGATTGGCCGCATGCGCCGCCGGTTGCGGGACAGGAGCCTTCGCATGCCGCTGTTTGACGCCTGGCAGGAACGCCGGCAACGCCGGGCCCTTTACTGGTGGCAGCCTAAGAACGGTGGAGTCAACGTCGGCGACCATCTGTCCAAGACGATCGTGGAAGCGATGCTGGCCTTGCGCGACGAGGAGCTTCTGCACAAGAAGGACCGGTCGCTGCGGCTGTTCGCGATCGGTTCGGTGCTGCACAACGCGCGCGATGGCGAAACGGTCTGGGGCAGCGGCATCAACGCCAAGATCCCCGACGCGTACCACCGTTTCCGCAAGCTCGACGTGCGCGCGGTCCGCGGTCCGCTGACGCGGAAGTGGCTGATGGATCGCGGTATATCCGTTCCCGGGATATACGGCGACCCGGCACTGTTGATGCCTGCGTTCTATTCCAAAGAACTGTTGGGCGCGCCCGGGAAAACCGCCTTCGTGGTGATCCCGCATTTCAATGAAGCGCCGGAAAAGTACGCCGCCTACCAGGATCGGTTGCTATTGCCGAACATAAAGCCCCTGGCTTTCGTGCGCGCGTTGCTGGGAGCGGAAATGGTGGTTTCCAGTTCGTTGCACGGCGTGATCCTGGCCGAAGCCTACGGCATTCCCTCCGTTTACCTGGACAGCGGGAACGGCGAGAACCGTTTCAAATACGACGACTATTACGCAGGGACGGGCCGCCCGGGCTGGCATTCGGGGAGGACTGTCGAGGAATGCCTGGATCTGGGCGGAAACGGACCTTTCGATCTGCATGGCATCCAGGTGGCATTACGGAAGGCGTTTCCTTATGACTTGTGGTGATGCCCGCGCCGGTGGCCGGCAGTGCGGACAGTGGAGCGGCAGGGAGGCTGCAGCATGATCGCTGCTGGCGAGGAAGAGCCGTATGCGGATCAGGCCTCCGCAGCGCCGCCATCGGTCTGGCTGGGCGGCTACCGCATGCGATCGATCACCAGTCAACGGCTGGCGCAGGAAGTGCTTGGCTCTTTGAGCTCGGGCCACAAGCGGCAGGTGTTCTTCGCGAACACGAACTTCGTGGTGCAATGCCGTGCGCTTCGTGCGCGCTTGCAAGCGCCGTCGGTATGCGTGGTCAACGACGGAATCGGCATGGATCTTGCGTCCTTGTTGATCCATCGACGCCGCTTCGCCGAAAACCTCAACGGCACCGATTTCATTCCCTACCTTTGCACCCAAAGCGTGCGTCCGCTGCGCTTCTTCCTGCTTGGCTCGCGGCCAGGCGTGGCGGCGCAGGCGGCGCGGCATCTGGTCGGGAAACTGGGGCAGCAGGTCGTGGGCACTTGCGATGGTTATGCCGAGTACGCCGAAGCCGGCGACGGGCTGGTAGCAAGAATCAATGCATCAGGCGCGGACGTGGTGCTTGTCGCCTTCGGCAATCCAAAGCAGGAAGCCTGGATCCTGGACCATTGCGAGGCCTGTAACGCGTCGGCAATGTTCGGAGTCGGCGCGCTGCTGGATTTCCTTTCCGGCAACGTCAGACGCGCGCCGCCCTGGGTGCGTACGTTGCACCTGGAATGGCTGTTCCGGCTGTGCCTGGAACCTGGACGCTTGCTGAAGCGCTATACCTGGGACATGATCGGGTTCTTCTGGATTTGTCTGCGCGCCGGGAAGCAGTCATAAGCCCAGGCAGGGGAATGGGTGGCACCACCGACTGGATCACTCCAGGCAACGTCATGCTGCCTTTGAGGTGGTCGCGACCGTCAGACCGATCGCAGGAGAGCCCCTCCATTACCTGCCGGAGAACACCATGCTTGGTCTGACCACAATGGGCATCATCCACACCGCCATCAGTCTTGTCGCCGTCGCGGCGGCGTTCATCGCTTTCTTCCGGGACAAAGGAATAAATCCCCGCAACGGTCTGGGAAAGACCTATGTGATTACGACCGTTCTGACTTGCCTGACCGGTTTCTTCATTTTCCAGCACGGCGGATTCGGTAAGCCGCACGCCCTGGGAGTCATCACCTTGCTGGTGCTTGCCGTTGCCTGGGTGGCCGGCAACAGGAAAGTGTTCGGTCGCGCAAGCGCGTACGTGGAAACAGTGCTCTATTCGCTCACCGTGTTCTTCCACATGATTCCGGCGTTCACCGAAACCTCCACGCGGCTGCCCGTCGGCGCGCCTTGGGCCACGGGTCCGGACGATCCCAACCTGCAGAAGGCCGTAGGCATCGCGTTCCTGGTTTTCCTCGTCGGTGCCGCCGCGCAAATCATCCGCTTGCGACGGCTGCGCCGGATCCTGCCGGCGGTCGCGCAGACGGCGTGACCTGAAGACGCATGACCTGAAGAATCCGTAGGGCGGGCATTGCGCGCCACCACGCATGTCTGGAGCATTCGGCGGGCAGTGCCCGCCCTACGTAACCGTTCCAACACATCGTCGTTGGCACGCCTGTAACCATCGCTGCATTATCTTGACCGCACCGTAGGGCAGGCACTGCCCGCCGTCGCCGCAAACCGTTCGTGCACTTCCCCCCACCCGAGCCCCAAGGAAAAAACCATGGCCACTTTCACCACCAAAGACGGCACTCAGCTTTACTACAAGGACTGGGGCAGCGGCCCCATCGTCACTTTCAGCCATGGCTGGCCCTTGACCGCCGATGCCTGGGAAGCACAGATGTACTTCCTGGCTTCCAACGGCTTCCGCTGCATCGCCCATGATCGTCGCGGCCACGGACGCTCCAGCCAGCCGTGGAACGGCAACGACATGGACACCTACGCCGATGACCTGGCCGAGCTGTTCGCGCATCTGGACGTGAAGGACGCGGTGATGATCGGCCACTCCACCGGCGGCGGCGAAGTGGCGCGCTATCTCGGTCGCCATGGCAGCGGACGCGTGAAGAAGGCCGTGCTGATGGGCGCGGTGCCGCCGATCATGCTCAAGACCGAGGCCAATCCCGGCGGTCTGCCCATGGAAGTGTTCGATGGCTTTCGCAAGGCCTATCTGGCCGATCGCTCGCAATTTTTCCTCGATGTAGCCAGCGGCCCGTTCTTCGGCTTCAACCGGCCCGGCGCGAAAGTTTCGCAGGGGCTGATCCAATCGTGGTGGGCGCAGGGCATGCTATCCGGGCACAAGAACGCCTACGACTGCATCAAGGCCTTCTCGGAAACCGACTTCACCGAGGATCTGAAGAAGTTCGACGTGCCCACGCTGATCATTCATGGCGATGACGACCAGATCGTGCCTATCGGCGCTTCGGCGATGCTCTCCTCCAAGCTGGTCAAGGATTCGGTTCTGAAGATCTATCCCGGCGGCACGCATAGCCTGGGCGATACCAGCAAGGACCAGCTCAATGCCGACCTGCTGGAGTTCGCGCGCAGCTGACCGGCGCTGAACGGTCTCGCGCGCAGCCCTCCGCATCGTCCGCGGAGGGTTGTGCGCTTCTTGCGCGCCCCGGAAGAAATCCGGAGTGGTAGATTGGCCGAATGAGCCAATCCACCCCTCCGCCTGAATCAGTTCGGACCGCAAGCGGGGCGCTTCCGGCGCTCCTCGGCCTGGTGCTGACCGGTGGAGCAAGCAAGCGGATGGGAAAAGACAAGGCGCTGCTCGATAGACGGGGAGAGCCGCAATTGCTTGCGACCTTCCGCCTGTTGAGCCGGCAGGTGCAATCCTGCTTCGTCTCTTTGCGCAAAGATCAGCGCGAGGAATCGATACGCGCGGGGCTTCCAGGGATTTTCGACGAGAGAGATGGAATCGGGCCGGCGGCTGGACTGCTTGCCGCGCACGGCAAGTATCCCGACGCGGCTTGGCTGGTGCTGGCTTGCGATCTGCCGCTCCTGCAGCCGTCAACGCTGCTCGGACTGATCGGCGCGCGCGATGGACAGCACGCCGCCATCGCCTATCGCAGCGCCGACGACGGTTTGCCCGAACCGCTGTGCACTCTGTGGGAACCCGCTGCACTGAAGAGTCTTTCGCGGCAGGCGCAGGCCGGGCGATACCGGTTGCGCGACGTATTGCAATCCGGCGATACCCTTCTCCTTCCGATGCCGGTCGACGGCGCGCTGGACAATATGAATACGCCCGAAGATCTGGAACGGCTGCGTGGGCGGATGGGGCAGGGCATGCCGCCATGATTTCCTATGCAGATGCGCTGGAACTGCTGCTGGCGCAATCGCACGCGTTGGAAGACGAGTGGTGCCGATCCTCGGATGCGCTCTCACGTGTTCTCGCCGAACCGGTGCAGGCACCGTGCGCGTTGCCGCCTTTTACCAATGCCGCGATGGATGGCTATGCGCTGGCGAGTAAAGTAAACGTACTGGCGGCAGGCAGCGAATATGAAGTCGCCGGAGTGATCGCAGCGGGCGTGCCGCCCCCGGCCAATGCCGAAACGAAAGTTTGGGAAATCACCACCGGCGCGGCGTTGCCGGCGGGGCTGGACTGCATCGTCCCGCTGGAGCGCGTCGAGCCACTGGAAGGAGGACGCATACGCCTGCGGGAAGCGCTGGTCGGCGGGCAGAACGTTCGCCAACGCGGCAGCGACATCGCTCTCGGCGAGCAAGTGGGCGTGACAGGCCAACGCATCGATGCGGCGTTGTGCATGATGTTGGCCGCGCTGGGCATCAGCCGGGTCAAGGTTCGTCGAAGACCGCGCGTGGCGTTGCTGAGCACGGGCGCCGAACTGGTATCCGATGCGTCCTTGCCGCTGGGCGAAGGCCATATCTACGCCGCCAATGCGCCCTATATGGAGGCGTCGCTGAGCGCCATGGGCGCCGAAGTGATCGTCAACGCGACGCTGGGCGACGACGCGCAAGCTTTCGCCGCGCAATTGCGAGAGGCCGCGACTCGCGCCGATGTCGTCGTGAGCACCGGCGCGGTGTCGATGGGCCGGCATGACTTCATACCCGCCAGCCTGCGGGCCGCGCAGGCGAGGTTGTTGTTCCATAAAGTGGCGATACGGCCTGGCAAGCCGCTGCTTGCGGCGTCCTTGCAGGAGGGTCCGTTGTTCATCGGCCTGCCGGGGAATCCCATCGCCGCCGCGGCCGGCTTCCGCTTCTTCGTGGTTCCCGTACTGCGCGCGATGTTGGGCATGCCGCCGGAAATGCCATTGCGTGCACAGCTGTTGGAATCCGTCCACGTAGCCACCGGACTCCGGCGTTTCTTCAAGGCGCGCCTGCGGCAAACCGGCTCGTCCGGTATGGGTGTGGAATTGCTGGAAGGGCAGGAGTCCTATCGCATCGGCTCGTTGCTGCAGGCCAATGCCTGGGCGGTGCTGGACGAGGACGCCAATGAATTGCCGGCCGGCGCACTGGTCGACGTGCTGCCACGCGATGCGGGTGGTGGCTGGTTTATCGATTGAGTACGCGATCAGGCACCGTAGGAGCGACGTAAGTCGCGACTGAGACGCCTGCGAATGGATGAATGGATTGCCGGCAAGAGATTCGGTCGCGACTCACGTCGCTCCTACGGTGGATGTCTGCAACCGATGCGGATGGCTGTAGATCACCTGACGTCCGGGTCGTACGAAGCCAACCAGGGTAAGGCCGCAGTCGCGGGCCAGGTCGACGGCGAGTGCGGTGGGTGCGGAAATGGCGGCGAGCAGGCCGATGCCTGCTACGGCGGCCTTGGTCACCATTTCGTAACTGGCGCGGCTGGTCACCAGCGCAAAACCAAGTCCTGGATCCACTTCGCCGCGCACCATCGCACCGATCAATTTGTCCAATGCGTTGTGGCGTCCCACGTCTTCGCGCACCAACATCAGTGCGCCATCGGGCGAAGCCCAGGCGGCAGCATGCGTCGCGCCTGTCGCTTTATTCAACGGTTGCCGATCCTGCAGTGCGGACAACGCGAGCTCCAGCGCGGCGATATCGATCGCCACGCCATCGCCGACGGTTTCGGGACGTTTCACCACTTCTTCCAGCAAACGGTTGCCGCAGATGCCGCAGCCGCTGCGGCCTGGCAGCGAGCGTTCGGTAGTCGCACCAGGTACGGGATTGCGCGTGCGGATATCCAGCAGCAGACCTTCGAACACGGTCCGCACTTCGGTGTTCACGATATCGGCGGGAATCGCGCGGCCTTCGGTCAGCGAGAAGCCATAGGCGAAATCCTCCAGATCTCCGGGCGAGGCCATCATCACCGCGAATGGCTCGCCGTCGTAGTGCACGGCGACGGGCACTTCTTCTGCGAGCAGGTCCGTATCGGTCCGCGCAGTGCCGGCATGCAGTTGCGTGACCGGCCGGCGCGCCTGGCCTCTGCCTGTTTCGCCGGGATCAACCACGGTCCGGCGTATCCTGCGAAGCGCGGATCAACACGGGAATGGACTTGTATGCGGGTGTGCCGGACCTGGGGTCGTGGCTGTCCAGCGGCACCAGGCAATTGCCTTCCGGGTAGTACATGGCGGTCGAGCCGCGCGGAATGTCGTATTCCACCGCGATGAACCCGCGCACGCCTCGCGCCGCTCCAGCTCCGGCAACGTGCAAGCGCGATTCGATATCGATGCGGTCGCCGTGCTTCAAGCCACGCGCCTGCAGGTCGGCCGCATTCATGAACACCACATCGCGGCGCCCGTTGATGCCGCGATAGCGGTCGTTGAAACCATAGATGCTGGTGTTGTACTGGTCGTGCGAACGGATCGTGGTCATGGTCAGGGTATCGGACCGGTCGTCGCGCAGATCCTCGTGAAGACCGGGGGCGACCAGGAAGTTCGCTTTCCTGCCCGGGCCACCCCAGTCGCGCACCGAAGCGCCCACATACAAGCGGAAACCGCCCGGTTCGCGTACGCGCCGGTTGTAGTCCGCGAAAATGGGGAATACGGATTCGATGCCGTCGCGGATACGGTCGTAATCGTCGATCAGCCACTGCCAATCGACCTTGCTCTCGGGCAAGGTCGCCATGGCGATGCCCGCGATGATCGCCGGTTCGGAAAGCAAATGTTCCGAAGCCGGTTTCAAGCCGCCTTGCGAGGCATGCACCATCGACATGGAATCCTCCACCGTCACCGATTGCACGCCGCCGGCCCGCACGTCCAGCTCGGTGCGGCCCAGGCACGGCAGCAGGAACGCCTGCTTGGCCGGGATCAGATGCGAACGGTTGAGCTTAGTGGCCACATGCACCGCCAGATCGAGTTTGCGCATCGCGGGAAAAGTGGTTTCCGGGTCGGAAATGGCCACGGCCAGATTGCCGCCCAGGCACACCAGGGCGCTGGAGCGGCCGTCGCGGATCGCGCGTACCGCCTCCACCGCATCGTGGCCATGGGTGAGCGGGAACTCGAAACCGTAAGTTCGTTTGATCGCGTCCACCAGCGCTTGCGTGGGCTTCTCGGTAATGCCGACTGTGCGGTCGCCCTGCACGTTGGAATGGCCGCGGATCGGCGCGATGCCGGCGCCGGTGCGGCCGATATTTCCGCGCAACAACATCAGGTTGGCCATCTGCTGCACGTTCTGCGTGCCGAAACGATGCTGGGTCATGCCCATGCCGTAGCAGAGGATCACGCACTCGGCCTTGGCGTAGACCTGGGCGGCGGCTTCGATATCCTCGCGCGACAGGCCGGAGATCCGCACGATGTCGTCCCAGCGCATGGCTTGGATGTCTTCGCGCAAGGCTTCCACGCCATCGGTGTGTTCGGCGATGAAGGCGTGGTCCAGCACTCCGGCACCGCCCGCGGCCAGGTCCGCCGCATCGGCATCGAACAGCCACTTCATCATGCCCTTGAGCATGGCGACATCGCCGCCGATCTTCACCTGGTAGTAGGTCTGTGCGATGGAGGTGGAGCTGTTGGTGAGCATCTCGCCGGCATCTTGCGGCGAAGTGAAGCGTTCCAGGCCGCGCTCACGCAGCGGGTTCACTGCGATGATCGGCGCACCGCGTTTGGAAATGGCGCGCAGCGTCGAAAGCATGCGCGGGTGGTTGGTGCCGGGGTTGTGGCCGAAACTGAAAAGCGCATCGCAATGATCGAAGTCTTCCAGAGTCACCGTGCCCTTGCCGACGCCTATGGATTCCGGCAGGCCGACGCTGGTGGCCTCGTGGCACATGTTGGAGCAGTCGGGGAAGTTGTTGGTACCGAACTCGCGCACCATCAATTGATAGAGGAAGGCTGCCTCATTGGACGTCCGCCCGGAGGTGTAGAACTCGGCCATGTCCGGATGCGGCAGTTCGCGCAGCGCGGCGCCGATACGGGCGAACGCGTCTTCCCAGCTGATCGGCCGGTACTGATCGCTCGCGGCGTCGTAGGCCATGGGGTGGGTAAGCCGGCCCGCGTCTTCCAGCGCATGGTCGGTCCATTCCCACAGTTCCGCGACGGTGTGGGTGGCGAACAGTTCGGGCGTTGCGCGCTTGCCGGTGGCTTCCCAGGCAACGGCTTTGGCGCCGTTCTCGCAGAACTCGAAAGACGAAGTGTGTTTGGGGTCGGGCCAGGCGCAGCCGGGACAATCGAAACCCGCGGGTTGGTTGACGCGCCGCAACGCCGCGGTTTCGCGGCCGACGGCCATCTGGCTTTTCAGCGCCCGCGCCACCGCCCCCAACGCGCCCCATCCGCCGGCGGCGCCTTCGAAGTTTTCTACACCTGGGATCTTGCGCTCAGCCATGGAATCGAATGCCGGTCAGCCTCGTTGCGATTGACCGGAGTTTGCCACGATTGAGCGAAGACTGCGGTGAATGGTGCAAAGCGATGGGCCTGCGTTCCGCGCAGCCCGGCATCTAGTTTGTTCGGCGTTTACAACCTTACTTCTCGCGCATTTCCAGCTTCAGCGCGCGCGCAATCGATTCCCACGGCACGTACTTGTAGTTCTGGTTCTCCACCGGCATCACGTTGCGGCCGTCCTGGGCGATCATGGCGCCGTGTTCGAAGCCTGGCCCCAGATTGCGGCTGGTGATCTCCAGGCCGTCGGTTTCGGAAATTCCGTCGATACCGCGCAGCGGATCGGCGACCACGGCGAACGATCCCAGGTATTCCTGTTTTCCTTCGCGGCGATACACCGCGTAAGTGTCGTTGCCCTGGCTGGAAACGACGATGTAGCCGCGGCCATCGCCCAGGTCGTAGATGCCCAGACCTTCGAAATCGTCCTTCACCGCGGGATTGTCGGCGATCTTCTGCACCGCGGTCTTCGGATCGCCGCCCTCGGGCTCGGCGGACATGCGCCATAGGCCCACGTCTTCTTCGTCCACGTACAGCGTGCCGTCGCGGTCGTCGGCTACGCAGCCTTCGGTCTGTGTATCGAAATTCATGTCGCGCACCAGCTTGGTGGTCACGCGGCCTTGCGCGGTCGCCACCAGCTCCCACTGGCGCTTGCGCGTGTCGTCGCCATTGATGAACACATAAGTGCGACCATCCTTCGGGCTGCGGTACATGCACACGCCGTAAGGGTCGCCCAGCCCAGTGGGCTGCACGCCATCGGCGACATTGACCAATTCGCGCTTTTGCGTGTCCAGCCGGTAGATGGCGATGGATTTGTCGGTGCGATTGCTGGCCGTGACCAGCACGATCTTCTCGCCGCCCAGTTCAAAATCCTCGCGCAGGTCGACATTGTTCATCTTGCCGTCGGCCAGGAATTGCACGACCTTGCCCTGCATGTCGTAGAGATACAGGCCGGCCTTCTTGTCGGTGGCGACCACCAGACTCTTCGAAGGATCCTGCGGGTTGGCCCAGATCGCCGGATCGTCGGCGGCATCGCCGTAGCTGCCGGCGAACTCGGTTTCCACGGTAGCGGTGACCGCCACCACTTTCGGCTGCGTAGCGGCGGCGGCGGTTTTCGTGCTGTTGAGGGACAGCCTCAATGCCCGGGCGATGTCTTCCATCGACAGCGCTTTGTAATTGGAATCGTCTTCGTCAGTGACCAGCAGCATGCCATGCGGGAAAGCCTTGCCCGCTGCCGTGCGGGTCGCGAATAGCGGCCCGGGTTCGCCGATCGCTTCATTGCTTTTGGGCGCGGCTACTTTGAAGGCGCCCAGGAACTTGTCGTGGTCGCCGCGATCGTAGACGTTCACCTGTCCGGCGGAGGTGTCGGATGCGATCAGCCAGCGGTTGCCTTTACCGCCTTCATAGACGGCGATGCCGCCACTTTCCTTGTCCAGGTGGCCAAGGCGCGGAGCATCGACGAGGGTTGCCGAGACATCGGCTTCCGGATCTGCGTTGAAGCGCCAGATGCCTACGCCTTCCTCCGAAGCGTAGACATGGCCTTTGCTGTCGGCAGCACATTGCTTGAGCCTGGAAGGCACGTTGATGCGCCGCACCTGGCGCGCGTCCAGCTTGCCGCCGGCGGTCGGGAACAGGACCTGCTGGTCGATTTCGCCACCGTCCCCAACGACGAAGGTGTACAGGGCATTGTCCAGCGGATTGCGGAACAGGCAGACGCCTTCGGCAGCGAATCCCAGCGGCATCGGGCGCGCGCCGACTTCCTGCAGCCGGGCGCTTTTCATCGAGAACAGGCGCAGGCTGTTGGTCGTGGTATCGATCGCGGCCAGCACAGTCGCTTTTCCATTTCTCAATGCAACGTCGTAAGCGACATCCACCGCCGCCACTTCTCCGGAAGGCGTGGTGCCCACGCGCTTGCCGGCCAGGTCGTAGACCTCGAGCCCGCCGAGCGCGGCGGTGGCGACGATATGGCTGCGTCCTGGATTGCCGGCATCGCGGACCAGGATCGCCGCGTTGGCTTCCTTGCTGGCGGTCGCCTGGGTCTGAAATTTCGCTGCTAACAGTGGAACGTCTGCGGTGGTCGCGTCCTGAGCCAGAGCCGCGCCGCCACAAAGGACCAGTGTGATGGCGGTCGCCAGACCGGAAAATAGCGAAGGTTTCATTGCTTCCCCATGGGCGATGATTTCCCGTTGATGATTGTAGTGAGCCCGTCTTGCCGCCGCCGCTATCCCGCGGCAATCCGGCCCCCAGGACCGCGGACCAACCCTCAATGCTGGGGCAGGCCTGTTACTGCAATATGTCCGAATGGTGCGGAAAGTGCGCCGCGCCGCTACGATCCCTACTATCGCTCTAAGTATTGGAAGCGCGGCGACCGAATGGGTCGCCGGTGGTTCTCCCATAATGATCCCGTGGACGAGCGGATCGTACGCAAGCACTGCTCGGGCAATCCGGATTTTCTCAGGAACAAGCACATGCGCGACATCGAACATTTCATCGGCGGCCGGTCGGTCGCAGGAACCTCCGGTAAGTACGGCGAGGTTTTCGATCCCAATCGGGGGCAGGTGCAGGCACGCGTGCCGCTGGCTTCGGCGGCCGAGCTGGATCGTGCGGTGGCCGACGCCGCCGAGGCGCAGAAGGGCTGGGCGCAGGCCAATCCGCAGCGCCGCGCACGGGTGATGTTCGAGTTCAAGCGCCTGCTGGAAGCGCACATGGATGAGCTGGCCTACCTGCTTTCCAGCGAGCACGGCAAGGTGATCGCCGATTCCAAGGGCGATATCCAGCGAGGTCTGGAAGTCATCGAGTTCGCGTGCGGCATACCGCATCTGTTGAAGGGCGAGTACACGCAGGGCGCCGGTCCCGGCATCGATGTGTATTCGGCGCGACAGGCGTTGGGCGTGGTCGCCGGCATCACTCCGTTCAATTTCCCGGCCATGATCCCCATGTGGATGTTCGGCCCGGCCATCGCCTGCGGCAACGCCTTCATCCTCAAGCCGTCCGAACGCGATCCTTCGGTGTCGGTGCGTTTGGCCGAACTGATGATCGAGGCAGGCCTGCCGCCGGGCGTGCTCAATGTGGTGCATGGCGACAAGGACACGGTGGAAGCGATCCTGAAGCATCCGGCGATCAAGGCGGTGAGCTTCGTCGGTTCCTCCGACATTGCGCAGTCGGTTTATACGCTCGGCGCGCAACACGGCAAGCGCGTGCAGGCGATGGGCGGCGCCAAGAATCACGGCATCGTGCTGGCCGACGCCGATCTGGACCAGACCGTGGCCGACCTGATGGGCGCGGCCTACGGTTCGGCGGGCGAGCGCTGCATGGCGCTGCCAGTGGTGGTGCCGGTCGGCGAGGAAGCCGCCGAGGCGCTGCGCGAGAAACTGGTCGCGGCGGTGAAAGGATTGCGCATCGGCGTTTCCACCGACCCGCAGGCGCACTACGGCCCGCTGATCAACGCCGCACACCGGGCCAAGGTGGAGTCCTATTTGCAGATCGGCGTCGACGAGGGCGCCGATCTGGTGCTCGATGGCCGGGGTTTTTCGTTGCCTGGCCACGAGAACGGATTCTTCCTGGGGCCGAGCCTGTTCGATCATGTCAAAGCGGACATGAAAAGCTATCGCGAAGAGATCTTCGGGCCGGTACTGCAGATCGTGCGTGCCGATACTTTCGAGGAGGCGCTGGAGTTGCCGTCCAAGCATCAGTACGGCAATGGCGTGGCCATCTTCACCCGCAACGGCGATGCCGCGCGCGAATTCGCCGACCGGGTGGAAGTGGGCATGGTCGGCATCAACGTGCCCATTCCGGTGCCCGTCGCTTACCACAGCTTCGGTGGCTGGAAGCGTTCGGGCTTCGGCGATCTCAACCAGTACGGCATGGACGGCGTGCGCTTCTATACCCGCACCAAGACCGTCACCCAGCGCTGGCCGAAAGGCGGGCCGGTTTCCGACCAGAGCTTCGTCATTCCGACCATGCGCTGACGCGCGGTTGTCGCCTCAACCCTGCGCGCGGATGGTTTCCAGCACTTGAGGGCCATAGCGCTCCAGCTTGGTCCCGCCGATACCGCCCACTTGCGCCAGTTCACCCAGGCTGCCGGGCCGTTGTTCGGCGATGTTGCGCAGCGTGCTGTCGTGGAAGATGACGTAGGCCGGCACGTTCTGTTCGCGCGCCAGTTGCGCGCGTAGTTCGCGCAAGGCGCCGAACAAAGGCATGTCCTGCGGCTGCACAGCCACGCCGGTGCGCGGACCACGATCGCGTTCGCGCGGTTTCTTTCCCGGAAGTTCCTTGCGCAGCACGACGGCCTGCTTGCCGGTGAGGACCGCGCGGCTCGAATCGGTCAAACGCAGACCGCCGAAGGCTTCGGCATCGACTTCCAATAGTCCCGCGGCGACCAATTGCCGGAACACGCCGCGCCACGACTTCGCATCCAGGTCCTTGCCGATGCCGTAAGTGCTGAGCTTGTCGTGGCCGAACTGCTGGATGCGTTCGCCTTCGCCGCCGCGCAGCACTTCGATCAGATGCACCACGCCAAAACGCTGTCCGGTGCGGTAGACGCAGCTCAGCGCCTTTTGCGCGGCCAGGGTGGCGTCCCAGCTTGCGGCGGGCTGCAGGCAGTTGTCGCAATTGCCGCAGGGTTGAGGATAGGTCTCGCCGAAACCGGCCAACAGCACCTGGCGCCGGCATTGCATGGATTCGCAATAGCCCAGTAGCTGGTCCAGCTTGCGGCGCTCCAGTTGCTTGCGCTCCTCGCCGGCCTCGGACTGCTCGATCATCTGCTTCAGCAGCACCATGTCGCCCAGGCCGTAGCAAAGCCAGGCTTCGGCGGGCTCGCCATCGCGGCCGGCGCGGCCGGTTTCCTGGTAATAGCCTTCCAGCGATTTGGGCAGGTCCATGTGCGCGACGAAGCGCACGTCCGGCTTGTCGATACCCATGCCGAAAGCGATCGTGGCCACCATCACTACGCCTTCTTCGCGCAGGAACCGGCGCTGGTTGGCGGCGCGTACTTCCGCATCCAGGCCAGCGTGGTAGGGCAGGGCCTTGAAACCCAGCTCGGCCAGGGCCTCGGCGGTCTGGTCGACCTTGCGCCGCGACAGGCAATAGACGATGCCGGCTTCGCCGCGGTGCGCGTCCAGGAACTCCAGCAGCTGGCGCTTGCCGTTTTCCTTCTGCACCACGTTGTATCGGATGTTGGGACGGTCGAAGGAACTGACGAACCACTGGGCCTCGTCCAGCTGCAGACGCTCGGCGATTTCGCGCTGGGTGGGCGGGTCGGCGGTGGCGGTCAGCGCGATCCGCGGCACTTGCGGCCAGCGCTCGTGCAGCACGGTGAGCTCGCGGTATTCGCGGCGGAAATCGTGGCCCCATTGCGAGACGCAATGCGCTTCGTCGATGGCGAACAGAGCGATGGGTGAGCGGTCCAGCAGCGACAGGAAGCGCGGCGTCAGCAGGCGTTCCGGGGCGACGTACAGCAGGTCCAGCTCGCCCGCCAGTAGAGCGCGTTCCACCCGCGCGGCCGATTCCGCATCCAGAGTCGAGTTGAGGAACTCGGCGCGCACGCCGACCTGGCGCAGTGCCTCCACCTGGTCCTGCATCAGCGCGATCAGCGGCGAAATCACCAAGCCCACGCCGTTGCGCAGCAACGCCGGCACCTGGTAGCACAGCGACTTGCCGCCGCCGGTGGGCATCAGCACCAGGGCGTCGCCGCCGGCGGTTATGTGTTCGATGATGGCTTGCTGCGGGCCGCGGAAATCGGCGTGGCCGAAAATGCGGTGCAATAGTTGCTGGGGAGATTCCTGCATGGGAGTAGGTTAACAGCGGGGTCAAGCCCTGCATTGTCGGAATGCCGGCTGGAGCGTTAGGGACTGGCCGCTTGTTCGGGTAAGGGTTTTCTGTATTCGGGCAATATTTTGAAGTAGGGCGGTCGCATTCGTGGAGAACGCTGGGCAGCAAGGGTCTCGTTTCCAAAGAACAGCGCTTATCCTCTCAAGGAAGAGCAGTGCCAGTCATAGACAGTGCCTGCTTTTCTCCTCTCCCCTTGTGGCGCCCGAAGGGTGTGCAAGGCTGAGAGGATGCCCGGAGGGTAGGAGAGGGGTGCGCGAGCGCAGCGACGCGTGCCTTGGATCTTGTCGTTCGACGCAAACCTTGCATGTTGGTGCTGAAGGCTCCGGCGCACCCTCTCCCGGCCTCCGGCCACCCTCTCCCATCAAGGGAGAGGGGAGCTACTGTTACTGCAGCAGCGAACGCAGCATCCAGGCGTATTTCTCGTGGGTCTGCAGGCGTTGGGTCAGCAGGTCCACCGACGGGTCGTCGCCGGCGCCGTCGGCGGTCTTGAGCACCTTGCGCGCGGTGCGGCATACGGCTTCGTTGCCAACCACCAGCTGGCGCACCATTTCCTGCCAATCGGCGCTGTGGGTCAGGCCGGGTTCCTCGGAAATGGAGGACAGGGCGACGAATTCGCGGTACGAGCCCGGTGCGTTGTAGCCGAGCGCGCGGATGCGTTCGGCCACTTCGTCCAGCGCCGTCCATTGCTCGGTGTACTGGGTCTCGAACATCGTGTGCAGCGAGTTGAACATCGGACCGGTGACGTTCCAGTGGAAGTTGTGGGTCTTCAGGTACAGCGTGTAGCTGTCGGCGAGGAAGCCCGAAAGGCCGTCGGCGATCTTCTTGCGATCTCCGGTGCCGATCCCGATATCGATATTGGGCGCGGTGGGCGCCGCAGCCGCCAATCGGACCGCAGCGGGCGAGGTCGCCGATGCCTTGTTCTTGTCCGGCTTGCTGCTCTTGGGCTTGCTGCTCTTGGTCTTGGCCATGCGGGGAGCTCCTTAAGGTGGGATAGGCGACAATAAACAAGGTAACCGATGATTTGTAATCAAAAGATTCACGCATAACGATCGATGGGTGCTATCGAAGCCGAAAACAAGGACTTGCCCGCTGCGCGCCGTGCCATCGACGGGGCGCTGACGCGCGACCGTGGGCGCTTGCATGGCCTGTGGTCGCGCTGGCAGGCCAAGCCCGCCGACCCTGCCGCCCGCGCTGCGTTCGAACAGGCGCTGGCGATTTCCAGCGCCAAGATCGCCGCCCGTGCGGCTTCCGCGCCCGCGGTGACGCTGGACGAAGCGCTGCCGATAGCGCGCGAAGCCGAAAAGATCGTCGAACTGATCCGCGCCCATCCGGTAGTGGTGATCGCGGGCGAGACCGGGTCCGGCAAGACCACCCAGCTGCCCAAACTGTGCCTGGCCGCCGGGCGCGGCGTTGCCGGCATGATCGGTTGTACCCAGCCGCGCCGGATCGCGGCGCGGGCGGTGGCGCGGCGGGTGGCGGAGGAACTGAAGACCCCTGTCGGCGGCGCGGTCGGTTTCCAAGTGCGCTTCAACGACCAGGTCGGCGACGACACCCGCATCAAGTTCATGACCGACGGCATCCTGCTGGCCGAGATCGCCTCGGACCGCTGGCTCTCGGCCTACGACACGATCATCGTCGACGAGGCGCATGAGCGCAGCCTCAACATCGACTTCCTGCTCGGTTTCCTGAAACAGCTGCTGCGCAAGCGTCGCGACCTGAAGGTCATCGTGACCTCGGCCACCATCGATACCGGGCGCTTCTCGCGGCACTTCGACGATGCGCCGGTGATCGATGTGGAAGGCCGCACGTTCCCCGTGGAAGTGCGTTATCGCCCTTTGGAAGGTGAAGGCGAGGAAGCGGGAGACCGCACCGTCAACGATGCCATCGTCGCCGCCATCGACGAGATCACCCGCCACGATCCGCGCGGCGATGTGCTGATGTTCCTGCCCGGTGAGCGCGAGATCCGCGACGCGCACCAGGCGCTGGAACGGCGCAAATACCGCGAAACCGAAGTGACGCCGCTGTATGCGCGTCTGTCGGCGCGCGACCAGGACAAAGTGTTCAATCCGGGAACCAAGCGCCGCTTGGTACTGGCGACCAATGTCGCCGAAACCTCGCTCACCGTGCCGCGCATCAAGTACGTGGTCGACCCCGGTTACGCACGCGTCAAACGCTACAGCCCGCGGCAGAAACTCGACCGCCTGCATATCGAACCGGTGTCGCAGGCCAGCGCCAATCAGCGCAAAGGTCGCTGCGGACGCATTTCCGACGGCATCTGCTACCGCTTGTACGCGGAAGCCGATTTCGAATCGCGTCCCGAATTCACCGATCCTGAAATCCGTCGCTCCAGCTTGGCCGGCGTGATCCTGCGCATGCTGTCACTGGGCTTGGGGCGCATCGAGGATTTTCCATTCCTGGAACCACCGGACGAGCGGGCCATCGCCGACGGCTGGCAACAACTCGCAGAACTCGGCGCAGTCGCCATTTCGGAGAAGGGCGGGGACAGAAAACTCACCGCCATCGGCAAGCAGATGGCGCGCCTGCCGATGGACGTGAAGCTGGCGCGCATGCTGGTAGCCGCGCATGGCAATGCGTCGCTGCGGGAGATGACGGTCATCGCCTCGTTCCTGGGCATCCAGGACCCGCGTGAACGCCCGCCCGAAGCGCGCGAAGCCGCCGACAATGCACACGCGAAATTCGCCGATCCCAAATCCGAATTCATCGGCATCCTCAAGCTGTGGCAGGCCTATCGCGACGCGCACGAAGAACTGACCCAGTCCAAGCTGCGTGATTGGTGCGAACGCCACTTCCTGGGCTTCCTGCGCATGCGCGAGTGGCGCGAGCTGCATCGGCAACTGCTGCTGATGTGTTCCGAATTGGGTTGGGAGCTCAACGAACTTTCCGCCGCGGGAAAGACCAGCGAAGGAACTCCCTCTTTGAAAAAGGAGGGCAGGGGGGATTTGCTTTTGGCGCCAAAAGCAAATCCCCCTCAATCCCCCTTTTCCAAAGGGGGAAGACAAGCGGGCGATGAAAACTCCCTCGCCGGCGGCATGAGCCCCGCCGCTTACGTCTCACTGCATCGCGCCCTGCTCGCCGGCCTGCCGACGCAAGTCGGCCACAAGACCGAGAAAGGCGATTTCCTCGCCCCGCGCCAGCGTCGCTACCACTTGTTCCCGGGTTCGACGCTGGCGAAAAAACCACCCGCATGGGTGCTGAGCGCGACCTTGCTCGACACCGCCCGTATCTGGGGCATGACCAATGCCGCGATAGAGCCGGACTGGGTGATCGCGGAGCTGCCGCATCTGCTGGCGCGCAAGCATTTCGACCCGCACTGGTCGCGCGCGCAAGGCCACGTGCTGGCGTCGGAGCAGATCAGTCTGTTCGGGCTGGTGCTGGCGCCGAAGAAGCCGGTGCATTACGGGCGTATCGCGCCGGCCGAAGCGCATGACATCTTCGTACGCCAGGGTCTGGTCACCGGCGAGATCAACACCCGCGCCAGTTTCGTCGCCGACAATTCGAAAACACTGGAACAGGCGCGCGAAGAAGAGGCCAAGCTGCGCCGCGCCGGCATCGTCGCCGATGAGGACTGGCAGGCGCGCTGGTACCTGGACCGGGTTCCCGCCGATCTGCATTCCGCCGCCGGGCTGGATGCCTGGTACAAGACGCTGGCGCCGGAAGCGCGCCGCGCGCTGCATTGGTCGTTGACCGACCTGTTGCCCGGCGAAGGCAGCGAAGAAGACCGTTTCCCGAAATATTTCCCGCTCGGCGACGCGCGTCTGCCGCTGCATTACAAGTTCGAACCGGGCGCGACGGACGATGGTGTGACGTTGGAAGTACCGCTGCACCTGCTCAATGCGCTGGACAGCACGCGCCTGTCCTGGTTGGCGCCTGGTTTCGTCGGTGAGAAGGCGGCAGAGCTGATCCGTAGTCTGCCCAAAGCGATGCGCCGCAACTACGTGCCGGCGCCGGACTACGGGCGGGCCTTCGCCGAAGCTTTCCCACAACCCGGCGCCGACGATATCCGCGGCGAACTGGCGCGCATGCTGACGCGCGCGACCGGCGCACCGGTGACGACGCTGGATTTCGATGAAGCCACGCTCGAGCCGCACTTGCGCATGAATCTGCGGCTGCGCGCGGACGACGGCAAGGTGTTGGCCGAATCGCGCGATCTGGACGCTTTGCGCCTGCGTTTCGGCGATCGCGCCGGACAGGCGTTCGCCGCGCGCGCGGGTCGGGAAATGGCGGCGCAGGGTCTGCGCGAATTTCCCGCGCGTCCGGTTCCGCTGCAGGTACCCGGGGAAGCGGGCGTGCCCGCTTATCCGGCGCTGGTGGATGAAGGCGAGAGCGTGGCGCTGCGGGTTTTCGCCGACCGTGCCGAAGCCGATGCAGCGCATCCGCAAGGCGTACGCCGGTTGCTGGACATCGCCCTGGCCGACAAGGCGAAGCAGGCACGCAAGCAATTGCCGGTGTCGCCCAAGACCGGACTGCTGTATGCAGCGATCGAATCACAGGAACGCTTGCGGGGCGATCTGGTCGAGGCGGCGCTCAATGCCGTGTTCGCCGATGGATTGGGCGACATCCGCGACCGCGAGGCGTTCGAGCGTCGCAGCGAGGAAGCAGCGCGCAAACTGTTCGCCGAAGCCATGGAACGCTTGAAGCTGGCCGAGGCCATCCTTTCGGCCGTCGCCGAACTCAAGCCGCAGCTCGAATCCAGGCTGATGGGCTGGGCCAGCGGCAATCTGGACGATCTGCGCAACCAACTCGCTTCATTGGTGCGCGCCGGCTTCCTGCGCGATACCCCCGCCGATGCATTGGCCCAATTTCCGCGCTATCTGAAAGCCATGCGGCTGCGCGCGGAAAGGGCATTGCGCGATCCGAGCCGCGACCAGGCGCGGATGCTGGAATTGCGGCCGTTCCTGGAAGCGCTGGACCAAGCCGCCGCACGCGGCCGCCAGTCGGACCCGGCCTGGCAATCGTTGCGCTGGGATATGGAAGAACTGCGCGTTTCGCTGTTCGCCCAAGAGCTGGGCGCACGCGCGGGCATTTCGCCGAAGAAGATCGCCCAGCGGCTCGCAGCGCTCAGCTGAGTAGGTCGGGGCTACGCCCCCGACGCATGCGATGTCTGCGCGCTCGGATACTGCCTGGGTCGGAGGCTGGCGCGAAACCCGCTCATCCGGATACTGCTTGGGTCGGGGGCGTAGCCCCCGACCTACGTCCTTGCACACCCTTCGGGCGCTACAAAGGGAGAGGGAGTTTCCGTCGGTGGTACGTTGGACTACTTGATGCGACGAACCTTGGCCGCCGTGTTGTAGCCATCGATCTTCATATACCAGCTATTGAAAATGCCGGGTTTGATCGAAACTTTCGGATCGGTCTTGCGCACGCCGGGGAGCGAGGCCGATTCGATCTGCTCCCATACCTGGCCGTTGGCCAGGGTGTATTTCTTGCCGTCGGAAAAACCCTTGAACTCGCCGACGATGTTGCTTTCGATGGGCTCGGCGGTCCCGAAAGCAAAGAAGCCGCGGCTTTTCTCCACCACTTCCTTGCGGCCCTCTTCCTTTGCGGCCTCGGTCACCTTCGCTGTTTCCTGCATCACCTTGTGCTGCAGCCAGGCATTGAGCGCGGCCAGTTCCTGCGGACTCAGCTTGTCCAGCCCGGCCGCCTTGAATTGCTCGGCGCTCATCTGCTGCTCGACATTGGCCGACAACGGCGGCGACTGTTGGGCCCAGGCCGTCGGCGCCAAAGCGAGCGCGATCAATACGAAAGACATGCGAAGCGATTTCATGGGGAATGTTTTCATGGGAGCTCTCATGGGTGTTACTCCGGGCGCAAGGCGGCTAGTGTAGTCACATCTTCCGAAAAACCATCACCCTGACCGCCGTGACCTTCGCACCGCTGCAAACCTGGCTGCAGTCCCGTTCAGCCGACGGATTGGCCCCTGAAATGCGGGTCGCGCTAGTCGAGGCCGCGCAATCGCCCGACCTGGAATCCGGCATGCCCGATGCCTGGTCCGTGCTGGCCGATACGCTGGAGGCATTGGCCGGGCTGTCGGCGGAAGGCGAGGTATTGGTCGCGGCTTTGCTGTTCGGCATCCCCGGTCTGCAGGCCGGCCTGAAAACGCAGCTGGCCAAACAGCCAGGCATCGCGGGCCTGTTGGACGGACAGAATGCAGCGGCCCAGGTCTGGGCGCTGCATGCCGAACGTACGGTCGCGGGCAACAGCGAGGGCCTGCGCCGGCTGCTGCTTTCCATCGTTCACGATCTGCGCGTGGTGCCGATCCTGCTGGCTCGGCAGCTGGCGCGGATGCGGGCCGCCGGAAAGCTGCCTGCCACCGACAAGCGCCTGCTGGCGCAGCTGACCCGCGACATCCATGCGCCGCTGGCCAACCGCCTGGGCATCTGGCAGTTGAAGTGGGAGCTGGAAGACCTTTCCTTTCGCTATCTGGAGCCGGAAACCTACCGCCAGCTCGTCCAGCAGCTGGACGAAAAGCGCGCCGGCCGCGAACGCTATATCGAGGAGGTGAAGCTCACGCTACGCGCGGCGCTGGCCGAACAGGGCATCGCCGCCGAGATCAGCGGACGCCCGAAACACATCTACAGCATCTGGCGGAAGATGCAGAAGAAGCAGGTGTCGATGGACGAGCTCTACGACTTGCGCGCGGTCAGGGTCGCGGTAGAAGACGTCGCCGCCTGCTACGCAGCATTGGGCGTGGTGCATGCGCTGTGGCTGCCGGTGCCCAGCGAGTTCGACGACTACATCGCCCGCCCCAAGCCCAACGATTACCGTTCGCTGCACACCGCGGTGATCGGACCGGAGGGACGTACCCTGGAAGTGCAGATCCGCACTCATGAAATGCATGCGCAAGCCGAATTGGGCGTGGCCGCGCATTGGCGCTACAAGGAAGGCAAGGGCGGCGACAAGGCCTTCGATCGCAAGATCGCCTGGATGCGGCAACTGCTGGAGCAGAGCGGCGAGGGCGGCCATAACGAGGCCGATGGCCTGGCCGGCGAACTCGATGCCCAGCTCGCCGAGGAACGCATCTACACGCTCACGCCCAAGGGCGAAGTCATCGATCTGCCGCGCGGCGGCACCGTGCTCGACTTCGCCTACCACGTGCATACCATGGTCGGACACCGCACGCGTGGCGCCAAGGTCAATGGCCGCATCGTGCCGCTCAACCATCAGCTGCGCAGCGGCGATCGGGTTGAGATCATGACCGCCAAGACCGGCGAACCACGCCGCGACTGGTTGTTGGCCAGTAACGCATTCCTGGCCAGCGGCCGCGCGCGCGACAAGGTCCGCGCCTGGTTCCACAAGCTCGATCGCGCGCGCAATATCCAGGCCGGCCGCGAGGTATTGGAGCGCGAGCTCAAGCGCCTGGGGCTGCATCACGCCGATCTGGCGCCCATGGCGAAGAAATTCCATGCCGAGGGCATCGACGATCTGTACATACAGGTCGCCTTGGGCGATGTCGGTCCCAGCCAGATCGGCCGCGCGCTGCATGAGGAGCAACGCGCCGCCAGCGAGCCGGCGGCCGCGCCGGCGATTCGACGCCCGCCCAAGCGCGCACCGACGCCTTCGAAATCGAAGTTCACCGTACAGGGCGTGGGCAATCTGCTGGTGCAGCTTGCGCGTTGCTGCCAGCCGGTGCCGGGCGAGCCCATCGCCGGCTACCTGACCCGCGGCCGCGGCGTCACCGTGCACCGCGCCAACTGTCCCTCGTTGCTGCGTCTGGCGGCCGCCAATCCGCAGCGGATGTTGCCGGTGGAATGGGGTGTGGCCGGCGGCGGGTACGAGGTGGACGTGCAGATCCGCGCGCTGGACCGCAAAGGCCTGCTCAAGGACATCACCACGCTGATCGCGCAGGAAGACGCCAACGTCACCGATATCCAGAGCGACAACGTCCGCGGCAGCGGCCAGGTGATGTTGCGTCTGCGTTTGAAGGTCGCCGACTACGGCCAGCTTTCCATGCTCCTGGGCAAGCTGGATGCGTTGCCGGGGGTTGAGGAAGCGCGACGTTCAGGCTGACTGGGTATGCTGCGGCGGTGACCCGCGACCACGACAACCCGCCGCGCGGCAAGATCGAACCGGTGGCCGACTGGCTGCAGGAAGTCGAGTTCCGCCGTCCCGCCGCAAAACCGGCGGCCCCCCTTTGGCGGGATCGCGGCTTGTGGCGCTGGGCCGTGGCAGCGATCGTTCTGCTGGTACTGGCGGTCGTGGTCTTCAGACAGCCCCTGGCCAACTTGATCTGGCCCGATATGCGCGTACAGCGCTTCCTGGACGACGGCGAGCAAGCTTTGAAACAAGGCAGATTGAGTGCCGCCGACGGCACCGGCGCCCGCCAGCGTTTCGAGGCGGCGCAGGCGCTGGATTCCGACCGCAGCGAGGCCCGCGACGGTCTGGCGCGGGTCGCCCGAGCGGCCGTCGAGCAAGCGCGCAGGGACGTGCAGGGCAATCGTTTCGAACAAGCGCGCCAGTCGCTCGCTCTGGCCCGCGAGTTGCAGGTGCCGCGTGCCGACGCCGACGCCGTTGCCGATCGATTGCGGCAACGCGAAGCCGCGCATGCGGGCCTGGATGAGCTGATGCGGCAAGCCGGCAGCGCGAGCACGGGCGGAGCACTGGAAACCGCGCTGCCACTGTACCAGCGCGTGCTGGCACTGCAGCCGACCCATACCGCAGCTCTGGAAGGTCGCGAAGACGCGTTGTCCGAGCTGCTGCAACAGGCGCGGCTGGCGATCGCTGCGGGCGATCTTGCGAAAGGTTCCGGTTTGATCGTGCAGGCGCGCGAATACGATGCGGGCCACGTGGATCTGCCCGATGCGCAGGCCCAGCTTGCACGCGCCGTGGAAGCGCGACGCCGCGACGCCGACGGCGATCTGCGCCGGATGCGGCTGGAGCAGGCGCTGAGGGGCTACCGGCTGGTGCTGGCCGCTTCCCCTGCCGACGCCGCCGCTCAACAAGGCATCGAACGGATTGCGGTGGCTTATGCGCAGCGATCGGCGCGGGAAGCCGCGGATTTCGACTTCGCTGCCGCCAAGGCTTCCCTGCAACTGGCACGCGAACTCAGTCCGCGCGCTGCCGTGGTCACGGAAGCCGAGCAGGCCCTGGCGCGCGCGCGGCAATCGCAATCGCGGCTGGGTTCCACGCTGCCCTCAGGAGAAAGGAAACGGCGCGCGGAGAGTTTGCTGGCGGCAGTGGAGCAGGCCGCGACGCGAGGCGAATGGATCGCTCCCCCCGGTGAAAGCGCTTACGACAAACTGCGCGCCGCGCAGGCGCTCGCGCCGGACGATGCGGCAGTCAAACGTGCGGCCGCACGCGTGCTGCAGGCGACGCGCGCGTGCTTCGAGGACGAACTGCGCGGCAACCGCGTACGCCGCGCACGCGCCTGCTACGACGCCTGGCAGACTCTCGAAACCCGCGATTCCGGCCTGGCCGATGCGCGTCGGCGCTTGTCTTCGAAGTGGATCGCGGTCGGCGACGAGCGCCTGGGGTCGGGCGATGTCGAATTCGCCGCGCAAGCGCTGCAAGAAGCGCGCAGCTTGGACGCGAACGCACCCGGACTGGCCGAATTCGGGGCACGGGTGCGCCGCGCGCAAACCGGTCAGTAGGTCGGGGGCTACGCCCCCGACGCAGTGGAACCGAAACTGCTCGCGTAGGTCGGGGCTACGTCCCCGACGATATCGCGCGATCAAGGGTTACGGGCCGTCGGGGGCGTAGCCCCGACCTACAGAAACACTTTGCGTACCACGTCGCGCGCAGCGTCCAAAGAAAAATGTCGCGCCACGTTCTCCAGTCCGTTGCGCGACAACCGGTTCCACAGCTCTTCGTCGCCGTACAGGCGTACTACCGCATCGGCAAACGCCTGCGCCTGATCCGCCACCAGTACGTCCACTCCGTCCTGCAGATGCATTCCCTCCACCGCGCAACTCGTGGCCACCACCGGTTGGCCATGCGCCATGCTCAGGTTGATCTTGCCTTTGACTCCCGCGCCGAAGCGCAACGGAGCGACGGCGATGCGCATGCCGTTCATGGCCGGGTCCAGATCCGGCACGTGACCATGGATGACGATTCCTTCCTGTTCCAGCGCAGCGATCGAATCCGGAACGTCGCCGCCGATGCAATGGAAAACCACGCCCGGCAAACTCCGTCGCAACAAGGGAAATACTTCCTGCACGAACCAGCGCACCGCGTCCACATTGGGCGTGTGGCGGAAACCGCCGACGAACACCAGATCCTGTCGTTGCGCGAAAGGCGATCCGGGTCCGGCCACTTCGTGCAGATTGGAGAGCACTTCCACTTTGGAAGCGGGGGCGTCCGTGGCCAACACTTCGCGTTCGGCTTCGCTCACCACCAGAGTGAGATCGGTCCCGGCGATCACCGCCAGCTCGCGCCGACGGGTGCGCAATGCGGCTTTGGCCAGCGCATCGTCGGCCGCCAACTCGGCGGCGCGCGATTCGCGCAGGTAATGCAGATCGATGGTGTCCAGCACGAAGCGGGCCTGCGGCGCGAGCCTTCTGGCCAATGGCATGAACTTGCCCGCCAGGTAATAGCGGCAGGCAAGGATCGCCGAAAAGCGTTTGCCGTGTTCGGCCAGCCAGGCCGGCGCGCCGGAGAAGAGCGGTGGATACCAGACCTCTATTCCCAAAGCCTGCAGATTGCGCAGAGGTTGCGTTTCCGGCGCATGCTCGGTGGCCAGAAAAACCACGTGCGCATTCTCCTGGCGCAGCATTTTCATCAGGTTGAACAGGCGCAACGATCCGGAGTCGCGGTCGGGCTGGGGTATGGCCTCATCGACGATCAGGATCTGCCGCTGGTGCGCATGGACCGTTGCCGGCGTCGGCAGCACATCGGGCGCAGGAAAAGCGGAAAGCGCGTCGCGCCATTTGCTTTCGAAAAACGCGCGGTTCCGTACCTGATAAGCCTTCGCGCCTTGGCTGAGGTCGGTGCCGGAGGTGATTCCCTCCAGATGCACCACGCGCGAGGCGGGCTGGTAGAGCACGCGTTTGCCGGCCGCGCGCACCGAAAAAGCGAGGTCGGTGTCTTCGTAATAGGCGGGCGCATAGCGCGTATCGAACCCGTTCAACGCTTCGAACAGTGCGCGCGGTATCGCGATGGCGGCGCCCGAGCAATAGTCGGCGTCGCGCAGGCTGGCGTAGCGCGGATCTTCGGGTGATTCGAAACGCCCGTAGTTCCACGCCGAACCATCGGAGAACACCACGCCGCCCGCTTCCTGCAGGCGCCCGTCCGGGTACAGCAATTGGGCGCCGACCAGGCCGGCATCGGGCCGGCTGGCGAAGGTGTCCAACAAGGCGTCCAGCCAGCCGGGTTGGGGCACGGTGTCGTTGTTGAGAAACACCAGTACTTCGCCGCTTGCACGCGCGGCACCGTCATTGCAGGCGGCGATGAAACCGCCATTCTGCGCGCGGCGGTGGAAATGCAGGCCCGCCACCTGCGCCATCCACACTTCGGTCTGATCGCTGGAACCGTCGTCGATCACCAGGATCTCGCAAGCGGCCAGCGGCGGATGTTCGGCCAGCGCACGCAGACAGGTCAGGGTGTGCGCGACCTGGTTGTAGACCGGCACGATGATGCTGGCGCGCGGGCGCTCGCTGTCGGGAACGGCAAACGGAGCGAAAGGCGCCTCGGCGGGGAAATAGAGTTTCGCGCGCTGGGAGGCAGGCGCCCGGCGCAACTGGCGCTGCACCCGCTGCCAGGTGGCTTGCCAGCCGCGCGCGCGCAGGCTGGTCATGCCGCGGCGGATCAGCCCCAGCGCGCGTTGCCATTGGAAGCGCACATCGGCCAGGGAAATCGACATTCCGGTGCAACTCCAGCTGAGCGAAGGTAGCTCCGGCCCGTCGCAGCGCGGCGGGCTGCGCTAGACTCGCCGGAATCCATATTGTCGCATCCCTGTGCCGCGCTACGACTACGACGACCAAGACGACGACTTCGAAGATCAGCAGGACGCCCATCCCTGGCGCCAGCGACTGATCACCTGGGCACTGGCGGCATTGGGGCTGGGGCTGGGTTTCCTGATTCCGTACACGCTGTACCTGAACCACCAGGTCAGCCAGCGCTTCGGCGCGCTGCAGTGGCAGATCCCGACCCGCGTGTACGCGCGTCCGCTGCAATTGGCGCCCGGCGTGGCGATGGATGCGCAGACCCTGAAGACCGAGCTCGATGCGGCGTCCTACCGCGACGACGGCGTCGGCGAGCGCCTGGGCACCTACGCGCGCGAAGGCGGCCGCTTCACCATTTCCAACCGCGGCTATACAGACGTGGACGCCAAGGTGCCTGCGCGCAGAGTGCAGGTGTCGCTGTCAGGCGGGCGCGTGGCCGGCGTCCGCGATCTGGTCCGCAAGCAGAACCTGAAGGTCGCAAGACTCGACCCGGCCCGCATCGCGACCTTGTACGGCCAGAAGCAGGAAGAGCGCCGACTGGTGCGTCTGGAAGAGGTGCCCGAGTTGCTGGTGACGGGCTTGCAGGCGGTGGAAGACCGCGATTTCAGCACCCACCACGGCATCGATATGAGCGGCATGGTGCGCGCGTTGTGGGTCGCCGTGCGCTCCGGCGGCGAGAGCAAACAAGGCGCCAGCACGCTGACCCAGCAGTTGGCGCGCAGCGGCCTGCTGGGCATCGGCAAGGAAGTCACCCTGAGCCGCAAGTTCAACGAGATCCTGTTCGCTCTGATCCTGGAGGCGCGCTACGACAAGCGCACCATCCTGGAGGCGTACATGAACCAGGTGTACATGGGCCAGCGTGGCAGCCAGGCCATTCACGGCGTCGCCGCCGCTTCGGAATTCTGGTTCGGGCGCGAACTGGATTCGCTGACCACCGAGCAGATCGCGCTGCTGATCGGCATCGTCAAAGGACCTTCCTACTACGACCCGCGCCGCAATCCCGAACGCGCGCTGGACCGGCGCAACCTGGCCTTGAACAAGCTGCACGAAACCGGCCTGATCAAGGACGACGAATGGAAACGCGCCCTGGCCGCGCCGCTGGGCGTCACCAAGACCCCGGGCATGGCGGCCGCCAACCGTTTCCCCGCCTATGTGGATCTGGTGCGCCGGCAACTGGCGCGCGACTATCCGGAAAGCGCGCTGCAGGGCGCCGGCCTGAGCGTGCTCACCGGCATGTCGCCTTCGGCGCAGGCCTACGCGGAAGGCTCGGTGGCGCGCACGCTCAAGTCGGTGGAAAACAAACGGCGTCCGCCGTTGCAGGCCGGTCTGGTACTGACCGACGTGCACGACGGCGACGTGCTGGCGGTGGTCGGTAGCCGCAATGTGTCGCAGCCTGGTTTCAACCGCGCGGTGGAAGCGCAGCGGCCGGTGGGTTCGCTGCTCAAGCCGTTCGTTTATCTGCTGGCGCTGGCGCAGCCTGATAACTACTCGCTGGCCAGCTATGTCGACGATTCTCCGGTCACGGTGCAACTGGGCAAGGGCAGGCGCTGGACGCCCGGCAATTCCGACAACCGCAGCCACGGCACCGTGCGGCTGGTCGACGCGCTGGCTCATTCGTATAATCAGGCCACCGTGCGCATCGGCATGAAAGTCGATCCGGAGCGTCTTTCCGGCTTGATCCGCGTGCTGGCCGGTATCAAGGCCGAATCGAATCCATCCCTGATCCTGGGCGCGACCGACCAGAGTCCTTACGCGATGGCGCAGCTGTACCAGTTCCTGGCCTCCGGCGGCGAAATCCAACCGTTGCATGCGGTGCGTGGGGTGCTGGACCCCAGCGGCAAGTTGCTCAAGCGCTACGACAAGACCCCCGCACCGGCACAGGAAGGCGATTCCATCGCCGCGCACCTGATCAGCATCGCTTTGCAGCAGGTGGTCAGCAACGGCACCGGCCGCCAGCTGCTGGGCGACGGACTTGGCCGCCTGCAATCGGCGGGCAAGACCGGCACCAGCAACGACGGCCGCGACAGCTGGTATGCCGGCTACACCGGCGATCATCTGGCGGTGGTGTGGATGGGCAACGACCAGAACGAACAGACCGGCCTGTATGGCGCTACGGGTGCCATGCGGGTGTGGTCCGGCATTTTCTCGCGGCTGCCCAGCGCGCCGCTGAAGGTCTCCGGCAAAGGACTGGATTGGCAATGGGTGGCGGGTGCCAACACCACCGATGCAAGCTGCCCGGGTGCGCGGCAGATGCCGTTCGTGGCTGGATTCGCGCCGCCTTATGCCGCTTGCGTGGTCGAGCCGATTCCCGACGGGGCGGGTGAAGAAGAAGGCGGCGGCTGGCGTAGCTGGTTCGGGTTGGACAAGAAAGAGGAAGAACCCTCCGCACCGCCCTCTGAGTCCGCACCTGCCCCTGAACAGTGACGAGAACGATGAGGCGGAGCGATTCCATGCGTGGGTCGGCAGCATTGCCTGATTGCAGCTTTTGCTCGTCATTCCCGCGAAGGCGAGAAACCAGCGTCTTTCGTAACGCGACCATGCTGCTCGTTGAAGAGCTAAAGTCACTGGGTTCCCGCCTTCGCGGGAATGACAGGTTTATCCTTTACGGGTTACTTCATTGATCATGAACAAGTTCTTGTTTCTGGCTGCCCTGTCGCTTTCCCTTTTCTTGACAGCATGCAGTACCGCACCGGAACTTCCGGCAAGGCCACAGGCACCAAAAGTGGCGCCGGAACAACGCCTCGCCGCCGCCGTCGCCGCGTCCGCAGGGGCCGACGACCGCGAACTCGCCGTGCAGCCTCTTCGCGACCCGCAAGTGCAGGATCTGCGCGATGCTGCAGCCGCAGCGATTACGGCGCGCAACTACGCCGCCGCCGCCGAAGCCCTGAACCAGGCGCTGCTCATCGTCGCCGACGATCCGGCCGTGCTGCAGGAACGCGCCGAAGTCGCCTTGCTGCAAGCCGACAACGAGCGTGCCGAAACGCTGGCCAAGCGTGCTTTCGAGCTGGGGTCCAAGGTCGGCCCGCTGTGCCGCCGCCACTGGGCCACCATCGAGCAGGCGCGTTTGGCGCGCGGTCTGCCCCAGGACGCTGCGTCGGCTCACGCGCAGATCGAAGGGTGCACGGTGGCCGGATTGAATAGAATGTAGCCATGGCGTTTACCGAAAGCGCTGACAGGCCCTAATGTCCCAACTCGCCCAAGCCAGCCGCGACGCGCTCAGCGCCGGCGGCGCGCTCGCCGCCCAGCTCGACAACTTCGTCCCCCGCCAAGCGCAGCAACGCCTGTCCACGGCGATCGCCGAAGCGTTCGAGGGCCGCGAAGTGCTGCTCGCCGAAGCCGGCACCGGCACCGGCAAGACCTTCGCCTATCTGGTGCCCGCGCTGCTGTCCGGTCTGAAGACCATCATTTCCACCGGCACCCGCGCGCTGCAGGACCAGCTCTACCATCGCGATCTGCCGCGCGTGCGCAATGCGCTGGGGACCGGTCTGAAATCGGCGCTGTTGAAGGGCCGCGCCAACTACCTGTGCAAGTACCGGTTGGAACAGGCCAAGGGTGAGCCGCGCTTCACCAGCCGCGAACAGATCTCGCAATTCCAGCGCATCGTTTCCTGGGGCGGCCGCACCCAGTTCGGCGACATCGCAGAACTTGAGGCGTTGCCCGACGATTCACCGCTACTGCCCATGGTCACTTCCACCAACGACAACTGCCTGGGCACCGACTGCCCGTTCTGGAGCGACTGCTTCGTGGTGCAGGCGCGCCAGCGCGCGCAGTCGGCGGATATCGTGGTGGTCAACCATCATCTGCTGCTCGCCGATCTGGCGTTGAAGCAGGAAGGCTTCGGCGAAATCCTTCCCGGCGCGCAGGCATTCGTGATCGACGAAGCGCACCAGCTGCCGGAGCTGGCGGCGAATTTCTTCGGCGAAAGTTTCGGCATGCGTCCGATCCAGGAGCTGGCGCGCGATTGCCTTGCCGAGTGCAAGGACGTGCCCGGCGCACTGGCCAGCTTGCAGGTGCCGGTGCGCGCGCTGGAGCAGTCGTTGCGCGAACTGCGTGCGGGCATGGAAGGATTGCCGACGCGCGGTACGCGCTTCCGTGCCTTGTCGAAGCCGGAAGTGCGTGCGGGCTTCGATGCGCTCACCGAATCGCTCGCGCATCTGATCGAAGCCGTGATCGCGATGGCCGATGCGTCGCTGGGCCTGGATGCCTGCGCTTCGCGCGCCAAGGATTCGGCCACGCGTCTGGCGCGGTGGCTGGAAGACGGTTCGGCCGAGGGCGAGAGCCACGTGGTCGATCTTGAAGACGGCGCGCCGCTGTCCACCAGCGACGTGCTCTGGTACGAGCTGACCCAGCGCGGTTTCCGCTGCCAGCGTACGCCGCTGGATGTCTCGGGGCCTTTGCGCGAGCACCGGGAGAAATCCCATGCGTCCTGGGTATTCACCTCGGCCACGCTGGCGGTCAGCGGCGGCTTCGATCACATCGCCACGCGCCTTGGTTTGGTGGATCCGCCTACATTGCTGCAGCCCAGTCCGTTCGACTGGCCGAAGCAGGCGCTGTGCTATCTGCCGCAGAACCTGCCCGAACCCAACACGCGTGGTTTCGGCACCGCACTGATCGCTGCGCTGTATCCGGTGCTGCAGGCTTCCAACGGCCGCGCGTTCCTGCTGTTCGCCTCGCACCGTGCGCTGCGCGAGGCGGCAGAAACGCTGCGCGACGCGCCCTGGCCTTTGTTCGTGCAAGGTGAGGCGCCGCGCGCCACGCTGCTGCAGCGGTTCCGCGAATCGGGCAACGGCGTGCTGCTGGGCGCGGCCAGTTTCCGCGAAGGCGTGGACGTGGTCGGCGATGCGCTGTCGGTGGTGGTGATCGACAAGCTGCCGTTCGCCGCGCCGGACGATCCGGTGTTCGAAGCGCGGCTGGAGGCGATCCGCCGCGACGGCGGCAATCCATTCCGCGACGAGCAGTTGCCGCAGGCGGTGATCGCGCTCAAGCAGGGCGTCGGCCGCCTGATCCGCAGCGAGACCGACCGTGGCGTGCTGGTATTGTGCGATCCGCGTCTGACCGGCAAGCCCTACGGCCGCATCTTCCTCGATTCGCTGCCGCCGTTCGCGCGCACAAGGGAAGTGGCGGATGTACAACGCTTCTTCGGTGTGGAGCCGACTATTCCCGACGCAACGCAGGATTCCGAACAGGATTGGTATGAAGCTGCTCGCTTTTGAAACCGCTACCGAAGCCTGTTCCGTCGCGCTGTATCTCGACGGGGAAATAATCGAGCGCCACGAAGTCGCGCCGCGTCTGCATGCCGAGTACGCATTACCTTGGGCTGAGGAGTTGCTCGCCCAGGCAGGCGTCAAACGTTCGCAACTCGACGCCATCGCCGTCAGCCGCGGCCCCGGCGCCTTCACCGGCGTCCGCCTGGCTATTGCGCTAGCGCAAGGCATAGCGCTTGCCCTCCACAAACCGGTCGTCGCGGTTTCCACCCTCATGGCAATCGCCGCAGCCTTGCCCCCTCCCTTGCGAATGTCCCCCAAGGGGACTTCCTTCGGGGCGCAGGGGAGGGCTGGGAAGGGGTTAAGTCATCGTTCGGAAGGTTTCCAAGCCCCGACTTCACCCCCTCCCAACCTCCCCCTGCCTTCGCAAGGGGAGGGGCAAAAGCAACGCATCCTCGCTGCCATCGATGCACGCATGGGCGAGGTGTACGTAGGGGCCTTCGAACGCCAAGGCGACCAACTCATCGCCCTCTCCAAAGAAGTAGTAGCCGCCCCGAATCAAGTCGTACTCCCCGACAACCAAGGCAACTGGCACGGAGCCGGCACCGGCTTCGCCGCCGCCGACAATGCATTGCAACTGCACCTCGGATCGCAGCTGATCGACGTGGACGCCAGCATCCTGCCGCACGCCGCAGACGTCGCCCGGCTCGCCGTCGCCGCCTACCAGCGCGGCGAAGCGCTAGCGCCGGAACGGGTGGAGCCGGCCTACCTGCGCAACAACGTCGCGCTGACGCTGGAAGAGCAGAAAGCTCTACGAGTGTTGAAGTAGTTCTGAATCTTCGTCGGATCGCTCGGGAAGTGCCCGACTTCCTTGCCGCCTAATTCGGGTGGGTGCCGACGGACATTGGTCTGAATATGCCGGCGAATCCAATACAGAGAGGCCCGCTCTGTCCGCAAACTGTAGTGCTTCACCCGCAATCTGCGCCAAACTTCATCGAACAGTCTGGACCTGGACGGGCCGGACCCTGGTTTGCTTATGACCGCGACGTCATCCGCAGGACGAATTCGACGGTATCCGTACCGTTAAACACCGCGATGTTGCATCGCCCTGCCGACCGGCGATATCGCCGCAACTGCTTGTGCCGTGTAGACAAAACCCGATTGACGGGCCACCTAGGCCGCACCCACAATCGGCGCTACACCCCACTTTGGGGTCTAGTAGTAGTTAGGCCCCTAATGGAAAATATCGTTTACGGAAACATCAACACTCACGGCATAGAAGTTGTAAGGCGTGAGGGACGCTATTTTGTTCGCTATGATGCCGGCGCTCATGCAATCGCATGGCGCGAGGACGAGATCACGTTCTCTGAATTCGAGCTTCTTTCCGCGGGCGACAACGTAGAACAGCAAGCCATGTTTCAAATCCAGCGTCGCCTAGAGCAGGCCGGCGTGAACCCGTATATCCAAAACTGGGCTCCCGGTAGCGGGGCCTAACAATTCATTCAAGCCGAACCCGCATCAGGTTCGCTAACTTCGGTTGGTTCTGGGTACTATCGGCTTCGGTGCCAATCCAGTGCGGGTCGGCTTAATTCAGCAACTGTCTTGTGATCTGATCTTTCAGGCGGCGATGGCATC
>CAMLGZ010000008.1 GCA_946479745.1 uncultured Pseudoxanthomonas sp. | reverse complement strand
ATGCCGCCTTCGCCGCGCACGCCTTCGGTGATCAGGCAGCCCGCACCGTAGATGCCGGTGGGATGGAACTGCACGAATTCCATGTCCTGCATCGGCAGACCCGCGCGCAACGCCAGTCCGCCGCCGTCGCCGGTGCAGGTATGCGCCGAAGTCGCGCTGAAATACGCGCGCCCGTAGCCGCCGGTCGCCAGCACCACGCCCTGGGCGCGGAACAGGTGCAGCGTGCCTTCGGCCATGTCCAGCGCCAGCACGCCCTTGCAGGCGCCTTCTTCGTCGAAGATCAGGTCCAGGGCGAAGTATTCGATCATGAAGCGCGCGTCGTGCTTCAGCGATTGCTGATACAGCGTGTGCAGCATGGCGTGGCCGGTACGGTCGGCAGCGGCACAGGTGCGCTGCGCCGGCGGGCCTTCGCCGTATCTGGTGGTCATGCCGCCGAAGGGGCGCTGGTAGATCTTTCCTTCTTCGGTGCGGCTGAAAGGCACGCCGTAGTGTTCGAGTTCGACAATCGCGGGAATGGCCTCACGGCACATGTATTCGATAGCGTCCTGGTCGCCCAGCCAGTCCGAACCCTTGATGGTGTCGTAGAAGTGGTAGCGCCAGTCGTCCTCGCCCATATTGCCGAGCGCGGCGGAGATGCCGCCCTGCGCGGCCACAGTGTGCGAACGCGTCGGGAACACCTTGGTCAGGCACACGGTCTGCAGGCCCTTGGCCGCCAGTCCGAAAGTAGCGCGCAAGCCCGCGCCGCCGGCGCCGACCACGACCATGTCGTATTTGTGTTCGGTGATCTTGTAGGCCGAAGTCATGAATCAGCTTCCCAATGCTATGCGGACCACGGCGAAAACGCTGGCCAGCGCGCCAAGGATGCAAACAAAACGCACCGCGATCTGCGCGGTCAGTGCCAGGCCATGGCTGTGCACGTAGTCTTCGATGACCACCTGCACGCCGAGTTGCGCGTGCCAGAACATCGCCACCAGGAAGGCCACCAGCAGCGTCGCGTTCCACGGCTTGGCCACCGCATCGGCAGCGGTCAGGTAGTCGGCGTGCATCAGCCCGACTACGAAGTACAGAAACCAGCAGGCCAGGAAGATCAGCGCAATGGCAGTCAGGCGCTGCACGATGAAGTGCTGCGTGCCCTCCTTCGCCGAACCCAGCCCGCGCACATCCTTCAACGGGGTGCGGTAACGGTGGTTCATAGCCAACCCACCTTCGACGCAACCACGCCCCAGAGGATAACGGTCAACACCAGGCTGCCGATCACCGACAGCCAGCCGTTGCGGATGAAAGCGGGGATGCTGAAACCGAAGCCGGCGTCCTGCACCAGGTGGCGGATGCCGTTGAGCAGGTGGTAGGCGAAAGCCCAGGTCCAGCCGAACAGGACGGCAAGCCCGAACCACGAGCCGGCCAGCTTGCGAACGCAGTCCCAGGCTTCGGGGCCGCTGGCCAAGGCCAGCAAGGCGGCGGCGATGAGCAGCGCGCCGACGGCAAGAATGATTCCGGTAGTCCGATGGACGATGGAAGTCGCCATCTGGATCTGCCAGCGGTACACCTGCAGGTGCGGTGAAAGCGGACGTTGTCGGGTCGCCATTCGCTGGGCTCGTTGTCTCGGCTGGGCGGTCTCCGTAGGACCGCGTTGGCTGGGCAGGCGTTATTCGATGACCGGTGGATCAGAAATCGATGCAACGTCCGTTTTTCTCCCAATCCCCGTAACGCGTCGGCTCGGGACCGTCGCGACCACCGATTTCCTTCGGTGTTACCGCTTCCTGTTCCACAGTGCCCCTTTCGGGCTGCTGTGTTCCGGGTACGGGATCGGGAATGGAAGGGGTTTCGCCTATCATGTTGTTCTCGCAACGCACAAAATTTTAATCCTCCCCCTCTTGCCTGACAACCTGCCCGTGTCCGCCGCGCCTTTCTTTGCCCTGCCAGACCATGCCGTCGTCGCGCTGGACGGGCCGGACGCCGCTGCCTTTGCCCAGGCCCAGTTCGCCAACGATGTGGTCGCGCTGCCGCAGGGAAACTGGCAGTGGAACGCCTGGCTGACCCCCAAGGGCCGCGTCATTGCGGTGTTTGCGCTGCTCAAGCTGGGCGACGACCGGATCCTGTTGCTGTTGCCGGACGCCGATGCCGGCGAGTTGGCGACACAGTTGCAACGCTTCGTCTTCAGACGAAAGTTGAAGATTTCGGCGTTGGGCGGCCGGCAGGTCGGCGGTGCGTTGCGCAAGCCCGATTCCGCGCAAAGTGCGCGGATCGGCTTCAATGGCGACTCGATCGAACTCGATTATGGCGATCGCGGCCAAGCCCGCACTCTGATCATCGCGGCGACGGATGGACTACCGGACGACGCAGATCTGCGAGCGCGCTGGGCGGCCCATGATCTGCAAGCCGGACTGCCCCGCCTGCCAGCAGCCCAGCGCGAACAATGGACGCCCCAGCAATTGTCGCTGGAACGCCTGCAGGCTTTCAGCGTCAAGAAAGGCTGCTACCCGGGACAGGAAATCGTGGCGCGCACCCATTTCCTGGGAAAAGCCAAGCGCGGACTCGTCCTGTTCGAAAGCGACTCGGCGTTGGAACCTGGTGTTGAAATCAATGACGGAGAACGCGCGGTTGGAAGCATCGTCAGCGTTGCGTACGAGCCCAGGCCGCTAGCCCTCGCGGTATTGCCGCTGGAGAGGCCTCCATCGCAGTTGTACGCCAACGGCACGCCGTTACGCGAAATCCCGCTCCTGGACGGCCTGCAACGCTGACCGTGGAGGCGCCGCGGTAGGAGCGACGTGAGTCGCGAAGTCGTTGGTCCAGCCGTCCAGCCGAAACATGGTTTCGCGACTCACGTCGCTCCTACGCCCGCTCTTGTCAGTGAGACAGGGTCTTGATCAGCCAGGCCGAATAGCGGTCGACGAATTTCTGCAGGAACTTGAGGGTGCGTTCGTCATTGACGCCGCCTTCGTCGTCGATCAGTCCTTCATGGAACTGCACCGTCACTTCCGGCTGGGCCATGGCCAGCACGTCCAGGCCGACGAACACATTGCGCAGATGCTGCTGTGCCAGCGCCGTTCCGCGTGCGCCCGGCGAAGTGCCGATGACCGCAGCCAGCTTGCCGGCGAAGGAATTGCTGCCCGGTGGGCGCGAGCCCACATCGATCGCGTTCTTCAGCACGCCCGGCATCGAGCGGTTGTATTCGGGGCTGACGAACAACAGCGCATCTGCCGCTTCGACTTCCTGCTTGAACCGCTGGCCCGACACTGGATAGTCCTGGTCGAAATCCTGGTTGTATAGCGGCAATTCCGCGATCTCGACGCGATGCAGGTCGAATCGATCGGAGAACATCCGGCTGACCGCAAGCGCCAGCCTCTTGTTGATCGACTCTTTGCGCAGGCTGCCGACGATGACGGCGATCTTGATCTGGCTCATGCGGTTCTCCTGGGGGGCTGCCGATAGTACCCATCGGCGCGCTACAACGCGTGCAACCGGCTCTCAGAGAGAACCGCAAAGCACGACAGCCGGGTCAGACCAGACGATCCGCAGCTTTTACGATGTCCTCGTCGCCCGGCAATACCAGCAAGGCCGCACCGGCCAGCGGCGTATACGTATCCACGCCAACGACACGCTGGAACGGGCGGCTGGCGAAACCGGCTTCGGCGATGGCCGTGATCATGCCCTCGCCCACACCGGCCGAATGACGTCCTTCATCGACGATCACAATGCGCTTGGCGGTCCTGGCCTGCTCGGCGATGAAGCCTTCGTTGAGCGGCACCAGCCAGCGCAGATCGACCACGCGCACCTTCCAGCCATGCTTCTTGCCGATTTCCCGCGCCGCACGCAGGCTCATCGGCACGCCGTTGCCGTAGGTGAAGATCACCAGGTCGTTGGCGTCTTCCTGATAGACGCGACCTTCCCCCAGCACCATCGCTTCCTCCGGCGCCGGATAACTGGTCAGCCACTGGCCGTCACCGGCTTCGTACAAATCCTTGGTCATGTACAGCGCGATGGGCTCCAGGAAGATACTCACCCGCCCGTCCACTTTCGCCAAAGCCGCCAGCGTGCGCAGCATGGTCGCCGCATCGTCGCCGCGCGACGGACAGCCGACCACCAGCCCGGGGATATCGCGCAAAGCCGTGATCGAGTTGTCGTTGTGAAAGTGGCCGCCGAAACCGCGCTGATAGCCCAATCCGGCCATACGCACCACCATCGGGTTGCGGTACTGGTTATTGGAGAAGAACTGCAGCGAAGCCGCCTCGCCGCGGATCTGGTCGCAGGCGTTGTGGAAATAGGCCAGGTACTGGATTTCCGGCACCGGCAGCATGCCAAGATTGGCGTAACCCTGGGCCAGGCCCAGGATCATGGTTTCGTCAAGCAACGTATTGAATACGCGACTGTTCTTGAACGCTTTGTGCAGACCTTTGGTGACGGTGTAAACGCCGCCCTTCTGCGCCACATCTTCGCCGAACAGCAGCGCTTCCGGATACTTGCAGAACAGATCGTGCAGCGCGTTGTTGATCAACAGCGCAAGATGCCGCGGCGGTTGCGCTTCAGGTAGCTTCTCCTGGCTTCCGAAGACCTGCAGGCGTTTGTCCGCATAATCCGCGCGTTTGGCCTCGGCCATGACTTTGTCCGGCGTGTAAGGCGCCAGCGGCGCGATCACGTCTTCCAGGCGGGTGAGCTTGGGCGTCCTGTCGGCCGCGTCGGCGGCAGCGAAGCAGCGCTTGCGGATGTCTTCGTACAGAGCCAACAGTTGCTGCCTGGTGTACAGGCCGGATTCCAGCGCAATGGCCGCCGAACGCAACAGCGGATCGCCCGCCTCCACCGCGACCAGCTCTTCAATGGGACGCCATTCGATCTCGAAGTCGGTGCCGGCGTGTCCCATGATCCGGGTGGTGCGCAGGTGCAGAAAGGTCGGGCGGCGCGTGCGACGGCAGTGCTCCACCGCTGCCTGCACCTGCCCGTAGCCAGTGGCCAGGTCCAGGCCGTCGGCGTAGAAATAGTCCAGGTCATCGCGCTTGGAGAAGTTGCGTTCGATCCAGCCACCCGGGGTCTTCACAGAGATTCCGATGCCGTTGTCCTCGCAGACGAACAGCACCGGCGCCGGCAACTTCTGGTAAGAGGTCCACGCCGCGGCGTTGAACGCGGTCTGCGCAGTAGCGTGATTGCTGGAGGCGTCGCCGAAGGAACAAATGGCGATGCTGTCGTCGGGAATCGGCGAGGCATGGCCGATGCGCTTGGCCTGTTCGATGGCCACCGCGGTGCCCAGCGCTTTGGGCAAGTGCGAGGCGATCGTCGATGTCTGCGGCAGTACCCACAACGGTTTGGAACCCCACACCTTGTGACGGCCGCCGGAAGCCGGATCTTCCGAACTGGCCGCGAAAGAGAGAGCCGAATCCATGATCGGATCCATGCCCGGCAATTTACGGAAACGCTCTGCCATGAAAGCGCCGGAACGGTAGTGCAGGAACGCCGGGTCCGTGTGCCGGGCCAGGCGCGCGACCATCGCATTGCCTTCGTGGCCGGAACTGCCGATGGTGTAGAAGACCTTGTTCTGCACGCGCAGTACGCGCGCCATCAGATCGAGGTGACGCGAGACCAGCTGGGATTCCAATAGTTCGACGAACGACCGCGCATCCAGCGCACTGCCTTCCAGCACGGCCTCTCCCGGCGCGGGCTTGGCATCGACCGCGCCATTCCATTCCTGCACGAACTCGGTGAAGTTCTGGTCGCAGATTTCGGCACGGTTGAGGCCCTTCATGCGGGCGGGAATGGGGTTGGCGGTCATTGGTCTTTCCGTAGGTCGGGCCTACGCGCCCGACTGCAATTGATGGCGTTCCCGGAGAACCGGGCGTCGGGGGCGTAGCCCCGACCTACGCTCAATCTGTATGGGCCAGCAGTGCGGCGTTCTCTGCCTGCGGTTCCGGCATCGCCACGAATCCGGGCTGGGCGCGCACGCGCGCAAGCCAGTCGCGTAGCGCCGGAAAAGGAGCCAGATCGAAGCCGCCTTGATGGGCAACATCGGTGTAGGCAAACAACGCGATGTCCGCGATACCGTACTCGGCGCCCGTGAACCATCGCGCGGAACCCAGGAAATTTTCCATCACCGCCAGCGCCTGCGTGCCGCGTTCTTTCAAGCGCGGCAAATCGGCACGGCGCGGCGAGTCGATCGGCGTCCAGCCGCGAATGAAACGCGCGACGGCGATGTAGGGCTCATGGCTGTACTGTTCGAAGAACAACCAGCTCAACGCCTGAGCGCGCAGCCAGGCGTCAGAAGGCAGATACGGACTGCCTTCGGCCAGATAGCAGAGGATGGCATTGGATTCGACCAGGATGCGGCCGTCTTCCAGCTCCAGCATCGGCACCTTGCCGTTGGCGTTCTTGGCCAGGTATTCCGGCGTGCGCGTGCCGCCCTGAGAGCTGTCGACTTCCACCCAACGGTACTCTTGCCCCAGCTGTTCCAGCAGCAGACGCAATTTGTGGCAATTGCCGGAAACCGAATAGCCGTAAACGGTGATCATGCCCTGCTCTCCTTCTCGTGATTGGCCATCCACTCTTCGCGCGATTGCCCCCAGATCTCGACCGGCTTGGCGTCGTGCGGCGCGGGCAGCCAGCCCATGCGCAGGAATCGCGATCCCACTTTCGCCGCGACCGCCTTGGAATTGGCATTGTCCTCGGCGATGGTGTGAATCACCTCGCTCCAGCCCAACTTGTCGAACGACCAATCGGTGGCGGCGCGCGCGCCTTCAGGCGCGTAACCCTTGCCCCAATGTTCGCGGGCGATGCTCCAGCCCACCTCGGTACCGGGCCATCCTTCGGGCTGCCATGGACCCAGGCGGCCGACCCATTGGCCTGTCGCTTTCTCGATCACCGAGAAGAATCCGAAACCCTGCAGATGCCACCCGCCGATCACCGCCGCGAAACTGCGCCAGGCGATGGACCGCGGTTGCACGCCGCCGATGTGCCTGGCGGCTTCCTCGTCGGCGATGAAAGCCGCCCACGGCTCGAAGTCCTGCGCCTGTGGTGGGCGCAGGATCAGGCGTTCGGTTTCGAGTTGGATATCGAAGATGCTCATGGGCCTGTTTCATTCGGACCAATTCGGATCGTCATCCCCGCGAAGGCGGGGACCCAGCGACTTGGGGCCCTATCCGGGAAACATCAACAGCAAAGTCGCTGGGTTCCCGCCTTCGCGGGAATGACGATCAAGATAATCAGAACGCGTTGATACCCGTCAGCTCCCGTCCGATCACCAATTGGTGCACCGTCTCGGTACCTTCGTAGGTGATCACCGATTCCAGATTCAAGGCGTGACGGATCGCGGCATGTTCGGTAGTGATGCCCGCGCCGCCCAGCAAGTCGCGGCATTCGCGTGCGATGTCGATGGCCATGCGGCAGTTGTTCCACTTGGCCAGCGAGACCTGCGCGGGCTGCATGTTGCCGGCATCCTTCAGGCGGCCAAGCTGCAACGAAAGCAGCTGCGCCAAAGTGATGCGGCGGGCCATTTCGGCCATCTTGATCTGCGCGCTCTGCGTGGCCGCTACCGGGCGCTCGAACAGGATGCGTTCCTTGGTGTAACCCAGCACCTCGTCCAGACAGGCGATAGCCGCACCGATCGGGCCCCAGGTGATGCCGTAGCGCGCCTGGGTCAGGCAGCCCAGCGGACCTTTGAGGCCCTTCACGTTGGGAAGGCGGTTGGCTTCGGGCACGCGCACGTTGTCGAAGAACAACGCCGAAGTGACCGAGGCGCGCAGGCTCATCTTCTTGTGGATTTCCTGGGCCTTGAAGCCGGCGAAGTCCTTCTCAACCACGAAACCCTGGATGCCGTCCCCGGTCTGCGCCCAGACGATGGCGATATCGGCCAGATTGCCGTTGGTGATCCACATCTTGGAGCCGTTGAGTATCCAGTCGCCGCCGTCGCGCTTGGCGTTGGTTTTCATGCTGGCGGGGTCCGAACCGCCCTGCGGCTCGGTCAGACCGAAGCAGCCGATGACCTTGCCCGCCGCCATGTCCGGCAGCCAGCGTATGCGCTGCTCTTCGCTGCCGTAGGCATAGATGGGATACATGCACAACGAGGACTGCACGCTGACGAAGCTGCGGATGCCGGAATCGCCTCGTTCCAGCTCCTGGCAGATCAAGCCGTAGCTGACCGCATTCAAACCGCCGCCACCGTATTGTTCCGGCAGGGACGAGCCCAACAGGCCCAGGTCGGCGATCTCGGATACCAGCTCCTTTGGAAACCGGCCCTGGTCGAAGGCATCGCCGATGATCGGACGCACACGCTCGTCGGTGAACCTGGCCACCGTGTCCTGCACCGCGCGCTCCTCTTCGCTGAGCAGGGAACGGATATCAAACAGGTCATAGGGGTTGAGAGCCATTCACGGAAGCCGGTTCGGGACAGTCCGCCATTGTATTCGGCGCCCATGGAGCCCCGTAACCCCCTAGTTTGCCGACCAGAAACGGAAAAGCCGGCGAAATCGCCGGCCTTCCTGGTGGATACGCCGAAGCGGCTCAGCCCTGGCTGTCGCCAGTCACCGATGCGGTCTGGGTCACCACCTGGCCATCGACGACCGGCAGGCGGTCGCCCGGCTTCTCGTCCATGCGGACGGTCTTTTCCTGGCCATCGAAGCGGTAGGTCACGTCGTAGCCCACCACCTTGTCGGTATTACCCATGGCGATGCGGGTGCCGGGCTTGCTGCCCATGCGCATGGTGCCGGTGGTGCCGTCGGCATTGCGGTAGGTCACGTTGTAGCCGGTCACGCGCGAAGACTCGGAGCTGGTGTTCTCGGTATGGCACTGGCGCTCGGTACGGCTGACCACGCGGCCGCCAACATGGTTCTTGTCTACCTTGTTGCCGATTACGCCACCAACGACCGCACCCGCCGCAGTCGCGGCCTTCCTGCCGTTGCCGCCGCCGACCTGGTTGCCCAGCAAGCCGCCGATCACGGCGCCAGCCACCGTGCCGCCGGCATTGCCGTCGCGTTCGGGCAGGCGCTCCTGCACCACTACGTCCTCGCATACTTCATGCGGGGTGTTGGTGGTGGTGGTTTCGCGCACGGGTTCGCTGCCGATCACCGTGGCGTAGATCTTGTTCTTGTTGGTGATGGGGTCGACCTTGACCACTTCCGCATATTGCAGGCTGCTGGGCTCGATCTGGCTGTCCAACGACGCCTGATCCAATGCGGTGTCGGTATCGGCAGCCACTGGCTCGCCGGTGGTGGCATTGACGAACTCCTCGGGCTTATCCCGATTATTCATATAAGCCGCAGTGGCGATGCCTCCAAAAAGCAGTGCGCCAGTAGCGATGAGTATCGTAGTGGTATTGCTTTTCATGCCAACCTCCGTGCGGGCGGCTCCCGCGTTATCGATAAGTCAATTGCAGCACGACATAGCTGAACAACAACCGGTTTCGTTCCGCCCAAACCGCCCGTAGCATGAACCGGACCAGAGGCCATAGCTCGTGGTAGCGTGTCGCCCGTCACATCACTTCCGAATCAGGCAAATGGCTACTCCTCTTTTATTGCCCCTTTTGAACTGGGCCAGAAAATTGCGTTATCCGACCCTGTTCAAGATTACCGCTGCGCTGTTCGCGATCACGCTGTTTATCCCCGATCCGATACCGTTGGTCGACGAGATCCTGCTGGGTCTGGGCACCCTGTTGCTGGCCAACTGGAAAAACCGGAAAAATCCGACAGCCATAGATTCGGGCGGCACGCAAAGATAGGTGGCAAGCATGCTGGTAGACAGCCATTGCCACCTGGACGCGCCGGAGTTCGATGCCGACCGTGAAGCGGTAATCCAACGCGCCCGTGCCACCGGAGTGATGCAACAGGTAATTCCGGCGGTCGATGCGGAGCATTGGCCACACCTGCGCGATATTTGCCGAACGCATCCCGGATTGTTTCCTGCCTATGGCCTTCATCCGATGTTTCTGGACTCGCACAGGCCCGAGCACCTGCAGCAATTGGGAGACTGGATTGCACGCGAGCGCCCGGTCGCGGTGGGCGAATGCGGATTGGATTTCTTCGTCGAGAACCTGGATGCGGACGCGCAGCAACTTTATTTCGACGGGCAACTGACGCTGGCCCGCGATTTCGATCTGCCGGTGATCGTGCATGCGCGGCGCGCAGTGGATGCGGTGATCGCATCGTTCAAGCGCGTCGGCAAGCTGCGGGGCGTGGTGCACAGCTTTTCCGGCAGTCCGGAGCAAGCTCGGCAACTTTGGCAACTGGGTTTCATGGTGGGCATCGGCGGCCCGGCGACCTACGCGCGCGCCAACCGTCTGCGCGGGTTGGTGGCGGAAATGCCACTGGAGCATCTGCTGCTGGAGACCGATGCACCGGACCAGCCCGATGCGGAAATCCGCGGACAGCGCAACGAACCGGCGCGGCTTTCCTTCGTCTGCGAAACCATTGCGAAGCTGCGCGGCGTGGACGCCGCAGTGATCGCTACCGCCACCACAGCCAATGCCCAACGCCTCTTCAATCTGCCGAGTGCGCTGTAGGGGCGACGTAGGAGCGGTGTAGGAGCGACGTAAGTCGCGATGGGCCGTTTTCTAGTGAGGCCCCATCGCGACTTACGTCGCTCCTACAATTACAACCGCGGTTTTTTCAGCAGCTCAAGCGCCTTGGCGACCATGGCGAAAGCGAACGCGCCGGTGATATGCGTGGCGGCACCCAGGCCTGCGCCGCAATCCAGTTTCAACGCCGCGTCCGCGCCCAGCTGCGGACGTACGCCGCAGACGCTGCCATCGGCCTGCGGATAGTTGACGTTCTCCAGCGAATAAACCGCCTGCACGCCGAAGTAGCGATCCGGGTTCTTGGGGAAATTGAACTCGCTGCGCAACTTCTTCCTGATCAATGCCAACAAAGCGTCATGCTCGGTGCGCGACAGATCGCGCAGGCGGATCTGGGTGGGGTCGGTTCGCCCGCCCGCGGAGCCCGAAACAACGATGGGCAGCTTGCGACGGCGGCACCAGGCGATCATCTCCACCTTGGTGCGGAAGCTGTCGCAGGCATCCAGCACCAGATCGAACTTCCGGTCCAGCAGCGCTTCCAGATTGCCGGCAGTCAGGAACAGGGGTACCGCGTCCACCTGGATCAATGGATTGATCGCTCGGCAACGATCGGCCATGGCTTCGGATTTATTCCGGCCGTATTGCCCTTCCAGCGCAGGCAGTTGACGGTTGGTGTTGGACACGCAGATATCGTCGGCGTCGATCAGGGTCAGATGGCCTACGCCCGAGCGCGCCAGCGCCTCGACCACCCACGACCCCACGCCGCCCATACCGACTACCGCTACACGGCTGCCGGCGTATTTTTCCACTGTTCCCTTGCCGTACAACCTGTCGATGCCGGCGAAGCGTTCGCGCAATTCGTTCTTCATCTCACTATTGTAAACGTGGCGGAACCCGTGACGCGCGTCGTACTATTCCCGGCATCACCACAAGGATCCCGCCGCATGGTCAGCCAACCCGCAAGAGCCTCCAACGCATCGCGCTACTTCTTCCTGTTCCTGATCGGCCTTGTGATCGGTGCGGTGCTGACGGTGATGGCGTTGCGTGCGATTCAGGCCCGACAGGATCCCTTTCCCCACAGCGTCATGCATGTCATGCAGAAGCAGGCCAGCCTGCTGAAGCAGAACGGCGAGCAGAGCCGGTGCGCAGTGACCGATACCCTCCCCCGTCTGCAATCGCTGCGCGCGATCAGCAACGACCTGGAACTGGCGTTTCCGGACGAAGCCGAAGACCAGCGCTTCGTCGGCCATGCCAGCCGGCTGCGCGCCACGTTGAATGCGGCCATCGCTGCACCGCCTGCCGACTGTGCGGCGCAGGGTATCGTCACCCAGAAGATCGGCGAAGACTGCAAGGCCTGCCACCAGGATTTCCGCGGCTGAACGAAGGCTGGCGGAAGTTCGCTGCCCGCCGGTCTACGGTGCCGGGTTGACGCGCGGTTCATGCGCCGCGCAACACGATGGCTTCCACAGGCGTCAGGACCGACGCCATGTCCCGAAACCTTTGGATGCCTAAGGAGAACCGCATGAAGATTCGATTGCTCGCTATGGGTGCGCTGGCCGCCGCGACGCTGGCTGGCTGCGCCACCACTTCCCCCAATTACGGTTACGGCAGCCCTGCCCCGGCTTCCTCGCAGGCGCGCTGCTACGACTGCGGCATCGTGACCCGGATCGATACGGTGGCTTCGGGCCGCACTGCACCCTCCAAGACCGGCGCCGTGCTCGGCGGCATCGTCGGCGCGATCGCCGGCCACGAAATCTCCGACAAGACCGGTGGCAGCAAGGGCAACCAGAACATCGCCACCGTCGCGGGCGCCGTCGGCGGCGCGGTTGCCGGCAACGCCATCCAGAACCGTGCCACCGGTGACAGCTACGACGTGCACGTGCGAATGGACGACGGCCGTACGGTCGTCATCAACCAGCGCGATCTGGCCGGCGTGCGCGAGAACACCTACGTCCGCATAGTGAACGGCAGAGTGGTAATCCGCTAATACGGGTTCCTCAACGGAAACACTGCAAAGAAGGCCCGCCATGCGGGCCTTCTTTCATGGCAAAGGCAGCTCACCGCGATGCGCGCAGCCGGCGAGCTGCACGTCGCCCAGGTCGATCCTGGCTTGCCAGGCCGAAGCGGCATCGGCCATTCCGTCTGCGCAATACCCTGGCGTTATTTCCACTCTCGTTTGGGGAGAAGCGGACGCCCAGACATAACCATCTCCGATCTTTTCCGGTGAAGCGGTTATCTGCAATGGCGGGCTATCCGGACGCTGAAGCAGCCAACCGGCCGAGGAAAGTTGTAGCGACCAGAAAGGCTCCGTACCACTGGCGACGAATTGAGCCACTTCGGGTGCGGAATCGCAACGCGGGCCCTCGGTGTGCGCACGCTCGATCGCAACGACTTCCAGCTTGCCGTCTTTTTCCCTTACCCAGGCATCCAGAAAGAATTCCAGCTTGCCTCCGGATTCCAGAAAGCGATCCAGGAAAATTCCGGACTGCGGAGGAAGCGTAAGAATGCGCTGTCGGTCGCTACCGCACGGCGTGAGCCCATAGCCATCCTTGCCGACCAAAGCGTCTCCACGGACACGCTGCACTTCCGGAGCGGCGGCTTCGCCGGACGGTTCGGCATCCTCTGTTGCGGAACCCGCTTCACGCGCTGCACAACCGGTCAATGCCAATACGATCACGACCATCCATGGTTTCTGGTACTTGCGCGAAATCATACGAACGGCCTCCGCTACGCCAAGCTTGCCCGGTCGATCATATCCCGGGCGATCCTTGTTGCATGGCAACACTGCAACAATCGTCTTTCGCAGTATCTTCCTTTGTCCGCAGCACGGACGGTGTTATTCCCATTACATAAAAGGACTGACAGATGAACAAAGCACTTGGTCATACGCTCGCCACCAGCGCGGTGCTCGCCACCGCAATTGCAGTCGCCGTAGCCGTAGCCGCTCCGCGGAATGCTCCGTTCAATCCATTGCAGGTCCGCATCGCGGCAGTGAACGCCCCAACCGGCGACCTGCTTGGTGCTGTGGAAATCGTGATCACCAACACCAGCGACAAAGTGGTTCGCGTACCCAGGTGGCAACTGCCTTCCGATTTCCCGGAAACCAGCCTGTTCCGCGTTACCCAGGACGGAAATCCCGTCGCTTACGAAGGCATGCAGGTCAAGCGCGGCCTGCCGCAGGCCGAGGATTTCGCGATCCTCCGCCCGCAGCAAAGTCTGCGCGCCGTGGTGGACCTTTCGTCCTCCTACGATCTTTCCAAGAGCGGCAACTACGAAGTCACTCTGGCATCGCCTTTGCAGTACGCCTCGCTTTCCGACGGCAGCATGCTGCGCAGCGAACGCGGTACACCGATGGTGATGCGCAGCCAGCCGCTGAAGTTGTGGGTGGATGGCAGTGACGTACTGGGCGCAGCGAAGGCAGCCAAGGGCAAACCCGGCAGCGGCGGGACCGTGGTGAACGGGGTCAGCTATGTGGGCTGCTCAACCACCCAGATCAGCACGGCAGGCAATGCGGTCATCGCGGCGCGCAACTATTCCGAAAACGCCAAGAACTATCTGGGTTCCGGCGCCACCGGCCCTCGGTACGGCACCTGGTTCGGCGCGTATACCAGCAGCCGCTACAGCACTGTCCGCGGCAATTTCACCGCTATCGATACCGCACTCGATCAGAACGCCGGACAGATAAAGATCAACTGCGGATGCAACCAGAGCTATTACGCCTATGTGTATCCGACCCGTCCTTACGAGGTCTTCGTCTGCCGCGCCTTCTGGACTGCGCCGTTGACCGGCACCGATTCCAAGGCCGGCACGCTGATCCACGAAACCAGCCACTTCAATGCCGTGGCCGGTACCGACGATATCGTCTACGGCCAGAGCGGCGCCAAGAGTCTGGCGCTGAGCGATCCGGCCAGTGCCATCCAGAACGCCGACAGCCACGAATACTTCGCGGAAAACACGCCGCAGCAGAACTGATCCAGCCAAGAAAAAAGCCCGGCGCAATGCCGGGCTTTTTTTTGTTTCGCTTCTACGTGAAAGACGCGGGTCGTACGATCAAAGCGCTTCCACTGCGTCGGCCTGCAGGCCTTTCTGGCCCTGAACGACGGTGAAGCTGACCTTCTGTCCTTCCTTCAGGCTCTTGAAGCCCTGGCTCTGGATGGCGCGGAAATGCACAAAGACATCCTCGCCATTTTCGCGGCTGATGAAGCCGAAGCCCTTGGCGTCGTTGAACCATTTGACGGTACCGTTTTCGCGATCTGCCATTTCTGCTAACTCCCTGGAACGGTTGGTGGATACGCCGTTGCTCCGGCGGCTGGTTGCAAGGAGGAAGCGTGTAACGTTGTAGCGGAACATGGTTCGACCGCATCAGGCCACAATGCACGGTGACCTTGGCAAGCGCAGCGGCTGAACAGTAACCCGCTATTTCTGAAAATGCAATAATTCCGCCAACCATCGCGATCAATACAAGTCATTGATTTAATTAGGGGAAATTCTTGGAATTACAGACGTTGTACTACGCTTTGGCGGTGATCCTGGTTCTGGTGGGCGTTGCGGGGGTAATCCTGCCCGCCCTGCCCGGCCTGCCGCTGGTGTTCGCGGGCATGCTGCTGGCGGCCTGGGCAGGCGACTTCCAACAGATAGGCTGGGTCACGCTGGTGGTACTCGGGCTGCTGACCCTGCTTTCGATCGCAGCGGATCTGTTCGCCACCATGGTGGGGGCGCAACGGGTGGGCGCAAGCAGGAAAGCGTTGATCGGAACGGTAGTCGGCACTTTTGCGGGATTGTTCTTCATGCCTGTCGGCTTATTGGCCGGCCCCTTCGTCGGCGCTCTGCTGGGAGAGCTCTGGCACAGCAGGGAAATCGGACAAGCGGCCAAGGTGGGCTTGGGCACCTGGCTCGGGATTCTGCTCGGCACTGTACTGAAGCTGGGTTTGGCATTTGCGATGCTGGGCCTGTTCGCATTCGCCTGGTTCGTTTGAGCGGCCAGCACTCCGCGCGCGGTCTGCGCGCGATCTTGCGAAGGGCGCGTGATATGCATCAGAGGTGGCGGCAGCGGCCGGTACGAGGGAAACTGATGGGGAAATTCGCTTCCCCCCAGTCGAAAATGTGAGTTCAGGATGACACGCAAACTTTTTCGCCAGACGCTTCTGGCATCGGCCATGGCCGTCTCGTGCACCGCGATGGCGCAAGACTTGCCCGAGTCCACCGCCGCCACGCCGGAAGCCTGCGTGGCTATTGAAACAGATGCCACCCGCCTGGCCTGCTACGACCGGGTGCTCGGTCGCCGGGCCGGAGACACGCAGGCCGCCGATGCTGCGGCCGAACAGGCCGCCGAATTGGCCAGACAGGAGCGCAAGGCCGCCGCGCCAGAGGCCGATGCACCGCTGCGCGAACGCGCGCGCCACCGCCTGGGTTCGGTGTTCGGCCACGACGACCAGTATGCCGAAGCGCTTGCCAACGCCGGCAAGGGCTCGTTGCTGGATAGCCGCTGGGAACTGGCCAAGGATTCCAAGCTGGGCGTGTTCCAGATGCGAGCCTACAAGCCGGTTTATCTGTTTCCCGCGTTCTGGACCAGCGACACCAACAAGACGCCCTCCTCGCCCAATCCGGACAACACCGTTACCGAGCCGCAAAATCTGACCAGCGTGGAGGCCAAGTTCCAGCTCAGCTTCAAGACCAAGTTCGCCGAGAACCTCTTCGGCGACAACGGCGATCTGTGGGGCGCCTATACCCAGAGTTCGCGCTGGCAGGTCTACAACGGCGAGGAGTCGCGGCCGTTCCGCGAAACCAATTACGAGCCGGAAGTTCTGCTGGTATTCCGCAACAACTACAGCCTGGGCGGCTGGAAAGGACGCATGACCGCGATCGGCGTCAACCATCAGTCCAACGGCCGCAGCGATCCGTTGTCGCGCAGCTGGAACCGGGTGATGTTGAACGTGGGGCTGGACCGGGGAAACTGGGCTTTCGTGGTGCGTCCCTGGTGGCGCATCCCCGACGGCCACGACGACGACAACCCCGATATCCAGAACTACATCGGCCGCGGCGATGCGATGCTGGTGTACAGCAAGAACGGGCATGAATTCTCGCTGCTGGGCAGGCATTCGCTGCGTGGCGGCGACGATTCGCACGGGTCGGTGCAGATGGACTGGGGCTTCCCTATCGACCGCACTCTGCGCGGACACCTGCAACTGTTCCATGGCTATGGCGAAAGCCTGATCGATTACAACCACAAGGCCACCTATGTGGGCTTGGGTATTTCGCTGCTTGAGTGGTTCTGAACCACTTCGCCGGCACGCCTCCGGAGTACCGATAGGCGCCGGCGGCGGATCATTGCGAGCTGCGCCAGCGCCGGTGTTCCACCATCAGGCACTGGTCCTGCACCACATTGATGCCGCCGCGAAGCAGCGATTCGGCGAACCCGTCGTCGCGGATGCCGGTCTGCAGCCAGACCGTACGCGGACGCGCTTTCAGAATGTCCGGCAAGTGCGGGGGTAAATCGCTGGGTTTGCGAAATACGTTGAGCACATCCAGGCGTCCCTTGATATCGGCGACGGCGCGCAACACGGGCTTGCCCAGGATATGGGTGATCTCCGGGTAATAGACCGGCACGGGAATCACCTCGTAGCCCACGCGATGCAGGTAGGCAGGGATCATGTGCGCCGGCTGTGCGGCATGGGTTTCGGGCTTGATGCCCAGCACCGCGATGCGGCGGATGCAGGAAAGAAGCCGGTCGATCTCGCGATGTTCCTGGATGAGTGCGCCGCGCATGTAGGTCTTCGGAATAGGTTGGTGTCAGATAGATGCGGACGCTCGTGCCCGAATCCAATAGCGCTTGAATGATGGGTCCAGGCAGTGGACTATTCACGAACTCCGCCGACAGGCTTCCCGCCGCGCCTCGCATGTCCAGCTTACCGCGCCCCAAACGCTCCTACACCGCTTACACCTCCGCCCTGCTGGGACTGCTCAGCCTGTTCGGGGTGCTGTGCTTCCACTACCCCGAACTGCTGACCAGCAAGGAATTCCGCGCGGTCTACAGCGAAACCTTCGCCCGCAACCTTCTGCTGGTCGGCCTGGTCGCGGCCTTCCTGCTGGGAACGCTTGCCATCCTGCGCGGGCGCAACAAGCGCGTCGCGCTGATCGGCGTAGGCGCCGCAACACTGGCGGTGCTGGTGGGCGGGACCAATGTGCAGTTCGATTCGATAGGCAAGACCTCCTATTCGCTGGGACTGGACTGGTTCGTGATCTCGCTGTTCTTCTCCGCACTGGTATTCGTGCCGATGGAGCGCTTCCTGGGCAAGCGCGACCTCTCTCCACTGCGGCCCGGCTGGCGCACCGACCTGGCTTATTTCTTCATGAGCCATGTGCTGGTGCAATTCATCCTGATCCTGGTCACCGCCTCTACCTCGACCATCGCCGGGCTGGCGATGTTCCCCGCGCTCAAAACCGCGATCCAGTCGTTGCCGGTGTGGGCGCAATTTCTCATCGCCGTGTTCGTGGCCGATCTGGCCCAGGCGTTGTTGCATCGCGCTTATCACAACATTCCGTGGCTCTGGCGTTTCCACGCCGTGCACCATTCCAGCCGCGAGATGGACTGGCTGGCCGGTTCGCGCATCCATTTCGTGGAAATCGTGATGACCCGCAGTGCGGTGCTGCTGCCGCTGTTGATCCTGGGTTTCTCGGCCTCGGCCGTGAATGCGTACGTAGTGCTGGTGGGCCTGCAGGCGGTGCTCGCGCACGCCAATCTGGGCATCCGCTTCGGGCCGCTGGAATACCTGCTGGTGCTGCCGCGCTACCACCACTGGCACCACGCGCGCCAGCAGGAATACATCGACGTCAACTACGCCATCCACCTGCCCTTGGTCGATATGCTGATGGGCACCTTCAAGCTGCCGCGCAAGCAGGAGGAGTGGCCGCAGGAATACGGCGTGATGAAACTGGAGACCGTGCCGCGCGGCATCGTGGAACAGCACCTGATGCCATTCCGCGGCAAGAAGAGCTACGACGATTTCGTGAATTGATTATCCAAGCGCCTATGGCGGTAGAGCCGAGCTTGCTCGGCTGCTCTTCGCCGGAAATCAAAGGCAGCCGAGCAAGCTCGGCTCTACAAGGCGCGGGTCAAGTCCAGTCGGTCAGTCCTTCGCGCGCATAGACTTCTTTGAACGCAGGCCTGGCCTTCATGCCTTGCGCATAAGCCTTCAATACCGGCCAGGCGTCCGATGGCTTGGGCATGTTGCGCGACCAGCGCATCAGCATGATGAGCAGGAAATCGGCGGCCGATATCCTCTGGCCCAACATGTAAGGACCATTGGCCTCAAGGTGATCGGAGACCCGTTGCCAGGCGCCTTCGATTTTCTGCCTTGCATGCTGTTTGACCGCCTCCACATTTTCCGCACCGGCGATCTCGGGCGGATAGAACCACGCCCGGTAAGCAGGCTGCAGCGTATTGGCCATGAACAGCATCCAGCGGTAGTACTGGGCGCGTTCGGGCGATCCGGCCGCAGGCGCGAGGTTGGCCGCCGGATGGCTGTCGGCCAGATGCATGACGATGGCGGGCGCTTCGGTGATCGTCTGCCCGTCCAGAATCAGCGTAGGCACTACGCCAGCGGGATTCAGCTTCAGGTATTCCGGTGATTTCTGCTCGTTCTTGTCGAAATCGAGCAGGTGCAGCGTATGCGGAATATCCAGTTCAATCAGCAGCCAATGCACGACCAAGCTGGCGGTGCTGCGCGAACCATAAAGTGTCGTCGACATTCAAGCTCCTGAAAGTTCTGAGCCCCTCTCCCATCGGGAGAGGGGTTGGGGTGAGGGTACGGCGAAGTCCACGTGACTCTACTGCCTGGACTTCGCCGCACCCTCATCCGCCTTCGGCCCCCTCTCCCAACGAGAGAAGGAGAGAAAAAATCATTCCACCACCACCGGAATCTTCCCGATCCGCGCCTGCCATTCGCGCGGACCGGTCTTGTGCACCGACTCGCCCTGCGAATCCACCGCGACCGTCACCGGCATGTCCTGCACCTCGAACTCGTAGATCGCTTCCATCCCCAGATCCGCGAAACCGACGACCTTGGCCGCCTTGATCGCCTTCGAAACAAGATAAGCCGCGCCGCCGACCGCCATCAGATAAGCCGACTGGTGCTTCTTGATCGCCTCGATCGCCGCCGGGCCGCGCTCGGCCTTGCCGACCATGCCCATCAGCCCGGTCTGCGCCAGCACCTGCTCGGTGAACTTGTCCATGCGCGTGGCCGTGGTCGGGCCGGCCGGACCGACCACTTCATCGCGCACCGGATCGACCGGACCCACGTAATAGATGAAGCGGCCCTTCAGATCCACCGGCAGCGGTTCGCCCTTGTTGAGCATGTCGACCATGCGCTTGTGCGCGGCATCGCGGCCGGTCAGCAGCTTGCCGTTGAGCAGCAACACCTCGCCCGGCTTCCAACTGGCGACATCTTCTTTCGTCAACGTATCGAGGTCGACGCGGCGACCCTTGCTGGCGTCGTAGGTCAGTTTCGGCCAATCTTCCAGTGACGGCGGGTCCAGCATCACCGGGCCGCTGCCGTCCAGGGTGAAATGCGCATGGCGCGTCGCGGCGCAGTTAGGGATCATCGCCACCGGCAGGTTCGCCGCGTGGGTCGGATAGTCCTTCACCTTGATGTCCAGCACCGTGGTCAGGCCGCCCAGGCCCTGCGCACCGATGCCGAGCGCGTTTACCTTCTCGTACAGCTCCAGCCGCAGTTCTTCAGCGCGATTGGCGGCGCCGCGCGCCTGCAGATCGGTGATGTCGATGGGCTCCATCAACGCTTCCTTGGCCAGCAGCATCGCCTTTTCGGCAGTGCCGCCGATGCCGATGCCCAGCATGCCCGGCGGACACCAGCCGGCGCCCATGGTCGGCACGGTCTTCAATACCCAGTCGACGATGGAGTCGGACGGGTTGAGCATGGCGAACTTGGACTTGGCTTCCGAACCGCCGCCCTTGGCCGCAACGATCACGTCGACCGTATTGCCCGGCACGACTTTCATATTGACCACGGCCGGGGTGTTGTCCTTGGTATTGGCGCGTTTGCCGGCGGGATCGGCCAGCACGCTGGCGCGCAATTTGTTGTCCGGGTGATTGTAGGCGCGGCGCACGCCCTCGTTGGCCATGTCCTCCACGCTCATGGTGGCGTCGTCCCAGCGCACGTTCATGCCGATTTCCAGGAACACGGTGACGATGCCGGTGTCCTGGCAGATCGGCCGATGGCCTTCGGCGCACATGCGCGAATTGATCAGGATCTGGGCGATGGCGTCCTTGGCCGCTTCCGATTCCTCGCGCTCGTAGGCGGCGGCGAGATTGCGGATGTAATCGACCGGATGGTAATAACTGATGTACTGCAGGGCGTCGGCGACGCTCTGGATGAAATCTTCCTGTTTGATCGAAATGTCGATCGCAGCTGGGGAATCTGGGCTCACGACTGGCTCTTTGGCGGGCTGGCTACAGTGCCGATTTTACCCGAGTGGCGGGCCGTCATTGCGTCGGAAGCCGTATTGCCGCAACGTCCCCATGAACCCGCTGGAATCGCGTATGCCCTCCAATCCCCGCCTTCTGATGTGCCCGCCCACCCATTTCGCGGTGGACTATGTGATCAACCCCTGGATGGAAGGAAATCTGCACTCCGCGGACCCCAACCGCGCCCAGTCGCAATGGGCGGCGTTGCACGGAGCGCTATCCGACCTGGCGAAAATCGATCTGATTGCACCGGGCGAAAGCCTGCCCGACATGCCTTTCACCGCCAACGCGGGGCTCGTATTGGGCGATGTGTTCGTGCCCAGCCGCTTCCACCACGCGCAGCGGCGCGGCGAGGAAGCCTTGTTCACCGAATGGTTCGCGCAGCAGGGGTTCACCATTCGCCCGCTACCGGCGGGAATGGATTTCGAAGGCGCCGGCGACGCGCTGCTGGACCGCGAAGCGCCCAGACTGTGGCTGGGCCATGGCCACCGCAGCGATGCGGGCGTGGCGCAGGAAATCGCGGCGATGTTCGACCTGGAAGTCGTCGGCCTGCGCCTGATCGATCCCCGCTTCTATCACCTGGATACCTGCTTCTGCCCGCTGACCGGCGGCTGGCTTCTGTACTACCCGCCCGCCTTCGATGCCGAGGCCATTGGCGCCATCGCATCGCGCATGCCCGAGTCCCGCCGCATCGCCGTTTCCGAACAGGATGCGCTGGCCTTCGCCTGCAATGCCGTCAATATCGGCACGACCGTGATAGTCAACCGCGCCAGCAGCGCACTGAAAACCGCCTTGGGAAATGCGGGATTCGAAACGATCGAGACGCCGCTCGACGAATTCCTGAAGGCGGGCGGCTCGGCCAAATGCCTCACCCTGCGGCTGGACGAGCCCTAAGCGGCCCTTCGATTTCGTAATTCACCTCGCCCACGGCACAATGCCGGCATGGCCGAACCGACCCCTGCCCCGCCCGCGCCGGCCGCCGCCTCCTCCAGGCAGGGCAAATCCGGTCCCAGCCTGCGCGAGCGCTTCAATGCGATGCGCAATCTGCCGCCTTTCCTCAAGCAGATCTGGCAGACCAGCCCGTGGTTGACCATTTCCAGCCTGGGCCTGCGCCTGATCCGCGCATTTCTGCCCATCATCACGCTGTATATCGGCAAGCTCATCATCGACGAGGCTGTGCGCCTTGTGGCCTTGGGCCTGCCTTTCGAACCCTTGGGCGACGCCTGGCGCGGGGGGCTGCTCAACCACCTGCTTTGGCTGCTGGTGCTGGAGTTCGCACTGGCGATCCTGTCGGACTTGCTGGGGCGCATGGTCAGCTATGCGGACTCGTTGCTGTCCGAACTGTTCACCAATGCGACCAGCATCCGCCTGATGGAGCACGCGGCCACTCTGGACCTTGAGGATTTCGAGGACCCCGATCTGCAGGACAAGCTGGACCGCGCACGCCGCCAGACCATGGGTCGCATGAACCTGATGAGCACGCTGTTCGGCCAGGTGCAGGACTCGATCACGGTCATCAGTTTCGCCGCCGGCCTGCTGGTCTACGCGCCCTGGCTGATCGCGCTGCTCGCAGTGGCGCTGATCCCGGCCTTCGTCGGCGAAGCGCACTTCAACGCGATGGGTTATTCGTTGAATTTCGCCTGGACCCCAGAGCGTCGCCAGTTGGAGTACGTGAAACAGACCGGCGCCAGCGTGGAAAGCGCCAAGGAAGTGAAGATATTCAATCTCCACCACTTCCTGATCGCGCGCTACCGCACACTGGCGGACAAGTTCTTCAAGGCGAACCGTTCGTTGGCCAAGAGACGGGCGATCTGGGGCGCCTTGTTCGCCGCCCTGGGAACACTGGGCTACTACATCGCCTACGCCTATATCGCCTGGCGTACGGTGCGCGGCGATTTCACCATCGGCGATCTGACTTTCCTGGCGGGCAGCTTCAGGCGCCTGCGGCAGTTGTTGGAAGGATTGCTGGTCGGGTTTTCGCAAGTCGCCAGCCAGGCGCTTTACCTGGACGACCTGTTCTCATTCTTCGAGATCCAGCCCGAGATCACTTCCCCTGAAAACCCGGTTGCGGTGCCGAAACCGATCGCTCGCGGTTTCGTGTTCGAGGATGTGGGCTTCCGTTATCCCGATGCGGAACGCTGGGCGGTACGCCATCTGAGCTTCGAACTGCGGGCTGGCGAAGTGCTGGCGCTGGTCGGCGAGAACGGCGCGGGCAAGACCACGCTGGTGAAACTGCTGGCGCGCCTGTACGACCCGGACGAAGGCCGCATCCTGCTGGACGGCGTGGACCTGCGCGATTACGACATCGAGGATCTGCGCGCGAACATCGGGGTGATCTTCCAGGATTTCGTGCGCTACAACCTGACCGCCGGCGAGAACATCGGCGTAGGCCAGGTCGATGCGATGGACGACGACGCCCGCATCCGCGATGCCGCACGCCGTGCGATGGCGGACGAGGTCATCGCCACCCTGCCCAACGGCTACGACCAATTGGTCGGCCGCCGCTTCAAGACCGGCGTGGACCTGTCCGGCGGCCAATGGCAGAAGATCGCCATCGCCCGCGCCTACATGCGCGATGCGCAGGTGATGATCCTGGACGAACCCACCGCGGCGCTGGATGCGCGTTCGGAGTTCGAAGTATTCCAGCGCTTCAAGGAACTGTCGGACGACCGCACCGCCGTGCTGATCTCGCACCGTTTCTCCAGCGTGCGCATGGCCGACCGCATCCTGGTCCTGGAGCAGGGCCAGTTGGAAGCCAGCGGTACCCACGAGCAACTGCTGGCGCAGGGCGGGCGTTATGCGGAATTGTTCGAGTTGCAGGCTTCGGGCTATCGTTGAGCCGCATTGAAGACCAAGGAATCCATATGAAACGCATGCTTCCCATGCTGCTGGCGCTGCTGCTGGCAAGCCCGGCTATCACCGCCACCGAACTCGAATACGCCGCGGCCAAGGCGCTGGCCGACAAGGACGAAGCTTCTCTTGGCCGCGAGCAAGGCAGTGCATTGTTGGACTCGCAAAGCAAGCTGCTGGGCGACGGTATCGCCGCATGCGCCATGCCCAATCCGGACCTGTCTGCGTTCGTGGTGGTGATGGAACTGGACGCGACCGGCAAGGTGGTCCGCACCTGGCTGCAGGGGGACTCGCCGCTGGCCATCTGCTTCCGCAAGTTCGCGGCACGGGGCGAATTGCCGGCCCCGCCACGCACGCCTTTCTATTCTTCGATCGAGCTCTCTTTCACCAAGTAGCCAGGACAAATTCGTAGGTCGGGGCTACGTCCCCGACACAAGGGGTGCTGAAAATATACTACGCCCCCGACGCAAGGGATGCTGAAAATGCACGTGGCGTCGGGGACGTAGCCCCGACCTACGGGCGATCAGGCCAGAGAAAAAGCGTCGCCGTCCAGCATCGCAGGAAAACGCTCGCGGTGCGCTGCCAGCTCGGCGGCCGAAATCACGCTGCTCACTACGCCCTCTTCGCCAGTGGTTTCGATCAGCGGCTGACCCAGGAAATCGATCACCGCACTGTCGCCGGAATACTCCAGCCCGTTGCCATCAACGCCCACACGGTTCACTGCGGCCACGTAGCACAGGTTTTCGATCGCCCGCGCGCGCAGCAGCGTCTTCCATGCGTAGGCCCGTGCCGCCGGCCAGTTGGCGACGAAAATCTGCAGATCGAAATCCAGCTGGCCTTCGCGCTCTACGTTGTAGCGGTTGCGTGAATACACCGGAAAACGCAGGTCGTAGCAGACCAGCGGATTGATGCGCCATCCCTTCCATTCCACCGTCAGGCGCTTTTCGCCGGCAGCGTAGCGCTTGTGTTCGCCGGCATAGCGGAACAGATGCCGCTTGTCGTAATACTGCAGCTCGCCGTCGGGCGTGGCCCACAACAAGCGATTGAACACGCCTTCTTCGGTGCGCAGCTGCACGCTGCCGGTCACCGCGGCATCCAGAGCGATGGCCTGCTCGCGTATCCACCGCACCGTCGGCCCGTCCATGCCTTCGGCCTTGTCGATGGCCTCATTACTGAAGCCGCTGGTGAAGGTTTCGGGCAGGATCACCAGGTCGGTGAGGTTTGCGAGAGGCCTGATCAAGTCACCGTAATACTCGCGATTCCCAGCCGGGTCGTGCCAACGGGTGGCGCCCTGTACCAAGGATATTCTCAGATCCTGCATGCCATTACCTTATTGTTTGTTTGCGACTAGGCTGCGTAAGAGGGTGTAGGAGCGACGTAAGTCGCGAATGATATCTCCAAGAGGTTTTCCATTCGCGACTTACGTCGCTCCTACACGCGCTTTCTCAGAGCTTCAACAGCCGCTCCACCGCGGCATCCATGGTCGCATCGTTCTTGGCGAAGCACAGCCTGGCCAGGCGTTGTCCGGCGGGCGGCGATTCGTAGAACGGGGACAATGGAATGGCGGTGACGCCGTGCTCCACCGTCAGCCACTTGACGAATTCCGTATCCGGCAGATCGCTCACCGCCGAATAGTCGACCAACTGGAAATATCCGCCCGGCACCGGCAGCGGCTTCAGCTTGGTCGCCAGCAGCTGTTCGCGAAAACGGTCGCGCTTGGCCTGATAGAACGCGCCCAGTTGTTCGTAGTGTTCCGGCTCGTCGCGGATCATCGCCGCAAAGGCGTACTGCGCGGGCGAAAAACTCGTAAAAGTATTGTACTGGTGCACCTTGCGGAATTCGGCGCTCAAGGCAGGCGGCGCGATCGCGTAACCGATCTTCCAGCCGGTGCAGTGGTAGGTCTTGCCGAAGCTGGAGATGACAAAGGCGCGCGCCGCCAGTTCCGGATAACGCAGCACTGATTCGTGGCGACGGCCGTCGAAGACGATGTGCTCGTAGACCTCGTCGGAGACCAGGAAAATGTCGGTGCCGCGCAATATTCCGGCCAACTGGCGCAGATCGTCTTCGCCCAACATGGCGCCGGACGGGTTGTGTGGGCTGTTGATCATCAACAGGCGGGTACGCGGAGTGATCGCGTCCTGGACCTTCTGCCAGTCAACGGCGAACGTCCGCGGATCCAGGGCCACATGCACCGCCTTGGCGCCGGCCAGGTCGATGGCCGGTTCGTAGCAGTCGTAGGCCGGGTCCAGCACGATCACTTCCTCGCCCGGTCGCACCACCGCGTGGATCGCATTGAAAATCGCCTCGGTGGCGCCGCTGGTCACGGTGATCTCGGTATCGGCATTCACTTCGGCACCGTAGCAGCGCAACACCTTGGCGGCGATGGCCTGGCGCAGGACGGGCACACCGGTCATGGGCGCGTACTGGTTGTGGCCGGCGCGCATGGCGTCGGCCAGTTCGTCCACCAGCCGTTGCGGTACGGCGAAATCGGGGAAGCCCTGTCCCAGGTTGACGGCGCCATGCTCGGCGGCCAGTTGGGACATGACGGTGAATATGGTGGTGCCTACCTTGGGCAACTTGGTTTCGAAGGACATCGGCCTTTCCGTGGGGAAGTGAGTCGGGGGATTGGGGAACAGGAGTGTACGCAATGACGGAGAACAGGGATGATGAGGTCATGGACGGAAACACGGGCCACGACGAACAGACGGCGCAGCTGGCGACGGCTTATGCCGCCGCCCATTATTTCGTGACCATCGGGCACAGGGAGTGGCTGTTCGGCGTGGGCCAATTGGCCGACGACATCGAACGCGAGCTCGGCGCCAAACATTATCTTTTCATCACCGCTTGGAATCCTGCCCCCGAGGCGGCGACCGTGGCGCAGAACATGGCGGCCGACGAGCGCCTGCAGGCGCGTATCCGGGAAGGACGGTTCCAGCATTGTTCCTCGCTGGGAAGCAACGCCCAGGGCGGTGCGGTGGAATACGGGTGGGTGGTCCTGGACGTGCCGGTGGAAACCGGCGACGCCTGGGCGCGGGAATTCGGCCAAGCTGCCACGCTCTACTGGAAATGCGGCGAACCGGTGCGCCTGCGCATGTTATGGCCGCGTCCGCCCGGCGTGGCCGATGATCCCTGCACCGATTGGGCCGGATGAGCAGGCCTGCCGAACTGGCGGGCCGGGCAAGGCGGTTGAAGCGGGCGCGCCGTTACAATAGGCGCAGATGACCCCGTCCCCGCACTCTTCCCTGCCGCTGCTCGCCGCACGCGGACTCGCTTTCACACGCAACGACGAGCCGGTGTTCGGACCGCTGGACTTCATGGTCGGTGCAGGCGAGGCCCTGCTGGTGCAGGGCGACAACGGCGTGGGCAAGACCACCTTGCTGCGTGTGCTGGCTGGTCTGTTGCGTGCCGACGCAGGCGAAATCGACATTGACGGCCGTACCGCCCAGGCCAGCCTGCGCTCGCACGCCATTGCCTACCTGGGCCACCTGCCCGCAATGAAGGCGGACCTGAATACGCTGGAGAACCTGAATTTCCTGTGCGGTCTGCATGGACGCCGCCCGCGTCAGCTTCCGGCCGATGCGCTGGGCATGGTCGGACTGGCCGGCTACGAAGACGCGCTTGCGCGCCAGCTTTCCGCCGGCCAGAAAAAACGCCTGTCCCTCGCCCGTCTGTGGCTGTCGCCGGCGCCGCTCTGGCTGCTGGACGAGCCCTACGCGAACCTGGACCTGGACGGCATCAATCTGGTCAACCGCATGATTTCCGCACATCTGCGCGAGGGCGGCGCCGCGCTGGTGACCACTCATGGCGCTTATGCCGCGCCGCCGGTGCAGACGCGGATGCTGATGCTGAAGAGGGGCGTCAATGCTTGACCTTCTCTCAAGCTTACAGCCCGCTGTTGCCCCCTTTGAAAAAGGGGGCTGGCGCCGGCCTCACCGGCGACTGGGGGATTTGCTTTTGACTTTGCTCGGCGACTTCCAGCAAGAGCAAAAGCAAATCCCCCCTGCCCACCTTTTTCAAAGGGGAAAAATGCAATTTCCCGCCGCGGCTGGAGACTGCTCGTGAACGGCCCCTCTCTGTTCCAGGCCGGCAGCACGCTAATGATCCGCGATCTGCGCCTGCTCTGGCGTCGGCGCGGCGATGCCTTCCAACCGGCGCTGTTCGCCCTGCTGGTGGTGGTGCTGTTCGCCCTGGCGCTGGGCGGCGAACCGCAGGCGCTGGCGAAAGTGGCCTCGGCGGTGATGTGGGTAGCGGTACTGCTGGCCGGCCTGCTGTCGCTGGATACGCTGTTCCGTGGCGACGCCGAAGACGGCTCGCTGGAGCAATGGATCCTGGCGCCCGTCCCTTTGGCCTGGCTGGTGGCCGTACGCGTGCTGAGCCACTGGCTGACGACCGCGCTGCCGTTGATCCTGGTCACGCCCCTGTTGGGGGAACTGCTGCACCTTCCCCGCGATCAACTTCCGGTCCTGTTGGCGTCGCTGGCCTTGGGTACGCCGCTGTTGAGCCTGCTGGGCGCGGTGGTGGCTGCGCTGACGGTCGGCATGAGGCGCTCTGGTATTCTTGTCGCCTTGCTGGCGTTGCCGCTGTACGTCCCCGTGCTGATCTTCGGCGCTGGCAGCGTCGCCCGCAGCGCGCAGGGCCTGGATGCCATCGGCGCACTGCTTTTCCTCGGCGCAGGACTGGTGTTGGCACTGGTACTGGCTCCCCTGGCCGCTGCGGCGGCAATCCGCATCGCATTGCACTGAAGTTTCCGTACGCATGAATCCTGTCCTGCTCTGGTTCCACCAACTCGGCTCGCCGCCGATCTTCGACCGCTTCGCGGCCCGCTGGGCGCCGTGGTGCTATGCCATCGCCTTCGTACTGATGGGCGTCGGCTTGTGGCAGGCGTTCCAGGTGCCTGCCGATTACCAGCAGGGCGACAGTTTCCGCATCTTCTACATCCATGTACCCAGCGCGATGATGAGCATGCTGGTGTTCGGTGTGATGGCGGTCTATTCGGCCATCGCGCTGATCTGGCGGATCAAGCTGTGCGAGATCCTGGCCATGGCCTGCGCGCCGGTCGGCGCCGCCTTCACCCTCATTACCTTGGTCACCGGTTCGATCTGGGGCAAGCCGATGTGGGGCACGTGGTGGGATTGGGATCCGCGCCTGACCACGGAACTGATCCTGCTGTTCCTGTATCTGGGCGTGACCGGCCTGTACCACGCCATCGACGACCGCCGCGCCGCTGCGCGCGCGGCAGGACTGCTGGCTATCGTGGGCGTTGCGCTGTTGCCGGTGATCAAATATTCGGTGGTGTGGTGGAATTCGCTGCACCAGGGCCAGACCATCAGCCTGTTCGGCGATTCCAAGATCGATCCCAGCATGCAGCTGCCGTTCTGGCTGATGTTCGTGGCCGTGCAGTTCTGGTTCGCAGGTTCGTTGCTGTCGCGCGCGCGCGCCGACAACCTGCGTCGCGAGGCGGGCAAGGACTGGGTGGCGAAATTGGCGATGCAGCCGTGACGGCATTCCTATGACTTATGTCAACTACGTGATCGGCGCCTACGCGGTATTCGCAGTGGTGATGCTGTGGGACTTCGTGGTGCCGCGCCTGCAGATCCGCCGCGAGTTGCGCGCCGCGCGATTGCGCAAGGCGCGCGACGCCAAGCGCGCGCAACCGGTGGAGTTGAGCCGATGAACCCGATCCGCCGCCGTCGTCTGTTGTGGGTGCTCTTGCTTGTGGTTGCGGCGGGCATCGCCACTACCCTGGTGGTCTTTGCCTTGCAACGCAACGTCGCCTACTTGTATACGCCGGCCGAAGTGCTGCGCGGCGAAACCGGAGACCGCGCGCGCTTCCGTCTGGGCGGCATGGTGGAAAAAGGCTCGTTCCAGCGCACTCCCGGCTCGCTCGAAGTCCATTTCAAGGTCACCGACGGCGATGCGCTGCTGCCGGTGGTCTACAACCGCATCCTTCCCGATCTGTTCCGCGAAGGACAGGCGGTGGTGGCCACGGGCACCATGAAGGACGGCGTATTCGTGGCCGAGGACGTGCTGGCCAAGCACGACGAGAACTACATGCCCAAGGAAGTCGCCGACAAAATGGGCATGGCGCACAAGAAGCACGACGTGCAGGCGCCCGCCGCGGCCGCGACGGAAAACCGCTAGATGCTGCCTGAACTCGGCCAGATAGCGCTGATCCTGGCGCTGCTCATCGCGGGCCTGCAGGCGGTATTGCCATTGGCCGGCGCGCAACGCGGCAAGCCCGGCTGGATGGCTGTCGCCCGCCCCGCCGCCTATGCGCAGTTGTTCCTGGTGCTCGGCGCGTTCGTGGTCCTGACCGTGGCCTTCGTCACCCAGGATTTCTCGGTCAAGTACGTGGCCGACAATTCCAATTCGCTGCTGCCCATGGTGTATCGCTACACCGCAGTGTGGGGTGCGCACGAAGGTTCGCTGCTGCTGTGGACGCTGGTGCTGGCAGTGTGGAACGCGGCGGTGGCCGAGTTCTCGCGCGGGCTTCCCGAGCATGTGATCGCGCGCGTGCTGGGCGTGATCGGTCTCATCAGCCTGGGCTTCCTGGCTTTCCTGATCTTCACTTCCAATCCCTTCGTCCGGCTGCTGCCCGCGCCGCTGGAAGGCCGCGACCTCAACCCGTTGCTGCAGGACGTGGGGATGATCATCCATCCGCCGATGCTGTACATCGGCTACGTGGGTTTCGTGGTTCCGTTCGCCTTCTCCATCGCCGCTCTGATCGACGGCAGCGTGGATGCGCGCTGGCTGCGCTGGACACGGCCGTGGACCAATATCGCCTGGGGCTTTTTGACCATCGGCATCGCCCTGGGCAGCTGGTGGGCGTACTACGAGCTGGGCTGGGGCGGCTGGTGGTTCTGGGATCCGGTGGAGAACGCCAGCTTCATGCCCTGGCTGGCCGGCGCCGCGCTGTTGCACTCGCAGGCGGTGACCGAGAAACGCGGCAGTTTCCGCGGCTGGACTTTGCTGCTGGCCATCGCAGCATTTTCGCTGTCGCTGCTGGGCGCATTTTTGGTGCGCTCAGGCGTGCTGACCAGCGTGCATGCCTTCGCCGCTGACCCCTCGCGCGGACTTTTCATTCTGATTTTCCTCGGCCTGGTGATCGGCGGGTCGCTGGTGCTGTACGTATTGCGTGTACCGCGACTCGAACAGGGCGCGCCCTTCATCGCCGGCTCCCGCGAAACTTTGCTGCTGGCCAACAACGTGCTGTTGATTTGCGCCTGCGCGATGGTGCTGCTGGGCACGCTGTATCCGCTGCTCGCCGATGCGCTGGGGCTGGGCAAGATCTCGGTCGGGCCGCCCTACTTCGGCCTGCTGTTCCTGTTGTTGATGACGCCACTGGTGCTGCTGCTGCCGTTCGGGCCGCTGACCCGCTGGCAGCGCGAGGAAATGTCCCGGCCGTTGCGCATGCTCGCGCCCTGGGCGGTGCTGGCTCTGGTGCTGGGAGCGATCGCCTACTTCACCGCGCCACAAGGCCAATGGAAAACCGCCGCCGGCATCGCCACCGCCGCATGGGTCGCCTTCGGCACCTTGCGCTTCCTGTGGTCGCGCTTCGCTTCCAAGGGCAATCGTTTCACCGCCGAGATGCTGGGCATGACCCTGGCGCATGGCGGCATCGCCGTATTCCTGATCGGCGCGTTGCTGGTGGAAGGTCTCAACATGCAACGCGAACTGGCGATGACACCGGGCCAGTCGGAGCAGATCGGACGCTATTCGTTTCGCTACGAGGGCGTGGACGAACTGCAAGGCCCCAACTATCTGGCCACACGCGGACATGTGCAGGTGTTTCGCGGCGATGAACCGCTGGTGCTGCTCAATCCCGAGAAGCGCGCCTACGCTAGCGGCGGACAGGTGATGACCGAAGCCGGTATCCACCCCGGCGTGTTCGGCGATGTCTACGTAGCGCTGGGCGAATCGCTGGGTGGTCAGGCACGCGCCATCCGCATCCACATCAAGCCGTTCGTGCGCTGGATCTGGTTGGGCGCCGGCCTGATGGCGCTGGGCGGTTTCGTTACCGCCACCGACCGACGTTTCCGCAGACCCGAGGACAACCGATGAGCCAACCCGCACCGAAGTCGCCGCACACCGGCGCGTTCGTCTTCGCCGGCGTGATCATCGCCCTGTTCTTCATCGGCTTGATGGGGTTGCTGTATTACGGCGTGCAGCGCTCCGACCAAGCCGGTCGCGACGCCCTGCCCTCGCCGCTGATCGGCAAACCCGCGCCCGCCTTCGACTTGCCCTTGCTGCACGAGCCGGGCAAGCGCTTCACCCTGGCCGAGCTGCGCGGACAGCCGTTCGTGATGAACGTATGGGGCAGCTGGTGCCCGGAATGCCGCGTGGAGCACCCGGTGATCAGCAAGTTCGCACTGACCAAACGCGTGCGTTTCATCGGCTACAACTTGAAGGATCCGCGCGAGGACGCCTTGCGCTGGCTGGAGCAGTACGGCAATCCCTACCTGATGGTGGTGGCCGACGAGGAAGGCCGCACCGCCATCGACTGGGGCATCTACGGCGCGCCGGAAACCTTTCTGGTGGACGGCAAAGGCATCGTGCGCTGGAAGCACGTGGGCGCGATTACCGACGAGATCATCGCCGAGGAGTTGATCCCCACGCTTGAAAAGGCGGAAGCCAGCAAGTGAGCACGGTCCTGGCGAACTTGAATCGTCCTTGTAGAGCCGAGCTCGCTCGGCTGCTCTTGATCGGCGCTAAAGACAGAGGCAGCCGAGCGTGCTCGGCTCTACAAGGCGGCGTGATGCTCGCGCTGTTGATGCTCTCGGCACTCTGTTCCGCGCAAGCCTCCGACCCGACGCCGTTGCAGTTCAAGGATGTCGCCCAGGAAACGCGTTTCCACCAGCTCACCGCCGAATTGCGCTGCGTGATGTGCCAGAACCAATCGCTGGCCGATTCCAACGCGCAGATCGCGCACGACCTGCGCCGCGAAGTGCTGGATCTGATGAATCAGGGCAAATCCGATGCGGAGATCAAGCGCTTCCTGGTCGATCGCTACGGCGAATTCGTCCTGTACAAGCCCGATGTCGCCGGCAATACCTGGCTGTTGTGGTTCGGCCCGGCGTTGCTGCTGCTGGCCGGCGCCGCCATCGTGTTCCGCATAGTGCGCAAGCGCAGTACGGCCGCCGGCACGGTGGCCAATGACGACAACCAGGAATGGTAATGGGCACATTCATCGCAATCGCCGTGTTGCTGGGTCTGGCGGTGCTGGGTGGCGTGCTTTGGCCGCTGTGGCGCGACTCGCGTTCGCTTGTCGCAGGTGGAATCGTCGCGCTCGGTCTGGCTACCTTCGCGCTCTATCGCGTGGTCGGTACGCCTTCGTCGGTCGAACAAGCGGCCAGTGCGCCGCCCGTTCCCCTCGAAGCCGCCATCGCCGAATTGCGGATCGAACTCAAGCGCAACCCCAATCAGCCCGAGGGCTGGCAACTGCTCGGCAAGACGCTCGCCTCGCAAGGCAAATCCGCCGAATCCAGCGATGCTTTCGCGCACGCGGTGAAGCTGTTGCCGGACGATCCCAATCTGCTGGTGGAAGCGGCGCAGGCGCGTCTTTACGCTTCCTCCGACCGCAAACTCGATGCCCAGGCCATTGCCTGGGTGGAGCACGCGCTTGCGCAACAGCCCGGCCACCAGCGCGCGACCTGGTTGCTGGGCATTTCCCAGCGCCAGAACGGGCAATCTGCCGAAGCCGCCAGGACCTGGGAGCCTCTTCTTTCCCAGGTCGATCCCGCTACGGCCGCCACCTTGCGTAAGCAGATCGACGCCGCCCGCGCTGAAGCGGGTCTGTCGCCGCTGCCAGCCGATGCGGTCGAAACCACTGCTCAAACCACCAGCGCCAATGCGCTGACGGTAAAAGTCGCGCTCGATCCGGATTTCGCATCGCGCGTGCGCCTGCGCGGCGACACCACCGTGTTCGTGATCGCACGCATTCCCGGCGGTCCGCCGATGCCTGTAGCGGTGGAGAAACACAGCCTGCAGGAGCTGCCGCTCAGCCTGACGCTGGACGACGGCGACAGCCCCATGCCCACGCAGAAACTTTCCGCGCTGAAGGAAGTGGAGCTGATCGCGCGCCTGTCGGCCAGCGGCGATCCGATGCGCCAGGAAGGGGATCTGGAGTCCAAGCCGGTGCGCGTGGGCCTGCCGGCCGCTGCGCCTGTCGAGCTGGTGTTGGGCGGCGCGAGCCGGTAGAGCGGCGCGCAGAATTGCTTCCCTTCCCCCATCGGGAGAAGGTGGCGCGAAGCGACGGATGAGGGAAGCACAAGTCCGGCCCACGGAAACCGTCCGTCAATCTGAAAGTCCATTCCCTCATCCGCCCTTCGCGCACCTTCTCCCGATGGGAGAAGGGAACAACACGCCTCTTCCATTGCTCGAATACCATTCATCGGCACGGTGTATAAATAGCTTGCAATTACATAGCGCGCTATTTATATTGGCGCCATGGCAATCAAGACCCCTTCCCCCAAAACCAGCGCCGACGCGCTGCTGAAACTGGACAACCAGTTGTGCTTCACCCTGTACTCGGCCTCGCTGGCCATGAACAAGGTGTACCGCAAGCTGCTGGCGCCGCTGGGGCTGACCTATCCGCAATATTTGGTGATGCTGGTGTTGTGGGAGCGCGACGAATTGACGGTGTCGGAGATCGGCGAGCGCCTGTTCCTGGATTCGGCCACGCTGACGCCGTTGCTCAAGCGCCTGGAAGCTTCCGGCCTGCTGACCCGCACCCGCTCCGCCGACGACGAACGCCAGGTGGTGATCGCGCTCAGCCGCAGCGGCAAGGCGCTCAAGACCCGGGCGGTAGAGGTTCCGGAAGGCGTGTTCTGCGCAGCAGCGATGGGTGTCGACCAGCTTGGACAGATCAAGTCGCGGCTGGAATCGCTGCGCGGCAATTTGATCGCAAACACGCAGTCCAGCTGATACTGCCAATTCGGTGAAGCACTCTCCAACCAATATATAGTGCGCTATATAATAGCGCAAAATTCATACCGGTAGCGGCCACCGGTCCTTTCCAAGCCGCCCCTCACTAAGGAGTTACCCATGTCCATCGAAAAAGTCCTCTACCGCGCCACCGCTACCGCCACCGGCGGCCGTGACGGCCGTGCCGTCTCCTCCGACAACGTGCTGGACGTCAAACTGACCACCCCGCGCGAACTGGGCGGCGCCGGCGGCGACGGCACCAACCCCGAACAACTGTTCGCCGCCGGTTATTCGGCCTGCTTCATCGGTGCGCTGAAATTCGTCGCCGGCCGCGAGAAGATCGCCCTGCCCGCCGACGCTTCCATCGAAGGCAATGTCGGCATCGGCCAGATCCCCAATGGTTTCGGCATTGAAGTCGAACTGAAGATCTCATTGCCCGGCCTGCCGCGCGAACAGGCCGAATCCCTGGTCCAGATGGCTCACGTGGTATGCCCCTATTCGAACGCCACCCGCGGCAATATCGATGTGACGCTGACCCTGGTGTAATGCCGCGCGGTACCGCTGCGCACGACGCGCGCCACCCTTCGAACCGGGTGGCGCGCTGCTAAACTGGCTCGATGACCGAATTCATTCCACCGGGCACCCGCTTCCATCCCTTGCCCTCGCCTTTCCCCATGAAGCGCGGCGGCGAGCTGCATGGCGCGCGGATGGCCTACGAAACCTGGGGCGAACTGAACGCGGCGCGCGACAACGCCGTCCTGATCGTGACTGGTTTGTCGCCCGATGCACATGCCGCACGTAATGCCGGCAACCCCGAGGCCGGCTGGTGGGAACCGATGATCGGACCAGGCAAGCCCATCGATACCGGCCGCTGGTTTGTGGTGTGCGTGAATTCGCTGGGCAGCTGCAAGGGTTCCACCGGCCCAGCTTCCACCGACCCGGCGACCGGTCGTTTGTACCGTCTGGATTTCCCCGAACTGTCGATAGAAGACGGCGCCGACGCCGCGCGCGAAGTGGTGCGGGGTCTGGGCATCGACCGGTTGGCCTGTCTGATCGGCAATTCCATGGGCGGCATGACCGCACTGGCTTTCCTGTTGCGCCACCCCGGCCTGGCGCGCACCCATATCAATATTTCCGGCAGCGCGCAGGCGCTGCCGTTTTCCATCGCCATCCGTTCGCTGCAGCGCGAGGCGATCCGGTTGGACCCGAAGTGGAACAACGGCAATTACGACGATGCTTCCTACCCCGAATCGGGCATGCGCATGGCGCGCAAACTGGGCGTCATCACCTATCGTTCGGCGCTGGAATGGGACGGCCGCTTCGGCCGGGTACGATTGGAATCCGATCATCCCGACGAAGAACCCTTCGGCCTGGAATTCCAGGTGGAGAGTTATCTGGAAGGTCATGCGCGACGCTTCGTGCGCCGCTTCGACCCCAATTGCTACCTTTATCTCAGCCGCTCGATGGACTGGTTCGACCTGGCCGAAGTCGCCGGCGGCGACGTCTTGCAGGGACTATCGCGGATCAAAGTGGATAAAGCGCTGGCCATCGGTGCGACCACCGACATCCTGTTTCCGTTACAGCAGCAACAGCAGATCGCCGACGGCTTGCGCCTGGGTGGAGCCGATGCGCAGTTCCAGCCGCTCGAGTCGCCGCAGGGGCACGATGCGTTCCTGGTGGATATCGAGCGCTTCGGCCCAGCCGTACAGGCCTTCCTGTCTAAATTGTGACTGTAGGAGCGCCCCCTGGGCGCGAGCTTTTGGGACTTCAATGGAGTAAGAGCTCGCGCCCAGGGGGCGCTCCTACAGACTCCGTGGCGACAGGCTAAAATGCCACCACACTTCCGCCGGATCCACGCCATGACCACGCTCGACTTCCCCGGCCACGACAAACTCATCGCCTCACTGGACGCGGCCGTTGCGCTGGGCGACGACCGCGCCATCACCGATGCGCTGCGCAAGACCTTGTGCGAAATGATCTGCGACCAGGACGTGGCCCTGCCCGAATGCGTGCTGGAGCCCATCGCCGACCACTACGCACGCCGCGAGCTCTACACCAGCCCCGAACACGGCTACAGCGTGGTGGCGATGACCTGGGGGCCGGGCCAGGGCACCAAGATCCACGACCATTCCGGCATGTGGTGCGTGGAAGGCGTCTGGAAGGGCCGGCTGGAAATCACCCAGTACGAACTGGCCGAACGCGACGACAACCGCTATCGCTTCGTCGCCGCCGGCACCATCGAGGCCGGCACCGGCTCGGCCGGCAGCCTGATTCCGCCGCACGAGTACCACACCATCCGCAACCCCAGCGACAAGGCCATCGCCGTGTCGCTGCACGTCTACCAGCGCACCATGGTCCGCTGCGGGGTGTTCTCGCCGACCGGTGACGATGCGCAATGGCAGAGCCGCGGCGAGCGTCTGCTGGGCACCGACCAGATCGTGCCGAATTGATCGCACGGGCCGCATTGCAGCGGCCCTCGCTAATAATGTGGTGGTCAAATGAGACGTCAAAAAAGAGACGTCGTCATCCCAGCGAATGCTGGGATCCATTTTGATCTTGGTGCGAGCAGGCATCAGACGTTTGAAGCAACGTCAAGATGGATCCCAGCTTTCGCTGGGATGACGATCCTTTGGTCCCAGTATCGCGATGACCGCCTGTAAGCCTCAGTGCCCCCCGTCCGCACTTATCTTGTCCAGATCGATGCCCTGCGAACGCAGGATGCCCACCGTGCGCAGCGCATAGAAAGCCAGGTAGGCGAAGCAGACCACGCCGACGATATAGCTCATCTGCATGCCGATCTTGTCCGCGGCCAGGCCCTGGATCACGCTCACGATGCCGCCGCCCATGATCATCATGATCAGCAGGCTGCTGCCCTGGTTGGTGTGCTTGCCCAGCCCGGTGATCGACAGCGCGAAGATGCAGGGCCACATGGTGCTGCAGAACAGGCCCACGCTGATGAAGGCGACCGCGCTGGTCTTGCCGGTGGTGAACATGCCGATCAGCAACGCGGCGATGCCGCAGAGGGCGAAATACAGCAGCATGCGCGCCGGGCTTCCGCGGCTGGCCAGGGTGGCCAGGATCATCAAGGCGATGACGAACACATAGCCCAGGAACTGCGACACCTCGTGCCTGGCTATGGCATTGACCGCCAGGAACACGCCGAAGGCCAGGAACGGCAGGATCAGGGTCAACAGACGCTTGGCGCCGGCGCCGACATTGAAGGCGCCGGCCGCGCCGGTCCAGCGGCCGATCATCAGGCTGGCCCAGTACAGCGACACGTAGGGCGCGACCGAGGAAGTGGAGATGCCCAGGCTTTCCTGCAGATAAGCCGGCAGGTTGGCCACTGTGGAAACTTCCACGCCCACATACACGAAGATGGCGAGCATGCCCAGCACCAGCTGCGGGTAGCCGAACGCCGAAGATTTATGCAGCAGTTTGGAGTTGTCCTGCGCTTCGGATTCGGTGACCTGGTCCAGGTCGATGCGGTTCGGCACCGAGGAAAACTTCAGGAACACGGCCACCAGAATGAAGGCCAGACCCAGTATCAGGTAGGGCGTCTTCACGCTTTCGATGCTGGCTTCGGTGCCGCCGGCCGCAACGCTGCCGAAGATCGCCAGGCTGACCAGCAGCGGCCCGATGGTGGTGCCGAAGTTGTTGACGCCGCCGGCCATGGTCAGGCGTTGCGAACCGGTGTGCGGGTCGCCCATCACGATCGCCAGCGGATTGGCAGCGATCTGCTGAAGCGAGAAGCCCAGGCCAACGATGAACAGGCCCGACAGCATCAGGTTGAACGAGCCCAGGTTGGCCGCCGGATAGAACAGCAGCGTGCCGATGGCCGAAATCACCAGGCCCAGGGCGATGCCGTTTTTGTAGCCGATGCGGTTCAGCACATCCATGCCGATGAGCTTGGACACGAAGAAATAGATCAGCGAGCCGACGGTATAGGCCACATAGAAGGCAAAGGAGACCAACTGGCTTTGCGCATGACTGAGATTGAACGCTGTCTTGAACACCGGGATAAGGATGTCGTTGCTGGCCGCGACGAATCCCCAGAAGAAAAATACCGTGATGAGTACGCCGAACTGCGACCAGCGGGTCTGTTGTGTGGCCATGTTGTTGTTTTTCCCGGGAGGTTTGGAGTGTCGGTCGTAGACGGGGTGAGGACCCGATGCAAAGCGGCACCCCCCGGCCTTGGCCCGACGCGCAATACTAGGCGATGCTGGAGTGTCGTGGCCGACTGCTGTGCGAAGCGCCAGCTGACAGCGCTGTCAAGATACCCAATCCTTTCCGGAATGCATCCCGCGGTGCAGCATCCCGGCCTGCCCTGCCCACCCGACAGGACCGCCACCATTGGGCAATCGCCGCGCACTCCGTTATACTTCGCGGCCGCGCCGAAGTGGCGGAACGGTAGACGCAGCGGACTCAAAATCCGCCGCCCTTAAAAGCGTGTGGGTTCGAGTCCCACCTTCGGCACCAAGGAACAGCCCTAAGTGGCTGTTTTTTTTGGCTTAAATTTCAACCCGGCTGATTTCTACTCACTCGTCTACGCACAAGCGCGTGCAGAATGTATTGCCTCATTGCTAGTGTTCTGCTGTGCATACAAACGCACTGCAAACGCACTTGCATCGCTTGGCTCCTCTGTTAGCGTCATTCGCTCTTCTTCGCACGAGCACGCCAGGATGACCAAGCTGAAAGATCCCAACGCACCAAAGCCGTATGGCCCCATGGAGCCTGATCCTCCTAGCTACAAGGATTTGCAGCCCCGGTCTTTCGATTACTTCCTGGACGAAGTAGGCGCGAGCCTAGCCCCAATCGGAGATGACAGGAGCACGCTAGACCCCGCCACCGAACTGACGCGGATTGCCATGTCAAAAGGATGGGATCTTCTCAGGCGTGCTCGAGAGGAACGTGCCGCTGGGCGTACTGAGCTAGCGTGGTCGTTTCTGGCCGAAGCGCACGGCATCGCACAACGATACTCCGGGTTCGAGGAGGCCAAGCTGTTTATGGACCGCGTCGAAATCTCGCAATTCATGAGCAAGGCGGGCAAAGCGGGCCGTGCTTCGAGAAGCGATCAATACCACAAGGCCACGCAAAAGGTCGTGGACAGCTTGATCGCAAAAGCTTCAACTTATTCCACGCCCGAGGATTTCAAAGCTGCTGTAGTACAAGCAGGGCTCGATCAGAAATGGGGCGATACTCGTTGCACAGATCTTTTGAAACACCCTAGGATCAAGGAAGCCGTCGCTGCAATAAAAAAGAAAAAGGACGCCGAGCTTAAATCCCGGCGTCCTCTCAATTAGGCTTTCTTGTAAGGGCCTCCGGTGTCAAACGTCTTGCACTTCCTTGGAGCCTGGAAGCGGACGAAATGATCGACTTTCGTCAAATACCGGAGCTTCTCTCCAGCCACTTCCCATTTGGCATCATCGCCACGCGCAACCATTCCAAGGTACGGCTCGGGGTATCGTTCTTTGTCCTTGTTACAGTTGTGCGCATATCCGGCACTAGCGGTAACTACTTCCCGCCAATATTTGCTTAGCATGTCAGCAATGACTATGTCCTTGCAGACAGCCTGAGCATCCTTAAAAATTACGAAATGGATATGAAACCCCTTCTCGGGCCCCCATTCTAGTTTCCATGCATAGCCCGCAAGATTTTCGGAATACGGTCCAGTCCGAAGATATTCCAAGAACGCATTGCGATGCTGCTGGACCTGCTCAAGCGAAATCTCTTGCGCATTGAATCCGCACCCCGGCCCGAAGACCGAGAAATATTCGAGATCCAATCGAATAATCAAAACCTTCGAGTAGAGCCTGCGTACCCCTGCGAGCAGGTCCTTCATCGACCTAGCGTTGGAACGCTCGCAGCGCTTTAAATTTTCGATTCTGATCTTTAGCTTGGTTTCCCTGCCTGCTGCCCTTATCGCTTCAACCGCAGCGTTAAGCTCGTCAACCATGCTTAGCCCGATCCTACAGGAGCCCTTCCACAGTGATTTCGCATGCTGCTTGAAGACCGTGTAAAACGGGCTAAAGCGGTGAGTTGGATAGTGCTTGTCTATCCCCGCCAGGTCAGCCTTGATGCATTGAAAAAACTCCTTTCCTAGCTCGGTTGCTACTACCAGCGTGCGCCTTCCTTCCTTCTCAGTGCGGAACAAGGCCTCCCGAGACTGGACTATCTTTGCAACTGTCGTGATGACTTGCTTCAGGTCATTCGCGCAGTCGTGCTGCGTGGTAATACACCTCCTTCCATCCTCGAGCAAAACCAGTGACCAATCGGTCAGTGTTGTGATTTCATCGTCCATTGCTGTAACCCACTAATAAACAGTACAACGATCATTCCTGATCCCGCAGGCTCTTATCCAAGCCCGTTACGGGGGCTGGCCTGGTGCTTTCGCTGCCATAGACGTGTTTTGGCGCCTTCATGGCCCAGAAAATTAGCGTCAGGTTTCACCCCCTCGGGCCTGCTTCATAGCCACATTGAATGCGTCGATCTCCTCCGTAACAAATCCAAGACAAATACCGTCCATGTAAACAGGCTGGGGGAACGCTGGATTTTTTTGGTAGTTGTAGGTGGTCTGGCGGCATACATCGCCGAAGTAGGCCCTTAGCTCCTTGCGCCGCATGTAGCTCGCCTTCGGCTTGAGGTCGTTATTCACTGCATTGTTCCTCCTCTTGTGGACTGGATCTCAGCGTATCGAGTCCCAAATCAAGAGCAACGAGCCTTAGCCGCTGTAAAAAAATCTGGCGGCTACAGGCCCGTTCGACACGCCCTGTTTCCCAGGGGAGGAGCCATCTTTCAGAGGTCTGTCTGGGTCGGCCGGTAGTCAGCTTCCAGCACCCGGAGGCACTAGAAGGGCATAAAGACCCGGCGTAAACCTAGGCGCACGTGGGCGCCGGCAAGGGGTACGCACACCCGTGGCAGGTCTATACCGGCTGGGCCTAGGTAGTGGGCGATGGTGGCTGGCATGGCGCAGAGCTTCCGGAGTCGGTGAATCACCCGGTGAGACGTTCCCGGGGAGATAGCCTAGGCCCCGGCTTCCAACGGTCGCAATTAGTATTTCGCTGAATGGAGGCAAGTGCCTAGCCGGTAAGGAATAAAGGCTCGCGACAAGTCCCGCCGGGGCGTCGGTTTAGCAGTTTGTGGAATGATTCCCTTGCAACATCTGCGTTTGCCCCGACATTCCTAAGGTCTAGATCACGCGGAGGGGGTTTCATGCAAGAGTTCGAGGCGGTCACGGAGTTCAAGATTGGTGAGCACACCTGTGCGTTGCTGCTAAGCGAAGGGTGGCCCGGTCCCGGTTACCTTGCAGGTCTAAGGCTCCCAGACCGGTCGCCCAGAAGGGTCCCGCCGGGTACATTTGATTCGCCGGCCGAAGCTTTAGTCGCGGCCAAAGAGCTAGCCCAGCAGATTCTCGGTTCAGCGACTAGGTAACCACCAAGGCACGCATTAGCACCATACTCAGTGGCTAGATAAGGGGAGAACATTCCGGCAAGTGAAGTTCGATGAACGCTTGGTGTAGCAAGTTATCTACCGTGTTTTTAGGCACCATTCCATTCCTTCGAATCACTTCTGCAGCCAATATCTCGACTGCGCTCCAGACCCCAGGCCGGCTCAAAACGTTGCTTGCGGTCCTGGTCACTTCTTCCCAGTGCCCAATACCCAGCGTCCGACGAACCTCGTTCCGGTCGTGTAACGCGCAAAGCGATACATAGTTGTCAGTTGATGGGATCCACTTTCCATTGCTGTCGAGACCAATCCCATTGGCGAACATGAAGCGGGCCTGAGCCACAGCACCGCCAGCGCTGATAACGGCGCTCTCTTTGATCGGATCCACTGCGACGCCGAGCACAATGGCGCGTGCCTGATGCAAGGCCTCAAGGTATTCGCAGTCAAACGCGCCCTGTTTGGACGCAACTCGCGCATCTATCGCACCAGCAATATGCGTACCGGTCAGCTTAGCCAGCACCGCATGGCCCGCCTCGTGGTAGGCGGTCTCGCGGAGTACCTGCTCATCTATTGTCCAGGTTGCGTGGCGCGGCATGTCTACTAACGCAGGTTCTAGCATGGACAAACGTTCCACGAAGGCGGCAAGTCTAAGTATGGCCGCCGAACTCGGACCTCACCACAGCTAGCAGGCCAAGGAGCCGATGAGAGGGCAAAACAGATGTAGCCACCCGACGATTGCCTGTGTTCGGCCTCAACGTCCGAGGCTGGGAACTCTTGCTACTCAGGTGTTGGGAGCGTAGGTTCGGCACACCTAACCGGGAGATTGTCATGCCTGACGACCCTAAGAAGCGCGATGCCTCCGACCGTAACAAGGTCGCTGGTGGGCAGAAACATGAAGTCGCCTACGCGGCCAAGGTAGCCAAGGTGAAGCCGGCAGCCGTCAAGGCGGCGGTTAAAGCCGTAGGCAACGACCGGGCAAAGGTCATGAAGGTGCTGAAGAAGCCTTCCAAGTAGTGGGCGCTGGGAATGGGTCTCCTGGCCGGCACCGCGCCGGTAGAAGGCCGACCGCTGCGGTTCCTTGCCACCAGTCGCCCCACACCCCACAACGTAAATAGTTCACACGACCCTCTCGCCTTCATGGGTATAGGACGCGCCGGTGCTGTGCACTCGGCTCTTTGGGGGCATCCATGAACATGTGCCAATTCGGACTCGCGAGCGTCCTGACTATTTTCGGCGTCGCGGATGCTGCCAGTCAGCAACGAGTGGTTTCCGGCCAGGTGCATTCGTACATCCTCAATGGAGTCAGGCACTAATTCCGCGAAACCACCCCCGCCAGGCAGCCTGGAGTCACGCGCTATCAACTATTCGTTCGTTGAGACTGTCGCCAACGATCCGGGTTCGCGGACCCTATACAGATGTTCCGATAATGGCGTTCCCCTCTACACATCCAAGCCCTATGTTGGCTGTGTTGTGGTCGGAACCTACAAACCTCAACCGGCCTCACCGCCCGCTCCGGTCTCGACATATTTTGGTGGTAATCCGTGTACGTACGATTGCAGCGGACATGAGGCCGGGTATACATGGGCCGAACGCCAAGGAATTGAAACTCCCGATGACTGCGGTGGTCGATCACAGTCTTTCATCGAAGGTTGCGAAAGCTACGCCCAAGAGATCCAGCAGGAGATGATAGAAGGCGGCGAATGTGAGGACTCAGACGAAGATGAGCTTTGCGACTAGCCCAACAAAACCCCCGCCGTAGCGGGGCCTGTGTCAAGCAGCCTTCTCTTGGCCACCGTCGCTGTTGAGCCGCCAGTCAACGTCGTCCGCAAAGTCAAGCGGCATAACGATGGGTTCGTCGTCTTCGTGGACGCGATTCCAACGATTTACGTCCAAAGTCAGTTGTACAGCGTCCCCGACCATTTGCTCGCGTCGCTGGACAAATGACTTGTGCGCAATCCGACGAGGAGCAACATCGATGTCAGTCCAGAGCGTGAACTGTGTACCTTCGTGCCATTCAGTGACTGCGAGGTTCGCCCTGTAGCTTCGTCCCGTTACTTCGTCCCGACGCGTCTCTTCGCGAGCAGCACTCGAGAATTGTTCTGCCAAGCGATCAATTGCGCTCTTTGGTGCAGGAAGCGGCCATCCCATACCAGCCGCAAACTTTGCGACCTCGTGCATGTCCACCGAAGTAGCCCCGGTAGATTCACGGTAGTGCCTGATCAGCTTCTGCATTTCCTGTTTCTTGGTTGCCATGTTCCTCTCCTATTCGCCCACAGGCGCCACGTTGCCCCAACCATCTGACATAGCACCTGGCAACACTATCGAACGAACTTTCTCTAGGTGCTCTCTAAACAAGTTGTATTTTCCTATTCGACGCTGCAGAGGTCCCGCAACCAGCCCAGGATGAACTCCCAAGGTCTTTGCAAAACCAACGATATCTCGCTCGGCAAAGAATGGTGCTTTTCGAATAACGAACGCTTCCAACTTTAGCCTCGGGACCAAGAACTCACCTGCGGCCAGATTAGCTACTCGCTCTTGCTCTTCAATGCCATCTCCAAGCCCCCCATTTTCACCTTCGAGGTCGGAATCGATCACTGCAATGGACTTTCCGTGGCCCTGGATAACGTGCTCTAGTTCATGACGAAGAACGAACCAGAAATTATCAATCCGGTCGTAGCGCATCGTCATACCGATGACGGGAGAGCGGTCATCCAGCCAGAAGCAGACACCATCAATTTTCCCAGACGGCAGTGATTCCACAACGACGAACCTTATACCGTGTTCCGCAAGAATCTTGGGAACTTTGCGAGCGGCCTCCGCTGACACCAAGAGCGGTTTGAGCTTTTCTATAGCAGCGCGACCACTCGCGGGCGAATACGGCGCGACAATCATCTCCGTCGCTATTTGCCGTACGCGATACACCCAAGCGAGTTGCACTGGGCTGGCGGTTTCGGACACCTGTGTTCTCTTTGCTGCGTGAGGTAGCGGGTCAACTTCCTCGTCTGGACCGGTCTCAAAAAAAAGACTCAATGCGCGATCAACTCCCTGACGATCACGCACCGAATCAACATCGAGCCAACCGCGCTTGATCATGGTAGAAATGGGGAGCTCCGCCTTTAGTAAGCCACGCTTTGCCTGGCCTTGATCTGGCGTCCTTTTCAAACGCTCGACAGCCAAGTCAAAACGGGCCTGCAGATCCAAGAAACGTTCTGCTGGAATACCGAAAACCTCCTCAAATCGAATCGCCAGCTTCGCTGTGACGGGTTTCTTGTCGCCGATGAGGCGACTACAGTCTGTTTCTTCTATACCGGTCGCGGCCGCAAAAGACCTGTTGGTCCATTGCTTCTCGGAGAGAAGTGCCTGCAGCAAGCTACCTGGGGAGCGGTGATCTTCGGTCATGGAGCTAGCGTATGGTTGTTTGGTAAATTTGTCAAACAACCATAGATAGCTGGTCTACCCAGCGTCGACGCCGCTGCCATTCAACTGGGGCATCTCCTCCACGCCATCAAACAGCATGGATTTCCGAGCCAGACTCGCCGCCCGCTCAGGATCAGCATTCTTCAAGCGCGTCAACTCTGCCACCGACCTCCTGACCCCCATGCCGTAAAAAATTGTTCAACGCCGCGCCCACAGATCCAGCGCCAACGCTCAAGCGATCAGCCAAGAGGTCCACTCCGGTGATGTGGAGCGAAACCGTACCGGCCCTGGCGGGAAGCACGTAGCTCGTCGGGTGTTGCATGAGCTGTGTGTTTAATCCGGAAAAGCTGGGATAGATCAAAGCCATCTCATCGCACCGGTACGCCGAGGCGTAGGCATTCATCTGGTACATGTCGGCAGGCGTTGGGCGGATGCGCCCAAACCTGTCTTCTTCCAGCAACTTCCACTTTGTATCTGCCACCAGCAAAATCTCCTGCCCACAGGTGACGACAATGTCTGGCCTGAGCTGGTACGCACCCTTGCCGGAAGTCCTGGCAAGGTGCATGACGTTGTGCTGAGGTAGCACATCAATGCCGGGCGGCGCCTGGCGCGCAAGACAGGCGGCGACGTAAGACTCGAACAGAATATTCATGTCAAACAGCATCGCCGGTGCCTCTTCCAATCCACCGCGCAAGGCCGGCGACAGCATCTCGATGATCCACTGGGCAAATCGAAGCGCGTCGCGATAACGGCTTGTTTGTCGGGTTAGGCGAATATCCTTCACCTCATGCAGCGACGCCTGGCCGACGCCCTCGAAGGCGGCCATCAGTTCAGCCCACCGCCGTTGCGAATCGCCCTGAGAAAGCCAGGGCCTCATCATCTTGAGCGCAAGTACCAGCACACGATTGGGCCCAACATCGGCGGCCAATTCGTCGAACTCACATAGCGCACGATCCATTCGTCCTGAATTACGTGCCACATGCTCGCCTATCAGCAACCGGCCTTTGATGGTCTGCAGGTTGTCGCACTCGCTTGCGTAGGCACGATGCAGTCCGGCCTTGACCAGCCGGAGCAGATGGTCGAAGAAGATCGAGGCAAGCGCATCGATCAGCGGCGCCTGCTCCAACGTTTGGCCGGCAGTGCCGGCCAGACGGGGGAGCCCATACACCGTTTGCAGCATTCGCAGCAGCAGACTCTTTCCTGCCAGTTCGCCCCGTTTTCCCTTACCGAGCTTTGGGGCAACTTCCAGGACGCGGCCACCCAACGAAACCACGCCGCAATATTGGGAAAGCCGGACTCTCTGGTGACCTCGCTGACAGAAGCCTGGGTAACGTTCTCCAATGGCTGCCAGTCGCTCGCATTCCTCCAGACCCAGACTGTGGGGCCCCGGAATCACCGAGACCGCTATGCTCTCGTGCTCGAACGTGACAAATACCGGATTCACGCGTCGTCGGCCTCTTCCTGCTCGGCCTCGTCCTGCGCCGCCTCATCGGAGGCCCTCGACGCATAAAGCCCTCGGAAGTCCGCTGGCGACCATTGCGCGGCGTCCTCGAGTGCGATGCGGTAACGAGGAACGCGTTGGCCCTGGGGCGCATTGAACCCGAACAGCTCCATGGAGTCACCAGGTATCTCCTGCACGAAAGCGGAGTGGTCTTTACGGCCCATGGTGCCGAGGACTCGGCGAATCCGCCCCCAATCTTCGAAGAAGTATTCCTGCAGCAATGGGATGATTCGATCACGGAAACATGCCCGCAGGTCGGCGATGCTCTTCACCTCGAGAAGATAGGCGTGGCCGATGCAGTGATCCCGGTCAAGCAGGTACTCGATGCGGGAATTGATGGTACGCAGCAGAAGCGGGAGATCGACACGCGCGCCATCGGCCTCGATGCCACCGTTACCATCGGCACCTTCGATCACCTCGGGCTTGGGTGGCGTTTCGATGAACTGGAAGCGACGCCGCAGTGCGATGTCCATCAACGCGATGGAGCGGTCCGCGGTGTTCATCGTGGCGAAGATGTCCAGGTTGTCCGGTACGCCGAACAGGTCACGGCTCATCGGCATCCGAACCCACAAGCCCTTTCCGGACCCTGGCGTGCTGCCAGCGGTAACTCGCTTGCTCGGTTCGATGAGCGTGATCAGTTCGCCCAGTACCTTGGCCAGGTTCGCCCGGTTTACTTCGTCGATAAAGAGCGCGTGTCGGACGCCGGGGTTTGCGTGGGCTTCGCGGCAAATCTCCGTGAACACGCCGCTCGTAACCCGGAACGCCACGTTGTCCTCGTCGTCCTCTGAAGGCACCGGGCGGATGCCCTCTACGAAATCTTCGTACGAATAGCTCGGGTGGAACGTCACGAACGTGAGCCTGGCCTGCGCCGATATCGGTTCCGTGGCGCCGCCCGTCGAAATGATTGCATCGACGGCATCTGCCAACTCGGGATCAGCCTCCCGCCAATTCGGAAGCAGGCGCCATGTCGAATCCTCATCCTTGTCAAATAGCACCGCACCGGAGCGACTGCTATAGAAGACCGTCTTGGAATCGGCCGGTGCGTGCTTCTGCAGCGCAACCCATAGAGTCTGGGACATATTCTGGCTGCGTCCCCGTACCTTTGCGGCTGCTTTGACGATGGGATGCTTAAGCAGTTCAGGCACTCTGGCAATGCCACCCAGATTCAGCAGTGCGGCGGTAACTACGGCAAGCCAGCGCGCTGATTGCACGCGATGCTCGAGCCGCTCCGATTCCGACAACGGTGTAGTGATCGTGGAGTAGAGAGGATTGCTCTTCAGTCCCTCGTACACCTGGGTCTTTCCGGTTCCAGGAGGGCCGTAATAAACAACATTGACTGCGGTGCCAGGCTGGACAGAGGCGACCAGCAACGACGCCGGGGTGCTTGATGACGCGACGCCGCCCCGTGGCAAGCGAGCCAGGCTCGATTCAAATTCGTCCTGCGGGATTAGGAACGACGACTGCAATCCGGCCTGCTCGATTGCCTCCATTGCCTTCGGATATACATTGGTCACGAAATGGTGGAATGCGCCTTCGACGGACAGCGCCGGTGCGGCGATCTGGCGCTTTATGTTGGTATCCGACGGGGTTTCCCCCAATGCCTCCAAGAGGCGCTCATGCACGGCGCGAAGCTCTGGACGCTTGACGCCTCCATATACGATCTCGGTATACGCCCCTTTCATTTTGGCGTCCTTGCCGATGTGAAAGACCAGGCCGATGGTCTTGGTCTTGTTGTTGCTGTCACCCAGCTTGAAGGGAGAGAAGAACAGGTATCCATCACCGCCCTGGAACCAGTAACCAGACTGCAGGCGATTTTGTCCAGTGATGTCACGCTTGCGTACCGAGAAGGTGAACTCCGGATGCTCCTTGTGCCAGGCTAAAGCAACTTTCAACAACTCCTCGTGCAAGGCTGCCACCCCCTGAGTCACCTGCTGTTGCGTCATGTCATTCACGATAAACCTCGGTTGGAAAAAGTTTTGGAGCAAAGAAAGATGGCTCTGCAGTCAATCACAAATTGATAGGGTCGGTGCCACTTGCCCGGCGCGTGCACGGGCTTTTCGGGTGGCATCTTGCCGATGGCGGCCAACAACTCGCGCACGAGAACAGGATCCTTCATGAATTTTCCTAAGAGCGGTGGGCAGGTATCGGCTCGCAGGCAATTGTGGACTCACAGCACTCACCAGTTCACTAACCGCGTGGATCCGACGACTGAGAAGCAACAGGCGATCAACGATCAATACCCAGGTCCCGATAGAACGCCAGGACTACCGGGTCTGTCCGAACGTCGCTCATTGCGATTGGCTTAGCCAGCGTGATTCCTTCCAAGGTCCGGGCACGAGACAGTGCCACGTAGGTCTGCCCCTCCGCGAACGCACCACCACCCAGGTTCAGGGTTAGCGCATCCAGCGTCAGTCCCTGCGATTTGTGGATCGTGATGGCCCAGCCCAGTGACAGGGGAAACTGCTCGAACGTGCCCACGACCTCCGCTTCGACACGCCTAGTCTGGTAGTCGTAGACATACTTGTACTTCTGCCAAGTCTCCCGACCGACCAGCAGCACGTTGTCGGTGGCATCCTTGCGGACCCGGATGTGGTCATCCTCCAAGCCGACCACCGTGCCCAGATCGCCATTGATCCAGTCCGGCTTGCGGTTCTTCAGGAAGATCACCTTGGCGCCGACTTTCAGTTCCAGCCGGTCGGGTACCGGCAGCTTCCACTTGTTGGCTGCCACATTGCCGCCAATGCTGGCCTCATAAAGGCGAGCCTGGCCCGGCAGCTTGTCCAGCTCGCGCATATTGATGCTGCGCGCACTCTGGTTGGTGGGCACTAGATAGGTGCCAATGGGTGAACCCTCCTGCTTGTCGCGGAAGCATTGGCGGTTGAACAGCGCCACGGCCTCGCGGCAGTTGTCGTTAAGCCGGATCCGGCTCAGGGCATCGATGAAGACAGCATCCGCCTGCCTGCGGACCTTGGTCAGGACGAGTGGGACGATGGTCTGTTCGCGGAATATGTCTGCCGAGAAGAAGTACCGGGTCCGATAGCGGTGCGAGAAATACACGGTCTCCTCAGGCGAACTGACCACTGGAGGCAACTGCAGCAGGTCTCCGACGAAGATCACTGGCACACCGCCGAAGGGCTGCTCATTGCCGCGCGCGCTGCGCAGGATATTGCTCATGATGTCCACCATGTTCGGTAGCACCATCGACACCTCATCAATGATCAGGCACTTCACGTTCTCCAGCACTAGGCGTGTCTTTGTACTGACTGGATGATTCTCTGCCGGATCGATCAGCCGCGGCGGTAGGCCGAAGAACGAATGGATCGTGTCCCCCTGGATGGCGGCAGCAGCCACTGCGGTTGGCGCCACCACGGCGCAGGATTCGAGCCTGCTCCGTAGCCAGTGGACAAGTGTGGATTTGCCGGTGCCGGCCTTCCCTGTGACGAAGATGGCCGGGCAGCCAGCCTGCACCGCCTTCAGGATGAACTCGTACTCCGGAAGCACCTCGACGCCTGCCAACCGGTCTGGCTCTGAGGTATAGCGTTTTGCATTGCGCCGCCCCTCTTCCGGGATAATGGCGTCCTGCACCTTGGACAGATCGCGCGGGATCGCCGACGCCGCGCCATCCCCAAGGATCTCGCGTGCCAGCCGTTGCAGGGTGTCCAGGATGCTCATGGTGATTGGATGATGCGCCTGCTCAGCGTGCGCTTGCCAGCGCGTACAGGACGATCAGAGCCACGACCACCCAGATCCAGGAGGGAATGCCGGAGGGCCGCGGCGCCGTTGCACGAACGTCAGCGTGCATCGGTGCGGGCGTTGGCACTGGGCGAGGCATCGGCCGTTCTCCTCCCGACGCCTGGCGGCCGATGCCGGTGCGACGGGTTACCTCGCGGTCAACCTCGATGCACCGGGCTTCGATCCGGTCGAAGTCGTCCTCGTCCGCTTCGACGTGAATGACCACGCCTCGTCCTGGCGGATAGAAGCAGATGAAATCGAGCCATTGTCTGCGGCAGACCCAGAGCTGGCCCTGCACCTGCCAGCGGTAGCGGGCCGGCATTTGGCGCGATTCGGATACGCGCATGAAGTTCGCGATCTGCGGGCACTTGATCTCGACCAGACCGTCGTCGCCAACCAGTCCGTCCGGCGAAACCCCAACAAAATCGTGGACAGGGTGCACGACGAAGCCGATCTCCTGGACGTGGCAGCCGCGTTGCCGGCTGTACCAGACACGGGCACCGACCTCGTGGTCGATTCCCCACTGCATCGCTGCGTTCACGTAACCGCGATCGCGGCTGCTCCCGGTCCGACGTTCCTCGGCCAGTTCGGCGATCAGGCCCTGGAAGGCATCGGACGTCCTCGCAGCCATGGCACGCGAGAGCCGGGAGCCGGTGATCCGGCCAGCCCGCTCTCGATACCACGCCTCGCTTCGCTGCAGCATGCTTCCCCCTAAAACAATGCGGATTCAGTTGCCGTTGTCGTCCTCTTCGTGCCAAGCCGGGCCATCATGGTCCAGGAGAAAGTTCGCCCATTTCGGCGCAGTCCGAAGATCAACCAAGAGCTCTGCCCATCTTCCTGCTGCTTCGGCGACGCGGCGCATGTCGTCTTCATTCGGGGAGAACGGATCTGATAGTCGCCCGATCAGTACCGGAACCAGCGCCTTGACTAAATCTCTCTCTCCGTAACGTTTCATTGCAAGTGCCTCAGTTTGATTCAGCCGTCATCGCGAATGTCGAGTGCGGGCAGGCCGGCGACGATCTTCTGCGTCTTCAGACTAACGGTGACGACGCGCTGGAAGAGCTCCAGGGGGTATTTGGGGTTGCCCATGGTTTCGGTGGCCCAGTCATTGGCGTCGTTGACGATGCCGCTGTCCTTGTCCACGCGTACAGCTTGGCGCTCCATGACCCAGTCCAGGGCGGCTTTGCCGTTGACCACGTAGTCCCAGGCGGCGTCGGGGATGCCGGCCAGGGTGATCTTGGTGTTGTAGATGACGGTGCTGCGGTCGTTGATGTTCTTGCCGCTTTCCGGGTCTTTCTTCTTGGCGAACTTCATCTTCTCGACGCGGTAGTCGGCGTCGGTCAGCTTGCCCTTGGTTTCGAGGGTCAGCGGGTACTTGTCCACCGTCTCATAGTTCAAGTGCAGCTCGGCAAGCGCGCGGCCGGCCTTGCTGAAAGCCCAGAAGTCCTCCGCCTTGCGCACGCGAGGGATGCGCGGCAGTTCCTTGCTCAGGTTGTCGGCGTAGCGTTCGCGGTAGTCGGATGAATGCAGGATGCCGTAGACGTAATAGAACAGGTCTTGCTTATTGATCGCTTCTTCCGGGTAGGCGGACTGAAAATGGGCGAGGCCGGCATCGGTGATGGCATCGCGACGGCGCGGGCCATCGGTAGCATCGTCGGCAAACAACCCACCATCGGCTTCGTGCGCGGCTTCGTCGTAGAGGTAGAGAGGGAAGTGCTGCGATCCACCGTCAGGCTGATCACACGCCGCGGCATCAACAATACCGACAAAATGTCCATCACCCCTCCAGTTTCCTTTAATTGCTATAGCAATATTTGATGTCGGCACATTAGGAAACATCTTTGGCATCTGCAGCAGCATTTCGTTGAAGGTTCGATCAAAATATAGCCACTGCTTTGTGAAGGGTCGATATAAACTTGGTACAACGCTGCCTTGTTGAAAAGCGAACTGGCGATCCTTAGCGAGCTCTTGTTTGAGTGCACGCGTCCAGCTGATCTGCAGCGGACTGGTGTCGATGAAACCTTCCAGCGCCACCTCACGCATCTTCTTATCCATCCCCGGATGGGCGACATTGAAGCGCGCCACTTCCGAGTTGTAGAAATCAATCATGCGGTTCATGCTTCCACAGACAGCAGCTTTGCTAGCGTTGTACGCCCAAGCATCACGACCAGTCTGCAATCCACGTGAATAGACGTCAAACAGCGACCCATGTTTGTCACCCTTGTCACCGAGTACCATGAAATCGGAAAAGCCGTCATCGCGCTGCTTCAGCCAGTCACCATGAGCGTCCGGCGTGATGACCTGCCAATCGGAGATGCCTGCCACGCTGGCGTAGGCCGCGACCTTCTCCAATTTTTCCTCGCGATTAAGATAGTCGCCAATGTCGTGAAAATTGATTTTTCCATGCGTGCTGGAATCGGGATTCTTGACCAACAGCGAGATGGCGATTGGCGCGCGACTGCCGCTGCCAAAAATTTTTCCGCCTTCCTTGCGCGACGTTTCGCCTGATGTGCGCTGGTTACCGCGAAGATGGAAGACATACATGCTGGAAAATTCTTCAGCCAAGCATTGGCGCAGACCATCGGCAGTATTAGCATCGAGAAATCCCGCATTGGTCACGAAGCCGATGACGCCGGCATTGCCGATGCGATCACTGGCCCAGCGGATAGCACGGATATAACTGTCGTATAGCGCGTTCTTCAGTGTTGCGGTCGAACGTGCCGCATAGGTCGAACGGATGCGCTCATCCAGCGTCGGATATTCCACATTGGCGTTGTTGTCGTTGGCACTGTTCTGCCCGGCCGAATAGGGCGGATTCGCCACAATTACCCGGATATCCAGCTGCTTCTGTCGCCTGCGCCGCTTACTGTTGTCCACCAGTAACGCATCCACCAGATCCTCCTTCTCGTACATCTGGAAGGTATCGGTGAGGCAGATACCCTCGAACGGTACGTAGTCGCCGCCGGCCAAGCTGTGATACGTCGCTTCGATATTGATCGCCGCGATGTAGTACGCCAGCAACACCAGCTCGTTGGCATGGATCTCGTGCTTGAATTTGTGCGCCAGCTCCTCGGGCTTTATCAGTCCGGATTGCAGCAAGCGCGTGATGAAGGTGCCTGTACCCGTAAACGGATCCAGGATATGCACCCCCTTGCTTCCCAGCGTCTGACCGAACTCCTGCTGCAACAAGTGGTTGACGCTGTGCAAGATGAAATCCACCACCTCCACCGGCGTATAGACGATACCCAACCGCTCCGTCATCTTCGGGAAGGCATTGCGGAAGAACTTGTCGTACAGCTCCACGATGATCTTCTGCTTTCCGGTGGCACTGTCGATGCCCTCGGCCCTCATCTTCACGCTGTCGTAGAACTCCTGCAGCGTGGCCGACTCCTTCTCCAGGTTCTGCTCCTCCAGCACATCCAACACCTGCTGCATGGCCTGCGACATCGGGTTGTGGCTGGCAAAGCTGTAGTCCGCGAACAACGCCTCGAACACCGGCCGCGTGATCAGGTGCTGGGCCAGCATCTCGATGATCTCCGCGTCGCTGACCTTGTCGTTGAGATCGTCACGAAGTTCCCCCGCAAAAGCATTGAATGCCTCGCGTGCCTTGATCTGGCCTTCGTCCTCCAGCAGCGCCTTGATCCGGTCAATATGGGTCTGCGCGATCCTGGAAATGTCATCGGCCCAGTCCTCCCAGTGATGGCGGTTGCCACACTTGTCGACCACCTTGGCATATAGCGCGCGCTCGATCTCGCCGACCTCGAATTCCAGCTCCCCCTGGACCTCGGCCGGATAGATACCCTGCGATTCGCCGATGCCGTATTTGCCCTTGGCCTTGTCCGCCTTGCTGGTCAACCGCGCCGCCTTGCGTTGCACGTTGTCGGTAATGGCGATGACTTCCATCTTGCTACGGTCTGGACCCACCAGCTCCAGCTTGTTGACCATCGCGTCGAAGCGGTCGTCGTGCGAACGCAGCGCCTGCAGTACCTGCCAGACCACTTTGTAGGTCTGGTTGTCATTGAGCGCCTCGTGCGGCTCAACGCCCGCCGGGATGACCACTGGCAGCACCACGTAGCCACGCTTCTTGCCCGGCGCGTTGCGCATTACCCGGCCGACCGACTGCACCACGTCCACCTGCGAATTGCGCGGGGTCAGGAACAGCACTGCATCGAGCGCAGGCACGTCGACACCCTCTGACAGGCAACGCACGTTGCTGAGTACGCGGCAGGTATCGGGCGGCGTGGGTGCCTTCAGCCAGTCCAGCTTGGCTTCCTTCTCGCCGGCGTTCATGCCGCCGTCGACGTGTTCGGCCTGGCAGCTCAGGCGCGCGCCGTCTTCGATCTCCTCTGCGTCCTGGTAGGCCTCCACCACCGCCTGGAACATCCCGGAGATCTGCTTGGAGCTGACCTTGTGGGTCTTACCACCCTTGCCCGGCTCGATTACCTGGCAGAACGCCACCGCCCGTTTCATCGGCTCGGGTGTTTCGGTGCCGTCCTCATGGATGCCCAGCTTGGCCAGCGCCTTCCAGCAACCGACGATCTTGGCCGCATCATCCACGCGCAGGCTGTTGTTCTCGTCCTTCAGCAGGCCCTGCAACTTGCGGTTGATGTGGCTTTCCTCCACCGCCAGCACGATCACCTTGTAGTCCACCAGCAGGCCACGCTTCACCGCCTCTGAGAAGCTGATGAGGTAGAGCTGCTTGCCGTACCAAGAGTCATTGTCCATCGAGTACAACGCCACGTTGTCGCGCTCAGCCACGGCCTTGGCGCTATCGGCATAGATACGCGGGGTGGCGGTCATGTACATGCGTTTTGCGGCGCGAATGTAAGAAGCGTCATGGATGCGCACAAAAGCGCTTTCGTCGTCGCCCTCGAACGTGGCGCCCGTGGTGCGATGGGCTTCATCGCAGACGATCAGGTCAAATTCGGCCAGTCCTTGCTGCTGGGCTTCGTGGATCACTTCGATGGAGTGGTAGGTGCTGAACACCACGGTCATGTGGTCGTCGTCATGCCTTGCCGCCACGCCCAGCACCAGGCGCTTGGGGTCGGTGGTGGCCGGATAGCGCAGTTCATGGGCGAAGGTTTGGATGGAATCGTCTTCCTTGCGCCCTTTCTTCTTGCCCACGTCACTGTCCGAGCAGACCGCGAAGCTGTGCAACGGGACGGCGCTCTCCTGCGTCCACTCGGTCAGGGTTTGCGACAGCAGTGACAGACTGGGCACTAGGAACAACACGCGCTTGCCCTTCCCCGCCATCACCTCGGCGATCTTGAGGCTGGTGAAAGTTTTGCCAGTCCCGCAGGCCATGATCAGCTTGCCGCGATCGGCGCCCTTAAGGCCGGCGGTTACCGCCTTGAGCGCCGACTCCTGGTGCGGACGCAGCGATTTCTTTTCCTTGAGGACTGGCGCTGTCTTGGGCTTGTAACGCGCCCAGTCGATCTGGCTGGCCTCCAGGTCGTGCAGAGTGATCTTGCTGACCGGCGGCTGCTGGTCCACGAGTGCGTTCTCCGCGTGCTCGGACCAGTGGTCGGTGCTGCTGACGATGACGCGATGGGTGAACGGCTTGCGCCCGGATGCGGTAAAGAAGCTATCGATGTCCTTCTTCTGCAACTTGTAATCCGGGTCGTAGAACTTGCACTGGATGGCATGGATCTCGCCGGTACCCGCAACTTCCGCAACCAGGTCGATGCCGTCATCCTTGCCGGTGAAGCCGTTGGCGGATGCCCACTCGGTCCAAGTCCAGACCTGGCTGTAAAGGTCACGGTAAGTAGCCTCATGACGCAAGTAGGCAAGGATCAGCTCTTCGAAGTAGGTGCCTTTCTCCCGTTCGGTGACGGCGGCGGCGCGGTAATTGGTGAGGAGCTGGGTAAGGACTGTCACGGAATCCGGATCCTGGTACGACTGGGGAAGAGCAAGGCGGCGCACGTCATTTCAAATCAATGACTTAGCATGGGCCGACCCCTTTGGACATTCGATTCTAGGTGCTGGTGTCACAAAGGGCGAGAAGCAGGGCCACTGGCCAGCGGGAGCGCCTCCCATGCCCACCACTGCGACGGGCGCAAAGCCGGTTGCTGGGGGTGGAAGGACTTCGCACTCGCCAATGGGAGCCGACAGGTGCCGGATCACCCTGGCGGCCTCAAGCCGATCGATAAAGTCGTTGATGGGGACATAGAAGTTCGGTATCCGGCCATTCTCCTCCTCGGTAAACACCCAGTAATCGAGCCGCCGTTTCGAGTACCCCGCCCGGCGAGAGCGCGGCTCCCGGATTTGGCTTGATCGGGAGGGGTTACTTACAGCTCCGATACAAATCCTCAAAAACATGATCAGGCATCCATGTTTCGTACTGGTCTGGAGTGCCCAACTTCCGGACCACCACGTAACCAGCAAAAATCCTGCCACAGCTAGGAGGGGGGTTCATGCTCTGGCTTGAGCTGAGTTTTCTAAAGCGGATCTTGTAGTCAACATTTGAGATCCCAGCAGCCTTGACCTTGAGACCGTACCTACGTGATGCATCACGGTCGATCGCATCAAACCGCGCCATCTGCTCTTGCGGGATGAAGGGTCGATCTGAGCTATATGGGTTCACTTACACGCCCCGCGCAAGTTGGTGATGTCGTTCGTGCCAATACTTCCATCTATAGGGCCGGCGCACTGCACATCAACCGCGGAAGATCGCCCCTCCCGTGAACTCGGCAACCAAAGCCGTCCATAGAGCCTTAAGCAACTTCACTGACGCGCTTCCCCTAGGCGTGAGCACCAAGACGCAACCATCGTCCCTGTGGTGCGAGTAGATTCAAATGACCTGTCCCAGGGCCATATCTCGCTATTGTCGCGCGACCTCTCCAATGACAACAACGTAAATAATTCACACGCGCGGTTCTAAAAGAGCGGAACCAAAGTTACTGGTGGCATAGAGCACCAGCTGAGAGCCTGAACTCATCGTCAACGCTCACGTTTTCTCATGCGAGCACACAAAAAAATAGCCGATGAATGGACAGTTTCACTTAAGGCGATCATAGGCAGCCTTAGCAAACGTGATCGAAGAACAATGGATTTAAAGTACAAGGCTCGCGCATTGCGGTGCGTGGTAGTTCATCGACCCAATGCAAGTTGGCGGGTTCAGCAGGAAAAAAGAGATGATCGACCAGGGGGCATGTCGCCCCCATTCTCTTAGTTCCATGATTGCATTGCTCGTGTTGCTCGAAGGCGCTCCCAATCATGTTGATTACCTTCGATATCGCTGTCAGGCCTGGCTTCCTTCGGAAGCACCCTGTACCACCTTCTCCTGGATAACCCTCACCTGCTTGGCCTTGATCTGACCGGACATGAGCGCACTGATCACCATGTACACGACGAGGGCAAGAGCGGACAGCCAGGCATCTATGGTGATCGTCCAGAACAGCAAGTAGACATGTAAGGTCCAAAAAACGATTGGAGACAGGATCCCGATGGCCTTACGCAGCTTGATCCGGTGAACGACGACGTTGTTCTGAAAGTAAGGCAGAGGGAAGCGTGCCTTTTTCAGGCTCAGGTAGGCCCGAAGGGTAACCGGAGCGATGAAGAAGAAAAGCATGATGGTGTAGATAGCGACGCCCATTGAGGTATAACTCCATTGTGGAAAGAAAGGATGTGAAGGGCTGTCAGAAGCCCATGGCATAGCCCAGGATCGGATTGAGCATCTTGTTTTGGTACTCGACCAGGACATTGCCGTCCGCTTGGTCGGTATCTACCCGATAGGTGAAGTCCACAGACCGCTCGCGGTCGTGATAGACGTAGGTGACGCGGGCATCGCATTGGTAACTATCGACCTCCTTGTCGTAGTCCAAGGTGCGGATGTTGGATATCTCGTAGGTATCGAGGATTCCTAGGAATTCCTCGGCCGTACCCCGCTGGGTCCGCGAGGCGTAATTCTCCACCTCCATCTCGATGGCCTGATCCAGTACCGACAGCGTGTCCGTATCGCCGCAATTAGGCGTACCTCCTGCACACCCGGCCAAAAGTACAGATGCCAGCACGGTGCTGGCGGAGATGATTCTTATCATTTGGTTCCCCTATGTAATTTGTTGAACGTCTTGATCATGCCGAAATGAATCTCGCCGTTGAGCCGCTTAATGCCACAGCTGCCGCCGCGTCTCTCGGGAAAAGCACCTCCTTAACTAGACTTGCATCATACTTACGTAGTACGTAGAGTCTACCCGGGGCGTACGTCGTGAGTCATTCTGTTGGCATGCGTACGACGCTTCCGCTCAGCCAATGAGTGCCACCCCATCCACGCCTCGCAGCGTGGTGGCCGCACGTTTGCGCCAAGCCCGCCAGTTGCGGGGCTTGAGCCAACGGGAAACGGGAGTGCGTATGGGGTTGGACAAAGACACCGCGTCGGCCCGCATCAGCCGGTACGAGAGTGAATCTATGGCCGTCAGCTTGGAGTCCCTCTTCGAGTTGGCTCGCGCGCTTGACGTCCCACCGGCTTACTTACTCGCCACGACGCCAGCCATGGCCGATGCCATCCTGTCGTTGGGCAACGAGAGCGAATCGCAGCAAGGACATCTAGCTGCTGTCCTGGCAGCTTTGACCAAACTACCTGCAAGCCAGCGCAGGGCCCTAGCGAAAGACATCACGAATGCTGCCTCTGACGGGAAGCCCTGATTGCAGCGCGGCTAGTTGCCTAAATGCCATCCATGCACCCTGCCTCAAAGGGCAGGGTGTTATGCCGTCGCTCGCCCAACGGACCCAATCTCTACGCGAGTCCCATTGCAGCCATCGAGACCGCCTGACTGGCCGTGATCACGAAGTGGTCTAGTAGCCTGACATCCACCACCCGCAGGACGCTTTTCAGTTGGGCTGTGACCGCCCGATCTGCTGCGGAGGGTTCGGCGTCGCCGCTGGGGTGATTGTGAGCCACCATGACAGCTGCCGCGTTCAAAGCCAGCGCGCGCTGGACCACGATGCGTGGACGCACTTCCGCACTGTCTACCGAGCCGGAGAACAGTCGCTCCACTGCGATGAGCCGATAGTGGCTATCGAGGAAAGCGACCTCGAAGTGCTCCCGTGCCTCATTGCCCAACCGCAACCGGAAAAACGCTCCGCACGTAGACACATCCCCAAGTAACGGGCCCGGGTCGCAGGCCCGCCGCTCAAGAATGCGCAGTGCTCGGGCGATGGTACGCTCGTCCCGTGCCCGGATGGCCTCCTCCGATGAGGCCATCCGGGCAACTGTCGACTCGCGCACACGTGACCGGGCCTGCATCACGCCACCAACTTCATCACTTCGTCCCAAGCCCGTTGCTTGAGCTGCGCGCCTGGACCGAACCAGGCCGCATCCCGACGGTGGTCTTCACTACGTGCACGGCGGTGATGATCGACGAACTCGGTCACGCTGTTCAACAACCCCCAGGCCGTGCCACGACTGGAAGCCAGCAGCGCTCCCTTGCCGCCGCCCTCGTATAGCGAACGGACATTGGCCAGCGCCTGTTCGTTGACCACCATGGTCTTGCTCTCCTGCGCTTGGTAAGTCAGCACGCGACGCAGTAGGCCTTCCACCGAATCCGGATCTACCGGACATTCAACCAAGGCCTTCATACGGGCAACGAAGCCATCCCACGAGGAGACGGTGATACCCAGCTGCCGCTTGACCGCGTCCATGTCGAACTGCGAACGGTGCGACACCTTCACCGCGCCACTCGATTCCCCCAAGGCAATCTTCAAGGTGTTATTGCAGACCACCCGAACTGAGGTGAACTGTGCCGTGGTCGCCAAACTGCCGTCGCAGGCGGTCGCCAGCAGCAAGTAGCCTTCCACCTTGTCCCGGCCCTTCAGCGTGGTGCTCTGGCCGGTGCGGGCCAGCGCCCAGAACTTGCGACCTTCACGCAGTACGCCTGCCGTTTCCAACTCGAAGCCGTTGTGCTGGGTCAGGTCGCGGTAGAACTCCAGCACTTCCTCCGGCTGGACGACCTGGAAGCGCTTGGACACCACTGCCAACGGGACCTTGGTGTCGGAGCGGTACAAGACCTTGTTTTCGGGGAACGCTTCAATCGCGCCGACGCCATGGTTGCCGGTGATGAAACGGACTTCCGATTCCTCGATCTGCCAGTCCATGCCGGCCTGCTGCCTCCAGACCTCAATGGACTGTTGCGGGGCCAGTTTGTTGCCAAGACCATGCCACGGCTTTTCACCGGCGTAGGCCATCGTTTGTACTAAGTGCATGAGTATTTCCTCTAAGTGGACGGCATAAACGCACAAGGCCCGGGAAGTCCGGGCCTTGTGCGTGTTCCGTCATGACGGATAGATCAGGGGATTCTTGAGGTGCAGCCCGTGCATTTCGCGATACCTACCAGCAAGGCGGCGGTCACCACGAGGATGCAGGTCAAGATGTCGGACTTCTGCGGGATCATTCTTAAACTCCCTGGGAGCGCATCGGTGCGGAACGCTCTCACGCGAGACCAGTCGCTACTAGTCTCACGAAGGTGATATGTGTCTGAAATTAGTTTTATTCTTGCGTAGTCAGACCGGGCAGTTCCAAGCATTTATCATCCGACTAGAGTTCATCGGACGTGCACCAATAATGGCTACGGTTGTCCACGCAGGCAAGAAGTGCAAGAGCCGAAGACTTGCGATTTCATTTCACATGTAGCCCTGCAAATGACAACTGGAGCAAGGTAAAGGCAGCTCGCTCCGCTCGACATGTCTCGGTATTATGCTGCTGGTACTTTCGGGATTGACGGTGTTAAATGGCCATACGGCAACGAACTTCGGGCCGTCGGGCAATCAGTATCCATTTCGCCCGTGAACCATCCGATACGTTTCGACGGCGAGTATAGGATCGACGCCACCGCTATCAATTCGTGTTGTGCCGAAGAGCGTGTTGCGACCGAGCAACCCTGCAATTTCCGCTGGCTGCTCGCGCAGCCACGATTGATCCAAATGACGATAGTCCTCGACGGGCTGGATCCCCAATCTAACGAACGTCATGTGGAGCACGACGCGTTCTCCTGCGAGCGAACGGAGATAGTTCCCATGCCAAAGGCCGCCGGTCCAAAGCCAAATTGATCCGGTTGGTGCAGCTAGAGGTTGGGCCTGTTCCAAGCGATCGCGCAGCTCGAGCGGAGGATGGCGCCTCTCCAGGTGGCTCTGAGGCACGACGTATGTGCAGCCGCCCTCTTGCGTGAAATCATCTAGGACCCAGCAAGCCGTACAGGTTATCTCCCAATCCGGAAACGGCTCAGGAAACCAGCTATTGTCAACGTGTAGGCCAAGGGCCGGAGAGCCGGCGACCCGGACAGAGCCAACAAGCTGGCTCAATATCGCCCCTTTGCCGAGCACCTGTTCGATCAACGCCATCAACCTTGGGAGCACGAGCGCTCGGGTAAAGCTCGGTCTGCGCCCCAACAACAACGCGGCCGCCTTGCCATGTCTAGGACCCGACGTTTCCTGGGAAAGCTCCAGGATGTCGCTGCGAAGTTCCGGAGCGATAGTTAGGGCTTTGCGATCTTCGAGCAGCGTGTAGCCGTTGGCCCTCAGCTCAGACAAATTTTGCGTCAAGTTGAGTCCTCTAAAATTATCAGCAGCCGCCTCCCCCGCGCTCCTAATCTTTTGAAGCCATGCCATCTGCAATTATCCTTCGCTATTACCTCAGTTGGTCCGCATCAGTTCTATCAACCGCATAGCAATCGAGTCTATTCCGAAAGAAAGGGCTGACCTAGATAAGCCTCAAATCCCTACCCTTGACCGCAGCGTAGCAAGTTGTTGAAGACGGCTGCCATAGTGAAACTGAACTCGCGTTCTTTCAGGGGCTCCCTGGCGCTCGACGAGACGCTCGCCCTGTACTTGGCGCTGGTGCCGGGCAGCCGTCGGCCTTCGAATCCGTTCTGGTGCACGAGCTCTGCCACTAATCCGTGCCGATCACTCTGCGGCATTCTGGCGCGAGGTCTAAGACCGCTGCCGCCATAGGCGGGTGGAGCAGGACTACTTCCGCGGCGACGGCTGTCGCATCAAGGCCCGGCCTCCAAGCTGCCCTACCCGCTGGCTGTCCGGCTGAGCTTGTCCTCCCGGATCCCCCTACGCCGTTGAAGGGAGAATCGGCACTGGCCGGAAGCAACTGGGGATTCCTGATGCGCAACCCGTATGCCGATCCTGGCGGCTGCCGGCATAAGGGTGGCACATGAAAGCGGCCGTACTTGTCAGGTTATTCGCCCTGATAGTGATTGCGGCCCTTGCCGTGTCTCTGGGGATTCTGCTCGGGGTGTGGCTAGTTGAATGGTGGCCGTCATTGGCGGGCTCTACCCTTTTCTTGATCGCCGGCTTTCTATTGTCGTTGCTCGCAGCTGCCGCATTTGTGGCTGCGCTTCCGGGGGCAATACGGTTTTCCCGGTGTGGGCTGAAGCATCTTGGCCCCCTCATCCGCGATGCCGGGCCCGCTTTATCCCTTCTGCTGCTGGCCGCGATCGCTCTCAAGATCGGCCTGGCATCTCAGCCGCCCGTCACCATAAAGGTGCCTGTACCGGCGGAATGTCCGCCTGCCCCCGAAACCCCTCCGATGACAGACCTGGATCCTGTTCCGGACCGCGAGGAGGTTTCGACCGATCTGGTGTTCGATTACAACCGGGGGCAATCCTACAGTCCTCAACACGAAGAACAGATGGATCGATATCTGACGGACATGTTCGCAGATTACGACGAAATCGAGATAACCCAGATTGTCGCTCACACGGATCCGATCGGTAGCGAGCAGCGCAATCGCGATCTCGCGCAGCAACGCGCTGACTATATACGCAGGGCTATCGAACGCGTGGCGCAAGCAAAGAAGCTCGCTTCACGGTTCAAGACTGCGAAACTTCCTGCCGAAATCGTCGTGGCAAAAGGTCCAAGCGCCGGGGACCACATTTTCTGGAAAGCTTGTTTCGACAAGTTCTACTTGAGTCAACCGGCCGACCGGCCGTTGGAAAATCTCGCTCCCGAGCTCGCGGGAAACAGGCCCGCCTGCTCGACCAGCACGGTCGATAACGGGAAAGACGGTAATTTCCCTGCCTGTCGCAGGATCCTCCCGGGTGACGCAAGCCGGTCAACCATCGGCGCATTTGCTAAGCGCCAGGAAAACTTTCGCGAGTTGACGGCGTGTCTCGCGCCGATGCGGCACGTGGTCGTTTCGTTCAACCGCGCAAGACTTCCACCGGAAGCTAAATGTCCCAAGCTGAGCGCAGCACCGGTCGCCGTGAAAGCAGATACGTCGATCGCCAGCCCGAAAAAGTGAAGTGAATCTTGTGAACCTTTTACTCGCGTCGGGCTTCGTATATCGGCCGCCGACAACCAAATGGGAGTTGTGAGATGGCCATCCGCAGATACTTTGACGAATTCGCCGCCTGGTTGAAGCGCGAGTCTTCGTGCGTCTCTCCACCGTCCGGCTTGGAGCCCATTTCTGGCCAAGACACGCGCGCAAATTTCGGGCAGTTCCTGAAACTACATTCCCCTGGCGGGCTCGACACATCGAACGACATCGATGCCGAGCGTGCGCCGCTTCTACTATCCTTTACCCGACATCGCCGTATCCCGATCAACTGGCTCGCGATCATGGAAGGCAAAAGCGTTCCATCGAGTTGGGCGGACGAAGCGACTCGGCGTCGCATCGAGACGATCTGGTTGATCGATGGTGGTGTTGCGCACCATATACCGGCGCTCGCGCTCGCAAACCCGACATCCGCAGACTATTGCGTCCGCGTGTTTTTCCCGGACGGGCTGCTCAACGGTCGCTTATTCAACGAGGATGACATTCCCGAGGGTAGCCTTTTCGCGCGGGAGAATCCCTCTCGTCAAAAGGAGCCGAAGCTGTATGCACTGGTTCCATACTCGGGAAAAACATTGGCTGCAGGCTCCAGTTGGGCCGACGTCCGTGAAGTCGTGGAGATTTTTCCGAGAAATAACCAGGATGCCACATGGGCAAAGGAAATCGCGTCGCACCTCGTCAAGGCGCTGGCGGGAAGCTCGGTGGATTGGCCGATCGAACCGCTCGCACTTCCGGTCCTGAGCTCACGCATGAGTGCCCGAGCATTCGCGGGGCGCGTGCGACTTGAGTGGCAGACCGAGCTGGTCGGGGAAATGCTGAATAAACACCTGGTCTTGACGGCGGCTCCGACTGCAGGGATCCCGGGGGAATCCTATTGGCAGCTCGACGAGGCCGAGCGTCAGACGGTCTTCGGGAAGGACAAGCGCAGCTTCGGTGAAATTCTCCTCGATCGAGACGCGACCGAATTGCAGGTCCTTAAGAAAATGGATCGGGACAAGGAATGGATCATCAAGGCGGGCAATCGTCGGTATATGGTCGACTTTCGGCCGCAGCTGAGCGCGAACGACCGGGCCAACCTAGATCTGACGGACCCGGAGCAATACGACGAGGCCTGGACCAAGCATATTAAGGGCTTGATTCCCCTTGCCTGGTCGTTCGACCGAAATGCCCTAAAACCGGATTGGTATCCATTCGGCTACATGCGTTCGATCGACCTGTCGCCGCAGCTCATCACTGAGGAATTTTCGAAGCTCAAAGCAGCCTACGACGTGGCGACGGCGGCTGCCGGCCTCGGAGACGCGATCCTGTCCAAATTCCCGGAAATGGTCGATCGCGACCCCGCATATGTTCGCATGCAGGCCGAGCACGCCACCGATCTCAAGTCTCGGCAATACCCGCCGCGATCAAGGATCATCACACTGAAACAACGCGCTGCCAAGCTTGGATATCAACTCGCGACGGGGTTCGATTTCAACGGATTAGCCGACAACCAAGTGCTCGTTCCGACCGGACCAGGAAAGACGACGCCCAAGGCGGTGGCGATCGGCAGGCTCTATACCGCTGAAGAAAGCGTTGCGACCTATTCGGTCTTGCAGAGCGAATACGTCACGTCATGGGACATCGGCCCTTTCAATCTGCCCGGAGGCAGTCTCATCCCCGGAATTTCTCTGCCCGGCTTGTCCGACGTGGGCAACGTATTGTCTGGCTTGGGACTCGGCCTCGTCTCGGGCGGACTCGGCGGACTTTCTATTCCCGGACTACCCGGTGGCGGCATATCGCTGCCCGGCCTGCCCGGTCTGCCCGGTTTCGGCGTCGGTCCGCAACGCCATCGCAGGGACTATCCCGTCAATGTGGCAGTTCGCTACACCGACCTGCGCGAAGTGAATGTCGATGCGGAACCGTGGGAATCGCTTCGCCAGCAGCTCCAAGCCGCCGGGTTCCAGTGCCTGATGGCCGAAACAAGCGAACAGGGGTATGTGGTCGAAGGCGACGTCCCGCTGCGCGAAATTCTCGGCCGCTGCCTCGTAGATGAACAGTATCGCCAGCAGCTCGCTGTGTTCGTGCCCATCTATCAGCAGAGCCTGGACCGCGGGATGGTGAAGGTCCGGTACGTCGTGGCTATCCGACCCGAGTGCGGTAGCGAGCCGCTCGGCTTCCCATCGATCTACTGCGCGGAGGACTTGTCGTACAAGGCAGAGTGGCGCGGCACCGAACTCGGAGAGTTGCTGCACAGCATTTCGCTCGCACCGGGAGAGGAGCGCGAAGTCACGATTTCTCGGAGCATGGATCGCAAGGTCGAGCAGATCGACTCGATCACGTCGGCGCTAGACATCACCAAGTCCGACAAGCTCGATCTTTCATCGTCGATCCAGGACACGTTGTCGAAGGAGCAGAATTCCAAGAACACGTCGAACTGGAATGTGGAAGCCAAGGCTAGCTACGGACCGTTCAGTGGCGGCGGCGGCGGCGGTGGCTCTCACGAAAGCAGCGTCAAGGACTTTGCCGAGACGATCAAGAAATCCGCGATGCAGTCGACACGCGAGATGCGGGTCAACCAGAAACAGGAGATCAAGTCGTCAACCGCGACAACAACGACCATCAACACGAGCGAGTCGACCAAGTCGAAGTTCAGCAACATTAACCAGGGTCGGACGCTCAACATCCAGTTCCACGAGGTCAACAACATCTACAAAGCAGGGCTGGTCGTCGAGAATCTTAGGCTGACGTACGTCCCCTCGGTCGAATTGATACAGGGCTTGGGCGTGCGCGACATCCTCACGTTCGGCTTGCGCGATCTCGGCGCGCTGCTCGCGTGCGCGAATAACGACATCGCCTTGACCGGTGGCGATTTTCTTTATGACCTTCCCACCCTAGAGCGGCGCATTCTGCGGACCGTGGTGCGTACGATCCTGCGCGAATATGTTTCGACCGATCTGCCGCAGCCAGAAACCAACGATATGTCCGAGGACACACAGGTAGCAATGCTCGGGCAGGCTCTCGACGCGGTAGTCATGGTGGGTGTTGGCGCTTTCGGCCTTCCTCAAGAGGCGATCGCGTCGTTCGAAAAGGCGCGTGCGATACTTAACGACAGTCTCAAGAACACCGACACGCTGAGCGGCTCGGGCCAATATGCCAGCACGCTCGATGAGTGTCAGCGATATGTCGACGTGCTGACCAAGCTCTACCAAAAGGGGCAAGTGCTGGAGCCCCATACGCTAACGGCGCCATCGACGGCGACCTATGCAGATGCGCAAGTCGGCCTTTCGCCGTCCACCGAGCCCTATTCGGAACGCATGCGCGAAGCGGAAATTGGCCTGAAATACGCCGAGATAGAAAGCCGTCATTCCGAATCCGATGCCCGCAGGAATCTTGCCGGGTTACCGGTATCGGACAGACGCTCGACGCTGAAGGCGAGCCTAGATCGCCAGCTGGGCGGCAAGTTGCGCGTCGAGGTGCATCCGCCGTTCGAAGTCGGCGAATGGTCGCTCATGTGTGACGAAAAGGTACTGGCGCGAGCCCGCGTCGCCAGACCTTCGACCACGATGGAAATCGCTCCGTCCTCCGGCGCCGATTGGCCTCGGACCGGGGGTCATCGATGGATGCTCGTCAGCGCCAACCAGCGAGAACGCATCGAACTTCCGATCTATTGACCGAACAGACGAGGACACAGAAATGAACCTAGATCCAGATACAAAATTTTGCCTTTTGTTCGTTCCCGTCGCAGGCGCGATCGGAAGCTTGTGCGAAAGACTGGTGACTTACCTGAAGGTTTTGACGGATCTGGCCTATAACGGCCAGCTCGAACTTCTGCACGGCAAGTGGCTCGAAATGGGGATCTACTGCTTCGTGGCGGCAGTGGTCACGACGGCCGCTATTCTGCTATTTCCCATCAATCGGCAGAACCGCCCCCAAGTCATCGGAACCGCGCTCGTTTTCGGCATGGTCTGGCCCAGCGTCCTCGACAAATTGTTTCAATTGGCGGGCGCCGTAATCGCCCATAATCCTTCTACTTGAGAACGATGATGTCTGTGTCACGACCGCAGCATGCCTCTCTCAGATTAGTAGTCGTGACCACGGGCGCCCGACTTGTCCGCGAGGGAACTACCCCCAGTGGCACAGTCGAGGTCATGTTGCCGAGGCGATTCTTAGACACCTCTTTGGATATAGCAAACAAGCGCCATGATTGGTTTGCTAGGAACATGACTCTTGAGAATCGTTCGCTTAGTACCCTTAGGCGCTACCGCGCGCATGGCGTGGCGTCATGAAATCTGCCCTGGGCGCCGCAACGGGCTTCGCGGGGGTAGCCGCGACAAGCCATGCTGATAGGCATGCGAGTACCATAGCCGATGGTGCTAAAGCCGAGGCCGTCTATTCTCCGTCTGATTCGGAAGGGGCCGTATGCTGGATACCGGCTGGTGGGCCTTCGGATGCACAGCAGGCTCTCGACGGTATTGTGCTTGATCCTGCGTTAGCGAGTCAGCCTAGAACGATGTCGCTCGCGAAAGGCATTGGCGTTGGGCTGCCGTTCGCCGGATATGCTATCGCTAAGGATATGGCGCTAGCCAGAGAGGACTACCTGTCGAGAATCGCGATGGCGCGCGATTCTTGGGTTAGGAATGGCTCCGTCGTCAGCGAGGCAGTTGCTCGGGAAGTTTCGGATGCGCGCTTCGCACTAAGAGAATCGATTCGTCGCTTGTATCCCGTGTCGGGATTCTTTGCGCGCACATTCGATGTGGCGAGAAAGATTGTGGGATTCGATCTTACGGAATCGAAAGTTGCATCACGCATGACTGAGGGGCTTTATGACGCAGTGATAGATGGCGCATTCAAGACGAATAAATTGGCGAACGAAGCGGCGTCATTCGCACGATCATCGATGCCGCTCTCTAAAGCCCTCGGCATTGGAGGGACGGTTGTCATGGCTGCCGAAGTTCCTTACAGGGCCTATCAGATCTATGTTGCGCAAGATAAGGAGGAGTTACAGACTGCGTTCGTGAAATTCACTGAGGCAGCTGTTGGGGCCACTGTGACTGCGGTCTGCTTGGCTGTTGGCATTGGGTCTGGCGGAGTGGCTCTTTTGGCTTGCGGCGTCGCGCCAGTCGTGGCAGGTATCTTTGCGGGTCAGGCAGCGCAGGTGATTGTTCGACAGATTCGCTGAAGAATGCCTGAGAAATTGAACTGCTCAGAACCCTGATCGATAACAAGTTCAGATTTGAACCCTTGTGGATAGCCATGCGCACGCGCCGACATCGGCTATTTCATAGTCAATCTGATGAATTCACGCCTTTGAACGCGCTTTGTCGCAAAATGCGCAATCACGGTCATCTGTCTTCCCCTCAAACCAACGCGATGTATGCTGCAATGTGATGTTCGTAGTACCACCCATGCTGCTTATCATTGAAGATGGCTTACAGCGCCTCCAGATTGTTTGGATCCGGACTGAGCCAAGCATCGATGTGCGCAGGATGCATGTGTCAGTCAGACGATTTGACGCACCCAGCGCTATTTCGCATTGATCCCATAGCTCAAGAATTCCTGGTGAGGATGCCGCTGCACATCCCAGCGGTTCACCGGGACCTGAGGGCGCTTCCGAGAGTCACAGGTGGTGAGGACAAGACGACTCTTAGCACGGGAGATGCCCACGAAGAACGCCGAACGCTCTTCCATGAGTTTGCCCCAGTAAGCCTCCTCTTCCACTCCCAGTATGACGACGCTGTCGAACTCCAATCCCTTACATTTGTGTATGGTCATGATCCGCACAGCGTTGTCATCGGCGAACAGGCGAAGAGCCGCCATCGGATTGGGATCATTCTCCAATAGATCCCCTAAGCGCAGGTAGGTGTAATCAATAACCTCTTGCAGCCGACCACCATGTTCATACTCTGCAGACAGCCGAGACAAAGCCGCCTCACCCACTTGATCTACGAACTCCTGAGCCATCTCCAGCACGGTATCGACTATCGGTTTAGCCTGCACGCCACGCGTTGCGGCGCGGGATTGCTCAATGAAGCGGTTCCAGCCCCCTCGCGCAGCATGCAGCGCCGCCTCATCGCCAACGCCTTGCAGCAGTTCCACCATAAGGCGCTCGTAGGCATCGGCCTGCTGCTCGCCATATACCACCCGTAGAAAGTCGCAGATAAGCTCCGCTGCCGGCTCACTATCCAACTCCTTGAAGCTCTGCTCATTTTTATAGGGTATTGCTCTGCGTTCCAACTCTGACACCAACTCCTCACTGTAAGCCTCTGGGAGTTTGGCAATAAGAACAGCAATTTCAGAAGCAGCGACGCCTTCCGCTAACCATTTCGCGATCAAATCCGCGACGGCGCCGGCCTCATGACTTGCATCCGTAAAGTTTCCTACGGACACCGAACCCCCTACCCCTGCAAGGTCCGCATCTGGAACGGCCGCCTTGGCGTCCATTACTTTCACCATCGCGTTTTGCATCCGACGCAACAGGGGCTGAGCCCGGAAGTTCTGATACAAATTAAGAGGAACCGCGTGGAAGTCGGTGGCAAAGGTCTGGAATATGCCTTCCAGGGCACCTGCCCAAACCATAATGCGCTGTTTGTAATCACCCACCGCCGTAATGGGAATGCCAGTATCCAAAAAGCATTCGAGGATCAATTCATATTGTGCTTCGGTGCAGTCTTGGAACTCATCCAGAAAGACATGGCTATAAGTTTGGCGCACGGCGTTTCGGGCAACCTCACTGGTCTTGATGATTTCTACCGCCAGGGGAACCATGTCGTCAAAAGTAATCTGCTTGTTTTGAATTCTCGACTTCCCGATCGTGAAGTCTGCGTCCAATGCGTCGCGACCCACCAGGACTGGCCGAAACCTATCGATCAGGCGTCTTGCGAACGCGTGGAAGGTATGACTGTCCAGCCGCGCGGACAAAGATGGTCCGCACCTTTGTTGGACCCTGTCTTTAAGGTTGCGGGCCGCATCTCGCTTAAAGGCGATTGCCAGAATTCTCTGCGGATAGCGACATGTGCCCGTGCGAAGTAGAAAGTCGGCTCGCTGAGCCAGCATTTCCGTTTTCCCCGCCCCCGGCCCCGCCGTCATGGCGACGCTGCGTGAAGCCTCTTTTGCAGCAAGCACGGCATTAGGCTCTAGAGAAAGATTGCCTGCGGGAACCCACAAGGCAGGGGCGACTATTCGGGCCATTCGTCCAGCTTCTTCTTGATCTGCGCGACGAGACGGTCATACAGCTCGGGAACATATTCGGCAATGTCGTCGCTATCAAGCGCGGCCAACGCTTCTAAGTGCGCCGCGGGCTTGCTCCCTATCTTGAATAATCGATGGTAGGTGCCAAAGAACTGCAGCTGCTTCAAATCATACTGGGCGATAGAACCATGTTTCTTCCCCAAGACTGCCTCAACAGTTGAGACATCAGGTGGCACAAGATCGTCCCCATCGACGCCATAAGCCCCATCAAAAGCCGTCATCATGCTGAAATCCAAGTCCAACGGCGATGAGAAGAAGACGTTTTGGCCCTCTAGAAAGTCTATCCAGGATTTTCCATCGGCAGAACTGACGATGTTGTCTGACCCATTCCACTTGGGCAGCCCGGCCACGTGCGATGTATCAAGTGTGCTGCCAGGTGTGGGAAACTTGAGCAGCTGCTGAGCTACATACTTCACCCTTCCCCAGCCTCCCTGATACCTTCCCAAATCCAGGTCCAGTAGCGTCACATAAGGAATGCCTAGGCCATGCAAGAGGCGCCAGAAGTGGTTGACATGCCTCCCACCTAACGGAGCTATCGAAACAGCGGCGTCGTCAGCGGTCAGGCCGTGGGCTTGTAGTATCCGTGGAAGCACGATCTCTTCGCTGTCGCCTTCCCCCAAAATGACCAGGCGCGAGAAATAGAGCTCTGGATATGCCTGCACACCCTCCCGCACAAATTTGTAGGCGTCCTCGCCTTTGGGTGGCATCTCAATTAACGAGCTTTGAGTGTTGCGATTCGCGTCCAAGCGCAAATAGCGGATGCTCTCGGGCTCAACCCTTCTTAGTAGTGATGGGGCGTGGGTGGCTACAACAGCCTGGGTATCGTTGCCTTGCGAAAATTCAGAAAGCGCATTGACCACGCGTCCTAAATAATGCGGCGACAAGCTGTTTTCTGGTTCTTCCATTGCCAGGAAAGTGAAAACTGCGGGTCGCAATTTATCTACATCGAACACGGGTAGCTTACCCGCTAAAGCATCCCTCCCAATCCCCTGCACCGCCAAGACCAATGACAGGTAGAGAAGCGATTGCTGGCCATCGCTCAACCGTGAGAAATCAACGTACTCCTGACCATGTCCTGGCGTAAATCCTATGGTCAAATGCCGTAAGAGACTTTCAATTTCATTCGCTTCGAATGAGAGACTTGGGCTTGCATAGTAGATGCCCTTGTGGAGCCCCTTCCACTGGCCAGCCAGCTTTTCTCCGATCCCGGCAATCCCGGCATTACTGGCTAAGGCGTTGCTAATGCTTCCAGTCAGTTGGGCGACAGTCTCCCGCTCTGCGCTCCAATTGGCGGCGCGAATTGCTCTGCCCAACAGCGAATTTGCCGTATAGGCGATGTGGTCAGACGGATCCCGACGAGCAGGCAAGTAATGCACCTGAATGCTGTTCCGCCCTGACTTGTCGACAGGTTTGACTTTTACGGGCTCGTCGCTCGTATCCGTCTCAATGACGTATTCGAGTTTCTCTTCCAGATCCCCGTCCTCGTCCAATGTTGCGGACAAACGAAATCGCACCCTGGGAAGCCCCTCCGCGCTTACCAATTGCATATGCGCAAAATGCACGGGAATTGTGGATTGCTTAGTCTTACCCTTGCCCTTACCCTTCAACTCCGGAAACTCAAAGTCCGCCTCGATCCAGATCCGTAGTGGCTCGTTCGTCTTCGGAGCTTTGCCCGCTGGGGGGATGTTGAAGTCGCCTCGGCGAATACGGCGCTGCGAGGGATCAAAACCGAACAGGCGAGCAAGCGCTTGCAAGACGGCGGTCTTGCCCGATCCGTTGGGGCCGAGCAGGTAGGTCATCTTCTCAAAGGTAATCGTGGTTGCCGTCGGACCAAAAGATTGGAATCCGCTCAACCTTAGTTTGGTGAGTTTCATTGATGTCCTATTAGTAGTTAGATCAGATCGACCGCGCTGCGCCAGTGCTAATCAGGGCGGGTCTGCTCAACAGGCCCCAGGCTGACCGACCAGTGCCCACCACTCTCTTGCTTCAAGATGAGCAGGTCATAGGTCCTGACCATGTCGAGCAAGCCCGAATGGCCATATACATTCGGCGAAAAGGCAGGGTCTGTGCGTTTGAGATATTGCCCCAGTGCGCCCAGGCTCACCTTTCCCTCTGAAGTATCAGCCGCCAAAAGGGTTACCGCTTCGACCAAGAAGCGGGGACGCCGTTTCGGCAACGGTTTGGCGGGGTCGGTCGGCCCAACGGAGACTTTGGCAGTGGCATCGAGCTTGACCACAGGCTTCTCAATGACCTCCACGGCTGGTTCGGCTTTGACCCACTCAAAGAATTGGTCGCTCGCATTGCGAAGCGCAGCCGGTGTTTTGGGGTCTCCTACGATGTAAACCGTGGCGCCGCGCTCACGGAGCTTTCGGCATAGATAGGCGAAATCGGAATCGCTGGTGACCAGGCAAAACGTGTCAGCCCGTTCATCGAATAGGGCCTCCATCGCGTCTAGTGCCAAAGCAATGTCTGCCGTGTTCTTACCGGGTGCGTATTGGTATTGCAGGCAAGGGGTGAACGCCAAGCTGACCAGTGCTTGCTGCCACTTATTGGCCAAGGTGGCGTGGTTGCCATAGCCTCGACGCAAGACGACTCGCCCGAACTGGGCGACCACCTTCAGCGCGAACTCTAGGGTCTCAGGCGAGACGTTGTCGCAATCGACCAAAACGGCGACGCGGGAATCGTGAGCATTGGGGTTGGGTGTCATCCCTCAAGGATGCCAGATGTTGCGCTCCCTTGACCTACCGAAGGTAGTGAATTTGATCCAGCCGCGCCGGCAACGTAAATATTTCACACCTTTCAAAATCAATACCCTGATCTGTGGGCGACCATTCCCTCTAGGGTGAAATGCTAGTAACTGTAGTCAGCCCAGCACCGGCAACTCCAAGCGGCTACTGCCGGGACGTGAGGTAGGCACGACCTTGATCTGAACGGGAATGCGGTCTTTGACCGCGTCGACGTGGCTGATGACACCGATAAGCTTGCCAGAAGCATTGAGGCTCTCTATGGCATCCATGGCCTGAGCCAACGCGTCAGGATCCAAGGTGCCAAATCCCTCGTCCAGGAAGAAAGAATCAATCTGAATATTCTGGCTGACCAGATCCGATAGTCCCAACGCCAGCGCCAAGCTCACCAAGAAGCTCTCGCCGCCAGACAGCGTACTCGCATCTCGCCGCGCGCCCGCGTCCCAGGCATCTTCAACCACCAGCCCCAAGTCAGTGGCCCCACGCGCAACACTGAAATGCCCTCCATCCAAACTACGCAGATGCTTGTTGGCCAAATAAACGAGCCGATCCAGCGTCAACCCTTGGGCAAAGCGCCGAAACAGCTGGCCGTTGGCCGACCCGACCAATCCATTGAGATGCTGCCAATCGTCGTGATCGCGTTGCGCGATTTCAATCTGGGCGAGCAGTCCGGTCCAAGTCTGTCGTAGCTCCCTATCCGTTTGCAGACACGTCGCGTGATGGATGACCTGTCCTTGCAGCGCGCCAGCTTCGGCCGTGAGGCGATCCAGTTCGGCCTGCACCTCCCCCTTAAGCTTGTCTGTCTTGGGGTCTTCTCGATGCGCCGCCAGCTGAGCCGACCGCTCGACATGTACAGCCTGCGCCTGCACTCTCCGACGCTCCAAGCAGTTCCGAACCTCCCGCAGACGCTCAAGTTCTGCCGGCGCCAAAAACGCACCAACCAGTTCCTCGCGAGAGGAAAACCCGCTGGCATCGACTGCGCCAACCCACTCTTGCGCGGCCGAAAGCGTCGTAGCTTCGGCCTGCTCCAATTGTTGCTCGCCCGCCTGCAACTGTCCTGTCAGTCGCATCAATGCCGCGGCAGCGGTCTCGACCTCTTGAACAGACCTAGCAAACCTGTCAGGTGGAACTTCTATAGGTGCCGGCTCGCCCCATTCACCGCGCTCCCAAGCCTGCATCCATCGCTTGGCGCTCTCACCCGCGTTGGCACCCTCGTGCTGCAAGGTGGGCAACTGTTCCTGCAGCTGTGTGTGCTGAGCCGACAATTCCCCATATCGCGTCCACACTGCTCCTTGATCCACCAACCACTGCGTCATGTTGGCCGGCAGCACTGCTCCGGGCAGCGCCTCTCTGAGCTCGTCCCGCGCGTGTTCCACCCGCGTAGCCGCCTGATCCACACGCCCTCGTGCTTCGGTCTCTGCCTTGGCTGCGGCGATTCTGGAAGCCTCCCGCAAGCTTAGTTGCTCAGCGGCCCCGCGATGGGCGGCAGTGGCAGCCTCACAAGTAAGTTTTGCCGTGCTGACCAGACCCTCTCGCTGGATTACGAGCCCTCTCAACTGGTCAGCTTTGGCGTGGACGCCAACGGCGCCTTGGATGAGGTCTTCAAGCTCTTCATCATTATCGGGATTCACTTCAAGCGCAAGGCAGGCATCTGACCACTCTGCTTCTGTCGCGGCCATGCCGTCGGCTTGCGTGGCCAATTCACCCTCTGCGTTCGCTAAGCGTGCCTGACAGCCCTGATGCTCCGCACGTGCCTGTGCAAGCTGCCCATCCAGCGCCTCAACGATACCCTCTTGGATCCGCAACTGCTGTTCAAACGGCGCAGGATCGACCTCTTTGTATTGATCGATGGCAGGGTGCTCAGATGAGCCGCAAAGAGGACACGGGGCACCGGGTGCCAGGCCATCACGCTCTTCGGCCAAACTACGGATGTGGCGGGCTTGATCGACGGCCGTATTTAATGTGGTTCGAAGGGTCTTTGCCGCGCCAAGTTCATTCAGCAATCGATCCGAGGTCGCCTTCAATCCCGGCTCGGATGCTTTTTCCCTATCGAGTCGCTCTGTCGTCGCCGCATGTTGCTCGGTCGCTCTACCGCGACGGGCGAAAATCGGCTTGAGCGCTTCAAGACTTCCCCTTCGAGCCTGCAATCGATGCACTTCGCTGAGCACGTCATCTCGGGTCTTGCCCCCTTGCGCCTGGGCAAGTTCTCGCTGGGCAGATTCCAGTGCGACCGTGGTCTCTTGCAGTTGAGCTGATTTCTGCTCCGCAAAAGCGCGAGCTTCTACAATCCGTTGCTCAGCAAATTTCACCGCCTCAGTAGCGGTGGCCGCATTGCCTTTGTCCTCTTGCCATTGGGATACACACACCGACACCGCCTTATCCAGCTGGCGCCACGCAACGAGGTTTTCACCAAGGCGACTGTCCACCCCAAGCGAGACAGTCTCGTCCCCCACCCTTCCGATTGCGAGCTTATGTCGATCCAACGCCTCCTGGCTGGCTTTGAGCATGCCTTGGCTACAAGACAAGGCCCTCCAAGTCGCGGTTCTGTGCACTTCCGCCGTCTCGATGTGTGTATCGCGCAGACCTTTTAAGTGCTGCTGACAGGTCGACTGATGAGCGTGTGCCCGCAGTAGTCCCTCATGCGCACTGCGAAATGGTTCCGCCTTCTCGCCCAGTGCAAGCACGCCCAATTGTGGCTGCGCGACTTGGCTTTCCTGTTCGACCTGAGCCAGATCCGCGACGGCTCGCTCCACCGACGCAACGAGGCCTTCCAGGGCCTTCAACCACTGCAATGCCACGTCCGCGCCCTTCCGCTGCACCTCCAACGATGCATGGGCCGTTTGTGCCTCTTCAAGGGCAGTCTGTACCAGGGCCAATTCCTCCTCACCCATCAACGTGATGTTGCCCTGCTGCCCTCTGAGCAAACGCAGACCCTCGGCCTGCTCCCTATTCCTTTCATGCACCGCCTTGGAGATCTCCCCATACACTTCCGTCCCCGTGAGCTTCTCAAGTAGTTCGGCGCGCTCGTTATCTCGTGCCTTAAGGAACGCATCAAAGCCGCCTTGGGCGAGTAGAACTGAGCGAGAGAACTGATCGAAAGACAGCCCCAGCACGGTTGAGATGGCAAGCTCCGTCTGGCCCGCACGCTCTGTGAGCAAATTACCGTCCAAATCCGAGAGCGAAGCCTTAGGCGGCTGCAACGCACCATCGGCCGTCTTCCGAGAGCGGTGCTGCGTCCAGGTTGCGCGATAGCCTTTCCCACCGGTCGCAAACTCAACTTCTGCCGAGCATTCACCCAAGCCCGTGGACATCAATTCATTCTGGCCCTGGCTGACATTATCTTGCCGGGGAGTCCGGTGGAACAGTGCTAAGCAGATTGCATCAAGCACCGTAGACTTGCCCGCGCCCGTAGGTCCCGTGATCGCAAATAGCCCTGAGGCAAACGCCGGGTCGGTAAAATCGATGAAGTGTTTTCCCCGAAGGGAATTGAGGTTTTCCAGCCGAACGCTCAGAATTTTCACGAGGCCAAGCGCTCCTGGACGTCATTTGCAACGATTGCGAACAATTCGCGCACTCGAGGTAGGCGATCGGGCGGCACTCCGGTGCCGCGTTTATCAAGCAGCGATTGGAATACTTGCTCGGGCGTCAGTTCGTCCAGCGACTCCGGCGAACTTTCGATCCCCGCATTTGCATCGCTCCGTCGCGAGCTGGTGATACGCAGCACCTCCACGGGTCGACCTTCAACAAGTTGGTCCACGCGTTCGCCCAAATCGGGCAAATACCCGGCGTCGGTGATGGCCACTTCCAGCCACGTGGGGCGCTCGGCATCGCCCGGATTTTCAGCCAAGTAAGCGTCAAGTGCTGCCGGAAGTTCGTCAATTGGCGCGCTAATGCGCCCCATCGCTTGGAACCGAGGCACGCCAATGGCCTCGATCTGCCGCGATCGCTCAGGCCCGAACTGGACCACCAAGACTTCCTTCTCGCGATTGAGCTCGTCAAACGACAAGGCAATGGGCGATCCGCAGTAACGGATGTGGTCATGACCCCCGACTTTCATTCCCCGATGGATATGTCCCAGTGCCACATAGTCAGCCGGTGGCAGCATCTCAGTAGACAGCGCTTCCAAACTCCCGACATAAATGTCCTTGACCGACTCGCTCAGACTTGCTCCTACAAGGGTTAGGTGCCCGGTGGCCACGATCGGCAGGTCTAATCCCATCAACTGCCGCTTTGCCAGAGCGGCTTCATAGATCTCGCGGTAATACTGGGTGATCGCGTTGGCCAGCATCGCACGGCGTTCCTCATCAGACTGCCCCGCAACGCTCCGCACGATTTGTCGCTCATGAATGAAGGGCACCGCGCACAGAACCATTCCCGGCGTTCCGTCGCGTTTGGAGATGACATGCACATTGGCAGCCGCATCTTCTGGCGCGACGCTCGGGACGACCAGCGCGGAAAGTAATCCCCATGGTTTGAGATTTTCGCTCAGGGTGAGCGGAGAGTCGTGATTGCCGCCCAAGATGATCAGCTGCCCACCGGCCTGACGGATGTCGTGGACAAATCCCGCCAGCTGTTCACGCGCGTAACTAGGCGGGCTCGCCACATCGAACACATCGCCAGCAATCAAGACCGCATCGGCCTCGGTTTCGACAAACCGATCGCGCAACCATGCCAGATATTCGCTGTGCTCCCGCTGGCGGTCTCGTCGATGAAACCGTTGCCCCAAGTGAATATCAGAGGTGTGCAAAAAGCGCATGGCCGTCCTTTGTGGTTCTTAGGTTCGATCATTTGAAGGCTGGACCTAGTCAGTATCAAGACCTGAGATAGTCCCTTCAGATTTCATCCGACCGGTATCCATAGCCTACGCTGGGCGCCAGTGCGCTCGCGATGACACAACCTGTGGACGAGTTAGCGCCAAAAATAGGGACTTAAGCGCAAAAGGGAAGCTCAGGATCAGCGCCTGAGCGCCAGGGACAGAGATATCGGCGGAGTGTTCTGCTTGGCGCATGTTCGGACCGCCGAATAAGTAAGCGTTGACGCGAATCGGGAAGTTGACCACTTTGGCGTCCGCATCGAGACGCAGGGTAACGGTCACCTCATGAGCTCGAAGCCCACTTCGAGGCGCTCGCCGCTCCAACATGCCAGGAGCGAAACGGCTCCACGGCACGAGGAAGCCGTGCACGTGGCGGTGCTACGCGCCCGGCAGCTGGACCCGCCGCAAGTCGCCTCATTCTGACGCCGCCGCCGTCGGTCGCGATGGCGAGACCGCACCTGGACGCTTTAGGACTGCCTGCCCGCGATCTCCTGCCCAACGCGTTCGAAATATTCGAGGAAGGCGACCAGTGCTTCTGGCGATTGGATCTTTGCCTTGAATACGGCACGATGCAGCCCGCCGGAAAACACGCGATCCAGCGCTGTGGAACTGGATTTTCCCGTTATGCGTTCCACGTCCTGAACGCCCTCCACGCCGACCGGTGCTCGGTCAACCCACACGAACAGACCGGTCGTCGTGTTGGGATCGAAGGCGAACTCAGTATGTGGCCTGGAGCGCAACTTGTAGCTCCAGAGCTTGTCGGTCTTGTCTTCGCGGTGCAGTGCGACGCGCTGTTCCATGCTGGCTAGGAGTGAAACTGCTTCGCGCCCATTGATGCTCATGCAGATATCTCATTCGAGGAGTCTCGGGTATCGACGCCTATGCCCGCCAACAGCCTTTGTGCGCCGATTGATCTCATGCCGCTTCCTTTACGAGCTCGTGGTAGGGGTGACGCTTGTCGTCGAAGATCGCGAACAGATTGTCGTCTCACGCACTTTCGGAACTGATGTCGCCGCCCCCTGAGTGCGCAGGCCACCTTCACGACGGTGGCCCACGAAAAAATGCGTGGGCGTGATTTGGCTGCCCCATTGACGGGTGATGGCTACATCTGTATTGTTCTAATTACTACCATTTGAATATCGACCATGATCGAACGCTTCCCGCTTTTCAGACCGGCCGACGCCGCCAAGTTCCGCAACCGTGCCCAGATGTTCGCGTCGTTCGTCGATTGGGACGCAGGACGCCTGTGGGCCGCTATCAATTCCGAGACTGCGTTTAACCAGATGGTCGCCTTCACGTCCCGCGGGCTTCCCGCGGTCGCCGGGATCACACACATCTTGGACCCCTTTCTGATCGAAATCGATGACCGCGCGCTTCGAGATCCCGAGAAGGAGCGCGAAGCCGACCAGCTGCGCCGTGCTATCGGTTCGATGATCCGTGAGGTTATGGATGCAAACGGGTACTGCAAGACGGGCAAGCTCCGGGCCGTGCCTCCGGAGCCGCGCCGCCTGTTCGTGCGCGCCGAAGTATTTGAGCGAGCACCGTTGCCTCGCGACCCCAAGCCTTTTGACTGGGACCGCTACGCAAGGGACGCACCTTTCAACGAGGTTCGGCAACTGTCACCCGAGCTCGGCAACCGGCGGCTACCGTCGATGTACTGCCCCGATCGCGCGCAGTTCTACATCTCCTCGCTCGACCTTGATGTTTCGTGTGGTGACGTGCGAAAGGTCGAGATCGCTTTGCTGCAGATGCGCGACATGCACCAGGCTCGGCAGAACTCTGACCTCACTCCTTTCAAAGCGTTTGTCATGGACCTTGATCTTCAGGAGCTCGAGGCGATCTTCGAGCGGCTGACGGGCGAGCCGACTCAGGAGCACGAGTTCGAACAATGAGCGTCGTCGATTGGAATTTTTCTGGACACGTATGCCGATCACGGTGAGGAATGAATCCTTCGTTTCCTCCTGGGCGAAAAATCCCAGTCCTGGCGATCCAAATCGTCAAACAGGCGTAGCTGTACCTCCAGTTGGTGGTCAAGCGGGGCTCGGCGTTAGCGCACTAAGCTCCGCTTTTGTTTTGGACCCTCGACTTCTGTGTTGTTGAACGTCCTAGTTCGCCGCGGTCTTCCTACGGCGATTGATGGAAACGACCTTTCCAGGGTCGGACTTTAGGCCTTCGAGATAGTCGGCCCACTGCTGCATCATTTCGTGGCGTTCCTGCATGTAGCTGGCGCGGTTGTAGGCAGCGCGAACCTTGTTGCGTTCGGCGTGCGCCAACTGCCTCTCGATGATGTCGGGCGCCCAGCCCATCTCATTTAAACGGGTAGACGCCATTGCGCGGAAGCCGTGGCCAGTGTGGGTCTCCTTGTCGAAGCCCATCAGCCGCAGCGCGCGATTGACTGCCCCGTCACTCATTGGCTTCTCATCGGACCATGCACCCGGGAATGCAAACCGCTTCTTTCCGGTCAAAACCTGTAGCTCTCTGAGGATTGACAGCGCCTGGTCGGATAGGGGGACCGTGTGCGCCTGCTTCATTTTCATTTTTGTCGCGGGAATGCGCCATTCCCCCGCCTCCCAATCAACCTCTTTCCACTCCATGGTCCGCAGCTCGCCAGGACGCACAAACAAGAGGGGGGACAGGCGCAGCGCGGCGCGGGTGATCGGCTTGCCGTCGTAGCCATCCAGGGCCAGCAGCAAGCGGGATATCTCGTTGGGGTTGGTTACTGCAGCCCGTGACGTGCTCACCACCGGGGAGAGGGCTCCACGAGTGTCGCCCGTGGGGTCTCGGTCAGCCCGACCCGTAGCGATGGCATAGCGGAACACCTGGCTAATCCGTTGCTGCATCCGGTGAGCGGTCTCCATGTGCCCTTTGGCCTCGACGGGACGCAACACGGCCAGGATATCCACCGCGCCCAGCTCACGGATTGGTCGTAGCGAGAAGGTGGCGGGAATCAGGGGCCTTTGCCGGGGACGACTGCCGGACTTGGCCTCTTTCGCATGAGGAAGGCCCAAGTGCAAACGGGCCTTCTTTTGCGTGGCCGGAGCCATGCTGGCGACTTGCTTGCCGAACCACTCCAAAGCAACGGCCGCGAAGGTGTTGGCAGCAGCATTCACCGCGCGGGACTTTGTGGCCTGCCGCTCGGCAGCAGGAGCGATGCCGAGCCTGAGGACCGCACGTGCTTCCATGTGACGCTCGCGGGCCGCCGCCAAGGATACTTCGGGCCATCCGCCGAAGCTGACCATCGTGGGCTTGTTGGCGTGCCGGTACCGGTACCGCCAGAGCTTGGATCCGCTCGGGGTCACTTCCAGACATAAGCCCTTGCCGTCCGCCACCCGGTAGAGGGCGGCCTTGGCCTTCAGCGACCTAATCCGGACTTCCGTCAGTGCCATGCAACCCCCTGTAGGCGTATGAGGCGAACGGCGCCTCTACTCACTACCCTACTCGCTAATGTGAGTAGCTGCAAGTGGGCAGGATTGGACTGATTTGGACACGTCGTAGACACACAACAGCTGTTTTACAGGGTATGTCCGGGCTTGCTTGGACAGACTTGGACTCTGTTGGACTACAGTTAGGTGCCCACCTTCGGCACCAAAAAACAAAGGCTTAGCCGTGAGGCTGGGCCTTTTTGTTTGGAGCGGTTCGGCTGCAGTCTTGGGACCTATCGCATGCTCGGGTGACATGTCTAACTCGCGAAATTTAAGAGAGACTTCTCGACATGAAAAAGAATAAATCTCAACTAGATATCGCAACCGGCGGGCTTATATCCGCTGTCCAGAAAGAATGGGGCGCCGAACTCGGTGAGAGCCATTCCGAATTTTCCGAGAATCTTCTGGATGCTGCTCACGACCTGCGACAAGCAGGCTCATCCGAAGCAATAAAAGAGCTACTTGGAAATCGAGATGTTTCCCAATTCTTAGGCGAGCTTTGGGTGCGAAGGCACCCATCCGTGAAAGTAGCGATTCAATCTCTAGAAGAATTGCTATGACGCGCTAAAGAACGGCAACCGGAATGACGTAGCCCGGGTGAGCGCAGCGAAACCCGGAGCTCTTAGTTTGGCGTACAGGCCCAGTAGGATGGGTTGAGCGCAGCGATACCTATCGTTGCCTGATCGCCGCGAGTGATGGGTATCGAGTGATGGGTATCGCCTTCGGCTCAACCCATTCTAGAAGTCCTGCGATGCTCTAGTTCCTAAGCGCCCGCACACCCCGCCACATAGCTGCATTCACCGCATCAACCCAACCATCCGGCAATGAAACCGTAAGAAGCAGCTCGTAGTTGCCCGATGTGGGCATACTGGCAAGCGTCTCGGTAAGGAAGCCCGGAATCTTTTCAGCCTGATCAATTAACGCACCCGCGACTCCTGCGTAGAGATCACGGACTTCGATAAAGCTATCGTCAACTCGGGAGAATCGAACCGATTCCTCCCATGCGAGCGTGCTGCTGCATAGCTCCCCATACAAGCGGCACGTCGAAACGATATCGACATCGCTTCCGGCCACGCCAGGCGCACCCCAAGAGCGCGTGAATTCCACATTCGTCAATTCGCTGAAAGCGTCCACAATGATGCGAATCTCCTGCAATTTATCGGAAATCCACGCAAAGGAATCCGCTTTCTCAATCCGCACCAGCGGCTTTACGTAAAGACCGCGCTTGAGGGCATTCCATCTTCGCACTACTGCCGCCATCTCGTACCGCAAAACCTCGGCAGTCAACAGATATTCCCAATAGGCATCCTTCTCGAGAATCAGTCGTTCGGCGAGGTAGCTCAGCTTGCCGAATTCTTCGAGGTGACGTTTCTCATAACGCTGCCGTATTTCAGCGGCCACTTTACCGACTTGTTCTGAAATCCATCTTTCATGCTCGCGCTGCCACTCGAACAATAGTCCGGCTGGATATTTTCCAGGAGCATCGTCGACCAACTTATGGCAGTTTCCGCAGAGCCAGATAGCATTGGTGATCGCGCTGCGATCGGCTGAGATCATATCGGGGTCGTAGCGAGCGGAGCCCGGATTTGCACCGTAGATGTGGGCTGCTTCACCGACATTCACTGCGCCATCGGGCTCATCGGTTGGGCCGCTAGTGATCGCACCGCAATCAGGATTGGAGCAACGGTTCGCCGCTCGCTTCGCTAGCGTGACAATGACGGCTTGCTTGAATCGATCTTCGATTGCCATGGATAGGAGTTTGCCGGCTACGTCGAACGAAACCAAGCCAAACACCTGAGCGACGGAAAACGTTTTCAGAGCCAAATGGTGGCAGCGCTGTCTGGAAAGCGCTGGAGTTGTTCATTCTGTAAGTCACAGCACGTATGCGCTGTCCCCCTTTATCTTTGCTAGATTGAGCCCGCGGCAACCAGCCACGTCGAACGTACAGCCATTGAACGCATCCTCCGACAGCTCCAATCAAGGCGGAGCCGACCACACCGGCTCATTCCGTACCCGCTTGCCCGTGGACCTCTGCAAACGCGGCGAACTACGGGTGGAGCGATTCCTGGACGCGGCCACCGAGGTGTTTACTGAAAACGGTTACCAGCACGCGCGCCTTAGCGAAATAGTGGCCCGCGCGGGCGGTTCGCTGGCCACCCTGTACCGCGTGTTCGGCGACAAGGAGGGGCTGGCGCACGCCATCATCCAGCGCAGGCTGGAGGATCTCAGCGCACGCCTGGAGGACCTGAACCTGTCCGGCCTGCCCCCCGAGCAGGCGCTGCGCCAGGCGGCCGAACGCATCGCCGAGGGCATGGCCACCGCCGAATCGGTGGTGATCCACCGCATCGTCATCGGCGAAGGCCAGTCCTTCCCGGACATGCGCGACTGGTTCTTCGACCATGCCGTAGCCGCGGTACGGGGCAGCCTGAGGGAATACTTCGAGCAGGAAGTCGCTGCCGGACGCCTGAAACTGGCGTCGCCCACCATGGCGTCCAGCCAGTTCTTCATGATGCTGTTCGGCGACCTGGTGATTCGCGTTTCCAGCGGCAACCTGAAGCAACCGGACCCACAGGAACTGCGGACCTATGCGCAGGCCGCGGTAGATCTGTTCCTGCAAGGCGCCCTGCCCCGCTGACCCAATCGTTGCGCCACGGCGCCGCTCACGCGACCCGAATCTTCCGCAATGCATGCTTCTGCCCACCGTGGCGGCGCGTGTGATGCATGGATCTCAAGAGCGGTTATCCGTATTGGGCGATCAAGAACGGATTGATGCAGGCGTTCCCGCCTTTGCAGGCGGACCTGCGATGCGAAGTGGCCGTCATCGGCGGCGGCATTACCGGCGCGTTGATCGCCGATGAGTTGGCCGGGCACGGTCATGAAGTGGCGCTAGTGGAACAACGCGATATCGGCTGGGGAAGTTCCTCGGCCAGTACCGCGCTGTTGCAGTATGAAATCGACACCCACATGATTGATCTGGCCAAGCGTTACGGCGAAGCCGATGCGGCGCTGGCCTATGGAAAATGCGCCGAAGCCATCGAGATACTGCAGGACAAGGCGCGCGATATCCGCGATGTGGATTTCGCTTGGGCGGACAGCCTGTACTACGCCAGTAAACGCCGCCATGCCAGCGTGTTGCGCGAAGAGTTCGAGCTGCGCCTGCGCCATGGCTTTCAAGTGGAATTGCTGGAACACGACCACCTGCTGGAGCGCTACGGCATCGGCGCGCCGGTAGCGATACTGAGCCATCAGGCCGCCCGCATCGATCCTTATCGCATGGCCTGTCGCTTGTTGGCGCGATTGCAGAAGCGCGGCAGCGCTGTTTTTGATCGCACAAGAATCGAAAGCATCCGGGCTACTTCGCGCGGCGTCGCTCTGCGCACTACGCAGGGCCATACGATCCGCGCCGGTCATGCGGTGCTGGCGGCGGGCTACGCCAACCAGCAATGGCTGAAGAAGAAGGTAGCCCAGAACCGCAGCAGCTACGCCTTCATCACCGACCCGATCGATGACCAGGCGCTGGGTCCGCTCAAGAAAACCATGGTGTGGGAATCCGCTCGCCCTTACCTCTACCTGCGCAGCACCGGCGACGGGCGCTTGCTGGTGGGCGGCGAGGACGACAGCGTGGATATCCCGGCCAAACGCGATGCGCGGGTGGAAAAAAAGGCGCGTGCACTGAGCAAAAAAGTGGCCGGTCTGTTCCCGCATCTGCCGCTTGCGCCCGCGTTCGCATGGGCGGGCACCTTCGCCGAAACCGGGGACGGGCTGCCCTTCTTCGGCGCACATGCGCAGTACGGGCCTCGTGTGTATTTCGCCATGGCCTACGGCGGCAACGGAATTACCTACAGCATGCTGGGCGCCGGGTTGTTGCGGGCATCGATAGAGAAGCGCAGACATCCGTTGAGCGGGCTGTTCGGATTCGGACGGCTTGAGCGCTGAAGAAGTCCGGAGCCCGGCAGCCGCTTGCCCGCCGCATCCGCAACGCCCATACGAAATGCCCATACGACGAAGGCCCAGTCTTTCCGGGTTTTACCCCAGATCGGCTGAGCCTTCTAGTCGGAGTCGGGCTTGGTCTTGTCGATTTCTGCCTTTCTCCAACGGCTGCGACTGTATTCCCGCCGACGTTATCGGTGCGTCAAAAACAATCGCCGTTTGTCGGCACATTTTTTCGACTTGTTCAAGGCCACCAACCGTGTCCGGTCATGGCGTAGCGGTCGGCGGCACGCTCGAACGGATTACGGACGCTGACGCCGCCGCACACCAGATAAAGCGGCAGGAACAGAGGCCCCAGAACCATGTACTGGTAGACATGCGCACGTTCATGGTCGCCGATCTTGATGCGCGGGTGGGTGCAGCGGCCGGCGCGATGTTCGTAGGTCAGGCATTCCGAATCCAGCGTGTCGCCGGTATGCAGGATGGTGTTGCCGAAGGTGATCGCCCCACCCGGCCCCCATGGCCAATGATGGAAAACCAACGCGAAATCCTTGCGGCTGAACTCAGCGCTGGCGCCGAAAAGCAGGCCCACGCCACCGCCGATCAACCCGATCAAGGTGTTGGGTAGCGTCCACAGGATCCCGAGTACGCGCAACGTGGCCGAAGCGGCCTTCCCCATCTGGCGTCAGTCTGCTTCTTGCGGCATCAGCAGCCACAAGATCAGGTACACCAGGATGCCCGGGAACGCGGCCGAAGCGATCGATACGATCACGAACACCGCGCGCAGCAGAGTGGAATTCCAGCCGAAGCGGTGCGCAATGCCGCCCATCACGCCAGCCAGCATGCGGTCGTTGAGCGAACGGGCGAAAGGTTTTGCCTGGTCAGCCATTGCGATCTCCCGAAGTCGGCATTGCGGAAGTTTAGCGCGTCAGTGGGCGGGGGCGGTCGCATGGCGCAGTTTCTGCAGCTGCCCGCCGAACCATGCCGAAGAATCCTGCTCTCTGCCCTGGCATTTCACCCGGTACGCGCGCCCGCTCACGCTGCTTTCGCTGGCGGCACGCTGGATGAATTGTTCGGCCGTATCGACTCTGTCTTTCTTCAGCAGGTAATCGTATTTGCGTTGCAGATGGGCACGCGCCTCGGCCGCGTCGTACCAGCTGCCGTTGCGCTGGAACTGGCAGCCGGAACGCGACAGCGCGTCCATCAGCTGGCTTATTTCTTTTTTTGCGGCTGGCGATGGTGCAGCGAAGGCCAGCGCGGAAGCCAGCGAGAGTGCGCAGAACAGCAGTGCTTTCAGAGACATCTTTTCTTCCGTTGTAGGAGCGACGTAAGTCGCGACTTACGTCGCTCCTACAGAGCGCGTTTGGCCAGCCATTCGTGGATGGCGGTAGGCACTTCGCGCTGAGCCCGGCTGGACACATAAATGCCGATATGCCCGCCCTTGAAACTCAGTTCGGTGTAATCGCGCGTACCCGCCAGCTTCTGCAAAGCACGCGAGGCGTCTGGCGGCACCAGATGATCCTGTTCGGCGAAAATATTGAGGATGGGCATGTCCACATAACCCAGATCCACCGGCTCGCCGTCGATTTCGATGCCGCCGTTGACGAAGCCGTTGCCCTGGTAGAACTGCTTGATGAACTGGCGGAACGCCTCGCCCGCCAGATCGGGCGAATCGAATATCCATTTCTCCATGCGCAGGAAATCCTCGACCGCATGCTTGTCGTCCAGGATGTCGATGAGGCCCACGTACTTCTGCAGATGCAGGCGGAACGGCTTCAGCATCAGGTAGCTGGAATTCATCAGATCCGCCGGCACGTTGCCCAGCGTGTCGACGAACAGGTCCACATCCATGTTCTGCGTCCAGTTGGACAGCATATTGTCCGGTGTGTGGAAATCCACCGGGGTGACCATGGTGATCAGGTTCTTGACTTTCTCCGGGTGCAGCGAGGCGTAGCACAGCGAAAATGCCCCACCCTGGCAGATGCCGAGCAGGTTGACGGCGTCCAGCCCAAAACTGCTGCGCAGATGATCGACCGCGCCGTCGATGAAACGGTTGATGTAGTCGTCCAGCATCAGGAAGCGGTCGGAGCGGTCCGGATAGCCCCAGTCGATGATGTAGACGTCCTCGCCGCGCGCCAACAGCCCTTTCACCAGCGAGCGGTCGGACTGCAGGTCGACCATGTAGGGGCGGTTGACCAGCGCGTAGGCGATCAGCAGCGGCACTCTGGCGGTCGGCGCCTGTTCGCCGACGAAGCGGTACAGCACCACCTTGCCGTCGCGCCAGACTTCCTGTTTCTGCGTCGCCCCATACTGCACGTCGTCGACTTCCGGCAGGGTCCGCAATCCCGCGGCAAGTTTCTGCTGCAGGGACATGGCTTCCAGCGCCAGCGCATCGGGCGTGAGATTCAACGGTCCGTTCATTTGTGCGCCTTCTTTTTGCCGGTGCTCTTCTTGTCGAGAGCAGGTCCGTCAGGAGTATTGATGGCGGCATATCGGGCGACCCAATCCTTCATCGACACCACCCGGCCATTGCCGGACGGAGTTGAAGCGGCTTTGGCAGCGGTCTTGGTCAGGGCAGGCTGTTTGGCGACCACATTCTGGACGGCCTTGCGGCTGGGCGCGGCTACCTTTTTCTTCGCGGCCTTCTTCGTGGCAATTTTCCTGGAAACCTGTTTTACGGGTGTCTTTTGCTCGACTGTGGCGGGCTTGGCCGCCAATTTGCGCGCGGCCGTCTTGCGTGGCGCTGCCCGCTTGCTTGGCGGCTTGCGCTTGGGCTGCGGTTTGCGCGCAACCGTCTTGGGCGTGGACGCCTTGCGGCGCGACTTGGCTTTTGCGGGAGCGGCGGCGACAGGTTCGGGCGCAGGTACAGGTGCGCGAGGCGCCGGGGCCGCCTTGCGCTCGGCGACCGGACGCGCGCTGGCCGAAGCGGCGCGGCGCAAGGCGCGCTCCAGATCGGCGATCTTGCGGTGCGCCGAATCGATCTCGGTCCGGGTCGGCATGCCGAACAGACCGGTCAAGTGCTCCACTTCAAGCTGGATGGCGGCGCGCAGGCGCATCTGCGCATTGGTCAGGGTGCCATAGACTTCGCGGAATTCGGCCGACAAGGCGATGTCGGCATAGGCCTGCTCGGCCGAATCGATCCACAGGTCGAACAGCGCGCGCGCGCTGGTGAGCTGGCGGCCCGGCTCTTCGTGCGCCGTGAGCTTGTCTTCGAACACATCAAAGGCGCGCTGCGCGCACTTCATCATCAGGGCATTGAACGCTTCGGTCTGCTGTTGATAGTTCTGCTGCGCCAACTGCAGCGCCTGCCAGCGCTCCTGGTGTTCGCGGTACTGGCCGAAGGCGGGCAATTGCTGCCAGCGCTGACTCTGATGCTGGAATCCTTCGAGATAGGGTTTGACCTGGTCCAACCATTCGTCCAGCCCATGGGCGCCCTGCCCGCGCATGGCTTTGAACATGTCCGGGAAAAGCATGCCCGGGAAGGGGTTGTCTGCATCGGCGCCCATCGCGCGACGCCAGGCTTGGCCGATCTCCGAAGCGCTGTTGTCCTGGCCGGCGAATTGCGCCGCCACCTGCTGCATCTGCCCGAACCACTGGCTGGCCTGCTGGTTGAAGCGCGCGACTGCGTCGTTGGCCTGACTGGGCCCGCTGGGCATCAGCTGTGACCACCAATCCACCGCCTGCTGCCATTGGCCTGCCGGCTGCGGTGCCGCGATGCCCAGGCCGCCCTGGCGCATCGCCTGGCCCCAGGCGTTCCAGTACTGCCGCGCCATGGCTTCGAAATCGCCCGCGTTGCCGGGCCCGCCGCTGAAACCGTTGCCGAACATTCGCTACCCTCCAAGGCTTGCCGGCCGATCATAGCAATGGGCGGTTTCCTCGCGGTTATTTCTGGATGTTGCCGCCCTCGTAGCGAACTCACTCGATATGAACCCATGCGCTGATTCAGATCGGCTCCGGCCCTCCCTCACCCGCCTTCGGCACCCTCTCCCGTGAACGGGAGAGGGGTTCGACTCCAACTTCTTGGCCTGAATCCCTTGCCGTATTTCCCGTTTCGTTCAAGGCTTGGGGATGCGCAGCGTCTTGCTGATCATCAAGGAGCCGGACACTGCGAACACCAGCACCAGCGGATGCAGCAGCCACGGCCCCAGGCGCAGCGAACCGAACCATATCGATTCCCCCAGATTGCCGCTGGTAGCGGCGACGGCAAGCAGGACTACCAGCAGCAGGCTGGTGGGAATGGGGGTGCCTTCGAAGTATTTCACCTTGTCGTCTTCCCCCGACAGCTGCTCGGCGGTGACGTTGTAGCGCGCCAGGCGGCTGACCCCGCAACACACGAAATAGCTCAGCACCACCCAGTCCCAGCCGCCTTGCAACCCGCAGGCGTAGGCCAGCGCGGCCGGGGCGACGCCGAAAGAGATCACATCGGCCAGCGAATCCAATTCGCGGCCCAGAGTGGACGAGGACTTGCGCCAACGCGCGATGCGTCCGTCCAGCGCATCGAAAATGAAGGCCAGCGGGATCAGCGCCATGCCGGCCAGCAAATCGTTCACCCGGCCTTCGTGCAGGTAACGCATCGATGCGAACACCGCGCCGGTGCCGCAGAAGGCATTGGCCAGGGTGAACCAGTCGGCCAGGTGGAAGTCGCGCAGCATGGAAAAATGGCGGGGCATGCGGGGTCCGCGTTCGATCAGGGACCCAAGACTGCCAAACCCGGCGTTAAGACTGCAAGGGGAAGAGCGCAGACGTCCGACCGGCTTCCTGCGATCAGGGCTGTACAGGAATCGCGAACTGGGCCGCTTCCACCGCGCTCGTGCCACGTGGCTTGGATTCGATCACCGCATCCACCGGCTGGCGCCCCTTGCCGTCGAGTTGCGCCGACACCTGGTCCAGCGCCGCGTAGACGTAGGGAAGCACCGGCACGTATCGCGCCCCATACGCAGGCAAGGCAAGGAAGCCGTCGAAATGCTGCGCATGCTTGATCTGCCAGTAGCTGACATCACGACCGGCGGCCTTGGCTGCGGCCACGTAAGGCGCGCTGCTGAAGGCGGGCGGCACCAGTCCGTCATCCAGGCCATGCACCACCACTACCGGCAGACCCTTGCGCGGCACCGACGCCTGCGTTTGCGCCACTCCCTTGGCGAAAGGCGTGTCGCCGCCGGCATCCAGCAGCCCGCGCAGGCACTGCAATCCGGGCAGAGTGAAATCCGGTGGCGCCAGTTTGCTGTCGATGATGCCCACGCCGGCCCCGGGAGGAATGCCGCTGCCGTCGGCGAACCAGGCGTTGCGCTCGGCTTCGGTGGAAGCGCGTGGCGAGAAATCGGCATTCTGCGCGGCGAACGAATACCCGCAGGGATGCCCGCCGATGCCGGCGCGCGCATAGGCCGATGCGTAAGTCACAGCCACCGCGCGCCACAGATCGAAGCCCACGCTCAAGGCGCCGGCGGTCAACGCCTCATCGGTCCAGCCATGGGCGCGGAGTTTTTCGTAAGCGTCTTTCGCCTGCGCCGGTGCGTCGGCGCCGTCGATCAGTCCTGCGCTTTTCAATGCGGCGCAACGCGCGGCCCATAACGGCTCGGCCTGCGCGCGCAACGGCGGCTGCGGCAGCGAATCGGCGTGCAGCCGCAACAGCGCGCAGGGCATCAGCAGGGCCGCTTCAGTGGTGTAGTCGTACAGCGTGCGGCTGCCGGCCCCGGGCACGTACACATTCGGTTCGCCGGCGACCACCGCATCTAGCCAGTTTTCATCGGCGGCGTCGCCTTCCAGCTCGGCCGCGCGCAGCACCGCGCCGCCACCATTGGAGATGCCGACCGCGATGATGCGCGTGTTGCCGAAAGTGAAAGGCGCGGCCTGCGGGAAGGCACGGCCCAGCGATGCCAGCGCGAATTCGGCGGCCTGCTTCACATGCCGACCCCAATCGGCTTCCGGGTTGTCGCTGGAATGCGCATGCTTGAAAGCCACCCCGGAAGCCCCGGCCGGAACCTCCGGCTGGAACGCCAAGGCATCGCCGTCGCCGCCGCGCGTTCCATCCAGGCGCACGCCGGTACGCGTCTCCAGGTCGTAGTAGTCGGTGCCGGCACCCTTGTCGGTGTAGGCCACTGCGCAACCTTTCGGCAATGCCCACGGACCGGCCACGGCAATAGCCCCGTAGATGCCACGCGAGCCGGACGAAGCGGTCACCACCACGCAGCGCTTGTTCAGGTCGAAGGCGTCGGGCACCTGCACCAGCACGCGATGCGGCTGGCGTGCGCCGGGCACGGTGGCGAAAGCGGAGAATTCGCGCCCCGGCACGCTGGCCATGCTGCCGTAGACCTCGCCATAGCCGCCGGTCGGCGAAAGGTCGGCAATGCCGCGCCAGTTGTTCCAGATGGCGCGGCGACGCAGCTCTCCGGCGGTCGGATGAGCGGCGTCAGCGAACGCCGGCGGCGTCATCGCGCGCAATCCGGTTATCCCCAACCCGGCGGTCAGCAGGTCGTCGTTGTCGCGATGCACGGTCTCCCGCTGAGGCTGGATCATCGCCGACGCCTCCTTGGCGCCAAGGGAATGGGTGGTGCTGCAAGACGCGCCAATCAGGCAGGCCAGCAGCGCGGCGGCAGCGCGCAAGGACGGATTCTGGTTCATGCGCCCAAGCTACCCCGCCCCGCCACTGGCGTCATCGTACTTTGGTACCACGCTGCCGGTGCCTCTATGCTGATAGGGTTCCTCCCCGCCCCGCGCGCCGCGCGCACCCGTCATGGACGTTGCACCCGCATGCCCAAGCTGCTGATCGCCGACGACCATCCGCTGTTCCGCGCAGCGCTGCGTGGCGCCGCCGCCGATGCCGTGGCGCAACTGTCGGTGTTGGAAGCCGAATCGCTGGAGGGAGTGCTCTCCGCGCTGGAAGCGAACGCCGACGTCGACCTGGTGTTGCTGGACCTGCATATGCCGGGCAACCACGGGCTGGCAGGGCTGGCCGCGATCCGCGCGCAATACCCGGAAGTCGCGGTGGTGGTGGTTTCGGCCAACGACGACCCGCGCGTGGTGCGGCGCGCGTTGGATCATGGCGCCGCGGGCTACCTTCCCAAAAGCGCCGGACTGGACGAGCTGCGCGAGGCGATCCGCAGCGTGCTGGCCTGCGAGCAATGGCTGCCGTCTTCGTTGCGCGCCTCGGTGGCGCGCGCGCAATCCTCCCAGCACGACGCAGAACTGGCCGCCCGCCTGGCCAGCCTTTCCCCGCAGCAGTTCCGCGTGCTTACCCTGGTGGCCGAAGGCCTGTTGAACAAGCAGATCGCAGACCGCCTGGACGTGCAGGAGCGCACCGTGAAGGCGCACCTGACCGCGATTTTCGAGCGCATGGGCGTGCGCAACCGGACCCAGGCCGGTGTAGTGCTGCGGGAGCTGGAGCTCAGCGATCCGGCGCGGCAGATGGAAGGCTGAGATGACCGACGCGAACCCCCGCCCCTCCCTGCGCCCCGCCGGCATGGCCGATGCGGCGGAGATCACGCGTCTTTGCGTGGAATTGGGTTACCCGGCCTCGGTCGAAGACATGACCGCGCGACTGGGCGTAGTGCTTTCGGCCGGCGACCGCCAGGTGTTTGTCGTCGAAGACGGCAACAAGCTGCTGGGCTGGATCGGGGTAGAACTGCGTACCAGTCTGGAAACCGGGCGCAAGGCGGAAATAGTCGGCCTGGTAGTGGATGCCGATGCGCGGCGTTCGGGCACCGGCAGGAGGCTGGTGTCGGCGGCGGAGAACTGGGTGAGGCAGCACGGATTTGATGCGGTGATGGTGCGCTCCAACACCGTACGGACCGAATCGCATCCGTTCTACGAAGGCATCGGCTTCGTACGCCGCAAGAGCCAGCACGTTTACTTCAAGATATTGGAGTGAGTCGCTGCGTCTGGAATTGGGTCGCTGCATCGGGGGCGTAGCCCCGACCTACGTCACACGCGCGAAAACGTCCACGACACCATTTTTCCGTCGCGGTACGGCATCACACCGTGGAAACCGCGCGGATCGGCGTCGAACACCAGCGGCAGGAAATGCCGGTCGCCGTCCCAGAGCGGCAGTTGCATGATGTCGCCCACCGGCACCCATTCCAGCGTGCCTTCCGGATTGCTTGCGTAAGGCGTGCCGGAATAGGCGGTGATCAGGAACAGGAACCCCAGCCAGTCTTCCCCATGCTTGCCGAAGCCGGGCCAGCTGATGGTCCCGCGCAACGACAGCGCATCGCAGTCGATGCCGGCTTCCTCGTGGATCTCGCGGCGCATGCCCGCCACCACATCTTCATCGCGCTCTATCTTGCCGCCCAGACCGTTGTATTTTCCCAAGTGCTGATCGTCGGCACGCGCATTGCGATGGATCAGCAACACCTGCGAGCGGTCGGGAGAAAGCACATAGCCCAGGGTGGCGACGATGGGGGTATAAGGCATGGAGGACGGCGCATTGCGAAAGATGCGCATTGTAAAGCGACGCGCGCGATCATGTGCATCGCCGCGTGTAGGAGCGATGTAGGAGCGACGTGAGTCGCGAAGCAGCCCACCGTTTCGCGACTCACGTCGCTCCTACGACACAGGCACGCCGCTGCTGGCGATCATCCGGTCCAGGACGGATTTCAGCGCCAAAGGGCGCACCGGTTTGGCCAGCAGCAACAGGCCGGCTTCGTGCACGGCCGCACGCACGGTTTCGGTCAGGTCCGCACTCAGAATCAAACACGGCCGCGCCCCGAAACGTTGCGCCAGACGCTGCGCCACGGCAACGCCGGTATCGCCGTCGTCCAGATGGAAATCGAACAACCACAGATCCGCCTCCGCGTCGGCCGAACGCTGCATGGCTTGGGCGCCATCGCGCGCCTGCGCCACTTGGCAGCCCCAGCCCGCCAGCACCCGCTGCAATGCTTCCAGCGAGGCGGCATCGTTGTCCAACGCCAGCACGCGGCGGCCCGCCAGCCCATGCTTTGCCAAAGCAGGCGAAGCAAGCGCGTGCGAGGGCCGCACCTGAGGCAAGGTGACGGCGAATATCGCCCCGTGCCCGCTGTGACTGCGTAGCGAAAGCGGCGCCTTCAACAGGTGCGCGATGCGGTCGGCAATGGAAAGGCCAAGCCCAAGTCCTTGTCCGCTGGCATCGTCGCCGCGGCGGAACTCCTCGAAGATCATCTGCTGGTCGGCCAGCTCGATCCCCGGGCCGGTGTCGTGCACTTCGATGCGCACCTCGCCTGCGACCCGGCGCACGCCGAACAGGATTCCGCCCGTCTGCGTATAACGAACCGCATTGGCGAGGAAGTTCTGCAGTATCCGCCGCAGCAGCTGCGGATCGGTATGCACCCAGATGCGCGTGGAGACATACGAAAACGAGAGGCCGCGCTCGCCGGCCAGCACGCGGAACTCGGACACCAGCGGTTCCAGCACTTCGGCCAAGGGGAAATCGCGTGGTTCCGGCACCAGCCCGCCCGCCTCCAGCCGCGACATGTCCAACAATCCGGTCAGCAGATCGGTGGTCGAATCCAGCGCTCCGCGGATCTGCTGCACGGATTCGCGCTGACTGCTCTCGGGTAGTTGTTGCGAAAGCGCGTCGGTGAACAGGTGCGCGGCGTGCAAAGGCTGCAACAGGTCGTGGCCGATGGCGGTGAGGAAGCGGCTTTTCGCATCATTGGCGTGCTCGGCCTCGCGCTTGGCGGTTTCCAGCAAGGCGGTGCGGTCGATAACGCGCTGCTCCAGCGTTTCGTTGGCCTGCTTCAGATTGCGCTCGGCCTGGCGCGAGGCGGTGACGTCGGTATAGGTGGCGACAAAACCGCCGCCTGGCATCGGATTTCCGCGGATTTCCACGATGCTTCCATCCGGAAACACGCGCTCGGTCAGGTGCGCGGTGCCGGCGCGCATGAAAGCGACACGGCGTTGCAATGCGGCCTCGTCCGAGCCGCGGTGCGGCATGCGCTGCAAGGCCCAGCGGGTGAGGTCGGCGATGGGGCGGCCGACCTGCAGCAGTTCTTCCGGGAAGCCGAACAGTTCGACGTAGCGGCGATTCCATGCGACCAGTCGCTGCTCCCGGTCTACCACGCTGATGCCCTGGCTCATGTTCTGCAGCGCAGCTTCCAGCACCTGCTGGTTGAAGCGCAGATCCTGGGAAACCTCGCCGACGATAGCCGCTACCGCATCCAGTTCCCCGCTTTCGCGTCGCGCCGCGTTCAACAGCAATCGCGCCGACGCCGAGCCTAGTACGGCGGAGAGTTCGCGTTCCATCCGCGATTCGGTCGATGCGGGCACCGGGCCCTGCGCGGGTGCACCCTGCAGCAGCTGCTCGACGCGTTCGCGCGCCAGGAACCGCAAGCCCGCGTCGCGCAGCGCCTGCCTGTCCAGGTTGCGGCCGTAGTGATGCGGCGTTTCCCGTCGCCAGGCGGTCGCAAGCAGCGTGGCGGCGATGCCCGCGAACAAGCTGACCCCGACGGCGCGGCCCAGCGGACTCCAGCCAGTCAATCCGAACAGTCCCTGCGGCGATAGCCAGACCTGCCCGAACGGGCCGGACCGCATCCATGCCGGTTCATTGCCCAACGATGCCGCCACCATCGGCATCAACATCACCCACGCCCACGCGGAGAAACCGGCGGCGATGCCGATGATGGCCGCCCGTGGAGGCGTTTGCGGCCGCCACACCGCAAAACCCAGCGCCGGCGCCAGCGTGCCGAGCGCAGAGAACGAAACCGCACCGATATCGGCCAATGCATCGTTGCCGCTGTTGAAACGGCTGTAGGCCCAGGCCAGCAGCATGATCACCAGAATGCCGCCGCGCCGCAGCAGCAACAGATCGCCGCGACGGTCGCCGCCCTTGTCGCGCGACCACGCGCCGCGCAGCAGGCCCGGCGCGAACCAGTGGTTGCCGATCATCAGGCTGAGCGTCAGCGTACTGACCACCACCATGCCGGTGGCTGCGCTCAACCCGCCCAGGAAAGCGAACAGCGCCACGCCTTCATGCCCCTGCGAAAACGGTAGTGCCAGCGCATACATGTCCGAGGGCACGCTATCGCCCAGCAAGGCGGTGCCGGCGCGGGCCAACGGCAATGCCGGCAATGCGATCAGGATCAGATACAGCGGAAACTGCCAGCGCGCGGTGCGCACATCGCGATCATCGCGGCATTCCACCACGCCTACGTGGAACTGGTGCGGAAGGATGAACATCGCCAACGCACCCAGCAGCACCAGCGGTGCGAAACCCCCGACCGGTTCCGATGGTGCGATCTGCGATGCAACGGCGGGCATCGCCTTCAACCCGAACCATACGAAGGCGCCCAGCGCCAGCATCGCCACCAGCTTGAACAGCGACTCGAAGGCCATCGCCAACACCAGGCCGCGGTTGTGTTCGGCAGCGCTGGCACGGCGCGTGCCGAACAGCATCGCGAACAGAGCCATGGCCAATGCAACATACAGCGCGCTGTCGCGCCACACCGGCGCTACCGCTGCGGCATCGCCGGCATCCACGGTCAAGGTGGCGAAACTCATGGCGATGGCCTTGAGCTGTAACGCGATGTAGGGAATAAGACCCAGCGCGGCCACCAGCGTGACGGTCGCCGCCAGCCATGCATCCTTGCCCAGGCGCGTGGCGATCAGGTCGGCCAGTGAAGTGGCGTTGGATTCGCGCGCCAGCTTCACCAGCCGGATCATGAAGGCCACCGCCAGCGCGTAGAACAGGATCGCGCCCAGAAAAGTCGGCGGCAGCGGCCAACCATAACGCGCCGCTTGCGTCACCGTGCCGTAGAACGTCCATGAAGTGCAATGCACGGCCAGCGACAGCGAATACACATGCCGCCAGTGACGCGCGAACAACGCAGGATGCCGTTCGCCGTACAACGCCGTGCCGAACATCAGGCCCAGCCAAGCCAGGCTGGCCAGCGCCACCACCCAGAAATTCAGCATGCGTGGTCTGCCTTGAAACGCAACTCGATTCCCCGATCCCGGCTCACGAGAACCAGCATAACGCAGCAACGGCGGGCTTTCGCCCGCCGTTGCGTTCTCTTCCCCAAACCGGGCCGCCGGTCAGAATCGCATCGATCAGAAATCGTAGCGAGCGGTCAGCGAATACTGGCGCGGCGGGCCGTAGAAGCCGGTCAACACGCCATAGGCGGCGATGTTGTAGCCGGTGGTGCGGTATTCCTCGTCGGCCAGATTGCTGCCCTGCAGGGAAAGCTGCCAGCTGTCGTTGACCTTCCAGATCACGCCTGCGCCGACCAGACCGTAGCCTTCCTGTTTGATCGCAGGGCTCAGGTCTGTCGTCGGCCACACTTCGCTTTGATACGAGTAGCCGACTCGCGCCGACAGATTGCCGCCGTTGGCCAGTGCGGTGCGCCACTCCACGTTCAGGGCACCCGAAAACTCCGGCGCATTGGTGAAACGCTGGCTATCGGCGACGTTCACGCCCGAGGTGATGAATTCGTCGTATTTCGCATCCAGCCAGGCCAGGTTGCCGCTGATCAGCCAATGTTCGTTGGGCAGCCATTGATACTCGATTTCCGCGCCATTGACCGTGCCCTTGCCGGCATTGGTGAAATCGCCGAAGAAGCTCTGGCTGCCGTTGGGCAGCGTGTAGGAAGTGAACACCGACAACTGGATGTCCTTGTACACGTTATGGAAGGCGGCAAGGTTCAGGAACAGGCGCTGATCGAAGAACGCCATCTTGCTGCCGACTTCGAAGCTATCCACCTGCTCGTCGTCGAATGGCTCGCCCGAGCGCGGTACCGCGGTGGTGTTGGCGCGGATGTTATAGCCGCCGGACTTGAAACCGCGGGAGGCCAAACCGTAGACCATGACGTCCGGAGTGATCTGGTAATCCAGCGAGACCTTCGGCGAGACATTCTTGAAATTGACCGTCTTGTCGAAGTTGGCCGCCGTGCCCCAAACCGTGCTGTAGGTCAGGTCCGTATAGAAGCGGTTCAAGGCGATGGCGTGCTTGTCCTCGTCGGTATAGCGCAGGCCTACATCCAGCTTCAGCTTGTCGGCCAGATCGAAGGTCCAATCCGCATAGAGAGCGATGCTGCTGGTGTTCACCACGCCCTGGGTGTCGCCGTAAAGCGGATTGGTCAGGCTGGCGGCGCCGAGCGGATTGAAGAAGTGGTTGAGCACCTGCCCACCGGCGTCGCCATCGAAGCTGTAGATGCCCATCACGCCGCGAGCGCGTCCGCCGCCGTCGTAGTTGGCCTGCAATTCGTGGCTGACCTGACTGTCGCTGTAGAACGCACGCACGTCCACCAGCGTCAGCGGAGTGGTGTCGAAGTCGATATTGGTTTCGGTATCCGATTCCCGCTTGGCGATCACGTATTTGAAGGCCCAATTTTCGCTGGGCCGCCAGTTGACCGTGGCCGAAGCTCCCTTCATCACCGTGTCGTTGACGTTCCTCATGCCGCTACGGATATCGTAGGGATCGTCGAGCGGCGGATAAGCCGGGGCCAGGGGGTTCGGGGCCAGCATCTTCGCGCCACGCACGCCGGATTGGTCGTCCATCCAGTCCAGAGCGAATTGCACGTCGAAATCGTCGCCGGCATAGGCGCCCAGTTGGAAGCGCGCGGAATTGATTTCCTTATCGCTTACTTCCTGATCGTTGAGCAGGTTGGTGCCGTAGCCATCGCGGTTCATGCTGGCGACGGCGACGCGTGCGCGCAGGCCGCTGTCGGGACCGCCGAGCGAACCGCCGATAGCCGCTTTGGCGTCCAGCTGATTGTAGTTGCCGACGCTGATCTGGGCGAAGCCTTCGGTCTCGGTAGGCAGGCCGCGCGAGATGTATTTGATCGCGCCGCCGATAGTGTTCTTGCCGTACAGCGTGCCTTGCGGTCCGCGCAGCACTTCGATGCGGCCTACGTCGAACACGTCCAGCAACGCGCCCTGCGGACGCGCGATGTACACATCGTCCAGATAGATGCCCACGCCCGGGTCCACACCCCACAGCGGATCGGCCTGGCCTATGCCGCGGATGTAAGCAGTGGCGGTACTGCTGGAACCACGTGCCGCATAAATGGTCAGGTTGGGCACCTGCGCATCCAGATCGCCGATGTCCTTGATGTTGAGTTTGTCCAGCACCTCGGGGGTGAAGGCGGTGACAGCGACCGGCACTTCCTGCAGTGTTTCCTCTCGTTTGCGCGCGGTCACGGTGATCTTGTCCAGCGTGGTGGCGTCGTTGGCGGCTTCGGCCGCCGGCGCCGCTTCCTGCGCCCATGCCGATGGCGCCAGCAGGATGCAGCCTATGGCCAGACTCAGATGTTTACGCTTCATGTGATTCCCCTCTCCCGGGTACGACGTGACGGGCCGATGCGGCCGATTCGCAGGCAAGGCTAGAGACTTGAGCGGCAGCGCAACACTTGTACCTTCGTACAGTGGGGAGGAAAGGCATAGCTGCGGATACTCGCGTCCACTTGCCGACCCGGCATGCGCCGGGGTGCCGGCATGCTTTCGAGGAGTGGGGATGTCGTTCCTGATCGTGCTGGCCGCGCTGTGTTTCCTGATGTTCGTGGCCTACCGCGGCTACAGCGTGATCCTGTTCGCGCCGATCGCCGCGCTGGGCGCGGTGCTGTTGACCGATCCTGCGCTGGTCGCGCCGATGTTCACCGGCTTGTTCATGGACAAGATGGTGGGCTTTCTGAAGTTGTATTTCCCCGTATTCCTGCTGGGCGCGGTGTTCGGCAAGCTGATCGAGATCTCCGGCTTTTCCAAATCCATAGTGGCCGCCACCATCAAGGTCGTCGGCGCGCAGCGCGCCATGCTGTCCATCGTGCTGGTGTGCGCGCTGCTGACCTACGGCGGCGTTTCGCTGTTCGTGGTGGTGTTTGCGGTCTATCCGTTCGCCGCCGAACTCTTCCGCCAGAGCGACATCCCCAAGCGCCTGGTGCCGGGCACGATTGCTCTTGGCGCGTTTACCTTCACCATGGATGCGCTGCCAGGCACGCCGCAGATCCAGAACATCATCCCCACTTCGTTCTTCGGCACCACCGGCTGGGCCGCGCCCATGCTGGGCACCTTGGGCGGCGTGTTCATTCTGATCCTGGGCATGAGCTATCTGGAATGGCGCCGCCGCGCAGCGCTGCGGGCAGGCGAAGGCTACGGCAGCGATCTGCGCAACGAACCGGAAGTTTTCCGCGGCGACAAACTCGCCCATCCGCTGATCGCCATCCTGCCGCTGGCGCTGGTGGGCGTGGCCAATTTCGCGTTCACCAAGTCGATCCCGGGGTTCTATGGCCAAAGCCAGTCTTTCATCCCCGCGGTGATCGGCAACCCGGCGCCGGTGGTGCAGGAAGTGGCCAAGGTGGCGGCGATCTGGGCGGTACAGGGCGCATTGCTGGTGGGCATAGTCGCGGTCATCGCGTTCGCCTGGAAACCGGTGATGGCCAGTTTCGCCGAAGGCACCAAATCGGCCATCGGCGGCGCTTTGCTGGCTTCGATGAACACGGCTTCCGAATACGGTTTCGGCGCCGTCATCGCCGCGCTGCCCGGGTTCCTGGTGGTGGCCGATGCGCTTAAAGCCATTCCCAATCCGCTGGTGAACGAAGCGGTTTCGGTCACCGCGCTCGCCGGCATCACCGGTTCTGCCTCGGGCGGCATGAGCATTGCGCTGGCAGCGATGGCCGACAGTTTCATCGCCAACGCCAATGCCGCCGGCATACCGATGGACGTGCTGCATCGGGTGGCGGCCATGGCTTCGGGCGGCATGGACACCCTGCCCCATAACGGTGCGGTGATCACTCTGCTCGCCGTCACCGGACTGACACATCGGCAGTCCTACAAGGACATCTTCGCCATTACCCTGATCAAGACCCTGGCGGTGTTCTTCGTCATCGGTCTGTACTACGCCACGGGTCTGGTCTGACGCTGTTTTCCGGTATTCCCGCTGTTTTTCGGGCCTGTGCGCTGCGTCCCAGTCGCAAGCACCGGCTGCCTTGATACTCTTACGGTGCTTTGAAAGTACCGGGGAATGGGGATGGTCAAACGAGTTTCGGTTTTGCGCGGCAGCGCGCGCGTGAGCGCGAATCCATATATTCGCATTGCGGTCGACGAACCGGCCGAACCTACGCTGGGTCGTTTGGCACGCAATGTCAACCCGACTGCGCGGCAGCTGGCGCAGGTCAAGGCCAGGCACGCCAGCCTGTACGGTTATCGCGGGCAACGCGTGCCGGTGGCGGACAAATCGCTGTCCGCGGAAGTTCCGGTTGCGACCGTACCGGAAGCCGTACAGACCGGTGGCCGCACGATGTCCAACTGGTCGGCGCCTTCGCTGATGACCCTGGCCAAAGCGCCATTCACCGTGCGCGCGCTCAACAACATGACCTACGGCGCCACGCCCACCACCATCGCCGAGTTCAACGCACTAGGCAGCACCGATGCGCAGCGCCTGGCCAACTGGGTGGACTGGCAGCTGGATTGGGGCAACATCAGCGATGCGGCGGTGGATCAACGGCTGACTGCCGGCGGTTACACCACCCTGGGCAAGAGCCTGGAACAATTGTGGAACGACCACGTCAAGGCCGACCCGGTCTACGACATCCGCATGCGCCCGGCATGGGAAGTGCAGCGCGCCTCGTACGTGCGCGCCACCTATTCGCGCCGCCAGCTGCGCGAGGTGCTGGTCAATTTCTGGCATGCGCACTTCAACGTGATGGGCACGGATTTCAGCGTGGGTCCGGTGTTCGTTCACTACGACCGCGACGTGATCCGCGCCAACGCCACCGGCAACTTCCGCACCATGCTGGAAGCGGTGGCCAAGAGCACTTCGATGCTCTACTTCCTGGACAACCTCAACAACTCGCGTTCGGGACCCAACGAGAACTACGCGCGCGAACTGCTGGAACTGCACACGCTGGGCGCGGAAAACTACCTGGGCTTCATGGATCCGTTCCAGGTGCCGCCGTGCCCGGAGGATCCCGCCTACCCGATCGGCTACACCGACATCGACGTGTACGAGACCTCGGCCGCGTTCACCGGCTGGTCCGCCAAAAACGGGAACTGGCAGTTCCCCACGGAAAACGACGGCACCTTCGTCTACCGCCAGTCCTGGCACGATGCAGGCCCGAAATTCCTGCTGGGCATGATGGTCTACCCCGAACAACCCGCGCTCAAGGACGGGCAGGACGTGTTGAACCGGCTGGCCAGCCACCCGCGCGTAGCCAAGTTCATCTGCAAGAAACTGATCCGGCGTTTCATCAACGACACGCCCTCGCAGAAACTCATCGACAGCGCCGCGGCGATCTTCCGCGCCAACTGGCAGAACCCCAGGCAGATCGAAATCACGCTGCGCCACATCCTGACCTCGGACGACATGATCAACAGCTGGGGGCAGAAGAACCGGCGTCCGTTCGAAGCCACGGTCGCGGCGATGCGTGCGCTGGGACAGGACTGGACGCTCCGGGTGGACAACGACAAGAGCGATGAATTCATGTGGCGCGCCGGCTTCACCGGCAACGTTGCCTACAACTGGCCGGCACCCAACGGCTACCCGGATACTGCGGTGGCCTGGTCGGGCTCCAATTCCTATGCGATGACCTGGAAGCTGATCAACTGGCTGACCGAAACCAGCGACGCCAGCGTTCCACTGAGCCCTATCCTGGCTACGACCCGCTCCAACGTTACTACCTGGACGGCGAACAACCTGGTCGATTTCTGGACGGTCCGCTTGCTGGGCTACACGCTGCCGGCGGCGCGGCGGCAGGTACTGGTGAATTTCATGGCCCAGAACGGCAATCCGGCCAGCGACGTGATCGCCGACACCGATACCTGGGCGGCCAGCGATCTGAAAAAACACTACAACCAGCAACGCCTGCGCAGCATGGTGTCGCTGATCCTGCTTTCCCCCGAATTCCTGAGCCGCTGAGGACACTCCCATGAGCGACTACACCCTCACCCGCCGGGAATTCTTCAAAGGCTGCTGCAGCGCCGCCGTGGTCGGCGGCGTGGGCAGTTCGCTGATGTACGCCGACGATGCGCTGGCCGCGGCCAACGAGTACGACACGGTGGTGCACCTGTTCCTGCGCGGCGGCATGGACGGCCTGAACCTGGTGGTTCCGATCGACGGCGTTGACCGCACGTTTTACGAAGAGGCACGGCCCAGCCTGAAGATCGACGTCAGCGGCACCTATGGCGCGCTGCCGCTGACCTTGAGCACCGGCGCGGGCACCGGATTCGGATTGCACCCTTCGGCCACTGGACTGCGCGACCTGTGGAACGACGGCCGGATGGCCATCGTGCATGCCTGCGGTATGGCCACCACGGTTACCCGCAGCCACTTCGACGCACAGCTGTACATCGACCTGGGCACGCCGGGCAAATACGGCTCGCCCAGCGGTTGGATGACGCGCGCGTGGCAAACGCGGCCTGCCGGTACGCCAGCGGCCACCATGCCCGCGCTGGGCGTTTCGGGCACGCAGCCGGCAGGGCTGATGGGCGCCACCGATTCGCTGACCATGAGCAATCCGTCGGATTTTCAGCTCAACTCCGGCGCCTATGCGTGGCAGAAGATACGCAGCGACTCGCCGGCGGGACTACGCGGCCTGAACGAGACCCTGGCCGATCTGTGGACCGGCCAGACCGGCATGGAAATCAACGGCCGTCGTGCGGACCTGGCATTGAAGACCATCGGCCAGCAGGCATACGCATCGTTGCCTGCCGGTTGGCCCACCGGCGGCTTCGCCGAACAACTGTGGACCATCGCTCAAAGCATCCGCTTCAACCTGGGTCTGCGCTATGCCACATTGGATCTGGGCGGCTGGGACACGCATGAGGGCCAGGGCACGGCGGGCAGCGGCTACAACTATTACCAGAACAAGATCAACGAACTGTCCGCTGCGCTCGCCGCCTTCTACAGCGAACTCAACGCCACCGGACAGATGTCGCGGGTTACGGTGATCGTGCAATCGGAGTTCGGCCGCCGTGTGCGCGCCAATGCCAACGGCGGCACCGATCATGGCTACGGCAATCCGATGCTGGTGCTGGGTGGTGCGGTGAACGGCCGCAGGTTCTACGGCAGCTGGCCTGGCCTCAACCCGGAAATCCTTTCCCCCACCTTCGGCGACGTGCCGGTGACCACCGACTACCGCCGCGTGGTTTCCGAAATCATGATCCGGCGCATGGCCAATCCCAACCTCAGCACCATATTTCCGGGCTACACCGGTTATGCGCCTTTGGGCATCGTGCAGGGCGCCGACCTGACTCCCAAGATCGATGAGGCGGCGACGCTGGCTTCCGTTCCTCCCGCGGCATCCAGCGTCGCCGGGCAAGCGGTGGGAAATAGTCCCTCGACGCCGCAATCCCCGACGCCGGAATGGCAACGGCGTGGACTCGCGGACCGCATGCTGACCCGTCGCGAGCGCTGACATTTGCTGCCATAGTCGGCCCAGCAATCCACCCGGGGCCGACGCATGAAAACATTTCGGCGTAATGCCGACGACCTGCGCGGACTTGGCCGGTTGGCGATCGATGGCGTCGCCGGAGTCACCGATCTGGTCGAAGCGATGCATGCCGCAGTCACCCATCTGCCTGCCATCGTCGGCAAGCCCGCACCGACCACCACCACCGGCCTGACCGGTTTCGTCTACCGCAGCGTGCGCGGCATGACCCGTCTGGTCGGTACGGGCGTGGAAAACTCGCTGTCCAGTCTGGCGCCATTGCTGGGTGGCGGAGCTGTTTCGCCGCAACGCGAAGCGGTCGTGGCCGCGATGAATGGCGTGGTCGGCGATCATCTGGAAACAAGCGGCAACCCGCTGGCGATTCCGATGCGGTTCCGGCGGCACGGACAGCCGCTGCCGCTCCTGGGCAAGAAGCCCGGCACACGCCTCCCGGATGCCACCGGCAAACTGCTGGTGCTGGTGCACGGGCTATGCATGAACGATCTGCAGTGGAACTACGCCGGCCACGATCATGGCGAAGCGTTACGCGCCGATCTTGGCTACACGCCGGCGTATCTTCACTACAACACAGGCAGGCGCATTTCCCGTAACGGGCACGAATTCGCCGAGGCGCTGGAACGGCTGGTGCAGGCATGGCCGGTGCCGCTGGAGGAAATCGCACTGCTCTGCCACAGCATGGGCGGGCTGGTCGCGCGCAGTGCGCTGGACGAGGCTTTCGCCCACGGACTGGCCTGGTCGAAGCTGCCGATACGCATTGTTTTCCTCGGCACTCCGCATCACGGCGCGCCGCTGGAACGCGCCGGCAGCTGGGTCGACATGCTGATCGGCATCAGTCCCTACAGCGCACCCTTCGTGCGTCTGGGCAAGATCCGCAGCGCCGGCATCCAGGACCTGCGTCACGGCAATCTGCGCGACGCCGACTGGCAGGACCGCGATGGCGATGGTCTTGCCGATGGACGTACGCCGATGCCATTGCCGAAACAGGTCCTGGCCTATGCGATGGCGGCGTCCAGGCAGGAGGAAACGAACCTCGATTCGCTACAGGGCGACGGACTGGTGCCCGTCGCCAGCGCATTGGGGCGGCACCCGGATCGTGGTTTCGATCTGCGCATCCCCAAGTCCCGGCAATGGGTGGGATACGGCATCAACCACCTGGAAATGCTGGGCAGCCAGACGGTATACCGGCGGATCAAACGCTGGCTGGGCAAGCCGATCCCTTGACGGCGTCGGCGCCCCGCACAACGCATCATCGCTCCACCAGATCATGTATCGGCAAGCCATGCTCACGGCAATGGCGCTCGTATTCCGCCAGTTGCGTACCCGCCGAAGCGCGCGCCCGCACGCTGCCGCCCGGGCCGACGAATTCGACCGTCCCCATGACGATCACCAGGGCGACCATGGGTTCTTCGCCGACGATCTTCCACCAGTCGGTATTGCCCGGCGGTTCGTAGACGTAGTCGCCCGGACCGATGACTTCGCCCGTGCACAGCTTGCGGCTGCCCGCGAGGTTGTAGGCGTGGATCTCGCCGGTATGCCGATGCAGCGGCATCACCACGCCCGGTTCCATGCGCAGCAGCTCTACGAATCCGCGATCGTCGGCCAGGAAACGCAATGGCTTGGAGGACTTGCCCGGGGTCGCGGAGGGTATCCACGGCAAGTCGGCGGCGGTGCTGAACCGTGCAGGCAGATATTCGGTCAGGATATCGAATGCGGTAGGCATGGCAGGACTCCTTCGGTCGTCAGGGCGGGCTGCGACGCCGCAGCCCGATTTCGTCCCCGCCTTCGGTCAGCTGGAAACGGCGGTCAGATAGCGGTCGAAGGAGGCGTCCACGGCCTCTCGCGCGCCGCCGATGATGTTGCGTCCCCAGGTGTAGCCGAACACATCCTCGAAGTCGTATCGCTCCAGGCGCGAGCGCATGTCGCTCACATCGCTGGGCTTCATCGGTATGTAGTTGGGATAGCTGTACATGAAAGTGACGTGGCGCCGATCGAGTACGACCTGCAATGCGTCAGCCGGGAAGAACGCACCACCAGCGCGCGGACCGTCCTTCCAGTGGAGAGCCGTGCTGCCGGGGAAATGCCCGCCGCAGCGGATCAGCGTGACCGCATCGGACAACTTTCGTTCGTCGCCGCTCCAGTATTCGATCTTCGGCGAGGACCTTTGCACCCATTCCCGGTCCGCTTCATGCAACAGGATCGGCACGCCGCCCAGCGCTTGGCTCCACTCGACCATGGAGGAATAGAAGTGCGGGTGGGAGATGACGATCCGGTCCACGCCGCCGCGCGCGTTCAACGCTGCGACCGCCTCATCGGTCACCAGGCTTACGCACTCCCAGAGCAGGTTGCCGGCGTCGGTGGGCAACAGGATCGCCCGCTGCGGGATGGCGAAATCCGGCGCAAGGCCGATACCCAGCAGGCCATCGTCGTCGTCCAGGCGCAGCCGATATCTGGCGGCCAAGGCTTCATGGGTGGTCCAGGCCTGCCCTTTCCAGCCGACGTACTGGCGTTCGTCCTCGCATACCGGGCAGTGCGAGGGTGGCTGGGCTGTCTCGCCATATTGGGTGCCGCAGGTCTCACAGATGAAGAAAGGCATGGCGGGGACCTCCTGGTTTCCGGAATTTCCTGGGGTTTGAAGGCTGGGACGGCAACCTTCCTGGAGTTCTACCTTAGGGGTAATCTGGAGCCTGATTTAGTCCAGTTTATTGAAAATTTATGGAGCCAGTATTTCCCTTCGCTTACCTGCTCCCGACCCGCGGACAGGGCACGACGCTAGTCCATGATCTCCACCAGCGGCTGCGCTCGGCGATCCTCGACGGCCGCATGGCGGCTGGCTCGCCGCTGCCATCCACCCGGCAGGTGGCCGCTGCGCTGGGTGTGGCGCGCAATACGGTGGTCACCGTCTACGACCTGTTGATCGCCGAGGGCTATGCAATCCCCCGCAGGGGCGCGAAGGCTTTGGTGGCCGATATTGCATCGCGGCGTTCTTCAAAACCGTCGCTCTCGTTGCAGCCGCTGGAGGATCCGCGCCTCAATCCTTTGTGGCGCGCACCGTTCCTGCGTCCCTCCCCTGCGCGCGATTTGCCCGAACGGAGTTTCCGCCTGGGGATACCCGATCATCGTCATTTTCCGCACGACATCTGGCGACGCCTGTCGGCGCAATCGTTGCGTGCATGGTCGAAAACAGGCTTCAGCTATCCGCCTTCGGAAGGCATCCCCGCTCTGCGTGAGGCAATCGCCCGGCATGTCGCGTTCGCGCGCGCGGTGGCCTGCTCCAGCGAGGACGTGGTTGTAACTTCTGGCGCCCAACAGGCCTTCGATCTGCTCGCACGGATGCTGGTGGATCCCGGCCGGACACGGGTGGCGGTGGAGGAGCCGGGCTATCCGCCGGTGCGCGCGGCGTTCGCCGCGGCCGGTGCGCAATTGGTACCGATCCCGGTCGATGACGAGGGTCTTTGTGTCGATCGATTGCCGGACGACGTGCGCGTGGTCAGCGTCACGCCATCGCACCAGTCGCCGACCGGCGTGGCGCTGTCGCTGCGTCGGCGCACCGCCCTGCTGGAATTCGCCCGCAGCCGCGGCGCGGTGATCATCGAGGACGACTACGACGGCGAATTCCGCTTCGGCGGGCGGCCGCTGGACGCCTTGCAGACGCTGGACCGCGACGCACTGGTGTTCTATATCGGCACATTCTCCAAGAGCCTGTTCCCGTCCTTGCGCAAAGGGTTCGTGGTGGCGCCGCCGTGGGCGCGCGATGCGCTCATCGCGGTCAAACACTGCGCCGATTCGCATTGCGACACGATCACCCAATCCGTGCTGGCGGCCTTCATTAGCGATGGGCATCTGGCGCGCCACGTGCGACGGATGCGGCCCATTTACGCGGCACGGCGCGATGCGTTGCTCGAGGGCCTGCGACGGCAGCTGGACGCGTGGCTGGAGCCGATTCCCTCTGAAGCAGGGCTCCATCTCGCCGCGCGCATCCGCACGCCGGAACGGGCCTCGAAAATATTCGTGCAGGCGCGCCTGCACGTTTCCGGCGCACAATCGACCGCCGAATATTCGCTGGCGCCTCCGGACCGGCCGGCATTGGCCTTTGGTTACGGGGTGATCGACGCTGACGACATCGCTACGGCGTTGTTACGTTTTCGCCGTGCGCTGGAGGGACGATGACGAGCGCAATCACCAGCTGATGCGCACGCCGACGTTGCCTTCGATGGTCTTGCGGTCCCTGCCCTCGTCGTCCGCATCGGCGGTGTAGTCCAACACCACGTACACGCTGGTGTTCGCATTGAACTGCGCCACCAGGCCCGCGCCCAATTCCAACGCATCGAACTGCTGGTCGGTTTCGATGAGGTCGGTATCGAAACGCAGGCGGTCCTCGCCGCTGAAGGCATGCCAATAGTTGAGTTTCAGATAAGGCTGCAGCAGACCCGCCGAAGTTTGGTAGTCGGCCGACAAGCGCAGACCGACGCGTGCGGTGCGCGCGTCGTCGGAATCGAAAGCGACGCTGGCGAAGTCGTCCTGCTGATCGTCGAACGACACCTGCTGCCAGATGAGCTGCGCTTGCGGCTCCAGCGACCAGCGCGAGTCTTCGCCCCAACGGATCGGATAGCCCGCTTCAAGCGAAGCGGTCACACCATCGCCGTCCAGATCGATGCCGATGCCGCGCGACGATGTCGTCTTGCCGTCGTAACGACTGGCCACGATCACCGCATCCAGATAGGCGCCACTGGCGCCGATGCGCGACCAGGACAGGCCCAGGTGGGTATCGTCCAGGCGGGTTTCACCCACCGTCAGATTGTTCCAACCCAAGGCAAAACCACGCACATCGCCATCGGCGCGCGAACGGCCCACGAACAGACCGAAGTGATCGCGCCGCCCATCGTCGCCTTCGCGGGCAAACAGATCCACACCGGCCTGCACACCCCACAAGGTGCCATCGAATGTCGGCGCCACGGTGCCCGTCCAACTCTGCTCGGTGTTCTGGCCGATCACGCGACCCCAGGCCGAACGCACCGCTCCTTCGCCCTCCAGCAGCGACTGTTCGCCCTGCCGTTCGTGGAAAGTGCCCAGCGTGGCCAGCGCCAATTGATGGACGATGGGCGGCACCACCGCGTAAGTCGGCGTTTCCACCCGGTATAGCGGAATGACTGTGCCCGTTGCCGGTGTGGCGCCAGGCGTGGGCGGGGTCGGCAACGCTGGCGTGGGCAACGGCGCAGGGTCCTCCGGTACTGGCGGAAGCACTGGCGGCGGTGCCGGCGGCTCAGCCGGCGGCGGCGACGCAGGTGGAGCCGGCGGAGGTGCGGGCGGCACTTCCGGATCCGGATTGTCCGGCACGTCCGGCGGAGGCGGCAATGTCGGCGGTGGCGGTGCGGGTGGTTCCGGCGGCGTGGGCGGTACGGGGGGAGGCGTCGGTACCAGGGGATCGGGGGACGGTGCGGGTGTTGGCGGCGGCGATGCCGGTGGCGTCACCAGCGTTGAGCGCAGGTACCAGTTTTCGGAGGTGCCGTCGGAGATGCCTCCCTTGAAAAGGAAATACTCGAAAGCCCCCGCCGCCACCGGCCCCATCAACGCGAAGGCGTTGTTGCTGGAACTGGCCCCGTTGATGGCCTGGATCACCATGATGCCGTCGAGCACCGTCGAGCCGCCGCTGCCGTTGAGGTTGATGATCTCCAGTCCGGTGCTGCCGCTGGCGGCGCCGCCGGAAATCACCAGCCTGTCGGAGGGAGAACTGTCGTCGCCCAATTGCGTCTGCAGAAACAACGCCGCGTTGTTGCCTACATAGTTGCCCACGATGGTGAAGGTGTCGGTGGCGCTGGCCGCGCCATTGGTCAGGTCGATGCGGCCGGCATTGTTGACGGTGGTGAGTTGCCCGGCGCTGAAGGCCATGAGAGAAGCATTGGCGCCATTGCCGGCGAACAACGTGCTGCTGGCATCGACGTTCAGCACACCGGTGCCGCTGGCCGCGTCGCCCAGCACCAGGTTGCCGTCGAAGGTCAGTTCGGTGTCGTCGCCAGCATTGATGGTTTCCCAGTTGCCGAAGCGCGCCACGCCGCCGGTGGTAACGTTGTCGAAGGACAGGCTGTCCACACCGTTGCCGCCGCTGAGTGAAGGCGTCGCGCCCAGATGGGACTGGTTCAAGCTGCGCAGCGTGGCCGTATCCATACCTTCGCCCAGATCGATCGCGCCATAGATGACGCCGCCGCCCGCCCAGGTGAACGTATCGTTGCCCGTGCTGACACGCACTTCACCGCGCACCGTGCCGCCGGTGACAGTGATGCTGTCGTTGCCGCCGCTGACGCTGATGTTGCCGCCTATGTAACCATTGGATAGCCGGATGGTGTCGTTGCCGAAACCGGTGACCAGATTGCCGTCGATGGTGCCGCCGGACATATCGAAGACATTGTCGTCCAGCTTCATGTCCACCCGGCCGATGCGGCCGCCGGTCATGGTCGCGCGGTCGCCGTCTTCGAACGCGCCGACGATGCGTCCAGCGCTCATGGTGAAGGTGTCCAGATTGTCGCCTTGCAGCAGCGCTCCGATCTGGCCGCCCGTCATCAGGAAATCATCGGTACCACTGCCCTGCTGCACCGTGCCGGTGACCGCTCCGGTGCCGCTGATCTCGAAACGGTCCGCGCCATCGCCCTGGTTCACCGCACTCAACTGCCCAGCGCTGATGATCAGCGTGTCGTCGCCGGCGCCCTGCGCCACTGCCCCGCTGATGGAACCGCCGAGCATTTCCAGGCGGTCGTTGCCCCCGCCGAAGGTTACCCCGGCGGTCGCCCCAGTGATCGTGCCGCGATTGATCATGGTGCCGCCCGCGCTTCCGTTGAACAGCACGCCGGTGCCGGCCAGACTGGTGATCGAGCCATCGTTGACGACCGTATTGGCAGCTCCGGCAGCGCCGTCTATCCGCACGCCCGATGCACCGGCGCCGCTGACGTCGATCGTTCCGCTATTGGTCAGCACGTTACCGTTGGCATTGAGCGAGAACAAACCGTTGGCATTGGCCCCGGTGGTGGCGATGCTGCCGCCGGCGCCGTTGGTGAGCATGTTGTTGCTGCCGTTACTCTGGATGCCGTCCGACGCGCCGCCGGCGGTGACGATGGCGCCGGTGTTGATGACGGTGTTGCCGCTGCCTTCGGCGAAGATGGCGTCGAAAGTATCGGCGGCACTCAGGCTGATGCTGCCGTCGTTGTTCACCTGGCTCAGGTCGCGTACCTGCACACCCGAGCCCGTCGCGATCTGCAGGAGAGCGCCATCGACGATGTTGACCGTGACGCCGGTGCTGCCCGCCACTGCCTGCACGCCGGTTGTCTGCGGATTGGGAACGCTTGCGTCACAAGTGACCGTCTGTCCCGAAACCGGCGAGGTTGAATCGCAGCCCGCGTATGCGGAAAACGCAACCGAACATCCCAGGCCGCCGATGACGCCCGCACGACCGCAGTGCAGCAGCAAGGAAATGCACGAATACAAGCGATGAGGCTTCGAAGTGGCCATGGCGACATCCCCAAGTCCGATGAACGAACCCACCGGGCGCGGCGGGCATCCAGGCATACGTCCTGCACTGCAACGACGACAACTTGTGGATACCTCGGCAAATCTCCCCGAGTCGCATCCCTTGCTCGTGTTCTTAGTAAACCAGAAATAAACCAAGCACAAGTGATGTGGCGGCAATAAATCCAATTGCGCAGCATATGCACGTTAATTTCACTTGATGTTGACTTTCTTGAATACGCTACACAGCACTTGCATCACTCTTCGTACGGAATGCCCGTCGCATTGAGTGACGATGCCGCTGTTTACGGCCACGCATCGATCAGGCGATTCAATCCATCGCGCTCATTCTCTTCGCGATGAGCGCTGCCTTCGTCAACGCCACTAGCCTTGTCTGCTCTTCGCCGACAATTTTTCCGATGCATTGGCCGATACGCCTGCAGCACCGCGTTGGTTGAAAGTAAGCCTGTGATGGACGCTGGTTGGGAGGGGGAGATATCCGCAGTGCAGGCATGCGGGGCGCGCGGCATGCGGGATGCGCATGGCACGTGCCCTTCCCCTCAACATGCGCGGAGATTTTCGCATGACTCATGCTCTTGGACGCGTCGTCGCCGACGGACGCACTTTCACTCACAGCAGCGGACTCGACCTGACCCCTGGCCCCGGCCCGTTGGGCACATCGCGATTCGTATTCCTGCATTTCGATTCGGTGGTACTCAATGGCAGCGCGCGTCTGGAGGTGGCGCTGGGCTACGACACCGATGTATTCACTTCCGCTTCCGGCAGCGATTTCTGGTCGCGACCGGTCAATGCGATCAACACCCCGATCACCATGCGCATCGTCGGCGGCACCGGCAGCGCGCGTCTGCTTGAATTCGGCAGCGGCGAACCCACACAAACCGCCAACCCGCCAGGCACTTCGACCGGTAGCATCTCCAACCCCGATCCGTTCTTGAACAGCAATCCCTATCAGGAACCGGTCTACGAGACGCGACTGAAATGCCACCCCACCTTCGAGTGGCGCAATGCGCGATGCGCGCTGCCGACCGTACCCGACGCAGTCCGCGACAAAGTACGCGCCGCTACCGGAATCATCGTGGAGGCGCACGACTTCGACGCCGCCGGTCATGGCGGACACGTCAGTAGCTGCAGCGGCACGCTGATCGCCGGCGATCTGTTCCTGACCGCGCGCCATTGCCTGGTCGATGCGGCCGGTCGCGACGTACGCAGCGCTTCGGTCACCTTCGACTACGAGACCAATTGCGATGGCAGCCGACCCGCGGGCCACAACCCGCGGTTCTTCAAAGTAGTGGAGGAAGTCGCTGCGGGCTCAGCCGCCAATGGCTCCAACCCGCCCAGCAGCAGCGACTGGGTGGTGGTGCGCCTGGATGCGGCTCCGGGCGAGTTGCCTGCGCCGCTGGAAATGCGCGACGCAGGACTGATGTCCGGCGAAACCGTGTTCACCATGCACCACCCGACCGGTGCGGTGAAGAAAACCCAGGAAGGCGTGCATAGCGGTGGCACGAACATTGTTGGATTCGATTATTGCGGCGGCAGTTCGGGCTCTTCGCTGTTCGACAGCAGCGGACGCCTGGTCGGCGGCCCGCTCAGCGTCGGTCCGGTCGGCAACGCCTGCACGGTGACGTATGCGCCGCTGGCCAACGTAAAGTCCGGTTTGAACAACCCGCCGGTTCCGGCGGTTCCGCTGGACGTGATGATCGTATTCGACCGCTCCGGAAGCATGGCCAGCAGCGCGCCGCCGATCGGTCGCAGCAAGCTTGAGGAAGCTCAAGACGCGGCATCGCTGTTCGTGCAACTGGTGCGTGAGGGCGCGGGCGACCGGCTGGGCATGGTGACTTTCAGTTCCAACGCAGGTTTGGACCGGCCGATGGGGTTGGCGGCGACGGTGAAGCCGCAACTGGTCGGTCCGGCGCCCTTCACCAGCGGTCAGATCGGTGGGATCGCGCCGGGCGGTGCGACCAGCCTCGGTGCCGGCATCGGCATGGGCCAGCTGGGTTTCGGCTCCGGATCGACCAATACCAAGGCCATGTTGTTGTTGACCGACGGTCTGCAGAACACGGAGCCGATGGTCGAAGAAGTGGAAGGATTCCTCGGAGCGACCAAGCTAAACGTCATCGGCTTCGGTTCGGATGCGGACATCAATGGGCCTTTGCTCAACCGTGTCGCGCATGAGCATGGCGGCCATTTCACCCGTGCGTTGGATGGCCTGGGCTTGCGCAAGTTCTTCGGTTTGAGTTTCGGCAATATCTTCGAGAACGGCGCACTGACCGATCCCGAGCATGTGCTCGGCAGGAACCAGGCCGAATCGCAGCCGCATGTGCTCCAGGTCTGCGGCGAAGAACACATCACAGTGATACTGGGTTGGGACGATCTGCAGTCGCCCTTGCGTGCGCGCGTCTACACGCCATCCGGCAAGCTGGTGACGCCCGGCAAGCGCGTGCGCGAAGTGCGCGGGCGCAGCTGGGTGTTCCTGAAGATTCCGCTGCCGTACGAAGGCGAGCGCGACGGGGCTTGGAAGCTGATCGTCGACCGTGTGCCGCCGATTGTGATTGGCCTGTCCAAGCGCGCCGCTGCTGCGGCAGCTGCGGCGCAGCAGTTCCCTTCGGATGTTCGCTACTTCTACCTGGTTACCGCCATTGGCGGTCCCAAGTTGAGTTACCTGGGTTCGCCACGCCATATCTACACCGGCGACGTCATCCATCCGCGCGTGGGTCTGCACTACCCCAACGGCACGGTGCCCGCGGATGCCGAAGTGGAATTGATCGTCGATGCTCCGACCATCGCGCTGGGGCGGCTGACCAGCGAAGCCGGCCTGCGTCCGCCCATCACTTCGGGCGATGTGGTGGATGGTTTCCACGCCACGCTCAAGAGCATCGCCAGCAGCAACGGCGGCGCCCTGCCTGTTGGCACGACGACCATGCATCTGCCGATGTTCGACGACGGCGCGCATGACGACGGCGCGATGGAAGCCGATGGCGTGTTCAACCATCCCTTGAAGGACTTCGCCCGGGCCGAAGGCACCTACAGCTTCCGTGCACTGGCGCGCTACGGGCAGGGTTGCCGTGCCACGCGCGAAATCCATTGGGCCGTGCATGTACAGCCGGGCATCGACCCGGACAACACGGATGTCACTCTGGTGGATGTGACCGACGTGGACGGCGGCCAGCGCGGTACGCTGGTGCTGGTGCCGCACGACCGTTACGACAATCCGCTGGGGCCGGGACGCGGCGATTGCTTCACCGTTGCGCCATTACCCGGCGTGCAGGTGGTGGGACCGGTCAAGGATGCCGGCGACGGAAGCTATACCGTCGTAGTGACATGGGACCCCGATACCGCCACACCCGGCGTAATCGTGCAGCAACCCGATCGGCCACCGGTGCCAGTGGTGCCAGGCGGATATCCGCCGGGCGATTGCCGCCCCGACTGCAACGACGCGGCCAGCGACTTGCTCGATTGCCTGGGATTGCACGACCCCAACGTCAAGCGCGTGCAGGTCAAGAGCGTTTGCATCGAAGTGGATCTGGAGCAGTCGGACTGCGAACCGCCATGCAAGGAAAAACGGGGCAAGCGCGACAAGCACGCGAAGGACGGAAAGGCTCCGCGTGATGACAAAGGAGACAAGGGCTGCGGCTGTTAGAGGAGCGGCTGTTGGAGGAGCGAGAGCAGAGAAACTGGCTTGGTCGATAGATTCCAATACGTCATCTCCGCGAAGGCGGGGACCCAGCGACTCTGCTTCTCGCCTATACGGCACGCACCCATGCCTTCGGACAGACACCGCCAAAGTCACTGGGTTCCCACCTTCGCGGGAATGACGGGCCTAGAGGTAATGATCGCATGAGGTGCAAGCTACCAGCTCTAGCCACCGAGCATCGCTGCAAACAACAAGCCCGCCATTCGGCGGGCTTGTGCGTTACGGGTCGGTTCAATTGCCTCCGTCCCTTTGTTTGTCAGTCAATCAATAGGAAACAAGCAAGCTGACATTTGAATATGCCGCGCTCCCCCACACAGCGACATAAAAATCGCCTGCGGGCGGCGAGCTGATCAGCAGAGACTCGTTGCTGGTGCTGAGTCCGGGGCTGACGTCGAAGATGCTTGCCGTGGGCAATGCACCATAGCGCAGGAGAATGTCCGCATTACCCGCACCCGCCATGGTCAGGTTGAAGCTGGCGGTACCGGCGGGAATGGTGAACTTGAAATACTGGAACGAGCCCGCGGCACCGGAAAAATTGCCCTGTGGAACCTGATTCGCCAAAACCGTTATCGGCGGCAGGGTATCCATGCGGTAGCGCCTGGCGTAGACGTTCATCTTTGCGGTGGCAGGGTCGTACTGACGCCAGGAGGCGGTGAAGTTCCCGGCCAGGTCCATGCCGACCACCGAGAAGAACGCGGAGGCGACTCCATCGCTTATCGGGAACTCGGACGCGACCGCATTTCCGGCGCTGTCGTACTGACGGCCATAGATGGTCGGTATTGCCGAGGGCACGTGATAACGGTTGTCGTTGTCCCACACGACCGCGAAACTACCGTCGTCCATCATGCCGACGTCCTGGTACTGCCCGTTACCCATCGTGCTGCTGACGACGAAATTTCCGCCCGATGCTGAGCCTGCCGCCGTATAGCGCTGCGCCATGATCACGCGGCTGTCGGTCGCGGCCGAATACTTTGACCAGGTTGCCACCAGAGCCCCCGCCGTATTGGTGCTCACATGCGGGTACAAAGCCTGATCGGTGCCCGCGTTCATCTGGGTCGCCGACGACAGCGTGCTGCCCACGCTGTTGTAACGGCGTAGCCACACGCTCATTCCGATCGGCGTGGAGAAATCCCGCTGCTGCCAGACGATGGCGATATTTCCGGTTCCATCGACCGATATTCCAGTAGGGGCGATGAAGGTATTGGTGGCGGACGCCACGTTAAGCATTGCGCTACGCGCCGTGCCGTTGAGGTTGAATAGTCTGGCCTGCGCGTATTGGGTAGAAGTGGACGAGTAATAGCTCGTCCATATCACCGCGAAAATGCCGTCGCCGTTCATCGCGACCACCGGGCTGCTCTGTTGGCCACCGACATTGGTGTCCAGACGGAACTGGTTTACGAGCGCAGTGCCGGCCCTGTTGAATATTCTGGCGTATATGCCCGGCTGTCCCGGCACGGTTTCCACCACTACGTGGTTCCCTACCCGATCAACCGCCACCGATTCGCCATACGGGCCCAGCGCCGTTTCGACACTGGTCAGCGCTACGCCGTTGCTGTCGTAGCGCCGTACGTAGCGCCCTCCCAGCGTTGCGTCCTGGAAAAGGATGGCTTGATCGCCCCCACTCCCCGCGGTGACGTCGAGCGGCACCTTGCTGTCGACCGGCGTACTTCCGTTGACGATGAACGGAGCGCCCAATGAGCCCGCTTGAACAACGCCCGCGCATGCCAGCAACGCAAAGCCAAAGATCCCGCACAGCGCTATTTTCTTCCTAAAGTCCATAACCCCTCCATTAGATTCGAACACCACGGTCTATCCCCCGCTGCGAGATCGCAACGCCAATAAATGGTACGAAGGAGCCGTATCGCGGACTGAGACTCGCGTGGCACTCGATATAAGATTACGCAGGGCGGAACCTGATCCACCGTTGCCATGCATCAGATCGCGATGGTGTCGGAATGAAAAGCGGTGGGCTGGAGCCCACCCTATAAGTCATGCCGTCATCGCATAGGGCGGGCTCAAGCCCGCCGCACGAAGCCCAACCTACGGGGCCTGCAAATAAATAAATCCGTCCCCTTTCTTCCATCGGCCTCGCAATCTACGAGCCGATACGGAGAAGTGAACCTGACCCCGTTTTTGGGCCTCGCAATCTACGAGCCGATACGGAGAAGTGAACCTGACCCCGTTTTTGAACCTGACCCCGTTTTTGAGCTCGATCCGGTCAGGGCAGCCATAGTCACCGCCGCCGAAGACTATCCCTGGTCCAGCGTGCATGCCAGCCTTGGTGTTGTCCACGATCCTGTGCTGACATTGCATCCGGTATATCTGGCGATGGGAACAGACCCGGCACAACGTGGAACGTTCTACCGGGAATGGCTGCAACAGGGCATGGGAGAGGAGGAACTAGCAGCCATCCGAGTCCATCTTCAGCAAGAACGCGCCTTGGGCAATCCCCGCTTCCAAGCCATGGTGGCGAAGACATTGAATCGGCCCGTCTCGGTTAAGTCCCGCGGACGACCACGAAAGAGCGATGAAACGGGTATGTCCTAAGGCCTGGATTCAAACGAATATTTACTCTGGCCCCTTTTCCACGGAGTACGCGCCGCCCATCGGCCTCGCAATCTACAATCTACAGGCCGATATGAATAAGTGAACCTGACCCCGTTTTGGATATACAGGCCGATATGAATAAGTGAACCTGACCCCGTTTGGGATAGCACCAGCTACGTTCTCGCCTGCTACCGCTACATCGAACGTAATTTTCGTATGCGACTGGCGAAGTAGGCAAGAGCAGCACGCAATGATTATGCGCCGCAATCTTGGCGTGAGGGCGCAATTTTTGCACATTGATTAGCTCGGATCACGTTTGGGCAAGATAGACCGGCACCTAATTCACCTTTCATAGCGGCTAGCCTTCTCGACAGGTCGTCCTTAAGCTCTCTAGTGTCGGCCTTGGCGGTGGCGCGCTCCAAGAGACTTATCACTTCGGGGCAAGACTCTGGGCCTTGCGTCCCTGTGAGAAGGGCTGCTTTTCGAGACATTGCTAGCACTGAACCTCTTGAGATAAGTTCATCCTGCCAATGAAAGGCTCTCGAAATGTCGTAGGTCTGTTTATAGTGCTCCTCGAGCTGCGCCATTGACTTTTCGTCCCCACCTTCGGCGTTTGCAATAGCGGAAGCCAAAGATTCTTCATTCGAAAAAATAGAACTAAAGCGGAGCTTGGTAGGGCTTCGCTCAAGAGGTTCAAATTTGGGGCGAACATCGCTAGACAGTTCAGGCACAGATGCCCTGTCTTGGCATGCGCACACGCCTAACGTCATTAGCACACCCATCATGAAAGTACTATTCTTTCGCATGGATAATCTCCGTTTTTGGAATCCTAGATCCAACTTCTCGATAGCGGAACTCGATTGAGGCACTGCCGTCCTTGTGCGAGGTGACACTCATAATCTGAGCGCCGGAAGGACCTCTTCCGTTTGGGCTATAGGCATTCCAGCCCGCCCGTCCGCCACTTCCGTCTTGATTCCTACTTGCTTGGACCTTCACATCTCCGTTAGATAGCTCAGTGGTCGTAGAGTATCCCCTCGTCGTGTATACGGTAGATTGATTTAAATTTGCAAGGGTCTGACCATAGTTGTTTTCATTGCCGACCCCGCACGCGTCCAGAAAAATGGTCTGGCCACGATTCAAACCATTTGCCTGGCTTTTCAAAAACAAATCGGTTGCGGGAAGATCGTCTGCATTCCACATATCTCTCGGCGCCTGCATCGCGGTCTGATCCTGAACTCGACCCTCTGGTCTGTAATTTCCATGCCCCCCAATTGTGAACCAACCAGGTACGTCGAATCTCTTGCCAAGCTCGTATAGACGAGAGTCAAACTTACGTGAGAAAAACTGCAAGTCGTATCTGCCATCTGGATCCATAAATCGGTATGGGTTATTTGAAGCGTACTTGTAGCGATTGAAGTTTTCGCCAGAGTTGGCATCAGCGCTTACCGCATCTGCACTCAAGAATCTTCCGATACTCGGATCGTAATAGCGCTGCTGCATATAAGTCAGTCCCGTGGCGCCATCCTGCACGTGGCCGGTGTAGCCGATGCCATCGTACGCCGGCTTGTTGATCGCCGCGCCATAGGGCTCGTAGTTGGTTCGCTCGATCACCGTCCCGGCCGTATTGGTCACTGCCACCGGGGAACCTAAAGCATCGGTGTGCTGAAACGAGACCGTCCATGCGTTGGTGTCAATGTTCCTTGCGCGCGTGGCGATCACGCTGCCAGCGAGGTAGACATACTCGGTAGCTTTACGGCCCGAGGCACGATAGTTCTCGTCATAGAGCAATTGTCCAGACTGACTGTACTGAGACAGCACACCCGATTCATTCCACCGCCAGTTCAGCACCCTTCGACCGTGACCGTCGTAGCGATACCATTCTTTCCCGACCGTTTCGCGTAAACGGTTTCCGTGATCAAAAACATGGACCTGGCCATTCTTGTTGGCCAGGTTGCCTTGCACGTCGTACTCCAGGCCTACCACCGTGGCACCAGCGCCGTTCTTGATGTTGGTCAACCGGTTGTTGGTATAGACATACTCCGCGTAGTCCTTCACGCCAGCGAGTTTCCACGACTTCAAATTGTCCAATGCGTCATAAGTAAAGCGATGCCAGGCATCCCCTCCAAAATGAGCGCTGAGGGCTGCCGTCAGCCGATCGAGGCCGTCATACTGCATCTGACGACCGTAGTTGCTGCCCTGAACTAGATCATCGATGCGGGTAACGTTGGCGTTGGCGTCATACCAATATTGGTGATTCAGCGCGCCCGCGCTGTCGGTGCTAAATATGGGTAGCTGCCGGTCATTTTGGGTCATCGTATGGACGATGCCGTTGCCATAGTTGAACTGTTTGGCCGCCCCATTGGGGTAATACTGAACGCCGCTGGCATAGGTCCAACCGTCGGTGCTAGTGACCGCAGTGGACTGGCCCAGGGCGTTGGGGCTGTAATTGACAACCAGCCCAGTTGGGTAGATCTGGCTGGCCAGACTGCCGTTGGCGTCGTAGCCATAGCCAATACCCCAAGCATACCAGCCAGTTTGGGCGGTGCTTTCCCCGGTCAGCAGCCGGCGCTTGTTGTAGCTATAGGCATTGACTACCGGGGCCCCGTTGCTGGCGTCGTTGTAAGTGGTGATGCTCGTCGGCAGACCATCCGGGGTATAGGTCCAATTCTGGTTGCCGCGGCTGTCGGCAAACACCAACGATGCCAGGCGGTTGCGTGCATCGTAATACCTTGTCGCCTTGCGGCCTGAGTCGCGACCAGCGATGGTATCGCAGCTACTCGTGCTGGTCAGCGTTGTGCCTGCGGCACTCCATTGCAAGTTCCCAGCGCCGTCATAGTCCATCACCGTCGCTCCGGTTTCCGGCTCTATGGTTTTGCAGAGCTGACGATAACCGTCATAAACGTAATAACGCGACTGCTGCAAGGTGCCGTCGCTGTTGCGCTGACGCACCTGCTCCGGATTGCCGAACTGCGGATGTCGGAATATTTCGGTTACCTTGCCTCCTTCGTGGTAAACACTCCAGGTCAACATGTCGTAACTTGGCTGATCGTAAACCTGGAAGCCACTTTGAACCCTGTTGCCACGCGGATTGGTAACAAGGGTCTGGAAGCCGGCCAAGTATTGGGTGGTGGTAGCCAATACGCCGAGTTCGGAATCCTGTTCCACACGCGTCACGCGGCCCAGTGCATCGTAGGCTGTGCGCATACCCTGGGTAATGGAATTGAAATCGCCCACATTGGTGGTCGGATACGACTGGAAGGCCAAGCGGCCGTTCGCATCGTAGCGCTTTACCGTCTGGCTCAAGGTTCCAGCGATATTGGCGTAATCCAGCTGCTCTTCGAGTACCGGACGCCACATGGCATCGTAATAGGTGTTGACGTGCTTGTTGCCTTGGTAGCGGCTATGCCGCCAATGGCCAGCTGGCAGGCCATGTTCGTTGGCGTTGATTTGCTGGAAGGCCATCGTCACCGTGTTCCATGCCGTGCTGTCGCCCGCCGGATAAGTGATGCTGGCCATGCGTCCCATGGCATCGTAACCATAGCTGGTGGTGAACCCATTCTCGTCGGTTACCGCGGTGATCCAGCCCTTGTCATTGACCACTGCGGTCTGCGCTGCACCTGCGGGCGCTTCGGGCGTGGCTGGATACTGGATAGTGCGCGGGATGCCCCGATACCAGCTGCTCAGCGAAGTGACGTTGTTGTTACCATCCTTGACCGTGGCTAATGTGCTATCGGCGTTGTAGGTCAGTGTTTGTACCAATTTTCCGAAGCTATAAATCCTGATCGGCAATGCTGTGACCGGATCATAGTCGGCACTGAACTCGACCAGTGCTGTGTTGCTGTTAGTCGATGATGCAACCTGGCCCAGCGCCCACTTGCTCGTATTGTCGTGATAGACAATCACATCCGTACGGGTATAAGACTGGGCGTTGGCGCCCAGCGGTAGCGCAATTGCAGCGAACAAACACAGTTTCCGCCCAGCAGACCTGATACTCACCATTTCCATCCCCAGTTGATCCTTCGTACAGACCGCGCAGCAATCGCCAACGTCTCCAACGACACCTTGCCCACTTACGGCGAAGGCGCGCTACTTCTGGTCACTTTGGTAGGACGGGCAAACCCATCGAAACAGAGAGAAGTTCCACCAGGGGCGCAATTCGAATCGACCTGCCAGATGAAAGCAGTCCCATCCTGCACTATCGCCGTTCGCTTCAGCGGACGAGGAAACTCCCCCTGGAAACCCCCTCCATTGAGCTGAGAGCTATCCCCATACTTGGCGAGATAAGCTTGATTGATCTGGCTCAAATCATAGGTGTGAGCAGTCGTTCTGAGAATGCTGTCCGGGCCGGTTCCCTTCTCTTCTTTCAGCAATTTCCCCTCGTTGTAACGATAGGTGTTGCCATAACTGTAACGAGTCCATTCGTTTCCTGGCCCCGTAACGGTGGTGATGCTCGACTGAGCGCATGCATCGGAGGTACAGGGAGGTGCAACACACGCCTCGAAGGTTCCATAAGGGCAATGGGGATACAGAAGAGTCGTACCCGGATAGAGGTACACGCTTATATTGGGTACATATCCGTAGCTCCATGTCTGCGTGCCCAGCCCTGGCCCCGTGATGGATTTGCTTTTCAGCGTCAGACTAAAACCAGATATCGCCCATAGATTGATGTCATCGTTCGGATCATTGCCAATACCTGGTGTCGGACCATACCAAGTGACGTTACTGCAGCTAGCGGGCACGCTGCTGCGGCCATGCTCCCGAAGATCGACCGTGAATGTCGCCACTGCCCCAGACGGGTGCTTGAGGGTGCCAGCAATTTCGTACTGGGGATTTGCCAGACTTCCGATGGCGGGTGCTTGCTCTGTGGTGGTACAGGTACGGAAGATTTCAGTAGGCACCATAGGTTGTCCAATGGGATTCCCCTGCGGATCCTGCGGGCCCGGTTCGAACGTGGGTTCTGGATAGTAAATTTCCGCACCGGTGAATTGGCCAAAACCGATGTCCCAACCGCTGGCGTCCGGCAAGGTGACTTTATTCAGCGACTTGGCCTGTCCGCCACCGTACGTGTACTGCCACGAACGTTGTCCATCACTGACGCTGGAGACATAGCCGCCAGAATAAGCAACGTTGATCTGGCGCCCATCGTTCGCCGCTATTTGGGTCAGCTTGGCGGGCGCGTTCCAGGCATTGGTATACGTATATTCCACGTAGTTGCCGAAGCGATCCTCAATCCGCGTGGCATACAAAGCGTTCCTCTTGCGAGGAAGAAGCACATGAATTGGATTACCGGTAAGGTTGTCAAACCCAATGATTTTCCTGAGTTGCGCTTCTTTGTTCTGCGCCATCCAGTCGAACCAGTAACGGGTGCCGTCCGGCGTAACCGCCAGAAAGCCCTCCCCGCTACCGTTCTTGATACTGGACAAGCACGATACGCGGACGTCGCCGAGGGTCGCCAACAAATAGGTGGTTCCATTCGTCGGTTGGCTCAGCGCAGAACTTGCACGTAACAGCTCGCCACCACCCGGGATCTCGATCTGAACACCCTCCCAGAACTCACTCTGGTCAAAATGAAAGGGGGCTTGAGGCGGGTACATATGCGTACAACGATTGCCGGGCCAATCCGGCACGAATACGCCATGGATGTTGGGTGCCTCTATCTGCCAGTCCGCAAACATTTCTTCGCGAATGACCGGATAGTCTTTGCGGTTGATCACAGAATAGCTGCGAGAGAACTCAACTGGCAGAGCGCCGTTACCAGGCAACGTAACATCGGTAGCGAAGAACGACAGAGCACCATTGGAAAGACTTACGCGATCACCCATCAAGTCCGGGCCGAGGGGAGCCACTTTGCTACTGGCCTGGATACGCTTATCTATGTCTTCCCAAGGAAATCGCGCAGTCGAAACATTCTGGGCATTGGCCGCGACACTAAGCATGAACAAACAAACTGCAACAATTGCCAGCTTCACAGCCTTCTCCCTGATGGCTTCAAAAAATTAATTTCTTAGGTCGTACTTTTTATTGCCTTGCGATGCAACTCAAGTCCCGCCAATGCCACAAGCTTCCGGCAACACTGGTACCACCGATCTGCTGCGATGCATAACTTCCATCCTTACAAACGCCAGACACGTTTGATCTGCCCAGAGAGCACCACGAAAAAGTAGAGTCCAACGGCGTCATTGCCGCCTTGACCAGCGCTCCGGCTGCGATGAGGGAACCGTCTTGATCCCATGGCCGCCCCTTAGCCCCCGAATCCCAATCCGCAGCGTCTGAATACTGCGGCTACATGAGCTCTGTATAGCCGCGGTGTGGACCAAATTCAAGCCATCCGGATATTAGGAGAGACGACTCACACTTGAATATGGCGATAAGGTATGGAAACTCGACGTAAAACAGACTGCAACTTCCGTCTGTCGCATAAAAAAAGCGGGCCGAAGCCCGCTTTCTAATTTCAGCAATGAAGCCACAGCTTATTCAGCCGCAACGCCCTCGCCTTCTTCCACAGCCTTCATCGACAAGCGGATGCGGCCCTGCTTGTCCACTTCCAGCACCTTGACCTTGACCAGATCGCCTTCCTTCAACACGTCGCTGACCTTCTCGACGCGGTCGCTGGAGATCTGCGACACGTGGACCAGACCGTCCTTGCCAGGAGCAATCGTGACGAACGCACCGAAGTCCATCAGCTTGGCGACCTTGCCTTCGTAGATGCGGCCCGGCTCGACGTCGGA
>CAMLGZ010000007.1 GCA_946479745.1 uncultured Pseudoxanthomonas sp. | reverse complement strand
ACCAGAAGTTGAAGTTCTTCGGCGCGTAGTACTCGGTCATGTGCTTGCGGTACACGGGCATGAAGCCCGGCGCGCGCGCGGTGAACCAGTCCCAGACGCCGTCTGCGGTGCGGAGGAGGATGTTCTTCGACATGGCTTACGCGGTCCCCTTCGGATCCAGGCCGATCACGATGGTGTTGTCGTCCTGATAGTAGTGCGGAGGCACCAGCAGGTTGATGGGTGCGGGAACGCCCTGGAAGACGCGTCCGGACATGTCGAAACGCGACTTGTGGCAGGGGCAGAAGTAACCGCCCTTCCAGTCGGGGTCGTACGGCTCGGGCTTGATCTCGGCGACCATTTCCGGCGAGCAGCCCAGGTGTGTGCACAGGCCGACCAGCACGGAAATCTCCGGCTTGACCGAACGGAACTCCGGGTTGCCCTTCAGCACGTACTCGGGCTGCTGGTCCTTGTTGGTCGACTCGGGGTCGCGCAGGCGGCCGTCGAGGGTCGGCAGCGCGTCCAGGATCGCCTTGGAGCGCTTGACGATCCAGATCGGCTGGCCGCGCCATTCCAGGACCAGACGCTGCCCTTCCTGCAAGCCGGTCAGGTCGGCGGTCACCGGGGCACCGGCCAATTTGGCCTTCGCGCTCGGGTTCCACGACTTGATAAACGGTACTGCTACAAACCCGGCACCCACCGCACCCACCACAGCCGTGGTCGCGGTCAGGAACCGGCGTCGGCCCGTATTTACAGGCTCATTGACCCCATCATTGGCCATCCGGCACTCCGAAACTTTCAAATAGGTAGCGTAAGGCTGCCAAAGCCGACGCCATAACCCTGGCGCGGCCGCAAAAGACGGGAAATTGTAACGGAAGCCTTAATAGGCCGACAACGTTGGCCGCTAAATCAATGACTTGAGAGCGCCGCAGGACCTGCGGCGGTTCAACGTGCGCCGATAGACCCGCGGTAACGATCGGCCAACACACCCACTCGCGCCACGTAGCGCTGGGTTTCCTGGTACGGCGGCACGCCGCCATGGCGGTCCACCGCGCCCTCACCGGCGTTGTAGCCCGCTGCGGCGAGAGTGAGGTTGCCATTGAAGCGCTTCAGCAACCAGGCCAGGTATTGCACGCCGCCGCGGATGTTCTGATTGGCGTCGTAGGAGTTGGCGACGCCGAAACGGCGCGCGGTGGCGGGCATCAGCTGCATCAGGCCCTGCGCGCCCGCATGCGAAAGCGCCATGGGATTGAACGAGGATTCGGCATGGATGATGGCGCGCACGATGGCTTCGTCCACGCCGTAGTCGCGGGCGGCGGCCTTGATCTCGGCATCGTAGGAGATGGTGTTCAGGCGCAAGGTACCGAAATTGACCCCTGGATTGGCCGCGCAGGCGAAACAGGTTTCGATGAAGCTGTATTTGATGGTGCGCACGCTGGCCACCACGCCCGCGCCCTTGGGCCGTGCGCTGGTGTAGTGGCGCACGCCGTCCTTGATGTAGGAATAGACCTGTCCGCTGACTACGCGCCGGGTATTGCCGGAAGCGACAGGCTTGGAGGCCGCCGGCAATGCAGCGGGCACGATGGCTCCGGCGGCGGTCGATTCGGGCTGGGTGATCATGGCGCCCGAACTGGCCGCGCCCAGCGCAGTCGCCGGGGTGGCCGGCACCGACACACTGCTGGCCGGCCGCGAAACCGATGCGCTGCTGGAGCGGCTGTCCGGCGTATAGCGGCTGATCACCTCGCAGCTCGCGCCACCCACCCGCTTGCTGACGTAATTGGGGACGCCGTCGGCGCCGGTGCACTTGTACAGAGTGCCCGCGCCGGCCGGCAATGCGGTCGACGCGATCATGGCCGCCAGCAACGGCAGCACAAAACGATAAGAAGCCCCCTTCATGCGCGGCAGTGTCCCAACTTCATCACCGGTTGCCAAGTCCTTGTCCGACAAAAGGATTTCCTCTGGAAGCGGAGGGTGACCCACTTCTCATTGCGTGCGCCGGGATTGGCGGCAACGGCAACGATTTCCCAATAGAACGACGATCCTGGGCAGTTCCGGCCGCCTGCAGCCACGGCCGCGCCCGCCAAACCCCGGGCGTGGCGCGGCAGGGACCTGAGTGGGAGCGGCGTCCCGTCCCGCGCTCACCGCACCGCTCCGTTAAACTGTGCGCCACTTCCGCCAACCCGCCTGGATTACCCACCATGCCCGGGATCGCCACCCCCTTACCGTCCGTTGCGGACGGCACCACCCTGCCCGCTGCTCCGACCAGCGCGGATCCGTCGGCCATGCCTGCCAAGGGCAAGCTCTACATCAAGACCCACGGTTGCCAGATGAACGAGTACGACTCGTCCAAGATGGCCGACGTGCTGGCCGACTCCGACGGCCTGGAGCTGACCGACAACCCCGAGGAAGCCGACGTCATCCTGATCAACACCTGCTCGATCCGCGAGAAGGCGCAGGAAAAGGTGTTCAGCCAGCTGGGGCGCTGGAAGTCGCTGAAGAAGGACGGCAGGCCGGTGCTGATCGGCGTGGGCGGCTGCGTGGCCTCGCAGGAGGGCGCGGCCATCGTCAAGCGTGCGCCGTACGTGGACCTGGTGTTCGGACCGCAGACCCTGCACCGGCTGCCGGAGCTGATCCGCGAGCGCCGGGCTTCCGGCAAGCCGCAGGTGGACATCAGCTTCCCCGAGATCGAGAAGTTCGACCGCTTGCCCGAGCCGCGCGCCGAAGGCCCCAGCGCGTTCGTCTCCATCATGGAAGGCTGCAGCAAGTACTGCAGCTTCTGCGTGGTGCCGTACACGCGCGGCGAGGAAGTCAGCCGGCCGTTCGAGGACGTGCTGGTGGAAATCGCGCAGTTGGCCACGCAGGGCGTGCGCGAGATCAACCTGCTGGGCCAGAACGTCAATGCCTACCGCGGCCCTTATGGCGAAGGAGAAGTCGCAGACCTGGGTCTGTTGATCCGCACCATGGCCGAGATCGACGGCATAGACCGCATCCGTTTCACCACCTCGCATCCGCTCGAGTTCTCCGATTCGCTGGTCGAGGCCTACCGCGACGTGCCGCAGCTGGCCAATTACCTGCACCTGCCCGTGCAGGCCGGCAGCGATCGCATCCTGGCGGCGATGAAGCGCGGCTACACCACGCTGGAGTTCAAGCAGAAGATCCGCAAGCTGCGTGCGGTGCGTCCGGACATCTCCATCTCTTCGGACTTCATCGTCGGCTTTCCTGGCGAGACCGACTCGGATTTCGACAAGACCATGAAGCTGATCGAGGACATAGGTTTCGACCAGTCGTATTCCTTCATCTATTCGCGCAGGCCCGGCACGCCGGCAGCCGATCTGGAAGACGACACGCCTGAAACCGTAAAGCACGAGCGTCTGGCACGGCTGCAGGCGGCGGTCAACGCAAACTCGACCCGCATCTCGCAATCCATGCTCGGCAGCACGCAGCGCGTGCTGGTGGAACGGCACAGCACCCGCGACAAGTCGGAACTGACCGGACGCACGGAAAACATGCGCTATGTGAATTTTCCCGGCAATGCGCGGCTGATCGGGCAGTTCGTGGACGTGGAGATCACCGAAGTGATGGCGAATTCGCTACGGGGACATATCAGACTGACCGATACGGCCCAGGCCACGACGGCTCCATGATCGATGCGGTGCTGATCCGTGAAATCGGTGCGGATGAATTTTCGCGCGCCTGGCCGATCTTTCGGCAAGTCGTCGCGGCCGGAGACACCTACAGCTATCCGCCCGATCTGGACATGGAACAGGCGCGGGCGATGTGGACTACGCCGCCGTGCCGATGCTTCATCGCCGAACGCAACGGCGAGATTCTCGGCCTGTACATGCTTAGACCGAATCAGCCCGGCCTCGGCGACCATGTCGCCAACGCCGGCTATATGGTCTCACCGCAGGCAAGGGGCCAGGGCGTCGCTTCAATGATGTGCGAGCACTCGCTGGAAGAAGCACGGCGCTCGGGCTTCCAAGCGATGCAATTCAATTTCGTCGTCAGTACAAACGAAGGCGCGGTGCGGCTATGGCGACGCCATGGCTTCGAGATCGTCGGCCGCATACCTGGCGCTTTCCGCCATGCCGCGTACGGGCCTACCGATGTCTACGTCATGCATCGGGTGCTGTGATCGCGGGCTTTGGCTGGACGAAGGGAGCAAAATTCGCATTGTCGCTGCGCTGCAACGGCCGCATCAATCCAAACGCTTGCGGAAACGCAGGATCGCCAACGACATCATCACCGCGGTGAAGGCAAGCAACGCCAATACATCCGGCCACATTTCGAACAGGTTCGCGCCACGCAGCACCACGCCGCGGATCAGGCGCACGAAGTGTGTCAACGGCAGCACCTCCGCTATCCATTGCGCCAACTTCGGCATGCCGTCGAACGGGAACATGAAGCCCGACAGCAGGATGGACGGCAGGAACAGGAAGAACGCCATCTGCATGGCCTGGAACTGCGTCTGCGCGCGCGTGGAAACCAGCAGACCCAGGGTCAGGTTGGCGACGATCAACAGCATCGCTGCGCCGTAAACGCCCCACAGGCTGCCGTTGATGGGCACCTTGAACAGCAGCACGCCCAACAGCAGCACTACCGTGGTCTGCACCAACCCCACGCCTATGTAAGGCAGCACCTTGCCCACCATCAGCTCGCCGCTGGACACAGGCGTAGTGATGAGCAGTTCCAGATTGCCGCGTTCGCGCTCGCGCACGATGGCCATGGCGGTGAACATCACCAGGGTCATCGTCAGGATCACACCGATCAGGCCCGGCACCACGTTGACCGCCGACCGCCGTTCCGGGTTGTACAGCGGCAATACGTTGATCTGCCCTTGCAAGGCGCTGAAGCCGCGCCCATCCAGCGGCATCTGCGCCAGTTGACGGGCGGTGGACTGCACGGAAGTATCGCTGCCGTCGACGATCACCTGCACCGCCTCGCGTCCCTCGATCTTGCGCCGCTCGAAATCCTGCGGAATGACGATTCCTATCTTGATCTCCCCCCGGCGCAGCAAGTTCTGCAGCTCCTGCGGAGTGCGTGCACCGGCCACCGGCTGGATTACACCGGTAGCGAAAAGATCCTGGACCAACGCGCGCGAACCGCTGGTGCCCGACATGTCGGCAACCGCAGCCGGCAGGTTTCGAACGTCCAGATTGATGGCATAGCCGAACAACAGCAATTGCAGCGTCGGAATCCCGAGCATCATCGCCACGGTCATCCTGTCGCGCGCCATCTGCCGCAACTCCTTGACCATCACCGCGAATACCTGGCGCGCTTTCATGCGGCACGCTCTCTGGGCTCGGAGTGGGTGGCGGAAACGAAGACGTCTTCCAGATTGGGGGCGATGGGCATCACTTCGGCTTCGATGCCCTTTGAACGCAGGAAAGCTTGCAGACGGCTTTCCGTATCGCCGTCGGCATCCGTCAGCACCCGCAATTCGTTGCCGATCTGGGCCACGCTGATCACGCCCTGCGCGCCATGCAGCGCAGCCTGCGCCCTGCGCGGTTCGCTGGCGCGCACGCCTACGGTCCGGCCCGCCAGTGCCTGCGTCAGTTCGGCGGGGGTGCCATCGGCGACCAGTCGGCCAGTGTCCAGGATGGCGATGCGGTGACAGCGCTCGGCTTCGTCCATGTAGTGCGTGGAAACGAGGATGGTGGTACCGGCATCGGCCAGGTCGAAGAGTTTTTCCCAGAAATCGCGCCGGGACTCGGGATCGACTGCGCTGGTCGGTTCATCGAGAAACAGCAACTCGGGGTTGTGGACCGTGGCCCCGGCAAGCGCAAGCCGCTGCTTCTGGCCACCGCTCATGGTGCCGGCGAGCTGTTTGGCGCGATCGGTCAAATTGTAGGCGACCAGCAGCTCTTCGATGCGCATGCGGCGCTGCTCCCGCGACAACCCCTGCACCGTGGCGAGGAACTCCAGGTTCTCGCGCACGGTAAGGTCTTCGTACAACGAGAATTTCTGGGTCATGTATCCGATGCGCTTGCGCAGTTCCTCGGCCTGCTCGGGAACCTTCAATCCCAACACTTCGATCTCACCGGCGCTGGGAGTCAGCAGTCCGCACAGCATGCGGATGGTGGTGGACTTGCCTGAGCCGTTGGGACCCAGGAAGCCGTACACGCTGGAGCGCGACACGGTAAGGTCCACACCATCGACGGCGAGCAGTGCGCCGAAGCGCTTGCTCAGTCCTCGAGCGCGGATGACGGCATCGCCGGAGTCATGCGGGGTCATGCGGACACACCAATACAAACTTTCGTCATTCCCGCGAAGGCGGGAACCCAGTGACTTTGCCCCGGGCTTTCTGCTCGATCGCTGAAAGCAAAAGTCACTGGGTTCCCGCCTTCGCGGGAATGACGGGTGGAAACAAAGGCTCGCAGTCGAAAACTACTTTCCATCTCCAACCTCCGCGAATTCCACCCGCACCGGCACACCGGCGGGCAGGTTCGCATCCGCCTTATCGAGCACGATCTCCGCGAGATAACTCAGCCGCTCCGCGTCGCGTCCGGACAGCGCGTAATAGGGAGTAAAACTCGGCTCGCTGCGGATCATCCGCACGCGGCCGCTGATCGCAGCCTCGCGGCCATCGACGAAGACGCGCGCCGCTTGCCCTACCTTCACGTTCGCGCGCATCGGCTCGGGCACATACACGCGCGCATACGGCGCATCGCCTACCAGCAGGATCGCCAACGGCGATCCCACGGGCGCCTGGTCGCCCAACTTGTACGGCAGGCTATCCACACGTGCCGCGCGCGGTGCGATCACATTCAGTTTTTCCAGCGATACCGCCTGCGTCACTGCCTGCGCCTCGGCGGCGGCGACCGCTGAACGCCCCTGCGCGACTTGTTCGCTGCGCGTACCCCGCTCCAATTCCAGCAGAGCCGCCTGCGCGGCTCGCACCTGACCTTCGGCATTGCCGGCCGCGGCACGCGCGCGATCAACATCGGATGCGGCCACCAGTTTCTGCCGGCCCAGCGGCTGCAGGCGGCTGTAGTACGCGCGGGCATCGGCCGCCTGCGCCTGCGCGGCGGACAGGTTGGCGCGGGCTTGGGCGATATCTTCGCTGCGCGGACCGGCTTCCAACTCCAATAACGCTTCGCGGCTCTGTTGCGCCTGCGCCTGCATGGCGGCCAGCTGCGATTGCGTGCGGGTCAATTCCAACTGCATCAGCGAAGCGCCGGCAGCGACCTGCTGGCCTTCGCGCACGTCGATGCGCACGATCTTTTCGGCTACCGGTGAGGGCAAGGTGATCCGGTCCCATTCCAGGGTACCCAGCACCTGCGGTTCGGAACTCTTGCACGCGGACAACGCCAGCGCGCAAACGGCCATCAAGGAGATCGATAGTTTTTTATTGCTCACGGTCCAACTCCAGTCCGCGGTCCAACAGGGAAAGCGTATGCCGGCGCACGATGTCGAAATCCAGGTCGTCGGCGTTGAACAGACGCCGCCAGATCGGCGCGCCCGCAGCGGGGAACAAGGTCAGGCCGACCAGCGACACCATCAGCAGGCGCGGGTCCAGGTCGGGGTTTATACGGCCCTTGGCCTGCGCTTCGGCGAAGCGTCCGGCCATCATCTGCGGAAGCTGCGGACCGATGCGATCGAACAGCAGATCGCGCAGCGCCCCGCCCTCGCACAGCACTTCGCGCACCCACAACGGCGGCAGCCACGGGTGTTCGGCCACGATCCTGCCGATGCCGCTGACAAAACCGGCGATCAACGCGGCGATGTCGTCGCCGGCCCTCGACAACGGCTCGCGCAGGGCAATGAAGATGGGAATGATCTTCTGCTCGATCACTTCCGCCTGCAGCTGGTCCTTGTCGCCGAAGTAGTAATGCAGCAGGGCCGGAGTCACGCCCGCTTCGGTGGCTATATCGCGCAGCGAGGTGGCCGCTATGCCCTTGCGCACGAAACAGGCCAGCGCCGCTTCCTGCAGGCGGATACGCAGGTCGGGAGAATCGGCCAAGGGGCGTCCGGGAGCGCGCTTCCGGGCCGACTTGGCTGCTCGTTTGGCTGGCGCGGGCTTGGCGCCGGAAGGAGGTGATTCAATCATGTATTTAATTTAATTTATGATTTAATTAACTGCAACACCCTGCCGACGAACGGTAGCTCGTCTGGCCGTCGCCACAAGGCCGCGATACCCTGCACCGCCCGGTCCCGGCCAACTTGCCATCCCCCAGAACGCCCCCAACTTGTGGGTCTTCGTACTCGAAGCCGTTCCGCTGCCCGATGCCCCGGATTTCCAGGAATTCGGCGGTGCCTTCGTGCTCTGCTACCAGATGCCGGGGCTGGCCGAAGATCCGGTCCGCCATGCCAGCGAGTTCCTACGCGAGGCCGGCTGGCAGGTGACGGGCGTGCAGGAAGAACCCCAGCGGATCGAGCGCGAGGAAGCACCGGAAACCGAGCATTTCGACCAGGCGCTCATCGACGACGAGGCCTACGTATTCCATCAATGGCGCGTCGAAGACGCCGACGACCAGACCAGGCACTGACCACCCCATGACTGCTTCCGAAAAACGCGAATTCGTCCTTGAGCCCGGCAATGCCGAACGGCTGGCCAACCTGGCTGGCCCGTTCGATGCCCACTTGCGGCAGATCGAATTGCGGCTGGGGGTGGAGATCGCCAACCGCGGCAATATCTTCAAGGTCACCGGACCGGCTGCGGAAGTGAAGGCGACCGAAAAACTGCTGCGTGCGCTTTATCTGGAAGCGGCGGAAGAAACCTTCGACAGCGAATCCATCCACCTGCGCCTCAACGAAGCCAATGTCGATCATGTGGCCGCGGGCGGATACGAAGCGCAGGAAGTGGCGATCAAGGTCAAGCGCGGCACGGTACGCGGCCGCGGCCCCAACCAGGCCGGCTACCTGCACGCCATCGCCACCCATGACATCAATTTCGGTATCGGTCCGGCCGGCACCGGCAAGACCTTCCTGGCCGTGGCCAGCGCAGTGGAAGCACTCAACGAATCGCGCGTGCAGCGGCTGATCCTGGTGCGGCCGGCGGTGGAGGCCGGGGAGAAGCTGGGCTTCCTGCCCGGCGATCTGTCGCAGAAGGTCGATCCCTACCTGCGCCCGCTGTACGACGCCTTGTACGAAATGCTGGGCGTGGAGAAAGTGATCAAGCTGCTGGAGAAGAACGTCATCGAGATCGCGCCGCTGGCCTACATGCGCGGACGCACGCTCAACGACGCTTTCGTGATCCTGGACGAGGCGCAGAACACCACCATCGAACAGATGAAGATGTTCCTGACCCGCATCGGCTACGGCAGTACCGCCGTGGTCACCGGCGACCTGACCCAGGTAGACCTGCCCAAGCATGTGAAATCCGGGCTGAAGGACGGATTGGAGGTTTTGCGTGGCGTGGATGGCATCAGCTTCACGTTCTTCACTGCGCGCGATGTGGTGCGGCATCCTCTGGTCGCCAAGATCGTGCGGGCTTACGATGCGCGGGACGACAAGGATGCGGAAACCGGGGCGGCATGATTTCCCCCGCAGCATCACCAAATGTGACGTCATCCCAGCGAACGCTGGAGGTGCTTCACAACAGCCGAATGGCTGGTCATCCATTTTGACTTTCGACCCCAGGCCGGATACCCAGCAATGCAAAGATCAAAATCAAAATGGATCCCAGCGTTCGCTGGGAGGACGGAGGGGGAAAAATGACCCAAGGCCCCGTCATCCTCGAAGTCTCGGTCAGCTACGCCCTGCCCCGCGCCGGGCTGCCTTCATCGGTCAGTTTCCGCCGCTGGGTCGCCGCAGCGCTGCACGGCCGCATCCGCGAAGCCGATCTGGCGGTGCGCATCGTCGACACCAAGGAAGGACGCGCGCTCAACCGGCACTATCGCGGCAAGGACTACGCCACCAACGTGCTCAGCTTCCCGGCCGAGATGGCCGAAGGCGTGAAAATGCCCAAGGGCGTGAAGATGCCGCTGCTGGGCGATCTGGTGATCTGCGCCCCGGTGGTGGCGCGCGAAGCTAAGGAACAGAAAAAGCCGCTGGCCGCGCACTACGCGCACCTGACCGTGCACGGCGCCTTGCACCTGCTGGGCTGGAACCACGAAGACGACCGCGAGGCCGAAGCGATGGAACAGCTGGAACGGCAGATCCTGGCCGAACTCGGTATCGACGACCCTTACGCATTCGAGGACTAGCATGCGCTGTTTGTTTTTTGCCTTGGCGCTGTTGCTGCCGCTCCCTCTCGTCGCCCAAACCGCAGCCGCGGAAGAAAAACTGGACGCCGCCCGCATCGATCTTGCCGCACTGATCCAGTGCAAGCAGGCGCTGGCTGACTTCCACTACCTGGCGCCCGCGCTGGCCGACCCGCTGCAAGCCGTGGCGCTCGGTTGGCGACCCCTGCCTCAAGCCAACCTGTTCATGACCGAATTCGTGTTGAACAAGCCGATCAGCGTGTTCGGCCACAACACCGACCACATCGCCTTCACCGGCGACAGCATCATCGCCATCCTCGACCTGCCCGATCCGCGTCCGCTGGCAAAACAGCTGGAGCTGGAAACGGCCATCGATACGCCGGCCAAGGCCATGTTCGGCAAGGAAGTGAGCAGTACCGAAGACCGCGACGAAGCCACCGGCACGGTCTACATCAAGTCGGCGGTGCTCAACGTTTCCAATGTCGCCTCGCACCCTGGCAAAACGTTGGTGGGCTGCAGCTACAGCCTGGATCGAGCGGAGGATCCGGAGCCTGTGCCTGCCGCGGACGCCGTAGCTCCCCAGCAAGCCCGCGAAGCCCGTGGGAGCGCCGTCCCGGCGCGGGCTTTGCTCTGAATTTGTGGCGAAGAGCTCGCGCCGGGACGGCGCTCCCACAGATGCTCCCTCCAGCCAGGATGAAAATCCGTCCCTGTCATCCTGATAGACTGCCGCCGTCGCCCCTCCCCGGGCTGCCCGCTACCCACCCAATGTCAGAAGACGACAGTATTCCCGCGCCGGAAGCCTCCGAAAAACCGGAGAAACGGCGCTCCTGGCTGGACCGCATCAGTTCTGCGTTCTCCGGCGAACCTTCCTCACGCGACGACCTGGTCGCGCTGCTGCGCGATGCGCAGAGCGACGGGCTGATCGCCAGCGACACGCTGCGCATGATGGAGGGCGCCATCGCGGTGGCCGACCTGACCGTCGGCGACGTCATGGTCTCGCGCTCGCAAATGGTGTCCTTGCCCATTGCCTCCCGATTCCTGGACCTGATGAAGGAAGTGGTGGAATCCGGGCATTCGCGTTTCCCCGTGCATGGCGAAAACAAGGACGAGATCCTGGGCATCCTGCTGGCCAAGGATCTGCTGCGCGGTGTGGTGGCCGACAACGGCCCCGGCAACGTGCGCGAACTGCTGCGCCCGGCGGTATTGATCCCCGAATCCAAGAAGCTCAACCTGCTGCTGAAGGAATTCCGCCTGTCGCGCAACCACATGGCGATCGTGGTGGACGAGTACGGCGGCGTCGCCGGCCTGGTGACCATCGAGGACGTGCTGGAACAGATCGTCGGCGAGATCGACGACGAGCACGACGACGCTGAAGAAGGCGCCGACCAGATCGCCGCGCATGCCGATGGCCAGTATGTGGTGGATGCGCTGACCCCTATCTCCGACTTCAACGAACGCTTCGGCGCCGATTTCCCCGACGACGAATACGACACCGTCGGCGGTCTGGTCACCGCCGCCATCGGCCACTTGCCTGATACCGATGAGGAACTGACCTTGGGGCGTTTCGAGTTCCGCGTAGCCAAGGCCGATGCGCGCCGGGTGCACGCGTTCCATGTCGGCGTGCTGTCGGATGGTTGAGTCGCATGCGGACTCGGCCATCGCTTCCATTCGTGGCGACCTTGCCCTAGAACCCGTTAATGGTGAGCTTTTCCCAGAACCCGTTCGTGGTGAGCTTGTCGAACCACGCTCTTCGCGCAAAAGCCTGAGCACCATGCGAACTGCCAACCGTCCGCCAACGGCGTGGTTCGACAAGCTCACCACGAACGGATTTTTAGGAAAGCCCACCACGGACGGAATAGGAAAAGGCCCGATGCTCGCGACGTGGAAATGCCTGCTGCTGACGCTGCTTCTCTTTCTCGCACTCCCCACATGGGCCGTAACGTCTCCAACCCCCGCCCCACGCATCGGCGTGATGACCATGCAGCCCGGCGAAATCTTCTTCGAGCGCTTCGGCCACGACGCCATCGTCGTACTGGATACGCAGACCGGCGAAGCGACCTCGTACAACTTCGGCTTCTTCGACATGGGCGAGCCGGGCTTCGTAGGCCGCTTCGCCCATGGCGACATGCAGTACTACCTGGTCGCTCTGCCGCTGCAACAGGATCTGTCCTACTACCGTGAAGTCGGGCGCGGCGTGAAACTGCAATGGCTGGACCTGCCACCGGAGCAGGCGCGGGCGCTGGCCGACACCCTGGCCGAACGCGCCAAGCCCGAGAACGCCCGCTACCGCTACGATTATTTCGTTTCCAATTGCTCCACCCAAGTCCGCGACGCGCTGGACAAGGCGATGGGCGGGGCGCTGAAACCGCAACTGGTCGGACGTTCGCGGGGCAATACTTTCCGCAGCGAAGCGGTGCGGCTGGTCTCGCCGGTGCCGTGGATGTGGCTGGGTTTCGACATCGGCCTGGGTCCCTACGCCGACGTGCCGATGTCGCGCTGGGAAGAAGCCTACGTGCCCATGCGTCTGGCCGACAGCCTGCGCGAGGCGAAGAACGCGGCGGGACGACCGCTGGTGCAGGCCGAGCAGGTGCTGGCGCCGCATCGCATCGCGCCCGAACCGCCGGAACGACCGCGTCGCTGGTGGCCGTGGTTGTTGGCTGGCCTGATTGCGGCGGCCGCGATCGTGCTGATCGCCCCACGCAAGCCGCGCTTGATCGCCGCATTGGCGTTGCCGCTGTGGCTGCTGTGCGGAATCGCCGGCGCAATGCTGGTGTTTCTGTGGGGCTTCACCGAACACCAGGCCGCCTGGGCCAATCGAAATCTGCTGTTGTTCAATCCGCTGTGCCTGCTGCTGATCCCCGGCGCGATTGCGCTGCTGCGCAAACGCGCGCCTTCCGCATGGTTCCGCTGGCTGCTGGCGATCGTCGCGGGTCTCGCAGCGATCGCATGGATCCTGCACTGGCTGCCGCTCGCCCCGCAGTACAACCAGAGCTGGGTAGCTTTGCTGCTACCGGTGCATGCGGCTCTTGCATACGTATTCTTCCCGCAGCGCAGCTTGTTGCGCTGACGGGGCTGGCGCAGGATGCGGCCTGTTGTCCGCCATCCGGAAGCCCGCATGCTCCTTCGCCTGCTCGCAATGACCACGCTCCTCACCGCCGCCTCCCTCGCCAACGCGCAAGTCACCACACCGCCCCCCGCAGCGACGCTGCCCAAGGTGGGCATCGCATCGCCCGACGGGAACCTGTCGGTCGAAGTGACCACCGACAAGGATGGCCGCCCGAGCTACGCCGTGCTGCGCGACGGCAAGGCGGTGATTTCGCCGTCGCGGCTGGGTTTCATCTTCCTGGACGTGCCCAAGTTCGAACGCAACCTGGCCATCGCCGGACACAAGACCAGCAGCTTCGATGAGACCTGGGAACAACCCTGGGGCGAGCGTCGCACCATCCGCAACCACTACAACGAACTGCGCGTGACCCTCACCGAGAAGGTCGCGCCCAAGCGCAGCTTCGACGTGCTGTTCCGCATGTACGACGACGGACTGGGCTTCCGCTACGAATTGCCGGACCAGCCCGCGCTGAAGCAGGTGCGGATCGGCGAGGAACTGACCGAATTCAACATCGCCGAGAACGCCACCGCCTGGTGGATTCCCGCCGGCGAATGGAACCGCGAGGAATACCTGTACCACCGCACGCCGCTGCAGGAAGTCGGCCAGGCGCAGACGCCCATCACCCTGCGCACCGACAATGGCCTGCATATCTCCATCCACGAAGCGGCGCTGGTGGACTATTCGGGCATGAACCTCACCCGGGTGGAAAACCGCAAGCTGCGCGCCACGCTCACCGACGGCATCGGCGACGGCAAAGTGGTCCGCACCGCGCCTTTCAACACGCCATGGCGCACGGTGCAGTTGTCCGACGATGCCGGCGGTCTGGTGACTTCCAGCCTCATCCTCAACCTCAATGAGCCCAACAAGCTCGGCGACGTTTCCTGGATCAAGCCGATGAAGTACGTCGGCGTGTGGTGGGAAATGCACCTGGACAAGAAGACCTGGGCTTCGGGCCCCAAGCACGGCGCCACCAACGAAAACGTGATGAAGCACATCGACTTCGCCGCCAAACACGGTCTTGGTGGCGTGCTGGTGGAAGGCTGGAACGTGGGCTGGGACGGCGACTGGTTCGGCAATGGCGAGGACTTCAGCTTCACCCAGCCGTATCCTGATTTCGATATCGAAAAACTGGCTGCCTACGCGAAGTCGAAGAACGTCCGCCTGATCGGCCACCATGAAACCTCCGGCAACGCCGCGCACTACGAATCGCAGATGGGCGCGGGCTTCGATCTGTACCAGCGCCTGGGTATCGACGCGGTCAAGACCGGCTACGTGGCCGATGCGGGGCAAGCCAAGGTCATCGGCGCCGACGGCAAGCTGCACTACGCCTGGCATGAAGGTCAGGACATGGCGCGGCATCACCTGAAGGTGGTGACCGAAGCGGCCAAGCGCCACATCGCCGTCAATGCGCACGAACCCATCAAGGACACAGGCCTGCGCCGCACCTACCCCAATTGGATTTCCCGCGAAGGCGCTCGCGGCATGGAATTCAGCGCCTGGGGCGATCCCGGCAATCCGCCCGAGCATGAAGCCAACCTGGTGTTCACCCGCCTGCTAGCCGGCCCCATGGACTACACGCCCGGCATCTTCGGCATGAAGACCCGCGCGCCCGACGGCGTGGCCACCACCTGGGCAAAGCAACTGGCGCTGTACGTGGTGATCTACAGCCCCATCCAGATGGCCGCCGATCTGCTGGAGAACTACGAAAAGAATCCCAAGCCGTTCAAGTTCATCGAGGACGTGCCGGTGGACTGGGAAGACACGCGCGTATTGAACGGCGAAGTCGGCGACTACGTGACCATCGTGCGCAAGGATCGCCACTCCGACAATTGGTATCTGGGCTCGATATCCGACGAAGAGGGCCGCGAGTTGAAGGCGCCGCTGTCGTTCCTCGACCCGGGCCGCACCTATACGGCCCAGATCTATCGTGACGGCGAGAAGGCTGACTGGAAGCACGCGCCGCAGGACATCGTGATCGAAGAGCGCAAGGTGACCAGCGCCGATACGCTGACTCTGCGGCTGGCGCCCGGCGGCGGACAGGCGATCCGTTTCGTCGCCCAGTAGGCATACAGGAGCGGTGTAGGAGCGACGTGAGTCGCGATGAAGCCATTGCCAGGAACAATCCCATCGCGACTCACGTCGCTCCTACACCGCTCCTACGCGCTTGCCGCGCCGCCCTGGGTGGCGCACGATTCGCACCATGAACGATATCAACAAGCCCGTGCTGCCCTCCTGCGTCATCAATTGCGTCGTCTACGACAAGGACGGCAAGCGCCACGACATCACCCTGGACGCCATCAGCGATGTCCTGGCGCAGGACGACGGCAGTTTCGTCTGGGTAGGCCTGTATGAGCCGGCCGATGAGATCCTGGAAAAGCTGCAGGAAGAATTCTGTCTGCACGATCTGGCCGTCGAAGACGCGCAGAACGCCCATCAGCGCCCGAAGCTGGAAGCCTACGGCAACTCGATGTTCGCGGTCACCCACACCGCGCAGGTCATCAATGAGAAGATCGTGTACGGCGAAACGCATCTGTTCGTCGGCCCACGGTACCTGATCACCGTGCGTCATGGCGCTTCGCTTTCGTACGCGCCCGTGCGTGAACGCGTGGAGCGCGAACCGGATCTGCTGGTGTTGGGACCCTCGTACGGCCTGTATGCGGTGATGGATTTCATCGTCGACAACTACCGGCCCATCATCGACGAATTCCGCGACACCGCCGATTCGCTGGAGCAGGCGATCTTCGCCGATACCTATAGCCGCGACACCGTGGTGCGCCTGTACGAACTGAAACGCGAGCTGAGCAAGATGCGCCTGGCGGTCGGCCCGCTGCAGGATGTGCTGGCGCAGCTCAGCCGCACTCAAAGCGCGTTGATTCCCGAAGAAGTCCGCCTGTATTTCCGCGACGTCTACGACCATGCGCTGCGCGTCAACGAATCGCTGGACACGTTGCGCGAAATGCTGACCACCGCGCTGAGCGTCAATCTGTCGCTGGTCACGCTGGGCCAGGGCGAAGTGGTGAAGCGCCTGGGCGCCTGGGCGGCGCTGCTGGCCGCGCCGACTTTGATCACCAGCTGGTACGGAATGAATTTCCACAACATGCCGGAAATCGACAAGGCCTATGCCTACCCGGTCCTGATCGGCGGCGTGGCGCTGGTCTGCGGCACCCTGTACTGGCTGTTCAAACGCGCCAAGTGGCTCTGACGGCATTTGCATTTGTAGGAGCGCGCCCTGCCCGCGACAGGCATTACCGATAAAGCCCGTCGCGGGCAGGGCCCGCTCCTACAAGGGTCCCGGCGCTTCAAAAGCCGATATCACGCTGGCTGCCGCATCGCACAATCGGATATCGCATGCATTAAGACCAAAGTCGCAGGTCGAATCCAACCTTACGCATTGACCCCTCCCCCGCATGGGAGGACCCTAACCCGAGTTCACCGGAGGGGTTCGCATGAAGGGTTTCTCGAAACTGGCCTGGGCCGCGCTGGCGCTGCTCGGCGCGTTCTGTCTGGGCACCATCGCCCTGCACCGCGGCGAGCAGATCAATGCGCTGTGGATAGTCGTGGCGGCGGTGTCGATCTACCTGGTCGCCTATCGCTACTACAGCCTGTTCATCGCCGAAAAAGTGATGGGACTGGACCCCACGCGGGCTACGCCTGCAGTACTGCGCAACGACGGGCTGGATTTCGTACCCACCAACAAACACGTCCTGTTCGGCCACCACTTCGCCGCCATCGCGGGCGCAGGTCCGCTGGTCGGCCCCGTGCTGGCCGCGCAGATGGGCTACCTGCCCGGCATGCTCTGGCTGATCACCGGCGTGGTGCTGGCCGGCGCGGTGCAGGACTTCATGGTGCTGTTCATCTCCAGCCGGCGCGATGCGCGCTCGCTGGGCGATCTGGTGCGCGAGGAAATGGGGAAAATCCCCGGCACCATCGCGCTGTTCGGCGCCTTCCTGATCATGATCATCATCCTGGCGGTGCTGGCGATGATCGTGGTCAAGGCGCTGGCGGAGAGCCCGTGGGGCATGTTCACGGTGATGGCCACGATCCCGATCGCGGTGCTGATGGGCGTCTACATGCGCTACATCCGTCCCGGCAGGATCGGCGAAATCTCGGTCGTCGGCATCGCACTGCTGCTGTTCTCGATCTGGCTGGGCGGCAAAGTCGGCGCGCATCCGACCTGGGGGCCGGCGTTCACCTTCACCGGTACGCAGATCACCTGGATGCTGGTCGGCTACGGCTTCGTCGCCGCGGTGCTGCCGGTCTGGCTGATCCTGGCGCCGCGCGATTATCTGTCCACCTTCCTGAAGATCGGCACCATCATCGCCCTGGCCATCGGCATCGTGATCGTGATGCCGGAATTGAAGATGCCTGCGCTGACCCAGTTCACCGACGGCACCGGCCCGGTGTGGAAAGGCGGCCTGTTCCCGTTCCTTTTCATCACCATCGCCTGCGGCGCTGTTTCCGGCTTCCACGCGCTGATTTCCTCGGGCACCACGCCCAAGCTGCTGGCCAGCGAAGGCCATATGCGCTACATCGGCTACGGCGGCATGCTGATGGAATCGTTCGTGGCGATCATGGCCCTGGTGGCCGCATCGGTGATCGAACCGGGCGTGTACTTCGCCATGAACAGCCCCGCCGCGGCCATCGGCACCGACGCGATTTCGGCGGCGGCCAAGATCAGCGAATGGGGCTTCACCGTGACCCCGGACATGCTGACCGCCACGGCGACCGACATCGGCGAGAAGACCATTCTTTCGCGCGCCGGCGGCGCACCGACGCTGGCTGTCGGTATCGCCCACATCCTGCACAACGTGATGCCGAGCGCCAACTCCATGGCGTTCTGGTACCACTTCGCCATCCTGTTCGAAGCGCTGTTCATTCTGACTGCGGTGGATGCCGGCACACGCGCCGGACGCTTCATGCTGCAAGATCTGCTGGGTACCTTCCATTCGGGACTGCGCCGCACCGAATCGTGGGGAGCGAACGTAGTAGCCACCGCGGGCTGCGTGGCGTTGTGGGGTTATTTCCTGTACCAGGGCGTGGTCGATCCGCTGGGCGGCATCAACACCTTGTGGCCGCTGTTCGGCATCGCCAACCAGATGCTGGCCGGCATCGCCTTGATGATGTGCACGGTGGTGCTGTTCAAGATGAAACGCGACCGCTACGCGTGGGTGACGATCCTGCCGGCAACGTGGCTGCTGATCTGTACGGTCACTGCAGGCTTCATCAAGATTTTCGATTCCAACCCTGCAGTCGGTTTCCTTGCGCAGGCCGCGAAATACCGCACCGGCATCGCCGCCGGCGAGATCGTGGCCCCGGCCAAGAGCATCGAGCAGATGCAGCAGATCGCGTTCAACAGTTACGTCAACACCGGCTTGACCGCCTTGTTCCTGTTCGTGGTGTTCAGCGTGCTGTTCTACGCGGTCGGCGCTGTGCGCAAGGCCCGCGCCAATCCGCAACGCAGCGATCGCGAAACGCCGTACGTGGCGGTCGATCCGGCGCTGGCGGCGCAGCTATGAGCGGAGCGCTCTGATGGGAACCGCGCTGGTTCCCGCCGGCCAGTACCAGGCGCATCGCCGCGTATGGCGGCGCCTGGTGCAGACTGCGCGATTGTGTTGCGGCGTACCCGACTACGACAACTACGTGCGCCACATGATGGAAAAACATCCCGAACGCGAAGTGATGGACTACAAGACCTTCTTCCGCGAGCGGCAGGAGGCGCGCTTCGGCGGCAAGAACGGATTCCGCTGCTGCTGACATCGCGTAGCCACAGGGGCCGGATGCAATGCCCGGCTCTGCATTCCCTGCATCGATCCGATGGCAACGGCATTGGGTCACATAATCATGGCGGATAACGAAATCGGAACATTCGCCCGGCAAAAGCGGTGCTAGGATCGGCCCGTCGCGTCGGGGCAACACCACATTACGCGACCGCAACCACGCAGCCGGAAAGGAAACCGCAATGCGCAAGCAGGTCCCCGCCCTGGCGGCACTCGCAACTTCCATCCTGATGGTTTCATGCGCCGCCGACCCGGCCGGTGCAAAGGAGCAAACCAGCATGTCCGCAACAGCGATCGATCCCGCCTCCGCCATGCCTTTCCACGATCCTGCGGTCGTGCCCCTGGCCAATGCGGTCGCCGAGGGAGACGTATCCCGTATCCGCGCGCTCGCATCGCCGGCAACCCTGGCCGCACGTGGCGATGATCAGGTCACCTTGCTCGAATGGGCGATCTGGAACCAGAGACCCGCCTCACTGTCGGCACTGCTCGAAGCCGGCGCCAACGCCGCCACGCCGGGCATGGACAGCGAGACCGTCGCGCATATGGCCGCCATGGTCGACGATCCGCAATATCTGCAGGTGCTGGTCGCCCATGGAGCTCCGGTGGATCTGGTCAGCGCCCGTGCCGGCCGGACCCCGATATTCCGCGCAGTGCAGAGTCGCCGCAGCGCACAGTTCGACCTGCTGGTGAAAGCCGGCGCCGATGTCCGCCGCACCGACTCGATGGGCAACTCGCTGCTGCACGTAGCCGCACAGGTCAACGATGCCGAGCGCGTCCTGCAACTGTTGCAACTGGGCGTGGACCCCAATGCCGTCGACAGTCGCGGCAACACTTTCCAGGCGACGTTGTTCTCCGGCTCGGACGCACGCCTCAACGCCGAAGGCCGGCAGTCGCGGCAGAAGGTGCGCGACTGGCTGACGGCCAACGGCGTCGCCACGCAGTAACCCGTTGGAACGCGCGGCGCCGGCAGGCGTCGCCAACCCCGTGCACCAAGGCACGCACACGCAAAGGAATAGCGCATGAATGTTTCCACAGGGATGTCCGCCGCTACCTCTTCCTCCACCCCAGCCGGCAGCGGCTTCGCAGACGATGTGGCGGGGCAGCAACCGCATGCGGTGGATCGCGAGTTGTCGACTCTGATACAGGACAACTATGCCGTCGCCGACGCACGCCGCGGCGAGTCCTCGTTCGCGCCGGTCCTGCCCGGAACCTGGCAGCGTATGGACGATGCCGCGGTACGCGCCGCGGGCATCGACCCCAGCTTGCTGCACGACAGCAAGAGCGGCTTCGACGCCTCGCTTTATCGGGATGCCAGCGGAGCGGTGGTGGTGGCCTACGCCGGTACCGACGAAGGCAAGGACTGGCGCCACAACTTCCGCCAAGGTCTTGGATTGGAGGACGTGCAGTACGACCAGGCTATCGCCCTGGCGCGGGAAGCCAAGCAGGCCTTCGGCAACAACGTGGTCCTGACCGGGCAGTCACTCGGTGGCGGCCTGGCCGGCGCGGCGAGCATGGTCAGCGAAATCCCGGCGGTCACCTTCAACGCCGCCGGCGTGCACGACAAGACCCTGGAACGCTACGGCTTCGACGCCGAGGTGTTGAAGCAGGAGGCCGAGCAGGGCCTGATCCGCAGCTACCGCGTCAAGAACGAACTCCTCACTCATCTGCAGGAAGACAGCATCCCGCTGAAATGGGCGATGCCGGATGCGCCAGGGCACAAGATCCAACTGCCCGATCCCGATCCGCTGACCTTCTTCGAGCGCCTGGTGCCCGGCAAGATGCTCCTGCACCGCCTGGACCTGCATTACATCGAAGCGGTCATGGAAGCGCAGGATCTGGCGCAACTGCGGGTACGCGAACGCAACCCCGGCGCCGGCTCCAATACCATCGGCGACGCCAACAGCACCTCCAACCAGCTGCTCAGGAATGCAGTCGATGGTCTGTCAGGGCAACGCCAGCAGCTGGGCCTTGCCGGGGACGAGCGCTTCTTCAATGTCGCTGCCAGCGCTGCGGCGCGCGCGGGCTCGGACGGCCTGAAACGGATCGACCACGTGCTCGCTTCCGAACGCGGCGACAGCCTGTTCTCGGTGCAGGGCGCATTGCACGACCCCGCCCACCAGCGCAGCCGTGTCGACATGGAACAGGCCAGCCAAACTCCTGCGCGACTCAGCGCGGGACAACTACGCGAGCAGGACCAGCAACAGCAGGGCCAGACTCAGCAAGTGGAACAACGCCAACAGCGTGCGGCCCAGCTCTAGGGAACCCCTGAATGGGGAATCTCTGAACTAAGTAAACCGTTCGTGGTGAGCCTTCCAAAAAATTCCGTTCGTGGTGAGCCTGTCGAACCACGCTCTTGGCAAGACATTTTCAGTAAGTAGCAAGCCGGCTTTCCTTCGAAAAGCGTGGTTCGACAGGCTCACCACGAACGGTTTATAGGGCAGAGCCTGCCCCGGACTTGATCCGGGGTTCATCGCGAACGAAATCCAACATCTTTGGTTTTTTTGTGCAGACTTGTTCAGAGCTTCCCTAGAAGCTCATGCCCCGGCCATCGCTCTCAACGTGATCCCCACGATATAGGCCAGCACCGTACCGGTCGCATAGCCCAGCGCTCCGAGCAAAGCACCCACCGGCGCAAGCGAGGGATGGAACACCGACGCCACCACCGGCGCGGATGCCGGCCCGCCGATATTGCTCTGCGAGCCCATGGCGAAATAGAAGAACGGCACCTTCAACGCCCTGCCCAGAAACCACAACAAAATGATGTGCACCGAGATCCAGATCAGGCCCAGCGCGAACAGCCATGGCCGGTCGGCAAGCGCCTTGATGTCCATCTGCATGCCGATGCAGGCGATGAGAATGTAGAGCAGCAATGCGCCGATCTTGGAAGCGCCGGCGCCGTCCAGCGTACGCGCGCGGGTGAAGCTCAATCCCAGGCCGACCAGCGTGGAAAGCACCACTACCCACACGAACGGTTCGTGCAGGCTGACCTGCCGCGCCCATGAGACGTTGGCGCCGAACCAGGCCGATGCGGGGCCCGCCACCGCATGGGCCATGCCGACCGTACCGAAAGCGATGCCCAGGATCACCATCAGATCCGGCAGCGAAGCCACGCGCTCGTGCTGCTGCTGGTAGCTGGCCAGACGTTGCTTGAGGTCCTCGATGGCCAGCGTGTTGGCGCCGCTGCGCGCATCGATCGCCTCGGCGCGGCCCGCCAGGAAGATCAGCACGGCCATCCACACATAGCCAACGCCCACATCGACGACCACGAACTGGCCGAAAGTAGTCTCGTCGACCGCGAACACTTCCTTCATCGCCACCATGTTGGCGCCGCCGCCGATCCAGCTGCCCGCCAGCGTGGCCATGCCGGCCCAGGTATCGCCGGCTACGGTCTGCGGATGCAGGATGCCCATCACCCAGAAGGCGAAGAACGCGCCGATCATCACCGTGACCGATGCGCCTATGTACATCAGCAGCAGTTTCGGCCCCAACCGCAGCACACCCTTCAGATCGATGGTGAGGGTCAATAACACCAGTGCCGCAGGCAGCAGCACGCGGCTGGCGACAGGGTTGTAGAGTTTGCTGGCGTTGCCATCGATCAACCCCACGCTGTTGTAGATGCCGGGAATGAAGTAGCAGAGCAGCAGCGCCGGCACGTAGGTGTAGAACTTCTTCCACATGCCGGTTTCGCGCGAGGCGGTCCAGAACACCGCGCCGAGCGTGCCCGCGATCAGACCGAACAGCACGATATCGTTGGTGATCAGCGCAGTGGAAGGCACTGCGGTTTCGATAGCCATCGGATCCGACTCCTGACGCGAAGCGGACCCGCGCCGCCGGCGATACCGGAAGCGCGGGCCTGCAAGGGGATTACGGGGTCAGATGCTGCTTGAGCCAGCCGTTGACCGTGTCGTGCCACAGCACGCTGTTCTGCGGCTTGAGCACCCAATGGTTTTCATCGGGGAAATACAGCAACTTGGATTCGATGCCTTTGCGCTGCAGAGCGGTGAAAGCAGACAGACCCTGGTCGAGAGGCACACGGTAGTCTTTCTCGCCCTGTACCACCAGCGTGGGCACGCGCCACTCGGCGATATGGTTGACCGGGTTGAACTTCTCGTAGTTCTTGGGATTTTCGTACGGCGTGCCGCCGTTCTCCCATTCGCTGAACCACAGCTCCTCAGTCACGTAGCCCATCGAGCGCGTGTCGAATACGCCGTCGTGGTCCACCAGGCACTTCCACGCCCCGGAAGCGGGCGTATGCCAGTTGCCGGCGATCCAGTTGATCATGTAGCCACCGTAGCTCGCGCCCAGCGCACAGGCATTGGCGCCATCGAGGAAGGCGTATTCCTTCTGCGCGGCCGCCCAACCCTTCTGCAGATCTTCCAGCGGCTTGCCGCCCCAATCCCGGCTGATGGCATCGGTGAAGGCCTGGCCATAGCCGGTGGAACCGTGGAAATCGATCATCACCACGGCGTAGCCCTGCCCCGCGTAAGTTTGCGGGTTCCAACGGTAGCTCCAGCCGTTGCCGAAGCTACCCTGCGGACCGCCATGGATCAGGAAGGCGACCGGATATTTTTTTCCTTCGACGTAGTTCCAGGGTTTGACCACGTAACCGTGCACGGTGTCGCCGCCGGCGCCCTTGAAGTCGAACTGCTCGAAGTCGCCGAAAGCCACGTCCTTCAGCCGCTCTTCCGCACTCGGCGTGATCGCGCGCAAGGGAGCGCCTGCCGCAGTAGTGGTGGTGAACAACTGATCGCCGGTCTTCAGCGTATTGCGCGTGAACGCCAAGGTCTGGCCCGCGACCTGGAAGTCGGCGATGGTGCCGTCGCCGACGATCTGCTCTGCCTTGCCAGTGGCGATCTCGACGGCGAACAAAGGATGCTGGCCGGTGTCCTGCGCGGTCGTGAAGATCGTGCCACCGTCCTGGGACAGCACGATGTTGTCGGCGGAACGGTCCCAATGCGCGGCGATCTCGCGGACCTGTCCGCTGCCCACGTCCATGCTCATCAGCGCGAAGCGGTCTGCCTCGAAGCCGGGGCGCTTCATCGCGCGATAGAACAGCGTTTTGCCGTCGGCGCTGAAGACCGGGCCCGCATCCCAGGCCTTGTTGGCGGTGGTCAGGTTGACCGGCGCGCCGGTGCCGTCGGCATTCATGCGGTAGAGATCGAAATTGGTGGACCAGGCTTCGGATTTCCCGGCCACGCGGATACCCGCCACCACGGTCTTGCCGTCGGGCGACCAGGTGTACTCGCTGGCATCGCCGAACGGCTTGGAAGGCGCATCGCCATCCAGCGAATCGGTCAACGCGATGGCGGCGGTGGTGGCCTTCGCCTTGCCCGCAGGCAAATCGCTTACGAACAGCCGGCTGCGGCGACCGTCGCTCCAGGTGTCCCAATGGCGCACGAACAGCCCCTCATAAATCACGCCGGTGCTTTTCTTGGCTTTGGTGTCATCGAGCTTCTTCTGCGTGCAGGCGAAGTCGGCCCTGCAGTCGGCGAAAGTGTCCGCGCTGAACGCGACGCGGGTGCCGTCCGGCGACAATTTGTAGCTGCCTACATCCAACGCGAAAGCGGTGAGCTGCTTGGGTGTGCCGCCGCCGGAAGCGATGGAATACAGCTGTTGGGTGCCGGATTTTCCGCTGAGGAAATACACGGTTTTCCCGTCCGGCGAGAATGTGGGCGAGTTCACGTTCCAGCCTTCGGGCGTCAAGCGTTTGGGCGGCGCCATGTCGCGGGTCAGCAGGTTGCGCACCCACAGGCCCGTAGTGGCCTTGACGACCTCTTTGTCCATCTGCCGCTGGGCGAAGACCACGACCGCGCCGTCGGGCGACAGCACGGGCGAGGACACGCGGTCCAGCGCCATCATGTCGCGCACGTCGAACCCGCGCGTGGCGGCCGTGGCCGGCAATGCGGCCAGCAGGCAGAGGGGCAACAGGGCGGTTCGCAGGTTCATCCGGGACTCCAGCAACAGGAAAACCCCGATGTTAGGCCGTAACAGCGGTCCGGCGCAAAGGCCTGAAGCCATGCCCTGGCGGGCTGCCCGGCGCGGCGCGAATGTGGTTCTCGTCCACCCGATGCGCGTGCGCTGCGCAGAATCGCCGGACCGCTGCTGGCTGAGAACGGCCTGCAAAGATAATTTTTCGGATACGCAGACGATAGCTAATGGCAGGGAATGCGTAATAAATGTTTAAGCATCGTCGAACACCATGGATGTAATCGGTACCAGCCCCTCGCGGCCCGAATGCGGATTCCGCATACACCGATCTCCCCCGCTAATTCGAGAGTCTCCAAATGAACTACGATGCCAGCGCGCTTCGACGCGCCATACGCCTTGCGTTGACGCTTGCCTCAGTCGCCAGCCCGATAGCGCATGCACAACAGCAGGAAGATTCGACAGCGGCGGAAGCGCCGGGCGGGGATGCCGTGCAGCTGGATACGGTGGTGGTGACCGGCCGCTCGGGAACCACCCAACGCAGCAAGGCCGAAACCAGTTACTCGATCACCAGCATCGAGGAAGACCGTCTGCGGCTGCAGGCGCCGACCTCGGTGACCGAAGCGATGAAATCCGTGCCCGGGTTCTGGGTGGAAGCATCCGGTGGCGAGGCGAGCGGCAACATCCGCGCGCGCGGCATCCCGGTGGACGGATTCGGATCGGTGACCCTGCTTGAGGACGGCGTGCCCGTGCAGCACGATCCCGCGTTAGGTTTCCTCAACGGCGATCAGGCTTTCCGTCTCGACGAGACGATCGAACGGATCGAAGTAGTGCGAGGCGGGCCGTCGTCGGTGTTCTATTCCAACGCACCCGCGGGCGCGATCAATTTCATCCCGCGTGTGGTCGGCGATAGCGCAGAGGGCGTGGTCAAGTACACGGTCGGCGACTATGGGCTCGGTCGCTACGATCTGTTCTTCGGTACGCCGATCGGCGGGGGCTGGAAACTCGGCGTCGGCGGCTTCTACCGTACCGACGATGGCATCCGTGAGCCCGGCTTCACCGCCAACAAGGGTGGGCAGTACCGCGTCAACCTCAGCAAGGCTTTCGAGCGGGGCAATCTCAGCTTCGATTTCAAACGGGTCAACGACAACGTCGCGTTGTATCTGGGCATTCCGATGCGCACCTACGACGATGGCGAGATCCGCGCCGTACCGGGCTTCGACGGCAACTACGGCACGATGGCCGGCCCGGAAACCCAACGCGTGCGGATGCTGCAGGGCGACGGCAGCCTCTACGATTTCGACAACAGCCGTGGTACCGAAGTCGATCGCAATCAGTTCACCGTCAAGTTCGACCACGAGCTGGGCGCAGGTTTCAAGCTGGCCGAGTCGATCCGCTACAGCGATACCGAGACGCAGCGCAACGGCGTGTTCCCGCTACAGTTGTTGAGCGGATCCGCATTTCTGCGCCAGTCGCAGCCACTGCTGGCGCGCGTGCCCGGTGCGACAGGACTACAGCTCCGCTATGCGGCCGACCCCAGCCAGATCTTCGATGTCGCCAACCAGAATGGGAACGGCCTGATGTCCGTCGGCGGGCTGCGCGGCGTGACCATGCCGGTAAAAGAACTGATCAACGATACCCGTTTGCTACGCAAGTTCGACTTCGGCGACCAGAGCCACGATGTCACGCTCGGCTACTACTACGCGCGCTTCGACCAGGATTTCGACCGCTATTCGTCCAACGTGCTGCTGGATGTGCAGGACAATGCGCGCCTGCTGAATCTGGTCGCGGTGGATGCCAACGGCCAACCGCTGGCCACGCTGACCGAAGACGGCATCTACCGCTATGGCTACGAGTGGGAGAATGCAAGCGGGCGCTCCACTACGAATGCGCTGTATCTGTCCGACGAATGGCAGGCCACCGAGAAACTGCGCATCGATGCCGGCGTGCGCCGGGAGGAGGTCAATACAGAAGGCTGGACCGAGATCCGCACGCCGGTGAATCGAGGCACTTTCGCCAGCTCCCAGATCCTCACCGGATCGGGACGCTTCGTTAGCTACGACGAGACTTTCAGCAAGACCGGCTGGACGATCGGCACCAATTGGCAGTTCTCCGAGCACGCCGGCCTGTTCGCACGCTGGACCTCGGCCTTCCGCCTGCCCAACCTGTCCAGCTACATCACCCGGTACTCCAACTGCAGCCTGATCGACGTTGAAAGCTGCATCCGCAACAACAGCAGCCGCCCGGTCACCCAGACCATGGATCTGGGCGAAGTTGGCTACAAATTCAGCAACGAGATCTTCGATATCTTCGCCACGGCGTTCTATACCAAATACGACAACGTGGGCTTCAGCAACTACGTATTCGATCTCAACACCGGTTCATCCACCGTCCAGCAGGGTTACGCCAGCACCAAGACCGTCGGTCTGGAACTGGAAGGCAACTGGTACCCGGTCGACTGGTTCGATCTGCAGCTGACCGCCACCGTGCAGGAGCCCGAGTACCAGGACCTGCGCTATACCGAGCTGGTCAGCGGCGCGCCCGTGTTGCGTGACTTCGTAGGAAACCAGCTGATCCGCGTGCCGAAACAGAGCCTGCGCGTAGTGCCGGGTTTCAATCTTTTCAATAACAAGCTGCGCCTGCAGGCGGCGTACGAACACCAGAGTGAACGTTATGTCGATACCGCAAATTCGGTGCGCCTACCGTCGTACTACGCGATCAATGCCAGCGCACGTTACGAACTCACGCCCGAGTTGTCGCTTTTCCTTTACGGGGACAATCTCACCAATTCGCTCGGCCTGACCGAAGGCAATCCACGCGCCGGCGAACTGCAGAGCGGCGATGCCGGGGCCAACACTTTCCTGGCCCGGCCGCTGCTGGGACGGGCTTACCGCTTTGCAATCATGTTCCGGTTCTGAACATGGGGACGAAACATCGGCATCCGCTGGCCTGGAAGGCCATATCTGCATGCGCGATTGAATCCGGCGGAAGGAAATCCGAAGTGTCCTCCCTGAATCTGGAGTAGCACCATGAAGCTATATAGCGTCGCGATGACGTGCATGCTGCTTCTGTTCAACGGCAGAGAAGCAGCGGCGGCCGAGAGGAACCCGGACCTGACCTTGCACGGGGAGATCACCGGCAAGGACCACCAAAGCTATCGCGAAGTGCCGTTCACCGTACCGGCTGGCACCGGACGCATCACCGTACAGTTCGAGTACACCGGCAGAGACATCAAGACCACCATCGACCTGGGACTGCTGGATCCGGATGGCCTCCGCGGCTGGAGCGGCGGCAACAAATCGATATTCACCGTGTCGGCCAGCGACGCGACGCCCTCCTACCTGCCGGGAGCGATCCGCCCGGGCCGATGGTCTTTATTGCTGGGCATTCCCAATATCCGCAAAGACACGCGTGCCGAATTCACGGCGCGCATCTGGCTGGGCCGCGAAGGCGAGCCGTATTGGCAGCCGCCGATCGCCAACCCTCCGTTGCAGGAGAAAGCGGCCTGGTATCGAGGCGATCTGCACATGCACGACGCGCACAGCGACGGCAGCTGCAAGAGTTCGAAAGGAGCGAAGGTGCCCTGCCCGCTGTTCCTGACCGCCCAAGCGGCGACGCAACGCGGACTGGATTTCATCGCCATCACCGATCACAACACCACCTCACAAGCGAATGCCATCCGCGAGCTGCAGCCCTATTTCGACAGCATTTTGTTGATGCCGGGACGCGAAATAACGACTTTCAGCGGCCATGCCAATTTGATCGGCCCGGTTGCGCCGCTGGACTTTCGAGTCGGCGGCAACCGCGACTGGAATGCACTGCTGCGCGATGCGGCACACCTGCAGGGCATCGTTTCGATCAATCACCCGGTGCGGCCGTCGGGCGAAATCTGCATGGGTTGCGGCTGGACCGCGCAGCCAAAGGCTGACCCGTCGCTTCTGCAAGCGGTAGAGGTCGTGAACGGCATGGATGCCGACACGCCGTATTCGGGCATCCCGTTCTGGGAATCGTTGTTGAATGCCGGTTATCGCCTGACCGCCATCGGCGGCAGCGACAATCACGATGCCAGCCGGATGCTGCCGGACGTGGGTGGCGGGCCGGTCGGGATGCCGACCACAGTAGTGCATGCGCAAGCGCTGTCGATGCCGGAAATCCTCGCCGGGTTGCGTGCCGGGCATGTTTTCGTCGATGTGCAGGGAAGTCGCGACCGCGCGCTGGTTTTCAGCGCACGTAGTGGCGATGACGGAGCGAAGATGGGAGACACGTTGTCGTCGCCCGCAGGAGGCTTGATCGAATTCGAGATACGCGCCGACAATCTTGCCGGCGCGCACGTCGAAGTGATCCAGGACGGTCGCATCATCCAACCTGAGGCCGACTTGTCCATCAAGCAGACGGTGCAGAACCTGCGCTTCGATTGGCGCAGCGATGGCGGGCGACACTGGTTACGGGTCAACTTGCGGGGCACCGACGGCAAGCTGCTGCTCGTCGGCAATCCTATTTACCTCAATTGGCCCGCCGCTACCGCGCGGGCACGCTAGCGATAACGATGGCGGCAGGTTCCATTCCTTTATCGGGAACGGAACCGGTAGCCGGCCACGTCAGGAGGTGAGCGGCAGGTCTTGCTTCCTGGCGCCGCTGCGATACAGCAGCCAGCCCACTACCGCCAGCACCACCAGCCCGATCCACTGGTTGAAGCGCCAGGCTTCCGGCAAAGCCAGCACATCCGCGCTTCCCGAAACCACGATCGGAACCGCTATCGCGATGCCCATCAGCGCCTCGCCGGTGATCAGGCCCGCCGAGAACAACGTACCGGGACGGTGGATGCGGTCCTTCTCTTCTTCGTTGTCGTCGTTGACCTTGTGCTTGCGCTGCACGAAGTGCGAGAGCAGGCCCCCAAGGAAGATGGGCACCATCAATTCCAGCGGCAGGTAGATGCCGATGGCCGCGGCCAACACGGGCACGCGGAATTTCGCGCCGCGCGACTTCAACCATTCGTCCAGCGCGATGATGAGCGCGCCGATGCCGGCACCGATGGCGATCATTCCCCACGGCAGCACGCCGCCGAACATGCCCTTGGCCACGGAGGCCATCAATGTGGCCTGCGGCGCGGAGAGCGAATTGGGATGCTCCGGGGTCGGCGCACCGATGCCGTAGGCGGCAGCCAGCAAATTCAGCACCGGCGCCATGATCAACGCGCATGAGAAAGCGCCGATAGCCAGCATCAGCTGCTGTTTCCACGGCGTCGCGCCGACGATGTATCCGGCTTTCAAATCCTGCAGATTATCGCCGCCCACCGCCGCCGCGCAGCACACCACCGCGCCAATCATGATCGCCGCCACCGCGCCGATCGGGGAATTGCGCCCCAGCAGGAACACCAGAACCACCGAAGCGAACAGGATGGTGGCGATGGTGATGCCGGAAACGGGATTGTTGGAAGAACCGACCAGGCCGGCGAGATAGGCCGACACCGAGACGAACAGGAAACCTGCGACGATCATGATGATGGTCATCGGAATGCTGACCATCCACTGCCCCACGATGGCCTGGTACAGCAGCGCCAGCGGAATCACGAACACCACCAGCGCGATCAGCATCCACTTCATCGGCAGGTCGCGGTCGGTTTCGGCCACCGCTTCGCCCTTGGCCTTGCGCGCGGCGGCGAACCCGCTGCGGATGCCGGACGCCAGCGACTTGCGCAGCGAGAACAGCGTCCACATACCACCGATAAGCATGGTGCCCACGCCCAGATAGCGGACCTTGGTGGACCAGATGGCGAAAGCGGTGTCTACCGCGCCGGCGCCGGCGATCTGTGCCGCAAGAGCCGGATCGTTATTCAGGAAGAAGGCGTTGTAGAGCGGAATGGCGATGTGCCAGGACAGCACCGCGCCGGAAAGCACGACGATGCCGATGTTCAAGCCCACGATATAACCGACGCCCAGCAACGCGGGCGAAAGATTGGTGCCCAGATAGGCCAGCCCCTTGCCGTTGGCGAAGAAACCCGCCTGCGCCCAGCTGTCGGGAATCATGCGCAGGCCGCTGGCCGCGGCCAGTTTCACCAACGCGCCGATACCTGCCGACATGGCCAGAATCTTCAAACCCGGGCCGGGATTCTCGCCCGCCTTCAGCACTTCAGCAGCGGCCTTGCCTTCCGGGAACGGGAGCGGATCTTCCACGATCATGGTGCGGCGCAGCGGCACCGAGAACAGCACGCCCAGCAGACCGCCCAGGCCGGCGATGGCCAGCACCCAGGAATAACGGAAGTCCTGCCAGTAGCCCAGGATGATCAGCGCCGGAATGGTGAAGATGACGCCGGCCGCAATCGACGAACCCGCCGAAGCGCCGGTTTGGACGATGTTGTTCTCCAGGATGGTGCCGCCGCCCAGCAGGCGCAGCACGCCCATCGACACCACGGCAGCAGGAATGGCGGTGGCGATGGTCAGGCCGGCGAACAGCCCCAGATAAGCGTTGGCTGCCGACAGGATCATCGCCAGCACGATCGCCAGCAGTACGGCACGGAAGGTAAGTTGCGGCGTCTGCGCGCTGTTCATGCAAATCCCAGGGCTTCAAGGAGCCGACACGCTATAAGGAAGCCACCGGCAAGTCCAGCACGGGATACTGGCGGCGCGCGGCTATACTCCGGCTTTCCACCCAGGATGCGCCTTTGTCCGCTTCCACCCTGTCGGCGATCCCGGCGCGCGAGGACTTCCTCGGCCACCCCAAAGGCGTGTACGTCTGCTTCTTCACCGAAATGTGGGAGCGCTTCTCCTTCTACGGCATGAAGGCGCTGCTGCTGCTTTACCTCACCAAGTACCACCTGTTCCCGGACAAGGCCGGTTACGACCTGCTGGGGGCCTACGGGGGCCTGGTGTACTGCATCCCCGTGATCGGCGGACTGCTGGCGGACCGCTGGCTGGGCATGCGCAAGGCAGTGGTGTTCGGCGGCCTGCTGCTGGTGCTGGGGCATGCGGGCATGGCCTTCGAAGGCAACGCTGCGATCACTGTAGGCGGCCAGGTCATGCGCGACGAGAGTTCGCTGCGCTACACCTATCTGTCGCTGGCGCTGATCATCATGGGCGTGGGTTTCCTCAAACCCAACATCTCCACCATCGTCGGCAAGTTGTACGGGGAAAACGATCCGCGCCGCGATTCGGGCTTCTCGCTTTTCTATGCGGGCATCAACCTGGGCGCGTTGTTCGCATCGCTGGTCTGCGGTTACCTGGGCGAGACGCTGGGCTGGAAGTACGGCTTCGGCGCGGCGGGCATCGGCATGCTGCTGGGCCTGGTGCTGTTCCTGTGGGGACAGAAATACCTGCACGGCCATGCCGAACCGCGCGAGCCCGCACTGCTGCGCGAACGCGTGCTGGGCCTGCCGCGCGAATGGTTGATCTACGCTTTTGCGTTACTGGGTGTGCTCCCGATCGCCTGGTTGATGTGGGCTTCGGGCAACGGCGCCTTCGCCCTGGGCGGGGAAATACCGCTGGCGCTGATGCTGATGCTGGCGGTGTTGGCTGCCGTGCTGGTCTGGTTCGGCTGGTTCATTCTTTCCAAGTGCACGCCGGCGCAACGGCAGCAGATGCTCGCGCTGATGGCCATGATCTTCATGTGCCTGGTGTTCTTCACCCTGTACGAGCAGACCTACGGCTCCTGGGTGACCTTCAACGACCGCCTGCTGACCAAAGATATCGTGCCCTCATTGGTCGCGCCTTTGCAGCCTTTCGAATGGACCGCGGATTGGATCACCAACCTCTCGTTGTTCGTGCAGACCGCGCCGTGGTCCACCTACTCCCTATTGCTGGCGCCGCTCTCGTTCATGCTTGCCGCAAGGCTGTCCGACCGCACGCCAGAATCCGCGATGCCGCGCCTGCTCTTCATAGCAGTGAGCGCGATCATGCTGGTCTGCCTGGTGCGCGACTGCGTGGTGCTACCGCAGACGGCCGGCTCATTGACCTATCTCGGCGCCTTCTTCCTGGTGGTACTCGCGCCGGTTTTTGCCGCATTGTGGGCGTGGCTGGGCAAGCGCGGGCGCGACCCTTCCAAGCCGTTCAAATCGGCACTGGGCCTGATGTTCGCCGGCCTGTCCTTTATTCCCCTGGCCTGGGCCGCGCAGCAGGTCGGCGAAACCGGCCAGATGGCCAGCGTGTGGTGGCTGGTGCTGGCCTATCTGATATTGGAAATCGGCGAGATGTGCCTGGCACCCGTGGGACTGTCCGCCGTGACCCAGCTGTCGATGCCGCGCGTGGTCAGCCTGATGATGGGCACCTGGTTTCTGGCCACCGCTTTCTCGGAAACGCTGGCCGCGCAGTTCGGCAAACTGGCTGCGATAGAGATACCGGAAGGCGAAGTCATGAACTTCGCCGAAGCCGCGGAAAAATACGCGGACTTGTTCTGGTTGCTGATGTGGGTGGGGCTGGGTTGCGCAGCGGTGGCTTTCCTGCTGGCTCCCCTGTTGAAACGGATGATGCATGGGGTTCGTTAACCGACATCGGGCGCACAAGACAAAGGCGCCGATTGACGCCTTTGCCTTGTTTCCAATTCAAGGAATCTATTCGGCCGCCGTTTCGCGTGTCGCCGAAGCTCCGCCGAGGTTGCGCGCGAGGAAAGCCAGCAGCCTTGTGTAGTACTCGCGCTGATGCTCGGCAGTGTAGAAACCGTGCCCTTCGGTGCGGTAGTACAACGTTTCTACCGGCACACCAGCCTGCTTCAGCGCACGCTCCATCTTCTCGCTTTGCTCGATCGGAGCGGTCTCGTCTTCGCCGCCGGCAGCGAGGAACACCGGCACTTTGATGCGGTTCGCGATGCGGTTCGGCGACACCGATGCCAGCCCTTCACCCTTTCCCATCCACTCCGATGTCCAAGTGCTCATGCGCTTGCTTTCGCGGCTTTCCTGCGCGCTGAGCGTGACCAGGTCGTAGACGCCGACATAACCCGCCGCGCATCGATACAGGTCCGGTTCTTTTGCCGCACCCATCAGCGATGCGTAGGCGCCATAGCTGGCGCCGTACATGCATATGCGGCTACGGTCGGCTATGCCCTGGTCAATGGCCCAATGCGTCGCGTCGGTGAGATCGTCCTGCATGGTGCCGCCCCACTGCTGCGCACCGGCTTGGCTGAAAGCGCGCCCGTAATTTGAAGAACCACGATAGTTCACCTGCAACACCGCGTAGCCTGCGGCAGCGAGGATCTGCGGTTCCATATCGAAGGTCCACCGGTCAAAAGCGCCGAAAGGCCCGCCATGCGGCAGGATCACCAATGGCAGGCCGCGCTCCGGCTTCCCCGGCGGCAATGTAAGGTAGCCACGCATCGCCATACCATCGCGCGCTTTCAACTCAACCGGTTTGACCACAGCCATTTTCCCGGGATCGATCCAGCCCCGGCGGCTGAGCACGTAGGAAGCTTTCATGGCCTGGGTATCGAAGAGGTAGAAGCTGCCTGGATTACGGTCCGAGGAGGTGCTGACCAGCGCGATTTTCCCGTCATCGGTGGTGGAGGTCACAACGACGGAATCGCCAGGGAATGCCTCCTGCAGCATCTGGTACAGGCGCGCTTCCGTGCTTTTGGGATCGAAGAACCGGGTGTGCGGGCGACCATCCAGGTACAGCGCACCTACCGGCGCTTGCGAGGCGCCAAAACGGGGGATGATGACGGTGGGATCCGACATTCCGTCACGCAACAGCTCCTTGCGCTGCCCGGTGACAGTGTCGTAAGCGATGATTGCGTCCGGTCCCTGAGCCTGCTCCGCTTGCAGGTAGGCGGTACGGTTGTCCTCGGAAAACCCGAGCGGCCATTCGATGTGGCCGCTGGCATTCTCGTCGTTGATCAGCTTCCATTCGGCATCATCGCTGTCGCGGTGGTACAGCTTGCTGGCGTTGTCGTATTCGGAACCCACGGCGAAGCGCACTACGCCCTTGTTGTCGACGTGGAAGGAAGCACCCTTGACGGGCGGACGGGCGACCGTGACGCGGCGGCCGGTATAGATGTCCATGCGGTCGGCACGGCGCCAGCTCTCGTCCTCGCCATAAGGAGTGACAGTCACGATGATATTGCGATCGTCTCCCGGGATGGGGGCTACGTTTATCGCGGCAACCAGTTCGCTTTTGCTGGTACGGATGTTCGTTCCGGTCAGCATGGTACTGGCGGCGCGGTATCCGATAAGCAGATCCGGAGCCTTGTCATCGAAATTCATGCCCAGAATCTCGCCGGTGGATTGCGGCTCCTCCAGCATGCCGATCTTCTGCGATACGGTGACCAGCAAGCGCTCCTTGTTGGCCCAGAAGAAATCCTCGACGTGGTTGTTCTTGCCCAGCGCGAACGAGCTCATGACCTTCGAGTCCGAGCGTCGCAGCACGGCCAGGCCGGTGCGGTCCCCGAATGGAATCGTCGCCGCAAGATACAGCCCATCGGGCGATATCTGGATGTCGTTGAACTCGTTCTTCTTGATGTAGTGGTCCACATCCACCTGCGCGCGTGCGGGCGCGACCATCCCCAGCACGAGAGCAATTGCAACCGCCCGGTATTTCATCTGCCGATCCCCGATTTCGATTAGAAAGAAATGCGGGCCAGCCCCCCCCGGACAACCCGCATTGGACTCATGGTAACCGCAGCAATAGCCGATCGTAACCACACCTCTCGCTCCCGGTCTGGCCTGACACCTGCCTGCGGCGGGAATCCGGTTCAGGCTCCGGCAACGAGCTCGTCCAGCACCCGGTCCAACCCTTGCTCCCATGAGGGCAAGGCTATCGCCATGTCACGGCGCAGACGCAAGGTATCGAGCCGGGAATACGCCGGCCGTTTGGCCGGCGTCGGATAGTCCGCGGTGGCGATCGGCAGCACCCGCGGCTCGCGTGCGAGCAGGCCGCGCCGATGCGCGCCAGCGAAGATGGCTTCGGCGAACCCATGCCAGCTGGTCTGGCCTTCCGCGGCGAGGTGGAACACGCCGCTCGCCTGCGGTGAAGAGGCGATGACCTGGGCGGTGACGTCGGCGATCAACGCCGCCGGCGTCGGCGTGCCGATCTGGTCGGCGACCACGCGTAATTCGTCGCGCTCCGTACCCAGCCGCATCATGGTCCGTAAGAAGTTGTGGCCGTGCGAGGCATAGACCCATGCCGTGCGGAAGATCAGATGCGAGCCTCCAGCGTTGCGGATTGCGTCTTCGCCAGCCAGCTTGCTCGCGCCGTACACGCCAAGCGGAGACGTGGCATCGTCCTCGCGATACGGCCAGCTGCCATCGCCCGGAAACACGTAGTCCGTGGAGTAATGCACCAGTTTCGCACCACGTCTTGCGCACTCCGCGGCCAGCACGCCTGGTGATTCCGCATTGGCGCGGAATGCCGCGTCGACTTCGGTTTCAGCGCGATCCACCGCGGTGTAGGCCGCGGCATTGACCACCACATCGGGCGAAGTGCGGTCGACCAGCGCCGGCAACGAGTCCGGCTGATCGAAATCGGCGACTTCACATGCAACGCCATTCCCCAACACACCGCTGCGAGTAGTGGCGATGATCTGTCCCAAGGGGGCCAGACTGCGCCTCAATTCGTGGCCGACCTGGCCATTCGCGCCCAGCAGCAGGATCTTCATGCGATGAAAACGGGTAGACGCTCAGGCGCCACATCCTTAAGGAATGGCGCGACAGCATCCTTATCGGACAGCAGCGGCGCATCGATCGGCCAGTCGATCGCTATGTCGGCATCGTTCCAGCGGATACTCGCATCCGCGAATTTATCGTATTGGGCAGTGCACAGGTAACTGAATATCGCACGCTCTGAAAGCACGGCGAACCCATGGGCGAAACCTTCCGGTATCCAGAATTGGCGCTTGTTCTCTGCACTAAGAATCACGGCGTCCCAATGCCCGAAAGTGGGGGAGCCTCGACGGATATCCACCGCAACATCGTAAACTTCGCCTTCAAGCACGCTCAGGAGTTTGCCTTGTGATTTTGGCCACTGGTAATGCAGGCCACGCAATACGCCGCGCGCGGAAGAAGACACGTTGCTTTGCACGAACTTGTCGGGAAGACCAAGCTGTCCGTAACGGTCGGCGTTCCAGGTTTCAAAGAAGAAGCCGCGCTCATCGCCGAAGACAGCTGGTTCGATCACTACGCAACCGGGCAGGCTGGTTTCGATGACCTTCATCGAACAACACCGCGAGTGATAAGCGAAAGCAGGTATTGTCCATACCCATTCTTGGCAAGCGGTGCCGCAAGTTTTTCGAGTTGCACGGCATCGATCCATCGGTTTCCGAAAGCGATTTCCTCAGGGCAACAGACACGCAACCCTTGCCTGGCCTCGATCGTCTCAATGAAGTTGGAAGCCTCCAGCAAGGATTGATGCGTGCCGGTATCCAGCCACGCGAAACCGCGTCCCAACGGCTCCAAATGCAATGAACCGTCGTCCAGATAGCAACGATTGAGGTCTGTGATTTCTAGCTCTCCGCGTTCCGACGGTTTCAATGAAGCGGCATAGTCGCTGGCGCGTCCATCATAGAAATACAAGCCCGTGACCGCATAATTCGAGCGCGGCTTTGCGGGTTTTTCTTCCAGTCCAACCACCCTGCCGCCTTCATCAAATTCGGCTACACCGTATCTTTGCGGGTCGTTGACCCAATAGCCGAACACCGTAGCGCCATGCTCGCGGGCATCGGCGCGCTTGAGCGTTTCGGTCAGGCCGGGACCGTGAAAGATATTGTCGCCCAACACCAGGCAGCTCGGCTGTCCGGCAACGAAGTCCTTGCCGATCAAGTACGCTTGTGCCAGCCCGTCGGGGCTTGGCTGCGGCGCATATTCGATGCGCATGCCCCATTGCGAACCATCGCCGAGCAACTGCTTGAACAAAGCCTGCTCATGCGGCGTATTGATCACCAGCACTTCGCGTATCCCCGCCAGCATCAGTACGCTGAGCGGGTAATAGATCATCGGTTTATCGTAGACAGGCAGCAGTTGCTTGCTGACGGTCTGGGTGATCGGATACAAACGTGTGCCGGACCCGCCGGCCAGGATTATGCCTTTGCGTTGCGTCATTTTTTGCTTTCCTTTGCGTCAGGCGGCCGCGCCGATTCTTTCCAGACGATAACTGCCGTCCAGAACCCGCTTCACCCAGTCCTGATTTTCAAGATACCAATCAACGGTCTGTGCGATGCCTTTCTCGAAAGTGTACTGCGGCTTCCAACCAAGCTCGTTCTGCAATTTGGATGCATCTATCGCATATCTGCGGTCATGGCCGGGCCTGTCGGCCACGTAGGCGATCTGACTGGCGCGCGGCTTTCCGTCGTCCCGCGGTCGGCGTTCATCCAGCAACTTGCAGATGGTTTCCACCACCTCGATGTTCTGTCGCTCCGCGTCGCCGCCCACATTGTAGGTTTCGCCGGGCCGACCTTTCTCCACCACCGTGCGTATAGCGGCACAGTGATCGCTCACATACAGCCAGTCGCGCACGTTCTTGCCGTCGCCGTAGACCGGCAAGGGCTCGCCGGCCAGCGCGCGCGCGATGATCAGCGGAATGAGTTTTTCCGGGAAATGGTACGGCCCGTAGTTATTCGAGCAATTGGTGGTCAGCACCGGCAAGCCATAGGTGTGGTGGAACGCCCGCACCAGGTGGTCCGACGCCGCCTTGGAGGCTGAATAGGGGGAATTGGGCGCGAAAGGCGTGCTTTCGGTGAACTTGCCGGTGCCGCCCAGCGAACCGTAGACCTCGTCGGTGGAAACGTGCAGCAACCGGAACGCATCGCGTCCAGCGCCTTGCAGCGCGCGCCAGTAGTCGCGCACCGACTCCAGCAGCGCAAGCGTGCCGACCACGTTGGTTTGGACGAACGCGCCAGGACCGTCGATCGAACGATCGACATGGCTCTCGGCGGCGAAATTCACTACCGCGTCGGGCTGGTGTTCGGCCAGCAATCGCGATACCAGGGATTGGTCGCCGATGTTGCCGTGGACGAAAACATGGTTGGGGTCGCCTTCCAGGGAAGACAGCGTGTCCAAGTTGCCTGCATAGGTCAGCGCATCCAGATTGATGATGCGAATGCCCTTGCTCACCGCCTCCAACACGAAATTTCCGCCAATGAAGCCGGCACCGCCAGTCACAAGCCAAGTCGGCACATTTGTCTCCAGAGATAAAGTCTTGCAAAAGTTGAGCTGAACGACGATCTCAGAACGGAATGTCGTCATCCGCGAAATCGTCCATCGGCGCCTGCTGGGCAGCGGGCTGCTGACGGCGCGGCCCGGAAGCATCCTGACGTTGCGCCGGCGCGCTGCGTTGCGGGCGGTCGCCGCCACCGCCACCTTCGCCCTTGCCGCCGAGCATCTGCATTTCGTCGGCGATGATGTCGGTGGAATACTTTTCCACTCCGTCCTGACCGGTGTACTTGTCGTAGCGCAGCGAGCCTTCCACGTAGACCGAGCTGCCCTTGCGCAGGTACTCGCCAGCGATCTCGCCCAGCTTGCCGAAGAACACCACACGGTGCCATTCGGTGCGTTCCTGCTGGTTGCCATCCTTGTCCTTGCGGACACTGGTGGTGGCCAGGCTGATCCGGGTGATCGCCATACCGCCCTGGGTGTATTTGGTGTCCGGGTCGTTGCCCAGATTGCCCACCAGGATCACTTTGTTGATGCCGCGTGCCATATCGTCTTCCGTCGGGTGATGCCCGCCGGTTGCGGGCGCAGTCCAGTGAAGTATACCTGCGGCCTCCAGGCTAGTCCGTATACGCCGCATCGGCGTGTAAGCTTTGACCGACCCTTCTTCCCTTATAATTCAGCAACTTCCCTCACGCCTCACACATGATTTCCATCGAGACCACCGCCAGGCCCGCACTGGCCCTGCCCCAGATCCAGACCCTGGCCTCTCTCGACATGGGCGCGGTGGACGCGCTGATACGCGCCCGCCTGGCCTCGGACGTGGTGCTGATCAACCAGATTGCCGACCATATCGTCTCGGCCGGCGGCAAACGCTTACGGCCGATGCTGGTGGTGCTGGCCGGGCGCGCCTGCGGTGCCATGTCGCCCGATCACCATCAGTTGGCGGCGATCATCGAGTTCATCCATACCTCCACCCTGCTGCACGACGATGTAGTGGACGAATCGGATCTGCGCCGCGGCCGCAGCACCGCCAACGCGCTGTGGGGCAATGCGCCCAGCGTGCTGGTAGGCGATTTCCTGTATTCGCGCAGCTTCCAGCTGATGGTGGAACTGGACCGCATGGAAGTGATGCGCATCCTGGCCGACACCACCAACCGCATCGCCGAAGGCGAAGTGCTGCAGCTGTTGCACGTGCACAACCCCGATACCGATGAAGCCGCTTACCTGCGCGTGATCGAACGCAAGACCGCGGTGCTGTTCGCCGCCGGTACCCATTTGGGCGCGCTGGCTTCAGGCGCCAATGCCATCGTCCAGCAAAAGCTCTACGACTACGGCATGAACCTGGGTTACGCCTTCCAGATCGCCGACGACGTGCTGGACTACACCGCCGATGCGGCCGACCTGGGCAAGAACCTGGGCGATGATCTTGCCGAGGGCAAGGCCACTTTGCCGCTGATCCATGCCATCGCGCATTCTGACGAAGCGACTCGCACGCGCCTGCGCGCAATCGTGGAGAACGGCGACGGCGATGCGATGCCGGAAGTACTGAAGGCGATCCGCGCCACCGGTGGCCTGGAATACAGCCAGCGACGTGCGGCGGAATATGCGCTAGCTGCCGAAGGCGCGCTCGATGGCCTGCACGAAAACGACGCCATTGCCGCGTTGCGTGGGCTGGCGCAGTACGCGGTGGAACGCAAGCACTGACTCAGCATTTGTAGGAGCGACGTGAGTCGCGACTTACGTCGCTCCTACCGGGAATTCCCGCGATTACTTGCCGAAGACTTCCTCGAAGAAGCCATCCATCATCTTGTAGGCACGCTTGGCGGCGCGTTCGTTGTACACGCAACCGGGTGGGCTGTTGGCCGTCTCCAGCGCGAAGCAATGCACCGCGCCGCTGAAATTGACGAACTGCCAATCGGCGCCCGCCGCGTTCATTTCCTTCTCGAATCCGGCGATGTTGGGCGCCACGCCCTGATCGTCCGCACCGTTGAGTATCAGCAGCGGCGCCTTCACCGCACCCTCAGCCGCCGGCATCGTCGTATCCAGGCCGCCATGGAAAGTGACCACGCCTGCGATATCGGCGCCGCTGCGCGCCAGCTCCAGCACCGACGAACCGCCGAAGCAGAAGCCCAATGCCGCAATCTTCGCCGTGTCCACGGGCGCCTTGCCGGCCTTGGTGCGCAGCACTTCCAGCGCTTTGCTCATGCGCGCGCGCATCGCCGGGCGGTCCGCATACATTTTCTTGACCTGGGCCATCGCCTGGGTCGGGTTCTTCGGGCGCACGCTCTTGCCGAACATGTCGACCACCAGCACCACGTAATCGTCGCCGGCGATCTGCTTTGCCTTCTCCACCGCCGCCGGGGTTACGCCCAACCAGTCCGGCACCATCAACAGTCCCGGACGGGTTTCCTTGCCGGCATCGTCATAGACCATAAAACCGCTGAAAGTCTGCTTGCCGACTTTCCAGTTGATCGGCTTGGCGATGGGAGCGGCCAACAGAGGGCTGGCCCACAAAGCAGCCAGAACAAGCCAAACCAGTGAAATCTTGCGCATGGTTATTCCTTCCTTGTCGAGAGAGTAGTTCGGCACAACGGGATACTTCCGCAATGTTGACGCAAGGCACCGGCCCGTAGGAGCGACGTAAGTCGCGAAACCGCATCCAGGGTCGGCCAAGTCCATCCGATCACCATATTCGCGACTTACGCTCGAAGGAAGTCCCCTTGGGGGACATCGCTCCTACGGTCTCTGTTACCCGACGCCGATACCGGGGATGGCGGAAATCGTATCCGGATCGAAACCGGCGAGGGCGGCGAAATGACGGCCACGGGCCACATAGTCTTTGTAAACGCCGAAGCTGGGCGCCCCTGGCGACAACAACACCACGCCAGCGCCACCCAACAAGCCCCGGCCCTGGTTTATCGCCGATTCCAGATCGCCGGCCGCTTCAAGCCTGAACTTGCCTTCGGCGGCCAAAGGCGCAAGCAGCGCATGGATGCGCGGACCATTCGCACCCATGGTAACGATGGCCACGGGCGCGTCCTGCTTCATCGCCTCCGCGAAATCGGACCAGTCAACGCCGCGGTCGTGCCCTCCGACCAACACCGCGACCGGCTGTCCGCGGAAACAATCCAGTGCCGCCAGCGTGGCATGCGGCGTGGTGCTGATGGAATCGTTGACGTAGAGGATTTCGTCGCGTTTGCCCAGGGACTGCAATCGGTTGGGCAAGGGACGGAAGTTTTCGGCATGGGCCGCCAATGCGGCGGCGTCCAGACCCAGCGCCTCTATCGTCGCCAGCACGGCGCACAGATTGCCGCGATTGTGGCGGCCGGGCAGCGGCGTGCGCGTGGCGTCGAACACGAACTTATTCCCGCGATATACGTCGTCCCCGCGCAGATGCCAGCCCTGCGCATGGTTGAACCAGTGCACCTCGCTGTGCGGCAGTCGTAACGAAGCCAATCGCGCATCGGCGGCGTTCAATACCGCGATCTTCGGTTTGGCATCGGTCACCAGCGTCAACTTGTCGGCGATATAGCGCGCTTCGCCGCCGTGCCAGTCCAGGTGCTCGGGGAAAATATTGAGCACCACCGCCACTTCAGGCCGCGCTTGAGCCGCTGCGACGTCAAGAGTCTGATAACTGGAAAGCTCAATGGCCCAGAACTCGGGCGCGGGCTCCGGATCCAGCACCTCCAGCAGCGGCATGCCGATGTTGCCGACCAGCCCGGTGCGGTGGCCGCCGGCACGCAGCAAGTGCGCGAGCAGTGCGGTGGTGGTGCTCTTGCCCTTGGTGCCGGTCACGCAGATCGTGTGCGGCGCGGTTCCGTCGGGGCCGGCATGCTCGTCGAACCACAACGTACTGCCGCCTATGAAGACCGTGCCGCGTTGAGCAGCGAAACGCGCGATTTCCAGATTGGGGCTGATGCCCGGCGACTTGATGACCAGCTGCTGGGCGGCCAGCGACTCCGCGGCGGCTTCTCCATGCACGGCCAGCAGGGGATCGGCGAGAGATCCGGCTTCGGCGGCTTCCTCGTTATTGCAGAACAAGGTCAGCGGCAGCGTGGGCAGTCGCGAACGGATCGCGCGGTATGCAGCGCGGCCTTCGCGGCCCCAACCCCACAGCGCTACGCGCTTGCCTTCAAGCTGCGAAATTCGCACGCAGCTGCTCCCACAGCGCAGCCGGAACGCGGTGTTCGCCGCCAATTTTCAGCAGTGGCGCGATTTCCAGCTCGGAAGCGACCAGCTGCGGTTGGATTTCGCGGATGAAGCGGGCGACCAGCGCATCCTCTTTCCACTCCGGCCGTGATGCCAACGCAGCCATCGCGGCGCGCGATTCCTGCCCTTCGCCCACGCACTCGAACGGCTTGTGGTCCTGGAATTCGAGCAGCGCGTCGAATCCGCCCGCCTGCGAGGCGTCGTCCAACAGATTGCGGCCGAAGATGCCCACCAGCCTCGGCTTGGGCATGAACGGCGCCAACGCCAGAAATACGAAATGGCACTTCGGGCACACCCCGCACCAGCGATTCACCGGACGCTCGCCCAGGATGTGGAAGTTGCGGTTGCAGCTGGAGAAATGCGCGTCGTAGCGATCGGTCTTGGCGAATTGCCGGGCCACCGCCAGCTCGCTGAGCGGACGCAGCAGCGAGTAGTAGTTAAGGTCGGAGGCGACGCGACGCTGCACGTATTCGCCGAATGCCTGCTCAAACTGCCAACCTTTGGACCACTGGTGATTCACCTCGCCGGTGCCCGGAATGATGCTGCCGTAGCTGGCCGAACGCTCGTTGGAGAACACCACCTGGTCTACGCCCTGCAGGACCGCAGCGAGAACGAGAATGGCGGAGTTCACCGCGGTAACCGGGATATGGCCGTTGTAGGCGCCCTGCCGGTTCAAGTCGAACAATCCGGAAGCCAGCGCGCGGCTGATGTTGAGCGTGGGCAATTCGGTGCGGCCGGCGCATGCGGCGATCAGCTGCGAGCTGCCGATCCAGGTAACGGTCTGATCCACGCCCGCCGAACGTAGCGCTTCGATCGAGACCAGCGAATCCTTGCCGCCGCCAATGGCGACCAGCGCGTGATGGCGCAGCCCCAGCACTTCCGCGGCCGTGCCGGCGCTAGCTGCGAACGGAAATTTGATACGCCCATGAAGGTTCAAACCGTTGCGATAGGCGAACTCGCCCAGGCCGTTGACGTAAATCGTCTCCAGCAAAGCCGCGGTCTCCGCATCAATCGAATAACCCTCGACGCGAATTTCCGGCGGCACCGCCGCTTTGTAATAGCTGACGCCCGCGATCAGGTGCAGCAAGCGCAAAGCCTGTTTCGCTGCTGCTGCGCTCTTGCCCTCCAGCGTGAAGGGCGCACCGGGAAGGGTGACCGTTTCGATCAGCTCAGGACCTTCGTCGAAGGCGTAGACCAGCTGAGCAACGCCGCTTTCCGCATCCAGCCCACAACGCACGAAGCGGAATGCGGCGACTTCATCGCGCTGGAACTTGAAATCAGACATCCAGCACCTCTTCTTTCGGCAACGCCCGCAGGTTGTAGGCGTTGGCCATGGCGTATCCATAAGCGCCCGCATCGGCAACCAGCACCACATCGCCTTCCGAGGTCGCGTCCGACAGCCGCCTGCGCTTGCCGAACACGTCGCTGGATTCGCAAATCGGACCGACCACGTCGAACATGCCGTCCGCCGCTTCCTGCAGGCGGCTGAGATTGAGGATGTCGTGCCAGGCGTCGTACAGCGCCGGACGGATCAGCGCGTTCATTCCCGCATCCAGGCCGACGCGGCGGATGCCTTCTTTTTCGACCACCTGAGTCACCGTCAGCAGCAGAACGCCCGCTTCGGCGACCAGATAGCGGCCCGGCTCGATGGCCAGACGATAGCCAGGATAGGCCGTCTTGATTTCGCTCAAGCCCGCACCCCAAGCCTCCAGGTCGAACGGCTCATCGTCCTCGGTGTAGGGAATGGGCAAGCCACCGCCGATATCGATCACCTCGATGCTGCCGATGCGTTCGGCGATGCCGCCCAGCTCGTCGCAGATCTGTTTCCAGTGCTGCGGCGTCTCCACCCCGCTGCCGAGATGCGCATGCAGCCCCACCACGCTGGCGCCCAAGCTGCTGGCGAGCGCAACGAAGGTTTCCACCTTGGCCACGGGCAGTCCGAATTTGGAATCCTTGCCGCCGGTGCGTACTTTCTGGTGATGTCCATCGCCCCGGCCCAGGTCCACGCGCAACCACAGGTCGCGGCCGCGAAAAACTTCCGGCCAGTGCTGCAACGCCTCGACATTATCCAGGGTGACGGTGACGCCAAGTCCGTATGCCGCTTCGTACTCCGCGCGTGGCGCGAAACTTGGCGTGAACAGTACACGGCGCGGCGACAGTTCGGGGATGACTTCGAATACGCGCTGCAGTTCGCTCAGCGACACGCACTCCAGTCCGAAACCTTCCTCGACCAACGCAGACAGGATGGCAGGATGCGAATTGGCCTTGATCGCGTAATAACGCTGGTCGATGGGCGCAAGCGCATTCAACGCCTGCGCGCGGTCCCGCACCGTAGGCAGGTGATAGACATAACGCGGAGTGCCTGCTTCGGCCACGGCCAGAAGCCGCTCGCGTTCGCCATGCCACCACGGCGTCTCGCGCTTGCGGATGCCATTGGCGATCTCGCGCCAGCGCGGGCCGAACACGCTGGTCTCTTCCACCGGCATCGCACCGCTGTCGATCAGCGCGGCATGCAGGACGGGAAGCAACCCGTCGGCGTCCACTTCGTCGATGACGAAGGTCAGGTTGAGGTCGTTGGACGACTGCGAAATCATGTGCACGCGCTCGCGGCCGAAGGTGGCCCACACGTCCGACAGCTTGTGCAGCAGCGAGCGCATGCCGCGGCCGACCAGAGTGATCGCCGAACACGGCGCGATCACTTTCACCCGGCAGATCTCGGTCAAATCGGCCGAGAGCGCCGCCAGCACATTGGTAGTGACCAGGTTCTCGCTGGGATCCAGCGACACGGTGACGTTGGTTTCCGACGAACCGATGAGGTCGACCGACAAGCCATGGCGCTTGAAGCGCTCGAACACGTCGGCCAGGAAGCCCACTTGCTGCCACATGCCCACCGATTCCATCGCTACCAGCACGATGCCGTTGCGACGGCTGATCGCCTTCACACCCGGCACGGTGATGGCATCGCCGTCGATGCTGGTGCCGGGCAGTTCGGGCCGCTCGGTATCCAGGATCGCCATCGGAACCCCGGCATCGCGGCACGGCTTGATGGAACGCGGATGCAGCACTTTGGCGCCGGTGGTGGCGATTTCCTGCGCTTCGGCGTAGTCCAATCGCGTCAACAGACGCGCATCGGGAACTTCGCGCGGATTGGCGCTGAACATGCCGGGCACATCGGTCCAGATTTCCACCCGCTGCGCACCGAGCAAGGCCCCGAAATAGGCGGCCGAGGTATCCGAACCGCCGCGGCCCAGGATGGCGGTGTCGCCGTCGCGGTGGCGGGCGATGAAGCCCTGCGTCAGCAACATGCGCGCGGATTGCCGGCGGAAGCCTTCGCCCCATTCGGCATTGGCGACCGGACTGCACGACACCGACAAGCGCTGCGACCAGGCGTTCTGGTTGGGCAGCACCGCCGCCTGCAGCCAGTCGCGCGCATCCATCCAGCCGAAATCCAGGCCGCTGGCGCGCAGATAGGCGGCGCCAATCGTGGAAGACATCAACTCGCCCTGCCCCAGCACTTCGGCCTGCCACGGCAGCGTGCGCTCGGCCGCGCGCGGATCGGCTACTACCAGCGCGCGCAAAATCGAGAGGCGCTCGCCGAGCACCTGGTCGGCGTCCAGTTCGAGTTCAGCCAGGAATTCGCGGTGGCGCTGTTCCAGTTTCCCGACGCGCTCGACGCTGTCGGCGGCGCCATCGGCGATCGCCGTGAGTTCGTTGGTCACCCCGGAAAGCGCCGACACCACCACCAGCACGCGCGCGTCCTGCCCTTCGACAGAATGTTCCTCGGCCCTGCGTTTGGCCAGCCGGCCTATGGTGTCCCAGCGATGGCGACGCGACACCGAAGTGCCGCCGAACTTGAGGACGATCCAGCGATCAGACGCAGGCGAGGCAGGAGACATGGACAGAAGAGGGGGACTGCCCGACCATTCGGGCGTGAACCGTTGATTCTAAACGAATGCCCTAAACGAATGCTTCCATACGAACCTACCGAACAAGGCCGCCCCGTATGACCGTACGCCGTTATCTGCAACTCGACGTCTTCGCCGACCGGCCCGGTGCCGGCAATCCGCTGGGCGTGGTGTTCGACGCGGCCGACATGGACGCAGACGCGATGCAGGCTTATGCCGCCTGGGCGAACCTGTCCGAGACGATCTTCTTCCTGCCCCCCACTTCGGCGGAAGCCGACTATCGCGTGCGCATCTTCACCCCGCGCCAGGAACTGCCCTTCGCGGGCCACCCCAGCGTGGGTGCGGCCTGGGCGGCGCTGGATTCGGGTCTGGCGCAAGCGAAGGACGGTCGCCTGGTGCAGGAATGCGCGGCGGGTTTGCTGCCGATAAGAATCGAGCAACGCGATGCCGCCCGCTTTGTCCATGTGCGGGCGCCACATGCGCGGGAAGTGGACGCCGGGGACGTTCATGCCAAGGCGCTCGCTTCCGCCTTGCAGGGCCTGCGGCGCGGCAAGCTCGCTCCTGCGTTGTGGAACAACGGTCCGGACTGGTGGTTGGTGGAACTGGCCGATGCAGCCACGGTGCGCGCGATGCAACCCGATCTGCCCGCCATCGCCGCACTCAGCACTGCCAGCAACGCGGTTGGGCTGGTGGTGTTCGGCCGAGTCGAGGGCTCGGATCACGATCTGGCCGTGCGTGCGTATTGCCCCGCCGACGGCATACCGGAAGACCCGGTGACCGGCAGCGCCAACGCCAGCATCGCCGCGCTGCTGCACCATGCCGGTGCGTTACCCGGTGCGGAGGGACGCTATATCGCCAGCCAGGGCCGCGAACTGGGACGCGATGGCCGGGTGGAAGTGCAGGTGGATAGCGAAAACGAAGTCTGGATCGGTGGTCAGGTACAGGCGGTTATCCGCGGCAGCGTGGATTGGTAAGCTGCACGGCCCCCACCCCCTCCTATTTCTGATGACCTCACGCCGTTACGTGCAACTCGACGTCTTCGCCGACCGCCCCGGCGCAGGCAACCCATTGGCCGTAGTTCTGGATGCCGAGGGGTTGGACGACGCCACCATGCAGGCGATCGCACGCTGGACGCGGTTGCCGGAAACCACATTCGTATTTCCGGCGACGAAACCGGAAGCCAGCTACGGCATCCGCATCTTCAGCCCGCGCCGCGAAGTACCTTTCGCCGGCCACCCCAGTGTCGGTACTGCCCATGCGGTTTTGGAAGCGGGACTGGCGACACCGCGCGATGGACTGCTGGTGCAGGACGGCATCGCCGGACTGCTTCCCTTACGCGTGATCGGTACCGGCGCTACCCGCACCATCGCCGTACGCACGCCGCGCGCCAAGGTGATGGAAATCGCTTCACCGGAAGATGCGCGGCTGCACGATGTGCTTGGCACCCTGCCGCTGGGCGATTTACCGCCCGCGCTGATGGACGGCGGCCGCCGCTGGTGGCTGGCGGAACTGCGCGACGAAGCCGCGCTGCGCTCGGCGACCCCGCCCTGGGAAGCGATCGGCAAGTTGGCGCATGAGACCGAAAGCATGGGCATGTGCGTGTTCGCGCGCAGCGACGATCCGGTCTACTTCCTGGCGGTGCGCGCCTGGGTGGGCGCCCCGGCGCAGTTCGAGGATGCCGCCTCGGGCGCAGCCAATGCGACGCTGGCGGCATGGCTGGCTTCGCAGGATGCGCTACCCGGCAACGATGGCCGCTACCGCATCAGCCAGGGGCGCGAGGTGGGTTACGACGCGATTATCGAGTTGCATGTCGATGAAGAGGGCGAGGTTTGGTCGGGCGGCAGAATCCGCAATGTAGTGAGGGGACAGATCGATTGGTGACCAAAGATCCACACCGTCGTCATCCCAGCGAAAGCTGGGATCCATTTTGATTTTGATTTTGACGTTTCCACCGTAGTGCACTGCAGAGCAAGATCAAAATGGATCCCAGCTTTCGCTGGGATGACGACCAAAAAAAGGAGCCTTGCAGCTCCTTTTTCTTTTCCACTCAAAGCGAAAATCTCATTCCGCCTGCACATCCACCCGCACCCGGATGCGATCGCCGGGATGGTAATTGGTGCGCGTGTGGTAGGTGCGGTTGGCGTATTCGTAGGTCACGTCGTAGCCATTGAGGCTCTCGTCGTCGCCATAGCCGTCGCCGTAGTAGCCATCGCGACTGGTGACCGGCACCGGATCGCAGACGCGAACCGTACCTCGGCGCTGATATTGGTTGTTGCGTTGCGAGCTGTCATAGATGGAGCGGCCGGCCATGCCGCCGACCATGGAGCCCACCGCCGTGCCCACATAACGCCCGCTGCCATCGCCGATCTTGCTGCCCAGCACCGCACCCGCAATGCCGCCGATCACCGTGGCTACCGTGCGGCTGGTTTCGTTGCCATTGCTGCGGTAACCGTCGTCGCGGCCGTAGTAGCCGTTGTCGCGATCATTCTGGTAGTGGTCGTTCTGATTGTAGTAGCCGTCGTTGCCCGTGTAGACATCATCGGCCTGACGGTAATGGCACTGGCTGGACCTCTGTGAAGTACGATTGCCATAGTCGGAGCCGATGACCGGATCCACGCGCAGCACCCGCGCGTAATCGTACGTCGCGCCCTGCCCCTGATAGGAGTCGGATGGGTACGGATCGGAACCGTAGTCACGATCGTCCTGCCCGTAGTAGCCGGACGACTGCGCGAAGGCGGTACCGGTAAAGGCAAGGCCCGCGACTAGCAGGCTGGCGGAAAGGCGTTTCATCTGAGCAGGCTCCCAACGCCGGATGTGGCGCAGACGCATCGTCAAGTCGCGCGGGTGAAACGAGTCTGAACTCAGCCCGCCTGCCCGAGTCGGTTTAGCCATGCGACAGCTTGGGCGGCGACCGCTTGTGCCTGGCGACCCAGCAAAGGCCCGACGTGGCTGTTTGCAAGCGCTTCCAGCCGATCCGCCTGCCAAGCTTGCGCCCACTCAAGAACAATCTCCGGCGCCACGTCCTCGTCCTGCCTGGAGACAACGAATAGCGCAGGACAATCCGGCTTTGCGACTTCAACGCCCGCATGCGCCTGGCTTAGCGCCTGGCCCGATTCGTCGCGCCAATGGCGAAAAGCCCATAACGCGCTCGCATCGTCCGCGTCCCGCATCGCCTGGCGGGTGGAATGCAGTCGCGCGTTGCGTTGCCAGGGAACCACCCTGTCCCATGAGCGCACGGGCAATCGCCGGTGCCACGGCGCAGGCGGCAGCGGATTGACCAGCACCAAGGCATCCGCCTCATCGGCGCACATCGCGGCCAGCAGCCCGCCCAGGCTGGCGCCCACCAATACGCGTGGGCGCTGCAAACCCTGCAGAGCCATTCCCACCTGCGCAGCGTAGTCCTGCAACGTGGTGGCGGCCAATCCCTGCGCAACGGGCTGCAATTCCATGGTCTGCACGGCGACGGTGTGCGCTTCCAGTACGCCACGCCACTGGTTCCATTCCCAGGCGCCGCCGCCGGCGCCGTGGATCAGCAAAGCATTCCAGTCACTCAACCAAGGTAGCTTCCAGGGTCACCGGTACGGCCAGCGCGCGCGAAATGACGCAGCCGGCTTTCGCCGCATGCGCGATCTCGTCGAACTTGGCGGCGTCGATACCCGGCACCTTGGCCGACATGACCAGCTTCACTCCGGTCACGGTCGGGCCCGGATCGGCGCCGGGTTCCATCGATACTTCGGCGCGCGTGTTGATGCTGTCGGCAATGAAGCCCTCCTTCCCCAGCACCGCCGAGAGCGCCATGGTGAAGCAGCCGGCGTGCGCTGCGGCCAGCAGTTCCTCCGGATTGGTGCCTTTCTCGTCGCCGAAGCGCGTCTTGAAGGAATAATTCTGCGCGGCGAACAGACCGCTTTGCGGCGTGCTCAGGTTGCCTTTTCCGGACATCAGATCGCCGCTCCATGCCGCGTCGGCGAATCGTTTCAGGGCTGCCATTTCATGCTCCTTGATGGGGGAGCGCGAAGCTTACACCCAGGGTCTGTTAACGCCCCGTACCGCAGTGCGACTTGACCGCTCCGTTCATGGCCGCAATGCTGGCCGCCCGCCATGACCGCCCACCGGGCGTCACGCTCGCCACTCGTCCAGGACACTCGGCCCGGACTGCCATGACGGCCCTTTACTCCATAAACCTTTGGGAGGAACGGCCTCATGCCTTATTCGACAGCGCAAATCCGCAACGTGGCCTTGGCAGGCCACCCTGGCGCCGGCAAAACCACCTTGTTCGAAGCCCTGCTGCATGCCGGCGGCGCCCTGCAGACGGCAGGCACGATTGAACGCGGCAGTACCGTGTCCGATCACGATCCCATGGAAAAAGATCGTGGCCACTCGATGGACAGCGCGATCGCAAGCACCGATCACGAGGGTATCCACGTCAACCTGATCGACACCCCCGGTTATCCGGATTTCCGCGGCCCCACCCTGTCGGCATTGGCTGCGGTGGAGACCGTGGCCATAGTGGTGGATGCCGACACCGGCGTCGGTTACGGTACGCGCCGCATGATGGAGCACGCCAAGGCGCGCAATCTGTGCCGCGTCATCCTGATCAACAAGATCGATCACCCGGGCGCCAAACTCGGCGCCCTGCTCGACAGCCTGCGCGAGATTTTCGGTCCCGAAGTGCTGCCCCTCAATCTCCCGGTCGAGGGCGGCAAGCGCGTAGTCGACTGTTTCTGGAAACCCACCGGCGACAGCAACCTGGGTCCGGTTGCCGCCTGGCATCAGAAAATCATCGACCAGGTGGTCGAAGTCAACGAAACGGTGATGGACCGCTATCTCGACCAGGGCGAATCCGGATTGAAGGGCGAGGAGCTGCACGATGTCTTCGAGCAGTGCCTGCGCGAAGGGCATCTGGTGCCGGTGTGCTTCGTTTCGGCGCGCAGCGGCGCCGGCGTCAGGGAACTGCTGGATATCGCCGAGAAGCTGTTCCCGCATCCCGGCGAGGGCAATGCGCCGCCGTTCGTCAAGGGCAGCGGCGACAAAGCGGCGCTGATCGAAGCCAAGCCCGACCCCGATGCGCACGTCATCGCCGATGTCTTCAAGATCGTCAACGATCCTTTCGTGGGCAAGCTGGGCATCTTCCGCGTGTACCAGGGCACGGTGCGCAGGGATACACAATTGTTCGTCGACGACGGCCGCAAGCCTTTCAAGGTCGCGCATCTGTACAAGATCAAGGGCAAGGACCACGTGGAAATAGATGAAGCCATTCCCGGCGACATCGCCGCGGTGGCCAAGATCGAGGACCTGCATTTCGATGCGGTGCTGCACGACAGCCACGACGAAGACGAGATCCGCCTGGCCCCGCTCGCCTTCCCCAAACCGATGTTCGGGCTGGCCATCGAAGCGACCCGCAAGGGCCAGGAGCAGAAACTCGCCACCGCCTTGCATCGCCTGGCGGAGGAAGACCCGTGCTTCCGTGTCGAACACGAATCCGAAACCAACGAAACCGTGATCCGCGGCTTGTCCGACCTGCACCTTCGCGTCAATCTGGACCGGCTGAAGGAACGGCATGGCGTGGAAGTCGCATCGCGGCCGCCGCGAATCGCCTACCGCGAAACCATAGGGGTGGCCGCCGAAGGCCATCACCGGCACAAGAAGCAGACCGGCGGCGCCGGCCAGTTCGGCGAGGTCTTTCTGCGCATCGAACCGCTGCCGCGCGGCGGCGGTTTCGAGTTCGTCGATGCGGTCAAAGGCGGGACCATCCCCGGCCAGTACCTGCCGGCGGTCGAAAAAGGCGTGCGCCAGGTGCTGCAGGGCGGCGCGTTGGCTGGCTACCCCATCCAGGACGTGCGTGTGACCGTCTACGACGGCAAGCATCATGCGGTGGACAGCAAGGAAATCGCCTTCGTCGCAGCTGGAAAAAAAGCGTTCCTGGACGCCATAGGCAAGGCGCGGCCGCAAGTGCTGGAACCCATCGTGGACCTGGAGGTCAACGCACCGGAGGCTCAGCTGGGCGATATCACCGGCGGATTGTCTTCCAAGCGCGCGCGTATCAACGGCACCGATACTGCGCGTGGGGAGATCGTGGTGAAGGCGCAAGTGCCGCTGTCGGAGCTGGAGGGTTACGCGGCGGAGCTGAAGTCGGTAACCGCCGGCAAGGGCCGCTACCGCCTGGATTTCAGCCACTACGAACCAGTGCCGGGGAATGTGCAGCAGAAGCTGGTGGAATCCTACAAACCGAAGCACGAGGAGGAATAACCTCACGCAGCCCGGGTGGAGCGCAGCGATACCCGGGGATCTGCGATGGCGAGGAGAGAAGCCCGGGTATCGCCGCTCCCTCCGAGCAGCTACCCACGATTAAATCCTGATAGCTTTAAACCTTCCTCGTCCCGAAGATCTTCCATGAAGCAGTTGGCCATCTCTCTGTTCGGCACGCTTCTCGGCATAGGCGTGGCCCTGTTCGTGTACGACCACTTCATAGTCCAGCCTCGCGAAGCGAAACGCACCGAGGCGGCCACTCTCGATCTTTCCCAGGCCGCCGAGGGGGCCAAGAAGATCACCCGGAGCGTCGATGCCTCAATCAAACAGAGCGTCGACAGCGCCCAGCAGGCGTTCGAGGCCCAGGCCACCGAACAGAACAAGCGGCGCATGGTGGCCGAAGCCCTTTCCCAGACGCAGAGCTACAAGGTGGCGTTGACCGAATCGTTCATGAGCAACGGCAAGTGGCCCGCCAAGGCCTCCGAAGCGGGCCTGCCGCAGAACAACGCCAAAGCGGGAGGCGCCATACGCGACATCGCTGTCGGCGAGCGTGGCACGATCACCATAGTTTTCGATGGCAACTTCGCCGAAGGAACGCTGTTGCAGCTGGTCCCGCAGGCCGATCCCGACACTTATCAGGTGCGCTGGCAATGCACGGTTTCCGGCGATCAGGACTTGAAACGCTATTTGCCCGACTGCTCCCAAGGGTAGGTCCGAATCCTGTCGAACGTTTCGGCCCGGCTCGATTCCACCGCACAGCCCGCAATGCTGCAACCGCACAGTTGCCATTTCTCACGCAAAACTCGGAGCCGGAGCCGGCCGGTTATCAGCTCATCGCAAAAAATACATAAAAAAAGGTGTTTTTTTTGCTTTTGGTATTGGCGTAACCGAATAATTGCCCTACATTGCCCATGCCGACGTGGTCGGCCCGATTACCCACCTATTGACTGTAAAACAGGACATTTATGGCAACGAGCAAGAAAAAAGCTGCGCCCAAGAAGGCCGCCCCGAAGAAAGCCGCCGCTAAGCCGGCAGCACCCAAGCCCATCAAGGAAGCTCTGAGCAAGTCCGGTCTGGTCGCACACCTCGCCGAAGCCGCTGGCGTCGCTGCGAAGGACGTGCGCTCCATCCTGGCATCGCTGGAACACGCGGTCGCCGGTTCGGTCAGCAAGAAGGGCGCAGGTTCGTTCACCCTGCCCGGCCTGCTGAAGATCACCGCCGTCAACGTGCCGGCCAAGCCGAAGCGCAAGGGCATCAACCCGTTCACCAAGGAAGAGCAGTGGTTCGCCGCTAAGCCTGCTTCGGTGAAGGTCAAGGTTCGTCCGCTGAAGAAGCTGAAGGACGCCGCTGCCTGATCGCAGCGCTCCAAAGCGGTACCTGCTCGGGACGGCATTGCCGTCCCGAGTCGTTTCTGGCGCTGCGGAAAATCCCCGCAACGCCGTAGGTCGGGGCTACGCCCCCGACGCCCTTGTGCCATCAGAGGCCACAACATCGGCCACGCAGAGCCTGTCCCGTATTCGATACAGGGGTGGCCCACAGATTCACATTCCTACCGACAAGCCCATGTCATTGGTCATGCTTGACGATCTGTGAATACGGCCACACCTATAAGGATCAACTCCTTCCCCAGGAACCGCACACAATGAAGATCCAAGGCTTTCTCGACCACCTGCTCAAATCCGCGCAAGGCGGCGGCGATGCATCCGGCCAGGGAGGCAGTGCAGCACCCAGGCAGGGCGGTCTGGGCGACATGCTCAACGCCGATTTCGGCAAAGGCGCTTTGGCGGGCGGCGCGCTCGGCCTGTTGCTGGGCAAAAACAAGACCACGCGCAAACTGGCCACTTATGGCGGACTGGCGGCGATCGGAGTGATGGCCTACAAGGCCTACGGCGACTACAAACAGCAGCAAGGCGGTGCCGGCGCGTCCGCCGAACCGCAGACCGTCGACCGTTTGCCGCCGCCGCAGGCCGAGTTGCACAGTCAGGCGATCCTCAAGGCGCTGGTCGCCGCCGCCAAGGCCGACGGCCATATCGATGCGCGCGAGCGCCAGGTGATCGAAGGCGAGTTCACCCGCGTCAATCAGGACGCCGAACTGCAGCAGTGGCTGCACGCGGAACTGGAGAAGCCGCTGGACCCGGCCGAAGTTGCACGCGCCGCCAGCACTCCGGAAATCGCTTCCGAAATGTATCTCGCCAGCCTGATGGCCGCCGATGAGCAGAATTTCATGGAACGCGCCTACCTGGATGAACTGGCGCGTCAGCTGAAGTTGGACGACGCCTTGAAACTGAAGTTGGAACAGCAGATCAGACAGGCCTGAAATCCTTGTCATGGCCGCATCGCGACCGACCCGTAGCCCTGCGAGTGCGGCCAAGCGACTGCTCGCATGGGGCATTTTTATTCTGCTCGCGGCCTGGATTACGGTCTGGTCGTGGCAGCAGCCTTTCATGGCCAAACCGCGCGCGCTGTGGGAACTGTCGCGGATGCCGCCGCCGACCGCGCTGGCGCCGCCCGTCCAGGGCGTGCGCGCCTCGCGCATCGCCGACACGTTCGGAGCGCCACGAGGGAGCGACCGCACCCACGCGGGCGTGGATATTTTCGCCAAACGCGGCACGCTGGTCCTAAGCGCCACCCGGGGCATCGTAGTCTCGGTACGCGAGGGCGGGCTGGGCGGCAGGCAAGTGTGGGTGTTTGGCCCCGGAGGCGAGCGGCATTACTACGCACACCTGGACGACTGGCGGCACGGTCTGAAAACGGGTGATCTGGTGACTCCCGGCACCCCTCTGGGCACGGTGGGTACCACCGGCAACGCCCGTGGCACACCGCCGCATCTGCACTACGGTCTGTATGGAAAAGACGGCGCCCGCGACCCCTTGCCCCTGCTGAGGGCCTACGCACGCTAAACCGCAGGACTGCCCTGTGGAACAGTCCATCGCGGTCGGGGGACTCGTTGCGCCGCTGCGGCGCACCTATCTTGTCTGGGCATTCCCGCGCTACCGAAGTCCGTGCCATGGCCAACAATTCCCACCGCTACCGCATCACCGTCACTCCCGTCGAAAGCGACGGCCTGCAATGTCTGGGCCGCTGCACGATAGAGTTCGAACACAGCTGCCATGACGACTGGATGCGCATTCTCGAAGCGATGCAGCAGCAACGCGGCTTCAGCGGCGACGAACGCGCCGCACTGATCGTGGGCACCAAACTGCTCAGCGGCCTGATGCTGAATCACCGCCAGGACGCCAACGATGTGTTCGCACCACTGCGGCCGCATATGGACGAGTTCATCAAAAACCTGAAACAGCGAAACACCGCCGCCTAGCCCGTCCCACGCCGCGTCCTATATCCTTGCCGCCTACAACATCGGCAAGGATCCGCTATGAACCTGGGGCGCGCCTCTCTACCCAAATACCTCGCACTGTCGCTGATCGGCGGCGTGGGCGGTTTCGTCCTGATCCTTCTGGTCCGGGGCTCGGAATCCGAGCGCTGGTTGATGATCGGGTGCGCTTTGTTCGCGCTGGGATTCCTGGCCTATGTGGTCTGGCTGTTGGCATTCAAGAACAAGTCGACCCGCGTCGGCAGCCAAGCGCAGAAGCAAGCTGCGCTGCAATTCGCTCCCTCACCGGGCAAGGGCGTCATCTATGTGTACCGCAAACAACTGGTAGGACTGCTGGTTGGCCTGAACGTGGTCCTGGACGGAAAGCCAGTGGGCCAGACCCGTGGACTCCGTTTTTACCGGCTGGAAGTGGAACCTGGCACGCACGTCCTCAGCGGCGACAAGAAGTGTCCCGAATCCCTGGAAGTGACGGTCGCCGAGGGCGAAATCGCTTACGTGGAGCAGGAAATCACGATGGGGATGGTCAAAGGCGGCTATCGGTACAACCGCATCGCCAATATCCCCCAGGCGCAACAGGCGATCTATTCCTGCAAGTTGCTGTTGGGCGCAAACTGATCGCCACAGGCTGCCGGGGCATCCGCCGATGAAAGCAAAAGTCGCTTCCGACGCGGTCAAGCTGCAGCACTTACCCAACATCGGCCCGGCGATGGTCGAAGACTTCAAGGCCCTGGGTATCGCCCGGCCGGCACAGTTGGCCGGCGCCGATCCTTTCGCCCTGTACCAGCGCCTGTGCGGAATCACCGGCACGCGTCACGATCCATGCGTGCTGGACACCTTCATCAGTGCGGTGCGCTTCATGCAGGGCGAACCTGCCCGCCCCTGGTGGCACTACACTGCGGAACGTAAGCAACGCCATCCCGGCATATAGATCGACTACACGATGGGCAAAGACATGCGTGGATCGCTACTGATGGTGACTGTTCTGCTGCTGGGCGGCTGCTCGTGCAGTCGGCAACCCGACGCCGAACCCGCGGCGGCCAACGACGCTGCGTCAAGCCAGGCCGCGTCCGCACAGGACCCTGCAACTGCCGCGAGCCAGGCGGCGGCGATGCAGGTGCAGGCGAGCAATGCGGCAGCGCTTTCGCAGGCGGCCTCCACTATTCATGCCTACCTTGCTGCCGCAGCCGGCAAGGACTGGAAAAAAGCCGATGCCTATTGGGTGGGCGGCAAGCCTTCGCCGCAACCGGACGACTACAGCGTGCGCAGCCTCCAGGATCTCGGCTCCATGCGCATCAACAACGAAGCGCCCAAGCCGCTGGACCAAGAAATCCCGACCCGCGCGGTGGAAATACCCGTCGTCCTTCGCATTCGCAAGAGCGATGGCATCCACGAAATCAAAGGCTGGTACCGGTTGCGCCGCAAGATCAGCGACGACGGCTGGGAAATCACTTCCGCGTCCATGCGTCCCTCCCTGGATTGAAGCTGCGTTCACCCGGCGAGGCTATGGTGCGTACTGTCCATCGTCCGCTTCAGGAAAAACCGCAATGACTTTCCCACTTGGCACCTACTTCAAGGCAGCCGGGCTGGCGCTCTTGCTGACCGGCGCACCGGCAGTGGCGCAAGCGCCAAGCAACGAAATAAGCGTCGCCACGCCGCAGGTGCAGCAATACCTGGACAGCGCTTTTCCGCGCGAATACGAAGCCTTGGGCGGCCTGTTCACTCTGACTGCCCGCGACCCCAAGCTCACCATTCCGACAACGGGTGAGCGTCTGCTCATGGCGTTCTCGGCCAGCGCCGCATCGGCCGGCGGAAGCGAGACGCCGGTGGGACGCATCGAGATGAGCAGCGGCCTGCGCTACGACCCGCAGGACTATGCGCTGTATCTGGACCAACCCACCGTCGACAATGTGCAACCCGCTTCGCCGGGTCAGCGCGTGGACGAGCAGACCCGCGTGCTGCTCAACCTGTGGCTGGCCGACTACGCCAGAAAGGAACCGCTCTACAAGCTTGATCCTGCTCTGCTCGCGAACTTCGGCAACGTAAAAGTGGAATCGGCCGGCATCGAGAATGGGCATATCGTGGTGCGCTTCAACCAACCCGTCGGCATGCCGGACCTGAGCGATGCGCAGGACTGAGGCGCTGGCCCTCGCGCTGACGCTATCCGCGTGCACGACCGCTTGCACGAAGACCGAACCTGCCGCGCCTGCGGTTTCCACGTCTGCGCAACAGGAAGCAAGCGCCGCCCCCGAACCTTCACAGACGCCTGCGCCTGAGTCCGCGCCTGTAGCATCGACAGAGCCCGGCGACCCGGCCACACCCTCTGCCGCCAAGCAAGTGGTTGCCGACTACTACGCCGCCATCGACGCAGGCGATCATGCGAAAGCCTATGCGCTGTGGAGCGATGAGGGCGCGGCCAGCGGACAGACTTTCGAGCACTTCAGCGGTGGCTACGCCAACACCCGGTCCGTGCGCGCAGTCGTAGGCGAACCCACGGGCGAAGAAGGCGCCGCGGGTTCGCGTTATATCCAAGTGCCGGTGGAACTCAGCGCGCTTCAGCGCGATGGCAGCGAACGCCATTATCGCGGCCGCTTCACCCTTCGCGCATCAGTGGCCGACGGTGCCAGCCAAGAGCAGCGGCATTGGCACCTGGCTTCGGCAGAAATGCAGCGCGTTGCGGAGTGAACCGGATCAACGCGGGCGCTTCCCGAGCAAAGACAATCTTTAATGCTTCCGCCGCGCGGCTTCACAGCTCGAAACGGTAGGACAGCTTCACCAGCAATTGCTCGTCGTCGCGCAGATCGAAACTGTCGCTCAGCAATTGGCCCGTATCGTCGGAGTATCCATCCTGGCGGTACCCGCCCCGTCCATAGACGACGTACAGATACGAGAGCGGCGCCAGTTCGTACCGGTAGCGGATCTGGAAGCCCAGATTCTTCACGCTGAAATCGTCCACTTTGTCGGGACTGACAACGGCGTTTCCGACTCCGTCCACGAGATAGGTCTGGCGCACGTTCGCATCTAGCGCGATCGCCTGCAGCTTGACCCGCAGTTCCTGCTTGTTGCCGATGGTCCAGTCGAGTCCGGCATTGAGATGGACTTCACGACCGTCGTAGCTGCCCAGCAGATTTCTGTCGCGGTTCCACACCAGCCAGTCGGGCGTGTGGTCGGCGTAGATTCCACCGGTCAGCCGGAAAGCGTCGCTGATGAAATAGGTGGGCTCGTACTGCAGGCTGTAGCCGACTTTTGAATTTCCGGCCAGTCCGCCGGAATACACCTCCGCTTCCAGAGTGTGCCCCCAGTTGCCCTTGCGCGGCCGCTCGTATTCGAAGAACGCATTGAAGTTGCCCGGGCGCTTCACCGAACCATGGCCACGGGTGATCAGGTCGTCGATTCCGGCGCCATTGACGTTGATCTGGGCATATTCGTAGCTGCCATCGCGCAGCCTTCCCTCGCGGCTGACGCGGAACTGGTCGTTGAGTTTTTCGCCATGATCGTTATGGCTGCTGCTGGCCCGCCAGCGCCATTCCTTGGACGAGTAGCGCGAGCTTTCCGGTTGATCGGCGAAACGCTTGCGCACTTCCCAATGCAGATAGTTGGTGCTGTTGCGCGACAGATAGCCGGCATCGTTGATCTGCAGATCGCTGCCGAAATGCATCGCGATCCACTGCTGCCGCCAGCCCTGGTCCATTTGGTAATCGGCCCAGACCGTGCCGCCCAGATCGCGCGTGGTTTCGCCCGACTCTTCGATCTGGCTGCCGAACACGCGGGTCTGCACATTCCAGCGCTGGTTGGGCCGCCAGTTGTGGTCCACGCCCAACACGGTGGCTTCGCGGTCCAGATAAGGGCGGTCCACGCGGGTCAGCATCATGCCCAGGTTCTGGCTGCCGAAATCGCGCACCAGGCGCAAGGCACCGAACGAGCGCCCGGCGGCATCGGCCTCGTCGGCGACGAACACGCCGTACTTGGTGGCGCCCAGACTGCCGTTGACCTTGACCGCGGCGGTGATGTCGCCGGAGCCATTTCCATCGTCGGCGGGACCGCCGACACGGCGCGTGTAGAGCAGTTGGCTGAAGTCCGAAGGCGTTGTGTATTCGAACAGGCCCTGGTTTTCGGTGAAGAATGGCCGCTTGTCGCTGACGAAGGTTTCGGTGGCGCCGAAGTTGACCACCAGATCGTCGCTTTCCACCTGGCCGAAATCGGGATTGATGGTCGCTGTCATCTGGAACTGCCCATTCGGCTTCCAGAAGATATCGGCGCCGCCATCGAAATCGTTGCCCCCATGCACGTTGTCGTACAGGCCCGAGACGTAAGGAGTGACCGTCAGCAGCGATTGGCTGTAATGCGCCATTTCCACCGCTGCGAAATCCGACATGAAACGCGGAACCTCGAAGCTGGCCGCAGGCCACGCCGAGCGCTCGCCGCTGGAGCCGATCACGCGATCCAGGTAGATCTTCACCGTGCGCTTGTCGCCGTTGGCCTTGCGCATCGGCGCGATATACCAGGGGATCAGCATTTCCACGGACCAGCTGTCGGCGTCTTCGCTGACCGCGTGCCGCCAGTTGCCATCCCAGTCGTCGTTGAAGTTGTTCTCGTTGCTGATCACCGCATCGGCGATGCCGTCGGTCGAGGACACGGTGAAGTTGTAGCCGGTACGGCCATCGCCGTCGAAATCCACCATCAGATTGACGCGGTCCACTTGTTCCTCGAAGTCGCGCTGCACGCGCTGGCGGGTGCGCGGGACGCTGGCCGGCTGCGTGTTGCGGAAACCGATCGCCAGCCCTTCGGGAGTGGCCAGGATCCAGGCTTCGGTCGGCTGCGACCCTGGCATGCGGGTCAGCGGCTGGGTCATGCGGAAATCGTCGACATGCTGGGCCCCGGCCCATTCCTGCGGATCGATCCGCCCATCGATCTCCACCGCCATTGCCGGCATCGCCCATGCCAACAACCCTATGACCACTAATCTACGCATCGATTCCTCCCGTCGAGGTGCGCAGGTTAAAGGAGCCGCCAATGGCGCGCCCCTATCGTTAGTCATTGCAACCTTTTCGCCTCTTCCCGCATCACGCAGGAGAAGAGGTTTACGCCGTGGCGTCGTGCGTGACGAAGGCGTTCTCGCCCCTGGGCAGCTCCAGCCATTCGGGATGCGCCAGCGCCCGGCCGATATCGGCCAGTCCGGACTGCCAATGCTCGCGCATGGCCACCCGGCCGAACTGATAATCCTTGAAATGGCCGAAGCGCGCGCGGTCGCGGTAGATAAGGTGGATGAGACTGTAGCGGCGGTTGCAGGCCAACTGCTCGGCGCGCTGGCACCACGGATTCTTCTCACGCACGTCGGCGGGGATTTCTTCCAGCAGTTCGCGCAGCAAGCGCCGGTAATGCTGGCCGACACGCTGCATGTCGGTGATGGTGCGGGTGCGGCTGGAATACTGGATTTCCTTCTCGCGCTCGGCTACGTCCAGCAGGTTCTGCGGTAGTTCGCCCTGCGCATTCCACAAGTCGACCTGGAATATCAGGGAATCGTGGCGCGGTTCCGAATCGAATACCTGCGACAGCGGCGTGTTGGACACCAGCCCGCCATCCCAGAAATAACGCCCGTCTATCTCGATCGCCGGAAAGGCCGGCGGCAACGCGCCCGAGGCCAGGATGTGCCGCGCGTCCAGGCGCATGTGCGCGTTGTCGAAATATTCCAGATTGCCGCTGGCCACATCCACCGCGCCGACCGAGACCCGGATGCCGCCGTCGTTGAGCCGGTCGAAATCCACCATGCGTTCCAGCGTCTCCACCATCGGCTGGGTGGTATAGAAACTGGCGCGGGTGGGACCGGGCGCGGTGAAAGGATCCTCGCCGAACCAGCTGCGCGGTTGGTAGAAGCCCCGCTGACCCTCGGTCATCGCGCGCCAGGCTTCCCAGGCATCCAGCCAGGCGCGCGAGTCTTCATTGATCTGCGTGAAACGCGCTTCCTGTCCCAGTGTGGTGGCCGGCAGCAGATACGGCTGGGAAATGGTTTCCCAGAATTCGCGCAAAGCGTCCATGCGCCGCTCCGGCGGATTGCCGGCGATCAGTGCGGTGTTGAACGCGCCGATGGAAATGCCGGCGATCCAGTTCGGCACGATGCCCGCTTCATGCAGGCCTTGATAAACGCCTACCTGATAAGCGCCTAGCGCGCCACCGCCCTGCAGAACCAAAGCGACGTTCTGCGGCGAAGCAGCGCCCGCTTTCTTCCCGCGCACGGACGCATGCTTGATCGCAGCGGGCTTGGTCGCGGCGGACTTTGTCGCAGATTTCCCGGTGCGCTTGGCGACCATGGTCATCGCCTACTGCATGTACCAGCCGTGGCTGACCACCACGCTTTGCCCGGTCAGCGCATTGCTGGGAAATTCGCACAGGAACTTCACCGTCTGCGCCACGTCTTCCACCGTGGTGAAGATGCCGTCGACGGTCTGGCCCAGCATCACTTTCTTGACCACGTCGTCTTCGCTGATGCCCAGGGTCTTGGCCTGCTCGGGAATCTGTTTTTCCACCAGCGGGGTGCGCACGAAACCGGGGCAGACCACGTTGGCGCGCACGCCGTGCTTACCGCCTTCCTTCGCCAGCACCCGCGCCAGCCCCAGCAGCCCGTGCTTGGCGGTGACGTAGGCCGATTTCAGCGGCGAGGCTTCGTGCGAGTGCACCGAGCCCATGTAGATCACCACGCCGCCTCGATCGTCTTTGTACATATGCGGCAGCACCGCCTTGGTGGTCAGGAAGGCGCCGTCCAGATGGATGGCCAGCATCTTCTTCCAGTCGGAGTAGGCGTAATCCTCGATCGCATTGATGATCTGGATGCCGGCGTTGGAAATCAGTATGTCCACCGGGCCCAGCTGTTCGACGGCCTGGGCGATGCCTGCATTGACCGCGGCCTCGTCGGTGACGTCCATCGCCACGCCCATCGCCGTTCCGCCGGCCAAAATGATTTCGTCGGCGACGGCCTGTGCGCCTGCCAGGTTGAGGTCGGCGATGGCGACCTTGGCGCCGGCCGTGGCCAGCGTATGCGCGATTTCCTTGCCTATGCCGCTGGCCGCGCCGGTGACGACGGCGACCTTACCTTCGATCGGGGAACCCATGCATTGACTCCTGGAGGTGTGGGGGGTGACCGCCATAGTGTCGCAATCGGCGCGTTACAGCATCGTACTTGCGTCCGATGCCTTCACTTCCCGGCATTCACTTGCCGGCGGCTTTTTCCTTGCCCTTGGGCTGCAACATCGTCCCTGTGCACTTCTTCGACCCGCACTTGCATTCCCATATCTTCTTCAGGCGCGCGGTGTGCGCCTCTTCCAGGGTGATGCCGTAGTTGTAAGTCAGCTCTTCGCCCGGCTTGATGTTGCGGATCGCTTCGATCAGCACACGATCCTTCTTGCGGTTCTTGCCTTCGTGTTCGTCGATCACTGCTTCGCAGTTGGGGTCGCAGCTGTGGTTGATCCAGCGCGCCTTGTTGCCCTTGTGATTGGCGTCGATGACGTATTCGTCGTTGAGCGTGAACAGGAAGGTATGGCCGGATTCGACGTCGCCGGTATCGTCCTTGTCCACTTCGGCGTGGGTGCGGCGCTTGCCTTTGTATTCGACGACTTGCTCGCCCTTCTTGATGTCGGCGATGGCGAAAACGCCGTTGCCATGGATATCGGACTTGCGGGCTTCGATCTTGCGGGGCATGGGTAGTTCCAACGTGGGTTGCCCCCATTGTCGCCTGCGCGGCGCTTGATCGCCATGCATACGGGGCCGGACAGTGTCCTGTCCGCAGGGAGGACTGCGTTTTGATGGCATTGCCCTCCGAAGGACCCTGCATCGTGCGAACAAGAAATCTGCTGTTGGCTTCCCTGTTTCCGCTGCTGGCCGCCTGCCAGCCCGCGGCCGCCCCCAAGGCCATCGCCGAACCTGCCGTCGATTTGCTGGCCAAGGGCGAATACCTGGTGAAGGTGGGCGGATGCAACGACTGCCACACGCCCGGCTACGCGCCGAGCGGCGGCAGACTGCCGAAGGAGCAATGGCTGACCGGTTCGAACCAGGGATTCATGGGGCCATGGGGCACCACCTACGCCACCAATTTGCGGCTGAACCTGTCGAAGATGAGCGAGGCCCAATGGCTGGCTTACAGCGGCGCCTTCCACACCCGGCCGCCCATGCCCGACTTCACGGTCCGCGAGTTGTCCGAACAAGACCGTCGCGCCCTCTACCGCTTCATCGCCTCCCTGGGCCAGGCCGGACAGGCCGCGCCGGACTATCTGCCGCCTGGCCAGCAACCGCCGCCGCCCTACTTTCAGCTGGTGTTGCCTACCGCTCCTGCTGAAGGCGCCAAGCCCGACGCGCAGGCTGCCGGGACCGCCTCGCTTCCCTGAACAACCCCGGCTTGGCCGGGCGGAGCAGAAAGCGTACAATTTCGGTACGCTTTTGGAACCCGCCCTACCATGCTCCGCGTCACCAAGCTCACCGATTACGCCACCGTCGTACTGACCGTGCTCGCCGCACGCCCGGACGACGTGCTGAGCGCGGCCGATCTGGCCGAAACCGCCGGCCTGGAAACCCCCACCGTCAGCAAGCTGCTCAAGCCCCTGGCCCAGGCCGGACTGGTCACCAGCTTGCGCGGTGTGCACGGCGGCTACCGCCTCAGCCGCGACGCCGCCGAAATCACCCTGATCGAGATCGTCGAGGCCATGGAAGGGCCGCTGGCGATGACCGAATGCAGCCAGCACGACAGCCATTGCGGCATCGCCCACCAGTGCGGCGTGCGCGCCAACTGGCGGCTGATCAACGACGTGGTCGCCGACGCCCTGCGCGGCGTCACCCTGGCGCAGATGCTGAAACCGCTCTCTTCTTCCTCTTCCACCGACGTTACGCGGCGTTCCATCGCCGTGCACGTCGCCACCAGTTAAGAACGTAGGCAGCCCCGTGGCCACCGAAGTAGTTCCTACCAAAGCAAGCCCCGCCAAGAACGCGGAAATCGTCGAGCAGCTCGGCCGCCGCTACGACGCGGGCTTCATTACCGATATCGAATCCGACAGCTTCGAACCCGGTTTGAGCGAAGACGTGGTGCGCGCCCTGTCGCTCAAGAAGCAAGAGCCGCAGTGGATGACCGACTGGCGATTGGCCGCTTACCGTCATTGGCTGACCATGCCGGTGCCGCACTGGGCGAAGTTGAACATCGCCCCGATCGATCTGCAGTCGGTCAGCTACTACTCCGCACCGAAGGCCAAGTACGCCTCGCTGGACGAAGTGCCGAAAGAGCTGCTGGACACCTACGACAAGCTGGGCGTGCCGCTGCACGAGCGCGCCAAGCTGGCGGGCGTGGCGGTGGATGCGGTGTTCGATTCGGTCTCCGTCGGCACCACCTTCCGCAAGGAACTGGCCGAGAAAGGCATCATTTTCTGCTCCATGAGCGAAGCCGTGCGCGAACACCCGGAACTGGTGAAGCAGTACCTGGGCAGCGTAGTGCCCACCGGCGACAACTACTTCGCCGCGCTCAACGCCGCGGTGTTCTCCGACGGCAGCTTCGTGTTCATTCCCAAGGGCGTGCGTTGCCCGATGGAACTGAGCACTTATTTCCGCATCAACTCCGGCCACACCGGCCAGTTCGAACGCACCCTGATCATCGCCGAGGACAAGTCGTACGTGTCCTACCTGGAGGGCTGCACCGCGCCCATGCGCGACGAGAACCAGCTGCACGCCGCGGTGGTGGAGCTGGTGGCGCTGGAAGACGCGGAGATCAAATACTCCACCGTGCAGAACTGGTATCCCGGCGACGAGAACGGCAAGGGCGGCATCTACAACTTCGTCACCAAGCGCGCCGAATGCCGCGGCGCACGCAGCAAGGTCAGCTGGACGCAGGTGGAAACCGGTTCGGCCATCACCTGGAAATACCCCAGCTGCGTGCTGATCGGCGACGACTCGACCGGCGAGTTCCATTCCGTCGCGCTCACCCACCACCGCCAGCAGGCCGACACCGGCACCAAGATGATCCACATCGGCAAGAACACCAAGTCGAAAATCGTCAGCAAGGGCATCAGCGCCGGCCGCGGCCAGAACAGCTATCGCGGCCTGGTCAAGGTGGAGAAGTCCGCCGCCGGCGCGCGCAACTACACCCAGTGCGACAGCCTGCTGATCGGCAAGAAGTGCGGCGCCCACACTTTCCCTTATATCGAAGTGAAGCACCCCGACGCCATCGTCGAGCACGAAGCGACCACCTCCAAGATTTCCGACGATCAGATGTTCTATTGCCGGGCGCGCGGAATCAGCCAGGAAGACGCGGTGAGCCTGATCGTCGACGGCTTCTGCAAGCAGGTGTTCCGCGAGCTTCCGATGGAGTTCGCGGTGGAAGCCAAGAAGCTGCTGGAAGTGAGCCTTGAAGGCTCCGTCGGATAACCCTGTAGGAGCGCCTCCTAGGCGCGAGCTCTTGCTCGAAGATCAAGAGCTCGCGCCTAGGAGGCGCTCCTACAAAGAACTAGAACCTTGGAAACCGAAATGCTGAAGATCGAAAACCTCCACGCCCGCGTCGCCGGCAAGGAAATCCTCAAGGGCCTGTCGCTGGAAGTGAAGCCCGGCCAAGTGCACGCGCTGATGGGTCCCAACGGCGCCGGCAAGTCTACGCTGGGCAACATTTTGGCCGGACGCGAAGGCTATGAAGTCACCGAGGGCTCGGTAACTTACGAAGGAAACGACCTGCTGCAACTGGCGCCGGAACAGCGCGCCGCTGCCGGCGTGTTCCTGGCTTTCCAGTACCCGGTCGAGATTCCCGGCGTCAACAACACCTATTTCCTGCGTGCCGCGCTCAACGCGCAGCGCAAGGCGCGTGGCGAAAGCGAGCTGGATTCCATGCAGTTCCTCAAGCTGGTGCGCGAAAAACTGGCCGTGCTGCATCTGAAGGACGAACTGCTGCATCGCGGCGTCAACGAAGGCTTCAGCGGCGGCGAGAAAAAGCGCAACGAGATCTTCCAGCTGGCCGTGCTGGAACCGAAGCTGGCGATCCTGGACGAAACCGACAGCGGCCTGGACATCGATGCTCTGAAGAACGTCGCCGAGGGCGTCAACGCGCTGCGCTCGCCGGACCGCGCCTTCCTGGTCATCACCCACTACCAGCGCCTGCTCGACTACATCAAGCCGGACGTGGTGCACGTGCTGTCCGATGGCCGCATCGTGGAAAGCGGCGGACCGGAACTGGCGCTGGAACTGGAAGCGCATGGTTATGCATGGCTGAAAGATCGGGTCACCCCGGAGAAGGCGGCCTGATGAGCGCTTTGCTCGACTCCCTTGCCGGCGGTTTCCGGGGCGATGCCAGCCGGCGCGCGGTGCTGGACGACGTCCTGCGCGACGGCCTGCCCGGCCCGCGCAGCGAAGCGTGGAAATACACCTCGCTGCGCGCTTTGGAGCGGCGTAGCTTCATAGCGGCGGAGTCGGCACCGGAAGTCGGCATCGAACTGCTGGCCGGCATATCGTGGCCACGCATCGTCTTCGTCAACGGCCTATATTCGCCGGTTCTATCGGCGACCGATGGCCTGCCCCATGGCGTCAGTCTGCAACTGCTGTCCGAAGTGCTTGCTGCGGGCACCGATACCGCACGCTTCCTGGCCCGCCGTTTCGAACGCCACGACGAGATCTTCGCGCGCCTCAATGCCGCGCTGGCTAGCGAGGGCGTACTGCTCCGCGTCGAGGCCGGCGCTGATATCGCAAAGCCCTTGCATCTTGTCTTCATCGGCGCCGACGACGGAGTCGACCGTGCCTGGCACCTGCGCAATCTGATCGAGCTGCGCGAAGGGGCGAAGCTTTCGCTCGTCGAACACCATCTGACCAGCGGCGCGCACGCGCATTTCGCCAATTCGCTGACCCACGTGCATCTGGCGCGGGGTGCGGCGCTCGACCACGCGCGCATCCAGCACGAGAGCGAGCGCGCCACTTCGTTCCTGCGTACCGATGCCGTGCTCGCCCGCGACACCGCATACCGGCGCACGGACCTTGAACTGGGCGCCGCGCTTTCCCGCCACGAGCTCAACGTGCGCCTGGAAGGCGACAACGCGCGACTGGTCGCGAACGGCGTGTTGCTGGCGGGCGGCAAGCGCCATGTCGACACACGCCTGGGCATCGAGCACATCGCCCGCGACACTTCCTGCGAACTGACCTGGCGCGGTTTGGGCACCGGCCGCGGCCGCGCCGTTTTCCATGGTGGCATTCTGATCCGCGAAGGCGCCGACGGCAGCGACGCGATGCTTTCCAACAAGAACCTGCTGCTGTCCGAAGGCGCGGAGATCGATACCCAGCCGGTACTGGAAATCCACGCCGATGAAGTCAAGGCCGCGCACGGCGCAACCGTCGGACGGCTGGATACGAACGCGTTGTTCTATCTGCGCTCGCGCGGCCTGCCGGAAGACCTGGCGCAGCAGCTGCTCACCGCCGCGTTCTGCCGCGAACCGCTGATGCAGATCTCCGACGCCGGGGTAGCGGCATTGCTGACCTCGCAGCTGGACCACGCCTTGACCACCGCTGGAGTGGCCTGAGCCATGAACGCTCCGCATACCGCTACGGCTACGACCTCCGCTCCCGACTGGGAAGGCATCCGCGCCGACTTCCCGCTGCTGACCCGTGAAGTCCACGGCAAGCCGCTGATCTACCTGGACAGCGCCAACACCGGCCAGAAACCGGCTTCGGTGATCGAGGCGGTGGACGATTTCTATCGCCGCCACAACGCCAACGTCAGCCGTGCCGTGCACACCCTGGGTACCGAAGCGACCGACGCCTACGAAGGCGCGCGCGGCAAGCTGGCCCGCTTCCTCAACGTGCGTGCCGACGAACTGGTGCTGTGCAGCGGCACCACCTTTGCGATCAACCTGGTGGCCTATTCGTGGGCGTTGCCGCGGTTGAAGACCGGAGACACCATTCTGGTGTCGCGCATGGAGCACCATGCCAACATCGTGCCCTGGCAGTTGGTCGCCGAGCGCACCGGCGCCAGCATCAAGGTCGCCGAGCTGACCACCGACGGAAGTCTCGACTTGCCGGCACTGTATGCGGCGATGACCGCCGACGTGAAGCTGTTGGCGGTAACGCACGTTTCCAACGTGCTGGGCACCGTGAATCCCGTCCGCGAGATCTGCCGCGAGGCCCGCAAGCGCGGCATCGTGACGGTCATCGACGGCTCCCAGGCTGCGCCCCACCGCGCCCTGGATGTCGCCGCGATCGGCTGCGATTTCTACGCCATCACCGGGCACAAGATGTGCGGCCCCACCGGCACCGGCGCTCTGTGGGCCAGGCGCGAGCACCTGCAGGCGATGCCGCCGTTCATCGGTGGCGGCGAGATGATCCGCGAAGTCAGTTTCGAGGGCACCGTATTCAACGATGCCCCGCACAAGTTCGAGGCCGGCACGCCCAACATCGCCGGCTTCATCGGCCTGGGCGCTGCAGTGGACTACCTGCTGTCGGTCGGCATGGCGCATATCGAGGCGCGGGAAAGCGAATTGCTTGCCCATGCGACCGAGGAGCTGCTGAAAACGGACGGTCTGCGCATCTTCGGGCGCGCGCCGGGCAAGGCGGCGGTGATCTCGTTCCTGGTCGAAGGCGCGCACGCGCACGACCTGGCTACCTTGCTGGACCTGGAAGGCGTCGCCATCCGTTCCGGCCAGCACTGCGCACATCCCCTGCTGCAATCCCTGGGCGTTGCCGCCACTTGCCGCGCCTCGCTGGCGTTCTACAACACGCACGACGAGGTCGAGCGTTTCGTGGCCGCGCTGAAGAAGGCGCGCAGCCTGCTGGCGTGACCGCGCTTACGCGGCGTCGGAAAGCGGATAAAATTCCGCCATGACCGACCTTACCTTCCGCCCCGCGACGCTCGCGGACATCGACGTCCTGGTCGTGCTGGTGACTTCCGCCTACCGGGGCGACGCCAGCAAACAGGGCTGGACCACCGAGGCCGACCTGCTCGACGGGCAGCGCATCGACCCGGGAGTACTGCGCGAAGACATCGAGCGCGAGCGCAGCCGGATTGTCATCGCTGAGCGCGGACCGCAATTGCTGGCCTGCGTGCACGTGGCTGAGGAGAACGGCGCCGGCTACCTCGGCATGTTCTCGGTCCAGCCCGGCCTGCAGGGCGGCGGCGTGGGCAAGTTGCTGCTGGCCGAGGCCGAACGCATCGCGCGCGACGAATGGCGGCTGCCAGCGATGCGCATGACCGTGATCGATATCCGCGATGAGTTGATCGCCTTCTACGAACGCCGTGGCTACCGCCGCACCGGCATCACCAAGCCCTTCCCTTACGGCGACGAGCGTTTTGGCATTCCCAAACGCGACGACCTGCGCTTCGAAGTACTGGAGAAGCCTTTCAATTGGGAAGGCGTGTGAGCGAAACCTGGACCTTTGTCTGCGCCGTCAGCGAGCTGCTTCCGGGCGAAATGAAGACCGCATGGGACGAAGTGACCTCGGTGCCGATCGTGGTATTCAACTATGACGGCGAGTATTACGCGCTGGAAGACAAGTGCAGCCACGAGGATTTCGAACTCTCGGCGGGCAGTTTCGACGCCGATGAAGCCACCATCGAATGCGTGCTGCACGGCGCACGCTTCGACGTGCGCAATGGCATGCCGCTGTGCGCGCCGGCGTATACGGGCGTGCCCAAGTTCCCGGTCAAGCAGGAGCACGACGCCCTCTGGACGCGCGACGACCGCGAATAGAACAGCCTCACAGCAAACCGGTATTTCCAGTAGGGCGGGCACTGCCCGCCGCACCTTTGGCGAATAAGGCCCCGGCTGGCAGTGCCCGCCCTACGTTTCGCAAGCGAGTACCAAACCGAAAGGATTAAGGTGCCCGGTGGAGTCAAATGTAAACAAATAGTTGTAAGCGCGAATCATTCTCATTAACATTGTCGCTTGAACGGGGCAAAGCCCCACTACCTTGAGCCGAGAATGAAGCCCACGTTGCGCCTCTCCCCCCTTTCCGCCGCCCTGTTGCTGGTCATTTCCACCCCGGCCCTTGCCGATCTGGCGCCCGACAAGACCGCCACGCAGCTGGATGCCGTCGAGGTCCAAGGAACCAAGATCGACAAACCCTCGTCACCGAAATACACCGAGGCGCTGCTTGACACCCCCCAGACCATTACCGTGGTCAACAAGGCGACGATGGACCAACAAGGCCTGATCGGCCTGCGCGACGTGCTCAGCACCCTGCCTGGCATCACCTTCGGCGCGGGCGAAGGCGGCGGCGGCTACGGCGACAGCATCAACCTGCGCGGCTTCACCGCCAACAGCGACATCACCACCGACGGCGTGCGCGACAGCGCGCAATACAGCCGCACCGACAACTTCAATCTGGAATCGCTCGAACTGGTCAATGGCGCCAATTCGGTCTACTCGGGAGCCGGCTCGGTCGGCGGCAGCATCAACCTGGTCAGCAAGGCCGCGCACGAAGTGGATTCGCACGCCTTTACCCTGGGTGGCGGCACCGATGGCTACGGACGCGTCACCGCCGACAGCAACTTCGATCTGGACAACGGCGTCGCTGTGCGCCTCAACGCAATGGCCCATCAGAACGACGTTCCTGGCCGCGACTACGAAGAGTTCAAGCGCTGGGGCTTCGCGCCGTCGGCGGCGTTCGGATTGGGTTCGGACACCCGCTTCACCCTGAGCTACTTCCACCAGAGCGACGAAAACACGCCGCAATACGGCGTGCCTTACTACCGTAATGCGTTGTACGACGGTCCGTTGCCCGGTGTGGACTCCAGCAACTATTACGGCTACCACAACGTGGACAAGCAGGAAATCGATGTGGACATGCTGACAGGCGTGTTCGAGCACGATTTCAACGAACAGGTGACGCTGCGCAGTCTGGCCCGCTACCAGAAAGTCGACCAGGTATCGACGGTCGATGCCACGCAGGGCACCTGGTGCTTGCCGAACAACCTGACTCCGACCGGGACTTCGTGCAGGATCGGAACAGGGGCCGCCCAGATTGTCGTTCCCGTCGGCCAATACATGCCCACCGGTCCGCGTGGCTACATGCGCGATACCAGCAACGCCATCTCCATCAGTCAGACCGACCTGACCGCGCGCTTCAACACTGGTTCGGTCGAGCATGCGCTAGTCGCCGGTGTCTCGTTCTCACAGGAAACCTTCGACCTGGATACCAGCAACCTGTTCCGCAATGCCGACGGCAGCAACCCTTACCTTGCGCCGAACCATTTGCCGTTCATGGACATCTACAATCCTGATTCGCTCTACACCGGACCCATCAACAAAACCCTGGTTGGACGCACCACAGGCACGTTGAGCAACCAGGCGGTGTACTTGTTCGATACCTTGAAATTCAACGACAAGCTGTCGCTCAATCTGGGTGCTCGTTACGAACATAACGAAGGCGACAGCGGTATTTGGGTGGTCAACGCGGTGGCTGGCCCCACAGGTCCCATCGGTACGGTGAACAACAAGACAGTGTTCGAAAACGAGGACGACCTGTTTTCGTATCGCGCCGGCCTGGTGTTCAAGCCCGTACAGAACGGCACCATTTATCTTGCTTACGCCAACTCCAAGACTCCGTCCAAGGCTTCGGTCAACGGCGCATGCACGGCGGCGACGTGCGAAGTCGATCCGGAAACCGCGGTCAACATCGAACTGGGCACCAAGTGGGAACTGCTGGAAAGCCGCTTGGCATTGACTGCGGCGTTGTTCCGCAACGAGCGCGAGAACTACAAGGTGGTCGATCCCGACCCCACTGGCAACGGCGAGCAATCGCTCGATGGCCGTGCACGCGTGCAAGGCGTTGCCCTTGGCGTCGCAGGCAACATAACCCGTGAATGGTCGGTATTCGCCAATTACACCTATCTGGACAGCGAGGTGCTTACCGGTGTTTCGGAGTTCTGCCGCGACAACCCCAGCGCAGCTTGCGTCAACTCCGCCGCATATCCCGATCCGCTCAAAGGAAATCCGCTCACCAATACCCCGAAACACTCGGCCAGCCTGTGGACGACCTATCGTCTGAACGATTGGACTTTCGGCTACGGCGCGACCTACCAGGGCGAGTTCTATCTCAACAACAGCTATATCGTGGTCAGCAACAACGTGGCTTCGGAAACCGCGCTGTTCAAAACTCCTGACTACTGGACCCACCGCGCCATGGTCGGCTACCAGATCAACGACGCTATCGGCCTGCAGTTGAACGTCAACAATCTGTTCGACGAGGAGTACTACACGCGCATCCGCAACAACGGTTGGGCGACCCCGGGCGAAGGCCGTTCGGCCGTGCTGACGGCGACCTTCAAGTTCTGACCGGCGGTTGATGCAACACACTACGGCCCTGCCCATGCACAATGGGCGGGGCTTTTTTAATGGTCGAGGCGACTGCCGATGCTGCTGAACATTCCCGACGTTCTCGATGCCGAACAAGTGGCGGCTTTCCGCGCGAAGCTGGAGTCGGCCGACTGGGCCGACGGCCGCATCACCGCCGGCTATCAGTCGGCCAAAGCCAAAGACAACGCCCAGCTGCCGGAAGACTCCGCGGTAGCGCACGAGCTGGGCGGCATGGTACTGGACGCGCTGTCGCGCAACAGCACGTTCTTCTCCGCCGCCTTGCCAAAGCGGGTCTATCCGCCGTTGTTCAACCGCTATGGCGGCGGACAATCGTTCGGCTTCCATGTGGACAACGCCGTACGCTACGACCGCAGCCGCGGCGCGCCCGAAGCGGTGCGCACCGACCTGTCGGCAACGCTCTTCCTATCGGCGCCCGAGGACTACGACGGCGGTGAACTCATCATCGAAGACACCTACGGCACCCACAGCATCAAGCTGCCGGCGGGGCACCTGGTGCTCTACCCCGGCACCAGTCTGCACAGGGTCACGCCGGTCACGCGCGGGGCACGACTGGCCTCGTTCTTCTGGATCCAGAGCATGGTGCGCGACGACGGACAGCGCCGGCTGATGTTCGACCTGGACGTGTCGATACGCCGGCTGACCCAGGAACTGCCCGACCACCCCGCCCTGGTGCAACTGACCGGGGTCTATCACAACCTTTTGCGGCAATGGGCCGAAGTCTGAAGCGCGGGTCGAACAGCGCTCATATTAATTGAGAGTGATTCTCATCTGTGCTGTAATAGTGCTTGTTCCCCGCTCTCCCGGAACCACCGCTTGTCGCGCAGCCCCTCCTCCCCGGATATTTCCAGCAGCCAGCAACGTCGCGGCTTCTGGTTGCGCACGCTGCACCAGTGGCACTGGATCAGTTCGGCGGTGTGCCTGATCGGCATGCTGTTGTTCGCGGCGACCGGCATCACTCTCAACCACGCCTCCAAGATCGAATCGAAGCCGCAGGTCGTCAACCGGACCGCACAGCTGCCCGTTGCCTTGTTGTCGGGCCTGGGCGATCGCCATGAAGGGAACGCCCCGCTACCGGAATCCGCTGCGGACTGGTTGGGCGACCGCTTCGGAATTTCCATCGGTACGCGCGAAGCCGAATGGTCGGAAGAAGAAATCTACCTGTCCATGCCGACACCTGGCGCAGACGCCTGGTTCAGCATCGATCGTACGAGCGGCGCGGTGGAATTCGAGCGCACCGAACGCGGCTGGATCTCCTACTTCAACGACCTGCACAAGGGCCGCAACGCGGGGCCGGCGTGGGGCTGGTTTCTGGACATCTTCGCCATTGCCTGCCTGGTGTTCTGCATCACCGGTTTGTTCCTGCTGCAGATGCACGCCAAACAGCGGCGCATGACTTGGCCGTATGTCGGCCTGGGACTGATCGTGCCGTTGTTGCTCGCCCTGCTCTTCATTCACTGATTCCCCATCGAGCCATCCTATGTCCAAGATCAACGTCACCACCACGCTGACCATCGCCCTGAGCGGTTTGCTGGCGCTTCCCGCCTATGCGGCGGAGCTGAACCTCAGCGTCGAGATACCGCAGTTGAACGTCGCCGAATACCACCGCCCGTATGTCGCGATCTGGCTGGAAGGCGCCGACCAGAAGGTCGCCACCGACCTGTCTGTCTGGTACCAGATGAAGGACACCAAAGAAGGTCACGGCACCAAGTGGTTGCCCGACCTGCGCCAGTGGTGGCGCAAGTCCGGCCGCAGTTTGAAAGTGCCGGTGGACGGCGTGACCGGACCGACCCGCCCCGTGGGTAAACACGCACTGAAGTTCACCGATAAGCAGCCTGCCCTGGCGAAACTCGCACCGGGCAACTACACCCTGGTGGTGGAAGCCGCACGCGAAGTCGGTGGCCGCGAACTCATCAAGATCCCCTTCACCTGGCCTGCCAAAGCGCCGCACTCCGGCAAGGCGCAGGGCAGCAGCGAGATCGGCGCGGTGACTCTGGCCGTCAAGCCCTGATACGGAAACATTTCTGTCTATCCATTCCCATATTGGAGTCATCGATGAAACGCACCGCACTCGTACTGGTTGTTTCGCTCGCCGTCATGCCCTTCACCGCCATGGCCCACAAGGCCTGGTTGCAGCCGTCGGAAACAGTACTGGCCGGCGCCGATCCCTGGGTCACCGTGGACGCGGCGGTTTCCAACGACCTGTTCTATTTCAACCACGTGCCGCTGCCGCTGGAGCGCCTGGCCATCACTGCGCCCGACGGCAGCAAGGTCGATGCGCAGAATGGAGCGACCGGCAAGTACCGCAGCGTGTTCGACGTGCAGTTGAAGCAGCAAGGCACTTACCGCATCGCGATGGTCAACAGCGGTCTGTCCGCGAGCTGGGATGAAGGCGGCAAACCCAAGCGCTGGCGCGGCACTGCCGCGGCCTTCGCCAACGAAGTGCCGAAAGACGCCAAGGATCTGAAGGTCACCCAGTCGGTGGGTCGGGTGGAAACCTTCGTCACCAACGGTTCGCCCAACGACACCGCGCTGAAGCCGAGCGGAGAAGGCATCGAGTTGGTTCCGGTGACGCACCCCAACGACTTGTTCGCCGGCGAAGCGGCGAAGTTCAAATTGCAGATCGACGGCAAGCCCGCAGCCGGTCTGGAGTTGGAGGTCGTGCGCGGCGGCACCCGCTACCGGAATGCGCAGGAAGAGATCAAGGTCAAGACCGATGCCAACGGCGAGTTCAGCGTGACCTGGCCGGAAGCGGGCATGTACTGGCTGGAAACCGCCTCCGAAGACGCCAAGACTTCTCTGCCCCAGGCCAAGCAACGTCGTCTGAGTTACGTGGCTACCCTGGAAGTGCTCCCGCAATAATCCCGAAAAGGCCGCCGCCCTCGCTTGCTGGCAGGAAAGCAGGAGGCGCGGCGGCGATTGCCGATGACCATTGCTCCCACAAGCCAATCACAAACATCGGCTTCCCTCCACACGCTGCATGGCCAAACCATGGGGACGTCGTGGTGCGTGAAGCTGGTGGCGTCGCCGCGTGCGGATCTGCATGCGATGCACGCGGGAATACAGGCGCAATTGGATCGCATAGTCGCGCAGATGAGCACCTGGGAAGAAAGCTCGGACATCAGCCGTTTCAACCGGGCCGTTGCAGGCACTTGGCAGCGGCTGCCGCCGGAGTTCTTTGCGGTGCTTTCCTGCGCAATGGAAATGGCACGCGATAGCGAAGGCACCTACGACCCCACTGTCGGAGCCTTGGTGGAAGCGTGGGGATTCGGCCCTGCGCAGGGCGATGACGGCATTCCGGACGAAAGCGAGTTGGCCCCGGCACGGGCGCTGCTTGGCTGGCGACGCGTCATGCTACGTCCGCAGGACATGAGCGCACTGCAGCCTGGCGAAGTTCGCCTGGATCTTTCCGCCATCGCCAAGGGTTACGGCGTGGATATTGTCGCCCGTCATCTGCGCGATATCGGTATCGCGGCAGCGTTGATAGAAGTCGGCGGCGAACTGTACGGCTACGGCCGCAAACCAGAAGGCGGACAATGGCAGGTGCTGGTGGAAGCGACGCCTGATGCCGAACCCGATGGGGAAACAGCCCGCGTGATCGCACTCGACGGCATTGCGGTGGCCACCTCGGGCGACCATTGGCACGCATTCGAGCAGGATGGAACCCGCTATTCCCACACACTGGACCCACGAACCGGCAAACCGGTCGAATCCGCGGCGGCCGCGGTCACTGTCATCGCCGACGACGCCATGCACGCCGACGCATGGGCGACAGCGCTGACGGTGATGGGGGCCGAAGCCGGATACCGGTTCGCACAGCAACGCGGTATCGCGGCAAGATTCGTCGTGCGCGGCAGCGGTCATGAATTGATCGAAAGCACGACCGATGCCTTTCGCGCGCGGCTTTCCGTATGAGCGGCGGCATGGCTTTTTCTTCGCGTGCGTTCTGGGGAAACGCGGCATCGCTGGCGCTGTTGATGCTGATCGCCGCCGGACTCTTCATGCTGCAGCGTGGCGACTGGTGGCCCGCAATGCCGCGCGCGGATCGCTGGATCGGCGCAGCGATCGCATCGTCGGCATATTTTCTGTTCTGTGCTGGACTGCTCTGGCGATCTCGGGCTCGCAAGATCAGTGACGATACTTCCGATTCAGCCGCTGGGGATTCGTCCGTACTGGTCGTCTATGCCAGCCAGACCGGCTTCGCACAGCAACTGGCCGAACGAAGCGCGGAAAACCTGCGCAGTACGGGACTTGCCGTAAAACTCCGCGCCATTGGCGAAGTCGACAGCGCAATGCTGGCCGGCGCTGGACGTGCGCTTTTCGTCGCCAGCACCACTGGCGAGGGTGATCCACCCGACCAGGCGTTGGCTTTCGTGCGTGGCGCGATGGCGAAGCCCGCAGAGCTGAAAGATCTGCGCTACGCAGTCCTGGCCCTGGGCGACCGCGAATACGAGCATTTCTGCGGCTTCGGACACCAGTTGGATCGCTGGCTCCGGCAACATGGTGCACAAGCCCTCTTCGACATCGTCGAAGTCGACAATGCCGACGAAAGCGCGCTGCGCCACTGGCAACATCATCTTGGCCAATTGGGCGGCGTAACCGATCTTCCCGATTGGACGCAGCCGCGTTACGAGCGGTGGAAACTACTGGAACGCCGCGAACTCAATCCGGGCAGCGTCGGCGGCGGCGCCTTCCATCTGGCGATAGCTCCGCCTGCGGGAGCGAACCCCGCCTGGGTCGCGGGTGACATCGCCGAGATAGGTCCGCAGCACTCCTCCCAAGCGGTTGCGGCCCTGTTGGACCAGGCCGGTCTTGCCGCCGATACGCGCGTGGTGGTCGACGGCGGGCCGATGACGCTTGCCGAGCTTATGGCGCGCTCGCATTTGCCTGGCATCGACGAAATAAAAGGCAAAGACGCGCAGACCATCGCCGATGATCTGAAGCCGTTGCCGCACCGCGAATACTCCATCGCCTCGCTGCCCGCCGACGGCAGCCTGCAGATCCTGCTGCGCCGATTGCTGCGTCCCGATGGCAAACCCGGAATCGGCAGCGGCTGGCTGTGCGACTACGCGCCTGTCGGCGGCGAGATCGCCTTGCGTTTCCGCAGCAATCCCAACTTCCATGCGCCGGACCCGGCCAAGCCGATGATCCTGATCGGCAATGGCACCGGCATAGCCGGACTGCGTGCGCATCTGAAGCAACGTATCGCGGCCGGTTCGCGGCGCAACTGGCTGCTGTTCGGCGAACGCAATTCCAGCCGCGATTTCTTTTATGGCGATGAAATACTGGAATGGCGGAACCAGGGCCGCATCGAGCGTTTGGATCTTGCGTTCTCACGCGACCAGGCCGAATCCGTCTACGTGCAACACAAGCTGCTGGCGGCCGCCGGTTCTTTGCGTGAGTGGGCCGGAGCGGGCACTTCGATCTTCGTCTGTGGCAGCCTCGCCGGCATGGCGCCGGGCGTGGACAGCGTGCTGCGGCAGGTCTTGGGCGATGCGGCGGTGGAAAGCATGCTGAGCGAAGGACGCTACCGCCGCGACGTGTATTGACCATTGTAGGAGCGGGCCATGCCCGCGAGCTTTTCCTTCCTCCTCGTCAAAAGAGCTCGCGGGCATGGCCCGCTCCTACAAAAGCCTGAGCTTGATCGCGAGCAGTTCTCCGCCGCCTTCCAGCGCATAACGCCCGCGGCCTTCTCCATCCGCCAGCAATGCGGTGTCTCCTGTCCACAAAGGCGGCAATTGCGAAGCCTGATCGAACTTCGCCTGTCCTGCCAGCAGATGGATCGCCCAGGTCACTCCCGGCTCGGTGAAGAACAGCATCGGGCCGACCAGCGGGCGGTGCAGCAACTCGGCTGCCACGGCATCGCGCCGCCACATCAGATTGAAATCGTGGGTGGGGCCTTCCAGCAGCTCACTGCGCACTTCGCGCTCGCCCGCGAAACGGAGCCGCGCATGCGGCGGTTGCAGTTCGTACACTTCTCCATCCGAGAAGCGCAGACGCAGGCCATTGCCGCGTATCAGCACCAGCTCGCGGTCGATACCGGGAAATACGGAGAACGGTCCGTCCTGTTCGATTTCCGCAATCGAAAGGCGCCAGTCCCAGTCTCCTGTTTCGGGCACGCGGGCGATCTCGCGTGTCCAGCCGGTGCCGTTCTTCCATCTTTCGCGCCGGTACTCATTGGCTGCGATGACCCGCGACTCGTGCGACATGCGTGAGCTTTCCCGTTCCTCGTCCGGACAAGTCTACCCGGCCCAAAAGACATCGCCCGGCTGCACATCCTGTGTGCGGCCGGGCGATGGTGACTTCCTTGTAGGCTTCCCGCCGATACTGCGGCTTCCTGCCTCATTCCCTTGCGGACAACCAGGCCAGCTGTCCGTTAGTAGGTACATCCTTGTAGGCGTCCTTGCCGAGTCCCCCTGGCTTCCTGCCCCCTTTCGTCCCTGCCGTGCTTCCTGCACAAGCGCTGGACGTGGGGATGTTCTATCAGCGTCGCGCGACCGGCTTGGCCTTGGTGGCCGTGGCTGCGGCGGGCTTGCCCTGCGCGGCCGGCGTGCGGCCCAATTCGATGCGGTCGCGGTTCTTTTCCACCGTTTTCAGGCCGATGCCCTTGACCATGGCCAGCTCTTCGAGGCTCTTGAACGCGCCGTTGGCCTTGCGGTAATCGACGATGGCCTGGGCCTTGGCAGGACCGACGTTGAGCAGCGCCGTGTCGATGGCGGCTGCGTCCGCGGTATTGATATTGACCTTGTCGGCAGCGTAGGCAGTGGTAGCCAGCAGCAGCGACAGGGCGAGGGATTTGAGAATGATGGCGAACGATTTCATGGCAACTCTCCTTGTGGCGTTGGGTTGGGTTCCGCCGGGGCCGGAATCCTGTCCGTCCGCCGGTGTGAGCAGTCTCCGCTCCGCCGCACGGTCAAAATATCGCCTTACTGCTGCCGGCGATGCCGGTGGAAGCCTTATCGTGGCGTAGGAAAATTCTTACCCCGAGCTCTGCTTCAACGGCCCTCTACGCCCGCGGGCGTAGAATTGGCGGTCTTACAAAGGCTCTGGAGACTCCATGGATACCGCCAAGATCGACCGTTTCGTTTCCGGGTTGTGGGACGACGAAATCGTCCCGCAGCTGGTCGAATACATCCGCATTCCCAACAAGTCGCCGATGTTCGACAAGGACTGGGTAGCCCACGGCTATATGGACGATGCGGTCAAGCTGATGGAGTCCTGGGCGCGCAAGCAGCCCATCCCCGGCATGGTTCTGGAAGTAGTGCGGCTGGAAGGCCGTACCCCGCTGATTTTCATCGAGATCCCGGCCAGCGGTCCCGAGACCGGCACCGATACCGTGCTTCTGTACGGGCATTTGGACAAACAGCCCGAAATGACCGGCTGGGACAGCGGACTGGGGCCGTGGATTCCGGTACTCAAGGACGACAAGCTGTTCGGCCGCGGCGGCGCCGACGACGGGTACGCGATCTTCGGGTCGCTGGCCGCGATCCGGGCCCTGCAGGAACAAGGCCTGCCCCATGCACGCAGCGTGATACTGATCGAGGCCTGCGAGGAATCGGGCAGCTACGACCTGCCTGCCTATGTGGACCACCTGGCCGAACGCATCGGCAAGCCTTCCCTGGTGGTGTGCCTGGATTCGGGTTGCGGCAACTACGACCAGCTGTGGTGCACCACTTCGCTGCGCGGTATGGCCGGCGGCAATTTCTCGGTCAAGGTGCTGTCCGAAGGCGTGCACTCCGGTGATGCCTCGGGCATCGTGCCGTCCAGCTTCCGCATCCTGCGCGAACTGATCTCGCGCCTTGAGGACGAAGCCACCGGGAAAATAAAGCCCGAAAGCCTGTTCGTCGACATTCCTCAAGAGCGCTTGGAACAGGCCGCCAAAGTCGCCGGCGTGCTGGGCGACGAGGTCTACAGCAAATTCCCGTTCCTGCCGGGCATGCAGCCGATGTCCGACGACCTGACCGAACTGGTGCTCAACCGCACCTGGCGTCCCGCGCTGTCGATCACCGGCGCCGATGGCTTGCCACCGCTGGATTCGGCCGGCAACGTGCTTCGTCCGCAGACTGCGGTCAAGCTGTCGCTGCGCCTGCCGCCCACGCTGGAAGGCAAGCGCGGCGGCGAGATATTGAAGGAACTGCTGCTGCGCGATCCGCCTTATGGCGCTCAGGTCGAGCTGGCGCTTGAGAAAGCGTCCAGCGGCTGGAACGCGCCGGCGCTCTCGCCGTGGTTGTCCAGCTCCATCGATGCCGCTTCGCAGGCCGCGTTCGGCAAGCCGGCGATGTACATGGGCGAAGGCGGCACCATTCCGTTCATGGGCATGCTGGGCGAAAAATTCCCGGGCGCCCAATTCATGATCACCGGCGTGCTGGGGCCGCACTCCAATGCGCACGGCCCCAATGAGTTCCTGCACATCCCCATGGGCAAGCGGGTCACCGCCTGCGTGGCCAGGGTCATCGCCGACCATCACGCCGCCAGCGTGCGCGGCGAGACCGCCGGCGTGGCCGCGGTGGCCGGCGGCGACCAGCACGGTGAGCACGGCTGCTGCTGAATCTGACAGCGGTGTGGCGGACTGCTACTCTCCGCCACACCTAACCCAAGAGGAGTGCGTAATGGAAGGTCTGCTCGGTAGCGGTAGCTGGCTCTACATCGTCTTCATCGGTTTGATCGTCGGTCTGCTTGCGCGTTTCCTCAAGCCCGGCAACGACGGCATGGGCATCATCCTGACCATCCTGCTGGGCATCGCGGGCGCAGTGCTCTCCAGTTTCATCGGCCAGCAGATGGGCTGGTACGCGCCCGGACAGGCGGCGGGATTCATCGGCGCGCTTATCGGCGCCATCGTGATCCTGCTGATCGTCAGCCTGCTCCGTGGCAAGAAGCGCGGCGGCCTGCCTCCGCGCTGACCATTGCCACTCTGCAAAGAAGAACGCCCGCGCAAGCGGGCGTTCTTCTTGGCGCTCACTTGTTTTCGAGCTATCAGCTACTGCGGCCGTAGATATCGGAATAGCGGACGATGTCGTCTTCGCCCAGATAGGCGCCGGACTGCACCTCGACCAGTTCCAACCATTCCGTGCCTGGATTCTCCAGGCGATGTTTCGCGCCGATCGGAATATACGTGGACTGGTTTTCGAAAAGTTCGAATACGTCGTTGTCGCGGGTCACCCTTGCGATGCCCTTGACGATGACCCAGTGCTCGGCACGATGCTGGTGCGATTGCAACGACAGCTGCGCGCCGGGCTTGACCTTGATCCGTTTGACCTGATGGCGCGACCCCATATCCACCGAATCGTAGCTACCCCAGGGACGATGCACTTCACGGTGAAGCACCGCCTGGCTGCGCTGCGCTTCTTTCAGCCGGGCGACCACCTGTTTCACTTCCTGCACCTTGTCCTTATGCGCCACCAGCACCGCATCGTCGGTTTCCACCACCACGATATCGTCCACGCCCACCAGCGCCACCAGGCGCTGCGCATAGGCGTAACTGTTGCGGGTATCCACCGCGATCACATCGCCGTGGTGGGAATTCCCATCGGCATCGTGTTCGGCCACGTCCCACAGGGCCGACCAGCTGCCGACGTCGTTCCAGCCGATATCCACCGGCAGCACCATGGCGTCGGCGGTCTTCTCCATCACCGCGTAGTCGATGGAATCGGCCGGGCTGGCGGTGAAGGCTTCTTTGTCCAGGCGGATGAAGTCGCCGTCGCGCTGCGCGGACTCGAACGCAAGGGTGACCGCATCCACGATATCCGGTCGGTATTTGCGCAGTTCCTCCAGATAACGGCTGGCGCGGAACAGGAACATGCCGCTGTTCCAGTAATAGTTGCCTGCATCCAGATACGACTGCGCCGTGGCCTCGTCCGGCTTCTCCACGAAGCGCAGCACTTTTTGCGGGCCGGCGCCTTGCTCGGACTGGATGTAACCGAAACCGGTCTCCGGAGCATCCGGCACTATGCCGAACGTCACCAGCGCGCCGGCTTCGGCGACTGCAGCGACTTCGGCCACCGCATTGCGAAACGCGGCCGGATCGCGTACCACATGGTCGGACGGCAACACCAGCAACAACGGGTCCTGGCCTCCGGCCAGCGCCTGCAACGCCGCAGCCGCGATCGCCGGCGCGGTGTTGCGGCCCACCGGTTCAAGAATGATGGCCGGTACGGGCGCACCAATCTGGCGCAATTGTTCGGCCACCAGGAACCGGTGCTCCTCGTTCGCCACTATGATCGGAGGGGCGCTGGCCAGGGGCGCCACCCGGCGCCACGTGGCTTGCACCATAGTGTCGTCGCCGACCAGCGGCAAGAACTGTTTCGGATAAGCCTCACGCGATAATGGCCATAGGCGCGTGCCTGAACCACCCGACAACAAAACCGGCTGCAGAAGAGTCATGCATTTTTCTCGCTAGTCACGTGCGACGCAGTTTACCCTGTGGACCTTAACAGCCTTTTGACTTAGAAAAATCGGATGACGTTCGACTTCCAACATGACGATGAGCGCGAATCGGCCCGCCTGGATTGGGCACGGCGAGCGCTTGGCGATGCAGGAGCGCAATTGCAGCGCGCCTCGATAGACGCAGGGTATCGAAGCTACTGGCGCAGCACCGGTGCAGGCCCGGACCGCATCGTGATGGATTCGCCTCCGGGATTGGAGGACGTGCGGCCCTGGCTGCGCATGCACGATCTTCTGGAGAACGGCGGCGTGCGGGTGCCGCAGGTATTGGCGCGCGATGAGCAAGCCGGTTTCCTGTTGCTGGAAGACCTGGGCGGCCCCACGCTGGCCCAGGTGCTGGACCCGACCAATGCGGATGATTATTTCGACGCCGCGATTGGCCAACTGCTGCGGTTGCAATCGATTGTTCCGCCCGTGGGAATGGGCGAATTCGGCGAGGCGTTATTGCAGCGTGATGCGGGTCTGTTCGAAGAATGGTTTTTGGGCCGTCACCTGGGTCTGGTCCTGGATTGCGAGGACGCGGAAAAACTGCAGCTGGTGCAGCGCCGGTTGATGGACAATGCCCTGGCGCAAACGCAAGTGTTGACCCACCGCGACTTCATGCCGCGCAATCTGATGCCCACCACACCGGAGTTGGCGGTGTTGGACTTCCAGGACTGCGTACGCGGCCCGATCGCCTATGACCCTGTCAGCCTGTTCAAGGATGCCTTCCTCAGCTGGCCGTTGGCGCGCGTGGACGGCTGGTTGGCGCAGTACCACCAGCGCGCGCAGGCCGCGGGATTGCCGGTGCCGCCGTTGGAGCGATTCCAGCGCGATGCAGACTGGCTGGGCATGCAGCGCCATCTCAAGATCCTGGGCATCTTCGCGCGCCTGCACTATCGCGACGGCAAGACGAAATACCTGCCCGATGTGCCGCGATTCATCGTCTACCTGGAGGAAGTGTTGCCGCGATACCGGGAACTGCAGCCGCTGGCGGATCTGTTGGAAACAAAAATCAAACCGGCCTTGCGCTCGAAGGCTGCCGCATGAAGGCCTTGATCTTCGCCGCGGGCCTGGGCGAACGCATGCGCCCACTGACCGACCATACGCCCAAGCCGTTGCTGCAGGCAGGCGGCAAACCGTTGATCGTCTGGCACCTGGAAAAGCTGTCCGCGATCGGCGTGCATGAAGTGGTGATCAATACCAGCTGGCTGGCGGAGCAGTTTCCGCAGACGCTGGGCGATGGTGAGCGCTGGGGCCTGCGTATCGCCTATTCCTACGAAGGCAAAACGCCCCTGGAAACCGGAGGCGGCCTGTTCCATGCCCTGCCCCTTCTGGGCGATGCGCCGTTCCTGCTGGTCAACGGCGATATCTGGACCGATTGCGACTTCGCGCAGCTGCCGCGCGAACCGGAGGGACTGGCGCATCTGGTGATGGTGGACCGCCCGGTGCAAGCCACCCATGGCGACTTCGCCCTGGACCAGGAGGGCTACGTCCGCAGCGATGGCCCGCACCTGCTCACTTACGCAGGGCTTGGCGTCTACCGGCCGCAGCTGCTGCAGGATTGGCGCGATATCGTCGCCGATGCCGGTGCGCAGGATGAACCGCCGCGCTTCCGTCTGGCGCCGATCCTGCGCACGCATATGTCCTCCGGCGCGATCAGCGGCCAATATCACCCCGGTCGCTGGACCGACGTGGGCACGCCGCAGCGGCTCGCGGAACTGGAGCGGGAATTGGCCGGGAGCGATTGACCGTGGCCGATCGCTCCGGCTTGCGACGCAAACCGCCCCCTGACCGTATCCTCGTGCGATGCATTCCGCCCCAGAAGCCAATCCTGAAGAAGCCGCGCTGGTGCGCAAAGCGCGCTGGGGCGACCACGAAGCGTTCGCGCAGCTCTATCGCAGCCACGCGAAGGCCATTCACGCATTGGCGTACCGCCTGACCGGCAACGCCGCGGCCGCCGAGGACATCACCCAGGACACCTTCCTGAAAATGCTGGGTTTCCTTTCGGGATTGCGCGACGACGCGCCGCTGCGCCCCTGGTTGAAAAGAGTAGCGGCCAATGCCGCCATCGACAGGCTGCGCCGCGAACAGCGCTTCGTGGCCGAGGCCGATCACGATGCATGGCCCGACGACAGCAACGACCCTACCGAAAACGTGGAAATCCTGGGCATGCTGCAACGCCTGCCGCCGCTGGCGCGTACCGTAGTGTGGCTGCATGAAATGGAAGGCTGGTCCCACCCGGAGCTGGGGGAACGTTTTGGCCGCAGCCAAAGCTGGTCGAAATCGATAGTCTCGCGCGCGCTGGCGAAGCTGCGCGACGATCTGGAAACAGGAGTTGGCGATGATTGAACCTACTCGAATGCACGAACAACTGCGCGATCTTCCCGAAATTCCGTTGCCCGACGGCTTGTGGCAGCGCGTGGACGCCAAACGCAGGCAGAAACTCCAGCGCCGCAAACTCAGCGCCGGAATCGCCGCGCTGGCGCTTGCGGCAGTGATGGCGACCCCGTTGCTGACCCCGATGTTCGCCGGCGCAGACAGGGTGTCAGGCGAACAAATCGCCGCGCATTCGTCTCTGCGCGGGGAGCACGATGTGCAGGCGGAATTGCGCGCGCTCGACCATGCGCTGCAAGCCGCCTACGACCGCGGCGCCAGCGATGCCGAGATCGCTCCGATGTGGGTGGCGCGCGATGCGCTGCTGGTCGGTATCCAGTCCGGCGACTCCGCTTTCCGACGCAACCGAATCTGATTCGGAGATATAGATAGCCATGCCATTCCGCACTCTCCTTGCCGGCACGCTGCTCGGCGCATGGCTGCTCGTCGCTCCCCATGCAAACGCCGGGCAAGCCGTCGAGTCGGCTGTCGCCGGTGCATTGCAGGCCGGCACGCCCTCCGCTCAAGCGCACTATGAACTGGGCGCGGTGGTCGACGTGCGGCAGGCCAGCGCCAACGGAGTGACCATTCTTGCGGTCACTCCCGGAGGAGCGGCCGATCGGCTGGGATTGCGGGCGGGCGATCGGTTGCGCGCGATCAACGGACGCCGCCTGGACAACACACCCAAACCGTCGTCCACGCTTGAAAGCGCATTACAGGAAGGCAACGGCGCGCTGCGGGTGGAAGCCGTGCGCAACGGCAAGACGCTCGCGCTTTCGGGCCGTGCGGACGCCGCCGCAACTTCGGCGTCGCAGGCAGGCGCGCGATCTTGCGGCTATCTCAGCACGCTGGCGGGCGTCGCTCCCCGCAGCAAAGGCATATTTCAAGCCGAAATCACCCAGATCGACGGGAACAGCACACCGCTGCAGCAGCCCACCAACCGCCACCGCGTCAAAGCAGGCAAGCATGTTCTGGTGGTGCGCGAGTTCATCGATCCCGCGCGCCTGAGCTCCGCGCAATTGCAACAGATCTCCAAGATGAAGAAGTTCGCGTTGGCGCGCGCCTACAAATCGCTGGTGATCGATGTCGAGCCCGGCATGAGTTACCGCGTTGGCGCGCGCCTGCTCAAGGACAAGCTGGATACGCAAAGCATCCGCGACAATGCCTATTGGGAGCCGCTGGTCTGGGAGAAAGTCCCGGAAGCTTGTCCCTGAGCAAGGCCTTAAGTTTGCGCATCCATTACCTGGCGCAGAAAAGGCACCGTGATTCTCCGTTGCGCAGCCAGCGATTCGCGATCCAGACGGTCCAGTAAAGCGACCAGACTGGCCAGATTGCGGTCGGTACGGGAAAGCATCCAGTCGATGGCGGCCTCCTCAAGCACCAGACCACGCCGCTGGGCGCGATCGCGCAACACCTCGGCCCGGGAGACGTCGTGGAGCGGATGCAATGCGATGCGTGCATTCTGGGACAACCGCGAACGCAGGTCGGGAAGGACCAGATCCAGCGCATCGGGCATCTCACGCGCCGCATAAAGCAGATTCAAGCCGGCGCTGCGCGCGCGGTTATGGAAATCGAACAGCGCTATCTCGTCGTCGCGATGGCCTGCAACGGCCTCCAGTCCGTCCAATGCGACCACATCGTTGCCTTCCAGCGCATCCAGCGCATCGCGCAGCCGCCCGCTCGCCGCCATCAGCGGCAGATAAGCTGAGCGGCGGCCGGCCTGTTGCGCAGCGGCGCACAGCGCCAACGCCAAGTGGGTCTTGCCGGTGCCGGTGGCGCCCGCCACGTAAAGCCAGTCCGCGCCCTGCGCATGCGCAAGTTCGCGCAGTTGCGCGATGGCGCCCTGCGGCGCGGCGATGAAACTTTCCAGGCGCTGGTCGGGCGGGTAGCGCAATGCCAGCGGCAATTGCGGAACGCTCACTTCTGATCGGCGACCTTGGCCGGGGTTTCGACGACGATGTCCTTTTCCACGACATCTTTATCCACGTATGTATCCAGAATGATCGTGGCGTGTTCGCCGGCATAGAGCGTGCTCTGCGTGTAGCGTTCGTGCGCGTAGCGGAGCAGCACGTTGACTACCGCGGCCATCGGCAACGCCAGCAGCATGCCCAGGAACCCGAAAAGCTGGCCGCCGGCCAGCACCGCGAACACCACCGCGACCGGATGCAGACCGATGCGGTCGCCCACCAGCTTCGGGGTCAGCCAGTAGCTCTCGATCAGCTGGCCCACGCCGAACACCGCCAGCACGCCGGCGATATGCTTCCAGTCCCCGTACTGCATCAGCGCGGCCAGCACGCCGAGCACCACGCCGCTGGTCGGCCCCAGATAAGGCACGAAGGTCAGCAGGCCGGCGATGATGCCGATCAGGATGCCCAGGTCCAGGCCCACCGCCCACAGGCCGATGCCGTACATGATTCCCAGAATGATCATCACCAGGAATTGACCGCGCAAAAAACCGCCCAGCACATCGCTGGATTCGCGCGCCAGCCGGCTCACGGTTTCGATATGGTCGCGCGGCACCATCGAGGCCACGCGGCCCACGATCAGGTCCCAGTCGCGCAGGAAGAAGAAAGTGATGACCGGGATCAGCACCAGATTGGCCATCCAGCCGATCAGCGCGAAGCCCGAGCGCGAAACGTAGCCCAGCACCGTCGCCGCCATGCCACCGGCGCGCTCCCAGTTGCTGCGCACCAGCTCGATCAGATGGTCCAGATCCAGCCATGTGGCGATCTGAATACCGAAGCGCCCCTCGATCCAGGGAATGGCCACCCCGGTGACCCAGAGCCGGTAGCGCGGCAGCGATTCGATGAGGGTCGCGATCTGGCTCTCGATCACCGGCACCAGGATGATCAGCACCAGCGCCAACAGCAGTGCCATCAGCGTGAACACCAGGATCACCGCGGTATTGCGGGAACGGCCGGCCAGTTCCAGACGATCCACCAGCGGATCGCCCAGCCAGCCCAGCAGGGCCGCCACCGCGAACGGTGTCAGGATGGGCGCAAGCAGCCAGAGCAACCAGCACGCGCCTGCGCCCAAAGCGGCCCATTGCAGGCGACGCAGGAAGCGTGCGATTTCGAATTCGGGATTTTCGGTCATGCCAGGGTCACCTCAGATGGTAGACAGGAGGATCGCCCTCGCCGCCTTCCAGCGGACCGTCGCCCAGCATGCGCTTGAAGCCCGACAACCCCGTCAGCAACTCCAGATCCACTTCCAACGTGCTGCCGCTGGCACGCACCGGGGTGATCTTGCGCACCACGCTGATGCCCTGCAATGCGGCCGACAGACGCAGGTAATCGTCGGCGCTGTCGATACCGGTGAAGATCACACGGTAGGTGCCCGACGAACCTCCGCTACCGCGTTTTCCGTAGCGTTTCATCAAGGCTTCGGCCGCGCCGTCGGCGCCGGCAGCCATGGCGCCGCGCGCATCGGCGTTCTTGCTGGTCCATTTCGACAGGATCTTGCCGTTGTCCACGAACACCCAGTCAGCGACCCAGCCGCCGGCCTTGGCGCGGTAGAGCTTGCCCAGCAATTGCATCGGCGGGCTGTACTTGGCCGAAGCGCGCGCCACGGCGGCGCTGTCCTGACGCCAGATGGCGCCGACCAAAGCCTGTTCGGCGGCATTGCCGGCGGGCAGGCCGAGTTTATAGCCGCGTTCGACCGCGCGATTCAGTAAAGGCCGGGCCGCATTGGACTGCGGCAGACCCACCAGCCGCGGACCGCTGCCATCGTCGATGGCCAGCCAGACCACCGGCTTGGGCCGCGGCTGCGGCCACACCGGCAAGCCCAGTGCGCCCATCAGCGAATCGACTTCTGCCGGCGTGAAGCGCACCACCAGCGTGCTGCGGAAGGTGGGGGCGCCGGTGGGTGAAGTGCCCTGGTCCTGGCGGTAGTCATAGCTGGCGACGTAGTTCTTGGCGTTGCGCAGTTCCGCGCCTACACCGGGACGGCCCGCTGCGCTGCGATCGCCGCTGAGTTTGCCCAGCACCATGCTCAACGCACGCGCGAAAGCGCTGTTGCGCTCGGCTTCTCCCTGGCCGTTGACGGGCACTTCGGCGTCGTACACGCCCTGCGCGCCGGCGCGGTCGCCTTCAGTGCGCAGCCCGCTCTGCGCCCAGGCCGGGGAGGCCAGTAGCAAGGAAAGAACCGCGACCCACGCAAATCCAGAAATCCGGCGCATCTAGAGCATCCTTGTAGCCAGCGATTGCCTGGCGAACGAGGTGAATTGTTGCCCGAATGCGCCCCTCGCGCCAATCTGGGCCGTTCAGGACGGACGATTCGCCCGCGTATTCCCTTAAAATCAACGGCTCTTCCGCCCCGCAACGGCTCTTCCGTGACCCAGTCCACCCCGCCCGCCCCCGCCCCGATGACTTACCGCGATGCCGGAGTCGATATCGATGCGGGCAATGAGGTCGTAGAACGCATCAAACCGGCCATCCGGCGCACCCTGCGTCCGGAAGTGCTGGGCGGCGGGATCGGCGGCTTCGGCGGGTTGTTCGATCTGTCCGGCAAGTACAAGGAACCGGTGCTGGTTTCGGGCACCGACGGCGTGGGCACCAAACTGATCCTGGCCAAACAGCTGAACCGGCACGACACCATCGGCATCGATCTGGTCGCCATGTGCGTCAACGATGTGCTGGTGCAAGGCGCCGAACCGCTGTTCTTCCTCGATTATTTCGCTACCGGCAAGTTGGATGTGGCGACCACAGTCGACGTGGTGGGCGGCATCGCCAAGGGTTGCGAAATCGCCGGTTGCGCCCTGATCGGCGGCGAAACGGCGGAAATGCCCGACATGTATCCGCCCGGCGAATACGATCTGGCCGGCTTCACCGTCGGCGCGGTGGAAAAAGCCAGGCTGATCGACGGCGGTCGCGTCCGCGAGGGCGATGTGCTGGTCGGCATCGCTTCCAGCGGCCCGCATTCCAACGGCTATTCGCTGATACGCAAGATCCTGGCGCGCGCTGGCGCCACACCCGACAACGGCGGGCTGGACCTCGACGTAGGCGGCGTGAAGTTGGCCGATGCCTTGATGGAGCCTACGCGCATCTATGTGAAGCCGATGCTGGAACTGCTGGCCAAGCACGACATCCACGCCATGGCCCACGTCACCGGCGGTGCGCTGGTCGAAAAGATCATCCGCGTGGTGCCCAAGCCGCTGGGTTTGGAGATCGACCCCAGCGCGTGGCCTTTGCCGCCGGTGTTCGACTGGCTGCAACGCGAAGGCGCAGTGGCGGATGCCGAAATGTGGCGCACCTTCAACTGCGGCATCGGTTTCGTGCTGATCGTCGCTCAGGATCAAGCCGCCGTGCTGGAGGCCGATATCGAGCGCCTGGGCCTGGGCCATTGGCGGATCGGCGAAGTAGTGAAGTCGGACGGCGCCGAACGCTTGAAGATCGGCTGAGGCCTTTCATGTTCGCCGCAAAGAAAGTCGCCTTGGCGCTGACGCTTGCCGTGTTCGCGGCGAGCTGGATCGCGCCGCTCTGGCCTGCGGAACAGGCCCTGCACAGCAGCCTCACGGTGGTCGGATTGATCTGGCTGTGGCGGCACGACCGCCGTTGGCCGATGCTCACCTGGCAATTTGCCCTGATCTGCGCGTTCATCTGCGTGCACAGCGTCGCCGCGCGCTGGTTGTACTCCAACGTTCCGTACGATCAATGGATACAGGCAGTAACCGGATGGTCGCCGCAACACGCCTTCGGTTGGAAACGCAACAACATGGATCGGCTGATCCATCTTCTCTATGGCGTCTGTTTCGCTCCCGCGGTCCTGCACTACCTGCGCCAGCGCTGGCCGCTCACCCCGCGCCAGGCGTTCGTGCTCACGGTCGCGGCGATCATGTGCAGCAGCCTGCTGTACGAATGGCTGGAATGGGCCATCGCCCTGACGCTTTCGCCCGAGGCCGCGGAGTCGTACAACGGCCAGCAGGGCGACATGTGGGATGCGCACGCCGATATGTTGCTGGCCACGCTGGGCGCACTGAGCGCATGGCCGCGCGGCAATGCTCCCGCGATTCAAACCGCTCAAGCCGCAACCCCATGAGCGGGCGCATCGCCGTCCTGGTCTCCGGCCACGGCAGCAATCTGCAGGCGCTGCTGGATACGATCGCGGCCGGGCGACTGAATGCCGAAATCGTCGGCGTATTCTCGGACAAACCACAGGCGCCGGCATTGGCGCGCGTTCCGGAAGCCACGCGTTGGGCAGCCGATGCGCGCTCGTTTCCTGATCGCGCTTCTTTCGACCGGGTAATGGGCGAAGCGGTCGCCGCCTGCCGGCCCGACTGGGTGGTATGCGCGGGCTACATGCGCATCCTGGGCGACGATTTCATCGCGCTTTTCCGCGGACGGCTGCTCAATATCCACCCGTCCCTGCTGCCGAAATACCGCGGCCTGCACACCCACGCGTGCGCGCTGGAGGCCGGCGACGACCGCCATGGCGGCAGCGTGCACTTCGTCATACCTGAACTGGACGCCGGCAGCGTGATCGCCCAAGCCAGCATTCCCGTGCTGCCCGGGGATACGGCGCAAACCCTGGCCCAGCGGCTGCTTCCGCAGGAACACGCGCTGCTGGCGGCGGTCATGCGCCTGGCCGCCGCCGGGCGGCTCGCTGAACGCGACGGCGTGGCGTTCTGCGATGGTCAGCCCATATTTAGACCCCTGCGTCTAGATTCTGCCGGTAATCTGACGCCTCCGGACGCCGCATCTTCTCCATGACCCCCCTGCTCCCCCGCGGAATACTCTCCCGCGCATTGCTGACCGGTGTGCTGGCCCTGGCCAGCATGCCCGCGTTTGCGCTCGAACCTTTTGTGGCCACTTATCAGGCCTATAACGAAGGCAAGCTTGCGGGCAGCGCCAAGATGCAGGTGGTGCAGAACGACGGCAACCGCTGGCGCGTGGACCTGGGCATTCGCGGCACTCGCGGATTCGCGCACCTGGTGGGCTTGAACATCGAGCAAAGCACCTTGTTCGACACGGTAGGCGATACGTACCGCCCGCTCAGCCAGGCTACGGTCAAGCACGCGTTGTTCACCGGCAAGAAGATCTCCGGCACCTACGACTGGAACGCACTGAGCGCGCGCTGGCAAGGCGACGTGAAGAAGTCGCGCGCCGCGCCGGTGCCGCTACGCCTCGGCGACATGAGCTCGCTGCTGATGAATCTTGCAGTGATCCGCGACGCCCAGCCCGGCAAGTCGCTCGACTATCGGGTGGTCGACGACGGCCGCGTCCGCGATTATCAGTACGCCGTTGCCGAACAGACCGAGATCGTCGCCGTGGACGACCTGAGCTACGACGCCATGCGCGTGGCCCGCACCAACGGCGGCAACGACGAAACCATTTTCTGGGTCGCCAATGGCGTCCCTACCCCGGTCCGGATCCTGCGCCGCGAGAACGGCCAGGACACCATCGACCTGCGCCTGGTCGAATACCAAGGAGTGCAATAAGCCATGAAAATCCGAATCACTGCCGTTGTCGCCGCCGGTCTGCTGGCGGTGCCGAGTCTGCCGGCCGCTGCTGTCGAAGCGTTCTCGGCCCAATACCAGGCCAACGCGATGGGCATGCAGGGCGACGGGCAGATGTCGATCACCTCGCAGGGCGGCAACCGCTGGCAATACAGCCTGACCATCAAGAACCAGTTGGTGGACTTGAGCCAGAAGACGGTGTTCGACGAGCAGGGCGGCTGGCTGCGCCCTCTCTCCAGCGCCGATCTGTCGCGAGTGCTGGTGAAGAAGAAAGCGGTCAATGCGAACTTCGACTGGGGCAAGAACCAGGCGACTTGGTCTGGCGACGTCAAACCCGAACGCGCCGGACCGGTCGCGTTGAAGACGGGCGACATGGATGCGTTATTGATCAACCTGGCCGTGGTGCGTGACGTAGCCGCCGGCAAGCCGCTCACCTACCGCATGGTCGAGAACGGCAGTGCCAAAAGCCTGAGCTACCAGGTGGCCGGCAAGGAAAAGATCACTGTCGGCGGGCAATCGCGCGATGCCACCAAGCTCGTGCGTACTGCCGGCAACAAGCAGACGATCGTATGGATAGTGCCCAACATGCCGGTGCCGGCACGCATCTTGCAACGCGAGGACGGACAGGATTCGATCGACCTGCAGGTCAAGGCCTGGCACTGACGGGAACGTTCCCGTGCAAGGCCAAGCACCCTTGTAGAGCCTGCCCCTACTGGATACGGGGGCGGGCAGTGCCCGCCTTACGCGCTGCAGAAAAAGCCCGGCATCGCCGGGCTTTTTTTACTTCTTCTCCGGCTCGGCCGCCATGGTGGTCCGGCAATCGACACGGATGCCGCGCTTGTCCTGGCGCCAGTAGTACTCGCTGCATTCGCGCTTCCCTTCACTGGTCTTGGTGACCCCGACCGCATAGAACGCCTGCATGATTTCCTGCTGGGTGACCGTGCCGTCGGCGTTCCAGTCCATCTCTTTGGTAGGAATGCCGCTGATGCCGGCAGCGCCGGCGTACTGCAGCCAGCCGACCACGCCCAGGGCGATCGCCACCAACCCCAGCAAGGCTTTGCGGCGGGTCGAGAAACGGCTGCGCGGTTTGGAGAGATTTGCGTTCATGTCGGTCTGCCCAGGGTCATCCTGCTCAAGAGATCCGGCGGATCTTGGCGCCCAGCGCGCTGAGCTTTTCTTCGATGTTTTCGTAGCCGCGGTCGAGGTGGTAGATGCGATCGATGATGGTATCTCCTTCCGCCACCAGGCCTGCCAGGATCAGCGAAGCGGAAGCGCGCAGGTCGGTCGCCATCACCGGTGCGCCGCTCAACTTTTCGGCGCCGCGGATGATCGCCGTATGCCCTTCCACACGAATGTCCGCGCCCAGGCGCAGCAGTTCGTTGACGTGCATGAAACGGTTTTCGAAGATGGTCTCGTTGATCACGCCTACGCCATCGGCGATGCAGTTCATGGCCATGAATTGCGCCTGCATGTCGGTGGGGAACGCCGGATACGGCGCAGTGGTCAGGCTGACCGCGCGCGGACGCTTGCCGTGCATGTCCAGAGTGATGGTGTCTGCAGTGGTTTCGATGGAAGCCCCCGCTTCGGTCAGCTTGTCCAGCACCGCATCCAGGGTGTCGCCGCGCGCACGACGCGCGACGATCCTGCCGCCGGTCATCGCCGCGGCCACCAGGAAGGTGCCGGTTTCGATGCGGTCCGGCAGCACCGCATGGCGGCCGCCAGACAGGCGTTCAACGCCGCGCACGACGATGCGTGAAGTGCCCGCGCCTTCGATATCGGCGCCCAGTGCGATCAGGCAGTCGGCCAGGTCGGTGATCTCCGGCTCCATCGCGGCGTTCTCCAGCACGGTGGTGCCTTTAGCCAACGTAGCGGCCATCAGCACGTTCTCGGTGCCGGTGACGGTGACCATGTCGAATACGTAACGTCCACCTTTCAAGCGATTGGCCTTGGCCTTCACGAAACCATTCTCGACCGTGATTTCCGCCCCCAGCGCTTGCAATCCCTTGATGTGCTGATCGACCGGGCGCGAACCGATGGCGCAGCCGCCGGGCAGCGAGACTTCCGCCGCGCCGTACTTGGCCAGCAGCGGCCCCAGCACCAGGATCGAGGCACGCATGGTCTTGACCAGTTCGTACGGCGCCACGTGCTGGTTGACGCTGCGCGGATCCACCGTGATCGCGCTGCCCTTGGACAGCGTGCCCTCATCGATGCTGATGCCGGCGCCCAATTCGCCCAGCAGTTTCACCGTGGTCACCACATCGTGCAGGTGCGGCACGTTGGTGATTTCCACCGGCGCGTCGGCCAGCAGAGTGGCGCACAGGATGGGCAGCACCGCGTTCTTGGCGCCGGAAATGGTGACTTCACCGTTGAGCGGGTTGCCGCCGGTAACTACGATTTTCTGCATGGGTCGTATGGGCTCTGGAATTAGCTGGAATTAGGAAGCGGGAAGAGCGCGGCTCTTCCCTGATTGATCAGCGGGATTGCCCGGCTTCATCGGGCGTGACGGTCTTCAGCGCCAGGGCGTGGATCGCCCCGCCCATCAGATCGCCCAGCGTCGCGTACACCAGCCGGTGGCGGGCCAGCGGCAGCTTGCCGCGAAACGCCTCGGACACCACGCTGGCCTCGAAATGCACGCCATCGTCGCCCTGCACCTGTACTTCAGCCCCCGGCAGGCCGGTTTCTATCAGTTTACGGATGGTTTCGGCGTCCAACGTGCCTTTCCTTATAAAATGAACGGTCATTCTAACCTCCGCCCGGCGCCCGCATGCCCGAGTTGCTGCCACAAACCGCCCTACCGACCGACGCCAGCCTGGCCGCCAGCGGCCGCCGCGTGGTCGAGATCGAAGCCCAGGCGCTGCAGCACCTGGCGACCCGGATCGATGGCGAGTTCTCCGCGGCCTGCAAGCTGATCCTGGCTTCCAAGGGACGCGTGGTCGCTACCGGCATGGGCAAGTCCGGGCATATCGCGCGCAAGATCGCAGCGACGCTGGCCTCCACCGGCACCCCGGCTTTCTATGTGCATCCGGGCGAAGCCGGCCACGGCGACCTGGGCATGATCACCGACGCGGACGTGGTGCTGGCCTTGTCCTATTCGGGCGAGTCCGACGAGATCCTGACCCTGTTGCCGGTGCTCAAGCGCCAGGGCAATGCGGTTATCGCGATGACCGGCAGGCCGCAATCGACGCTGGCGCGCGAATCCGACGTGCACCTGGACGTCAGCGTGCCCGCCGAAGCCTGCCCGCTGGATCTGGCACCCACCTCCAGCACCACCGCCACCCTGGCCATGGGGGATGCCTTGGCCGTGGCACTGTTGGAAGCGCGTGGATTCACCGCCGACGACTTTGCCCGCTCGCATCCGGCCGGCAGCCTGGGCCGCCGCCTGCTGCTGCACATCACCGACGTGATGCATGCCGGTGACGATGTGCCGCGCGTCGGCCTGGGCGCAACGCTCAGCGAAGCGCTGATGGAAATGAGCCGCAAGCGCCTGGGCATGACCGCCGTGGTCGACGACTCGGGCAAGCTGATCGGGCTGTTCACCGATGGCGATCTGCGCCGCACGCTGGACGATGCGACGCTCGACGTGCGTACCGCGATGATCGCCGAGGTGATGACGCGCGGCCCCAAGACCATCGCCGCCGACCAGTTGGCGGTGGAAGCGGCGCGCCTGATGGAAACCCACAAGATCAGCGGCCTGATCGTGGTGGACGAAGCCGGCCGCGCCGTGGGCGCGCTCAATATTCACGACCTGTTGCGCGCCCGCGTGGTCTAAAGAAAACGCATGATCTCCCACTCCTCTTCCCCCGACGCCGATCTCCGCGCGCGCGCGCGCAAGATCAAGCTGGCCTGTTTCGACGTGGACGGCACTCTGACCGATGGACGCCTTTATTACGACGATGAAGGCGGCGAGTCGAAGGCGTTCCATATCCTCGATGGACAGGGCCTAGTGCTGTTGAAGAAGGTGGGCATTGCCGTGGCCTTGATCACCGCGCGCAACAGCAAGGCCGCCGAGAGACGCGCGGCCGAACTCGGCATCGAGGCGTTCACCGGCGCCAAGGACAAACTGAGCCAGGTGCGGGCGTTGTGCGAGCGCCAGGGCATTGGCCTGGACGAAGTAGCCTTCATGGGCGACGACCTTCCCGATCTGGCTCCGCTGCTCGCCGTTGGATTGGCGGCCGCGCCAGGCAATGCGCACCGCTGGGTCGCCGAACGCGTGCATTGGGTCACTACCGCGCACGGTGGCCAAGGCGCCGCGCGCGAGCTGTGCGATCTGCTGCTGGATGCGCAAGGCCGGACCGAAGCGCTGCTGGCGGAGTGGACGCGATGAACTGGCGCATGGCGCTTGGCCTGACGTTGCTGGCTGCTGCAATACTGAGCGGCTGGTCGGCATGGAAGCAGCGCGATGTCGCCGAGCCGGATGCCCCCTCCTCCGAACGCCCCGACTACCTCATGCGGGATTTCGAAGTGATCAGTCTGGACGACCAGGGCCGGGAATCGATCACCCTGCGCGCGCCGGAAATGCAGCGCAGTCCGAAGGACCAGACCTTCACCATCGCTACACCGCTATTCCTGCTTCCCGACAGCGAAGGGCATCACTGGGAAATGCGCTCCAAGACCGCCTGGGTCAGCGCCAGGGGCGATGAAATGCGGTTGTCGGGCGACGTCAAGGGAACCAGTCCCAAAGAAGCCGCCGTGCCCACGACTTTCGATACTCAACGGCTGAATGTATTCCCCCGCAAGAACCTGGCTTCCACCCACGATACGGTCACCATCACCCGTCCGGGTTCTATACTGAGCGGTGTAGGTTTCGAAACCAACACCAGAACCAGGCAATACACCTTCAAGTCCCAGGTCAAAACCCGATATGAACCTCATTCTGCGCGCTAGCCTTGTCATCGCCATTGCAGTGTCTTTACCGGTTCTGGCGTGGGCCAAAACAGGCGATCGCAATCAGCCGGTATACATGGAATCCGATAAGCAGGAAGGCGTGATGGACGGCAATAGCACCAGCGTCTGGCAAGGCAACGTGACCCTGAAGCAAGGCACGCTCGACATCGCGGCGCAACGCGCTGAATTGACCCAGCGCGATGGCGATCCCTCGAGGGCCGTGTTCATCGGCGTCCCTGCCAAACTCAGACAGCAGCAAGACGACGGCACCTGGATGGACGCCACCGCCAAGCGTATCGAATACGACATGACCTCCGATACGATCACGCTGACCGGCGACTACACAGTCAAATCCCCGCGCGGATCCAACAGTGGTCAGCGCATGGTTTACAACACCAAAACCGGCAATATGGAAAGCGGTGGCGACGGTACCCGGGTCAAGACAGTTATCCAGCCCAAGTCTGCCGCTGCCAAGAAGCCCGGAGCCACCAAGTAATGCTTTCCGCCCAAGGCCTGCGCAAGCACTACCGGCAGCGCGAGGTCGTCGCCAACTTCGGCCTGACCCTGGACGCGGGTGAAGTGGTTGGCCTGCTGGGCCCCAACGGTGCCGGCAAGACCACCTGTTTCTACATGATCGTGGGCCTGGTGGCCGCCGATGCCGGCAAGATCGAGCTGGACGGCCGCGACATCACCGGCGAGCCCATGTACAAGCGCGCCAAGCTGGGCGTTGGCTACCTGCCGCAGGAACCTTCGGTGTTCCGCAAGCTCACCGTGTCGGACAACATCCGCCTGGTGCTGGAGCTGCGCGAAGACCTGGATTCGGCCGGCGTGGACAAGGAGCTGGCCTCCCTGCTGGACGAACTGCAGATCGGCCACGTGGCCGACCAGCTGGGCGCCAGCCTCTCCGGCGGCGAACGCCGGCGTTGCGAGATCGCCCGCGCCCTGGCCGCCAAACCCAGGCTGATGCTGCTGGACGAGCCCTTTGCCGGCGTCGACCCCATCTCGGTCGGCGAAATCCAGCGGATCGTGAAGCACCTCAAGAATCGCGGCATCGGCGTGCTGATTACCGACCACAACGTGCGCGAGACCTTGGGAATCTGCGACCGGGCGTATATCCTCAACGAAGGCAGCGTACTGGCGCAGGGGGCTCCGGACGCGCTGCTGGCAAATCCGGACGTGCGTCGCGTGTACCTTGGGGAAACTTTCCGCCTCTGATGCGCGTCGCGCGGCTGGTGCCGTGCACACTGCCTACGGATTGCGGAAATGAAGCCACGCCTCCAGACATCGCTGGGTCAGCAACTGGTCATGACGCCGCAACTGCGTCAGGCGATCCGCTTGCTGCAGATGTCCGCCGCCGAACTTGAGGTCGAGATCACCGAGGCGGTGGAAACCAACCCCCTGCTGGATTGGGACGACAGCGTGCCCAGCGGCGACGATGCGGCGCCCGCCGACACCCCGCCCGAGGATCCGCGCGAAACCGTCGGCGACAACGAAAACGACGACTGGTCGCCCGACGAAGCTCCCTGGTCCATGGACGGCGTCAGCCACGGCAGCGGAGGCTCTTTCGACGACGACGACGATCAGGGCAGCGCGGCCGAACGCGTCGCCGAAACCGATACCCTGCAGGACCATCTGCTCTGGCAGCTCCATCTCTCGCATTTGTCGCAGCGCGACCGCCGCATCGGCGCTGCGCTGATCGACGCGCTGGAAGACGATGGTTATCTGCGCGAACCGCTGGCGGGCATCGCCGAAACGCTGCTTCCCGAAGTGACCGCCGGCGAAGACGAAATCCTCACCGTATTGCATCAACTGCAGCGCTTCGATCCGGTCGGCGTGGCCGCACGCACGCTGGGCGAATGCCTGCACCTGCAACTGGCGGTGTTGAGCGAGGACACCCCCGGCAGAGCGCTGGCCTTGCAGATCGTCGATGGCGCTTCGCTGGAGCGCCTGCCGAAAAGCGGCATAGCCGGGCTGGCGGCCGAACTCAAGCGGCCGGTGGAGGAAGTGGAGGAAGTGGTGCAGCTGCTGCGCTCGCTCGACCCCAAGCCGGGCGCACAGATCGGCGAACTCACCCATGACACCTACGTGGTCCCCGATTGCGTGGTCTGGCGCCAGCGCGGCGTCTGGCGCGCGGCGTTGGCCGGCAACAATCTGCCCCGGATCACCATCCACAGCGGTTACGAGCAGATGATCCGCAAATGCGGTGAGAACGACGCCGGCTACCTGCGCGGCCACCTGCAGGAAGCCCGCTGGCTGCTGAAAAGCCTGGAAGCCCGCGGCGACACCCTGCTCAAGGTCACCCGCTGCCTGTTGCGGCAGCAGGCCGGCTTCCTGGAATTCGGCGAGCAGGCCTTGCGGCCGCTGACCCTGCGGGAGGTGGCGACCGAAGTCGGCCTTCACGAATCCACGGTTTCACGCGCCATCGCCCGCAAGTACGTGCGCACCCCGCGTGGAACCTTGCCCCTGCGCGCCTTCTTCGCTTCCGGGGTCAGCACCGAAGGCGGCGGCGAAGCGTCCAGCATCGCTATCCAGTCGATGATCCGCCGCCTGATCGAAGGCGAGAACCCGCGCAAACCGCTGTCCGACGCCAAGCTGGCCGACCTGCTCAAGACCTCCGGCGTACCGGTGGCGCGCCGTACCGTGGCGAAGTATCGTGAAGCCATGGAGATACTTTCGTCGCATGAGCGCGTGCGCATCGGTTGATAACGTTCCCATAAGGAACCATGGTTCATGATGAATCCGAAACGCTGAACTCCTTTCAGCACCACTGCGAATTCTTTTCCAGGAGGTCGAACTTCATCCATCACTCGAGGTCACAAGCAAGGCAGTGTCAACCGCGAACAACGCGGCCCATCGAACCGTAAGGAGGCAAGCGATGCGTATCGAGACCCATGGCCAGCAGATCGAAGTCACCCCCGCGATGCGGGAATACGTCGAAACCAAGTTCAAGCGCCTTGAACGGCATTTCGACCAGCCATTGGAAGTCCGAGCCCAACTGGGCACACGCAAACCCGACTACCTCGCCGAGGCCACGCTCACCCTGGCCGGCCGTACCCTGCACGCCGACGCTGGCGCAGAAACCATGTATGCCGCCATCGACATCCTGGCCGACAAGCTGGACCGGCTGTTGTTGAAGCACAAACAAAAGAAGATCGACAAAGAACGCGGACCGCGCGGCGAAAATGCTGACTGACAGCATGTTGACCGACGGCATGTCGATTGACGACGCACGGATGAAAAGCATGGAGACAGTGGCCGTTGCCGCTGTCTCTTTCCCGCTTTTCCCGTGTTGTCGCACGCGCCCCTGACCCGCCCGACATGTCCCTCGCCGATCAGCTGGCGGACGTCCGCGCCTCGCTATTGAACGTCGCCGACCGCGACGCGGTGCTGGAAGTGGCGGCCGGCCTGCTGGCCTGCCGCCAGGCCGGCGCCGACGATCTCCGCGCCAGCCTGCAGGCGCGCGAAAACCTGGGCAGCACCGCCATCGGCCATGGCATCGCCATCCCGCATGGCCGCTCGCCTACCCTGGAAGCGCCGCGCGGAGTCCTGCTGCGGTTGCAACCGGCGGTCGATTTCCACGCAACCGACGGTCAGAACGTCGATCTGGTGTTTGCGATGGCCGTACCCGATCATTACACCCAGCAGCACCTCATGTTGCTGTCGGAACTGGCTGAACGCTTTTCCGATACGCGCTTGTGCACCGCGCTGCGCGACGCTCCCGATGCGCAATCGATGCGTAAGCTGTTGCTGGACGCCCCCCACTCACCCAAAGCCGCCGCATGACCACCAGCATCACCGCCCGCGAATTGTTCGACCAGCAGAAAGACAAGCTGGCCCTGCGCTGGCTCGCGGGAGCCAAAGGCGACCGGCGAGCGCTGGAAGCGGTGGACACCATCGCCCGGCGGCCCTCGCTGGCCGGCTACCTCAATGCCATTTACCCCAACAAGGTGCAGATCCTGGGCAGCGAGGAGCTGGCCTGGCTGGATTCACTGGATTCGCGGCAGCGTTGGGAAACCATAGAGAAGATCGTGCAGTACCGCCCGCTGGCGTTGGTGATCAGCAAGAACCAGTCCTGTCCTGAAGATCTGCGCGCAGCGGCCGAGGAATCGGAAACGCCCTTGTGGATCTCGCCCAAGCGCGGCCATGAACTGCTCAATCACCTTTCGTACCACATGGCCCGCACGCTGGCGCCGCGGGTCACGCTGCACGGTGTGTTCATGGAAATCTATTCGATCGGCGTACTGATCACCGGCGAGGCGGGATCGGGCAAGAGCGAGCTGGCGCTGGAACTGCTCAGCCGCGGCCATCGCCTGGTGGCCGACGATGCGCCCGAATTCACCCAGATCGCCCCGGACGTGCTCGACGGCACCTGCCCGGAGCTGTTGCAGGACCTGTTGGAAGTCCGCGGCCTGGGCGTGCTGAACGTACGCGACATGTTCGGCGACACCGCCGTGAAGAAAAACAAGTACCTGCGCCTGATCGTCCATCTGACCCGGCCCATGACCGAACCCAATCCGCACGGTTACGAGCGCCTGACCGGCGACAGCGGCAGCCGCCACGTGCTGGATCTGGACGTGCCGCTGATCACCCTGCCGGTGATGCCCGGCCGCAACCTGGCCGTACTTACCGAGGCCGCCACCCGCCTGCACATCCTGCGCACCAAGGGCATCGACCCGGCGGCGATGTTCATCGCCCGGCACAGCAATCTGCTGGAACGCACCACCCCATGAGCGGCGGACCCGTCGCCGAGGACGAATCGCGCCATCCGCGCGAAGAGGACCACGCCGAGACCCGGGCCGCCGGTCCGGCGCCGACCGTGGTGATCGTCAGCGGACTGTCCGGCTCGGGAAAATCGGTCGCGTTGAAGACCTTCGAAGACCTGGACTATTACTGCGTCGACAACCTGCCGGTCGAGCTGCTGCCCTCGTTCGTACGCAGCCTGATGCGCGATAACGCATTGCCGCAGAAGATCGCGGTGGGCATCGACGTGCGCAACCGTCACAGCGACTTGTCGAAATTGGCGCAATGGCGGGCCGGGGTGGCAGAGCTGGGCCTGCACGGCACCCTGCTGTTCTTCGACGCCAGCGACGAGGTGCTGCTGCGCCGTTATTCCGACACCCGCCGCAAGCATCCGCTGGCGCACTTCGGCCTGTCGCTGCCGGAGTCCATTTCCCGCGAACGCGAGATCACCGCGCCCCTGCGCAGCGAAGCCGACGTGATCATCGACACCACCGCGCTCAACGTGCATCAGTTACGGCGGCGGATCATCGCCGAGTTCGCATTGAACAACGGCTCTTCGCTGTCGCTGCTGTTCGAGTCCTTCGCCTACAAGCGCGGCGTGCCGGCGGACGCGGATTTCGTGTTCGACGCGCGGGTACTGCCCAATCCGCACTGGAATCCGCTGCTGCGTCCGTTGTCCGGACGCGATCTCGGCGTGCGCGACTATCTGGATGCGCAACCGGAAGTCAGCGAGTACGTCGGCCAGGTCAACGCCTTCCTCGACACCTGGCTGCCGCGCCTGCGCGGAGAGACGCGCAGTTACGTGACCATCGCCTTCGGCTGCACCGGCGGCAAGCACCGTTCCGTCTACCTGGCCGAACGTCTGGCCGCGCACGCGCGTGAGCAAGGCTGGGAAGAAGTGGCTACTTTCCATCGGGAACTGGACTGACTACGCTGCTCGTCCAATCCACCGATAGGCGCATCATGGAAGACCGCAACCCTTACCAAGCTCCGCATTCGATGCTCTACGGCAGTGCCCGTGCGTCCCGCCCGCGCCTCAGCGTGGACCCAGCGGGAAAATGGCGGCGCTTCTTCAACTGGTTGCTGGATTCGGCCGCGGCCTATTTCCTGGCCGCGGTCGTTGGCGCCGCGGCGGTGCTCATCGGCGGCGACCCTGCGACAGTCTGGCTGGAGAGCCTGGGTTTCTGGGGCGAGCAGGCGCTGGGCATGGTCATCATGCTGGTGTACTACATCCCTCAGGAAGCGGCCTTCGGCTTCACCTTGGGAAAACTCATCACCGGCACCAGGGTAGTGAATGAAAACGGCGAGAAGCCGGCTTTGATGCAGGTCATCCTGCGCACCGTCTGCAGGTTCATTCCCTTCGACGCGTTCTCAGTGGCGTTCACCGACCCGCCCCGCGGCTGGCACGATTCTCTGGCCAAGACTTACGTGGTCCGAAAGGCCTGACCGCGGCACAGCTTATGGGATGAGTCGTCCCAACGCTCCCGCTTCCAGCCCGTCACCTCCGTCTGCTAACGTTCCGGCATGGCCTGTGGCATTCTCCTGGTAACCCATCCCGGTATTGGCGCGTCGCTGCTGGCGGTCGCCACCGGTCTGTTACGGCAATTACCGCTGAAGACGGAGGCGTTCGAAGTTCCCTTCGACGCCGATTTCGAAGCTTTGCTGCCTCACGCTTCTTCCGCGTTAAGGCGTGTGGACAGCGGCGAAGGTGTGCTGGTGCTGACCGATCTCTACGGCGCCAGCCCCAGCAACCTGGCCGGCGAACTGGCCAGGCTGGGTACGCCGGTCAGGCGCGTTTCCGCGCTGAGCTTGCCGATGCTGCTGCGGGTGATGAATTATGCGGAACAGGGATTGGATCAACTGCCGGCGACAGCCGCCGCCGGCACACGCAATGGAGCCATAGTCGACGATGCTTGAACGCGAACTCACCGTTTCCAACCGCCTGGGACTGCATGCCCGCGCCACCGCCAAGCTGGTGCAGGTGCTGTCGGCCTATCGCTGCAACGCCACGTTGTCGGCCAAGGGACGCGAGGTCAACGCCAAGAGCATCATGGGCGTGATGCTGCTGGCCGCCGGACAGGGCACGCCGGTGATGGTGCGCGTGGATGGCGAGGGCGAGGCCGAGGCGCTGGAAGCCGTTGCGGCGCTGTTCGAGCGACGATTCGACGAGGAAACCTGACCGGTGCGCCTGCAACTCCCCGGTCATGGCGCATCGCGCGGCAGCGCGCTGGGACGGGCCCGGGTGAGGTTGCCGCATGCGCTGGAAGTGGTCGAGCAGCGCATCGCCGCCAACGCGGTAGAGAAGGAATTGCAGCGACTGCATGACGCGGTGGATTCCACCCGCGGCGAGATGCACACCCTGCGCGAACGCCTTCACGGCGCGCTGGTCAAGGAAGTCGGCGAATTCCTGGACTTGCACGCTTTGCTGCTGGACGATCCGGAACTGCTGCACGGTCTGGACGAATTGATCCGCGCCGGCCGCTACACCGCCGATTACGCCCTGCGCCTGCAGCGCGATCGTCTGGCCGCGGTTTTCGACGGCATGGACGACCTCTATCTGAAAAGCCGCATGGACGATCTGGACCATGTGATCGGCCGTATCCACGCGCATTTGCACAAGCGTTCCAGCGAACCGAAGGGCGTGGCCGGCGACATCCTGATCAGCGACAACGTGGCGCCCTCGGAGCTGGCCCAGCTGCAGGCCCAGGGCGTGGTCGCGATAGTCACTGCGGCCGGCAGCACGCTTTCGCACAGCGCCATCCTGGCGCGCAGCCTGCACATGCCGCTGGTGGTGGGTGCAACCAAGGCCCTGCAGAAGATCAACGATGGCGATGTGCTGATCGTCGACGGCGCCAGCGGCACGATCGTGATCGAACCGGGCCCCGACGATCTGCGCGCCTATCGCCAGCGCCTGCGCGAACTGGCCAAGGAGCAACGGGAACTCGGACGCCTGCGTTCCAAACCCACGCGCACCAAGGACGGCGTGGATATCGTCCTGCTGGCCAATGCCGAATCGGGCGAGGACGTAGCGCAGGCGCACTCTCTGGGCGCTTCCGGGCTGGGGTTGTACCGCACCGAGTTCCTGTTCCTGCAGCGCAACGAATTGCCCGACGAGGAAGAACAGTTCCGCGTCTACCGCGACGTGGTGCTGGGAATGAGCGGCCGGCCGGTGACCATCCGCACGCTGGATCTGGGCGCCGACAAGGCCGACCGCACCGGGCTGACGCTGGACAACGAGGACAACCCAGCGCTTGGCCTGCGCGGCGTGCGTCTGTCGCTGACCCACAGCGAACTGTTCGACACCCAGCTGCGCGCCATCGCGCGCGCTTCCGGTTACGGGCCCGTGCGCGTGCTGGTGCCGATGGTCAGCAACCGCGAAGAGATGCTGGCCGTGCGCAAGCGCCTGAAGCGCATCGCCGACAAGCTGCGCAAGCAGGGCGCGGAAGTCGCCGACGATATCCCGCTGGGCGCGATGATCGAAGTGCCTGCCGCGGCGATCGCCGTGCACACCTTCGTGGACATCGTGGATTTCCTTTCCATCGGCACCAACGATCTGGTGCAGTACTTGCTGGCGGCCGATCGCAACAACGATGCGCTGGGCGAACTGTATTCGCCGCTGAACCCCGGTGTGGTGCGGTTGCTGAAGCACGTCATCAATACCGCCAACGAGTACGGTACGCCGGTGGCGGTCTGCGGCGAGATCGCGGGCGATGCGGCGCTGGCGCCGTTGCTGCTGGCGCTGGGCTTGACCGAATTCAGCCTGCATCCGGCGACTTTGCTGGAAGTGCGCAAGGCCATCCGCGGCAGCGATCTGTCCGCGCTCAAAGCGCGCGCCGACAAACTGCTGCAGGCGCGCGACCGCGCCGGCATAGTGAACTGGCTGAAATCCGCATCCCTGTAGGAGCGGGCCCTGCCCGCGACGCTCTTACGTGGGATCCTGAAAAGCATCGCGGGCAGGGCCCGCTCCTACAACAGCCAATGCTCAAGGTCTTGCAGGCTGTCTATCTCCGCATCTACGGAGGATAATGGCGGCATGAACACCTGACCTGCCGCCTCCCGCACGGAAGTGGCTTCACCGCTACCGGGAGTTGCGCATGGCTGAAGCCGTCCGCCACGACAAGACCGCGCGCCAACTGCGCCTGCTGTCCGACGCACTGGACAGCGGCCGGCTGGGCCCTGTGCGGCGCCTGATCAACACCCTGGCCCCTGCGGAGATCGGCAACCTGCTGGAATCGCTGCCGCCCGGCAAGCGCGTGGTGGTGTGGGGACTGGTGGACGCCGAAGACGACGGCGAAGTGCTGGTGCATGTCGGCGACGAAGTGCGCGAAAGCCTGCTGGCGGACATGGACCCGGACGAAATCATCGCCGCGGTCGAAGACCTGGACATCGACGATCTGGCCGATCTGGTGGAGGACCTGCCCGATACGGTCATCGACGAAGTGCTCAAGTCGATGGACCGCGAGAACCGCGAGCGCCTCGAGCAGGTGCTGTCGTATCCCGAGGACAGCGCCGGCCGCCTGATGAATCCCGACGTGGTCACGGTGCGCACCGACACCACCGTCGACGTCGTGCTGCGCTACCTGCGCCTGCGCGGCGAACTGCCCGACCACACCGACCACCTGTTCGTGGTGAGCCGCCGTCACCAGTATCTGGGGCGCCTGTCACTGGCGTCGCTGGTCACCCACGACGACAGCACGCCGATCAATCGCCTGATCGACGGCGAGCAGCCGGCCATCGCCGTGGAAGACTCCGCCGACGCGGTGGCCCGGCAGTTCACCGACCACGACTGGATCTCCGCGCCGGTCGTGGACGACAACAACATTTTGCTGGGCCGCATCACCATCGACGACGTGGTCGACATCATCCGCGAACAGGCCGAGCACCAGGCCCTGGGCGCCGCCGGTCTGGATGAGGACGAAGACCTCTTCAGCCCGGTCGCGCGCGCGTTCCGCCGCCGCCTGACCTGGCTGGGCATCAACCTGGGCACCGCATTCCTGGCCTCGTCGGTGGTCGGCCGTTTCGAAGGCACCATCGAGAAGATCGTCGCCTTGGCGGTATTGATGCCGATCGTGGCCGGCATGGGGGGCAATGCCGGCACACAGGTGCTGGCTTTGATGGTGCGTGGCCTGGCATTGGGGCAGGTCGGCGCCTCCAATGTGCGCGTCCTGCTGTGGAAGGAGCTGCGGGTGGCCCTGATGAACGGCCTGAGCCTGGGCCTGGTGCTGGGCGTCATCGTGTTCCTGTGGTTCCGCGACCTTCCGCTTTCGCTGGTGATCGGCAGTGCGCTGACCATCAATCTGCTGTCGGCCGCAACCGCCGGTGTGCTGGTGCCGCTGACGCTCAAGCGCCTGGGTTTCGACCCTGCCCTCGCCGGTGGGGTGATCCTGACCACGGTCACCGATGTAATGGGTTTCCTGAGCTTCCTGGGGCTGGCTACGGCGGTACTGCTGCACTGAGGAGGTCCATGTCCACACCGTTGGCGCCTGTCATGCTGCGCCAGCACAATCGGTCCTCCCGCCGCTGGCTAGAATGTCCCTGCCTTCATCCGAAGGCTACTCTTGGGGAGTTCGAACATGTTCTGGATTGGCGCGCTGCTCTGCATCGTCGGTGGCTTGTGGATCGTTGTGAATGCGTTCAAGGAAAGCATCTGGTGGGGCCTGGGCAGTCTGTTCATTCCCTTGGTAGGCTTGATCTTCGCCATCATGCATTTCGCCGAGAACAAGATTCCGTTGTTGCTGTACGCGATCGGCATCGTCGTGTTGTTCCTGGGTGGTGCATTCTCCGGCCAGGTGCCGGTGGCCGCGTCCTGATATCCCCGGCATCGCCCGCGATCCGGCTCATGATCGCGGGCGATGCCGCCAGACATCAGACTGAAGATCCCATCCGGGATTGCCGCCGGTTCACGCGCCGGTCTGCGGCTGGTGCAAACTATCGTTCCTACATGATTCGCTACGAAGGACCTCTGCATGCATGCCTTGCGCAATCGTTTCCTGACAGGACTAATACTGATGCTGACTCTCGCATTCCTTGCCGGTTGCGCAACCACCCCGACTCCCGCGGTGGGCGCACGATTTCTTGAGCGGGAAGTCGTCAGCGCCGGCGTGCGGCATCGCTATCAGGTGTTCGTACCTGCGGCGCATGCGCGCAAGGCCGGGAAACTCCCGGTAATCCTCTTCCTGCATGGCTCCGGCGAGCGCGGTTCGGACAACATGCTGCAGCTCGACGCCGGCCTGGGCCCTTATGTGCGCCAGCATATGGAGGACTTCCCTGCCCTCGTGGTTTTTCCGCAAGTCGAAGCAGACGGGGAATGGATGGGCGCCAATGTCGACATGGCGCTGGCCGCCATGGAAGCGACGACCAGGGAATTCAACGGCGATCCTCAGCGCACCTATCTCACCGGCTTGTCGATGGGCGGCTACGGCACCTGGGAAACCGCGCTCAAGGTGCCCAACCGATTCGCCGCGCTGGTCCCGATCTGCGGCGCCCTCCTGGTGCCTGGCGGCGGACGGGCGCTTTACGTCACCGAAGTAGCCAACGCGCCGGATCCCTATGCCGCCCTGGCGTCCCAGCTGAAGCATGTGCCGGTCTGGATTTTCCATGGCGCCAAGGATGATGTGGTACTGCCGGACGACGACCGCAAAACCTTCGCGGCGCTCAAAGCCGTTGGCGCGGATGTGCAATACACCGAATTCCCCGATGCCAGCCACAATTCATGGGACGCCACCTACAACCACGACGCCATGTGGAAGTGGCTGTTCGCCCAGCACAAGGATTGAGGCGGCACCCGGCCATGGCGGAAATCATTCGAAACTATTTCACCCCGGGCTGGCGGACTGACCGCATCGGCTGCGTATGCGGCTGGGAAGGCGACTCCAGCAAGATGCGGATGGAGCTGCACGAGGAAGTAACGGACTACGCCTGCCCCGCATGCGAGAGCACTTTGCTGATCGTGTCGCATCCGGACATCGATCAGGTCAAGCAGGCCGCGGCCGATGGCAATTCCGAAGCGCAACAGCAGCTGGCGCTGGTGGAGGAAGCGCTGGCCCGGCACGGCAAGGCCGATCACTGACGTTTCCCATCGGTATTCCGCAGAAGCGACGCAGGAACAACGCAGGAGCGACGTGAGTCGCGAAATCGCGCGCATTTCGGCCCAACATTCGCGACTCACGTCGCTCCTACGTCAGCGCTTTAGGCGAGCAACGATTCCAGCACGGCCATGCGGATAGCGACACCGTTGCTCACTTGGCGCAGGACCAACGATTGCGGTCCGTCGGCCACCTCGTCGGTGATTTCCACGCCCCGGTTGATAGGCCCCGGATGCAGCACCACCGCATCGCTGGCAGCGCGGCGCAGGCGCGCGGCGGTCAGGCCGTAGCGGGCGTGATAGTCGTCGATCGACGCCACCAGACCCTCCTCCATGCGTTCGCGCTGCAGGCGCAACATCATCACCGCGTCCACGCCTTCGAGCATGGCGTCGAAATCCTCGCCCCGGGTGCAGCCGGCGAGCGTACCGTCATCGGGCAGCAGCGAGGACGGCCCGCACACGCGGATCTCGCCCGTGCCCAGCGTGCGCAATGCATGCAGGTCGGAGCGTGCAACGCGCGAATGCTTCACGTCGCCAACGATAAGCACCTTGAGCTTCGAGAAATCGGCGCCCTTGGCCTGGCGCAGGGTCAGCGCATCCAGCAATCCCTGGGTAGGGTGCGCGCTGCGTCCATCGCCGGCGTTGATGATGGTGGTGCCTTCGCCCGCCTGCGCCGCCAGCGCCTCGGCCGCACCATCCTCGGGATGGCGCACAACGAAGCCGCGTACGCCCATCGCCTCCAGGTTCTTGAGCGTATCCAGCGCGGTCTCGCCCTTGCGCGCGGAAGAGGTCGATGCGTCGAAGTTGATCACGTCCGCGCCCAGCCGCTGGGCCGCTATCTGGAAGGAACTGCGCGTGCGCGTGGAGGGCTCGAAGAACAGCGTGCAGATGGTGGTGCCGAGCAGCGAATTGCGTTTCTGCGTGCGCCCCAATGCGGCATCGCGGATCTGGCCGGCGCGATCGAGCAGCCGGCACAGGGTTTCCTTCGGCAATCCCTCCAGAGTGAGCAGATGGCGCAGGTGTACGTCGGAATCGAGTTGTTGGGTCATGCATCAGTTCCAGGTCGTGAAGCGTATGTTCCTTCTCCCATCGGGAGAAGGTGGCGCGAAGCGACGGATGAGGGAATGGAAATTACTCGCCAGGGAAAGTTCGGTACAAGCTGATAACCCATTCCCTCATCCGCCCTACGGGCACCTTCTCCCGGTGGGAGAAGGGAAAAGCTAAATCCGTGTCGCATCGTGCGGAGCTGCCAGCCAGCGTTCGATGATCACCGCCGCGGCCACTGCATCCAACGCCACCGCGTCGCGACGGCGCTTGCGGCCTTCGGCGCGGTCCAGCGCGAAACGCTGCGCGGCCTCCACCGAACTGGAACGTTCGTCCACCATCACCACCGGCAATTTGTAGCGCGCCTGCAGTTCGCGCGCGAAAGCGTGGGCGCGTTGACGGATGGGTTGGTCGCCGCCTTCCAGGGTCATCGGATCGCCCACCACCAATCCGTCCGGTCGCCATTCCGCACGCAGCTTGTCGATCGCCTGCCAGTCCGGGCCATTGCCGTGCACGTCGATCACGGCCAGCGCACGTGCGCCGTTGCCGAAGGCGCTGCCTACCGCCACGCCGATGCGCTTGGCGCCAACGTCGAAGCCCAGCACCGTGCCGTCCAGCTTCATGGACGCCCGCTCATGCGTGCCCGCTGTAGTCGGTCACGCGGGTGATGTCGATGCCGATGCGCCCGCCCGCTGCCTGCCAGCGTTGTTCCAAAGGCAGTGCGAACAGCAGCTCCGCATCGGCCGGCGCGGTGAGCCAGCTGTTCTCGCTCAGTTCGTATTCCAGCTGTCCCGCGCCCCAACCCGCGCAACCCAGCGCGACCACGACATGTTCAGGCCCCTCGCCTTCGGCCAGCGCTTCCAGAATGTCGCGCGAGGTGGTCAGCGCCAGGCCCTGGCCGATGGTCAACGTGGAATCCCACTGGCGTCCGCCGTCGTGCAGCACGAAGCCCCGTTCCGGGTGCACCGGCCCGCCGCTGAGTACGATCTGGTTGGCCAATGCGGGGTCGCGCGCTTCCAGGTTCATCTGGGCCAGCACGTCGCCTAGGCTGTACTCCGAGGCGCGGTTGATCACCACGCCCATGGCCCCTTCGCTGTCGTGCTGGCAGATCAAGGCCACGCTGCGGGCGAAATGGGGATCGTCGAGCGCCGGCAGCGCTATCAGCAGCTGGCTGGAAAAATTGGCGGGTGTCGCGGACATGGGGCTTATTCTAGCCGCCTGCGCTAACCTACCGGCATGCCCAGTTACTGCGATTTCGCCCCCGGTCACCCTGTCCATGGGCCCTACCACGACAAGGAATACGGCTTTCCGCAGAGGGGAGAGTCGGAACTGTTCGAACGCCTGGTCCTGGAAATCAACCAGGCCGGCCTGAGCTGGGAAACCATCCTCAGGAAACGGGACGCTTTCCGAGCCGCCTACAGCGGTTTCGAGGTGGATAAAGTGGCCCGCTACGGTGAAAAGGACCGCGACCGCCTGCTTGCCGACGCCGGCATCATCCGCAACCGGCTGAAGGTCGATGCCGCCATCCACAACGCGCAGATCGTCCGCGGCCTGCGCAAGTCACACGGCGGATTCCTGCAGTGGCTGGAGGCGCATCACCCGCTGCCGAAGGCGGACTGGGTGAAACTGTTCAAGAAGACCTTCCGCTTTACTGGCGGGGAGATCACGGGGGAGTTCCTGATGAGTCTGGGGTATCTGCCGGGCGCCCACCGGGAGGATTGTCCGGCGTTCAAGCGCGCCGCCAAGCATAAGCCCGCCTGGATGCGCAGAACGTAGGGTGGGCCTTGGCCCACCATTGCCAAGCGTCAATTTGCATCGGCAATCATCGAAAAAACCCTCTCCATCTCGCAGACCGCATCGACGGCATGGCCAACCGTGCACGATTGTCGTTCTTAGTAGCGCCAGCGCCATGAGCGAGCCTTCGATCGTTGCCATCGCAAGATTGCGCATGGCAATGGTGGGCCAAGGCCCACCCTGCGTCGCTTCCGCATTTTCTCCAGGAATGCGCTTATTCCCCCTGCGTTCAAACTGTGGTTATGGTCACTAAACCTGAGATACTAATACCCTAGCCTCGTGCGTATTCCGGGGCCATCTTGCGATTCATTTCATTCTTAGAGTGCGGTCAGGCACGCTCGCTGAGCATGGACGCGAATGCTTCATCCTAAGGAAGGACAAGGTTCGATTATGAAGATCGTCACTTGCGCGGCCCTGGTGATATTTGCGGCCTTGACCGTTTTATTGGGGCTACAGAAAAAAGACCTCGCGGCGAAAAATTCCGAACTGGAAGCCAGCCAGTACTACCCAAAAAAAAGCGATTGGACTCCCTACATCGCCACCCAGGACATCGCTGGAAAACCCATCACGATAGGGGCGGGGACGGGCAAGCGGGAAGTGATCTTCCTCTTCACCACGCAGTGCAAGTTCTGCATAGCTTCGATGCCGTTTGTCGCTGAAATTGGGCGGTCCCTGTCCCGCTCCGGCATACAAATGGTGGGTGTTACTCCCGAAAAAGATGCGGCTTCCATAAGACGCTTCATGGGTAAATATTCCGCGGAATTCCCCGTGGTCTCGCTTTCCGACGAACGCCAGCTCGGGCTCCTTCAATTCAGAATGAGTCCGACGGTTTTGGTGATAAATGGGAGCGGGAAAGTCGAGTTCGCGAAAGTGGGGGTGATTAGGTCGGACAAGGAAGCGTTCGAAATCGTATCTGCGGCGCTTCAAAGGGATACAAAGCCCGCGGAACCAGCCCGTCAGGAGAGTTGATGATGAAAATTGTCTCGAGCAAAGTTCCTCGTGTTTTTTCGGCCGTCGCGCTTGCTGCATGCATGGCCTTCGGCGCACTACAAGCGTTCTCGGTCGGCGCGCAATCCATCGAGTATGAAAACGGCTGTCGCAGATGCGCGAACTGCAGCATCGTGCTGGGCGGCAGGGGATATAGCGGGAGCGATGACGGCTCCGCATGCATCTATTGCTGTCAAGTTCCATAGGCATCGGCAAGGAGTGGGGGCGGAAAATCGCCCCTGCTCCATAATTCAAACCAGAGCCCCCAAAGAAGCGTAGCTGTTGCGGGACGAACGCGCCCGCAGCCATGTCATCATCGATCCGCACGGCCGCGTTGATTGGCCACGAAAAAAGGCAGTCGCCTGCCCTTTTCGGTCCCGCGACTTCCTAAGAGATCAACGCGCCTCGGCGATCTCCACCCCGTCCAGTCCCTGCGCCAGCGTGCGCGCATCGCCGCCCTGGGCCAGCTTGATGCGCAGGCGCACCTCGTTCTGGGAATCGGCGAAGCGCAGGGCGTCTTCGTAGCTGATCTCGCCGGCCTGATAAAGCTCGAACAGGCTCTGGTCGAAAGTCTTCATGCCCAGATTGGTCGATTCCTTCATCACTTCCTTGAGCTTGTGGATTTCGCCCTCGCGGATGTAATCCTGGATCAGCGGCGTGCCCAGCATGATCTCCATCGCCACCCGGCGGGCCTTGCCGTCCGGGGTCGGGATGAGCTGCTGCGCCACCACGCCCTTCAGGTTCAGCGAAAGATCCATCAACAGCTGGCCACGGCGGTCTTCCGGGAAGAAGTTGATCACGCGGTCCATCGCCTGATTGGCGTTGTTGGCGTGCAGGGTGCACAACACCAGATGTCCGGTTTCGGCGAAGGCGATGGCATGGTCCATGCCTTCGCGGGTGCGCACCTCGCCGATCATGATCACATCCGGCGCCTGGCGCAGGGTGTTCTTCAGCGCGTTGTCCCAGCTGTCGGTATCGATGCCCACTTCGCGCTGGGTGATGATGCAGCCCTCGTGCTTGTGCACGAATTCGATCGGGTCTTCGATGGTGATGATGTGGCCGGTGGAATTCTGGTTGCGGTAGCCGATCATCGCCGCCAGCGAGGTCGACTTACCGGTACCGGTGGCGCCGACGAAGATGATGATGCCGCGCTTGGTCATGGCCAGCGTCTTGATGATCGGCGGCAGGTTCAGTTCTTCCACGGTGGGAATGCGCGCCTCGATGCGGCGCAGCACCATGCCCACCTGGTTGCGTTGGTAGAAGCAACTGACGCGGAAGCGGCCCACGCCGGCCACGCCGATGGCGAAGTTGCACTCGTGGGTCTTTTCGAATTCCTCGCGCTGCGCCGGCGTCATCACGTTGAGCACCAGATCGCGGCTCTGCTGGCTGGTCAACGGCGTCTGCGTGATCGGCGAGATCTTGCCGTTCACCTTGATCGACGGCGGCATGCCGGACGTGATGAAAAGGTCCGACGCCTTCTGGTGCGCCATCAGCTTGAGGAACGAGGTGAAATCGATGGTGCTCATGGGTGGCTCCTGGAGGAGCCGTGATTCGTGATTGGTGAAGAGTGATTCGCAAAGCGGGACTTCCCGATTCCGTATTCCACCTATCACCTCATCCGAACCCCGGCTTTTGACTAATCACAAATCACGAATCACGAATCACCACTCACGGCCTCACTCGAACAACCGCTTGTCTTTGGCGTATTCCTTGGCCTGGTGGCGCGTGATCAACGAACGCTTCACCAGGTCCTGCAAATGCTGGTCCAGGGTCATCATGCCGTTCTGCTGACCGGTCTGGATGGCCGAGTACATCTGCGCCACCTTGTCCTCGCGGATCAGGTTGCGGATGGCCGGCGTGCCGACCATGATTTCCCACGCCGCCGTACGGCCGCCACCAACCTTCTTCAACAGCGCCTGCGAAATCACCGCGCGCAGCGATTCGGACAGCATCGAGCGCACCATCGGCTTCTCGCCGGCGGGGAACACGTCGATGATGCGGTCAATGGTCTTGGCCGCCGAGCTGGTATGCAAGGTGGCGAATACCAGGTGTCCGGTTTCGGCGGCGGTCAACGCCAGGCGGATGGTTTCCAGGTCGCGCAGCTCGCCGACCAGAATGATGTCCGGGTCTTCGCGCAACGCCGAGCGCAGCGCCTCGTTGAAGCCGTGGGTGTCGCGGTGCACCTCGCGCTGGTTGATCAGGCACTTCTGCGAGGTGTGCACGAATTCGATCGGATCCTCGACACTGAGGATGTGGCCGTACTCGTTCTTGTTGATGTGGTCGATCATCGCGGCGAGCGTGGTCGACTTGCCCGAACCGGTAGGACCGGTGACCAGGATCAGGCCCTGCGGCTGTTCGATCAGCTGCTTGAACAGCGGCGGGCAGCCCAGGTCCTCGAGCGTGAGCACTTCGGAGGGAATGGTGCGGAACACCGCACCGGCGCCGCGGTTCTGATTGAAGGCGTTGACGCGGAAGCGCGCCAGGCTGGGAATCTCGAAGGAGAAATCGACTTCGAGGAATTCTTCGAAGTCGCGGCGCTGCTTGTCCGACATGATGTCGTAGACCAGCGAATGCACCTGCTTGTGGTCCAGCGCCGGAATGTTGATGCGGCGCACGTCGCCATCCACCCGGATCATCGGCGGCAGGCCGGCCGACAGATGAAGGTCGGACGCTTTGTTCTTGACCGAGAACGCCAGTAGTTCGGCGATATCCATACGCTGCTTTCCCCAAATTGCTTGCGACAGCTGGAACGATACATCCCCGAGAGGCAGTATAGCGCCCTTGCCGCGATATCCAACGGTTGAAGGATTATGCTCGCACAACGCCTCAGCGCGACACTCCAAAGCCTTGAAAACGCAGCGATTGCGAGCGATCGGCCATTGCCGCGGTTGTTGGCGGTTTCCAAGACCCAAAGTGCGACGGCGGTCGCGGCTCTGGCCGCCGCCGGGCAGCGCGCTTTTGGGGAAAATTACGTTCAGGAAGCGCAAGCCAAGATCCGCGAATTGGCGCAGACGGGATTGGAGTGGCATCTGATCGGCCACCTGCAATCCAACAAGGCCGAAATGGCCGCGGACCTCTTCGACTGGGTGCAGACCGTGGACCGGATGAAACTGGTCGCCGCGCTCGCCCGTTCCCGCCCGCCGCATCGCCCGCCGCTGAATGTGCTGGTGCAGGTCAACATCGACGACGAGGCCAGCAAACATGGCTGCGCTCCGGAACAGGTAGCCGAACTGGCCGCAGCCATCGGGAAAGAGCCGCGCCTGATGCTGCGCGGACTGATGGCGATCCCGACACCGCACCCGGACCTTGAATCGCGCCGTCCCGCCTACCGCGACATGGCGACGCTGTTCCATACATTAACCGCCCGGCACAAGTCGGTCGACACGCTTTCCATGGGAATGAGCGACGATTTCCCGCTGGCCATCGCCGAAGGTGCGACGATGGTGCGTATCGGCACGGCGCTGTTCGGCCCGCGCGCCGCCAGACCCTGAGGAAAAGCATGCGACATTCGGAAAACATCGCCTTCATCGGCGGCGGCAACATGGCGCGCAGTCTGATCGGCGGCTTGATCACACGCGGCGCGCGGCCCGAAAGCATCCGGGTCGCCGAACCGGTCGAAGTCGCCCGGGAATCCCTGGCCAGGGATTTCGGTGTGCCCGTATTCGCTACCGCGTTGGAAGCCGTTGCCGACGCGGGCCTCTGGCTGCTGGCGGTGAAGCCGCAGGTCATGCGCACGGTATGTCAGGGCCTGTCCGCCCAGGCGCAGGAGCACGGCGCTTTGGTGGTGTCCATCGCCGCCGGCATCACCGCCGGGCAGATGCAGCGATGGCTGGGCGAAGGCGTCGCCGTGATCCGCGCCATGCCCAACACCCCTGCCCTGCTCGGGGCCGGCGTCACCGGATTGTTCGCCACCCCACAGGTCGATGCGAGCGGACGCGAACGCACCGAAGCCCTGCTCTCGAGTGCGGGCAAGACGGTCTGGATCGACGACGAGGCCAAAATGGACGCAGTGACCGCGGTTTCGGGCAGCGGACCGGCATACGTGTTCCTGCTTGCCGAAGCGATGGAGGCGGCGGCGAAACAGGAAGGCCTGAACGACCATGCCGCGCGCGCATTGGTGCTGCAAACCATCCTGGGCGCAGCACGCATGCTGACCGAATCGGAAGAAGCCCCGGCTGAACTGCGTAAGCGGGTGACTTCGCCCAACGGCACCACCCAGGCGGCGATCGAGACGTTTCAGGAGGGAGGCTTCGCCAAGCTGGTCGGCAAGGCGATCCATGCGGCCAGTGAACGCGGAAAGGAACTGTCGGCGGCGAACGACTGAAGCGGCTTGGAGAAAATCGGCATGAAGACTCTCGGGAACTCTGCAATGAAATATTTCGCTCTCTGTTTGTCGATCCTCCTTCTCGCCGCCTGTTCGGCGGCCGAAAATCCCCGTGCCGCCGAATTCGTTCCGCCCGCCGTGTCTTCCGCTGATTTCGGCGACTTGCGCGTGCACTACAACGCCTTGCCCACCCTGAGCCTCAACGAGGCCGTGGCGCGGGAATACGGCGTGACCAGGGATGCAGGCTCGGCAATGCTGGTGATCGCGGTAAGGCGGTTGCAGAACGGCGAGGAAACCAGTGCCGAGGCTGAGGTTTCGGCCGAGGCTTTCGACCTGCAGGGCGCGCGGCAGCACATCGGGTTCTCGGCGGTGAAGACCGGCCAGTACACCGATCACATCGGCGTCTTCGCCATCCATGCGCGCGACAGCTACCGCTTCGAGGTCATGGTCAAGGCCGATGGCCGCACGGAAAAAGTGAAGTTCCAGCGCAATTTCTGAATCGGTAGGAGCGGGCCCTGCGGGCCCTGCCCGCGACCGCCTTTGCCGATAAAGCCTGGTCGCGGGCAGGGCCCGCTCCTACAGGGAACGCTGGCGAGCGGACCAGGCCTGCACGATCCTTGAGATTTCGCGCACTCCGTCGGTCAAAGCCGCCGGTCCGGGCTGCAGGATCAGCGGCGACTTGATTTCATGCAGCTCGCCGTCGCGTACCGCGGGTATCGCCAGCCAACCCGGACGGGCGGCGACTTTCTCCGGCCGGAATTTCTTCCCGCACCATGAGCCCATGATGATGTCGGGCGCGCGGTGCACCACTTCGCCGGCATCGGCCAGGATGCGGTATTTGGCCAGCGATTCCAGCGAACGTTCGGGAAACACGTCGTCGCCGCCAGCGATGCGGATCAGTTCGGCCACCCAGCGGATGCCGGTGATGGGCGGTTCGTCCCATTCTTCGAAGTACACCCGCGGCCGCCGCGCCAGCATCGCAGCGTCGCGCTCGATCTGATCCAGGCCATCCCGCAACCGGTCGGCATAGGCATTGGCCTTGTCGCCCGCGCCGACCAGCGCGCCGAGGCGTCGGATGTAGTCCAGGATCCCTTCGACGCTGCGGTGATTCGATATCCAGACCTCGACGCCATGCTTGATCAACTCGGCGGCTATTTCCGACTGGATGTCCGAAAATCCGACCACGAAATCGGGTTTCAGCGCGAGTATTTCGCCGATCCTGGCGCTGGTGAACGCGCTGACTTTCGGTTTTTCCTTGCGCGCGACCGCCGGCCGCACGGTGAAGCCGCTGATGCCGACGATGCGGTGCTGTTCGCCCAGTGCGTACAGCGTTTCGGTGGGCTCTTCGGTCAGGCAGACGATGCGTTGAGGACCGCTCACCGCAAACCCCGGCGTAGGGGCGACGGTAGGAGCGACGTAAGTCGCGAAAAAGAACGTTTTGGGGAATTGGTTTCGCGACTTACGTCGCTCCTACGGTCGCTCATGGATACAGCATCCGCTTGGTCCATTCGCCGGCTGCGTCGCATTCATAGCGCCAGCGCTCGTGCAGGCGGAACTCGGCGCCGTACCAGAACTCCAGAGCCTCCGGAATCACCCGGAACCCGCTCCAGCCCTCCGGCCGCGGGATATCGCGCCCTTCGAATTCGGCTTCCACTTGGGCAATGCGGTCGTCGAAGTCGTCGCGCGATTCAAGGGTTTCCGACTGGGCCGAGGCCCAAGCGCCGATCTGGCTGGCGCGCGGACGCGACGCGAAATACGCATCAGCCTCTGCCTCTTCCACCACCTCCACCACGCCTTCGATCCGCACCTGGATACCTGCCGTCCGCAGGCTGCGCCACAGGAACAGCAATGCGGCGCGCGGGTTGGCCTCCAGCTCGCGGCCCTTGTGGCTATGCAGGTGGGTGTAGAAAACGAAGCCGCGTTCATCGAATGCTTTGAGCAGCACCGTCCGCGCCGAAGGCCGGCCGTCGGCGGTGGCGGTCGCCAAGGTCATGGCGTTGGGCTCTATCTCGACGCTGCTGGTCTTGGCCTCGGCGAACAATGCCGTGAAAGTGGCGAGTGCTTCTGCGTACAGGTCGGTCATCTTCGTTTTCCGCTCGGTATGGCGTGCGCTATTTGTGGTAGGTAAGCCCTGGAGCCGCCAAGAAAAATCGACCGTCATTCCCGCGAAGGCGGAAGCGCTTTTCAACAGCGAACGCTGGTCAACCCAGCGACTTTGCTCAAGGCATCAAGTCGCTGGATCCCCGCCTTCGCGGGGACGACGATCAAAAACAGGGGCGGGGTCCTTGTCTTCAGCCTGCGCTATTGTCGCCGCATGACCGCCAACACGCACGCGCCCCTACCGGGATTCGAGGAATCGATGGTCGCTTCGGCGCTGGAAGCGGCGCTCTCGCTTCCGCAGCCCACGCCCATATTCGCCCTCTCAGGCCTGCAGGGCAGCGGAAAGTCCACGCTGGCCGCGCAGGTGGCCGATCTTGCGGAAAAGCGCGGCCTTCGCGTCGCGGTGCTTTCCATAGACGATTTCTACCTGAGCCGGGAGCGGCGCCAGCGACTGGCACGCGATGTGCACCCCTTGCTCGCCACGCGCGGACCACCCGGCACCCACGACCTCGGCCTGGCGCTGGAAACCATGGAGAACCTGCGTGCGGGTCGTGCGGTGCGGTTGCCGCGCTTCGACAAGCTTGCCGACGACCGCCTGCCGGCAGCGCAATGGCCGACGACGGAGCAGCGCTGCGATTTCGTACTGCTGGAGGGCTGGTTCCTGAAAACGCCGCCTCAGAACTCCAGCGACCTGATAGAACCGATCAACGCGCTGGAACGCGACGAAGACCCCGACGGAAGCTGGCGCAGGTGGTGCAATACGGCGCTGGCCGACGACTACCCTCCCCTGTGGCGAACCATCGATGCGCTGTGGTTCCTGCAGGGACCAGGTTTCGAGGTGGTGCCGGAATGGCGCTGGCAACAAGAACAAACGTTGCGGGCCGCCGATCCGGGCCGCGCGGCGATGACGCGCGGGGAAGTCGGACGCTTCGTCCAGTTCTTCGAACGGGTGAGCCGGCAGGCGCTACGCACTCTGCCGGCGATCGCCGAGCGCACCGTGTCGCTGGACACGCAGCGCCGTCTCGCGCAGTAGAAAGCCTTACTGCACCACGAAGGTAATGCGCAGGTTGACGCGCCACTCGGTGACGTTGCCGTTGTCGTCGGTGACCACCTTGATTTCGTTTACCCAGGCGCCCTTGATGCCCTTGACGGTTTCCGAGGTCTTCTTGAGGCCGTTTTTGACGGCGTCCTCCATGCTGGTCTTGGAAGCAGCGTTGACTTCGATGATCTTGGCGATCGACATGGTGTGATCCTTGGTTTTGGCGGGTTGCGCCGGGCCCTGGAAGGTAGCGCCGCCGCCGTTAACCCAGCGCCAGCAATGCCGGCGGCATGAGCCGGTGATAGCATCTGTTCAACATGAATCCCGCCCCCAACCTGATCCTGGTCGGCCCCATGGGCGCCGGCAAAACCTCCATCGGCCGGCGCCTGGCCGAACGTTTCGGCCTGGAGTTCGCCGATGTGGACCAGGCGGTGGTCGAGCGCTGCGGCGCCACCATCAACACCATCTTCGAGCATCTGGGCGAAGCCGGCTTCCGCGAACGCGAAAAAGCCGCTTTGGCGCAGCTCCTGGCCGGCGAAGGAAAACTGGTCTCTACCGGTGGCGGGGCGGTACTGGATTGCGACAACCGGTTGCTGATGCAACGGCGCGGATTCGTCGTCTATTTGCGCGTTGGGGTCGAAGCCCAGCTCAAGCGCCTGGGACGTGACCGCGTCCGTCCCCTGCTGCAGCGCGGAGACCGCGAGCAGGTACTGCGGGACCTGACCGCCGTTCGCGAACCTTTCTATATGGAAGTGGCCGACCTGATGCTGGATACCGATGGCCTGTCGCCGGGCGGAGCGACTTCTACCCTGGCGCAATTGTTGACGGCCCAATGGCAGCGAAGCGAGTGTGCGGCATGAATGAGGTTTCGCGCATCGTCGAAGTGGGCGGCCAATCCCCTTACCGGATCGTGATCGGTCCTGGCACGCTGGCGGACGGAACCTCTCTGGCGAGCCATGTCCGCGGCCGGCATGTGCTGCTGGTGAGCGATTCGACGGTGGCGCCGCTGTATGTCGCCACAGTGCGCGAAGCCCTGCACGAAGCGCGTCCGGATCTGCTGGTGGGCACCTTTGTACTGCCCGCCGGGGAAGCCTCGAAGACGCTGGCCAATTTCGGCGCGGCGATCGAAGCCCTGGCCACTTTGGGAGCCACCCGTGACGCCTGCATCTTCGCGCTGGGCGGTGGCGTGGTGGGCGATCTGGCCGGTTTCGCCGCGGCCTGCTGGATGCGCGGGGTGGATTGCGTGCAGCTCCCCACTACTTTGCTGTCGATGGTGGATTCCTCGGTCGGCGGCAAAACCGCGGTCGATATCGCCCAGGGCAAGAATCTGGTCGGTGCCTTCCACCCGCCGCGTGCGGTGTTCGCCGACACCTCCACCCTGCGCACCCTGCCGGCGCGCGAGTTGCGTGCGGGCCTGGCCGAAGTCATCAAGTACGGCGCGATCCGCGATCCGCTGTTCCTGGAATGGCTGGAAGCCGAGCGCGAGGCGTTGCTGGCCGGCGACGATGCCGCCCTGGCCATGGCCATCGCACGCAGCTGCGAGCACAAGGCGGAGATCGTGGAACGCGATCCGCTGGAACGCGGCGAGCGCGCGCTGCTCAACCTGGGCCATACCTTCGGCCACGCCATCGAAACCGAGCAGGGCTACGGCAGCCCGCACAACGACAACCTGAACCATGGCGAGGCGGTCGCGGTCGGCATGGTGCTGGCCGCACGCCTGTCCACGACTCTAGGCCTGGCCGACAGCGCCGATGGCGACCGCTTGATCGCCTTGCTCCGATCCTACGGATTGCCCACCGAAATCCCGCCGGGCCTTGCGCCCGAAGCGCTGCTGGCGCGCATGCGCCTGGACAAGAAAAACCTGGCCGGCCGTCTGCGGCTGGTGCTGTGGCGCGGGATCGGACGCGCCGAGGTGGTGCCCGATGTGGACGAAAGCCGCGTGCTGGCGGTGCTCTCCGGCTAAAATGAGGCCATGCGCCTCTTCCTCCAGCAACGCCCGACCGCGGGCGAATCGCCCCGCTACGTGCAGCTGACCCTGCAGCCCGATCTGTTCGGCGGCTGGGAACTGCTGCGCGAAACCGGGCAGCTCGGCGGCCGCGCCCAGCTCAAACGCGAGCAGTACCTGCTGCAGGACGAGGCCACCGCCGCTTTCGAGAAAGCGCGCGACGGCCACATCAAACGCGGCTTCCAGGTCACCTTCGTGCGTGGCGCCGACGCGCCCAAATGAACGCACCCGCGGCCTGACCCCTTTTTCTTTTTCCGGATACACCATGACTGCTTTGAAGAACGACCGTCTGCTGCGCGCGCTCAAGCGCCAACCCGTGGACTGCACCCCCGTCTGGCTGATGCGCCAGGCCGGCCGCTACCTGCCCGAATACCGCGCCACCCGCGCCAAGGCCGGCAGCTTTCTGGCCATGGCCAAGAATCCGGAGATCGCCTGCGAAATCACGCTGCAGCCGCTGGCGCGTTTCGACCTGGATGCGGCCATTCTGTTCTCCGACATCCTCACTATTCCCGACGCGATGGGTCTGGAACTCTATTTCGTCGATGGTGAAGGCCCCAAGTTCCGCAATACCGTACGCAGCGCGACCGACCTGGAAAAACTGGGCGTGCCGGATATGGAAACCGAGCTGCGCTACGTGATGGATGCGGTGCGGGTGATCCGCCGCGAACTGGACGGCAAAGTGCCGCTGATCGGTTTTTCCGGCAGTCCGTGGACGCTGGCCTGCTACATGGTCGAAGGCGGCGGCAGCAAGGATTTCGCGCGTATCAAGGCGATGGCGCTGAACGATCCGGCCACTCTGCACGGATTGCTGTCGGTCAACACCGATGCGGTGATCGCCTACCTGTCCGCGCAGCGCGCGGCGGGTGCGCAGGCCTTGCAGGTGTTCGATACCTGGGGCGGCGTGCTCAGTCCGGCGATGTACCGCGAATTCTCCCTGCCCTACCTGACGCGGATCGCGCGCGAACTGGATCGCGGCGCCAATGAGGAATTCACTCCGCTGATCCTGTTTGGCAAAGGCAACGCTGCGCACCTTGAGGCGCTGGCCGAAAGTGGCACCGATGCGGTGGGCGTGGACTGGCTGGTGGAATTGTCCGAAGCACGCCGCCGCACCGGCGGCAAAGTCGCTTTGCAGGGCAATCTGGACCCAGCGGTGCTATACGGCTCTCCCGAAGCGATCCGCACGCAGGTAGGCAGCGTGCTGGCCAGCTATGGCCAAGGCTCGGGGCACGTGTTCAACCTGGGCCACGGCACGTCGCCAGACATGGATCCCGATCATGTGGGTGTGCTGGTGGACGCCGTGCATGCGCTGTCGGCGCGCAATCCTGCTTGAGTTTTTCCTTGCCTTGGATTCGTCCCTGAGCCCGCGCATGCAATATCGCCGCTTCGCTTTCGTCGTGCTGCTGAGCCTGTCCGCGCTGGCATGGCCCTGCCATGCGGAAACGCCCGAGCCGGTATTGCAATTGTCGGGAGGTGATTTTCCCGACCTGATCGTGCATCAACCCAGCTTCGACGATGCAGGCAACCAGTTGCCGATGGCCTGCGATCAGATCCGCGCCAAGCGCATCGACGAACTCGATCCGCTATGGAAACGCAGCGTGGATCGCATCCATCTGGAATGCGAGGACCTAAAGGCCGACGATGCGGGCTTCGACATGGTGGCCACTACCCTCACCGGCTTTCTCAGGGAAGGAATGGTGGAATTCGCCGGACAGTCCTTGGCCGAAGTGAGGCTGATGGATTCGGACTTATGGAGCGACCACCAGTACATCCTGCAGCGCCCCTACCAGGAAACGCGCGAAGCGCTGAAGCGTTTCATCGAATCGCGTTGCCTCGCACGACAGGACAACCCCGCCGAGTTGGTGGAGAGCAACTGCGCCATGGCCGAAAGCGAGGAAGGTCTGTACCTGGAAGCCAGCGAAATTGGCGGCATCTGGGTGCACGCCGAAGAAGGCTACCCGGATCGCACGGTCTATGCCGAGGCGTGGTCGGACTGAGGCAAGCGATCGCGCGACTCGTTGCGTTGCGACGCTCCTGCTTCCGATCAATTTTCGCCAATCAACGCGAGCCGGTCATCGCTTGCCAGCGAAAATATCCATGGTCGGCCATGGCCAGCATCTCATCGTCTTCATGGGTATCGCCGTAGGCGTACACCGCAGCGTAATCGTCCAGGTCGTAGCGTTCGCGTATCCGTCTGGCCTTTTCCATACCGACGCATTGCGCGCCCAGGTAACGACCGCTCAGCACGCCATCGGTCGCCGCCAGCCGCGAGCAGAGCAGTTCCAGGCCATGTTGCTTGCACCATGGGGACAGGTAAATCTCCAGCGATCCGGACACTACGACAACTCGATCCCCCTGCGCCTGGTGCCAGCGGATTCTTTCCATTGCCTTGGCTCGCAATGCGCCGGTAATGATGTCAGACGCGAACGCCTCGCCGGCACGTCGGATGTTCTCCTCCGGCACGCCACGGAAACCAAAACCCACGATGCCGGCCCTCACCGCATTGCCCGGAACGATGCCCAGCCGGTAGCCGGCGATGAACGGCGCAAGCAACACCTTGCCGCAAGCCAGCCTGCGCGGCGTCACCGCGAAGCGCATGAAATCGGGAAACATCTCCCGGGTGGTGATGGTGCCGTCGAAATCGAACAGAGCCAGGTTCAATGCGCCTCCGCTCAAGAAACACCGGTCGTGCGCGTTCTCAGGGGAACGGACTGGTTTCCCTTCCCGCCCGAAGGCACGCCGAATTCCAGGCGGATTTCGCGCATGCCCTTGGGCACCTCGGGATTCATGTCTTCGATAGGCCCGCAACCCGGAACCAGACGCCCGGTCATCGGCATGGCAAGGAACTGCATGACGGCGGCTTCCGAAGATTGCGCGTCCAGTACCTCGACCCGATCCGCATAAGCAATTGCCGACAGCGTGCCGTCCTTGCTGGTGGAAGCCAACTGCCCCGGCGCGCCCTCGGTCAGTACCGCCTTCTGAACGATGGGCGGTGGCGCCCAACAATCGCCGGTGCTGTGCAACGTCGATTTGCGCACCACCGCAGCCACGAACTTCTCCAGCTGTTTTTGCGTTTCCCGCCGCGACATGGATTTTTCCTCCACGCTGAACCGGCCTTTGATGAAGTACAGATCGCTGACCAGCATCACCATCGCCGAATGGTAGGTCTGGTCTTCGCGCACCAGCCGCATCGAAGTGGTGTACGCAGTGATTTTTTGCTTCTGCGCGCCGCTGCCTTGGGTGAACACGACCGGCTTGATCGGATCGATGTCGGCGTCGCTATAGCCCGCGGAGAGACGCATCCCTTCCAGCGTGCTCTCCATCACTTCGACCAACCGTTCGTTGCTCAGTATTCCCGCGGGATAGAAATACAAATCCATCCAGCGATCCTTCTGCAGGTTGTGTGTGTAGCGCACCGAGGCGCCCAATTCCTGCTGCTCGTACAGGTGCTCGCCCTGCGCCTGCCAGTCGCCTATCCGCAACGGATAGATCACCCGCGTTTCCTTCAGGAATCCGCCCAGGAACGGTGACTCGGCTTGGGCGCTCGCAGCATCTGGTGTCGCCGGCGACTGGGCCATGGCCATCGATGCGGCAAGCGCCATCAGCAGCGACAGGCCAAGTCGTGTACACGGGAAACTCATGCGGGCGCTCTCCAATTCGGTACGTATGATCGTGAACGCCTCAAGAGCGGTTGCGGGGTTGCATCATGGCCCGCTCGACAGCCGCGGCCAACATATCGCCGGTCACGGGCTTTCGCAGGAATCCATCGAAACCGGCCGCCTGCGCCAGAAGCTCGGCTTCCGCATCGGCGCGCGCGGTGACCGCAATCAACGGCGCCTCGAACGACTGGGCGCGCAATTGGCGGGCAAGGGCCAGCCCATCCAGACCCGGCAGATCCAGATCCAGCAACGCGATGTCGAACGCCTGCGCCGCTGTTTGCGTCAGCGCCGCCAGACCATGCGCCGCGTGGCTGACCTGATGGCCGCGCGCGCGCAACAGGCCGACGATCACTTCGGCCACCGTGGCATCGTCCTCGACCAGCAGTATGCGCAGCGACGACAAGGGCGCCGAAGGAACGGTGCGGGGTTGCCTGGGCACATCTGCGGCCGCAGCCAGCGGCAATTCCACGATGAAACATGTGCCCTGCCCCGGCGTGCTTTCCACGCTGATGCGCCCGCCCATGGCTACCGCCAGTTCCTGGCAAATCGCAAGACCCAGGCCGCTGCCGCCGTAGCGCGCTGCGGTGCGCGCACCCTCGGCCTGCTCGAAACGCTGGAACAGGCGGGTTTGTTGTTCCTCGTTGATGCCAGGACCGGTATCGCCGATCGCGAACCGTATTCCCTTCGGCAGGCAAGGCGAAACGCGCAAGGTCACCCCGCCTTTCTCGGTGAACTTGATCGCATTGCCCAGCAGGTTGAGCAGGATCTGCCGCACCCGCACCGGATCGCCCTGCAGTGCCGCCGGCACGCCCGCCGATATCTCATCGGAAAAGCTGAGGCCATGCTGCTCGGCCAGGGGCGCGGTCAATCCCGCCACTTCGTCCACCAGCGCGCGCACGTCGAAATCCTGTTGCTGCAATTCCAGCTTGCCGGCCTCGATGCGCGCTATGTCCAGCGCGTCGTTGACCAGACGCAACAGATGCGTGCCGGCATTCTGGATGGCGTGGGTGTAGCCGCGTTGCTTCTGGTCCAGCGGCGTAGCCAGCAGCAGTTCGCTCATGCCAAGCACGCCGGTCATCGGCGTGCGCACTTCATGACCCAGCGTGGCCAGGAAGCGAGTCTTGGCCAGTGATGCCTGCTCGGCCAGGTCGCGCTTGTGTTCGGCCAGCTGCCAGGCATTGCGGCGACGCAAGCGACGCCGGTACAGGGCGCCAGCGACGCCCAGCAACAGCAGGCCCAGCATCACGAACGACGCGATTCCCCATTTGCTGCGCCACCAGGGCGGCGACACCTGGAAGCGCAGGATGCGCTCGGCCGAAGCATTGCCCACATCGTCGAAAGCCTGCATATGCAATACGTAATCGCCCGGCGACAAGCTGGAGAACGCGCGCTCGCCACTGGCGCCCTGGTCCACCCAATCCTTGTCGAAGCCTTCCAGCAGCGAGCGATAACGGTTGACCAGCGGATCGTCGAAGGAAAGCAGCCGCGCGCTGATCTGCAGTTCGTGATCGCCCGGCTGCAGAGTGAACCCACCGGCGACCGGCAACACAACGATCCCGTCGTCGCGGCTGACCTGCAGCGCATCCAGCACCAGATGCGGCTTGACCGGCGCCGGGTCGGGCAAGCGCGTGTCCAGCAGCATCACCGAACCATCGGCCGCGCTTCCCGCCAGCACGCCGTCGCGGGTCATCAACAGGCCGCGATCATTGAATTCCTGGCTGAGCAAACCGTCGCGCACGCCGTAATTGCGCACCTGGCCGGTCCGCGGGTCGAAACGGAAAAGACCGCGCCGCGTCGCCAGCCACAGCCGTTTTTGCGCATCGATCTGCAAACCGGTGGATTCCAGCGCCGGTAGACCGTCCGCAGTGGTGACACGCTTTGCCAGTGTCCAGCCGCCGGAAGCATCCCGATGCCAAGCCTCCAGTCCGGACAAACGGTGCAGCCACAAGCGGTCTGGATTCTCGAACACGAAACCGAACACGCGCTGCTCGCCGAACGCGGGCAAGGCCACCAACTTGCGCTGCGCGGGTTGCCACCGCCGCATGCCTTTGGCGCCTGCCAGCCACAGCCCACCGTCGGGTCCGCGCGCCATCGCTTCCACATCCGACTGCGGCGAACCGTCGGCGTCCACCGGCATGGTGTCCAGCACCTTGCCTGTATCCAGGTCGCGACGCTGCACGCTACCCATCTGGGTGGACAGCCATAATCCATCGGGCGCTTCCACCAGCCAATCCACCGTGCTCTCGTCGGGGTGGGCGTCGTACGCGGCGTCGGTCGCCCAGTTGCGCATTTCGTGGGTCTTCAAATCGATCCGCATCAAACCCTTGCGGTAGCCCAGCCACAGACGGCCCTTGCTGTCTTCCAGCACCGAAATGAACCGCAGGTCCTTCAGCTGCTCTTCGTAAAGTCCCAATGGCGAGATTTCGCCGGTGCGGGTGTTGAGCCGTTCCACTTTTCCGATCGTGCTGACCAGCCAGATATGATCCGCACCCGCTGCAGAAAGACCGCGATAAACACCGCCGGCAAGGCCTTGGGCACGCGAGAAAGTGGCGATGCGCCGCCAATCCGAACGCAGATAGGCCAGCCCTTTGGCAGGTATGGGCACCCACATGCCCCCATCGGGTTGCAGCAGCGCGGCCTGCACCACGCGCCCTATGCCGGCGCCCAGATCGTCGTGGACAACCGGCGCCGGCGCGCCATTGCCTTCGGTCCGCCACAGACCGCCCTGGCTGGCCAGCCAGTACTCGCCGCTGCCGTCGCTCAGCATCGTCATTACGGCATTGGGCCGGGCGAACATCGGCGACCACTCCGGCGTCACCCAGCGTCCGTCGTCGCGCCACTGGAAAACGCCTTCGGAGGTGCCGACCCATTGCATGTCGTCGATGCGGGTAACCGAATAGACGATCAGGTCTTCACCGGCCGGTGTCGCGAGCCGGTGCACGGCCTTGCCATCGAAACGGGCCAGCCCGCCCATGGTGCCTATCCACAGGCCGCCTTTCTGGTCGAAGGAAAGCGACAGCACGGTGTCCGAAGGCAGGCCGTCGGGCGACTTCTCGTCGGCGCGGAAACTGGTGATCCGTCCTTGAGGCGACAGGCGATGCAAGCCGCCGCCGAAGGTGCCGAACCATACTTCCTTGCCCTGACTGGCGATGGTGAACACATCGTCGCTGCCCATTTCCGGATGGTCGGCCATGCGGTAATGGCGGAAACCCTTGCGATCGGCTCCCATCATGCTCAGGCCACCGTTCTCGGTGGCCACCCAAATGCGGTCGTCGCCATCGATGTGCAGCGCCTGCACGACGTTGCCGGGCAACGAAGCGGGATTGTCAGGGTCGTGCCGCCAGACCTGGAAACCCACCCCGTCGTAACGGGCCAGGCCGTCCCAGGTGGCGATCCACAGATAGCCTTCGCGATCCCGCGCCAGCGCCGGGATGGTGGTGGCGGGCAGGCCGTCGGCCGAGCCCAGCAGGCGGAAACGCGGAATCTCGGGCACGGCCGCCTGTGCGGCGGCGCACAGCATGGCCAGTCCCAGCAACCAAACCCATCGCCTCATTCCCTACCCCGCCTCACCTGCTTCCCTGTCCGGGCAGCATCGCAACGGACCGTTGCATGTGCAAGCGGCGTATCTTCAGCGGCACCCACCTAGAATTCCGGGCCTATGAACCCGTGCCTACCTCTTGGCTTCGCCCTGTTGCTGATGCCGCTGTCCGCCCTGCCGGCGCAGGCGGCGAACGCGGCTTACGAACTGGACCCGGTGCATACCCGGGTCATGATCGCAGTCGAACACGCCGGCTTTTCCAAGGCCATCGGCACCGTGTCCGGCAGCAGCGGCCGTTTGCAATTCGATCCGCAGGACTGGACCACGGCCAGCCTTGAAGTCAGCGTTCCCTTGCAGCGGCTGGATCTGGGCGATGAAAAATGGAACCAGGCCGTACTGGCGCGCAACCTGCTGGATGTGGAGAAATTCCCGACCGCCACTTTCGTTTCCACCCGGATCGAACCCATCGACCCCCAGCACGCCTCTGTATACGGCACGCTGACCTTGCATGGTGTTGCCAAGGAAGTGAAGCTGGACGTGACCCTCAATGCGCTCAAGCGCCATCCACTGCCGCCGTTCCGGCGTACTGCAGGATTTTCCGCCAATGCCACGCTCAGTCGCGCGGAGTTCGGCATCGATGCATGGAAGTCGGTGATCGGCGACAGTGTGGAGCTGCGCCTGGAAGTAGAGGCCACGCGCGCGCGCAAGGACGGCGACAACGACGAACATGACGACGGACAAACACCCGCCACGCCACCCATCACCCCTACCCAAACCGCGGAGCCAGCCACGCCATGACCTTGAAAAACACCGCCGACCGCTGGGGTCCGGTAAGCCAGGCCTTCCACTGGTTGATCGTGCTGCTGATCCTGTGCTTGGCCATCGTCGGCCTGACCATGGGCGAACTGCCGAAAACGCCGAAGTATTTCTGGGTCTATACCGCGCACAAGTCGACCGGCATCACTGTGCTGGCGCTGGTATTGGCGCGGTTGGCCTGGCGTCTTTATGCGGGCAAGCCCGAACCGGTGCCGGGCACTCCCACCTGGCAGGAGCGCATCGCCAACGTGACCCACTGGCTGCTGTACGCGCTGATCCTGGTCATGCCGATTTCAGGCTGGCTGTACGACTCGGCCAGCGGCCTGCGCCCGTTCCGCTGGTTCGGTCTGTTCAACATGCCCAAGCTGAGTCCGCCGGACGAAACGCTTCGCAATTTTTCCCACGGAGTGCACGAACTGGGGTTCTGGGTGCTGGTGGCGCTGGTCGCCGCACACGCCGGCGCGGCTTTCTACCACCACTATTTCCAGCGCGACGCCACTCTGGTACGCATGTTGCCGCGGCGTTCACCGCGCATGGTCGATAACACTCCCGTTGTCTCCGTCGCCCCCGCCCCTATCTCCCCCGCCCCTATCTCAAATCCCCCCGAGGAATCCCCGCATGTCCCGTGATTTCAGTAATCCCGCGCTCACCGCCGCAGCGCTGGTAGCCATGATGGCCACCGCCCCCGCCGCGTTCGCTGCCGACTACGTGCAGGCGCCCGGCTCGACCCTGGTCTTCGCCAGCAAGTACGACGGCGAAGTGTTCACCGGGAAATTCTCCAGCTTCACCACCACGCTGAGTTTCGACCCGGCCAAGCTGGCGACTTCGAAACTGGATGTGGTGATTCCGCTGGCCGGCACCAGCACCGGCAATGGCGACCGCGACTCCACGTTGTCCGGCGCCGATTTCTTCAACGTCGCCAAATTCGCGCAGGCCCGCTACACGGCGACCAAGTTCCGTTCGCTGGGCGGCAACCAATACGCAGCCGATGGCAACCTGAGCCTGCGCGGCGTCAGCAAGCCGGTCACTCTGACTTTCACCTGGACTCCTGGCGCGCAACCGATGCTGAGTGGCAAGGCGACGGTCAAGCGCCTGGACTTCGGCGTGGGCGGCGGCGACGACTGGGCCGACACCAAAACCATTCCGAATGAAGTGGCGGTGAGTACGAAGGTCGTGTTCAAGCCTGCCAAGTAAGTTTCCGCGAATATGCACATGAACAGCGCGCGCAAACGCAATGCCGTCCTCAAAGGGGCGGCATTGCTTTTTGTTTCACTTGGATTGTCCGGGCGTGCCTTCAGCGAGTTGATGGATCGCAGGTGATTCCGACAAGGAATTGGCGCTGCTCTTTACGGTATCCGCGCCAATCGCCCCGCAATGATCGAGCACGCATGGACGCGCCGATCCTGATTTTGAATTTAAAGATCACGAGCTGCTAATTTGTGAGATCGCTCACCGTTTTTTACATGCTAGGGTTGAGCCGCTGGCAATAGTCAGCTGCGCTGGCCATGGTGGTCACGCTTGATATCTAAAGGAGTTAGGCCCCTATGAGCGACAACGTCGATCTGCCTCTCTCTCAAGACGAAGCACTGGTGCTTTCGGAGCTACTGGCTCGTTTTGAGCAGACTGGCAAGCTGACGCTTACCCACAACGCAGAGTTTCTGGTTCTGTCACGGCTCTCTGCGCTACTGGATAAGGCGCTGGTGGATCCCTTTGATCCAAACTATTCGTCGCTGGTCAGCCAAGCTCAGGAAAGATTGGCAGCTGGCTTTGAAGGCTCTGCCCCTGGCGTTACCGGGGACGGGGCCTAACAATTCATTCAAGCCGAAGCCGCTTCGCGGCTCGGCTTAATTCAGCAACTGTCTTGTGATCTGATCTTTCAGGCGGCGATGGCATC
>CAMLGZ010000006.1 GCA_946479745.1 uncultured Pseudoxanthomonas sp. | reverse complement strand
GTGTACCGCAAGCACATGACCGAGTACTACGCGCCGAAGAACTTCAACTTCTGGTACTACATGGGCTCGCTGGCCCTGCTGGTGCTGGTCAACCAGATCGTCACCGGCATCTTCCTGACGATGCACTTCAAGCCGTCCGCGGCCGAAGCGTTCTCGTCGGTCGAATACATCATGCGCGACGTGGAGTGGGGCTGGCTGATCCGCTACATGCACAGCACCGGCGCCTCGCTGTTCTTCATCGTCGTCTACCTGCATATGTTCCGCGGCCTGCTGTACGGCTCGTACCAGAAGCCGCGCGAGCTGGTGTGGATCCTGGGCATGCTGATCTACCTGGTGCTGATGGCCGAGGCCTTCATGGGCTACGTGCTGCCGTGGGGCCAGATGTCGTTCTGGGGCGCCAAGGTCATCATCTCGCTGTTCGGCGCCATTCCGGTGATCGGCAACGGCCTGACCGAATGGATCATGGGCGACTACCTGCCCGGCGATGCCACCCTCAACCGCTTTTTCGCGCTGCACGTGATCGCGCTGCCGCTGGTGCTGTTGCTGCTGGTGGTGCTGCACCTGGGCGCGCTGCACGAGGTGGGTTCCAACAACCCCGACGGCGTGGATATCAAGTACGGTCCCAAGGGCAACCGCTGGGATGCGACCAAGCCGGCCGACGGCATTCCGTTCCACCCGTACTACACGGTCAAGGATCTGGTCGGCGTGGGCTTCCTGCTGATCATCGCCGCGTTCATCATCTTCTTCGCGCCAGCGTTCGGCGGCTGGTTCCTGGAGCACGACAACTTCACCGAGGCCAACCGTCTGGTGACCCCGGAACACATCAAGCCGGTCTGGTACTACACCCCGTACTACGCGATGTTGCGCGTCATCCCGCACAAGCTCAGCGGCGTGCTGGTGATGTTCGCGGCGATCGCGGTGCTGTTCTTCGTGCCCTGGCTGGATAGAGCCAAGGTGAAGTCGGTGCGTTACCGCGGCTGGATCTCCAAGGTCGCGCTGGGCGTGCTGGCCATCTGCTTCGTCTGGCTGGGCAAGATCGGCGCCGGTCCGGGTACCGATCCGGTCGAGACCATCATCGGCCGCGTACTGACTTTCCTCTACTTCGCTTTCTTCATCACCATGCCGCTATGGACCAAGCTAGACAAGACCAAGCCGGTGCCGGAACGGGTGACGACGCATGACTAAGAACCTGCTCCTACGGAAACTCGCCTCGCGTCTGACGGTATTCACCGGCGGCATGCTGCTCTCGCTTTCGGTCTTCGCGGCCGAGGGCGGCGCCACCCTGCAGGCCGGCAACGACCTCAGCGACCGCGCCTCGCTGCAGCGCGGCGCGCAGCTGTACATGAATTACTGCTCCGGCTGCCATTCGCTCAAGTACCTGCGCTATTCGCGCATGGCCGACGACCTGGGCCTGAGCGAAGAAGAGGTGATGACCAATCTCAACTTCACCGGAGCCAAGTTCGGCGAGCAGATCCAGGTGTCGATGCCGCATGATCCGGCCACCAAGTGGTTCGGCAAGATGCCGCCCGATCTGAGCCTGATCGCGCGCGTGCGCGGCAGCGACTGGATCTATACCTACCTGAAGTCGTTCTACCTGGACGAAAGCCGTCCGTTGGGCTGGAACAACAAGCTGTTCCCGAACGCGTCCATGCCCAATCCGCTGTGGCAGATGCAAGGTCTGCAGCACGCCGAAATGAGCAAGGCGGACGCCATCGGCGAGCGCCATGTCGAGGCCTTGAAGGTGACTGAGCCGGGTACGCAGACCCCGGCCCAGTTCGACCAGACCGCGCGCGACATCACCAACTTCCTCGAGTACGCCGGCGAACCTGCCGCCCTGAAGCGCCAGAGCATGGGCGTGTGGGTGGTGCTGTTCCTGGTGGCGCTCACCTTCCTGGCCTTCCTGCTCAAGCAGGAATACTGGAAAGACGTGCACTAAGCGTAACTTTTCGCCGGCCCGCGATTGCGCGGGTCACGGGGCAGGCCGGAGAGCAGGCCTGGCGGAGAGATACGTACTCGGGGCCGTGGCGACCGTCAGCAGAGGGCTGGCGGCGTCGATGCGATCGGCGGTTCCGGTCGTCGGAGAGCCTGATGGCTGCGAGTGCGCGTATGCGAAATACCTTGACGTTGTTTTCTTCCACCGATGATGTGCTGTGCCACCGCGTACGGCTGGTGCTCGCCGCCAAGGGCGTGACCTACGACCTGGTGCCGGTGGATGCGCAGAACCCGCCCGAAGATCTGATCGACCTCAACCCCTACCATTCGGTGCCTACCCTGGTGGAGCGCGATCTGGTGCTGTACGCCGCATCGGTGGTCAGCGAGTACCTGGACGAGCGCTACCCGCATCCGCCGCTGATGCCGGTGGATCCGCTTTCCCGTGCGCGCCTTCGCCTGGCCATGCTGCGTATCGAGCACGACTGGGTGCCGCAGGTGCAGGCCATTCAGCTGGGCAACAAGGCCCAGGCCGAAGCCGGCCGCAAGCGCCTGAAGGAACTGCTCACCGCGTCGGTGCCGCTGTTCAAGGCCAGCAAGTTCTTCCTCAATCCGGAAATGAGCCTGGCCGACTGCGCCATGGCGCCGATCATCTGGCGCCTGCCGTCGCTGGATATTCCGTTGCCCAAGGACGGCAAATCCATCGAGGACTACGGCAACCGCATCTTCCGTAATCCGGGATTCCTGCGCAGCCTGACCGAACAGGAAAAACGCCTGCGCGAGATTCCGGCGTAAGCTCCGGCGCGTCAGCTCCCGTAAGCTTCCGGCGCGCTAGAGTATTCGCATGACCGACGAAACACCGCGCATGACCAGCCATCGCCCGTACCTGCTGCGGGCGCTGTCCCAATGGATCGCGGACAACGACATGACCCCGCACCTGCTGGTCGATGCGACCCAGCCGGGTGTGCAGGTCCCTCCTAGCGCGGTCAAGGAAGGCAAGGTGGTGTTGAACATCGCCGAACGTGCGGTGGTGCGGCTGCAGATAGACAACCACGCGGTCAGTTTCAGCGCGCGCTTCGGCGGCGTCAGTTATCCGGTGCTGGTGCCCATTTCGGCGGTGCTGGCGATCTATGCGCGCGAAACCGGGCAGGGCATGGCTTTACCGGACGACATTGCAGGAGCGACAGGGCCCGAGGGCGACGATGAGCCGCCTTCGCCGACGACTCCGGCCGAAGACACGCCAGCAGCAGGAAAGCGCCCGCATCTGCGCGTGGTGAAGTAGTCGCCGACCGTAGGAGCGCCCCATGGGCGCGAGCTCTTTGCTTGATCGAAAAAGCTCGCGCCCATGGGGCGCTCCTACGGATCAATGCAGGTTGATGGGTGCGATTGAAGGCCTTATCGGCCCGATGAACGACACCAGTTTCTCGCCGCGCAATACCATCCTCCCGACATGGCGGTCGACGCCGTCGTAGGAATACTCGAAGCGGAAACTGCGCTCGAAACCCAGGCGTCCGTCCTCATTGCGGCGCACCTTGATTCCCGAAGCGTGCACCGATTCGTCCAGCCACATGACCTGCGCGGCCGCGCAAGCGTCGCGGCCCAGTTGCTTGGCGTGTTCGGCGGCAGCGCGCGCCGCGTTCCAGTAGGCGAACACGGCGGCGCCGGCGATCATGAGCAGGATGAGGCTAGGCATGCTGGCAATGTGATGGTTGTGGGACGACGATGCAAGTCAAGCATTTCCCTTCTCCCATCGGGAGAAGGTGCCTTTAGGGCGGATGGGGGTACGGCGAAGCGATGTACTACCACTTCGCGAAGATATTGCAACCAGCGGCTCTTTGAATGTGGCCAAAGAGTTGCGATCTGCATCCGTCGTCGCTTCGCCGTACCCTCACCCCAACCCCTCTCCCGGTGGGAGAGGGGCTTCGATCAGCGTGGCGCGGGGCCGAGTTTCAACGACAGGTCGATGGCGTGCACGTGTTTGGTCAGGCCGCCGACGGAAATGCAATCCACGCCGTCCTCGGCGATGCTGCGCACCGTTTCCAGGCTGACGCCACCTGAGACTTCCAGCGGGATCCGACCATTGGCGATGCGCACGGCTTCGCGACGGGTGGCGGCGTCGAAATCGTCGATAAGGATGCGGTCGCAACCCGCTTCCAGCGCTTCCTGCAGCTGCGCCAGGCTTTCGACTTCCACCACCAGCGGCAGCGCCGGTTGCGCCGTACGTGCGGCGCGCACCGCTGCGGTCAGCGAACCGGCCGCGCGAATATGGTTTTCCTTCAGCATCACCGTGTCGAACAGGCCGATGCGGTGGTTGCTGCCGCCCCCGCACCGCACCGCGTATTTCTGCGCCAGGCGCAGGCCGGGAAGCGTCTTGCGTGTATCCAGGATCTTCGCCCGCGTGCCGCGTACCGCTTCTACATAGGCCGCGGTCGTAGTCGCGGTGCCGGAGAGGGTCTGCATGAAATTCAGGCTCGCCCGCTCGCCGCTGACCAGCGCGCGAGCGCGACCGGACAGCGTGGCCAGCACGGTACCGGCTTGCACGCGGTCGCCTTCGTGCACGCGCCAGTCGATCGTCACTTCCGGGTCCAGCGCGCGATGGCAGGCATCGAACCAGGGCCGTCCCGCGACCACCGCTTCTTCCTTGCACAACAGATAGGCGATATCGGCCGCATCCGGCAACAGCGCAGCGGTCACATCGCCGCTGCCCAGGTCTTCTGCCAATGCGCGCGCGACGTCTTCGGCAACGGTTTCTGCCGGCGGTGGGGAGAAATCGTGCGGCATCAGGCCGGGAAACCTTCGACCTGCGCGGTGGCGATGGCTTCTTCAGCCAGCAGTACCGGGATGCCGTCGTCGACGCGATAGACCGTCTTGCGGTCGCGGGTCAGCAGGGCTTCGCGCAGCGGCCCGGTCTGAACGGTGCCGTCGGCGCGCTTGACGCCGCCCGCACCAATGGCGCGGTTCAATGTGTCCAGGCCTTGTGCATCAAGCAGGGCCAGCGACTGGCGCGTGGTGGGGCAGCACAGGATATCGAGCAATTTGCGGTCCATTCGTCCGTAGTCAAGCGGGAAGATGCCCTAGAATAAGCCTTTGCGACCGCAGGCAGTGAGCGCCCGTTTCACTTCTGGGAGCTCACTTCTGAGATTCCACTTCCGAGACTCCACTTCCGAGAGGACGGCATGACCGCCATAGTTCCCAGCCCGTTGGTCGGCATAGTGATGGGCTCCCGTTCCGACTGGGAAACCATGCAGCACGCCGCGCAGAAACTCGATGCGCTGGGCGTGCCCTACGAAGTGAAGGTGGTTTCCGCGCATCGCACCCCTGATGTGCTGTTTTCGTATGCCGAAACAGCGGCGCCGCGCGGCCTGCGCGCGATCATCGCCGGCGCCGGCGGCGCCGCGCATCTGCCGGGCATGCTGGCAGCCAAGACCGCGGTGCCGGTGCTGGGCGTGCCGGTGCAGTCGAAGGCGCTCAACGGCATGGACTCGCTGCTGTCGATCGTGCAGATGCCGGCCGGCATTCCCGTAGCCACTTTCGCGATCGGCAATGCGGGCGCCTCCAACGCGGCTTTGTTCGCTGCTGCATTGCTGGCCCCGCAATACGCCGATATCGCCAGCGCGCTGGACGCGTTCCGCAGCCGGCAGAGCGATGAGGTCTCGGCCAACGACGATCCGCGGCTTCCTGTATCCGCCGGCTCCGGACAGCCGTAATGACCACCGTCGGGATATTGGGAGGCGGGCAATTGGCCCGCATGCTGGCGCTTTCCGGCGCTCCGCTGGGTTTGCGCTTCCTGGTCATGGACACCGAAGCCGATGCCTGTGCGGGCCAGTTCGCGCCGCTGCTGGTGGGCGACTACCGCGATGAAGCGGCATTGGCCGAATTCGCCTCCAAGGTGGACGTGGCCACTTTCGATTTCGAGAACGTACCGGCCGAAAGCGCCGAATGGCTGGCGGCGCGGGTGCCGGTATTTCCCAGTCCGCGTGCGCTTTCCGTGGCCCAGGATCGGCTGGTGGAAAAGAACCTGTTCCGCAGCCTGGGCATTCCGGTCGGCGAATATGCCGCGGTGTCCACGCGTGACGGACTGGACGCAGAAGTCGCGCGGATCGGCGGCCCCTGCATTCTCAAGACACGGCGTCTGGGTTACGACGGCAAAGGGCAGTTCCGTATCAGGTCGGCGGCCGATATCGACGCGGCCTGGCAGGCGCTGGGTGCGCAGGCGGAAACGGTGGGACTGATCGTCGAGGCCTTCATTCCCTTCCAGCGCGAATTGTCGGTGGTCGCCGTACGCGGCCGCGACGGCGAATTCCGCACCTGGCCGTTGACCGAGAACTGGCATGTGGATGGGGTGTTGTCCGCCAGTCTGGCGCCGGCCACCATCGACGATGGGCTTGCGCAGCTCGCTTATGGTTACGCGAACCAACTCGCCGAAGCGTTGGATTACGTGGGCGTGTTCGCGCTCGAATTGTTCTGCAGAGACGGCCAGTGGCTGGCCAACGAAATGGCGCCGCGCGTGCACAACTCCGGGCATTGGACCATTGAAGGCGCGGAGACTTCGCAGTTCGAGAACCATCTGCGCGCCGTGCTTGGCCTGCCGTTGGGAGACACCAGAATGCTGGGTCACGCCTGCATGCTGAACTGGATCGGCGAGATGCCGGACCGCGGCGCTGTGCTGGCCGAACCGGCCGGTCACTGGCACGACTACGGTAAGTCGTCGCGTGCTGGACGCAAGGTGGGGCATGCGACTTTGCGCGACGATTCGGCGGGTGAGCTGTCGGCCGCCTTGGAGCGTGTAGGCGGGAAGTTACAACGCGTACCGCAAGTCGAGCCGTTGCTGAAGGCGCTGCGGTAAGTCGGGGGCGTAGCCCCGACCTACGGGGCTGAAGCCCCTCTCCCGTCGGGAGAGGGGTTGGGGTGAGGGTACGGCGAAGTCCGGGAAATCAATTTCCGGGAAATCAATTGCGGAATAGGCTGCCGCGTCTCGCGTGTTTTTCGCGTGCCGCATTAACGAGCGCAATTCCCGTCCGCCGCTATCGCCGACTATCCCTCAACGGCAACGACCGAAACGATCCGGCGACGCACCAGGCCCACCGCGCCAGCCCGGCGGATTTTCCCAATTGGTGCCGCGCCCACCGCGCGGGCCGGGCGGATTGTTGTCGAAGTCCAGCCAGCAGCGGCGCGCCTGGTTCCACAAGCCGTAGCGCGGATGCCAATAGCCGTAGCCGGCGTTGTAGTAGTAACCGTTCTTCAAGACGAACTTGTAGCGCTGGCCGTGGTAGCGGTAGTAGCGATAGTCGGGCGAAGCGCCGGGACCGCCTTTCCAGCCTGGCGGATTCTCCCAGTTGGTTCCGCGGCCACCCGCAGGGCCGGGTGGGTTGTTGTCGCGATCGTGTTTGCGGGCCAGCACATTGCCGCTGAACACGGCTGCTGCCAGCAGCGTGGAAACCATCAGCCATCGTGAAGTCTTCATTGCGCGCTCCTGTTGGGTGGGACTGCGCGGCAATGAACCGGCGAGAGCAGCATCGCGTTGACGATCGGACAGCCCGCATTGGGTTCGTGTTGAGGTTCCGGAACAGAACGTGAAACGCACCCGGGAAAGCGGCCATGAAAAAGGCCGGGAGAGTATCCCGGCCTTCAGTGCATGAACTTTTTCCTGCGCCAGGATCAACGCAGATTGGCGGCCACGAAATCCCAGTTGACCAGTGCCCAGAACGACTCGACGTACTTCGGCCGCGCATTGCGGTAATCGATGTAGTACGCGTGTTCCCACACATCGATGGTCAGCAGCGGGGCGTCGTCGCCGGTCAGCGGAGTGGCGGCGTTGGAAGTGCTGACCAGGGCCAGCGAACCATCCGGGCGCTGCACCAGCCAGCCCCAGCCCGAACCGAAGGTGCCGATAGCGGTCTTGGTGAACTCTTCCTTGAACTTGGCGAAATCGCCGAAGGCCTGGTTGATCAGCTCGGCCACCTTGCCGGTCGGCTCGCCGCCGCCGCCTTCCGAAGCCGGCTTCAGGCCGTTCCAGTAGAAGGTGTGGTTCCAGATCTGCGCCGCGTTGTTGAACATGCCGCCCTGCGACTTGCGGATGATGTCCTCCAGCGGCAGGTTGGCGAATTCGGTGCCCTCGATCAGCTTGTTGAGGTTGTCCACGTAGGTCTTGTGGTGCTTGCCGTAGTGGAAGTCGATGGTCTCGCCGGAAATATGCGGTTCAAGCGCGGTACGGTCGTAGGGAAGCGGGGGGAGTTCGATAGCCATGGCTTTTCCTTTGCAGTGCTAGGCGGGGCGGAACGCGGAGGATGGGGCGCAACGGCGGGGCCGTGCGAAGGCTTACAATGGGAGTTTACCCGACCACGGTTTGCAGGCCGTCAACGCAGGAGAAAACACCATGCCGGTGATGGAACGCATCCAGGCCGAAGTCGAGGCCCATCCCATCGTCCTTTTCATGAAAGGCACGCCGCAATTCCCCATGTGCGGCTTCTCCAGCCGCGCGATGCATGCCCTCAAAAGCGCGGGCGCCGGGGAAGTGCATACGGTCAATGTATTGGAAGAACCCGAGATCCGCGCCAACCTGCCGCGTTTTTCCAACTGGCCCACCTTTCCCCAGCTCTTCATCCATGGCGAACTGATCGGCGGTTGCGACATCACCCTGGAACTGTTCGAGTCCGGCGAATTGCAGCGCATCGTCTCGGAGGCCGGGGCGCAGTGAGTCTGCTTGCTCTTCCCACTCGCCAAACGGGCGTACTGCACGGACGCGTGGTGCTGGTCAGCGGCGCGCAGGGCGGCCTGGGCAGCGCCGCGGCGCAAGCGTGCGCGGCCGCCGGGGGCACGGTAGTGCTGTTGGGCCGTAGACCGCCCAAATTGAACCGAGTCTACGACGCGTGCGCGAAGCTGGGGCCAGAACCTTTGCTTTATCCGCTGGATCTTGAAGGCGCTGCTCCGGACGATTACGCGGAAATGGCGGACCGCGTGCACCGCGAATTGGGCCGGTTGGACGGCGTGCTGCACTGCGCCGCCGAATTCCGCGGGCTCACCCCGCTGGAGCACACCGACCCGGGCAACTTCGCCCGCGCCGTACACGTCAACCTCACCGCGCCCTGGTGGCTGTCGCAGGCCTGCCTGCCGCTGCTCAAGCAGGCACCGGATGCCGCATTGGTGTTCGCGCTGGACGACATGAGCCGGGTAGGGCAGGCGTACTGGGGCGGCTACGGATTGGCCCAGCATGGTCTGACCGCCATGGTGGGCATGCTGCACGCGGAGCTGGCCAATTCCAGCGTCAGGGTTTCGGCCCTGCAACCCGGACCCATGCGTACTTCGCTGCGGGCCAAGGCCTATGCCGAGGACGAAGACGCACAGGCGCGCGACCCGGCCGACTATGCAGCCGCCTGTGTCACTTTGCTGTCATCTGCGGGCGCTGCCCATCGCGGCGAAATCTGGAGCGTCCGCGCGTGACCATCCTTTCGGCCGCGCTGCTTTTGTTCCTTATCCTGGATCCATTGGGCAACATCCCGGTGTTCCTCAGTGTGCTGAAGCCGCTGGCGCCCAAGCGCCAGCGAGTCGTGCTGGCGCGCGAGCTGCTGATCGCCCTGGTGGTCCTGATGGGGTTCCTCTGGGGCGGGAAATACGCGCTGGAATTGATGCACCTGCGCCAGGAGTCGGTGCAGATCGCCGGCGGCATCGTCCTGTTCCTGATCGGCATCCGCATGATCTTCCCTCGGCCGGAAGGATTGATGGGCGAGCTGCCTGGCGGCGAGCCCTTTATCGTGCCCCTGGCCATTCCGCTGGTGGCGGGCCCTTCGGGCATGGCTGCGGTGATGCTGATGGGCAGCAACGAGCCCGGCCGGCTCTGGGACTGGAATCTGGCCCTGCTGATCGCCTGGGGCGCGACCGCCGCCATCCTGTTTTCCGCGACCCTGCTTTACAAATGGCTGGGCCGCAGCGCCCTGATCGCGTTGGAAAGACTCATGGGCATGTTGCTGGTGGCCATCTCGGTGCAGATGTTCCTAGATGGGATAGGGACTTACCTGAAACTCTCGCCGCCCAACATTTAATCGCTTCAGCAAGACGCGATCGACCGCCGTGGTGCGGTGCAAGAACTTGTCATAACACGGTAATAACCGCTCTCTATCGTGTTAATCTGTTGTTAACCAAGTGACGCAGCTCACGTGGTCAGGGGCTTCATCCAGCGCTAGTGATTCCACCCGGGGTCGCGCCAGCTTTTGCTTTTTACCGCCATCGCCTAACTCGTATCCGAGGCTTATCAAATGAATCAATCCCGTTTCCGGATGTCCAAGATCGCTCTTGGTCTCATGGTCGCGCTTGCCGCGGCGCCTTCTTTCGCGCAGAGCACATCGTCGGGTGTCGGCGGCTTGGTGACCGGCACCGATGGCGCTCCTGTCGCGGGCGCTGAAGTCACCATTACCCACGTGGAATCCGGAACGGTCAGCCGCGCCACCACCGATGCGAGCGGCCGCTACAACGCGCGCGGCCTGCGCGTCGGCGGTCCCTACACGATCAACGTGGTCAAGGCCGGTGCGGGCGTCGATACGGAAGAGAACATCTACCTCACCCTGAATCAGATCAGCACCGTCGATGCCACCCTTGCGGGCGGCGATGTGGCCACGCTGGAAACCGTCACGGCAGTCGGCGTCGCCGGCGGCTCGGAAGTGTTCAGCGCCACCAAGATGGGTTCGGGCACCAGCGTCGACCGGATCACCATCGAGGCGCTGCCCTCGATGAACGGCAACATCCAGGACTACATGCGCCTCGATCCGCGCGTGGCCTTCACCGACCGCGCCTCGGGCAGCATCAGCGCCGGTGGCCAGAACCCGCGTTTCAACAAGATCACCATCGACGGCGTCTCGGCCAGTGATACCTTCGGCATTGAAGGCAACAACATGCCGACCATGCGCCAGCCCGTGTCGATGGAGGCCATCGAAGCCATCGACATCAACCTGTCCAACTACGACGTGACCATGTCCGGCGCAGCGGGCGCAAACGTCAATGCCGTGACCAAGTCCGGCACCAACGAGTTCCATGGTTCGGTCTACGGCACCTACCGCGACGGCGACTGGTTCGGCGACTATCCGGCCCGTATCGCCGGCGCCACCTTGGACGTGACCGGTCTGCCGTTCGACGAGTACGACGACGAAAAGACCTGGGGCGTTACTTTCGGCGGCCCGATCGTCAAGGACAAGCTGTTCTTCTTCGCCAACTACGAGAAGTTCAAGCAGACCAATATCGGCCCGGCCGGCAAGAGCCAGGGCACCAATCCGCTGGCCTCGGGCGGCGCCGATTTCGATGCTGCGGATCTGGCCGAAGTGCAGCGCATTGCGCGCGAAAACTGGGGCTTCGAGCCCGGCAGCCTGACCGGCGGCGGCGACACCGAACTGGAAGAGTACGCGCTGAAGCTGGACTGGAACATCAGCGAAGCCCACCGCGCCAGCCTGCGTTACAGCAAGCTGGAGCAGACCCGCGTGCGTCCGGAGGCTTCGACCGCCAACGTGCTGTCGCTCAGCTCGAACTGGTTCAATCACGCCAAGACCGTGGAGAGCTACGTCGGCCAGTTGTTCAGCGACTGGACCGATAACTTCTCGACCGAGTTCAAGGTGTCCTACCGCGACTACTCGGCCATCCGCGTCAATCCGACCACCGCGCCGACCATCCAGGTCTATTTCGACGACGGCGTCAACGGCAACGGCAACGACAATCCGATCGGCACCAACAACAACAGCTTCAGCAACCTCGACGCGATCCGCCTGGGTACAGAGCGCAGTTCGATGGGCAACAGCCTGTTGACCGAAACGTGGAACTACTTCGGCGCCGCCACCTGGACGCTGGGCGATCACGACATCAAGTTCGGCGCGGAATACAGCGAGAACGAGATCTACAATTTCTTCCTGCAGGACTCCTGGGGCAACTACAGTTTTTACGTTCCCACCGTGGGCGGCGTGTCGGATTTCAGCAGGCTGGTGAACGGCCAGTACTTCGACTATGACCTGCAGACCAACCCGACCGACCCGAGCGTCATCGCAGCCCGCTACAAGAACAAGAGCCTGGGCGTGTTCGTGCAGGACACCTGGTACGTCACCCCGAACCTGACCCTGACCCTGGGCGTGCGTGCCGACCGGCCCGAAGCCAGCCCCAGCCCGCCGTTCAACCAATGCTTCGCCGCTGCCCCGGGCACGGCAAACGCGGCGTGCGGCGCCGGTTATGTGGGCGGCTTCGGCATCGACAACACCTATACCTATAGCAACGATTACATCATCCAGCCGCGCTTCGGCTTCAACTACACCTTCGATTGGGCCCGCCCGGCGCAGTTGCGCGGTGGCATCGGCCTGTTCCAGGGCGACGCACCGCAGGTGTGGGTGGGCAACGCCTATAGCAGCACCGGCATGAACTACGTTTCGTACCAGAACATCACCACCCCGGCGACTGTCCCCTTCACCGCGGATGGCCTGAACCCGTCGATTCCGGCGGGCGGCACGGGCGTTCGCAACGTCAACGCGATCAGCAATGATTTCGATCTGCCGTCGGTGTGGAAGGCCAACCTGGCGATCGACGTGGAGACGCCGTGGAACGGCATCGTCGCCTCGGCCGAAGTGTTGCTGACGGACGTCAAGAACGGCCTGTTCTACCGCACCCTCAACGTGGGTCCGGGCTACGTAGGCCCCGATGGCCGCGTGCTGTACTGGAACCCCAACAGCCCCAGGCCGTTCGGCAACACCGCCACCACCGGCGGAATTCAGGCCAACGGCGCGCGCTTCGGCCGCAATGCCTATTTCGGTGACGTCTTCCTGCTGGAGAACACCAACAAGGGCAAGGGCCAGCAGCTGACGGTCTCGCTGACCAAGCCGTTCTCCACCGAGAGCGACTGGTCCTGGAGCCTGGGCTACACCCGTACCAACGCCGAAGAAGTGTCCGCGCTGACCAGCTCGACCGCCGGTTCGGGCTACGGTTCGCAGCTGGGCTTCAGCATCAACGAGCCCACCAGCTCCACCGCCCGCTACGAGATCAAGGACCGCTTCAGCGGTTCGTTGAACTGGTCGCACAAGTTCTTCGGCGACCACGCCACCCAGGTTGGTCTGTTCTACGAAGGCCGCAGCGGCCGTCCGTACAGCTACATCTTCGCGGGCGACGCCAATGGCGACAACCGTACGTTCAACGACTTGTTCTACGTGCCTTCGGGCCCGGGCGATGTGCTGTTCGGCAGCCTCAGCGCGACCGGCTCGTTCACTGCGAACCCGGGGATGGAGCAGGCGTTCTGGAACTGGCTGGGGACTCAGGAAGACCTGAGCCGCTACAAGGGCAGGTATGCGCCTGAGAACGGCTTCACCTCCGGCTTCGTCAACACCTTCGACATTCGCATCAGTCAGGAGCTGCCAGGCTTCATGAAGGGTCACAAGTCCAAGATCTGGATCGACATCCAGAACGTGGGCAACCTGCTCAACAAGGACTGGGGCCACATCATCGATTACGGCTTCAACGCCAATAATGCGGTCGCAAGCCTAGTCGGTATCTGCCAGGTCAACTGCCCCGCAGGCATGGCAGGAAGGTATGTCTACGGTTACCGCAGCGGCACCGAGTTCGGCCAAGCCACCGCGCTGGGCATCCCGACCAACGCCGATAGCCAGACCAACGGCATTTCGCAGTGGTCGGCGCAGGTGAGCTTCAAGTACGAGTTCTGATTGTCAGCTTGATTGTGTGGAAAACGGCCGGCTTATCCGGCCGTTTTCTTTTGTGGGGCCGACTGCGCTACAGTTCTGGCCCTATAAAAAGACAAGCATGGATACGAATATGAGCGAAACGGCACCGAGGGCGTTGCCGGTACAGGACGCGCGGATCTACCCGCGCGGTGGTCTGGATGTGCTGTCCCGCGTGGAAGTGGCGCGGTTGCGCGATGCCTCCAGCGGCGGCATGCACGAACTGCTGCGCCGTTGCGCGCTGGCGGTGCTGACCAGCGGCAGCGCCTCGGACGATCCGCGCGCGGCGCGCGATCTTTACCCCGATTTCGACATCCAGGTGCTGCAGCAGGACCGGGGCGTGCGCATCGATCTAGTCAATGCGCCGGCCATGGCCTTCGTGGATGGCGAGATCATCCGCGGCGTAGCCGAACTGCTGTTCGCGGTCGTACGCGACCTGGCCTATACCGCCATCGAGTTGGGCCCGGAACACGAAGGGGAATTGGAGTCTTCCGTCGGCATCACCAATGCCGTGTTCGGCCTGCTGCGCAACGCGCGCATCCTGAAGCCGGCCGATCCCAACCTGGTGGTGTGCTGGGGCGGGCACTCCATCTCGCGCGACGAATACATCTACACCAAGCAGGTGGGTTACGAGCTGGGGCTGCGCGGCTTGGACATCTGCACGGGCTGCGGCCCCGGTGCGATGAAGGGCCCGATGAAAGGCGCCACCATCGCCCATGCCAAACAGCGCCGCCGCACCACCCGGTACATAGGCATCACCGAGCCCGGCATCATCGCCGCGGAGTCGCCGAATCCCATCGTCAATCACCTGGTGATCATGCCGGATATCGAGAAGCGCCTCGAAGCGTTCGTGCGCGTCGGCCACGGCATCCTGGTATTCCCGGGCGGCGTGGGCACCGCAGAAGAAATCCTCTACCTGCTCGGCATACTGCTGCGCGAGGAGAACGCCGACCTGCCGTTTCCGCTCATTCTCACCGGTCCCACTATCGCAGCACCGTATTTCGAGCAGATCGACAAGTTCATCCGTCTGACCCTGGGCGACGCCGCCGCGGCGCGCTACGAGATCATCACCGGCGATCCGGTCGCCGTCGCCAAGAAAATGACCGCAGGCATCAAGCGCGTGCGCGAATACCGCATCGCCCATAAGGATTCGTTCTTCTTCAACTGGGCCATCGACGTACCGCTCGAATACCAGCGGCCTTTCAACCCCACGCACGAAGCCATGGCCGCGCTGGACCTGCACCACGGCCGCCCCGCGCATGCGCTTGCCGCCGATCTGCGCCGCGCCTTCTCGGGCATCGTCGCCGGCAACGTGAAGGAAGACGGCATGCGCCGCATCGAGCAGTTCGGGCCTTTCGAGATACACGGCGATCCAAGCATGATGCAGGCATTGGACTCGCTGCTGCGCGCTTTCGTCGAACAACGACGCATGAAGATCGCGGGGGAATACAGGCCCTGTTATCGGGTTCTTGCATGATTCTTGCGTCAGCCGGTTACCCCCAACGGTCGGCTCTTATGAGATAGGTGGTCCGGGTGATCCAGCCGCCAACATGAATGCTTCTCCAAAAAAGGGGTATGCGGTGTTAGAAGCGGTAGTTCCCTGGTTGCCTGATTTCTGTCGGCGCACCCGCATCATGGCCATGCTGGGTATGGCGGAGATGGTAGTGGTAGTGGTTGCGCTATGGCCCGGCGAAGCCAGCAAGCTTCCTTTCGCGCAGTTCCTTTCCGCGAGCGCTTTCGCCTTGTGGATAGCCATTGCCGTATCGGTCATGCTTTGCATGTCGCGTCAGGCGCTTTCGCGGCTCACTCCCGTACTGGGCGTAACCGCATCTCTGGGACTATCGGCGGCAATTTCGGTGGCGGCCGCGGGCATCGTATACGCCTTGTTTACCGCGCTGGGAAAGCCGCCGGTAGAGGTGAGTTTCTGGCGTTTCGTTTCGGCCAGCGCAGCGATCGCGGTGCTTATCACTGCCTCTGCCATGCGTTATTTCTACGTCAGCGACCGCTGGGCATTGCAACTCAATGCCAACGCCAGAGCCGAAGCCGACGCCCTGCAGGCGCGTATCCGTCCGCACTTTTTATTCAACAGCATGAACCTGATAGCCAGTCTGGTCAGGACCGATCCGGTCGTGGCCGAGCGTGCAGTTCTGGACTTGTCGGATTTGTTCCGTGCCGCTTTGGGCGTCAGCGAAGGCGAATCAACGCTGGCTCAAGAGGTGGAACTGGCCCGGCGTTATCTCGCCATCGAGTCATTGCGACTTGGCGAGCGATTGCAGGTTCGGTGGAGAATGAAGGAGCCTCTGCCTTGGGAGCAGAGATTGCCGCACCTGGTCTTGCAGCCGCTGGTGGAGAATGCGGTTCTGCATGGGATTTCGCGACTGCCCGAAGGCGGACTGTTGGAAATCGATTTGTCGGTGGATGCCGATACCTTGTCGGTCACCGTCACGAACCCGGCGCTGCCACCGGATTCCCCAGTGCTTCGTTTGCAGCAAGGGTCCGGTCATGCCCAGCGAAATATCGCCTATCGCCTCCAGTACGCCTTCAATTCACGGGCCAGGCTTACGAGCGAATGGAAGGAAGGGGTTTACACCTGTGTAATGGCCGTGCCCATTCAATGACATTCGGATAAGAACCGCAGCCTTAATGGCGGGCGCTGGAATCGGCGCGCTGGTTGGGACGCTGGCTTGAAACCGAACGCCGTTCACACTCGGCTCGCAGCACCCTTGGCGCGCGGGGCTGCTCCCGGGACGCCCATCCGCCCATCGGCACCGTCCATCCTGAACGGGCTTGCCACTCCGGTTGTCTTCTATAACTTGTAAGGCCAACGCTGGGGAGCGGCTACTGATGCCAAGACGCCAAAATACCGGGTTCAGCCTTATCGAGCTAATGGTGGTTATCGCCATCGTCGCGGTTTTGCTCACCCTCGGGTTGCCCAGCTTCCAGAGCTCTTTGCGCTCCAATCGGGTAGCGACCAGCAGCAATGAGTTGCTGGCATCGCTGGCTTTGGCGCGCAGCGAAGCGGTCCGTAGTACCCGCGGTGGCGGGGTGTGCTCGAGTGCCAACGGCACAGCATGTGGCGGAAACTGGAATAACGGCTGGCTGGTCTGGACCGAAACGGACGGCAATGGTGTCCTCGGAGCGGGGGAAACGGTGGTGCGTTATATCCAAGGCAAGCCCAAGCTGACTCTGGCCGGCAGCGCGAACACCATCGCTTTCGACAGCCGTGGCCGGGCCATCGGCGGCGCTCAGTCCATACAGCTCAGCCCGGAGGGCGCGACCACGCCGATTCGTTGTTTGCAGATTGGAGTAACAGGTCAGACCCGTGTGGATCCAGGTGCGTGCCCATGAAATCGAAATCGACGCGTCGTTTGCTGTCCCTCTCCCGAAGCGGCAATTCGGGTTTCACCATGATCGAGGTGCTGATCGCGATCCTGGTTTTGGCGTTCGGGCTGCTTGGCTTCGCCTTATTGCAGACGATGAACGTTCGATTCACCAAAAGCGCCCAGCAACGTACTGTTGCCACAAATTTGGCCTATGAACTAGTAGATATGATGCGCGTCCAGCGTTCTCTGGGTTCCTATTACAACGCCATCAACCCCGGCAGCTTCGGCGGGGTCACTGTTCCAACAACAGGATGCGCGCGCGCGGTGGCCGCTCCACCTACCGCCAATATTGATCGCTGGAAGTGTGAAGTGCGCGCAGCTCTGCCCGACGGTGAAGCGGATGTTGATTTGGCTGCCGATGGCAATGTCGTGGTGTATGTCCAGTGGGGAGATACGGGCTCGATCAATAGCAGAGTCACGGTAAGGAGTCGTCTGTGAAGATCGCTCATAAAGGGCCGCGCGCCTCCGCAGGTCTATCGCTCATAGAGCTGATGATCGCTTTGTTGATCGGTACGATTCTTGTGCTGGGGCTTGTTCAGGTATTTGCGGCCTCACGCACTGCATATCAGTTGTCGCAGGGTATAGCCCGGAACCAGGAAAGTTCACGCTTTGCCGTCGACTTCCTGACCCGCGATCTGCGTATGGCCGGCCATGCAGGGTGCGTCAACGATCAATCGTTGCTTTCGACCGACGGGACCACCATCACCGGCGGCAATATCCGCTCCTTGTTCTTGAGCGACGTCAATCGCAATGCCAACAATGTCGCTGCGCTGCCGCTCCCGCTGCGGTTCGATGTATCCATCCAGGGATACGAGGCCAATGGCACCGCTCCCGGTAGCGTCCGCCAGATCCCGGCCACTCTCGCTGTCGGCGCCGCTGCCGATTGGTCGCCTGCTCTACCGGCGAACCTGACTGGTTTGAACCCGGCACCGATACGCGGTAGCGACATCGTAATGCTGCGTTTTCTTTCGGCGGAAGAAGCGCCGATCACTACGTTCAATGCGGCCGGAACGCCGGCAGTGGTGTATCCCGCGGCAAGCGGCGCCTTGGCTACGGGAGGAAGCGGTCTTTTCGCGATAGCGGATTGCCGCAGCGCATCGGTGTTCCAGGCCAGCGCCGCGCCCACTGCTACCAGCATGAATGTGACCCAGACTGGATTGAATGCCTCGAACCTCGCATTCATTTCCACACAAGACAGCTCGCTTGCCTACAAAGCCGGCAGCGCATCGCTCTATCGTGCCGAGTCGATGGCCTATTACGTCGCGTTCAGCCCACAGTCTCAGGCTCCCGCGCTCTATCGTGTCCGTTGGATATCGACACCGGGCAACGCCGCCTTGACGGCTGTTCCCGAGGAAATGGTGGATGGGGTTGAATCCATGCAGCTGCTTTTCGGTCTGGATTCTGCACCGCTGACTTCTCCGCCATCGGGGTATATCTCGTCCATGGTGCCGGCCAGCACGCTCGGCAATGAAACCAATGCGGCCGCATGGCGGCGCGTCGGAGCAGTGCAGCTGGGGCTGATGGTGCGGAACTCCGGCAACAGGGAAGGAGCCGCCTCCACTCAGTCGCTGGTCCCGCTCAGCGTTCTTCAAGTGCAGATGCCTGTGCAAACGCCGGACGGAAACTACAGGTCCGTCTACGAAACCACGGTTGCGCTGCGCAACCGACTGTTCGGAAATTGAACCGATGAACCGACTCCAGCGATCAGGCTTTTCCGTCTCTGCACGCAAACAGCGCGGCGCTGTTCTCTACGTCGCATTGATCATGCTGATCCTGCTGGCGTTGATCGGCATAGTAGGCATGCAAGTGGCGACCCTGCAAGAACGCATGTCCGCCAACTATGTGGCCGCCAATGTGGCGTTTCAGAATACGGAAAGCCAAGTGCGCACTCGTGAAGTCGATATTACCAACGGTACTTTTTTCGAGAATGAGGATTGCGCAACGCCTTTTGATTCGAAGGCCTGGGCCAATGGCGTGACCACAGCGGCTGACGTGCGGACGCGCAATATCGGGATCTGCACCGGCGAGTGCAGCGCCACGGTGGGCGGCGACAGCTCCGAAAGCTTATGCAATCTGTATAGAACCACGGGTTTCAGCCGTGACCAGAATTCGGTGGCCGCGTCGTCATCGCTCGCCGCCATCGACACCATCTTCATCAAGCCCTGATCGAGCATCGCCATGAAACTCAAGCATTGGACACTCCTGGGCCTGGTAGTCATCTCCAGTCTGGCGATCGGGCAGGCGGTGGTGGTGCCTCCGCCGCTGCTGAATATCGCGCAATCGCCTTTGTTCGCGCGCGCCTCGTTGCCGCCGCTGAACATGCTGGTGATGGGTAAGGATCACAAGATCTACTACGAAGCGTACAACGACGCTTCCGACCTGGATGGCGATGGCGTACCGGATGTCGGCTATCAGGGTTGGCAGACGAAGGTCGTCAACGGCCAGACTAAATTCAAGATCGATTATTTCGGCTACTTCAACTCTTTTGCCTGCTATACCTGGGATGGGGCCAAGTTCAATCCCGCTTCCGCGGCACCCAACAAGACCTGTAGCGGACAGTGGAGCGGCGACTTCCTCAACTACCTGACCACTTCCCGCATGGACGCGCTGCGGCGCGTGCTGTACGGCGGCTGGCGACAGGTGGACACCGCCACCGAAACGGTGTTGCAAGGTTCGTTCTTTCCTCAGGATGCCCACAGTTGGGGTAAGGAATACCAGAGCGTCGCGCGCGACGGCTACAACATCAGCAACTATGCGCCCCTCACGGCGCCAACCACGGGCAATTACCATCTTTTCGCCGTCACTACGGTGACCGATAATTCCGCGCCGCTGTTCCGCGTGATGCAAAACTCGCCCTACCGTATCTGGAACTGGCTCTCGATCGAAGGCCCGGTAGCCGGCAATAAGTGCTTCACGTCAGGCAACTCACGAGTGGACTGCCTTAGCGGGTCGGCCACTTGGGGTTTAGTGCCCGCCGGTACTTTGACCGGCCTGTCGATAACGACGTGGAAGCGCACGACGGGGGCCGCGAATCCTACTTCGCTTGCCGCCATGAATACACTGTTTACCGCCAATGCCGTTACGGGAAACAGGTGTGGCACAGGTACGGTCACAGACATCAACAAGACTGCCGACGGAAATCCTTTCTCCGGGAACGGGTGCACTGGCGACAATTACATCACCCGCATAAGCGGCACCCTGAATGTTGCCACTGCGGGGACCTACCGTTTCGCGGTCGACGGGGACGATGCGGTAGACCTGACCATTGACGGTGCCAATGTTGTAGGTTGGTACGGTGGTCACGGCAACGATCGCAGCGATGCTGGTCTCAGTTCGCATTCGGCCAACGTCACCTTGTCGGCCGGAACGCACACCATCGTCTTCAGGCATGAGGAAGGTGGCGGCGGGGACAATTGGGGTTTGTTCTGGGAAAGCACCGCGGGAGCCAATCGTCGCGACGATTACTCGGTCCGTGTAACCGTGTGCCCGGATACCGAAGCTCTTCGCGACACGACTTGCAAGGCTTATCCGAACGGCCATTACAAGCCAACCGGGATTCTGCACGACTACGGCGAAAGCGAGCGGATGTACTTCGGCCTGATTACCGGCTCGCAGCAGAACAACCTGCAGGGCGGAAAGCTCCGGAGCAACGTTGGCAACTTCTCCAATGAGATCACGGCCAATACCGGGCAGTTCCGCACTGACGTGAACGGCATCGCGCGCTCCATCGACAAGTTGCGCATGATCGGTGGCGCGTACAACAGCGGCACCAACAATCTCAATGCCGACAGCAACTGGAACTGGGGCAACGGCAACGGCAACTGCGCGGGTACCGGCGATGTCATCACCAACGGCAATTGCCGTATGTGGGGCAATCCCGTGGCCGAAATGATGTATGAAGCCATGCGCTACTTCGCCGGTGCGGAATCGGCTACGCCGGAATTCGCCAGCGGCGGGTCAACCAACGGCGTCACCGAAGAAACCAACATGGGCCTGACCACCGACACGTGGAAGGATCCCTACAAGACGGCCGCGGCAGGCGGTTTGGGTTATCCGACCTGCGCCAAGCCTTACCAAACGGTGATCAGCGACATCAACCCAAGCTACGACGGCGATCTGCCGGGAAGCGCTTTCACCGGGTCGACCGGCACGACGGGAACGACGCCAGCCAATATCGCCGGCTTCAGCGCTTCCGGACAGGGCCAGGCCATCTGGAGCCATGAGTTTGTTGGCGCGCGCAACGTGTTTATTGGTGAAGCGGGTGGTGTTTCCGATGGAGCACCCACGGCCAAATCGGCTTCGAGCTTCGGCAATATTCGTGGTTTGGCACCTGAAGAGCCCACCAAGTCGGGTACGTATTACTCCGCAAGCGTGGCCCGCTTTGGTCGTGTGACCGACCTCAATGCGGCACTCAACGACCAGAAGCTCTCCACCTACTCGATTGCACTGGCTTCGCCGTTGCCCCGTATCGAAGTGCCGGTCGGCACGGCCGGCCAGAAGGTCACTCTGGTGCCTTTCGCCAAGACCGTCAGTGGCACTTTCGGCACCGGCACACGTAAACCGACCAATACCATCGTCGATTTTTACATCCAGCAGCTGACCAATTTCCCCGGTCAAGTGGTCGACAGCACGGTCAACGGCGGTCGCGCGAAAGCGGTCTTCCGCATCAACTACGAGGACGTGGAGCAAGGCAACGACCACGATATGGACACGATCGCGCGTTACGAGGTAAGCGCGAAGGCGGATGGCACGGTGGACGTGCAGGTCATTTCCGAGTACGCGGCCGGTAGCGCGAACCAGTACATGGGCTATGTGTTGTCGGGCAGCAATCACGACGGTATTTATCTGGAAATATGCGACCTGAGGGACGGCATAGGCAACCCGGGCAACAGTACCGACAAGAGCCTGTGCGCATCCACCAACACGGTCTATCGCTTCAATACGCCGCCTGGACGGAATCCGGGCTACTGCGACAGCGGCGCGCCGCCGGCCGACTGCGCCGGTTTGCCGCCGACGTCCAATGTCCGCAATTTCAGTGCTGGCACCAGCTCCGCCACGCAACTGATGGATCCGTTGTGGTACGCCGCCAAGTACGGCGGTTTCACCGATGCAAACAACAACAACCTGCCCGACGGTACCGAATGGGATGCGGACAGCAATGGCGTTCCGGACAATTACTTCCTGGTCACCAATCCGCTGAATTTGCGTAGCCAGCTCACCAAGGCGTTCGATGCGATCCAGGCCCAGACCGGGACCAGCGGTACGCTCAGCGTGGCGGGCGCGCGTGTGAGTTCGACTTCCTTCGCGGTATTGCCTTCCTATAGCAGCCTTGCTGGCGGACACGACTGGATCGGCGATCTGACTGCGCAGAATATCGGCACCAACGGCCAGCTGGGTACAGTGCGGTGGACAGCGGCCTCCCATATGCCGACGGATACGGCTGGCGTTGGAGCCCGGAAGATATTCACGGCGCTCAGCAACGTCAACGCAACCAACCGTGCGACGGCTGTCCAACCTTTCCTCGCGGCCAACCTGGGCAGTACCAACGTCGAGATATTCAACAGACTTGGCTCGGTGAATCCATTTGGCGACTTCGGCAGCATTACGCCGAACCAGATGGTCAACTACCTGCGTGGCGAGCGCGGCATGGAAGGAAGCATCATGACCACGGCGCCCTTCCGCCGGCGTACCGGTATTCTGGGCGACATCATAAATTCAACGCCCGTAATCGCCTCCAAGCGCGCCAACTACGGTTGGTCTTCCGCCTCCGGCCTTACCGCGGCGCAAAGGACCGCTTACTCCGCTTACGTCACGGCCAAGGGTACGCAGAGGGAATACGTGTATGTGGGTGCCAACGACGGCATGCTGCATGCGTTCGACGACGCTGGCAACGAGACGTTCGCGTACGTGCCCAACGGCGTCCTTTCGAACATGGCGTGGCTGGCGAATCCGAACTACACCCACCGCTACTATGTGGATGGCGGCATGACGCTGTCCGATGTACTTATCGACGGCGGCTGGAAATCCGTGCTGGTCGGTGCGACAGGCGCGGGCGGAAGGTCGGTGTTTGCGGTCAACACCACCAACCCGTCGGCGTTCAGCGCCAGCGACGTGCTGTGGGAAGTCAACAGCCAGACCGATGCCGATATGGGGTATCTGTTGGGTAAGCCGCTGATCGTTCCGACCGACAACGGCCGATGGGTCGCGATTTTCGGTAACGGATACAACAGCCAGAACGGCGATCCCGTGCTGTTCGTTGTGGACATCAAGACCGGCGCCGTAATCCGCAAGCTGGCCCCGAACGATCTGAATACCGTTGCGCCCAATGGCTTGGGAAATGTTTCCGCCATCGATACCACTGGCGATGGACTGGTCGACACCGTTTACGGTGGAGACTTGTTGGGCAACGTCTGGAAGTTCGATCTCCGCGCAGCAAGCGAAGCTACGTGGAATGTCGCGCTAGGCGGTCAGCCGCTATTCGTGGCTACCGATTCGGCGGGCGTCAGGCAGCCGATTACCGGCTCGTTCGAGATAGCGGTGGGTCCGGGCACGGGCTACATGCTTTATTTCGGTACCGGACGGTACTTTGTGTCGGGTGACAATAATGCGAGCCTGGGTCAGCAAGTCCAGAGTCTGTACGGTATCTGGGATAACGGAACCACCATCGCCACCAACTGGCGAACCAGCGGATTGCTGGTGGCGCAACAGATGACGACCGGCGGCACGACTCCGGAAACCCGGAACATCAGCCGCAACCCGGTGAGTTATTTGACCAAGCGGGGCTTCTATCTCGACCTGCTTGTGGATGGCAGCAATACCGGTGAGCGTTTCATCGCACGGCCGAGAATTCAAAGCGGAAAGGTCTATTTGCCGACCTATCAGCCAGGGTTCGCTTCCGATTGCGCACCGGGGGGTAAGAACTGGTTGTACGCACTTGATCCGCTTTCCGGCGGTGCGGATTTCGGTCAGATCACACTGCCGCCGAATGGTGTGGTAGGTGGTCCTGCCACGGGTGCCATCACGACCGGCGATGGAGCGCCCAGCCGCGATGTAGGCGTTACCCAGCCGTTGCCGCTGATTCCGGTCTACTGCGATCCCAGCGATACCAGTTGTGTGCCGGGCGACCCAAGCAATCCGCCGAGCACCAAGTGCAGCGAAGTAATCATAGATGCGTCTGACCCGACCAAGTCGCTGATAGTGCAGCGTGCATGCGGAAGACAGTCCTGGCGTCAATTGTTATGAGGATGAGGCTAAAGCAAATGGAAAAAAATCAATTGGGCAACAGCTCGCTTCGTGCGCTGGGAAGTGAGCGAGTGCTGGGGTTTACCCTTATCGAACTCATGATAGTAGTGGCGGTAGTCGCCGTGTTGACGGCAATCGCCTATCCGTCTTATCAGGACGCGTTGCGCAAGTCTCGCCGCGCGCAGGCCAAGGCCGATTTGATCGAGTACGCCGCATTGGCGGAACGATTCCGTACCGTCAACAACACTTATGTCGGCTTCACTTTGCAGTCCACCGTTTCTCCGCGTGAGGCCGGGGCTGTTGCAAGATACAACCTGACTCCGGCAGGGGCTTTCACAGTTGCGAATTCTTTTACGATCACGGCCACCGCAGTTGGCGACCAAGCGAATGACCGCTGTGGGAATTTGACGCTCAGCAACACCGGCCAGAAGGGAAATACAGCGGGCAGCCTGGCTGATTGCTGGTAGAAACAAAGTTATGCGCACAAAAACGCCGCCATCACTGGCGGTTTTTTTGTTTGCAGCGTCTGGCGCCCGAAGTTCGATCCGAACCGCCTCTAGCGTTGGAGGTCTTTCTCCTCCATCTATAGTCGGACGGCGCGCGATCTGGCCACCCTGCATGGCATCGCTCTCCGCGAAGCTTGAATGAGCGTCCGCTTGGTAGAGCGCAGTCCCCATTGGGCATGCCTGGCTGATGAGCTGGGGAAACTGCCCGATCTCGCTTAGCGCGACAATAAGGTGTACAAATGTACACCTATGGATGCCTTCCTGCCTCCCAAGCGCGCTGCCGTGCTGGCCTTCCTCCGTGAGCGGGTGGAGGGGCAGGGGCGGGCGCCCAGCTTGGCCGAGATCGCGGCGGAGTTCGGTTTCGCCTCGCGCAACGCGGCCCAGAAACATGTCCAGGCCCTGGTCGCTGACGGCCTGATCGAACTGACCCCCGGCCAGAAGCGTGGCATCCGGCTGGTCGGTGGCCGCGGACCGGGTCAGCTGGTCTCGCTGCCGGTGCTGGGGCGGGTGGCGGCCGGTTCCCCGATCGGCGCCGACATCGGCCTGGACCAGCAGCTCTGGCTGGACCGTACCCTGTTTTCGCTCACCCCGGACTATCTGTTGAAGGTGCAGGGCGATTCCATGGTCGACGACGGCATCCTGGACGGCGATCTGGTCGGCGTGCATCGCACTTCCGAAGCGCGCAATGGCCAGGTGGTGGTGGCGCGTGTGGATGGCGAGATCACCATCAAGCGGTTCGAACGCGGCCGCAAGAACATCCGCCTGCTTCCGCGCAACCCCACGCATGCTCCCATCGTGGTGGAACCGCACCAGGACTTCGCCATCGAAGGCGTCTACTGCGGACTGGTCAGGCTGGGCTGATGGGCGCGGTCGTCGCATTGGAAACCCTGCTCGCCGCACAGACCCTGTGGCGTGCCGGCCGCATCGCCACGATCGCTGCGGAAGGGGAAAGCACCGGCCATGCGTCACTCGATGCCTTGCTGCCGCAAGGCGGCTGGCCGCGCCGCGCGCTGACCGAATTGCTGCTGCCTGCCGATGGCGTGGGCGAACTGGAGCTGCTGTTCCCCACATTGGCGCGCATGACCCAGGCAGGCGGCACGGTAGCGGTGGTGGCGCCGCCGTACATTCCTTATGCGCCGGCGTGGCGGGCGGGCGGCGTGGAGCTGGCGCATCTGGAAATCGTCGATGCTTGCCCACGCGATGCGTTATGGGCCTTCGAACAATGCCTGCGCAGCGGCGCCTGCGCCGCCGTGCTCGGCTGGCCGCAGAAAGCCGATGCGCAATCGCTACGCCGGTTGCAGGTGGCGGCCGACAGCGGCGACTGCCTGGGTTTCGCTTTCCGCGACAGGAAGCACCTCGCCAATCCTTCGCCCGCCGCATTGCGCATCGAGCAGGCGGACGGCGCCTGGCACGTGCGCAAGTGTCGCGGCGGGCAACCGCCTTCGCGCAAATTCGCGCTGGCGACGCATTGAGCCGCGCGCATGTTGTGGGCCTGCATACTGCTGCCGCAGCTGGCGCTGGACTCTGTCCTCCGGCGTTTGCCGGACCCTGAAAAACCGCTGGCGCTGATTACCGGGCCAGCGCAGTTGCGCAGCCTGCACGCGGTCAACGCATCGGCAGCCGAAGCGGGGCTGTCTCCCGGCATGCGTTTGTCCGCCGCGCATGCGCTGCTGTCCGATTTCTCCATGGTGGAACACGACTTGCAGTCCGAAGCGCGCTGGCATCGCTTCCTCGCCGCCTGGGCCTATCGCCACAGTTCGCTGGTCAGCGCGCAGTGGCCCGGTTGCGTGGTGCTGGAAGCGCGCGCCAGCTTCCAGTTGCTGGGCCCATGGCCGCGTTTCGAGGCACGGCTGCGCGAGGAGCTGACCGCTTTGGGATTTGCCCATCGCATCGCCCTGGCGCCGACACCGCGCGCGGCGCGCGTGCTGGCAGGATTGCGCGACGGCATGGCGGTGACCTCCGCAACCGCCATGCAGGAAATCCTTGCGAAAGTACCGGTGCGCCGCGCCGCTTTTCCGGAAGGCAGCGGCGAGCGCCTGCACCGCATGGGAGTGCGCGACCTGCGTGCGCTACGCGCGCTGCCGCGCGACAGCCTGCGCCGGCGCTTCGGTCTGGAACTGCTTTCGCATCTGGACCGCCTGTATGGCGAGGCCGACGACCCACTGGATTACTACGCGCCGCCGGACCATTTCGACAGCCGCGTGGAGCTTGGCTACGAAGTCGAACACCATCCGCCGTTGCTGTTCCCGTTGCGCCGCCTGATCGGCGACCTGTGCACTTATCTGTCCATCCGCGATGGCGGTGTGCAGCGCTTCGTGCTGCGGCTGGAACACGAAGGCATGCACACCGATGTCGAAGTGGGGCTTCTCGCCGCCGAACGCGAACCTGCGATGCTGTTCGAACTCACCCGCAACCGGCTCGAGCGCGTATCCATTCCCAAACCGGTAGTGGCGATGCGTTTGCTGGCGCGCGAACTGCCGCCGTTCGTGCCGGCCTCACGCGATCTGTTCGATACGCGTGCGCAACAGACCCTGCCGTGGCCGCAACTGCGCGAACGCTTGCGCGCGCGGCTGGGGGATGAAGCCGTGTATCGCGTCGTGCCGGCCGGCGATCCGCGGCCGGAACGTGCCTGGCGTCGCGACGACGGCAAAGCCGCCATTGAACCGGAGCTGCCGCCGCGTCCGGCCTGGCTATTGCCGCATCCGGTGCCGCTGCGTGGGCAAGGCCTGCGCATCGTATCCGGTCCCGAGCGCCTGGAAAGCGGCTGGTGGGATGGCGAAGATGCGCGCCGCGACTATTACGTGCTGGAAACCGCGCAGGGCCAGCGTGCCTGGGCGTTCGCGCCGCCGGGCGAGCAGAGTGGCTGGATGCTGCATGGGTGGTTCGCATGAAGCTTTTCCACACGCCATTGGAAGCGGCCAACGATCCTGGCGATCCGTTGCCCGCTTATGCCGAACTGCATTGCCTTTCTGATTTTTCGTTCCTGCGCGGCGCCTCCAGCGCCGAAGCGCTGTTCACCCGCGCAGCGCAGTGCGGCTACGAAGCGCTGGCCATCACCGATGAATGCTCGTTGGCCGGCATCGTGCGTGCGCTGGTGGCTTCCGAAGCAACAGGAATCAAGCTGATCGTCGGCAGCGAGTTCCGACTGGAAGACGGCTTGCGGCTGATTTTGCTGGTGCAGACACAGGCCGGCTATATCCATCTGTGCCAGTTGATCACACAGGCGCGCCGTGCCGCCGGCAAAGGCGAGTACCTGATCACGCGCAAGGATTTCGAGGCGCATGCCGGCGCTGTCGGCGTGCCCGGGATCTTCGCCTTGTGGCTGCCCGGCCGCAGTCCTGAGAGGGAACAGGGCGCCTGGGTGCGCGACACCTTCGGCGAGCGCGCTTATCTGGCCGTGGAGTTGCACCGCGATCGCGACGACGCACAGCGCTTGGACCAATTGCTGGCGCTATCGATGCACCTGTCCTTGCAGGCAGTGGCTGCCGGCGATGTGCATATGGATACGCGGCGCATGCGCGTACTGCAGGACACCATGACCGCGATCCGTCATGGCGCGACCCTGGCCGAAGCCGGCGCGCAGCTTTTCCGCAACGGCGAACGCCACCTGCGCAGCCGCCGCGCCTTGGGCAACATCCACCCGCCTGCCCTGCTGGAAAATGCGGTGAATATCGCGCGGCAATGCAGCTTCAACCTTCGGAAGCTGGACTACGTTTATCCCGCCGAACTGGTGCCCCCTGGCGAAACGCCCGCCAGCCATCTGCGTGCGTTGACGATGAAAGGTGTGCAGGAGCGCTGGCCGGATGGCGCCTCCAGGAAAGTGATCGAAACCATCGAAGGCGAGCTGGCCTTGATCGCCAAGCTCAAATACGAAGCCTTCTTCCTTACGGTCGAGGATATCGTCCGCCATGCGCGCAGCCTGGGGATCCTTTGCCAGGGGCGCGGCTCGTCCGCCAACTCCGCGGTCTGTTTCGCCTTGGGCATCACCTCGGTCAATCCGGAAGAGAGTCGTTTGCTGATGGCGCGTTTTCTGTCGGAGGAGCGCAACGAACCACCGGACATCGACGTGGATTTCGAACACGAACGCCGCGAAGAAGTGCTGCAATACGTCTACAACAAGTACGGACGCGAACGCACCGCACTGGCCGCCACCGTGATCCGTTACCGTGGACGCAGCGCCCTGCGCGATGTGGCCAAGACCTTCGGCTTGCCGCCGGACCAGATCACGCTGCTATCCCGATGCTACGGCTGGGGCAATGGCGAAACACCGATGGACCAACGCCTGCGAGAGGCGGGGTTCGACCCGGAGAATCCCCTGATCCTGCGTGTGCTTGCCCTGACCGATGCCTTGCACGGGCATCCGCGCCACCTGTCGCAGCACGTGGGCGGTTTCGTCATTTCCGATACGCCGTTGTGGAATCTGGTGCCGGTGGAGAACGCCGCCATGGCCGACCGCACCATCATCCAGTGGGACAAGGACGACCTTGAAGAAATGAAATTGCTCAAGGTCGACTGCCTGGCCCTGGGCATGCTGACCTGCCTGCGCAAGGCGTTCGAACTGGTGAAGGAGCACCGCGGTTACGAGTTGACGCTGGCCAGCGTGCCGGCAGGCGATCAGCCCACCTACGACATGATCCAGCTCGCCGACACGGTGGGCGTGTTCCAGATCGAATCGCGTGCGCAGATGAGCATGCTGCCGCGGCTCAAGCCCAATTCCTTCTACGACCTGGTGGTGGAAGTGGCGATCGTGCGGCCGGGGCCGATCCAGGGCGGCATGGTGCATCCCTATCTGCGTCGGCGCACAGGCAAAGAGAAGCCTGATTATCCCTCGGAAGGCGTCCGGGACATCCTCGAGCCCACCCTGGGCATCCCTTTGTTCCAGGAACAGGTGATGGAATTGGTGATACACGCCGGCTACAGCCCCAGCGAAGCGGACAACCTGCGCCGTTCGATGGCCGCCTGGAAGCAGGGCGGCGACATGGAGCCGCACCGGGCCCGCATCCGCGAACTGATGGAAGCCAAGGGCTACACCTCGGAATTCATCGACCAGATCTTCGAGCAGATCAAGGGTTTCGGTTCCTACGGTTTTCCGCAAAGCCACGCAGCGTCTTTCGCAAAACTCGTCTACGTCAGCTGCTGGCTGAAACGCCATGAGCCTGCGGCGTTCGCTTGCGCGCTGCTCAATGCGCAGCCGATGGGCTTTTATCCCGCCAGCCAGATCGTGCAGGACGCGCGACGCGGGCGAAAGGCGCGGCCGGCGGTGGAATTCCTGCCGGTGGATGTGGCCTGCAGCGACTACGACAACACGCTGGTGGGTGGATCTTTCCGTATCAACGCGGATGCGGACGAACAACCAGCGATACGCCTGGGGTTCCGCCAGATCGGCGGACTGTCCGAGCAGGCGGCTCTGGCCATCATGGCCGCGCGCCAGCAACAACCGTTCCATGACATCGCCGACCTGTGCCTGCGCGCGAACCTGGACGAGAAGGCCCGCAATGCATTGGCCGAAGCGGGCGCGCTGCAAAGCCTGGCGGGAAACCGCAACCAGGCGCGCTGGATCGTTGCCGGCGTCGAGCGCCAGCAACCGTTGCTGCCCGGCAGTCCGGAAGAGCAGCGGATCGAACTGCCAGCGCCGGCCATGGGCGAGGAAGTGCTGTCCGACTACCGTGCCCTCAGCCTGACATTGCAGGCACATCCGCTTTCATTGTTGCGCGAGAAGTTGCGTGCGCGCCGGCTGCTGGGTTCGCGCGACCTGATCGATAAGCGCCACGGCAGCAGCGTGCATGCGGTTGGGTTGGTGACCAACCGCCAGCGCCCGCAGACGGCCAGCGGCACCATCTTCGTGACCCTGGAAGACGAGCACGGCATGGTCAACGTTGTGGTCTGGGAGCACGTAGCCCAGCGGCGGCGCAAAGCGTTGCTCGGCGCCAGTCTGCTGGCGGTGCGTGGGCGCTGGGAACAGATCGATGGCGTGGCCCATCTCATCGCGCAGGACATGCAGGACCTCAGCGAAATGCTGAGCGGTCTGCGCACCACTTCGCGGGATTTCCACTGATGCCGGCCGGGGCGTTCTCGCTGGACCTGTTCGCTGGTGCGATGAGGCAGCTGGTGGACGATGCGCAAGGCGGTATCCGCTATTGGCCCGGATTCGTGGACGGTGCGTTGGCGCAGGAATGGTTCGCCGCCTTGCATGCGAAAGCCGCGTGGACGCACCTGCAACGGCCCATGTACGACCGCGTGGTGGATGTGCCGAGGCTACTGGCTTCGTACCGCAGCGAGGCGTTTCCAGCGGAACTTCCATTGGCGGACATGCTGGCGCGCGTGCAGGCTATCGCGCTGGCGCCCTACAACGGAGTAGGGATGAATCTCTATCGCGACGGCAACGACAGCGTGGCCATGCACAGCGACAAGATGCATTTGCTGACCAAACCGCACCCGATCGCATTGGTTTCGCTAGGCGACCCGCGTCGTATGCTGATCCGGTCCAAAACCGGCGGCCGTAGCGCCATCGCCATCGATCTGGAACCCGGCAGCCTGCTGTGTATGAGCCATGCCTCGCAGCTGACGCACGAGCATGGAATTCCCAAGACCAGGAAACCACAAGGGCCGCGTATCAGCGCGGTATTTCGTGTGCGTCCTGCATGAGGGTTTTTCGATAACGCTTGCGCACGATTTCTTCACATATCGCGTCCGCTGCCTGGGTTAGGGTCGTTGGCAGGTCGATGGAGATCGTGCATATCCGAAACCGCATCTTCCAATTCTTCGTTATCACCGCGTTGATGTCGCTCTGTACCGTCGGTGCCCAGGCAACGCCACCTCCGATGTCCGTATTGGCGGAACCTGCCGATAGGGGCCAGACCATTATTGAAGAGGTCAGCGAACGCGATTCCGCACCGCTGTACAGCAGGCGCTTGTGGAACGAAGCCGCGCGCGACTGGAAAGAGGCTTCTCCGCGAGCGACTGCGTTGTTTTCGGACGTTTGGCGCGATCTCAGCGAACCTTTCGATGACGGCGGCGCGCACATAGGGTTCGCGATAGGGCTGGCGCTTTTCTTCTGGTTCGCGGCCGCATGGGGAATACCGCGTATCGCCGCGCGGCTGCGTCCGCGATTGCCGGAAGGCCGGATACGGCGATCGCTGACTGCCGTACTCACCATCGTGGGGGTGACCATCGCCAGCTGGTTGGCAGTGACGGGGATCCTGCAAGCCCTGTCGTGGGGTGGGGTTCCGGAGTCGCCGCCGGCGACCCTGCTGAGTCCTTTGTCCGCAGTAGTGGTGTTCGCGGTATTCGTAGCCAGCCTTGGACGAAATGTCCTGTCCGGTAGCGACGCCAGTCTGCGCCTGCCCGGCATTCCCGACGAGATCGCTTCATCAATGCGGCACGTGCCGTGGTTGTTGGCGATCTCTGTCGTCGCTGCGAGTTGGGCGGAGATTCTGGCGATGCGTCTGTTGCCGCCGCAAAGCCACGCCGCGCGACTGGCCGCTGCCGGTGTGACCCTGTTCCTCTGCGCCGTACTCGCCAGCGTGTGGTCGCGGCTGGGCCAGGCGTTGCGTGCGGACACGGGGCATTCCACCGAACAACGCCATCTGTTCTCCCTCCGCGCCGTGGTGCTGCTGGGCTGGGGACTGATCCTCGGCAGCCTGGTCGCGACCCTGCTGGGCTATTACACCGCGGGGAACTTCCTGATCAAACAGACCTTGTGGGGCTGCGTGGTGCTGTTGTTCGTCTATTTGCTGGGCATGGCCAGCGGCGATGCCATCGATGCCTATCTGCGTGGCGACGCGCCAGCAGGGTTGTTGCTTTCGCGACGACTGGGAATGGAACCGCGCAAGATCGATCAATTCGGTGCCCTGACCTATGGTGCGATCCGCTTGTTGCTGCTGCTGGCGGCGCTGGTGCTGCTGGCGGCCCCCTACGGATTGGGGCCGGAAGAGCTATTCGGGCGACTGCAGGGAAGCGCGACCGCGATCGCAATCGGACAGTTGCGTCTGGGTCCGGCCGATCTTGTGAAGGCTTTGACGGTGTTCATGGTGGTGATGCTGGCAACGCGATTGTTCGGCGGGTGGTTCTCGCGGCGTTACCTGCCCACCACGCGGCTGGATCCGGGCATGCGGACTTCACTGACTTCGGTGGCCAGCTACATAGGCGTGGTGATTGCGCTTTCGATGGCGCTGGCGGCGATGGGAGTCGGCCTGGACAAGATCACCTGGATCGCCAGCGCGCTCACCGTCGGGCTCGGTTTCGGATTGCAGGCGATCGTGCAGAACTTCATCTCCGGTCTGATCCTGCTGGCCGAGCGACCGGTCCGGGTAGGGGACTGGGTGATTGTCGGCGACGCCGAAGGCGATGTCCGCCGCATCAATATGCGCGCCACCGAGATAACCACCGCGGACCGCACCATAGTGCTGGTGCCCAACTCGGAGTTGATCACCAAAGTGGTGCGCAACCGGACGTTGACCCGGTCCGAGGGTTTGGTGAAGATCGTGCTGCCGTTGCCGGCCGCAACCACCGATATCGAAAAGGCCTTGACGGTGGCGCGCGATATCGTCGCAAGCAACGACAGTGTGTTGCCGCGGCCAGAACCGGCAATCCTGGTGGACGACATGCGCGACAACAAGATATGGATAAATTTGTCCGTTTACGTCGAGGGGCCCCGACGGGTCTCAGTAGTGCGCAGCGCGTTGCTTTATGACCTTCTGCGCCGATTGCCGGAAGAGGGTATTCCGCTGGCCTGAGGATTCTCGCTTGAGGATTACTGGCGGATGCATACCGCTACATCGGAGGCGCCTTCGCCTTCGGCGAATACGCTGATGCGTTCATTGACCTTCCGGAACACAAGATCGAAGCGGTGATCGCCCATGCGCAAGTCGCTGACCGTCACGTCTTCGATACCACGCGGCAGGGAAGGCCGATTGATCTGCACTATCTTCTGGCGTCCGTCGATCTCGATGCCCAGGCAGGCTTGCAGCAGCATCAATCCGGAACCGGCGGCCCAAGCCTGCGGCAGACAGGCGACCGGGTAGGCGACAGGCGGCGCGCCCTGTTTACGGGAGAAGCCGCAGAACAGCTCAGGCAAGCGCATATCGAAGTGGACTGCCGTCTCGAAAGCCGAGCGCAGCACGCGCGGCGCGTCGTCGCGTAAACCCATACGGGCGACGCCACTGGCGCAGATGGCGCTGTCGTGCGGCCAGATCGAACCGTTGTGATAGGAAATGGGGTTATAACGCACCTCGCCACGCGCCACGGTACGTATGCCCCAGCCCGTGAAGAAGGCGGGAGACAGCAATTGCGCCGCCACACTGGCGGCGCGCTCCGGGGCGGCCAGGCCTGTATAGAGCAGGTGGCCCGCATTGCTGGTGCGTACGCGGCAGAGTGCGCCTTCGCCGTCGATCGCCAATCCGTAGAAGCGTAACTCTTCATCCCAGAAATGCGTCTCGACCGATACGCGCAAGCGCTCTGCGCGCTCGGTCCACGCAAGCGCGGATTCTTCACGGCCGATGGCTTGGGCAAGCGAAGCCATCCCAAGCAACGCGGCATAGGCATAACCTTGTACTTCCACCAATGCGATCGGGCCTTGCGCCAATGAGCCATCGGCATGGAAAACAGAATCTCCGCTGTCCTTCCAGCCCTGATTGCTCAGTCCCCCCTGTGCAGTGCTCGCATAGTCGAGAAAACCGAGCGGATTGGCATCGCAAACCCGTTGTACCCAGCCGATCGCCGCTTCCAGCGATGGCCACAGTGCGGTGATCAGGTCCGTATCGTCGGTGCGCCGATGGTATTCGTGCGCCAGCATGACGAATAGCGGCGTGGTATCCACACCGCCGTAATACAACCCGTAAGGAAGTTCGCGCAGGCTGGACATTTCTCCCTTGCGGGTTTCGTGCATGATCTTGCCGGGCGAAGCATCGAGGAAGGGCGCGTCCTCCTTGGCTTGGTGTTCGGCGAGGAAACGCAGCACGCCTTTGGCCAGGCCGGGATCCAGCCACAGCGATTGAAGCGCGGTGATCACTGCGTCGCGGCCGAACGGCGTGGAGAACCAGGGAATGCCCGCGTAGGGGTAAGGCCCGGTCTCCAGATCGCTGGTCAGAAGCGCAAGATCCGAGCGCGATTGACGCATCCACTGATCGAACAGCGGTCCGCTGCTGACAATGCGCGCGCCGCGGCGCTGACGCGACCGCATGCGTCGGCGGGCTATCGAGGCCTGGTGGCGATAGCGCTCGCGCGTGGGCGGTTCGCCTACGCCTGCGCCGGCTTCGATATAGAAATCCTGCGCAGCGTCGGGCTCCAGCACCAGCGGGAACTCCAGTTCGCCCGTGTCCAGGAATGCCGGCGCCGAAGAAAAGCGGATATAGGAAGTACGTTCGACATCGTCCAGACCAACATAGCGGAAGCCATAGCCGATCTCGCCCGGTTCCGGCTCCATCAGCCGGCCACGCGCGGGACGCTTGCTGCCACGTACTTCGAACATGTCCCAGAAATCGGCAGCCAGGCTGAAGCGCAAGGGAAGGACGACGCGCTGCTCGCCGTAATTGACGCAGCTGATGCGTTCGTACATCCGTTCCTGGCAAAGGAAGCGGTTGCGGCTGATATGGATCAGGCCTTGCGGAGTACCGGCTTCATCCAGCGGCGACAGCGCGCGGTTGGTCAGGTGCGCGACGAACAGTACGTTGTCCCGGGTGACCGCAGAGCTCAGCAGCGTCGGAGATTCGTCGCCCAGGCGCAAGCGGTAACTGGAAAGCAGACGGGTGTCGCTGATGAAGAAACCTTCGCCGGGGCCGGAGACATCGCCGTAGCTGTTGGCGACCAGGAAACTGTCGCCGTCTTTCAATACGAAGCGCGTATACAGGGCGGCGTCCGCGGCTGAATCCATTGGCGGTCAGGCCTTCATCATGCGCAGGTTGGGGCGCTCCAGGAGTTCCTGGTAGAGCGCCAGATACTCGCGCGACATGGCGCCAGCGGAAAATCGCCGCTCGAACACGCTGCGGATCTCGCTGCGCGGCAGCTGGTCTATGTGTTCCAGTGCCTTCACCGCTCCGGAGATCGAATCGACGGCATGTCCGGTAATGCCCTCATCCACCACTTCCGGCACAGCGCCACAGCGCCAACCGATCACCGGCGTGCCGCAGGCCATGGCCTCGATCATCACCAATCCGAATGGCTCGGGCCAGTCGATCGGGAACAGCAACGCGCGGGCGTTGCCAAGAAAGGCCGGTTTCTCCTGGTCGCTGATCTCTCCAAGGAACTCTATGCCGTCCTGATCCAGCAGCGGCCGGATGGTTTCGTGGAAATATACGCGCTCGTTGGGATCCACTTTGGCGGCGATGCGCAATGGAATGCCGGACCGTCGAGCGATCGCAATGGCGCGATCCAGTCGTTTCTCCGGCGATACACGACCCAGGAAGGCGAGATAGTCGCCGCGGGGAGAGGCCGGCGGCGCGTATAGGTCCTCGGGCAAACCGTGATACACGGTGCCTACCCAGTTTGCCCAGGACATGGGTCTGCGCTGACTATCGGAGATGGATACCAACGGGAAATTGGGCCAACGGCGATAGAAGGACGGAAGATCCTTCTTGTCCTGCCGGCCATGAAGAGTGGTGACGGTACGGGACGCCATGGCCTCGAACAGAGGGAATGGGAGTAGATCGATATGAAAATGGATGATGTCGAAATCCTGTGCACGGCAACGCACTTCGTGCAGCATCGCCAAATGCGCGGCCGCCGATTTCGACGGCGCCTCATCCAGCCGTATGGCGCAATCGCGTCCGGCGACGAGCTCCGCCGAGGTTCGGGAATCTCCGGATGCAAACAAAGTCACCTCGTGACCGGCTTGCACAAGCGCGTCCGTCAGGTAGGCCACTACCCGTTCGGTGCCGCCATAGAATTTGGGAGGAACCGATTCGAACAACGGCGAGACCTGCGCGATCCTCATCGTCATTCCGTCCTGCCGGCAATGGAAAGCCGCGCGCCATGGTCTTGAAGCGGTTCCGACACGATCCCCGGCGATACCTCCCTTTGCGGCTGCCGCAGCGCCGTCAGGAAGCGGCGTGCCCAGTGGCCTACATCGTTATTGCGCAGCGTCTCCATCATTGCGTGCCAGCGATCCTGGCGTTCGCTCAACGGCATCGTGGCTGCGGTACCGATGGCGTCCGCCATTTCGTCGATGTCGTGCGGATTGACCAGCAACGCCTGCTCCAGGACTTCCGCAGCGCCTGCGAAGCGGGACAGCACCAGCGCACCCGGATTCTGTGGCGACTGCGAAGCCAGATACTCCTTGGCCACCAAATTCATGCCGTCGCGCAACGGAGTGATCAGAGCGATATCCGCAGCCCGATAGAAACCGGTCAGCACCGCCTGCGGGAAGCTGTCGTTGACATATCGGATCGGCGTCCAGTCCGGCTTGGCATGGCGACCGTTGATGTGGCCGGCAAGCCCCTCAAGCTCGCGCCGCAGGCTCCGGTACTCGGGCACGCGGGTGCGACTGGGGGGTGCGATCTGCAGATAGGTCAGCTGACTGGCGTTCTGACCGCTGCCTTCCAAGTGACGCTCGAACGCTTTGAAACGCTCGGGCAAGCCCTTGGAATAGTCCAGTCGGTCCACACCTATGGCCAGCTTCCGGCCGGAAAGACTGGCACGCAGTTCGTGTCCGGCCACTCTGGCTTCGTCGCCCTTGGCAATGGTCGCTATGGCGTCCACGTCGATGCCGATAGGGAAAGCATCGCTGTGGCAACTGCGGTGCGCGGTTCTGGGCGATATGCGGTGCTGCTGCAGGTATTGGCGGAAGTTGGCCAGATCGCTGCGGGTCTGGAAGCCCACCAGATCGTAAGAGACCAACGCGCCCAGCAGCGTTTCATGCGCCGGCAGGGTGTCCAGAACGTCGGGCGGCGGCAATGGCACGTGCAGGAAGAAGCCAATGCGGTTATCGACGCCCAGTTCGCGAAGGCAGCGCGCGAGCGGAATCAGGTGGTAGTCGTGGACCCATATGACGTCATCGGCGCGCAGCTGCCGCACCAGAGCATTGGCGAAATGGCGGTTGATGCGAAGGTATGCGTCTTGTTGCTCGCGGTGGTAATCCACCAGATCGATGCGATAGTGGAACAGCGGCCACAGCACGCGATTGGCGAAACCATGGTAGTAGTCGTCGAAGTCGTCCGCGGGAAGATCCAGCAGCGCATAGTCGAGCCCTCGGACACGAGTGATGTCGAGGGAGGGTTCGGTTCCGCTGGAGAGCCGACCGCTCCAGCCAAGCCATAGGGCCGGGCGATCTTCCATTGCCGTGCTCAGGGCAACGGCAAGTCCTCCCGTCTGTGTTTCGCCCGGCAGGGCGACGCGATTGGACACCAATACGGTACGGCCCAAAGCGCGCGCGCCAACAACCGGCAGGGAACGGCATTTCATGCCGCCTGCTCCTCGTCCAGCGACGCCAACAGCCAACGCCGTATTTGAGAGGGACGCTCCAGCCGGTATCGCGCCGCGGTTTCTCGTGGAGCGCCGACGAGGACACTGATGCCGTCGTATGCATTGACCACCGCGAATCCGGGCTCATCGGCCGGGTCGTCGCCTATGAATGCCGGTCGGCGACCCCGGAAAGGCGCCTCTTCCATGAAGGCGGCAATCGCGACGCCTTTGTCCACACCGACCGGCCGTACTTCGATGCCGTGCGCCCCGGGGTGCAGGCGATGATTGGCCAACCTTGCCTTCAACGATTCGGCGAAAGCCGTGAGCGAAAATGCCGCCTCGGGAGCGGCGCGCCAGTGCAGAAACAGGCAGCTTCCCTTGCATTCCACCAGGGCGCCGGGAAACTCTGCGGCTATCGCTCGCGCTTCATCTGCGAGCGCAAGAAAATCATCGTTCATCGCCGGCGGCGGCACATGGTAGTCATGCCCACGACGTTCCATTCCGTGCAAGCCGGCGATAGCGGCGACATTGATCGGAAGGAACAATGAGTCCAGCGACTGTATCGAGCGTCCGCTTACCAGCGCTACGGCGCCGCCGCACAGACGCGATAACGCAGGCAGTGCGTGCTTGACGGCGGGATCTATGCGTACGGCTTCGGGTGTCGGAGCATGTTCGGCGAGAGAGCCATCGACATCCAGAAATAATGCCCAATTGTCTTTGATATGAGGCGGTTCGGGTAAAGCATGATCTGTTTCCATGCGTTACATCCTAGGAATCAGGATGTAAGCATGGTGTGGAATATGTCTTCATGCGCTGCAAACATTTGTCTGTTTTATTGCTGAGAAGGAGTTATGCGAACGTAAAATGGTTCAACGCGGTGCGTTTCAAAGCGCGTCTTGATCCACCCAGTCGTATAGCAGCTCGTATAGCCGCGTTCATCGTTTGAGTCTTGATCGGAGCACGATCCCGGACTCAGAACCGTGGAGCCGCGAAAAAGTCATTGCTCCTTTGCTTGTAGCTTTCTGGCTTCCTCGAGATGCGTCACCACGTGGCCGCGCGTTTCGATGATATGGTCCTTGATCGGACCGACCGAGGCCAGGCTCAACAGGCGGCCATCTATCAGCGCCAACGCTTCGGTGTGTCCGCTGACCATCGCGTCCACGTATGCGGTCTCGTAATCCTTGCCGTTCTTCTGGCTCAGTGCCTCCAGATCGCTCTTGCCCTTGTCCTTCATCGCCTGCACTTCGGGAGTAGAGGCCAAACTTCCCAGTGACTTGGTTTTGGAGAGATTATCGCCATGCTGCTTTTCCATCATTTGCGCATAAGCAAAAACCGGTGCGGAGACTTTTTTGCTCTCGGCTTGCTGGGCGGCGGCGATCTCATGCTCATTGACTGCGGCCAGCAGCCCGAGCGCGAGCGAATCGTCTGTCGTAGTAGTAGAGGTAGCAGGCAACGCTTCAGGAGTACCCGCAGGCTCGGTAGCGTCAGGAGCCGGGGACGTTGCGGCATCGGGTTCGGGAGTGAGCTGGTTCTGTGGAATTTCACGGCGATCGCAACCACTAGCGACCGCTAGCGCCAGTACGGCGCCGATAGTGAGTAAGGTCTTCATGGCTGAATCCACGTCCTTTCGATGGGCCCAAACCATCGCAGTAATACTGTAAAGGTCGCGCAAAACGCTGAGGGCTTCGCGCACACAGGGTTTTCACTCTTCGGAATGAAACCTGCGCAGCTAGTCGACCACTTGACGAGCGACGATAGCCAGAGCTAATTCAAGCAGACAAATCACCAGGATTTAACGGCAGATTGACGGGCATTTGATCGCAGCTGCGAGAGGATCGAGCTCCCCAGCCAAGGAAAGATCAGTGAAAGTCAAGAACGTAATGACGCCGAATCCCGTCGTGGCCGCCGGATCCACCTACTTGAGCGAAGTAGCTCGCAAGATGCTGGACAATGATGTTGGCGAGATACCTATCGTGCATGACGAAAAACCGATCGGCGTGGTAACGGATCGGGATATCGTGGTTCGTCTTGTGGCGTACGGACACGATCCCAAACAAGTGCGCGCGCAAGACTGCATGACGAGCCCCGCGATAACCTTGGGGCAGGACGCCGACCTGAAGGAGTGCGCCGATCTGATGGCCCGGGAACGGGTCCGTCGCGTACCGATCGTCGATGCGCAGGGACGGGTATGCGGCATTGTGGCCTTGGCCGACCTGGAGCGCAGAACGGATACGCGCTCGATGAAGGCCGAGGTTTCCCGGCATGTTTCGCAACCTCATTGAGCCTGCCTCATTGAGCCGGCGTGATAGCGCGGCAGTCACGAATCGCTTGGACAATTCCGCAGATTCTCCAACGCTCCATCGCGACCGGGCCCTATAGGAGTCACTGCCGCTTTTTCGTCTGCTGATGCGGACTCGGCGTCGCTAGCGCCAGAAGACGCGCAAACCGTCCGTGCCCGTACCGAACACGGGATCGGCCGCTGGCACGGGCACCTGCGCGACCGCCTTTTCGATGGTTTCATGCTCGCTTTCCACGCCCGTGCGCATATCCGGCTCACGGCCTTCCGGATAAGCCCCGACTACCTGGAACCCATCGGTTTCACGCAGTTTGCGATGAGCGACGCCCGCCGGAATGACCAATACGTCGCCGGCCCGCAGATCCACTTCCGGGCCGCGATCGCCGCCGAGCTGAAGAAGAGCCTTTCCCGCAAATGCGCCCAGCACCTCATGCGTGTTGCTGTGGAAATGGTGGAACGGATAAACGCTCGATCGCCAGGCATCGGTCCAGCCGTTGTCGGCGAACCGCTGTTCCAGCCACTGCGCGCCCGCGTCATTGCGTTGCGAGAAAACGCCGCGGTAGACCAGCGCCGGCTGCGTGCTGTTGGGTATGGCGCCGTCGGGCGCCAGACGGAATATTTCGGTCGCAGGACATGAGCCGGCGGCCTTCTCGACCACATGCGAGTGCGGCATGGCAAACCTCCGTAGAAAGCGTTCGTATTCTAGGACACGTCTTGTTTACGCCCCGTATAGTTGGATAGCCGGTATCCGGCCCCATTTAGACTCTTGATCCGCGCCCCGCTGTATCCGTAATCCAGGCCGTTCGCAGCCATTCGCCGATTCCCTCAATGCCTCTCGATACTTTCCATCCCGCTGTCGCCAACTGGTTCGGCCGTACCTTCGGCGCGCCTACGCAGGCGCAAGCCGAGGCGTGGCCGCAAATCAGGGCAGGGCGCAACACCCTGGTGGCCGCGCCCACCGGCTCGGGCAAGACGCTGACTGCTTTCCTGGCGGCGCTGGATGAACTGGTGCGTACGGGACTGCAGCCGGAGGGACTGGCCGACGAAACGATCGTCCTCTACATCTCGCCCCTGAAAGCGCTCTCAAACGATATCAGGCTGAATCTGGAGGCGCCGCTGGAGGGAATCCGCCAGGAACTCGCAGCCTTGGGCTTGCCGGACGTCGATATCCGCACGGCGGTGCGCACGGGGGATACGCCGCAAAAAGAACGCCAGCAGAGTCTGCGGAAGCCCCCTCATATCCTGGTCACTACGCCCGAGTCGCTTTATGTCTTGTTGGGATCGGCGTCGGGGCGCGCCATGCTGTCCACGACACGCACAGTGATCGTGGACGAAATCCACGCCGTGGCCGCCAGCAAGCGCGGCAGCCATCTTTCACTGTCGCTGGAGCGCCTGCAGGCGTTGTGCACGGCGCCGCTGGTGCGCATCGGGCTGTCGGCTACGCAAAAGCCGATCGATGAGGTGGCGCGATTCCTGGTGGGCTGCGGCTCTGCGCCCGCTGGAGCTACCGATCATGCCATCGTCGATTGTGCGATCGTCGATATCGGCTACGCCAAACAGCGCGATCTGGCGCTGGAAATTCCGCCTACGCCGCTGGCGGCAGTAATGTCCAACGATCAGTGGGAACAGGTCTACGTGCGTGTCGCCGATCTGGTACGTGCCCATCGCACCACCCTGGTCTTCGTCAATACGCGGCGCATGGCCGAGCGCGCGGCCCGCCACCTGGGTGAACTGTTGGGCAAGCAGGCCGTTGCGGCCCATCATGGAAGCCTGGCCAAGGAAGCGCGGTTGGACGCCGAGCAACGGCTCAAGCGCGGAGATCTGAAAGTGCTGGTGGCCACCGCGTCCCTTGAGCTGGGATTGGATATCGGCGACGTCGACCTGGTTTGCCAACTGGGATCGCCGCGTTCCATAGCCACCTTCCTGCAGCGCGCCGGGCGTTCTGGACATGCGGTCGGAGGAATACCCAAGGCGCGGTTGTTCCCGCAATCCCGCGACGAACTGCTGGAATGTGCGGCATTGCTCGATTGCATAGCCAAGGGAGAGCTCGACGCCTTGCGCGTACAACCGGCGCCGCTGGATGTGCTGGCGCAGCAGATCGTCGCCGAGGTCGCGTGCGCGGAATGGGACGAAGACGAACTCTTCGCCCTTTTGCGCCGCGCCTGGCCGTACGTGCGGTTGCAGCGCGAGGACTACGATGCGGTGGTGCGGATGCTGTCCGAAGGCTTCACCACCCGGCGCGGTCCGCGGGCGGGCTACGTGCACCGCGATGCTGTCCATCGCCGCCTGCGCGAGCGCAAGGGCGCGCGGATCACTGCCTTGATGTCAGGCGGCACCATTCCAGAGACCGGCGATTACGCGGTGTTGCTGGAGCCGCAGGCGCACAATATCGGAACCGTGAACGAAGATTTCGCGGTAGAAAGCCTGGCCGGCGACATCTTCCAACTCGGAAACGCCAGCTACCGGATCCTGCGGATCGAGCCGGGCCGCGTGCGTGTGGAAGACGCGCAGGGCGCGCCGCCCAATATCCCGTTCTGGCTGGGCGAGGCGCCCGGCCGTACCGATGAATTATCCTTCGGCGTTTCGCGTTTCCGCACCGCAGTCGGAGATGCGATAAAGGCATCCGGCCAAGAAGTCGCATGCGACCAGCTGGTCGGGCAGGCAGGATTGCCGAGGGAGGCGGCGCAGCAGATCGTGGATTATCTGGCGCGCGCACAGGCTGCGCTCGGCGCGTTGCCCACGCAGACCTGCATCGTGATGGAACGGTTCTTCGACGAATCCGGCGGCACTCAATTGGTGATTCATTCGCCCTATGGCAGCCGCGTCAACCGCGCCTGGGGACTGGCGTTGCGCAAGCGCTTCTGCCGCAAGTTCAATTTCGAACTGCAGGCGGCCGCGACCGAAGACGCGATCGTGCTGTCGCTTTCCACCAGCCACAGCTTCCCGCTGCAGGACGTGGCGCAATATCTGAAATCGGCTTCGGCGCTCGAAGTCCTGATACAGGCGCTGCTGGATGCGCCGTTGTTCGCGGTGCGCTGGCGCTGGAACGCGACCACCGCCCTGGCGCTGCCGCGTTACCAGGGCGGCAAGAAAGTTCCTCCGCAACTGCAGCGCATGAAATCGGAAGACCTGCTGGCGACGGTTTTTCCCGATCAGGTGGCGTGCGCGGAGAATCTGGTCGGTGAGCGTGAAATTCCCGAGCATCCGCTGGTGGCGCAGACCTTGTGGGATTGCCTGTACGACGCAATGGACGCCGACGGCTGGTTGAATCTGCTGCGCCGCATCGAGTCCGGAGAAGTCGAAGTGCTGGCCAGAGATCTGCCGGCGCCTTCGCCTCTGGCGGCTGAAGCGCTGAACGCACGTCCCTATTCTTATTTGGACGATGCGCCACTGGAAGAGCGCAGGACGCAGGCGGTGCAGAGCCGCCGTTATGTCGATCCGGAAAGCGCTGCGGATTTGGGCCAGCTCGACGCCGACGCCATAGAAGCGGTCAGGCGCGAGGCTTGGCCCGATGCGCGGAATCCCGACGAGATGCACGAAGCCCTGAGCGGCCTGGGATTGATTACGGAAGCCGAAGCCTGCGCGGCGCCCGACTGGCAGCGCTGGTTGCAGGCGTTGTCTGCGGACGGCCGCGCTACCCGGCTGGAGCTGCGCGGCATCGGCTGGTGGGTAGCCACAGAACGGTTTCCGCAGGCGGCGGCCATTTATCCGCAGGCCATCGCGTCTCCCCCGGTGGAGGTGCCGCGCGAATACGCGGAAACGCCCTGGAATAGCGAAGAGGCGATGCGCGAACTGCTGCGCTCGCGCCTCTCCGGCCTGGGTCCGGTGCGTGTTCGCGAACTTGCCGAACAGCTGCAGCTGTCGCTTGCGGAGATAGAGACGGCACTGCTCGGACTTCAGAATGAAGGCTATGTATTGCAGGGCAGCTTTACTCCGGGATCCGGAGAAATCGAGTGGTGCGAAAGACACCTGCTTGCCCGCATTCACCGATACACGCTCAAACGCCTGCGCCAGGAAATAGAGCCGGTGGAGCCGCGCGATTTCGCACGATTCCTGTTCGACTGGCAACATCTGACCCCTGCCGCCCGCGTCAATGGACCGGAGGCGTTGTCTGTCGTGCTGGGCCAACTGGAAGGCTACGAGGCGCCGGCAGCCGGTTGGGAGGCCGAGCTGTTGTCGGCCCGGGTCCAGGACTATTCCATCGCCTGGCTCGATGATCTTTGCACGTCCGGCCGTATCTTGTGGGCACGGTTGCGGCCGAGCGCTTCCGACGGCGGTGGCGCAAGCGCTTCGCTGCGTTCCACACCGTTGCTGTTGCTGCCGCGGCGCGCCGCGCCGTTCTGGCGCCAACTGGCACCGGTACCTGGCGACGATACGGGCATGAGCTCGCGCGCCGGCAAGGTCGTGGAATGGCTGACCGCCAGCGGAGCCTCTTTCTTCGACGAGCTGGCCGAAGGCGCGCACCTGCTGAAGACGGAACTGGAAGATGCGCTGGCCGAACTGGTGGCGCGCGGCCGCGTTCACTGCGACAGCTACGCCGGCTTGCGCGCGCTGCTGGTGCCCGCTTCCAAACGCGCCTCTGCCTCGTCCAGACGGCGGCGCCATTCGCTGTTCGGCATCCAGGACGCGGGACGATGGGCGCTGGTAAGGCAGCCCAACAACGCCGACCCGGCCGCGAAGAAATCGCCGGAGGCCTTGGAACATGTAGCCCGCACTCTGCTGCGCCGATACGGCGTGGTGTGCTGGCGAATGCTCGAACGCGAAGCGGCCTGGCTGCCCCCTTGGCGCGAATTGGCCCGCATCTACCATCGGCTGGAAGCGCGCGGTGAGATACGCGGTGGCCGTTTCATCGCAGGCTTGTCCGGAGAACAGTTCGCACTGCCCGAGGCGCTCGGACTGCTGCGGCAGATAAGGCGCCGGCCAGCCGACGGACAGCTTGTGCGCATTTCCGCCGCCGACCCGGCCAATCTGCTCGGTACTGTATTGGTCGGCGCGAAGATTCCTCGCGTTCCCGGCTCCAGCGTGCTTTATCGGGACGGAGTGGCGATCGCAGCCAGTATCGGCGGACAGACGCAGTGGCTGGTTGCGTTGGATGCGCAGGAGCAGCGTCGGGCAATGGATGCGTTGGTGCAGCGCACCGCCTGGAAGCCGCCCGCATCGGCCGCAACCGTGGTCTAGTGCCGACGCGATCCATCGCATTCTTCTGGCTGAAGAAATGCAAAATGGATCCGGATCGAAAACCGAATCGGAAACCTAATATTGATCATGCAGTAACAACGGTCGCGCTAGTGTTCGCACGCCGGAGAGAGCCACGAGTTTCGGCTCAAGTGCTGAAGAGTAACCTCCGGTAGAGGGTCCAGCCGTCGAGGACTCCATCCTCGGCGCTGGATCCTCTCACTGAAAGGAGGAATTGCGATGCCAGAGAAAAAAACTCTAGGGCGCGCCAGGCAGGACAAACGCGAGGGGAAAGCACCGAGTACGCAAGCCGGCGAATTCGTACGCGAGGAAATGGACCATATCCGCGAAGGCAAGCACGGCGCCAAATCCGCCAGGCAGGCAATCGCGATCGGTTTGTCCAAGGCCCGCCGCGCGGGCGTCGATCTGCCTCCGCCTGAGACAGGAAAGGCCAGCGCGGAAACGCGACGGAAAGCGATGCAGGATTTGAAGACAGGCGATGCAGCGGACAAAAAGACCCCTTCGGCCGCGCGTTCGAAAGCAGTGAAAAATGCGCTAAAGCAGGAAGGAAGCGCTGCTGCCTCGAAACGGGCGTTGTCGCGCCAGGCCAAGGCGGCCTCTGGCAAGCGAAGCGCCGAAGATCGTTCGGCTGCAGCCAGGAAGGCCGCTCGAACCAAAGGCGCGGAAGGCCGCTCGTTGGCGGCGAAGAAGGCGGCGCATACGCGTGCCGTACATGCCAGCTGAGCGGATTTCCACTTTGGATAAATGAACGCTTCAGACAAATAAAAAGGGCTGCGATCGCTCGCAGCCCTTTTTATTTGTCTGGCGCCCGAAGTTGGACTCGAACCAACGACCCCCTGATTAACAGTCAAGTGCTCTAACCGGCTGAGCTATTCGGGCGGGGCGGTCATTGTAGGGGGGAGGAATCGGTCAGGCAAGGCTGAGTCGCGGCCGATGGCCGATTTACCTGACTGGGAAGCCGCGCATGCGCCCTGTTTCAGGGCATGCACGGTTTCGACCCCGAAGCCATTTCGCTACGGACCCTGCCCACGTTGTTGACGACGACCTGTCCCAGCAGGATGCCATCCCGGCAAAGACGCACACTGAGATTGCTGCCGGCGCTGCGGCCGTCGGGCAGGTAGCGCAACTGGGGACGGCCGGACGAGGAAACCAGGCGCATGGAGGGGTGGAGGGGAGCATTTTCGTCCCGAAGAATATCTTCCCGCGCATCGGGCTGCCTGTTGCCATCGGCATCGAAGAACATCAGCCAACCCTGGCTCCAATCGCCGTCCGTCCGGCAGCCGCCGGCCCGATTGGAGGGACAGACCACCGTCGGGATGCGGTAACTGATGGCCGTGCCGCGTGCCGAGGCCATGTAGGCGGTCAGCAAGTGCATGGTCGAACTCGTCCGTTGATTTTCCATCATGCCGCGATAGGAAGGCACACCTATCGCCAGCCCGATGGCCGAAATGGCCATGACTACAAGCGCCTCAAGCAGGCTGAAGCCATTTGGGCCGCGGAAGCGACGGTTGGAAACCGCAGCGGGTTCGGTGGGGGAGGTGGTGGGCATCCGATGCATGGCTTTCTCCTTTGGGGCCCTATCCGGGCATGGCCAGATTCCTCTTCCAGCCGAGGCGCGGACATCGGCCAGGCGCGCGAGCGTCTGTAAGGAATTCCCTGACGCGGCCGTAATCCCGGTCGCCGCTATACTGGTCAATCGCCGCAGAATCCCAGCCATGACCGATCGCTTCGAACTCGTTTCCTCCTATTCCCCCGCCGGCGACCAGCCGCAGGCGATCGCCAAGCTGATCGAGGGTTTCGAGTCCGGCCTTGCCAAGCAGACCCTGCTGGGCGTCACCGGTTCGGGCAAGACCTACACCATCGCGAACGTGATCCAGTCGGTGCAGAAGCCGACCCTGGTCATGGCCCCCAACAAGACCCTGGCCGCCCAGCTGTATGGCGAATTCAAGTCGTTCTTCCCCAACAACTCGGTCGAGTATTTCGTCAGCTACTACGACTACTACCAGCCGGAAGCCTACGTGCCCTCGTCGGATACCTTCATCGAGAAGGACAGTTCGATCAACGAACACATCGAACAGATGCGCCTGGCCGCCACCAAGGCGCTGCTGTCCCGCCGCGATACGATCGTGGTAGCCACGGTGTCGGCGATCTACGGCCTGGGCGCGCCGGAAGACTACCTGTCGCTGCGCCTTATCCTGTCGCGCGGCGAGCACATCGACCAGCGCCAGCTGATCCGGCACTTGAGCGACCTGCAGTACACGCGCAACGAATACGAGCTGCATCGCGGCACGTTCCGCGTGAAGGGCGAAGTCATCGACGTGTTCCCGGCCGAATCCGACATCGAAGCGCTGCGTATCGAACTTTTCGACGGCGAAATAGAGAACCTGACCCTGTTCGATCCGCTGACCGGCGAAACCCTGCGCCGGCTGCCTCGCTACACCATCTATCCCAAGACCCACTACGCGACCACTCGCGACCGGGTGCTGAAAGCCATCGACACCATCAAAGCGGAGCTCAAGGAGCGTCTGGAGCTGCTGTATTCGCAGAACAAGCTGGTGGAGGCGCAGCGCTTGGCGCAGCGCACGCAGTTCGACGTGGAGATGATGGCCGAGGTGGGTTTCTGCAACGGCATCGAGAACTACTCCCGCCACCTGACCGGCAAGGCCCCGGGCGAGCCGCCGCCGACGCTGTTCGATTACCTGCCACCGGACGCGCTGCTGGTTTGCGACGAGTCGCACGTGACCATTCCGCAGATCGGCGCCATGTACAAGGGCGACCGTTCACGCAAGGAGACGCTGGTCGAATTCGGATTCCGTCTGCCGTCGGCGCTGGACAATCGGCCGCTGAAATTCGAGGAGTGGGAGGCGCGTTCGCCGCGCAGCATCTACGTATCGGCGACCCCCGGTCCCTATGAGTTGAGGGAATCGGGCGGGGAAGTGGTGGAACTGGTGGTGCGGCCAACCGGCCTGGTCGATCCGCCGGTGGAGATCCGCCCGGTGGCTTCGCAGGTCGATGACGTGTTGTCGGAAATCAATCTGCGGGTGGCGATGGGCGATCGCGTGTTGATCACCACCTTGACCAAGCGCATGGCCGAGAATCTGACCGAGTACCTGGGCGAACATGGGGTCAAGGTGCGCTACCTGCACTCGGACGTGGACACGGTGGAGCGCGTGGAAATCATCCGCGACCTGCGGCTGGGCAAGTTCGACGTGCTGGTGGGCATCAATCTGCTGCGCGAGGGTCTGGACATGCCGGAGGTATCGCTGGTGGCGATCCTGGACGCGGACAAGGAAGGCTTCCTGCGTTCGCGCGGATCATTGATCCAGACCATCGGCCGGGCCGCCCGCAACCTGCGCGGCAAGGCGATCCTGTACGCGGACAAGATCACCAATTCCATGCAGGCCGCCATCGATGAGACCAACCGCCGCCGCGAAAAGCAGGTGGAATACAACGCCGAACACGGCATAACGCCGATCTCGGTCGCCAAACCCATCGTGGACATCCTGGAGGGCGCGCGCAGCGATGCGGCCAACGAGGGAGGCCAGAGCGGCAAAGGGGGTCGCGGCAAGGGCCGCCGCGTGGCCGAAGAGGCCCCGGACTACGCCTCGTTCAGCCCTGCCCAGATCGCCGCCCGGCTCAAGGTGCTGGAGCAGCAGATGTACCAGCACGCCCGCGACCTGGAGTTCGAGGACGCCGCGCGCCTGCGCGACGAGATCCACAAGTTGAAGGACGCCAGCCTTGTCATCTGACCCGGTAGGTTGGGGCTACGTCCCCGACGCACGGAAACCTGACCCACCGGCCGATTCCGCAACCCTTTCCCGGATGTTATGATGCGCGCCCCTGAAAGCATCCCTTCGGGGCATACCGGGCGGTTAGCTCAGCGGTAGAGCACTACCTTGACATGGTAGGGGTCACAGGTTCGAACCCTGTACCGCCCACCACGCTCCAAAGCGTGGCTTCGGCAACGGCAACAATCCAGAGGTGGCGGCGACCGGCCGTCGAGCGTGCGACATGAGCACTACCAACTTCCCCTGCTGACTTCCTTGCCCGCCTCTTCCGTTGGTGTATCGAAGGCGCGCAGCGCCTTTTTTCGTATCTGGTAACGACTGAATGATCACGATCACGCTTCCCGACGGCAGCCGCCGCGAATTCGAAAACCCCGTCAGCGTCATGGAAGTGGCGCAATCCATCGGCGCCGGCCTGGCCAAGGCCACCGTGGCCGGCGTGGTGGACGGCAAGCTGGTGGACGCCAGCGACCGCATCGATCACGACGCCTCCCTGCGCATCATCACGCCCAAGGACGAGGAAGGGCTGGAGATCATCCGCCACTCCAGCGCACACCTGGTCGGTCACGCGGTGAAGCAGCTGTTCCCGGAAGCCAAGATGGTGATCGGCCCGGTCATCGCCGAAGGCTTCTACTACGACATCTGGAACGAGCGTCCGTTCACGCCGGAAGACCTGGCCGCGATCGAACAGCGCATGCGCGAACTGATCGAACAGGACTACGACGTCGTCAAGAAAGTCACGCCGCGCGCGGAAGTGATCGAAGTGTTCAAGGCGCGCGGCGAGGAATACAAACTCCGCCTGATCGAGGACATGCCCGACGAAACCGCGATGGGCCTGTACTACCACCAGGAATACGTGGACATGTGCCGCGGCCCGCACGTACCCAATACGCGCTTCCTGAAGTCGTTCAAGCTCACCCGCATTTCCGGCGCGTACTGGCGCGGCGACGCCAAGAACGAGCAACTGCAGCGCATCTACGGCACCGCCTGGGCCGACAAGAAGCAGCTGGACGCCTATATCCTGCGTATCGAGGAAGCCGACAAGCGCGACCACCGCAAGATCGGCAAGCAGCAGGAGCTTTTCCACCTGCAGGAAGAAGCGCCGGGCCTGGTGTTCTGGCATCCGCGCGGCTGGGCCATCTGGCAGGTGGTCGAGCAGTACATGCGCAAGGTCTATCGCGATTCCGGCTATCAGGAAGTGCGCTGCCCGCAGATCCTGGACGTGTCGCTGTGGCAGAAATCCGGCCACTGGGACAACTACAAGGAAAACATGTTCTTCACCGAGTCGGAGAAGCGCACCTATGCGTTGAAGCCGATGAACTGCCCGGGCCACGTGCAGGTGTTCAACCAAGGCCTGCACAGCTACCGCGACCTGCCGATACGCTACGGCGAATTCGGTGCCTGCCATCGCAACGAGCCTTCCGGCGCGCTGCACGGCATCCTGCGCGTGCGCGGTTTCACCCAGGACGATGGGCACATCTTCTGCACCGAAAACCAGATCGAGGCCGAAGTCACCGCCTTCCACCAGCAGGCGCTGGCCGTCTACAAGGCCTTCGGTTTTGAAGAGATTCAAATCAAGATCGCCCTGCGCCCGGAATCGCGTTTAGGCGACGACGCCACCTGGGACAAGGCCGAAGGCGCGCTGCGCTCGGCCCTGGCCGTGTGCGGGGTGGAGTGGCAGGAGCTGCCGGGCGAGGGCGCTTTCTATGGCCCCAAGATCGAATACCACCTCAAGGACGCCATCGGCCGCACCTGGCAGCTGGGCACCATGCAGGTCGATTTCATGATGCCCGAGCGGCTGGGCGCCGGTTATATCGACGAGAATTCCGCGCGCCAGCACCCTGTGATGCTGCACCGGGCCATCGTCGGCTCGATGGAGCGGTTCATCGGCATCCTGATCGAGCACCACGCCGGGGCCTTCCCGGCCTGGCTGGCCCCCCGCCAGGCCGTGGTCATGAACATCACCGACGCCCAGGCCGATTATGTGGCCGAAGTCCAAAAAACCCTTGCAAATCAAGGCTTCCGGGTTGCTTCGGATTTGCGCAACGAGAAGATCGGCTATAAGATCCGCGAGCACACGCTGCAGCGGGTGCCTTACCTGCTGGTGGTCGGGGACCGCGAGAAGGAGAATGGGGCCATCGCTGTGCGCACACGCTCGGGTGAAGATTTAGGCACAATGAGCATCGCCGCTTTCGTCGAGCGCCTGCGCGCCGAGCAAGCCGCGTAATAAATGTCCCGGCCCCCTGTGGGGCCGGTATGGATGTATCCCTTGGGAGATTGCAACAATCAGTACCCCCGATAACAAGCAAAACCGCAAGAACAGCGAGATCCGCGTACCCAACGTGCGTGTGATCGGTGCAGATGGCGAAATGGTGGGCGTGCTGTCGCGCGATGCCGCGCTGGCGCTGGCCGAGGAGTCCGGCATGGACCTGGTGGAAATCCAGCCCCAGGCCGATCCGCCCGTCTGCCGCATCATGGACTTCGGCAAGTTCAAGTTCGAAGCCCAGAAGAAGGCCAACGCTGCCAAGAAGAAGCAGAAGCAGGTCGAGATCAAGGAACTCAAGTTCCGGCCGGTCACCGACGAAGGCGACTACCAGATCAAGATGCGCAATATCCGCCGCTTCCTGGAAGAAGGCGACAAGGTCAAGATCAACATCCGCTTCCGTGGCCGCGAAATGAGCCATCAGGAACTGGGCCGCGAAATGGCCACGCGTATCGAAACCGAGTTGGGCGACGATATCGTGATCGAATCGCGCCCGCGCCTGGAAGGCCGCCAGATGGTCATGATGATCGCGCCGAAGAAGAAATAACCGCAGTTCCCTTCTCCCGATGGGGGGAGGAGGAAGCAAAACCCTGATTTGCAAGGAATTCCCTCTCCGGGCATAATACGCGGCCCGGTACATCGGGCGGCCGCCTGCAGTATGGGGCAGCCACAGGACCTGTCGTTTATTTCATAATAGATTCAACGACTTACAAGCCGACATTGGGCATGGATGGAAAGCGTGGCCGCTTCATGACGAAGCATTAAGGCCGCCGCCCGGGTCAGTTACAGAAACCAACAAGGATCATCGCAATGCCCAAGATCAAGACCCATCGGGCGGCGGCCAAGCGTTTCCGGAAGACCGCTTCCGGCAAATACAAGGCTGGCCACGCCAACAAGAGCCACATCCTCACCAAGAAGTCGACCAAGCGTAAGCGCGGCCTTCGTGCGACGAACATCATTCGCGCCGAAGACTCCAAGCGTCTGGATCGTATGCTTCCGTATCTCTGAGGACTGAACAATGGCACGAGTAAAACGTGGTGTAACGGCGCGCCGCCGTCACAAAAAAATCCTGAAGCTCGCCAAGGGCTACTACAACGCCCGCCGCAAGGTCTTCCGCGTCGCCAACCAGGCCGTCATCAAGGCCGGTCAGTACGCGTATATCGGCCGCAAGCAGAAGAAGCGCAATTTCCGTTCGCTCTGGATCACCCGCATCAATGCGGCTGCCCGCATCAACGGCTTGAGCTACAGCCGTTTCATGAACGGCATGCTGAAGGCCGGCATCACCCTGGACCGCAAGGTGCTGGCGGATATCGCCGTGCACGATTCGGTGGGTTTTGCGGCCTTGGCCGAAAAAGCCAAGAGCGCACTCGCGGCTTAAGCCGGCGATCTCCACCGTACAAAGCAACACTGGCAATCCATCGCCGAACACGTGGGGAAGGGCGCAAGTCCTTCCCCATTGTTTTTTATGCCGTCATGACCAGCCATTCGGCTGTTAAAAACCCAGCGCAAGCTGGAATCCATTTTGACTTTGCTTTGGCTCTGCAACGGTTGTAAGGCGACAGCAAGATCAAAATGGATCCCAGCTTGCGCTGGGATGACGAACACGAGTTTTCCTGGGGTTGTGAACGAATGAGCGATATCGAATCCCTGTCCACGCAAGCCCTGTCCGACATCGCGTCGGCGCAGACGCCGGAGGCGCTGGAGTCCTTGCGCGTTGCGCTGCTGGGCAAGAGCGGCAGCATCACCGCGCAGCTCAAGCAGCTGGGCACGCTTCCGGGCGATCAGCGCAAGGCCGCCGGTGAGGCGATCAACGTTGCGCGCGACGCCATCGCCAACGCTTTATCGACGCGCAAGGTCCTGCTGGAAGACGCGGCGCTGGATGCGCGGCTGGGCGGCGAAAGCATCGATGTCACCCTGCCGGGCCGCAATCCCGAGCGCGGCGGCCTGCATCCGATCAGCCGCACCCTGGAACGCATCGCCGACATCTTCGGCCGACTGGGTTACGAGCTGGCCGACGGTCCGGAAATCGAAGACGACTGGCACAACTTCGAGGCGCTGAATTTCCCGCCGCACCATCCGGCGCGCGCCATGCACGACACTTTCTACTTCGGCGACGGCCGCCTGCTGCGCACCCATACCTCCGGCGTGCAGGTACGCTACATGGGTGAGCATGCTCCCCCGTTGCGCATGATCGCCGCCGGCAAGGTCTACCGCAGCGACAGCGACCAGACCCATTCGCCGATGTTCCACCAGGTCGAAGGCCTGCTGGTCGACGAGCATTCCACTTTCGCCGACCTCAAGGGGACCCTCGCGGAATTCGTGCGCGCGTTCTTCGAGCGCGATTTCGAAATGCGTTTCCGCCCCAGTTATTTCCCGTTCGTCGAACCCGGCGCGGAAGTCGATATCGCCTGGCAGCAGCCCGACGGCAGCACGCGTTGGCTGGAGGTGCTGGGCTGCGGCATGGTCCATCCGAACGTGCTCAGGAGCTGCGGCATAGATCCGGAGCGCTACACCGGTTTCGCCTTCGGCATGGGCGTGGAGCGATTTGCCATGCTGCGCTACGGCGTCAACGACCTGCGCGCGTTCTTCGAGAATGATGTGCGGTTCCTAAAGCAGTTTGCGTAGGGTGGGCACTGCCCACCTGCTTCACGTTTCACTTCGAAGTATCAAGAGCGAGGCGGGCAGTGCCCGCCCTACGGAATCAAAGCATGAAATTCTCTGAAAATTGGCTTCGCAGCCACGTTCCCGTCCAGGCCTCCCGCGAAGAGCTCGCCGCGACGTTGACCGCCATCGGTTTGGAGGTCGAGGAAGTCGTCGCGCTGGGCGAATCGCTGGCCGGCGTGGTGGTTGCGCGCATTGTCGAATGCGCCAAGCATCCCGAGGCCGACCGTCTGCAGGTCTGCAAGGTCGATGCGGGGCAGGGCGAGCTGCTGCAGATCGTCTGCGGCGCGCCGAACGCGCGTCCCGGTCTGGTCGCGCCGCTGGCGACGGTAGGCACGGTCGTCGGCGAGATCACCATCAAGGCGGCCAAGCTGCGCGGCGTGGATTCCAACGGCATGCTGTGCTCGGCAAAGGAGCTGGGCATCGATGCCGATGCCTCCGGGCTGCTGGAATTGCCCGACGACGCGCCGATCGGCGCGCCCATCGCCGAATACCTGTCGCTTCCCGACGCCAGCATCGAGATCAAGCTCACTCCCAACCGCGCCGATTGTTTCAGCGTGCGTGGCATCGCCTTCGACGTGGCTGCGGCCTGCGGCAGCGAAGTGGTTGCGTTCGACGCTACGCCGATGCCGGCACTCAACGACAGCGCGCTCACGGTCGAGCTGGACGCCGGCGACAAAGTGCCGCGTTTCGTCGGGCGCGTGATCGAAGGGGTGAACGCCGCCGTCGCCACGCCAGTATGGATGGCCGAGCGTTTGCGGCGCAGCGGCGTGCGGCCGATCAGTTTGCTGGTGGACGTGACCCAGTACGTGATGCTGGAACTCGGACAACCGATGCATGCATTCGATCGCGACACGCTGGTGGGCCCCATCGTGGTGCGGCATGCGCGCAGCGGCGAAGAAACCAAACTCCTCGACGGACGCACAGTGCCGCTCGACGGCGACTTCCTGGTCGTGTCCGACAGCACGGGCGGCGGCAAGGGCGTCCGCGCGGTTGCGCTCGGCGGCATCATGGGCGGCTACGACACGCGCGTGACCGATGCGACGCGCAACGTATTCCTCGAAGCCGCGCACTGGATTCCCTCCGCGATCATCGGCCGCGGACGCAAGCTGGGTCTGCATACCGATGCGGGCCACCGTTTCGAGCGCGGCGTGGATCCGGAGCTGCCCCGGCAGGCCATCGAAGTGGCCACGCGGCTATTGGTGGAGTTGGCCGGTGGTTCGCCCGGCCCGGTGGTGGAGGCCGTATTGCCGGAACATCTGCCCAGGCCGGCCAGCATCGCGCTGCGTCGCGCCCGCATCGGTCGGGTACTGGGAATCGAAATCGCAGACGCCGACGTGGAGCGCATTCTGCGCGCGCTGGGCATGCGGGTCGAAGCCACCGACACGGGCTGGGAAGTCGTTTCACCCAGCCGTCGCTTCGACATCGCCATCGAAGAAGACCTGATCGAGGAACTGGCGCGTATCCACGGCTACGAGCGCATACCGACCACGCTGCCCGGCGGTGCCACCCGCATCGCCGCTCCGACGGAAACGCAGCTGGAAGCTTCCAGCGTGCGTCGCCATCTGGCCGCGCGCGATTATCTGGAGACGGTCAACTACGCCTTCGTGGATGCGGCGCTGCTCGAGCAATGGAGCGCGACCGAACGCGCCGTTCCCCTGGCCAATCCGCTCAGCGCCGAACTCGGCGTGATGCGCACGCGCCTGCTGCCCGGACTAGTCTCGGCGTTGCAGCGCAACGTCGCGAGGCAAGCCGGACGCGTACGTTTGTTCGAGCTGGGCAACGTGTTTGCCACGTCCCTGGAGAATACCGACGCAGCGCCCATTGAGACGCAGCGCATCGCTGGCGCCATCCATGGAGATGCAGGTTCCGAACAGTGGGGCGAAAAGGCGCGCAAAGCCGATTTCCATGACCTCAAGGGCGATCTCGACAGTCTGGCCGCCGCCTCCGGCGCGACATTGGAATACCGGCCGTCGCAGATCCCCTTCGGTCATCCGGGCCGCTCGGCCGATTTGTTCCGCGATGGGCACCGCATCGGCTGGATCGGCCAACTGCATCCCCGTCTGCAACGGGCTCTGGACCTGGATGGCGAGGTGATCGGATTCGAATTGGACCTGGCACCCCTGACCCTTCGCGCATTGCCCAAGGCGGCCGAACTTTCGCGCTTCCCGTCCGTCCGACGGGATCTGGCGTTCGTCGTCGCCGACGAGGTGCCGTGGCAGGCCATTTCCGACACCGTGCGCGCCTCGGTGGGCCCGCTGTTGCGGGATCTGCTGCTATTCGACCGTTATGTCGGCGCGGGGGTCGAATCAGGTCAAAAGAGCTTGGCTATGGGCTTGATTTTGCAGGACAACTCACGCACTCTGACCGACCGCGATGTGGAAGGCGTCGTGTCCGGGGTGGTCGCTGCTATAGAGCGCGATCACGGCGCAAGGATTCGCGGATGACGGGCAAGGGGAGCGATACATGGCACTGACGAAAGCGGAGATGTCCGAACGCCTGTTCGACGAAGTCGGACTGAACAAGCGCGAGGCGAAGGAATTCGTCGACGCGTACTTCGACGTACTGCGCGAGGCGCTGGAGCAGGGTCGCCAGGTCAAGCTTTCCGGCTTCGGCAACTTCGATCTGCGCCGCAAGAACCAGCGCCCCGGCCGCAATCCCAAGACCGGCGAGGAAATCCCGATTTCCGCACGCACCGTTGTTACTTTCCGTCCGGGCCAGAAGCTGAAGGAACGCGTGGAAGCCTACGCCGGAGCCGAGCATGCTTGATCCGGGCAGCAACCGCGAGCTACCGCCGATTCCCGCCAAGCGCTATTTCACCATCGGTGAAGTAAGCGAACTGTGCGACGTGAAGCCCCATGTCCTGCGCTACTGGGAAACCGAGTTCCCCAGCCTGGAGCCGGTCAAACGCCGCGGCAACCGCCGCTACTACCAGCGCCACGATGTGCTGATGGTGCGCCAGATCCGCGGCCTGCTGTACGAGCAGGGCTACACCATCGGCGGCGCGCGCCTGCGCCTGGAGGGCGAAGGCGCCAAGCAGGAATCGGCGCTCAGCAACCAGATCGTCAAGCAGGTGCGCATGGAGTTGGAAGAGATCCTGCAGTTGCTGCGTCGCTGATTTTCCCTTCTCTCTTCGGGCACCTTCTCCCCGAGGGAGAAGGAATGTCGAAATCCGGCTATAATTGCCGCCCCGCCGCCAAGGCGGGGATTTCGCGTCCGTTCGGGGCGTAGCGCAGCCTGGTAGCGCATCTGCCTGGGGGGCAGAGGGTCGTCGGTTCAAATCCGGCCGTCCCGACCAACGCGAAAGCACGAAAGAAAGACCCGCATCCCATTGCGGGTTTTTTATTGCGCGATACTTCGCCTCATGCATCCGCGCGCGCTCGAACTGATCGGCTCACTGGATTTGTCGCCGCATCCTGAAGGCGGCTACTACAAGCGCGTCTACGAATCCAGCAAGCAGGTGCTGGCGAACGGCGTGCTGCGGCCCGCCATCACCTCCATCCATTTTCTGCTCACCCAAGGCGTCGGCAGCCGCTGGCACCGCGTCGATGCTGCGGAAGTGTGGGACTGGCAGGAGGGCGATGCGGTGGAGCTGTTGATGTACGACGCCGATGCTCGCGCGCTAAGCCGCGCGCAGCTGGACACGTCGGCGCGCGGCGGGCAATTGCTGCAGGTGGTTCCCGCCGGCATCTGGCAGAGCGCCCGTACCCATGGCGATTATTCGCTGGTCAACTGTTCGGTGTCGCCGGGTTTCGTCTGGAGCGGGCTGGAAATGCTGGACGAGTCGAGCGAACTCGCACGCGAGCTTCGTGCCGCCGGCGGATTGTCTTCGTAGTGCGGTTCTGACTGAACCGATTCGTGTCGGACCGTCTTCCGGCACTTGAGCGCATTCGACCATTCGCTAGTCTGGCCGCCATCTTCCCGATGGTGAGTGCTGCGAATGCGTTCGATGCTCCTGTGCCTCCTTTTCGTGTCCATGCCGCTGCTCGCACAGGATGTTCCGCTGACGAATTCGCAAATGGCGGCCGATCCTGAAATCCGGGATATGGATGCGGTCGTCGTGACCGGCGTGCAGCCCGGTCCGGGCATGTGGAAGGTCAGCAAGGGCGATCATGTGCTGTGGATCATGGGCACGCTGACGCCGCTGCCCAAGGGCATGACCTGGTTGTCGCGCGACGTGGAGGCCGTGCTGGCCCAGGCCGATGAAGTGATCGAAGCGCCAAGCGCGAGTTTCGATTCGGACGTGGGCATGTTCAGGGGAATTTTGATGATTCCCTCATTGCTGAAAGCCCGCAAGAACCCCGACGGCAGAACCTTGCGCGAAGTCCTTCCGTCGCCGATCTATGCCAGGTGGTCCCTGCTCAAGGCGAAATATCTGGGCCGCAATGAGGGCGTGGAGAAGTGGCGTCCGGTGTTCGCGTCGCAGGAGCTTTACCAGGCCGCGATCAAGAAGTCCGGCTTGACCCAGTCCGGGGTAGTGGGCCCGGTGGTGGACAAGCTGGCGAAGGCGGGCAAGATCAAGCGCACGCCGGCGATGGTCAAGGTGACGGTCGAAAACCCCAAACAGGTGATCAAGGAATTCTCGGCATCGTCGCTGGCCGACATCGATTGCTTCGACAAGACGCTGACGCGTCTGGAGTCGGACCTGCCGATCATGTCCGCGCGCGCCAATGCATGGTCCATCGGCGATATCCAGGCGCTACGCATGCTTCCGTACGAGGACCAGAACCGCAGCTGCATGAATGCGTTCCTGGAAACCAGCCTGGCGCAGAAGAGCGGCATGGCCGGTGTGCCGCAACGTGTGGAAGCGATGTGGCTGGCCAAGGCCGAGGCGGCGCTGGCGAACAATAAGGTGACCTTCTCCACCTTGCCGATTGGAACTCTGCTGAGTTCCAAGGGTTATCTCTCCAAGCTGCGAGCCAAGGGCTATCTGATCGAAGAACCCTGACACTTATTTGTAGAGCCGAGCTTGCTCGGCTGCTTTACTGTTCTGCGGGGAAGAGCAGCCGAGCAAGCTCGGCTCTACAAAAAGGGATCGGGTCAGCCTGCGGCGCTGATCGGCGCAGCGGACAATGCCAGCTGCGGCCAGCGCGCCAGTACCGCGTCGCGGATGCCGTCGGCATCGATGCCGGCCTCGGCCAGCAATTGTTCGCGGCTGGCGTGATGCTGGAATTCGTCCGGCAAGCCCAGCTGCAGGATGGGAAGCTGGAGGTTGGTTTCGTGCAGCAGCTCGGCCACGCCCGAGCCCGCGCCGCCCATCACCACGTTGTCCTCGATGGTGACGAAACCTTCGTGCGTAGCTGCAAGTTCCAGGATCAACGCACGGTCCAGCGGTTTGACGAAACGCATGTTGACCACGGTAAGGCCCAGCTCCCTGCCGGTCTGCTCGGCCGCCGGCACCGTGGCCCCGAACGCGAGCAGGGCGATGCGCGAACCACGCGCACGCACTTCCGCCTTGCCGATCGGCAAGGTCTCCAGGTTCGGATCGATGGCTACGCCCGGGCCGGTGCCGCGCGGGTAACGCACGGCAGCCGGCCCTTGGAACTGGAAGCCGGTGCTCAGCATCTTGCGGCACTCGTCCTCATCGGCCGGCGCCATCACCACCATATGCGGCACGCAACGCAGGTAGCTCAAATCCAGATTGCCGGCATGGGTGGCGCCGTCCGGGCCGACCACGCCGCCGCGGTCGATGGCGAACAGCACATCGAGCTTCTGGATGGCCACGTCATGCACCAGCTGGTCGTAACCGCGCTGCAGGAAGGTGGAATAGATGGCGACCACCGGCTTGGCGCCTTCGCAGGCCATGCCCGCTGCCAGCGTCACCGCGTGTTGTTCGGCGATGGCCACATCGAAATAGCGCTGCGGATATTCCTTGCTGAAACGCACCAGGCCCGAGCCTTCGCGCATCGCCGGAGTAATGGCCAACAGTTTGGGATCGGCTGCGGCCATGTCGCACAGCCAGTCGCCGAAAATATCCGTGTAGGTCGGTTTCTTCGCGCCACCCTTGCTGATCAAGCCCTTTTCGGGATCGAACGGACCGACCGCGTGATAGCCGATCTGATCGCCTTCGGCCAGTTCGTAGCCTTTGCCCTTGGTGGTGATGATGTGCAGCAGCTGCGGACCTTTCAGGGTCTTGAGCGTCTTCAGTGCGTTGACCAGCGCGGGCACGTTGTGGCCGTCGATGGGGCCGGTGTAGTGGAAGCCCATTTCCTCGAACAGCGTGGACGGCACGAACATGCCTTTCCAGTGTTCTTCCCAGCGGCGCATGAAGCGCGCCGGCGGTTTGCGCTTGTCGCCCAGCAGTTTCTTGCCGCCTTCGCGCAGCGCGTTGAGGGTGCGGCTGCTGCTGATGCGGCCAAGCATCTTGGTCAGGCCGCCGACGTTTTCGGAAATCGACATCTGGTTGTCGTTGAGCACTACCAGCAGGTTCGGTTCCGGGTCTTCCATGCCGCCGGCGTGGTTAAGCGCTTCGAAGGCCATGCCGGCGGTCATCGCGCCGTCGCCGATCACCGCCACCACCCTGCGTTCGTTGCCGGCCTGCGCATTGGCAATCGCCATGCCCAGCGCCGCGGAGATGGAAGTGGAGGAATGGCCGACGCCGAAGGTGTCGTACTCGCTCTCTTCGCGCTTGGGGAATGGCGCCACGCCGTCCGCCTGCTTGACCGTATGGATCCGGTCGCGGCGTCCGGTCAGGATCTTGTGCGGGTAGGTCTGGTGGCCGACATCCCAGACCAGCCGGTCGTCCGGCGTGTTGTAGAGATAGTGCAGGGCGACGGTCAGTTCGATCACGCCCAGGCCAGCGCCGAAATGGCCGCCGCTCTTGCCCACCGACTCGATCAGGTAAGCGCGCAGTTCGTCGGAGATCGCGGTCAGCTCGGACTCGTCGAACTGGCGCAAATCGGCAGGAACATCGATGCGGGAGAGGCGGGGATAGCGCGAAGGATCGATCATTTGCGCCATTTTCCTCCGCATTGGAGGGGCCGGCAAGCAGAGCCGTTCAGGCTCAGGCCGACAGCTTGGACCGCTTGGGCAACTGCGCCTTCAGGAAGGCCATCTGGTCGGCCAGGATGTTGCGGTTGGAAAGGATCAGGTGCTCGATCCAGCTGGGGCGGTACGGCACCGCCAGCAGCGGCATGTTGGCCTGCTGCGGGGTGCGGTTGGCCTTGCGGGAATTGCAGTGGAAACAGGCCGTGACCACGTTTTCCCAGATGTCGCGCCCACCCTTGGACAGCGGCAGCACATGGTCGCGGGTCAGGCTGGGGCGCGAGTATTCATGGCCGCAATACAGGCACAGCTGCGCGTCGCGGGCGAACAGGGCGGTGTTGGTCAGAGTGGGAGTGGGCGACAGCGCGTGCGAGCGCGCATGGCCGCGCGAGGCGACGATGGGGTGGAGTTCGATCACGCTCTGTTCGCCGGTCATGCGGCTGGTGCCGCCATGTACGCGCAGGCAGGGGTCGCCCAGGGTCCAGGCGACGGCGTCACGCGCGTACAGGCAGGTCGCGTCCTGCCAGTTGATCCAGTCCAGCACGCGGCCATGCGCATCCAGCGACAGCAGGCGCACGGTGTTGGAGCGGGAGGCAGGGTGCGACGCAGGAAGGGCCGTGATCGCGGGGGATCTGGCGCCGATACGGTGAAGCTGAGCTGGGTCTGCTTCCATCGGGGAAACAGGTTATACCTAAATGTTGATGATTTGTGTACAGCCGGCAAGATGACTGTAGGAGCGGGCCCTGCCCGCGACGCTTTTGACCAGGAAAAAGCGTCGCGGGCAGGGCCCGCTCCTACAAGGGCTATGCGCCGAAGCGCTCGGCGTCCATTGCCATCAGCGGCGCGGCGCCGGATTCGATGGCGGCGGCGTGGGCCAGGGTGCGCGGCAGGATGCGGGCGAAGTAGAAGCGGGCGGTTTCACGCTTGGATTGCTTGAACGTATCGTTGTGCGCAGAAGCCTCCGCTGCAGCCACGCTGCGCGCCCACCAATAGGCCAGCGCGACATAGCCGGAATAGAACAGATAGTCGGTGCTGGCCGCGCCGATTTCTTCCGGATCCGCGGATGCGCGCTGCAGAATGCCTTGCGTCAGCGCAGCCCACTCGGCGGCTTTCTGGCGCAACGGCGCGATGAATTCGGCCAGCGACGCATCGCCTTCATGTTCCTTGGCGAACGCTTCTATCTGCGCCAGGAAAAGCTTCAGGCCGGCGGCCTTGGTCGAAGCGGTCTTGCGTCCCATCAGGTCCAGCGCCTGGATACCGGTGGTGCCCTCGTAGAGGGTGGTGATGCGCGCGTCGCGCGCCAGCTGCTCCATGCCATGTTCGCGGATGTAGCCGTGGCCGCCGAAGCATTGCAGCGCGTGATAGGTGTTCTCGATGGCCCATTCGGTCTGGCAGGCCTTGGAGATGGGGGTCAGAAAGCTCACCAGCACGTCGGCCTGTTCGCGCTCGGCCGCATCTTCGCCGTGATGAGCCACATCGATCAGAGTGCCGGCATGCAGCGCGAGCAGTCGACTGCCTTCCACCAGCGATTTCACTGTCAGCAACATGCGCCGCACGTCGGGATGCACGATGATCGGATCGGCGGGTTTGTCGGGAAATTTCGGGCCGCTGAGCGAACGCGTCTGCAAGCGGTCCAGCGAATAGCGCAGCGCGTTCTGGTAGGCGCGCTCGGACAGGCCGATACCTTGTAACCCAACGCCCAAACGCGCGGTGTTCATCATCGTAAACATGGCCAGCAGACCCTTGTGCGGCTGCCCGACCAGATAACCTTCGGCGCCGTCGAAATTCATCACGCAGGTGACCGAGCCCTTGATGCCCATCTTGTGTTCGATGGAACCGCATCGCAGCGCATTGCGTTCGCCCATGCTGCCGTCGCGCGCGACCTTGAACTTGGGCACCACGAACAGCGAAATGCCCTTGGCGCCGGGCGGCGCATCCGGCAGTTTGGCCAGCACCAGATGCACGATGTTCTCGGTCAGGTCGTGCTCGCCGGCGGTGATGAAGATCTTGGTGCCGCTGATGGCGTAGCTGCCGTCGGCATTGGGCTCGGCGCGGGTCTTCAACAGGCCCAGATCGGTGCCGCAGTGCGGTTCGGTGAGGCACATGGTGCCGGTCCAGCGGCCGTCTACGATGGGCTTGAGGAAGGCTTCGCGCTGCCAGTCTTCGCCATGCTGCCTCAACGCCTCCACCGCGCCGTGCGACAGCAGCGGGAAGTTGCCCCAGGCCAGGTTGGCGGCGTTGATCATTTCGTTGAGCGGTACGCCCATGGCATGCGGCAGGCCCTGGCCGCCGTGTTCCGGCGCCGCGGTCAGGCCGGTCCAGCCGCCTTCGATGAACTGGGTATACGCCTGCTGGAAGCCGGGCGGGGTGGTCACATCGCCGCTGGCTTTGTCGAAGCTGCAGCCGATCTCATCGCCCACGCTGTTGAGCGGGGCCAGCACGGTTTCGGTGAAGCGGGCGGCTTCGTCGAGCACCGCGTCCAGTACGTCGCGCGTGGCCTCGCCGTAGCCGAGTTTCGCGAATAGGGCTTCCGCGCCCAGCACGTCGTAGAGGGCGAAACGGATATCGGTCAGCGGGGCTTTGTAAGTGCTCATGGGGTCCGGGAATAGGGAGGAAGGAAGGGGGAGGGATTTGCTTTGTCCCCTTTGGAAAAGGGAGCTACGGGGGATTTGCTCTTGATCTTGCTTTAAGACGAGCAACAGCAAAAGCAAATCCCCCTCAATCCCCCTTTTTCAAAGGGGGAGGCAAAAAAAAGCGGAATGCTTGATTCCCGATTCTCCAAGTCAGCGCAACACGCCGTCCAGGCCCGGCACTGGGTTCAACGTATTGCGCGAATCGACGTCGAAGGAACGGGACTTCTTCTCGTCGGGCACCGCTTGCAGCTTGCCTTTCAGCGTGTAGCCCAGCGAATGCCGGCCGGCCAGGGCGTCGGCGATAGCCATGCGCGCTTCGGCGCTGGGCTTGAACGGCAGGGTGATCACGTCTGCCGATTCGGGACCAATGGAAATCGCGGGCGCGCTCTTCAGCATCCCAGCGGCCTGCTCGCCTACCGTGATCGCAAGCTCGGCGCTGTCGAAGCGCATGGGGATGCTGCTGTAGTTCTGCAGGCGCAGGTCCAGCGACCAGCTGCCGTCGGCATTGACGGTCAGTTGCTGGATACTGGCGGCCGGCTCGGAAACGCGCCGCACCAGCCCGCCGCCGCACGCGGCCAGCAAAACCGAAATCGACAGCAGCCAAACCCAGCGCGCGACACCCTTCATGCCCATCCCTCCGATCAGCGATGGGCAAGGATACTACGGCGTATGGGGTGAACCTCTACCGCAACGGCGCGGCCATGATCAGCGGGCCCAGGTCGTAGCCCATGGCGATGGCACGGGCCTTGATCTGTTCGAACAGAACGCGGTCCATGGCCGGCTCCCGCGACAATATCCACAGGTAGTCGCGGTCCGGTTCGCCCACCACCGCCCAGGTATAGCCGGGGTCCAGGTCTATGACCCAGTAATCGGCCCAGACGAAAGGCAGCCAGGACAGCCAATTGGGTGCGAAGCGCACTTCCAGCCGCCCGGGGTGGCCTTCCACCGGCCGCGCCAGGCCTTCGGCGACGCTTGTTTCCCCATCGGCGGTGCGGCAGGCGTTGCGGACGCCGATGAGCTCATCTTCACGCAGGGTGTAGGCGGCGGTGATGTCCCCTGCGCATTTGTCCTGGAAGGACATCGGCAGGTGGGCGATTTCATACCATTGCCCGGCGTAGCGCGAGATATCCAGGGCCGGCACCGAGGTGACGGGATTGGCGGCCCGGGCATCGGGGGCGAGACAGGCGAGCAGCAACAGCACGGCGGTCAGGCTACGCATGCACAGGCTCTCCGCAATCGGAGGCACAGCTTAAGTTGCCGGGAGCAGGCGATGTGTAAAGTAGTTGTTGCACCGGGCCCGCAACTTCCAGGAGGGGCCAAGCGGTTGATCGGGCTCGTTTTTCCCCTTGAAAGCGCCGTCGCCGCGCCCTTGATGGGCGCCGGGTTGGCGGCTCAGCCGTAGGTGCTGACCCGCTCCGGCGGCTTGCCCTCGCTCTCCACTTCCACACCGGTGGGTTTATTGGAGAAGGTGTGCCGGGCCTCGGCGATGGTATCGGCAACCGCCAGGGCGGCCGTTTTTTCGGGGAACCAGAAGATGGGCTTGTCGTTGTCCATCAGTTTCCAGCCTTCGTAGGAAGGGCGGAGCATCAACAGGGAGCGAGTCATGGCCAGGTATCCGGTCGGTTCCAGCGGAGCTCAGATGGCTTCCGCTGTGGTTGGACGCGGCACTTTGTTCCTTGTGCGTCGGGGCGACTCCATCGCCGACACAGGATGCCCACGCCGCAAGCGCACCGCAGTCGGGCGAGGGCGCGGCATGGGGTAGGGAAAATCTGACTGCGGAAGAGCCGAGTAGGCGCGGAATTCGGCTGAGCGATGCCGGGATCGACGCCGCAACGCGCCTACATATCGCTGGCCAGCTGCGATGGGCGCGGTTTGCGCACCGCTGCCGAGCGGACCCGGGCAGCGCGTTTTTTCGCCCAGATGAACACCCCGGTCAGCGACAGCATCGCCACCAGAAGACCCATCAGCGAAACCAGTATCCGGCCAGGTATCCCGATGATCCGGCCCGAATGCAGCGGGAACTGCGCCTGCATGAAGATGTCGCCGGCCGAACCGGTGCCCGGCACTTCCGCGCCCGCCGGCTGCCCGCTGTGAGCGTCGAAGTAGAGCCACGGGTTGCCGAGTCCGCCATCGCCATGATCCTGCCCCGGCGCGAAGAAGCCGACGCCATACACGCCGTACATGGACGAATAGAACACCGCGCCTGCGGGCGCTTGCCAGCCACGTGTGCGGCCGGCGGTGATGCCCAGTTCGACGCTGCGCTCCCGGGTGATGGCGGGCTCTATCGGTTTCTCCAGCGGAGCGGGAGCGCGCGTATCGAACGGCGAAGGCGTCAACGTCGAAAACGTCGACACCAGCGGCCGCATTACCTGTTGCCCCAGATTCATCGACACCGAGGTGATCGCCAGCGTCAGCAACAGCAGCCACACCCATACGCCGCCGGAGCGATGCAGATCGAAGTTGAGTTTGTAGCCGCGCTCGCGCCAGCGGAAGGCGAACGACTTGCGCCATGCGCGCAGGTTGGGGAAAGAAAGCCATAGCGCGATGCCGCTGTCGATCGCCCAGACGATACCGACGATGCCCATGAACAGCACGCCGATCTCCATGCCCCAACCGTCGGGGATGTGCATGCTGTAGTGCAACTTGTAGAGGAACGGCAGCAGGTTCTCGCGCGACAGGGACACCGCTCCCCACATGCGCTTGCCCTGGATCTCGCCGCTGGCGGGATCGAGTGCGACTTCGTTGTAATCGACTTCGTACAACTGGCCGCTTGCTGGATCGACGCGCGGTTCGACGGACAGGTTGAGCGCATGTCCGGGTTCCACCGCCAAGGGAGCATAGGTCACGCGGATCCGCGGATCCGCCGCTTCCACCTGCGCCGCCAAGGCGAGCGTGGATTGCGGCTTGCCGGTGCCGGAGGCATGGTAGAACTGGGGATTGAGCCACTCGTCCAACTCGTGGTCCCACGAGATCACCGCGCCGGTCAGTCCCGATACGAACAGGAAGACGGCGATGAACAGGCCGAACCAGCGGTGCAGTAGGACGAAAGACTGGCGCATGCGTTTTCCTTACTCTTGCGGCGCGGACGACACGTGGTTCACCAGCGGTATCCGATGGTCGCGATCGCCTTGCGCTTGGTGCCGAACCAGCAATCGCCGCGGTCCAGGCAAGTGGCGATGTAGGTTTTGTCGGTCGCGTTGGCGACATTCAACGCGAACCGCCACGGGCCCGTTTCGTAGGACAGCATCAGGTCCAGCAGCGTGCTCGAAGGAGTAGTGGTCACGTCGATGCCGTCGCTGGTCTTGCCCACGTAGCGCACGCCCGCGCCGGCCTTCAGGCCTTGCAGGCCGTAGCGGTCGAACTTGTGCATAGCCCACACCGCAGCCGAATGCTTCGGGATGCCGCTCAACTGCTTGTCCAGATAGCGGAGCGATTCTGGATCTTCACCGACCTTTGTCTGACGTGCGTCCATGTAGGTGTAGCTGGCAATCAAGTCCCAGGCGGTCAGATTGGCTGCGACCTCCAGTTCCAGCCCCTTCACCGCGACTTCGCCGCGCTGGATGGATTCGTTGATATCTGCAGGGTCGGTGGAGAGCCGGTTTTTTTCCTTGAGCTTGTAGATCGCGGCAGCCGCCGTGATGCGGCCGTCGTCTGGCGACCATTTCACGCCTACCTCGGCTTGCTTGCCGCGCTTGGGCTCGAAGGGATTTTCGGAGGAGTCGGTGCCGGCCACCGGTTCGAACGATTCGGAATAGCTCACATAGGGCGACCAACCACCATCGGCAAGATAAACCAGACCCAGGTTCTTGCTGGTCGCCGAATCGTCGGAGTGCGAAGGAGGCCGCCGCACACCGCCGTATATGACCTGGGTGTCGGTCTTGGCGCGGTCATGGCGCAATCCGGCCACCAGTACCCAGCGATCATCGAACTTGATCTGGTCCTGGACCAGCAGGCCGATGTTGCGCACTCGTGTATAGCTGTCGGTGGCCGGTGTGTCCAAATACGCAGGCAGCGGGAAAGTGCCGTAGACCGGGTTGTACACGTCCAGAGGGGTGGCCAAACCATCGCCCCAGGAAACCTGGCGCATGTGTGAGTTCATTGCGTCCACGCCGAACAGCAGTGTGTGCTGGGTGCGGCCGAACGTCAGTTTTCCTTCGAACAGCAGATCCGCGTTGTTGATGCGTGCGGTATCGTCGGTGAAATACCAAAAGCGGTTCAGGTAAGTGCCGTTGGGATCCGGTGCGCCGGTGGCGTCGACGAAGCCTTCCCACCAGGCGGCGTACATGGTGCGCATCTTGCCGTCGATGTCGTCGTGGCGCAGGCGATGGCGCAGAGTCCAGTTGTCGCCCAGCGCCTGTTCGAATTCGTAACCCACGCGCTTGCGCGTGCCGCCGTAGTAATCCCAGTCCGGTTCGCTGATGAAGGTGTCGTACGGGATCTTGCCGTTGGGGGCCGACGTGAGCGTACCGACGATGGGAAAGAAGGCGTTGGTGTTGCCGGTTTCGTCCTTCTGGTATTCGGCGTAGGCCGTCAATGTGGTGCCGTCAGTGGGTTTCCAGGTCAGCGACGGGGCGATGAAGGTGCGCTTGTCGTCCGCATGATCGACCTGGGTGCCGCTGTCCTTGCCCAGCGCGACCAGGCGATACAGCAGAGTGCCATCGTTGTTCAAAGAGCCGGTGAGGTCCAGGGATATCTGCTTGTGGCTGTCATTGCCCACTTGCACGCTGATTTCGCGTTGCGCCGTTTCCTGCGGCCGCTTGGAAACCAGATTGACCACGCCGCCGGGGCCGTTCTGTCCCGCGATCACCGATGCCGGACCGCGCAGCACTTCGATGCGCTCGAAGGCGTAGGGCTCGTTGCGCACCACTCCATACCAACCGGTGAGCGGCACGCGCAGGCCGTCCAGCAGCACGGAGCCTTCACTGCCGCCGCGCAGCGTGAACCAGTCGCCGCGGTTGTCCAGTCCGTACATCTCCGAGCGCACGCCGGCGGCGTAGCGCAGTACTTCCTGCATGGTCTGCGCGTTCTGGTCGCGGATCTGCTCTTTGCTGATGACCGTGATCGATTGCGGGATTTCGTTGAGCGGGGCGTCGGTCTTCATGACGCCACTGCGCTCGGCGACATATCCCTCTTCGGCTTCCCCCTGGACTTCCACGGTGTCCAAGGTCTTGGCGTCGGCATCGCCCGGCGCGTCCTGGGCAAGGACAGTCATCGGCGTCAGCAACGCAACCGCCATGCATTGGGACAGCAAAGCACGGCGCAAGGCGACGACAGAGGAGGAAGGCGAGGGAGGGGTCTTGGCAAAAGCGGGGAGCATGGATATTCCGGCATAGGATGAAAAGGCAATGAGAATCATTATCTATTGGGAATAGCCGTATTTCAACCGAGGCATGTGCACTGCCGTTCTGCTAGCGGGGAAGTCGGTCTTCGATGACCGTATGCGCGTGATTGCGGGGAAATCCGCCTTCGTGGCTGTGGGGGCAGGGTTGCTGGCGGGCATCGCCGGTAGGACGTGCGAACCCTGATTCCCAAGGCCCACTGGCAACGCTCAATCTCCACTGCCTCGCGACTTGCGCCGCTCCTACAACGACCAATTGCATCCGGCCCACGTGATGCTCGAGGCTGGAATATTTCATCGAGTGTTTTGTAGGCTAAGTCGGCCGGACATGGGCCAGAAACAATATTCCGGGTCCAGGAACGAAAAAGGCTCCCATCGCTGGAAGCCCTGATAAATCTGGAGTTTGGTCCACCAAAAATGGTGGCCGGGGAGGGAATCGAACCCCCGACACAGGGATTTTCAATCCCTTGCTCTACCGACTGAGCTACCCGGCCACTGCACCTGCGGCCAAGCCGAAGTGAGGGGCGGCATGATACGGGGATGGGGCCTGCGCGGCAAGCCGCCTGGGCGCTGAACACGCCGCGGGAGGCGTCTTTTGCTTCAATCTCGAGGGCGCATTATTGACGCAATTCCCACACAACCCCGGAGCAAAGCATGAAACGCACACTCTTACTGCTGGCCCTGAGCCTGTCGCTGGGCGCCTGCAGCACCACCCGGATGTCCGACGCCGAAACCCTGGCCCTGTACAGATCCCATGCGGGCGAAACGGTCAAGGACTTCCAATACTTCGGTCAAATCAGCGGCTGGACCCCGTTGGGCGACACCGCATTGGCGGTCTGGACCAAGCCCAATCAGGCCTACCTGCTGGAGCTCACCGGTCCCTGCATGGATCTGGATTACGCGCCGGCCATCAGCCTGAGCAACATGATGAGCCGCGTCTCGGCGCGTTTCGACAACGTGTACGTGCACGGTGGCGGCAGCGGCAGCATCCGCCTTCCCTGTCGGATCAACACTATTCGCCCGTTGGACGTGAAAGCGCTCAAACAGGCCCAGAAGGATCTGCGCGAGGCTCAGCTGGTTGAGCGGGAAGCTGCTGCTGGCGGTTAAAAAAAGCCCCTCTCCCATTGGGAGAGGGGTTGGGGTGAGGGTACGGCGGAGTCCATGTGGTACAGATCTATGGACTCCGCCGCACCTCATCCGCCCTACGGGCACCTTCTCCCGGCGGGAGAAGGGTTTACTCCTCCGGCACATACCCCGCCGGCTTTTCCGCATCGCCCGAAAACAGGAATTTCTCCAACTCCGCCTCCAGGAACGCGCGATGCTTGGGATCGCGCGGCGACAGGCGGTTTTCGTTGATCAGCATGGTCTGGTGGGCCAGCCATGCGGTCCAGGCGGACTTGCCGATATGCGCATAGAGGCGCTGGCCCAGTTCGCCGGGATAGGGAACGAAATCCAGGCCCTCGACCTCGCGTTTTTCGTATTCGCAGAAAATGGTTCTTGGCATGGCTGTTCCTTATTTGCCGAGTGTCCCGCCGAGCAGTTTTCGAATAGGCGCCGGCAGTCCCAGTGAAACCAGCTCCGCGCGCGCCACCCAGCGCAGATCGTCATTGTCGCGCACTGCATCGCACGCGACGAGCGTTTGCCAGCGCAGCGGATGCATGCGCAGGCGATAATGGGTGAAGGTATGCGGGATTTCCGCCAGCGCCTCGGCGCGATCGTAGTCGCCCTGCAGGTGCGCCGAGAACCAGACGCGCGCCTGCTCGTGGGTTTCCGCTTCCGGCAACGACCATAGCGATGCCCAGATGCCGGTCGGCGGGCGGCGCTGCAGCAGGATTTCGCCTGCTGCGTTCTCCGCCAGCAGCACGAGCGCCGTGCGTTCCGGCAATGGCTTGCCGGGACGGGAAGTGGGAAGTTCTTCTACACGTCCCTCGTTCAACGCGACGCAGTCGCTGCTCAATGTGCACAGCATGCAGGCCGGGTTCTGGCGCGTGCACAAGGTGGCGCCGAAATCCATCTGCGCCTGGGTGTAGTCGGCCATGCGCGATTGCGGAAGATGCGCCTGCGCCAAGGCCCACAATTCTTTTTCCACTGCTGGCGCGTTCGGCCAACCGGCGATGCCGTGGAAACGCGTGAGCACGCGCTTGACGTTGCCGTCCAGGATCGCGAAGCGATCGCCCCAGGCCTGCGCCAGAATCGCGCCGGCGGTGCTGCGGCCGATGCCCGGTAACGCGACCAGCGCATCGTAGTCGCGCGGCAGGTCGCCGCCGTGCAGTTCTACGCAGCGCCGCGCGGCCACATGCAGATTGCGCGCGCGGGCGTAGTAGCCCAACCCGGACCATTGCGCCAACACTTCGTCCAGCGATGCCGCGGCCAGATCCGTCAACGTGGGAAACACGCCGACGAAACGCTCGAAGTACGGCATCACCGTCTTCACCTGCGTCTGCTGCAGCATGATTTCCGCCAGCCATACGCGGTACGGCGTGCGCGGATGCTGCCAGGGCAGGTCGTGGCGGCCGGAATGGTCGAACCATTCCAGCAGGCGTTGCGCGAAGGTCTCTGGAATGGTGCTCATTCCGATGCATGGCTCGCGGGAATAGAGGGATCTTCCAACTGCAGTTCGACGCCTTCCAGCATCGCGCCCGACACTTCCAGTCTGGGCGATTTCAATGTGCCGACAAGAGGAGGAAGCGGAGAGCCTTTGGCGCTGATAGCGCTCCAATCCAGTACTTCGAACAAACGGAAACAGCCGTCGAATTCGGTGCGGTCGCGTTGCAATCGTAAGGCGGTGATCCCTGACAGATCGCTGGCGCCGTTGTAACCCAGTGCGAAGGGAAGCGGCGAATCGGATTGCCCAAGCGGTGGCGGCAATGCCGGCCATGCGGAGGGCCAACCGGCGAGGCTGCCGTCCAGTTTCAGATGCAGCTCGTCGGTGAGGGATAAGCCACCCGTGGCATCCAGCGTGGGCATCGCGTCCTGGCCACGCAGCGACACGCCCGCAGGTTGCAGGGTGATGGCTTTGTCGCTGAGCAGAAGCGGCCCGGCAAGGCCCAACGCGAACGGCAGTGAGGTATCTCCGGATACATAGCGCGATTGTGCGCCGAGCACGGCGCTATGCAGACGAAAACCCTGTTCGCTGCGCAGCTTCGCCGATAAGGTGATCTGCGAAGGCAGTCGCCACTGCGCACTTTCGAGTGTGATCTGGCCGACGACTCCAACTCCCGCGCCCGAACCCGGCTGGGTCAGACTGGCGTAGACATCGGCGGGCACTCGCAACTTGCCGCCGGCATAGCGGCCACGCAGATGCATGCGCAAGGGTCGTCCCGACGCCAGCGACGGTAGTTCGGCATCCAGCGCTTCGATCTTCCAGTCGCTACCTACGATCTGTCCGCGCACGATGCCGATTCCACGCGACAGAGTAGGAATCGGAGTGTCGCTGGGCGGCCGCTTGGCTTGCCAGTGCTGGAAGGCGGCCATATCCAGCACCGGCGCATCCAATTCCACTCGGTTTGCGGTCAGGTCGCTACCGCGTGCGCGCAGCGTGGACCAAGGCACGGCAATGAAAATGCGTTCGGCGGTGAGCAAGGGCGTCTTCGCGCCGGGCTCTCGTGCGGTGACCTGTCGCACGATCAGTTGCGGGGTGCCGCGCAGGCGATATTCGCCGATGCCGGTGGCGGTGATTTCCAGTCCCAGGGCTTTGCCGGCCTGACCGAGGATGGTGGCGGTGACGAATTCGGGACGCGACAGCCAGCGCAACAGCAGAGCGGCAATCAAAATCAGCGTCGCGATTACGAACAGCGCAATCTTACGGCGCCGGGTCATGCCAACCTGCTCGTGTGCCTGATCACCTGTGGCATTCATTTTGTCGCAACCCATGAACTCCGTTAGTGGTGAGCCTGTCGAACCATGCCTTTCGCGGAAAAGTCAAAGTAGCTGCAACTGGAAGGACAGCGCCAAGAGCGTGGTTCGACAGGCTCACCACGAACGGTTTTTTAATACACGAACGGCTTTTAAATACGCGAATGGATTCAAAATGCCTGATGGCCTGTTTCACGCACCCAGCGCTTCCGGCAACAACGCATCGACAAAGGCTTCAGCATCGAACACGCGCAAATCCTCCGAGCGTTCGCCGATGCCGGCATAGCGGATCGGAATGCCGAACTCGCGGGCCAGCGCGAACACCACGCCGCCTTTGGCGGTGCCGTCCAGTTTGGTCACCACCAACCCGGTGACGCCAACGGCCGCATGGAACTGGCGCAGCTGCGACAGCGCGTTTTGCCCGGTGGTGCCGTCGATGACCATCAGCACTTCGTGCGGAGCGCTGGGGTCGAGTTTTCCCAGCACGCGACGGATCTTGCCCAGTTCGGCCATCAATCCCTGTTGCGTGTGCAGGCGTCCTGCGGTGTCGGCGATCAGCACTTCCATGCCGCGCGCCTTGGCCGCCTGCAGCGCGTCGAACGCTACCGACGCCGCATCGGCGTCCTGCCCTTGGGCGATCACCGGCACGCCGTTGCGTTCGCCCCAGGTCTGCAGCTGCGCCACCGCGGCGGCGCGGAAGGTGTCGCCCGCGGCCAGCATCAGGCTGTGGCCCTGTTCTTTGAAGCGGCGCGCCAGCTTGCCGATGGTGGTGGTTTTACCGACACCGTTGACGCCGACAGTGAGCACGACGAAGGGCCGGCGGGCGCGATCGATTTGCAGCGGCAGCGCCACCGGGGTCAGCATCGCGATCAGTTCCGCACGCAGCGCCTTGAGCAGAGCCTGCGCATCGCTGAATTCGCGCGCCTTCATGCGTTTGCGCAGACCTTCGACCAGGGCCGTGGTCGCGGGCACGCCGACATCGGCGGTGAGCAGGGCCGTTTCGATTTCATCCAGCAAGTCGTCGTCCAACTTGGGATTGCGCGAGAACAGCCCGCCCAGTCCACGCGCGAAACCACTGCCGCGCAGGCGTTCGCGCCACCCGGGTTTTCCGGCTGGCGCGGGAGCGGGTTGGGTGGCTTCGTCCGGTGCCGGGACCGCAAGCGCAGTGGCTAAAGGCGCTTCAGGGGCGGGCGCTTCGGTAGCGGTTTCGGCGACCACACCCGGATCGGCGGATGGGCCTTCCCCAGTGGTTTCGGGGAATGCGGCGGCCAGCTCTTCCGTACTGTAACGGCGCGTGGGGTCGCTCTCAGGCGGGGTTTCGGAGCCGGAGGCGGGCTTCTTGCGACGGAAAAAACTGACCATTGCTCGGGGATGTCGGAGAATGCATACATGCTAGCACCGGCACCCCAATGGCCCCGATGAAACCCGCCCCGCACGCCGAGGCCGGCAGGATCCGCATCATCGGCGGACGCTGGCGCGGCACCCGTCTGTCCGTACCGGTCAGCCCAGGCCTGCGCCCCAGCAGTGACCGCGCGCGCGAAACCTTGTTCAACTGGCTGATGCCCACGCTGCCGGGCGCGCGAGTGGTGGATGCGTTCGCCGGCACCGGCGCGCTGGGCCTGGAAGCGGTGTCCCGCGGCGCGGCCAGCGCGGTGCTGGTGGAACGCGACGCAACCCTGGCCCAGGCCCTGCGCGCGACGGTCGCGCGTTTGTCGGCGCAGCAGGCGGTGGAAGTAGTGCAGAGCGATGCGCTGGCCTGGCTGGCGCGGCAAGCGCCGGCTTCGTTCGACCTGGCTTTCGTCGACCCGCCTTTCGGCGCGGGCCTTTGGCAAACGACGCTGGAGGTCTTGCTGCCGACCTTGGCGCCCAACGCGTGGGTATACGTGGAATCGCCGCACGACCAGGCGCCGGCGTTGCCGCCGCAATGGGGCCTGCACCGCGAAGGCCGCACCCGCGAAGTGCGTTTCGCCCTCTACCGCGCACCCGACCGGCGCGGCGCTGATACACTGAACGGCAACGTTTCCGTGGCGGTTCCTGAATGACTGTGGCACGCACCCGCATCGCGGTTTATCCCGGCACATTCGACCCTATCACCAATGGCCACATCGACCTGATCGATCGTGCCGCTCCCTTGTTCGAGCGGTTGATCATCGGCGTGGCAGAGAGCCCGGGCAAAGGCCCGACGCTGCCGCTGGAGCTGCGGGTCAGGCTGGCGCGCGAGGCGGTGGCCCATCACCCGCACGTGGAAGTGCGCGGCTTCAATTCGCTGCTTGCGCATTTCGTCAAGGAGATCGGCGGCGGGGTGCTGTTGCGGGGCCTGCGTGCGGTTTCCGACTTCGAATACGAGTTCCAACTGGCCAGCATGAACCGCCATCTGATTCCGGAAGTGGAAACCCTGTTCCTGACTCCGGCCGAGCAATATGGCTTCATTTCCTCCTCGCTGGTGCGCGAAATCTCGCGCTTGGGCGGGGACGTCTCCGGTTTCGTGCCGCAGGCGGTGGCCGTTGCGCTGCAGGAACAATGGCGGCTCAAGACCGCAGGCTGATCCATGCCGTACCATTCACCGCAAGACTTACTGGAGGGGAAGAAACCATGAAGATCGCTACACGAATTTTGCTTGCCGCCTGCCTGGTGCTGACGTTCGCCGCCTGCAAGAAGCAGGAAGCCGCCGCGCCCGTGGAAACAGCGCCACTCGCTGCGCCCGCTACCGCCGACGATGCCGCCTGGAAGGCCTACCTGCAGGATGTGGTGAGCCGCAACATGGGCGACATCACCAACAGTCCGTTCGTCTATTACCTGACCAGCCAGAGCAATCCCAAGTTCGAGGGCGACTACAAGGGCCAGCTGGACCAGGTCCGCAACGCTTTGGCGCGCGGTATCGTCGGCGGCAACCTGATCGCATTCGGTTCGCCTGAATCGGCCAAGATGGCCGACATCGCCGTGGCCGGGTTCAAGGACGTGCCGCCGGACACCATGAAGAAGGTCAAGATCGTCTTCATCGGCCAGGCCGCCGACAGCGAACGCGTCAAGGCGGCGGTCACCGCCACCGGCGCCGATTACGTTTTCGTCGAAGCCAAGTGATTTCCCGGGGCGTGGCCGCGGTGCGGCCACGCCTTGCGGATGAGTAACCCCGGAACCGGAAAAGCAGCGCCTTTGAGCCTTCAATCGAAATGTCACTGAAGATCAACGAGCTGTGCGTGAACTGCGACGTGTGCGAGCCGGCCTGTCCCAATCAGGCCATCGCCATGGGCGAAACCATCTATGTCATCGATCCTGCCCGATGCACCGAGTGCGTCGGGCATTACGACGAACCCCAATGCGTGGTCGTCTGCCCGGTGGAATGCATCGACCCGGACCCGGCATTTCCCGAAACCGAACAAGACTTACTGGCGAAACTGCGCCGGCTGCAAGAGGAGCAGGCATGAAGTCGGCGAGCATGAAGTCACGCAAGCGTTTGGCTGGATTCCTTTTCGCATGCGCAGTGGCGCTGCTGCCGGCCACCACCCTGGCGCTCTCGCCGCAGGCGCGGCCCGCTCCCGCTTCGCTCGCCGCGCATCCGCCGGGCACGGCCATCGCTTCGGGTCACCACCTTGCCACCGACGCAGGACTGCAGGTGCTTGCCGAAGGCGGTAATGCCTTCGATGCGGCCGTGGCGGTGTCGTCCACGTTGTCGGTGGTGGAGCCGATCAGCTCCGGTCTGGGCGGTGGCGGACTCTTCCTGCTGCACGATGCCCGTAGCGGCAAAGACGTGATGCTGGATGCGCGCGAGTACGCGCCTGAATCGGCTACGCCCGAGCAATTTCTGGACAAGAAAGGCGAGCTGGACCGGGACCGTTCGATGAACGGCCCGTGGTCGGCCGGCATCCCGGGATTGCCAGCGGCGCTGGTGGAACTGGCCGGCAAGCACGGACGCCTGCCGTTGCGGCAATCGCTGGCGCCCGCTATCCGCATCGCCCGCGAAGGTTTCCCGGTGTACGCGCGTATGGCCAAGGGCTACGCGTCGCGTCGCGAAATCATGGACCGTTACCCCGGTACGCGCGAAGTCTATCTGCGCAACGGTAAGCCGATCGCCGAAGGCGACATCTTCCGCCAGCCGGAACTGGCGCACACGCTGGAGCTGCTGGCGGCCGACGGTTTCGACGGTTTCTACCGCGGCGAGACCGCGCGCAAACTGATCAAGGGCGTGAACCAGGCCGGCGGTCGTTGGACGGCGCAGGAGCTTGCCGCCTACCAGGTGAAGCAACGCGCGCCCATCAGCTTCGACTATCGGGGCTGGAAGGTGACCACTGCGCCGCCGCCGTCTTCGGGTGGCATCGCATTGGCGGAGATGCTGCAGATATTGGAAGCCTGGAACCTGCAGCAACTGGATGAAGCGCACCGCATCCATCTGGTGACCGAAGCCATGCGCCGCGCCTTTCGCGACCGCACCTTTTTCCTGGGCGATCCGGATTTCGTGGAGATCCCGCAGAAAGTGCTGACCAGCCGCGATTACGCGCAAGGCCTTCGCGCCACTATCCATCCGGACAAGGCCACGCCCAGCGACTTGCTCTCGGGCAAGCCGACGCCGCTGGAAGACGATGAAACCACCCACTTCTCCATCATCGACGCCGAAGGCAACCGGGTTGGCGGCACGCAGACGGTGAACCTGCTGTACGGATCGGGCTTGATACCGCCCGGCACCGGCGTGCTGCTCAACGACGAGATGGACGATTTCGCGCTCAAGCCCGGCACGCCCAACGCTTTCGGGGTGATGGGCTACGAGGCCAACGCGCCCAAGCCGGGCAAGCGCATGCTCAGCTCCATGACGCCCACGTTCATGGAATCTTCCGACAAAGTCGTGGTGTTGGGCACGCCCGGCGGTAGCCGTATCATCACCATGGTGTTGCTGGGCATCCTGGGGTACGACGCCGGTTTGTCCGCGCAGCAGGTCGCCGCGCTTCCGCGCTATCACCACCAGTGGCTGCCGGACGTGATTTCCGCCGAAAGCGGCGCGTTCTCGCCGGAAGTGGCCAAGGCCCTGGAGGCGATGGGGCACCAGGTCGATCTGCCGGGCGACGAAGCCAGCGGCGGGCGCGGTTCCAGCCATGTCTGGGGCAACCTGCAGACCGTGGCCTGGGACCGGACGCGCAACGAGTTGTCCGCGGGCAGCGATCCGCGCAGTCCGGTCGGCGGGGCCAAAGTGGTCGTTGCGCCAGCCGCGCCCTAAGTCTCGGCTGCATCCTGGCCCCGATAAGATCGCCGCCAACGGCGATAGAATCCGCTCGACAATCCTTTACTCCGATAGGCAGGAACCCGCGTGGCGGACAACGAGAAAAAGCCGGTCATCAACCTGCTGCCTGCGATCTTCACCGGCGCCGCGGCTCTGATCGCGGCGTTGACCACGGTCTACGTCAACATCCGCAACGACATCAAGGACGAGGCCTCGCCACCGGCCGTTATTGCCACGGCCAAGCCCGTCGAGGTGAAGCCGGCCGCACCCGTCGCGCCGCAGGAGCTGCGCCTGCAGTTGCAGCGCGTGGCCGTGCAGCAGGATGGCGCAGTGGGCAACGCCGACTGGCGCTTCGCCATCGAGGCCGACGATCAGCCGCTGTTCGCGTTCGAGCAGGACGCGATGACCTCCGAAGGCGGCCGCAACATCGTGGTGGTGGGCGAAGACCGCAATGCCCGCGCCAACCTCGAACTGGCGCCGGGCAAGCGCATCCCCATCACCATCAAGGGTTGGCGTAGCGGCTGGTTCAAGAACAGCGACCAACCGATGGTGACCGGGCAAGGCTGGGTAACCTCGGCGGGCGCGCTGGCGCCTATCTCGGTCAAGGCTGTCGATGAAAACAAGGGCGCCTTCACCTTCTATTTCTCGGCCGTGCGCGAGAAAGAATAAGCTCCAGAATCGACTCTTGTAGGAGCGACGCGAGTCGCGAAACTGGTATCGCCGGATCTGAGGGCTTCGCGACTCGCGTCGCTCCTACAAAATAGCGGGAGTACAATCGGGTCATGAAGCTCTGGTCACTGCTGGGCAATTCGCAGAAACTCGACGGCGGCGCGATGTTCGGCAACGCGCCGCGTGCCATGTGGGAAAAATGGTCGCCGCCGGACGGGGAGAACCGCATCAAGCTCGCCTGCCGCGCGTTGCTGGCCAGCCCGCTCAACGGCAAGACCGTGTTGTTCGAAACCGGCATCGGCGCGTTCTTCGAGCCGAAGCTGCGCGAACGCTATGGCGTGCAGGAGCCGCAGCACGTATTGCTGGAATCACTGGCTGCCGCCGGTTTCGGCCATGAGGATGTGGATGTTGTCGTATTGAGCCATCTGCACTTCGACCATGCCGGCGGTCTGCTGGCGCCATGGGCCGAGGGCAGGGCGCCTGAGCTGCTTTTCCCCAACGCGACCTACGTGGTCGGCGCGCAGCACTGGCAGCGCGCATTGCATCCGCATCCGCGCGACCGGGCCAGTTTCATTCCCGAGCTGCCGGGGCTGCTGCAGGCCAGCGGGCGGCTTGAGATAGTGGACGGCGAGTACTCGCAGGCATTGGGCCGCAGTGTGCGCTTCAGTTACAGCGACGGGCACACGCCGGGGCTGATGCTGGCGGAAATCGTCGGCCCCGAAATCGTCGATGGCCAGGCGCACGGCGGCGTGGTGTTCTGCGCCGATTTGATTCCCGGCCGTTCGTGGGTGCATGTGCCCATCACCATGGGCTACGACCGCAATGCGGAATTGCTGATCGACGAGAAGCGTGCCTTCCTGGAAGACAAACTCGCGCGCAACGTGCATCTGTTTTTCACCCACGATACGGAATGCGCACTGGCGCAGGTGACGCGGGATGAGAAGGGTCGCTTCGGCACTACGCACGAAGTGGCGGAGTTGCATGCGCGGCCGCTGGCAGCTTGATGGCTGTTCCTTCTCCCTTCGGGAGAAGGTGGCGCGAAGCGACGGATGAGGGAGGGAGAACGACTTGCCTGCCGGTAAGTTTCGCTACAAACTGATTTCTCATTCCCTCATCCGCCCTTCGGGCACCTTCTCCCAAAGGGAGAAGGGAAAACTCACCCAATCCGCGTCCCGAAAATCCGATCACCCGCATCGCCCAATCCGGGCAAGATGTAACCGCGTTCATTGAGCCTCTCGTCGATCGCTGCGGTGTAGATCTCCACGTCGGGATGCGCTTTCTCCAGAGCTGCCAGTCCCTCCGGTGCAGCGACCAGGAAAATCCCCTTGATCCGCCGGCAACCCGCGCGCTTGAGCATGTCGATGGTGGCGATAAGCGTGCCGCCAGTAGCCAGCATCGGATCCAGGATCAGCGCATCGCGCTCCTCCAGACGACCGGTCAGCCGTTCGAAATAGGGCACGGGTTGCAGTGTTTCCTCGTCGCGCTGCAGGCCGACCACGCTGACGCGTGCGGTGGGGATGAGAGCCAGCACGCCGGGCAACATGCCCAATCCCGCGCGCAGGATGGGCACCAGGGTGATCTTGGCGCCGGCGATCTTCTTCACCTGCACTGGGCCGGCCCAGCCGGCCATCGTTTCTGAGGTCAGCTCCAGGTCGGCGGTCGCCTCGTAAGCCAGCAGCGTGCCCAGTTCGGTCACCAGCTCGCGAAAATCCTTGGTATTGAGGCTGGCGTTGCGCAGCAGGCCGATCTTGTGTTGAACGAGGGGGTGGCGAACTTCGACGGTCTTCATGACGGCCTGCTGCATGGTGGGATGTCGGAAGTCTGCATCAAACCGGGCGATCCCACAAAAGAAGAAGCCGGCTTTCGCCGGCTTCTTCGCTGCAGCGGGATGGCGGATCGCGATCAGAACGCCCAGCGCATGACCAGCTGATAGCTCGGGCCGGCTTCTTCGGATTCCAGCTCGTACTCGTCGTAGTCGCGGTCGATCTGGTCGGCCTCGTTGTCGAACTTGTGGAAGTATTCGTCTTTCGAGGCATCCAGCAGGTTGGCCGCGCTCAATCGTACCGACAGCGTCTTGCCAAAGCGCTTCTCGACGAACACCTCAAGATCGTCGCCGTACTTGACCGTAACCTCTTCGGCCAGGATGCGGCTGAAAGCGTCGCCCTGCTTGCGGTAAGTCGCACCGAAGCTGGCGGCCAGCGACGGCAGATCCTGGATGAAACCGATGTTGTAGACATTCCTGGCCTGGTCGTTGAAGCGGCGCTCGCCGATGAAGTCGGTGACCTTGCTGTTGAGGTAGGAGTAGTTAAGGAAAACACCGGTGTTGGGCATGCCCAGCGCGGTCAGCGGCGTGGAAAGGTCGAATTCGACGCCATAGACCTTGCCGTCGCCGACATTGGCCGAGGTGAACAGCCAGCTTTCCGGATCGAACTCGAAATCGTCTTCGGTAGAGCCCGGGTTTTCCTCCAGGAATTCCTCCAGCTCTTCGTCGTAGGTGTCCTGCGCGTCTTCGCTCAATTCGCCGGTGTTGACCAGTTCGATCAGGTTCTTCACGTCGCGGTAGAAGAAGTTAATGCCGATCACGCCATGCTTGCCCAGGCGGTGTTCGAAGCCCAGGTCGATGCCGTTGGCGGTTTCCGGGTCGAGGTGCGGATTGCCGATGTAGTCGTTGTCGCCGAACTCGCCGTCCAGCAGCGCCGGGATCAGCTCGTTGAAGTTCGGGCGCTTGATGCTCTTGGCCAGCGACAGACTGATGCGGTCGGCATCGGTCAGGTCCCACTTCAGGTGCAGCGACGGCAACAGTTCGTTGTAGTCGTTGCTGGCATCGCCTTCGACTTCGTCGTCCTCGCTGTAGCGGATGTCCGACTTGGTGGTTTCGTAGCGCAGGCCAGCTTCCCACGAGAACATCTCGCCCTTGCCCGTCAGCATGATGTACGGGTCGACACGGGTTTCCTCGATCAACGAGCCGATGGTGCCGTCCAATTCGTAGACCACCGGGTCGCCTTCTTCCTCGCCTTCCCATTCGTAGTTGGTGTAGACGATGTCGCGTTTCTTCTTGCGGTAGTCCACGCCGAACTCGAGTTCGGTATCGCCGACCGGGCGCTTATGCGCGATCTTGAAGCTGGTCTCGGTATCGTCGGCTTCCACGGCCGAGGCCTCGGCTTCGGAGGCGTCCCATTCGCCGTTGACGTACTCGTGCGTCTCCTCGCGCTCGGCGCTGTTGTCCTCGAACTTGGCGTAGTCCAGATCGAACTCGGTGGTGCCGCCGGCCATGTCGAACCGGTACTCGGCGCCGATGCCCCAGTTCTTCTGGTCGATGGGGTTGAAGCCCGGTACGTTGGACTCGATCACGTCCTCGTCGTCCAACTCGACTTCGTACGAGACTTCTTTGACGTCGCGGTCGGTCTTGACGTAGAAGCCGTCGATGCTGAAGCGTCCGGTCTCGCCGACGTCGGCGGTATAGGAGAGGTTGGCCGAGTAGTCGCGACCGTCCTTCACTTCGGTCTGGTCCTCCCAGCTGACCCGTTCTTCCATCGATGGATCCGCGAAGCGGTCGGAACGCTTCACCTTGGCGCGGTAGCGGTCCTGCACGTTGATGCCGGCCAGGAGCCGGCCGCCCAGGGCTTCGCCGCTGGTCACAGCGCCGAAAGTCGGATTCACTTCGCCGTCGTACCAGCGATTCAAGCCGAGGCGCAGATAGCTGCCGTCGAACGCGTAGGCGTCGCGCAGCACGATATTGATCGCGCCGGCCACGGCGTCGCCGCTGCGGTTGGCGCTGGTGCTGCGCAGGATCTCGATGTGGTCGACCATTTCGGCCGGGATGCGGTCCACCCAGAACGAGCGGTCGTCGCCGGCGCCCGGCATCTTCTTGCCGTTGATCAGCACCTGGGTGTAGCCGGCGGCCATGCCGCGCATCATCACCCCATCGAATTCCATGATGTCGGAACCGACGAAGGTCACACCGGGCAGGCGTTTGAGCATGTCACCGACGGTGTTCGGTTCGAAGCGCTGGAAATATTCCAAATCGTAGGACAGTACCGGTGCGGTATCGTCGGTGCGGTTGCGGTAGGCGATCTCGCCCTGCACCACAACGGTGTCCAGCTGCTTGGCTTCGCTCGCGCCGTCCGGCGTCTGTTGCGCGGTTTGCTCGGTCTGCGCCAGTGCGACGGCCGGTAGCGACGTTAGCGTCGCGCAGGCCAAGGCATGCGACAGACTAGTCGCCAAGAGGTTCTTTCTCATTGCAACGCTTCCCCAAGAAGAATTAATCCCCATGTTCTACGGGAGCGTTGTGGCGGAAATATGACGTGCTGAACGAATTGCGCGAATCGGATTTCAGTTTGGTTTCCGGTTCTGAAAACCGGCGGCGTAACCGGCGCCTGGTCACACAGTTGACATATCGACTACGGGTTGCAGGCGTAAATGTTCTCGCCTCGACGCGAAGGATCCGCTGACCGAAGAGCGGATGCAGGAGCGGGCCCTGCCCGCGACGCTTTTCCCTTGACGGGCTGGAAAGCGTCGCGGGCAGGGCCCGCTCCTACATGGATCGGATTGGCCGCAGGCCGCGGCGTCGGTTGCTCAGGCGGCTACTGCCTGGGAAGCTCGCGGTCCTTCGCGCAGCGCCTGGCCCACCATGCCGACCAGCAGGTCCAGCTCATCGGCAGTCATTGCGAAGTGCGGAGTGAAGCGCAGCGAGTTGGCGCCGCCATGGATGACGTTGAGGCCGCGTTCGCGCAGCCATTCTTCGGTGGAGCCGGCGCCGTAGCACTTGAACTGCGGGGCGAGTTCGCAGGAAAACAGCAGGCCGGTGCCCTGGACCTTGGTGATCAGGCCGCCCAGCTCGGTCTTCAGTTTTTCCAGTTTCTCGACGGCTTCGGCGCCGCGCTTGCGAATGTTCTCGCGCAGTTGCGGGGTGAGCAGATTCAGCACCGCGCAGGCCACGTCCAGTGCGCGCGGGTTGCTGGTCATGGTGTTGCCGTACACGCCTTTGCGGTACAGACCGGCAGCACGCTCGTTCACGGCCAGCACGGACAACGGGTACTGCGCGGCGTTGAGCGCCTTCGAATAGGTTTCCATGTCCGGTGCGTCCAGGCCCTCGAAGCCGGGATAGTCGACGATGGAAAGCACGCCGTGCGCGCGCAGGCCGGCCTGGATGGAATCGACCAGCAGCAGGCTGCCGTGGCTGCGGGTCAGCTCGCGCGCGACCGCATAGAAAGCCGGCGGCAGCGAACGGCCGGGGTCGCCTTCGCCCATCACCGGTTCCAGGAACACGGCTTCCACGAACCAGCCCTTGCTGTCGGCATCGGCAAACACGCGCTTCAATGCTTCGGCGTCGTAGGGGTCCACCGCGATCACCGAATCTTCGTTGCGGTAGCTGGCCAGGTATTGCTGGTAGGCCTTGCGCGAGGAATCGGAATAAAGCGCGGGTCGTTCGGTGCGGCCGTGGAAGCTGCCTTTCACCACCACGCGCTTGATAACGCGGCCGGCGTATTTGGCACCCGCATCGGTCTGCAGCTTGGTGTTGATGTCGGCGATGCGTGCGGCCAGGCCGACCGATTCGGAGCCGGAATTCAGGCACAGGAATTTGGCGAAAGGACAACCGCCGCGGGTATGGCCGATTTCCTTGCGCAGCGCGCGGTCGAAGCGCAGTTGCGACAGATTGGGGGTCATGATGTTGGCCATCACTTGCGGGCGCGACATCGCTTGCATGACCGCTTCGGGCGTATGCCCGAAACCGATCATGCCGTAGCCGCCGGCGTCGTACAGCACCGCGCCATTGATGGTGACCACCCACGGGCCGCGGGCGGCCAGGGCGACGTAGGGATTGACCGCGTCTTCGGCGTAGAAGTTGATGTAGCCACCCTGCACGGCGCGCAGCTGCGCGTCTTCGTCCAGGGCGAACAGGTCGGCGAATTCATCGCGCAGGTTTTCGTGTTCGGCGGCTGCGGCGGTGATGGCGGCCTCCAGATCCGGGTGCGACTTGGCCAGGCGCAGCAGGGTGGCGTCGTCCAGACCGGTGGTCATGCGTTTGCCGGCGTGAGCGCGCAGCGGGGCGAGTTTTTCGATCAGGGTCATGGCGCTCTCCATATATTTGGCGGCAAGCGGATCATTATCGGGATAATTTCGTCGTTTGATAGTGATGATTCGCCTGATTCATGATAATTTTCGTCTAATCGACGAAAATCAGACCCCATGACCAAGATCACCCCTGCCGACCAGTTGTTGCTTTCCCTGCTGCGCGAAAACGCCCGTGCTTCCACCGCAGACATCGCTCGCCGGCTCGGGCTTTCGCGCACCACTGTGCAAAGCCGGATCGATCGTCTGGAGCGCCAGGGCGTTATCAGCGGTTATGCGGTGCGTCTGGCCGACGAATACGAGCACGGCCAGATCCGCGGTCACATCATGATCGCGGTGCAGCCCAAGCAGATGGTGGCCGTGACCAAAGCATTGCGGGCCATGCCGGAGCTGCGCCTGCTGCATTCGGTGACCGGGTCCTACGACCTCATCGCCCTGGGCGCGGTGCCCACCATGGCCGAAATGGACGTGCTGACCGACCGTATCGGCGAAATAGACGGCGTCGAGCGCACCACCTCGGCATTGATCCTTTCCACCAAGTTCGAGCGCTAGGCTCACGTACAATGCGCGGCCTTCCAGGGCCCATGACATTGAAGAAATCCGATTTCCACTACGAACTGCCGCCTGAGCTGATTGCGCAGCAGCCGCTGGCGGAGCGTTCCGCCAGCCGCCTGCTGGTGGTGCCGCCTGGCGAAGCCGATTTCGTCGACCGGCAGGTGCGCGACCTGTCGCAGTGGCTGGAGCCGGGCGACTTGCTGGTGTTCAACGACACGCGAGTGATTCCCGCCCGTATTTTCGGCCAGAAGGACACCGGCGGCCGGGTCGAGATCCTGATCGAACGTCTGCTGCCCGATAATGCCGCGCGGGGGCAGATAGGCGCCAGCAAATCGCCGAAGCCGGGCGGGCGCATCGCTCTGGATGCGGGCGGCGAAGCGGAGGTGCTGGGACGCGACGGCGAGTTCTATCAGCTGCGCTTCCATGTCGATGGTGCATTGGAAAGCTGGCTGCTGAAGGCCGGTCGTTTGCCGTTGCCGCCGTACATCCATCGCGATCCCGGAATCGACGACGACGAGCGTTATCAGACCGTATTCGCTAGGGAACTCGGCGCGGTGGCCGCGCCGACCGCCGGCCTGCATTTCGACGACGCGTTGCTGGAAACCCTGCGCGCGCAGGGCGTCGAGTTCGGCCATGTCACCTTGCATGTGGGCGCGGGTACGTTCCAGCCGGTGCGCGTGGACGACGTGCGCGAACACCGCATGCATAGCGAATGGCTGAATGTGGGCGCTGCGCTGGTGGAGCAGGTGCGCGCGACGCGCGCGCGCGGAGGGCGGGTGATCGCCGTCGGTACGACGGTGGTGCGCGCGCTGGAATCTGCGCTGCGCGACGGACAGCTGCAGCCGTTCGCCGGAGAAACGCAGATCTTCATTTTCCCGGGGTACCGCATCCGCAGCGTGGATGCGATGCTGACCAATTTCCATTTGCCGGAAAGCACGCTGCTGATGCTGGTGTCCGCGTTCGCAGGTAAGGAGCGGGTGTTTGCGGCTTACGAGCATGCGGTACGGGAGAAGTACAGGTTCTTTTCCTATGGGGACGCGATGTTGCTGTTTCCGGAGGCGTCGGCATGATTGCGGCGTCCGTTAAAAACGAATCGTCATCCCGGCGCAAGCTGGGATCCATCTTGACTTTGAAGCCTTCCACGGAAAGCAAGATAAAAATGGATCCCAGCTTGCGCTGGGATGACGTCAAATCATTTCATTGCCATGAGGCATGGCCAGCATGAGCCGCATGTCCTTCGAACTGCTGGGCAACGACGGCGTGGCCCGTCGCGGCCGTCTTACCTTCCCGCGCGGCACCGTGGAAACGCCGGCCTTCATGCCGGTGGGCACCTATGGCTCGGTGAAAGGCATCCTGCCCGAGCACATCAAGGAGCTGGGCGCCGAGATCATCCTGGGCAACACCTTCCACCTGTACCTGCGCCCGGGCCTGGACGTCATCGCCAGGCACCAAGGCCTGCATGGCTTCGCGCGCTGGGACAAGCCCATCCTCACCGACTCGGGCGGGTTCCAGGTGTTCTCGCTGGCGCACCGGCGCAAGATCACCGAGCAGGGCGTCACCTTCAATTCGCCGGTCGATGGCAGCAAGGTGTTCCTGGGGCCGGAAGAAAGCATGCATATCCAGAAGGTGCTGGATTCGGACATCGTGATGATCTTCGATGAGTGCACGCCGTATCCGGCGACCGAAGAGGTCGCTTCGCACTCGATGGAGCTGAGCCTGCGCTGGGCGCTGCGCAGCAAGAATGCGCACGAAGGCAACGACGCGGCGTTGTTCGGCATCGTGCAGGGCGGGGTGCATCCGGACCTGCGCACGCGGTCGGCCGAGGGCCTGCAGGAAATCGGCTTCGACGGCTACGCCATCGGCGGCCTGGCGGTCGGCGAGCCGGAGCACGAACGCAACGCCATGCTGGAACACATGCACCCGCTGCTGCCCGCCGACCGGCCGCGTTACCTGATGGGCGTGGGCCGCCCTGAAGACCTGGTGGAAGCGGTGGCGCGGGGCGTGGACATGTTCGATTGCGTCATGCCCACCCGCAACGCGCGCAACGGCCATTACTTCACCTCCACCGGTACGGTGCGCATCCGCAACGCCAAGTACGAGCAGGACTTGGACCCCATCGAGCCGGGCTGCGGCTGCTACGCCTGCCGCAACGGCTTCACCCGGTCCTACCTGCGGCATCTGGACCGTTGCAACGAGATGCTGGCGCCCATGCTGGGCACGCTGCACAACCTTTGGTACTACCAGAAGCTTATGGCGGGCATGCGCGAGGCGATCGGGCAGGGACGGTTCGAGGCGTTCCGGGCGTCGTTCTATGCGATGCGGGGGTAAGCTTTTGCTTCCTTCCCCTCCGGGGGAAGGTGCCCGAAGGGCGGATGAGGGAATGGACTTTCAGGTCGTAGTGCAAGTTCCCGTGGGCCGGAATTTCCCCTCCCTCATCCGGCGCTTCGCGCCACCTTCTCCCGGTGGGAGAAGGGAAGCGAACGGAACCTTCCGCCAATTGCAGGGTCTTTCCCCTGCCAACAGGGGACTTTCCAGCGATTTCGGCCCATTTCCGTACTTGCGGGCACGCCGGGCCGCCCCCATGGCATAATTCCCGGCTGTTTTCGGCCTTATCGGATGACCTGATGAACCTGCTCGATTTCCTGATTCCCACCGCCCATGCCCAGGCTGCAGGCGCTGCCCCCGCCGGTGGTGGATTCGGCATGCTGCTGTTTCCGATCATTCTGATCGCGGTGATGTATTTCCTGATGATCCGTCCGCAGATGAAGCGCGCCAAGGAACACCGCGGCATGCTGGACAAGCTGTCCAAGGGCGACGAAGTGATCACCTCGGGCGGCATCGCCGGCACCGTGACCGACATCGGCGACAACTTCGTCACCGTCGAAGTGGCCGACAACGTGCGCGTGCGCGTGCAGAAAGCCGCGGTCGGCAACGTGCTGCCCAAGGGCACACTGAAGTCCGCCTGATCGGCCTTTCGCTGGCCCGGGTATCGCCGAAGGCGGCACCCGCGCAGCCATGAAGGTCTTACGCAAATCCCCGGGTATCGCTTCGCTCCACCCGGGCTACGGTCTACGTTCTCTGGAACTCCCCGATGCTTGAATTTTCGCGCTGGAAATACGTCGCCATTCTGCTGGTCGTGCTGTTGAGCGTGTTGTATGCGCTACCCAACATCTATCCTTCGGATCCTTCGGTGCAGATCACGGCCAATCGCGGTTTCGCGATCGACGATGCCTTGAACCAGCGCGTGCAGGCGTCCCTGAAGAAGGCAGGCGTCGCGGCTAAGTCGCTGGACAAGGAAAACGAGAGCCTGCTGGTGCGCATGCCAAGCCTGGACGCGCAGACCAAGGCCAACGATGCGCTGCGTACCGACCTGGGCGACGACTACATCGTGGCCTTGAACCTGGCCTCGACCGTACCCGACTGGATGAGCAAATTCGGCGCGCATCCCATGGTGCGCGGTCTCGATTTGCAGGGCGGCGTGCATTTCGTGATGCAGGTCGACCAGAAAGCGGCGCTGGACAAGCGCGTGGATGCCTATGCCGAAGATATGCGCGTCAACCTGCGCGACAAGCGCGTGCGCTATGAGTCGGTTGAACGGCGTCCGGACAACAGCATCGTCGTTACGCTGGCGCCGGGCGAGGACGGCGACAAGGCGCGTCAAGCGCTGGTCGGTCAGGCTTCTGCCGCAACCAACGCCGGCGTCGCTCCCTCGGGGCTGACTTACCTGGTGCAGGGCAATCTTATCAACGTGACCCTACCGCAAAGCGAATTGCAGCAGATTTCGGGCGACGCCATCGAACAGAACATCGCGACGCTGCGCAACCGCGTCAACGAACTCGGCGTGGCCGAACCCATCATCCAGCGCCAGGGCGAAGACCGCGTGGTCGTGCAGCTACCGGGCGTGCAAGACACAGCAGCGGCCAAGCGACTGATCGGTGCTACTGCCACGCTTGAATTCCATTCGGTCATCGACGGCAATGCGCAGGACGCTCTGGCCAGCGGCAATGTACCGCCCGAGGCGCGCATCTACTACCTACGCGATTCGACAGGGGCCGACGGCAAGCCGATGCCGGTGCTGCTGAGCAAGCGTGTGCTCGCTTCCGGCGACCAGATGGTCACCGCCAGCACCGGCACCGACCAGAATGGCTTGCCCGCGGTGAACATCACTCTGAACGCGGCTGCCGGCCAGCGCATGTTCGATTTCACCAGCGCCAATGTCGGCAAGCTCATGTCGGTCGTCTATATCGAACGTATTCCGCAAGTCACCATCGTAGATGGCAAAGAAGTGCGTTCGACCAAGGTCAGCGAAGAAGCGCTCGCGCCCACACGCATCGCCGGCGTTTTTGGCAAGAACTTCCAGACCACTGGCCTGGAGAAGACCGAGGCTGAGAACCTGGCCAAGCTGCTGCGCGCCGGCTCGCTGGCCGCGCCGATGGACTTCATCGAAGAACGCGTGGTCGGCCCCAGCCTGGGCGCGGAGAACGTGGAGCGCGGCACCAAAGCGGTGATGTTCTCGTTCTTGTTCGCGTTGGCGTTCTTCCTGGTGTACTACCGCATGTTCGGCCTGATTACTTGCGTGGCGTTGCTGCTCAACCTGTTGATGGTAGTGGCGGTGATGTCACTGTTCGGCGCGACCATGACTTTGCCCGGTTTCGCAGGCCTGGCGCTGTCCATCGGCATGTCGGTGGACGCCAACGTGCTGATCAACGAGCGAATACGCGAAGAACTGCGTGCCGGGGTACCGCCCCAGGCGGCCATCGCCACCGGTTACGACAAGGCCTCCGGCACCATCTTCGACTCCAACATGACCGCGCTGCTGGCGGGTGTGGCCTTGTATGCGTTCGGCACCGGACCATTGAAGGGCTTCGCCATCACCATGATCGTGGGCATCCTGACCTCTGTCTTCACTGCCGTGACCGTATCGCGCGGCCTCGCCACCTTGATCTACGGCGGCCGCCGCAAGCTCAAGTCGCTGGCCATCTAACGGGACTCCCTGACCATGAAACTTTTCCCGTTGCACCTCATTCCCAACGACACCAACTTCAACTTCATGCGCCTGCGCTGGGTCTCGCTGACCGTCGCGTTGCTGCTCGCGTTGGTAGCCGTGGGCGCCATGGCCTTCAAGGGCTTCAATTACGCGTTGGATTTCACCGGCGGTACCGTGGTGGAAGTGCGCTTCGACCGGCCAGCCGACGTCGATGGTGTGCGCGAACGCCTGGCCAACGCCGGTTACAGCAGCGCGCAGGTGCAAACCTTCGGTAGCGGCAGCGATCTGCTGATCCGCCTGCAGCCGCGCGAGGGCCAGACCAGCTCGGGCAACGAGAACACCACGGTGCAGGAAGTGCTCGCCGCGGTATCCACGCCCGACAACACCGCCAAGATGCTGCGCAACGAGTTCGTCGGCCCGCAGGTCGGCAAGGAGCTTGCACTCAATGGCTTGTATGCGTTGATCTTCGTAGTGGTCGGCTTCCTGATCTACATCTCGTTCCGCTTCGAATGGAAATTCGCGGTGGCCGCCATCTTCACCACTTTGCACGACGTGCTGATCGTGGCCGGTTTCTTCGCCCTGACCGGGCGCGAGTTCGACCTGACCGTGCTGGCCGGTCTGTTGTCGGTGATGGGCTTCTCGATCAACGACACCATCGTGGTGTTCGACCGCGTGCGCGAGAATTTCCGCAGCCTGCGCGCCGAGCCGGTGGAGATCCTCAACCGTTCGGTCAACCAGACCCTGTCGCGCACCATCATCACCTCGTTCGTGGCCTTCCTCACCGTGCTGGCGCTGTACCTGTACGGCGGCGGTTCGCTGGAAGGCATGGCGATCTCGCAGATGCTGGGCATCGTGATCGGTACCATCTCCTCGATCTTCGTGGCTTGCCCGCTGCTGACCATCTGGTTCCTGAAGGTCACCAAGCAGGATCTGCTGCCGAAGGCGCGGGAAGAAGCTGCACTGGCGCGCCGGCCGTAAGGTACGTAGGTACCGCAACGAAAAAGGCCGCGAATTTCGCGGCCTTTTTTTACCTGTAGGAGCGGGCCCTGCCCGCGACGCTCTCTTTCGATCGACGTAAAGGCGTCGCGGGCAGGGCCCGCTCCTACAAGGATGCGTCAGTTGAAGCTGGCGGCGTAGCCCGAAGTCACGATGGTCTTCTGCAGCGCCTCGCAGACCTTGATGTTGCCGGCCACGATCTGGTGGCCCTTGGCGCCCTGGAAATCCATCCGCGCCAGGCCGGCGCCGCGATAGTCGCAGACCTTGCCGCCGGCCTCGCGCACCAGCAGCATGCCGGCGGCGATATCCCAGGCCTTCACGCCGGCCTCGAAATAGGCATCGCTGCGGCCGCAGGCCACATAGGCCAGATCCAGCGCGGCAGAACCGGTGCGGCGCACGTCCTCGGCCTGCACCAGCAGTTCGCGCACGCATTCCAGCTGCGCGCCGGCGCGGGCGCGTTCGCGCGGGGCGAAGCCGGTGCCGATGGTGGCGCCTGACAGGTCTTTGCGGTCGGTGACGCGGATGCGGCGTTCGTTGAGCTGGGCGCCGCTGCCGCGGCTGGCGGTGAACAGCTCGTTGCGCAGCGGGTCGAAGATCACCGCGTCGGTGGGTTCGCCATTGTCGACCAGAGCGATCGAGACGCAGTAGTGCGGGAAGCCGCGCAGGTAGTTGCTGGTGCCGTCCAACGGGTCGATGACCCAGGTGTAGCGTCCGTTCTTGCCGGCTTGGCCACCGCTTTCCTCGCCCAGCACCGAATAGTCCGGGTAGGCGCGCTTGAGCTCCTTGATGACGGCCTTTTCGGCGTCCGCATCCACTTCGCTGGCATAGTCCAGGCGCTCCTTTTCCACCACGTTCAGAGCGTCGAGCTTGTTGATGTTGCGCAACAGGACGTTGCCTCCCTGGCGCGCGGCCTTGACCATGATGGTGACGACAGGATTCAACATGGGCAACGGACCTCGGGCGGACTGGCGGGGCAGGCGGGTGGGGCGGAACGAGTGGTTAAAGAACGGCACGGCGCGTGGACCGGCGCGCGCAGTTTAACATCTGTGCCCGCGAACACTCCTCTACGTCCTATGAACATTCCCGTCGAATCGCCGGAATCGCTCCCGAAAACCGCCGCCCGTATCCGCATCGTGCTGGTCGGCACCCAGCACCCCGGCAATATCGGCGCGGCGGCGCGCGCGCTGAAGACCATGGGTCTTTCGAAACTGGTGCTGGTGGCGCCAGAGCAGTACCCGGCGGACGAGGCTTTCCGACGGGCCGCTGGCGCCGACGACCTGCTGGCCTCGGCCAGTGTGGTGGCAACCCTGGCCGAGGCCGTGGCCGACTGCACCTTCGTGCTGGGTTGTACGGCGCGCAGCCGGCGGGTCGCGCTGGAGGAATTGCACCCGCGCGCGGCCGGCGAGCGGGTGGCTGCCCTCGCCCGCCGGGACGAGACGGCGCTGGTCTTCGGCCGCGAGCGCACCGGACTGAGCAATGAGGAGCTGCAGCTCTGCCACGCCTCGGTGCATATCCCCGCCAATCCCGAATACAGCTCGCTCAACCTGGCCGCGGCCGTGCAGGTGCTGGCCTACGAACTGCGGGTGGCTCTGCTTGCAGCGGGAGAAGCGGCACCCCTTGCGGTCGAAGAAAGCCATGAGGTACCGGCCAATCACGCGCAGCTGGAGGGTTTTTTCGCCCAGTTGGGGGAAACCCTGGACGACATCGATTTCCACAAGGGCCGGGCCCCGGAATCGGCCATGCGCAAGCTGCGGCGTCTGTTCCTGCGCTCCAATCTGAACGAGCAGGAGGTGCGGCTGTTGCGCGGCATCCTGGCCGACGCGCAGCGCATGGCGCGGCTGGCCGGAGAGGGGCGGCGCTGATTGGCGCTGAATTACTACCCGTGAAGGGAGCTTTCGGCTAGTCTCACACTTGTCGTTGATGCGAGCCCTGACGTTGCGTATAGCCTGGTTTGGTCTTGCCCTCCTGCTGCTGCAAGCGCCCGCCACGGCATTGCCGCCGCCGCCGCCCCCTTCCGATGACAGCAATGTGCTGGTCATCGGCCGTATCAGCGACGACCCCAAGGCCCACTACGAGCAGCTCAGGCCGCTGCTGGACTATGTGGTGCCGCGCATGCGCGATGTGGGGATCACCGAAGGCCGCATCCTGATGGCGCGCGACGCCCAGCAGATGACCAGTTACCTGCGCCGCGGGCGCGTGGACTGGGTCACCGAGACCGCCGGTACCGCCATGCAGCTGCAAAAGCGCGCCGGGGCAAAACCCCTGCTGCTGACCGAGCGCGGCGGAGTGAGCAGCTACCACTCGGTGTTCTTCGTGCGCAAGGACAGCGGAATCGATTCGCTGGCCGATCTGAGGGGCCGCAGCATCGCTTTCCAGAGCACCGCTTCCACCAGTTCCTATATCGTTCCCGCTTCGACCCTGTTGGATCATGGTCTGCACATGGAGATCCTGCTGTCGCCCATGGACAGGCCCACGCCGGATTCGGTGGGCTACGTTTTCGCGCGCTCCGAGCTCAATATCGCGGCCTGGGTGCACAAGCGCCTTGTCGATGCCGGTGTGTTCAGCAGCCTGGACTGGGAAGACGAACGACGGATGCCGGCGGCGTTCCGTTCCGACATGAAGGCGATCTACCAGACTCCGGACTATCCGCGCGCGCTGGAGATGGTGCGCGGCGACCTGGACCCCAAGGTGGAAGCGCGCCTGCGCGAAGTGTTGCTGCAGGCGGCCAACGATCCGGATGCGCGCGAAGCCATGGCGCTGTTCTTCCGCACTACCCGTTTCATGCCGGTGGATGCAGCATCGCAGCAAGGCCTCGATCGCCTGCGCGACGGCGCCGTCCGTGTGCGCGAGCAAGTCGAGTGAGCCTGCGTTTCGGGTTGCAGGCGCGGTTCCTGGTGGCCATGGGCATCACCCTGGCGGTGGTGTTCGCATTGATCGCGGTGTTGCTGCAGCGGCAAGCGATGATGCAACGGGAAGTGGATGTGCTGGGCCGCGAAGCCATGCAGAGCATGGCCGCCGACGCGCTCAACCGCCGCGGCGAAGCCATGGTGGAGCAGTTGGCCGATTCCTTGACCAACCCGCTTTATTTTTCCGACCTGGACGCGATCGGCACCACGGTGCGCGCAGCCGCCCGCCAACCCGACGTGGCCTACGTGCTGGTGTACGACGCACGCGGCAACATCGTCCACGACGGTTCCTACGATATCGCCGCTTATGGGCAGCCGATGACCGATCCGCTTGCCCATGCAGCGGTTTCTTCCGATCGCCTGCTGACCCAATGGTCGCGGCAGGTGGTGGACGTGTCCGAGGGGATCAGCATCGGCAACGAGCGCCTGGGAGGCGTGCGGGTGGGCTATTCGCTGGCCGAGATACGCGCCAGCGAAGAACGCGCGGCCAACAATCTCAACAGCCGCCTGGTCGAGCTGGGCCGCCGCCATATGGGCTGGATCGTATTCCTGCTGGCGGCGCTGGCCGCGGTATGCGTGGGGATCGCCTGGTATGCGCAGCGCACGCTGGTGAAACCGATCAGGCAGTTGGCCCAGGCGGCCCATGCCATCGGCGTGGGCAACTACGACGCAGAACGATTGTCCAGCGATCGCAAGGACGAGGTCGGCGAGCTGGTGCGCGCTTTCAGCAGCATGAACGACAGCATCGCCCGCCACGACCGCGACGTGCGCCGCATGGCTTATACCGATGCGTTGACCGGGCTGACCAACCGCCTGGCATTCCGGGAAAGCCTGGATCATCGCCTGATGATGTTGCGCGGCGCCGGCCGTCAGCTGGCACTGCTGTTCGCCGACATCGACGACTTCAAACGCGTCAACGACACCCTGGGGCACGAAGCGGGCGACGAGGTGCTGGTGCAGTTCGCCAATCGCATCCGCGACGCGGTGGAGCGCATGGGCGGCGACGATTCGCTGCTGGCGCGTTTCGGCGGCGACGAGTTCGTGATCCTGATCCAGAACGGCGACGTGCGCGCTGGCGCCACGCAGCTGGCCGAAGCATTGGTGAAAGAGCTCGGACAGCCGCTGGTGGTGGAAGGCAGGCAGGTGTTCCTGGGGACGTCCATCGGCATCACCCTGTTTCCGGAAGACGCTTCGGGCGCAACTTCGTTGATGAAGAACGGCGACATCGCCATGTATCAGGCCAAGGTCGCGGGCAAGAACTGCTACCGCTTCTACAGCCGTGCCATGGATCAGGCGGTGGAGCGTCGCGTGCACATGGAACAGGAGTTGCGTGGCGCATGGGAGCGCGGTGAATTGAGCCTGGTCTATCAGCCGATCTATCGCCTGATCGACCATCGCATCGTCGGCGCCGAGGCGCTGCTGCGTTGGCAGCATCCGGAGATGGGGGCGGTCGCACCCTCGGTCTTCATCGATGTGGCCGAGCAAAGCGGATTGATAGAAACCATCGGTCCGCGCGTGTTGCGCGCCGCTTGCGCCGCCGCCGCACAATGGAACGCGCATAGCGAGTCGGAAGAGGCGCCGTTTGTGGCGGTCAACGTTTCTCCGCGGCAACTGCGAAGCGGGGATCTGCCGGAGGAGGTCGCTTCCTCCCTGCGCGACACCGGCCTGCCGGCTTCGCGCCTGCACCTGGAATTGACGGAGACGGCGGTGATCGGAGACGAAGCGCATGCCAGCGCCTTGTTGGCCAAGCTGCACCGCACCGGGGTGAAGGTATGGCTGGATGATTTCGGCACCGGTTTCTCCGGGCTCAGCCACTTGCGCCGCGTACCGGTGGACGGGGTGAAGATAGACCGCAGCTTCATCGCCGACATGCAACGCGACCCCGACGATCTGGCGCTGACCACGGCGATCATTGCCATGGCCCATTCGCTGGGCATCACGGTGGTGGCCGAAGGCGTGGAGAAGGAAGCGCAGTTCGACATCCTGCGCGACCGCAGCTGCGATCTGGCGCAAGGCTACTGGCTGGGCCATCCCATGAGCGCCGCCGAATTCGCGCACTTGCTGATCTGACGTAGGTCGGGGCTACGCCCCCGACGTGCGGGAACCGAGATTATCCGTGTGTCGGGGGCGTAGCCCCGACCTACGTCAGAACCAGCCGTCAACCATGTGCACCAGCATCTGCACCAGATTGCCGGATACGAAACCGAATATCACTACCGCCACCGCCCCGGTCAGCCAGGCGACCAGCATCAACACGCCATCGCGTTCCAGCAACGCGAACACGAACAGCAACAGCAGCACGCCGAATATGTAGTTGGTAAAAGGAATGGGCAACGCCAGCAGCAGGCCCAGCAGCACCAGCAGCAGGCCGGTGAAGGCGCTGGCGATCGGATGGTCCAGTACGCCTTCCATGCGCGGGCGTACCACTTTTTCCAGCCAGCCCAGCCAGCGCGCCATCCTGTCGCGGAAGCGCACCATCGACCGCCGGTAGGGGCCGCGTTTGGCCAGAAACCCAGGCAGCCATGGCTTGCGCAAGCAGAACAGCAGTTGCGCGCCGATCAACACCACCAATGGGCCGCTGATGGCGCCCGCCACGCCCGGGATGGGAATGAAAGCCGGCAGTACCGCCACGAACAGGAGCATGCCGAACGCGGTCTGCCGCAGACCCGAAAGCAGGTCGCCCAGCCTGAGGTGATCGTCGGGATCGCCGGACGCGAAGTCGTCCAGCACTGCGCGGGTGCTGACGTGCTGGTTATCGCCCGCTTCCGGCGCAAGGCCGGAATCAGGCGCTGGTTTGGTCATCGTCTTCTTCCGGCAGCTTCTGCACCAACAGCTTGTCGATGCGCGCGCCATCCAGATCCACGACTTCGATGCGCCAGCCCGCCCAATCCAGATACTCGCCCACGTGCGGGATGCGGCCGAAGTGTTCGATCACCAGGCCGGCGATGGTGTTGTAATCGGCCTCGTCGCCATCGGGCAGCGCCACGCCGCCCAGCAGTTCGCGCAAGTCGTCGTTGGGAAGCGAGCCGTCGACCAGCAGCGAACCGTCGCTACGGGTGACCACCAGCGCATCCTCGTCGCTGTTCTCCGAGGCCTGCAGCCGGCCGACCACCGCGCCCATCAGGTCGCTGAGGGTCACCAGGCCCTGGATTTCGCCGTATTCGTCCACTACCAGCGCCAGCGACTGCTGCTCTTCGCGCAGGATTTCCAGCAGCTTCATCGCGTGGGTGGATTCGGAGACGAACAGTGGTTCGCGCAGGTTCTGGAAGATTTCAGGCGAACGCTCGGCGAAGCGGTCCAGCAGCGATTTCACTTCCAGTATCCCGACCACGTCCTGGTCGTTGCCGCGGTACACGGGGAAGCGCGAGAACTGCGATTCGCGCATCGTGTCGATGTTGCTGTCGTAGCTGGCCGCCTGGTCCAGCCATACGATTCTCTTGCGCGGCGTCATCAGGCTGTCGGCGGTACGGTCGCCCAGGCGCAGCACGCGATTGACCATGTTGCGCTCGTCCACGTCGATCACGCCCTGGGCATGACCTTCGCTGACCAGCAGGCGGATTTCCTCTTCGCTCACCGCATTGCGGTCGCCGTCGCGGATGCCCAGCATGCGCAGTACCAGACGGTTGATGGCACCCAACAGGAACACGACGGGGCGGGCGATACGCGACAGCCAGTCCAGCGGAATGGCGACCACTGCGGCGATGTTTTCAGCGTTGGTCAGGGCCAGGCGCTTGGGAATCAGTTCGCCGAAAATGACCGAGCCGGCGGTGATCAGGGTAACCGCGGTGCCGAAACCGATGCGCCCCGCATATTCGCCCGCGTTGGGCCAGATTCCGACCAGCCAACCGGCGACCAGGGCGCCGATGGCGTCGCTGCCCAGCGAGCCGGCCAGCACGCCGATCAGGGTGATGCCGACCTGCACGGTGGAGAGCAGGTTGTCCGGGTGTTCGGCCAACGCCAACGCGACCCTGGCGCCGCGGCTTTCCAGCGCCATCTGTTTCAGGCGCAGCTTGCGCGAGGTCATGAGGGCCATCTCCGACAAGGCGAAGAAGCCATTGAGCACGATCAGGCCGGCTACGATCAGCAGTTCAAGCACGCGGGCGATCCTCGCCGGAGCGGGCTTCTGCGGGGCCACGCAGCGCTGGCAAGCGGCGTGCGGGGGAGGGGGAGGTAGGGTCGTCTTCCATAAAGTGCGCCTTGGCGCGGTGCGGAGTCTAGCAAACCCGCCCAGCTTGCTGCGGTAACGGTCCTTATACCGGCTCGCATCGCATTGCCCGGGTGCGGCCGGACCGCCACAGGCGGTCATGAAACGGTCATAATTCGCGCCGGTTGCCGTCCCTCCCGTGACGGCGGGACAGGGCTCATGTTTTCGTTGCAGACCATTTTCGGCTCCGGCCAGCAGTTCTACACCTTGCTGGACGAAGCAGCCCAGGCCGCCTACGACAGCACCAAAGCGCTGCACAGCATGATGAAGGCCGCGGACCGCCAACCGGCGCTGGATGCTTTCAAGCTGGCCCGGCAGCGCGAGCGGGCGGCGTCCGACAAGATCAGCCATGCCCTGGTCGACAGCTTCATCACCCCGATCGAGCGCGAAGACATCGAATCGCTGGGCTCTGCGCTGTACAAGATCCCCAAGCAGGTGGAGAAGTTCGCCGACCGCTATTCGCTGGCCATCCAGCACCTGGAAGGCATCGACTTCGCGCCGCGCGCGGCGATGCTGGAGCAGGCGGCGGGCGTGGTGGTGGAAATGGTCCACGACCTGCCGAAGTTGAATATCGACCGCATGACCGTGCTCAACGAGAAGCTGCGCTCGCTGGAAAACGAAGCCGACCGCTTGATGCTGGAGCTTTACCGCGACATCTATTCCGGCCGCCTGGACAACCTGCAGATGTTCCTGCTGAAGGAGTTCTTCGAGATCCTGGAAAAAGCCATCGACCGCTGCCGTGAAGCCGGCGTGGTGGCGTACCAGATCATACTGAAGAACAGCTGAGGCTCCGCGCGATGCTCTCACTGGTCCTGATCGTGATCCTGGCCGCGCTCGTTTTCGAGTTCATCAACGGCTTCCACGACACCGCCAACTCCATCGCCACGGTGGTGGCCACCAAAGTGCTGACGCCGGGCCAGGCGATCATCCTGGCCGCCAGCACCAATCTCATCGGCGCGTTCATGGGTACCGCGGTCGCCAAGACCATCGCGTCCGGCCTGGTCGACACCGATGTGGTCAACATGACCTCGCAGGTGCTCATCTGCACGCTGGTCGGCGCGATCATCTGGAACCTGATCACCTGGTGGCGCGGCTTGCCGTCTTCTTCCTCGCACGCTCTCATCGGCGGTCTTTGCGGCGCCGCGCTGGCCGCGTCGCACAACAACTGGACCGCGCTCATCTGGTCCAAGGCGGGCGATGGCGACTGGGCTTCCAACAAGGGCCTGTTCTGGAAAGTGGTGGTGCCCATGATTACTTCGCCGCTGGCGGGTTTTTTGCTCGGAGTCGGCATCATCACGCTGCTTTACCTGATCATCGCCGCGCTGATGAAGGCGGGCGGACCGCTGGCGCGCATGGCCAAGCCGCGCTGGGTGAATGCTTTCTTCGGCAAGGCGCAATTCGTGTCGGCTGCGTACATGGGTTTCGCCCATGGCCGCCAGGACGCGCAGAAGACGATGGGCATCATCGCGTTGTCGATCTTCGGCGCTCAGGCTTCCGGCATCTTCAACGACCTGCCTTCGTGGCTGGCCTTCCTGCATCCGGACGGTGGCAAAGACGACATCGATACCTGGGTGATCGCCACCTGCGCGCTGGTCATGGCCGCGGGCACCGCCGCCGGCGGCTGGCGCATCATCAAGACGCTGGGCCACAAGATGGTCAAGTTGCAGACCATCGACGGCTTCGCGGCCGAAACCGCGTCGGCGACGATCCTGGTCACGGCCGCGCACTTCGGCATGCCGGTGTCCACTACGCACAGTATTTCTACCGCCATCATGGGCGTGGGCTTCGCCAAGAATCCGCGCAAGCTCAAGCTTGGCGTGATCGAGCGGATCGTGTGGGCGTGGATACTCACCATTCCGGCTGCGGGTGGCATTGCCTATGGTTTGTTCAAGCTGGTAGAGGCGTTGGGCTGGTCCTGAGGCCCGCCGTTTTGTAGGAGCGACGCAAGTCGCGATGGGGCCTTACCGGTAACGCTTCATCGCGACTTGCGTCGCTCCTACAGTTCAAAGGTTGCTCTGTTAGAGCAGGTCACCTTCCGCCGACAGCGCGCGTTCCATGCTGTCGCCCAGGCCGCCGATCTCCAGCACCATGCGGTCCACTTCGGCCGGAGACAGGCCTTCGTACGGACGGTTCTCGCAAAGTTGCAGATAAGGCACGCCGTCCAGATCCCCGATGGCCAGATAACCCACGCTGCTCTGCCAGTTGAAACCCAGCGCGCGCCGCGCGTCCACGCCGGTGATCGGGGCGATCACGGTGCTGACGCGCAGATAGCCGCGTTCGTCGTCGTTGCCCAGTTCCGAAACGAAGATCGCCTGATGGCGATTGCCGCTGTCCAGCGACAGTTCCACGCAGGCCACGTACGGCTCGTGCATGGTGACCTTGTACCCGGACTTGGTCAGGTGGCTGCGGATCTGCTCGAAATTCTGCATGTCGTGCTCCTTTGCATCGCGGCGGCTATGCTAATGCCTCATGGCCGACAAGTCTTCCGCCGAACGCATCCTCGCCGCCGTGCGCGCGATTCCGCGCGGGCAGGTGGCCGGCTATGGCGAGGTAGCGCATCGCGCCGGTCTGCCGGGCCGGGCGCGCCTTGCGGCGAAAGTGCTGAGCGAAAACACGGACCCGAAACTCCCCTGGCACCGTGTGTTGCGATCTGACGGAAGGATTGCATTGCCGGAAGGTTCGCAAGGATTCCGCGAACAATGCCAGCGCCTGCGTGCCGAAGGTGTGATGGTGGTCAAGGGGCGCGTGCGCGGGCTCAAGGCGGCGCGCACGATGGACGAGCAGGTGTGGGGCCCGCCCGGCAGCTGACAGGCAATTGCCGATCAACTCCCTCAATCCGTTCGTGGCGAACGGGGGACTGCGCTAGCTGGCGCGCTTCCGTAACCAAGCCGCGACGCTCAAGCGTTCGCGCGTCGCCGGAAGTACTTCATGTTCTATCCCGCTCAGAAAAATCACGCTCGTCCCCGCATGGGGGAACAAGTCGACTGTTCCCTGCGGCAGGTACAGGCGCAGCGCGCCGCCCTGTTCGGGCAGCCAGTCTTCATTGAGATAGCTGACCATCGACAACACGCGCGCATCGCTGTCCTGGAACTGGTCCCGATGGCGATGGTAGGAGGAGCCAGCTGGATAGCAGGCGAAATGCGCTTCCTCTTCTTCCATCCCCAGGAACAGACGCCGGTTCATTGCGATGCGCAAGCTGCGCAGCGCAGAGAGATAAGCGGTGGCCGCAGTGCCCGAGTCGGCATCCATCCATCGTGTTTCGTCGCCGCGGATGGCCGTGCGCAATTGGTGGCTGCGGCCGTGCCCCACTTCCGCCGCGCGCAAATTGCCGTCTGCCTGGAGCAGGTGCAACGCGCTGCGCAGTGCCAAGGTGGCCGATGCGCTGGGAAACCCCAACAGCAGGCAAGCGCCGTGTTCATCCAGGACCCCGGCGAGCGCGGCTGGGTCACGCAGGACCGCCGCGGGCAGGGAAGGCATGCCGGTATGATACGCGCCAGGTACTCCGAGAAACGTCATGTTCCCCAGAATTCCCCCGGTCACGCAGAAGCTGATCATCGCCAATGTGGTGATGTTCCTGTTGCAGTGGGCGCTGGGAAGGCAGGCAATGCTTCCACTGGAGCTTTGGCCCATCGGCTCGAGTGATGGTCAATCGGGCGGGTTCCTGCCCTGGCAGCTGATCAGCAGCGGTTTCATGCATGGCGGCTTCGGCCATCTCTTCTTCAATATGTTTGCGCTGTGGATGTTCGGCGCCTCGTTGGAACAGGTTTGGGGAGAGAAGCGGTTCCTGATTTTCTATCTGATATGCCTGGTCGGCGGCAATCTCTGCCAGCTTGGCTTGACCAGCTTCCTGTTTGCACAGTCCGGTCAGCTTTCGACGTCCCTGGGTGCGTCCGGTGCGGTGTTCGGATTGCTGCTGGGATACGGAATGCTGTTTCCTAACCGGCGCATGATCATGTTCCCCATTCCTACCGAGATCCGCGCGCGGAATCTGGTGATCATTTTCGGTGCGGTAGAACTGCTGCTGGCCTATACCGGTTGGCAACCGGGCGTCGGCCATTTCGCCCACCTGGGCGGCATGTTGTTCGGCTGGATGCTGATCCGTTATTGGCGCGGGCAGCCGCCGTTCAATAAACGTCGGCCGCCGGGGCCGCGGATCGTACGCTGATCAGAAACCGTAGAGCCTATCCCGTACCTGATACGGGGGCGGGCGTTGCCCACCGTGATTTGATCGGATGCTCCATCGGCGGGCAATGCCCGCCCTGCGGATGATCCGTGCCGCTGGCCATAAGCGTTGAAGCGGGACGGGTTCTCCGTCCAGGCAATGCGTTCGCGTATCCGGTAGGCTAACGATGTCGCTACTGGACTACACGTGCACCCCGATGGCCGATTTCGAGATCAATGGCCTGCTCGACACCGGCACCGTCGCGGTGAAGGACGTGCATTGCTCGGGCGTCTGTCGCCATCGCAGCGCCGAGGAATGCGCTGCCGCGACCCATCTGGTGTTTCCGTACCGCGGCGTCTACATGCGCCATGTCGGCAGCGACCAGTCGGTGGCCGATGCCAACCATGTGCTGTTCTTCAACGCGGGCGAGGGCTATCAGGTCAGCCATCCGGCGACCGGCGGCGACGATAGTCTGGTGCTGGCGGTGTCGCAGCCGCTGCTGCGCGAACTTGCGCCGGCCGCGTTGGCCGACCGGAGCGACGAATTCAAATTTCGCGGGCAATCCCTGCGCATCGATCCGCGCGCGCAGGCCCTGGTTGCGCTGCTGAGACACAGCTTGCGCAACGGCAGTATCGAGCCGTTGGAGGCCGAGAGTCTGGCCCTCACCCTGGTATGCCGCAGCCTGGGACCGCGTACCACTCGCCAGACCGGTGCGACCCATGCGCGGCAACGGCTAGTGGACCGGGCCAAAGTGCTGCTGGCCAGCGACCTGACCCGGCGCTGGAGTCTGGCGGAAATCGCCGCGGAAATCGGCGGATCGGCCGTCTACCTTACTCAGGCCTTCCAGCAAGTGGAAGGCCTGCCGCTCTACCGCTACCACCTGCGCCTGCGCCTGGCCCGCGCGCTGGATCTGGTCGCGGAATACGACGACATGTCGGCGCTGGCGCTGGATCTGGGCTTCTCCAGTCACAGCCATTTCGCTGCCTCATTCAAGCAGGCCTATGGGCGTTCGCCGACCGCGTTCAGGCAATCGGCGTCGGCGAAAAGCATCTAGCAGCCGGAATACAGCCGTTGAGGCGGATTGATCCGCTGCGACCCGCAAACACCTAAAGATTTCGACAGCCGCCGCGGCGGGCGGATGGTCTCCTGTGCATGCCCGATTCGCGGGTATGCATTGGAAGAGTGCCATGAACGAGAAAACCTGCGCCGCATGCGATTGCGAGCTGGACGATAGCGCCATCACGGTCACGGTGGGCGGCCGTGCTGTAGAGGTTTGTTGTGAAGAATGCGCGGAGAAGTTGCGCGACGCTGGAGTGCAGGCGTGATGGATACCATTGGATCCTCGCGGACGCGCAAGGTGGCTGAGACGCCATCGGGCCGAATCAGCTACGTCGAGCAGGGCAGCGGTCCGGTTGCTTTGTTCGTCCACGGCGTGCTGCTCAATGGCTATCTCTGGCGGCACCAGCTGGCCGGGTTGAGCGATATCCGACGCTGTATCGCATTGGATCTGCTCGCCCACGGCCATACCGAGATCGATGCCGGCCAGGATGTGTCGGTGACGGCCAACGCGCACATGCTGGCGGAATTTCTGGACGCGCTGGGCATCGACCAGGTCGACCTGGTCGGCAACGACAGCGGCGGCGGCATCTGCCAGATCTTCGCGGCCTTGCATCCCTCGCGATTGCGCAGTCTGGTGCTGAGCAACTGCGACGCCCACGACAACTGGCCGCCGGATGCCTTCAAGCCGTTCGTGGAAATGGTAGCCGCAGGCGGACTGGCGGACACGCTCAAGGCGATGCTCGACGACAAAGCGGTATACCGCTCCGAACAGGCACTCGGCCCGGCGTACGAACATCCGGAACAGGTGTCCGACGACACCATCGAGGCTTATCTGCGGCCGTTTCTGGCTTCGGCGCAACGGACGCGGGATCTGGAGCGTTTCGTCAACGCGTTCGACTGCCGCCACACGCTCGCTATCGAAGACAAGTTGCGGCAGGTGCGGGCGCCGACCTTTATCGCCTGGGGCACCGACGACATCTATTTCCCCGTGGAGTGGTCGCACTGGCTGGCACAGGCCATTCCCGGAACGAAATGGCGTGTGGAATTCGAGGGTGCGCGCATCTTCTTTCCCGAGGAACGCTGGCAGGAGTTCAATCGCGATGTCCGCGCGCATTGGGAAGCGAACCCGGCTTCGCAAACGCACCTGCGCGAACCGTTGGCAAAGGAAGCCTGAGCATGGATCGCAGAGGATTCCTCGCCGCATCCGCCGGCATGATTGCCTCCGGCATTCTGGTCGGATGCGCGTCGCAAATGGCGGGCGGCGTTGCATCGGGCGCCGCCGCACTGGACGCAGCCACTTTCCATGGCTCACGACGCTATGCGAAGACCCGGTTCGGGAATATCGCGTACGTCGAGCGCGGCTCCGGACCGGCGGCTTTGTTTTTGCATGGATTTCCGCTCAACAGCTTCCAGTGGCGGGGTGCGCTGGATCGGCTGTCGCCGTACCGGCGTTGTATCGCACCGGATTTTCTGGGTATGGGCTACACGCAGGTCGCCGATGGTCAGAGCTGTGCGCCCGAAGCGCAGGTCGACATGCTGCTGGCCTTGCTGGATGCGTTGTCGGTGCCAAGCGTCGATATCGTCGCCAACGATAGCGGCGGTACGGTCGCGCAGTTGCTGGTAGCGCGGCACGGTCATCGTGTGCGTACGTTGCTGCTGACCAATTGCGACGCCGAGGACGACAGCCCCCCGCCAGCGCTGCTGCCGGTCATCGAACTGGCCAAGGAAGGTAGGTTCGTCGACGAATGGTTAGGCCGGTGGCACGCCGACAGGACGCTGGCGCGTTCGCCCGAGGGCATCGGCGGCATGTGTTACGCCAACCCCGCGCATCCCACCGACGAGGCGATCGACACTTATTTCGGGCCGCTGCTCAGCACGCAGCAGCGTACCGACAACGCGCATGCCTACGCTGTTGCGCTGGAACGCAACGCGCTGGCCGGGATCGGTCCAGCGCTCAGGCGTTGCAGAGTGCCGACCCGGATCGTCTGGGGCACGGGCGACACTATTTTCTCAGCAAGCAGCCCCAAGCGGCTCGACCATGACTTCGGCCATTCGCGCGGGGTGAGGTTGCTCGAAGGCAGCAAACTGTTCTGGCCAGAGGAGCGTCCGGATGTGATTGCCGAGGAAGCGCAGCGGTTGTGGAATGCCTGGGTACCCGTCAATGGAAGGAGTTTCCGATGAATACCAATCGTACCGTCGTCGTGTACGGCGCCTATGGGCATACCGGACGGTTCGTCGTTGCCGAGTTGCTGGAACGCGGTTGGATTCCAGTCCTGTCCGGCCGCGATGCGCGCAAGTTGGCCGCCTTGGGCGATGCGTTCCCTGGATTGGAAAGGCGGCAGGCATCGGTCGAAGAGCCGGCTTCGCTGGATCGCGCGCTGGATGGCGCGATGGGAGTCATCAATTGCGCCGGGCCGTTTCTGGATTCGGCGGCGCCGATGATCGAAGCTGCATTGCGCGCGCGCATCCACTATCTGGATGTGAGCGCAGAACAACAGGCCGTTCTCGAAGTATTCGAGCGCTTTTCCGATGCGGCCAAGGCGGCGGCGGTGACGGTGATGCCCGCGATGGCGTTCTACGGAGGCCTGGCGGATCTGTTGGCGACCGCTGCGCTGGGCGATTGGCCGGATGCGGATGCGATAGACATCGCAGTCGCACTGGACAGTTGGCACCCCACGGTCGGCACCCGGCTGACCGGCGCGCGCAACCACTATCGCCGCGTGGTGGTCGAAGGCGGAAAACTGGAGCCGCTGGCCGATCCGCCGCCCTTGGGACAATGGACATTCCCGGCGCCCTTCGGCACGCAGGACACGATAGCGTTGCCGTTCTCCGAAATCGTCACCCTCTCGCGCCACGTACGCAGTGCCGAAGTGCATTCGTATATGAACCTCACTCCGCTCAAGGATCTGCGCGATCCGCACACGCCGCCACCGGCGCCAACCGATGTGCACGGACGTTCTTCGCAGATCTTTGCGGTCGAAACCACAGTACGCAGGCGTGGCCAAACACGCCGCGCCCTGGCGCATGGGCGCGATATCTATGCGGTCACCGCACCTCTGATAGTGGAGGCGTTACAGCGCATCGGCGACGGGCGCAGCAAGGCAATCGGAGTCCTCGCACCCGGCGAGGCCTTCGACGCGCGCGACTTCCTTGAATCGTTGCCGGCATTGGATATCGTCCTGTCGGACGCATGATCACTACTGGCCGGAACGAGGCCCAAACTTCGCCACGGAAAAAGCGCGGATAATTCAATAGCCCGTTCGTGGTGAGCCTGTCGAACCACGCTTTTCGGAGGGCAATCAAACGGCCATGTATTGAAACAAACCGCAAAGAGCGTGGTTCGACAGGCTCACCACGAACGGGATTCTTTCTCCGCGGATATTTCTCCGCGGATTATCTCTCTACGCTTTCTCTTTGCGCGATCGGCAACCCTTCAACGCCAGATCGTGATCTGCTCCGCTTCGCTGCGGCGCATCGGCTGGCCGGCTTTGCAGCTGAAGGATTCGCCGAAGGCGGGCTGGTTGGCCAGTGGACCGTTGCTGCGCCATTGGCCGGGGGCGTGCACGTCGGTGGCGATGCGTTGCGCGGCTTCGGCGGAGGAAATCTGCTGCGCCCATAGTTCGGACCAGCTACGGAACAGCGTCTGCTTGGCGCCCAGGTTGGGCGCGAGCTGAGCGTTGGTGAAAGCGTCCCAGGCCAGCTCCACGCCAGCCAGATCGCCCAGGTTCTCGTCCTGCGTCAGTGCGCCGTTGACCTTGGCATTGCCGACCGCCGGGTAGGCGTAGCCGCCGTACTGCGAGGTCACGCGGGCGCCGATCGCATTCCATGCCGTTACGTCGGCCGGGGTCCACCAGTCGCGCAGCTCGCCGGTGGCGTCGACCATGCGGCCGCGGATATCGAAGCCGCGATTCAGTTCATGCCCGACCAGCGCGCCGTAGGATCCGAACAATGCCGAATCGCCGCGGTTCACATCGAACACGGGCGGCTGCAACACCGCCGCCGTCACGATCAGGCGGTTCTGCGCCAGATCGTAGACCAGCGCCGGCTGCTGCGGCAGCACGTCCCAGCGGCGGTCCGCATTGCCCTTGCCGATACGCTTCATCTCTTCGCGGTGACGCCAGGTCGACGCGATGAGGATGTTGCTGCCGAAGCTGCCACGGCCCATCGGCTGCACGCTGTAATCCAGGTCGCGGCGCGGGGTGCCGATTTCGATCTTCAATTTTTCGATCTTGGATTTGGCTTCGGTTTTCGCCGACGCGCTCATCCACGCGTTGCGCTCGATGCCGCGAGCCAATGCATCGCGCACGTCCTTGGCGATCGCTTCGGCCTTGCTCTTGCTGGCGGCAGGCAGATAGCGGCCGGCGTACTCGCGGCCCAGCATCGGACCGGCGGCGGTGTTGATGGCATCGAGCACCTGCTGCCAGCGCGGCGCCGGCGCCGTTTCGCCCTTCAGAACGCGGCCGCGGAACTCGAAATCGGCATCGCGATAAGACTTGGCAAGGTAAGGAGCCATGGTGCCGCCGACCTGCCAGCGCAGGTAGGTCTTCCATTGGTCGGGCTTGAGCGTGCCGACCAGGGTGTTGAGTTCGGCGAACAACGCAGGGTTGACCATCGACACCGTGTCGTCGCTGACACCCTGCGCCTTGAGGAAGGCGTCCAGCTGCAGGTTGCGATAGCGTTTGCCCAGATCCTTGGTGGGCGTGGGCAGGTAGTTGGAAAGCGGATTGCGCAGTTCCTGCAGCGGTTTGGATACGCGCGCGATGCGCGTTTCCAGATCGATCACGGCATTGGCTTCGGCATCCAGCTTGTCGGCCTTGGTTCCTGTCAGGGCAAGGATCTGCTTCACGTAGTTCTTGTAGCGGCCCAGCAGTTCGCGGGTGTCCGCATCGCTGCGGGTGTAGTAGGCCGGATCGGGCAGGCCCAGGCCGCCTTGCGAGAAGTAGCCGATGTGACGGTCCAATGCCTTCAGGTCCACATCCGGGCTGAAGTTGAAGGCTACCGGGATGCCGATTTGATGCAGTGCGGCAATGGCAGCGGGTACGTCTTTGGATTTCTTGATGCCGTTGATGCGGTCCAGCAGCGGGGCAATGGGCTTGGCGCCGTCGGCCTCCACGGCCGCTTCATCCAGGCCACTGGCCCAGAAATCGCCCAGCAGCTTCTGCACGTTGCCTTGCGGCGACTGCATCGAGGCGTCCAGCAGCTGGCGCTGCTGCAGCTGGCTGCGTTCGATCAACTGCCCCAGTGCGGTCAGCGAGGCGGTCCCGGCGGGCAGCGGGTTGGCCTTGAGCCAGGCCGCGTTGGCGCTGGTGTAGAAGTCGGTGCATTCGGCGCTCACTGCCGGGGCCTTGGGCGCCTTTTTCTTCTTGGCGGCCTGGGCCTCGTTGGCGCCAAGCGCCAGGACCAGGGCGAAGGCGAGCAGGGTGGGCTTGCTGAGGGCGTGGCGCAGTGGCGGCATCAGGGATTTCCGTGTCGATGAATCCCCGGATTCTAGCAAGCACCGGGGCCGTACCTATGAACAACCCCCGCAAAAACGAAGGCCCGGACGATGCCGGGCCTTCGGGTCTTGCGTGGAGCAGCTGGTGCTTACCAGATCACGACTTTCTGGTCGTCGGCACGCACCATCGGGTCGCCGGCCTTGCACGAGAACGCGGCGGCGAAGGCGGGCATGTTGGACGGGGCGCCGACGGCGCGGAAATTGGCCGGCGCATGCGGATCGGTCTTCAGGCGTACGGCCAGATTCTCCGGGGTGAAGTTACGGCGCCACACCGTGGCCCAGTTGAGGAAGAAGCGCTGGTCGCGGGTCATGCCGTCGGTCATCGGATCGGGCGTGCCTTCGGTGGCTTTCTTCATCGCGTCGTAGGCCGTGGCCAGGCCGCCCAGGTCGGCGATGTTCTCGCCCAGGGTCAGCTCGCCGCTGACCTGGCCGCCGGCGTCGGTCTTGTAGCCGTTGAACTGGTTGACCAGCTTGCCGGTGAGGCCCTTGAACGCGGTCGCGTCGGTCGGCGTCCACCAATCCTCGAAGTTGCCGGTCGGCCCGAAGCGCGCGCCCTGGTCGTCGTAGCCATGGCTCATCTCATGGCCGATCACCGCACCGATGCCGCCGTAGTTCATTTCGTCAGTGGCGTTGGCGTCGAAGAAAGGCGGCTGCAAGATGGCGGCCGGGAACACGATCTCGTTCTGCTGCGGATTGTAGTAGGCGTTGACCGTCTGCGGGCTCATGCCCCATTCGGTCTTGTCCACTGGCTTGCCGATCTTGCTCAGATTCCACTTGTAGTTGAATTCGTTGGCGGCCATCACATTGCCGAAGTAGCTGTCGCGATTGGTCGACAGACCGGTCCAGTCGCGCCATTTGTCGGGGAAGCCGATTTTCGGGGTGAAGGTATCCCACTTTGCGATGGCCTTCTTCTTGGTCTCTTCGCTCATCCAGGTCAGGTTTTCGATGCGCGCCTTCAATGCGGTGCGCAGGTTGCCGACCAGCACTTCCATCTTGGCTTTGGATTCTTTCGGGAAAGCCACCTTCACGTACATCTGGCCCAGCGCTTCGCCGGCCTGGTTGTCTACGGTATCCAGCACGCGCTTCCAACGCGGCTTGATTTCCTTCTGCCCGTTCAGCACCTTGCCGTTGAAGTTGTAGTTCTCATCGACGAAGGCCTGGCTGAGGTACGGCGCGGCGCCATCGACCGCATGGAAGCGCAGATAGCTGCGCCAGGTCGCCGGCACCGTGTCGCTCAGCATCTTGCTGAGTTCCTGGTGGAACGCCGGCATGGCCAGCGAGAATTTCTCCTGTGGCGCAACGCCCTGAGACTTGAAGAACTCGGTCCAGGAGAAGTTCGGGGTCAGCGCGTCGGCTTCGGCCAGGGTGACCGGGTTGTAGTACAGCTTGGTGTCGCGCGACAGTTCGGTGCTGGTCTTGGAGTGCTTGGCCAGGCGGGTTTCGAACGCGATCACCGACTTGGCCTGGGTGGCCGCATCGGCTGCCGGAATGCCGGATAGTTCGAGCGTCTTGGCGATGTGGGCCTCGTAGGCCTGCAGTTCCTTCTTGTTGGCCGGGCTGCTGTAGTACTCCGGATCGGGCAGGCCCAGGCCGCCCTGCATCGCATAAGCTATGTTCTTGGTCGAATCGTCGAAGTCGGCATTGGCGCCGAAAGCGAACAGGCCGTTCTGGCCCTTGGCCGCGCTGCTGCGCAGATAGGCGATGATCGCGTCCTTGTCGTTCAGTGCGTCGATGGCGGCCAACTCGCCCTTGATCGGCTCGATGCCCTGTGCGTTGACCTTGGCCTCGTCCATGCCGGTAGACCATAGATCGCCGACGATTTTTTCCACGCCGGTTGCGTTCTTGTCGGCCGCTGCCTGCTCGGCCAGTTGCTGCTGGGCAGCGGTGGAACGTTCGGTCAGCATCTCGAAGGCGCCCCAGCTGGCGCGATCGCCCGGAATGGCATTGGCGGCGAGCCACTTGCCGTTCACGTAGCCGCCAAAGTCGGCACAGGCGTTCTTGGCGGTATCCAGATCGCCGATCAGGAAACGGTTGACCGGCGGCAGCTTGGATTCGTCCAGCTTCAGCGCGGCCGGTTCGGCCGTCGTGGCTGCGGTGGCGCCGGCGGCCGGGGTGGCGGCTTCTTCTTTCTTGCCGCAGGCGGCCAAGGCCACGCTCACGGCCAGGGACAACAACAGGATCTGGGGTTTACGAATCACAGACTACTCCGGCCCCTAAGGGCATAGATAAGGAAAAACCCCCTGCACGGGGGCGTGCGCGGACTCTACGCCTGGCGTGGCCGCGCTGAGGGTGTCGAAGGTCATGCCGCGGTCATAATTATTCCTTCACATCAAGGGTTTATCGGGCGCGTGCTAGGGTTCGGACGGCACGGAAAGCGTGTCTGACAGGGAGCGGGCGATGCAGGTCGAATTCCATGGCGCCGCGGGCGAAGTCACCGGGTCCATGCATCTGGTGGTGGCCGCCGGCAAACGCATCCTGCTGGACTGCGGAATGATGCAGGGCAGCCGCGAGGCCGAAGCGCGCAACGCGGATCCTTTCCCGTTCGAACCGGCGCAACTCGACGCGCTGGTGATCAGCCACGCGCATATCGACCATATCGGGCGCGTACCGCTGCTGGTCAAACGCGGTTTCGCAGGACCGATCTTCATCCAGCAAGCCGGCGGCGATCTGATGCCGGTGATGCTTCTGGATTCGGCGTCGCTGGCCGAATCCGACGCCGAGCGTGCCAATCGCAGGTTGCGTCCTGGCGAGACCGAAGTGGTGCCGCTGTATGCGCGCGCCGATGTGGAACAGGCGATGCGCCAAGTGCAGGCGATGCCTTATGGAACACGTAACGAGATCCTGCCGGGTGTGGAGATAGCGTTCCGCGATGCGGGCCACATCCTGGGTTCGTCCATCACTGAACTGTGGGCGGACGGCAAGAAACTCGTGTTCTCCGGCGACCTTGGCCCGAACGGCACGCCGATCCTGCGCGATCCCGAACTCATCGGCCAGGCCGATATGGTGTTGATGGAATCTACTTACGGCGATCGCAACCATCGCGATCGCCTGGATACCCTTCATGAGCTGGGTGAAATATTCGCCCAGGCGTGGCGAGAAGGCGGCAACGTACTGATTCCCGCATTCGCGGTAGGCCGCAGCCAGGAATTGCTGTACTGGTTTGCCCGGCATTGGGAGGATTGGAAGCTATCGCGCTGGAAGATATTCCTGGACAGTCCGATGGCAGCGAAAGTCGTTTCGGTTTACGACCGCCATACCGACCTGTTCGACGCCGATGCGCAAGCGGTGTGGAAGCAGAAGCTCAATCCCTTCCAGCTGCCCAACCTGCGCATCGCCGAAAGCGCACAGGACTCGATGGCCATCAACGAAGTGCAGGGCGGTGCGATCGTCATCGCCGGTTCCGGCATGGCCAATGGCGGACGCATCCTGCACCACCTCAAGCACAACCTGGGCCGAGACAGTACGCACCTGGTGTTCGTCGGCTACCAGGCCGAAGGTACGCTGGGAAGGCGTCTGGTCGACGGTGCCCAATGGGCGCGCATCCATGGCCGCGATTATCGGGTGCATGCCAAGCGGCACACCATCGGCGGACTGTCCGCGCATACCGACCAGCGTGGCCTGATGGCCTGGTACGGCGGATTCACCGCGCACCCACCGTTGGTGCTGGTGCATGGCGAAGACAAGGCGCGCGAAGCCCTGGCGGGCGAGATCGGCGAACGCGACGGTATCGAAGTGCAGCTGGCCAGGCCTGGCATGGTGTTGCAGGTCTAGCGGATTGCCTCAGCTCGGTGCGCAGCCCCGTTCGCCCGTGTGGCTGAAGCTGCGGTTGCGGCCGGCTTGTTTGGCCTGGTAGAGCGCGTTGTCCGCGAGCTCGAACACATAAGCCGCGGTTTCTTCTTCGCTCTGGGTGGTGTGGATGCCGATGCTTGCCGTGAACGGCGGTAAAGGCACATGGTTGCCGGTGCGCGAGGACAGGTTGGCCAGATCCACGTGGATGGTCGTGGCGATGGCGGCGGCGGCCTGCGGCGTGGTTTCAGGCAGCAATACGGCGAACTCGTCGCCTCCCAGCCGCGCCACCAGGTCGCGGGGACGGCGCGCACGGCCACGCAGGATGGCAGACAGCGCACGCAATACTTCGTCGCCGGCGGGGTGGCCCAGGCCGTCGTTGAGACGTTTGAAATGATCCACATCCAACAGCAGCAGCGAAAGCGGCTGGCCGGTGCGTCGCGACGAGCGCAGCTCCTGTTCCAGTTCCTCGTCGAACTTGATGCGGTTGGCCAGGCCGGTAAGGGGGTCGGACTGGGCTTGCAGCCGCGTCCGCCGCAGCGTGCGCAGGATCAGCAACAAGGCGCCCAGGCCCAGCACGATCAACGCGGGGACAGGCGGATACCACACATGCGCGAATTTCAGCAGCAGCCAGGACAGGAGCGGTGCTGCCAGCAATGCGACCAGCACCGGCCGCCAGATCCGGTGCAGGCCCGGAAGTCCGAGCAGCAGCAACGGCAGGATCGCCATCAGGATCGACAGGCCGATCTGCGAGGTGATCGACAGCGGCACTACCGCATCGTCGCGCATCAGCATGTTCAGCGCATTGGCCTGATAGTCGACACCCGACATGCGCGGTTCCGTGGCGTGCCAACCCGGTACAGCCAGTTCGTCGCCCATGCCGGCGGCCGTCACGCCCACCAGCACCCAGCGTCCGCGCAGCAGCGAAGGCGGCACGTTTCCTTTCAGCACGTCCACATAGGAGACGCTTTGGAAGCCGTCGGGCGGATCCGTATACGGAATCAACACCTGGTAGTCGCGCACCCACCGGTGCGGAGACGCATCCTGCAGGTCGGCCACGCGTAGTCCGGGCAGTTCGGCAGTGGGGTTGGGCTCGTTTCCGATCTGACTCAGCGCCAAGGCCAGCGATGGCCAGTGCGGCGAGCCCAGACCGGCGCGCAGGAACATGCTGCGCGCCATGCCGTCGCCATCCAGCGCCATGTCCACATGGCCCAGCGAAGCGGCCGCGGCTGCGAACTCCGGAATCGGCATGAGCTCAACCGAAGGGCCGTTGAGGTGCTCGGCCTCGGCGTATACCGGCAGCACCACGTTGCCGTTCCGGTTCAAGGCCTGCGCCAGCAGCGCATCGCCTTCCGGATCGAACAGGGCAGGTTCCGAAAGCAGGATGTTCAGGGCCACGCCGCGTACGCCGGCATCGCCAAGGCGTTCCAGCAGTTCCGCGTGCGTGCGCCGCGACCACGGCCAGCGGCCGAGTTCGGTCAGGCTTTTTTCGTCGATCGCCACGATCACGATGCGGTCGTCGGCGGTGCGGGAAGAGGCCTGGACCAGCGTGTCGTACATCCACGCATCCGCGCGCCAAGTGACTGCGAACAAATGCAACAGGGTCACGATAGAGGCCGCAGCCAGCGCGGTGAGCAGACGCGATCTGCTGCGGATGCCGTGGGCGCGGGGTCCGCTCATAGCGCCAGCAGGACCCACAGCATGCCGCCCGCCGCGATGCCCGTGCAGAAGCCGCACGGCACTTTCACGCGTTGCGCCGGCGGGAAGGGCGCTTCATAACCGTCGCTGCCGATCGCCTGCGCGCGCAGGTACCAGGTGCCCGCCGGAAGTTTGGGCAGAGTGATCTGCGATTGATCCACCACCTGGTCGACGCGCGTTTTCCTGAAATCGGGCGAGCGCGACAATTGGAAGCGATAGCGCTGGCCCGGTTCTCCGGCGCGCCAGCGGAAAGTCACGCTGCGCGAGTCGCCGGTTTCATTTTCTATCTCGCCCGTTTCCGGCAAGGGCTGCAGGGTGAAAGCGATGGGATCGCTGTACGGGCCTTGGCGGCCGTTGCTGGCGTCGCTGGCGATGCGCCAGTAATAGCGGCCGGGCGCCAAGGCCTGTGGCGCGCGCATGCGGGTGCCCTTTTCCTGTCGCAAGGAAAGCGGATTTGCGAAGCCGGCGTTGTCGGCCATTTCGAAACGGTACGCCGCCGCATCGGCGACGTCCGCCCAGCGGAACTCGGGCTGTACTTCGCGGACCAGGCTGTCGGCTTGCGGCGCGATCGCGAAAGGGGGTTCGGGCAACGTCTCGGCAACGAAACGGGTAGTGGCGTCGTAGCCTTCCAGTCCCTGCGCGTCGATGGCGCGCACGCGCAGGAAATATTCCCCCTCCTGCAGCATGGGTAGGGTAGCCAGCGGGCCGGTGGTTTCCAGGTCGGCGAGCAGCGTCTCGAATGTGGCCGTATTGCTGGCCTGCACGCGGTAACGCAGCGCATGTTCCAGCGGGCGCCATTTCACTTCGGCGCGCGCGCCGTTCAAGGTCGCTGGAACACTGGAAAGATCCGGTGCGGGCAACAACGGTACGGCCCGGATCGGTGTCGTCTGTCCGGCAGCCACCACCGTGCCATATCCATGCCCGACCAGTGTGTTGCGGGAGCCGGCGCCGACCGCAACGCTGCCTTCCGTCACTTCCGCTTGAGTGCGCGATTCTTCCGCATTCACCCGGAAGCGCGTACCGCGGACCGCCGAGGTGGCGTTGGGCGTGTCCACGATGAAGGCGGGCGAAGCGCCATGGCTGGGAGTTACGCTGTTGGTGATGCGGCCGCGCTGCAAACGCAAGCGGGTGTCGACCATGCCGCTCTTGCCGTACTGGCTCAGGCGGTCCAGGCGAAGTTCGCTGTTGCCTTGCAGCAGCAGGCGTGTGTGGTCGGCGAATTCCAGGGTCAAGGTCGCGTCCCGCGCAGTACGCAAGAGGGTGCCAACGCCCAACTGCATGCCTTCGCTCGCCGGAACGGCAGCGCCGCTTCCGGGACCGTCGACCAGGGCCTGCCCGCGAACGGCGACCACCCGCACCCGCGCCGGTTGTATGCGCAGCCAGGCAAGCGGAAAGTGGATGGTGGAACCGGGGGGCAGCTGGTAGGGGTTGGGGATGCGGTTGTGCGTCTGCAGCCGCTGCCAGGGGATGCCGGGCTTGAGGTACTCGCCGGCCAGGTTCCAGATCGTGTCGCCGGGGCGGATGCGGTAGTTCCAGTCTTCGGCCGAGGCTAGCGGACTGCAAGCCAGCAGCAGCAACAGCACACAGCACCGGGCCAGCAGGCCAGCGCGGCACTGGCTGGAATGGTCGATGTAGAAACTGTCCCGCATGCCCATCATGTCGCCGGTTCCCCGCTTCCACGATTATAGGTGAACCGCTTGGCATTAAGTGGCCTGGTCGCGCGGGAACCTGCGTTATGCGGGTCGTTTTCGGGGATGATTCCTACCGGCCGGCTATTCCAAGCCGGAAGGATGAGGAAGTCCAAGATGCCGGGTAAATGTGATGTGCTGTTGGTGGGAGGCGGCCATAACGGCCTGGTCTGCGCGGCTTATCTTGCGAAGGCCGGATTGAAGGTCACTGTGCTGGAGCGCCGGCAAGTGGTCGGCGGCGCGGCCGTGACCGAGGAATTCCACCCCGGCTTCCGCAACTCGGTAGCGTCCTACACCGTGTCGCTGCTGCAGCCCAGGGTCATCGCCGACCTGGACCTGCACGGGCACGGGTTGCGGATCGTGCAGCGCAAGCGCAGCAATTTCCTGCCACTGCCCGATGGCCGCTATCTGTTGACCGGAGGCGGCGAAACCCTGGAGCAGGTGGCCAAGTTCTCCCGTCGCGACGCTGAGCGCCTGCCTGAATACGAACGTCGCCTGGACGCCATCGCCGACATTCTGCGCGCGCTGGCCATGCAGCCGCCGCCCAATGTCACCGATGGCGGTTGGTGGAAGGCATTGCCGGAACTGATGCGGGCCGGACGCCTGGGCCGTCAGCTGCACAAGCTGGACGAAACCATGCGCCAGGAGCTGCTGGACCTGTTCACCGTCTCGGCGGGCGAATACCTGGACCGCTGGTTCGAGAGCACGCCGATCAAGGCCGTGCTGGGCTTCGACGGCATCGTCGGCAACTACGCCAGTCCGTACACGCCGGGTTCGGCCTACGTGCTGCTGCACCATGTGTTCGGCGAAGTGAACGGCGTCAAGGGTGCATGGGGCCACGCCATCGGCGGCATGGGCGCCATCACCCAGGCCATGGCGAAGGCAGCCGTCGCCGCGGGTGTGGAAATCCGCACCGATGCGGGCGTGCGCGAAGTGCTGGTTGACCAGGGACGTGCCGTCGGCGTGCTCACCGAGTCCGGCGAGACTCTGCATGCGCGCGCGGTGGTCGCCAACGTCAACCCGAAACTGTTGTACGAACGTCTGATGTCGCCGGCTGCAGTGCCTGCGCCCACCCGCGAACGCATGGCCAACTGGCGTTGCGGTTCCGGCACGCTGCGCATGAACGTCGCCCTGTCGCGACTGCCCGATTTCACCGCGCTGCCGGGCGAAGGCGATCATCTCACCGCCGGTATCATCATGGCGCCCGATCTGGACTACATGGACCGCGCTTATCTGGATGCGCGCGCCAACGGTTGGTCGCGCGAGCCCATTGTCGAAATGTTGATCCCTTCCACGCTGGACGACACTCTGGCGCCGCCCGGCCAGCACGTCGCCAGCTTGTTCTGTCAGCAAGTGCAGCCCGAACTGTCCCACGGCCGCAGCTGGGACGACCATCGCGACGAAGTCGCGGACCTGATGATCGCAACGGTCGACAAATATGCACCGGGCTTCGCTGCCTCGGTGCTGGGAAGGCAGGTGCTGACGCCCATGGATCTCGAACGCACCTTCGGTCTGATCGGCGGCGACATCTTCCATGGCGCGCTTTCGCTCAACCAGCTCTTCAGTGCGCGTCCCATGGTCGGTCAGGCGGACTACCGCGGTGCGGTTCCGGGACTCTATCTCTGCGGTGCCGGCACCCACCCCGGCGGTGGAGTCACCGGTGCGCCAGGGCACAATGCGGCCAAGGTGATAATCGCCGACCTGGGTTGATGAATTCCTGCCTTGTAGGAGCGACGCGAGTCGCGAAGCTGGCCCTCGTTCAGACGTCCAGTGCTTCGCGACTTACGTCGCTCCTACAACACGAGGCGGGTGGGCGTTATGCCCACTCCGCGGGGATCAGCCCTTCTTGCTCGCGATCCAGCGGTCGATCTTCGCTTCCAGCACGTCCAGCGGCACCGAGCCATCCTTCAGCACTTCGGCATGGAACTCGCGAATGTCGAATTTGTCGCCCAACTCCTTCTCCGCTTTCGCACGCACTTGCTTGATCTTCAGCTCGCCGATCTTGTACGCCAGCGCCTGCGCCGGCCAGGCGATGTAGCGTTCGGCTTCGGCGGTGGATTGGGTTTCGCTCTCGGCGGAATTGTCCAGCATGTACTTGATCACCTGTTCGCGGGTCCAGCCCTTGCTGTGCAGACCGGTATCGGTGACCAGGCGGATCGCGCGCCATAGTTCGTTCTGCAGATAGCCGAAGTAGTCGTACGGAGTCTCGTAGACGCCCAGCGACTTGCCCAGCGATTCGGAGTACAGGCCCCAACCTTCGATGAACGCCGTCTCGCCGCCGAAGCGTCGGAACGCGGGCACTCCGCTGAGCTCCTGCTGCAGCGCCAGTTGGAAGTGGTGACCCGGAATCGCTTCGTGCAGATACAGATCTTCCGCATCCCAGGTCTTGCGGGTCGGCAGGTCGTAGGTGTTGACGTAGAAGATGCCGGGACGGCTGCCATCCTCGCTGGGGCTCTGGTATTCGCCGCCGGCCGCGGACTTGGCGCGGAATTCCTCCACCGGACGGATCTCGAACGGTGCCTTGGGCGTCAGCGAGAACTGCTCGGGAATGCGTTTGTTGATTCGTGCTTCCAGCGCGCGGTAGTACGCCAGCAGCGCGGGTTCGTCCTTGAAGCTGAAGCGCGGATCGTTCTGCATGAACTTGAAGAAATCCTGCAGCGAACCCTTGAAGCCGGTCTCGGCCATGAGCTTGCGGATCTCGCCGTGGATGCGCGCCACTTCACTCAGGCCGAGCTGATGGATGGCGTCGGGGCTCATGTCGGTGGTGGTGGAGTTGCGAGCGTTGTAGGCGTACCAGGCAAGGCCGTCGGGCAGCTTGTCCAGGCCCACGCTGTCGCGCGTGGCGGGAAGGTATTCGTCATTGATGAAAGCTCGCAGCTTGCGATATGCGGGTACCAGCTGCTCGCCGATCATCTTGCGGTAATCGGCAGTGAGGCGCTGCTTGTCGGCGGCGCTGAAATCGGCGGGCAGATTCTTGATCGGGCCCCAGAACAGCGTGTCTTCCGGCTTGTCCTTGATCAGCGCATCCAGCTGCGGAATGACCTTGACCATCAGCGCGCGCGGCTGCACCACGCCGGCCTTGATGCCTTCGCGCATGTTGGCGATGTCGGTGTCGAACAGGGTCGGCAGCTTGTTGCCGCGCGCCAGCCAGTTGTCGTAGTCCTTCACCGTCTTGAACGGCTGTGCGCTGGTGCCCGCGCCCAGCATCACCGCGTAGCTGGCGATGCTGGCCATCTGGTTGACGGGCATCATCCAGTCCGGGAATTTTTCGCCTTCCAGCGAGTTCTCGGCGTCGCGCACGAAGATCTCGTAACTCAGCAGGTCCTGGCCCTGCAGGCCCGAGCTGCCGACATCCTGGATGGTCTTCAGCCAGCGCACGGTGGAATCGTGCTGCTGTTTGCGGTACTCGGCGGAGCCGAAGTCGGGCAACAGATCGTTGTAGCGGTTGTCGCCCTGGAAGGTGGCCTGGACAGGATTGAGCTTGAGCACTTCTTCCCAGTATTCGGCATACAGCTTGGTCAGCCGTGCGCCTTTTTCTTCCGCGACCTGAGTGGTCTCTGCCGTTTTCTTGTTAGCGGCTTCGACTTGCGGCACCGCAGTCATCAGGACGGCGGCGGTGGCTAGGGCAAGCAGGCTGGGCAACAGACGGGTCATCGCAAGGCTCCGGAGGGCGGTAGCCGGGGAGAGTGCCGCATGCGGGTGTTCAGAGCCAGCGACAAAAGTCACGGATGCCGTAGGAGCGGGCCCTGCCCGCGACGCTTTCGTCGCCATGTGCAGGAAAAGCGTCGCGGGCAGGGCCCGCTCCTACGGTCAGTCGGTTGCGGCTTCTTCGCGCAGTTCCTGCTCGCGCGTAGCGCCCAGGTAGGTGCGGATGCCGCGCCGCATCAGATACAGCAGCGGGATCAGCGCGATCGCCGCCAGCATCTTGTAGGCGTAGTTGACCGTGCTCACCGCCAGAAACAGCGAGGTCGGCCACTTCTGCGGCCCCAGTACGAAGGCGATGTACAGCACCACGAAGCTGTCGACCAGCTGCGATACCGCAGTGGAACCGGTGGCGCGCAGCCACACGTGCTTTTCGCCCGTGGCGTTGCGGATGCGGTGGAACACGGCCACATCGATCAACTGTCCCAACAGGAAAGCGACGATGGAGCCGGCGATCGTCCACATGCCCTGACCGAAGATCGCCGCGAAAGCTTTCTGGTAGTCGGGCACGCCCTGCGACTGAGCGGCGGACACCCACCACCCGGCCGGGGCCAACGCAATGGCGGCGAAGGCGAACAGGAAGCCGTAAACGATCAGCGCCACCGCCACCCACGAAATGAACTTCACTCCGCGTCGACCGAAGAATTCGTTGATGGTGTCGGTGAGGATGAACACCATCGGCCACAACAGAGTGCCCGCGGTGAAACTCAACGAGCCTTTCTGCCCGAACAGGTTCCATTCGAACGGCGCGATGCCCAGCGTGTCTTCCAGGGCGAAGATCTTGACGCCGATGAATTCGGCCAGCACCGCGTTGACGCAGAAGAACGCGGCCAGCGCGATGAACAGCCTTACCGCGCGGTCGTCGAGCGTGCGCGACTTGGTCATTCGGGCTCCCTCGGGTACCAGCCTTGCGCATTGCGGGTTGGAAGCGGAATCGATTTCAGCTGCAGATGGTTCTCGAATGCTTCTTCATGAGCCGGCGCCCATCCGTCGTGGTTGCCTTGGAAGCAGCCCTTGCACACAATCAGATCGTAACCGGGGATCCGCTGGTAGCCGTGCACGCCGGCGCCTGCCTTGCACCTGGCTCCGCAGATATCGCAGGGAAACATCGGTGCCTGGCGCATTCGCTCACCTCTCAGCGGTACTGAAGAACTACCAGAATCAAAGGATGGACGGTGGCGTGATTCCAGCCCCGGATGCGGAAACCTTCACCCTGTCCGCATCGCGGGTGAAGGGCACGCTTTCCGGAGAAACCGCGCCGCCGGAAATGATGAAGCTCATCGCCTGGTCTACGGTCCAGTCGGTCGGCGTCAGCAGCTCGATGGGCACGATTTCCAGATAGCCGGAGGTAGGGTTGGGCGTGGTCGGCACGTATACGGCCGCCAGTTCGCGCCCGGTGCCTTCCTCCTTGAGGATGCGCGTCACCAGGCCGACCGATTTCATTTCCTTGTGCGGGAAATCCACCAGCACCACGCGTTGCGTGTTGCCCGGTTTGGTCTGCAGGATATCCAGCAACTGCCGCGCGCTGGTGTAGATGGTGCTGGCCAGCGGAATGCGCAGCACCAGCAGCTCGAACCAGCCCAGCAGCCGTTGCCCGATCACCCGACGGGTCAGCACGCCGACGGCCAGGATCACGAACAGGGTGGCGATCAGCGCGATGCTGGCCTGCACCCATTGCGCGTTGAACCACCACATGGAATCCGGGAAGGAAGCGGCGATCTGGTGCGACATCGGTTCGATCAACGGCCGGCTGATGTCCGACAACAGCACGAACACGAACTTGACCACGACCCAGGTGAGCCAGATCGGGAGCAGGGTCAGCAGACCGGTCAGGAAGAGCTTCTGCAGGGAAGGGCGGGGAGCGGGGGAGTCGTTGTGCATGGCCGCATTGTAGCGGTGGGCGGGTGTAGGTGCGGGGCAGCAGCGACGTCCCGATCCCTCACCGTCATCTATCGACCGTCATTCCCGCCTTCGCGGGAATGACGGGTAATTTTTCGCTGCAATAGCCGACCAGGCCATGCTCTGTTGCAGCTATCGGTGCCTCGGCTTCAACCGCACATAGAGCTGTTTGCGCACCCGCGCCACCACCTCACCCTGCGCATCGACGATATCCATCGGAAACCATTTGAGAGATTTCTCGCCGCCCGCGGCGGCCGCACGGATTTCGTCCAGAGCGCTGTCTTCCACATTGAACTCCGCGCGCACCGTGCCCTTACCGGGTTTGACGAATTCGATCTCGGCCGCCTTGTCCCAGACCAGGTAATCGTTGCCCAGGCATTCCTTGACCATGATCATCCAGAACGGATCGGTCATGGCGAACAGATTGCCGCCGAAGTGGGTGCCGACGTAGTTGCGGTTCCACGGGCGCATGCGCAATTCCACGCGGGCATACCGCCAATCGGGCGAAAGGTGGGTGACATGGATGCCGCTGGCCACAAACGGCGGCCAGAGATTGAAGATCAGGCGCAGGGTGGAGGGTTTCACGGGGCAGCTCATGGGGAAATCAATCAGAACACTACCATACGATCGGGTATGGAGGTTCTGAGATCATCATCCCAAGAGACGTCATCCCGGCGAATGCCGGGACCCAACTGTGCGAGAGGCGATGCTTGGGTCCCGGCTTTCGCCGGGATGACGGTCGCTGTTTTTGCTTGGACTGCCCGTTACTTTGCGGAACGCGCTGAATGAATCTAGAACAGCAGCGACGACATCTTCCGTCGGTACTGCCCCACCAAATTCGGGTCCTCGACCACGCGGAACGCATCGATGAGCAGCTTCTTCGGCAGCTCATCTTCGTAGCTGCGGTCGCGCCGCAGCATTTCCAGGAACTGCTCCAGTGCAAGTTCTTCCTTCCCGCCCAGCAACTGCTGCACACCCAGCAGGCGGCGTGCGCGCAGGTCGTCCGGATTGGAAGCGATAGCGGCCTCCAGCACTTCCACCGGTGGCGCGTCCTTCAGGATCGCGACGAAACCCAGCCGCGACCGGGCGCGGATTGCGCGGTCGTCGGCGGCCAGATTGGCGGGCAGGGCGTCGAGCAGCGCTTCGGCTTCGGCCGCTGCGCCGGTCTTGAGCAAGGCCAGGGCAAGATCGAGTTTGAGTTCGGCTTTGTCCGGCTCGGTTTCGATCGCCTTGCGCAGGGTCAGCACTTCCGCATGCGGATCCAGCGGAGCGGCTTCTTCCGCAACGGGTTCTTCATTGGCGGCCAAGCCCGGTTCGATCCCATGCTGTTTCAGGAACTCGCGCAGCTGCCCTTCCGGCACCGCGCCGGGGAAGCCGTCGACGATCTGTCCGCCCTTGACCAGGAATACGGTCGGCACCGAACGGATCTGGAAAGCAGCGGCGATCTCCTGCTCTTTGTCCACATCGACCTTGGCCAGTCGGAACGCGCCGTTGTATTCGCCGGCCAGCTTTTCCAGGATCGGTCCCAGGGTCTTGCAAGGCCCGCACCAGGTCGCCCAGAAGTCGACCAGCACAGGGGTCTGCATAGACTTCTGCAGAACTTCGGCTTCGAAGGTCTCGGTGGTGGCGTCGAAGACGTGAATAGAGTCGGACATGGCGAGGCTCGTTGAAAATCTGCGGGTGACATGGTGCCAGCCCGGGCGGGAAACAAGTTGATGTAAAAACCACTTGACACGACTAGGCGTCAATGTAATGTAAACATTACATATGGCCGCTTTTGGGTTGCGTGATGACGACACGGAATGGACGGTTGGCCGGAGCATTTGCCGGCGAGTGCGTTCGCGCTGATATCGGTCCAGGTGCGCGAAACTTCGCGACAACGTTGATGCCTTGGGGCGATCGCCGATGACCGGCACTGCTCTCGCCAACGACATCCGCCGCTGGCGTTTCGAACGCGGCGAGATGACCCAGGAAGCACTGGCGCAAGCGTGCGGAGTCACACGGCAGACCATCATCGCGCTGGAAGCAGGCAGGTATTCGCCGTCGCTGGAATTGGCCTTCCGTATCGCGCGTGCGTTCGGCGTTGGCGTGGAGGAGGTGTTTCGATGGAAGAGCGAATGAAGCCGCTGCTGAACCATGCGGGCTGGATTGCGGCGCTGTTGTTCCCGGCAGCGGTGACGGGGTTCGGCGCGGCGCTGGACGGGTACTCGCAACTGCAATTCCCGGTCGCGCTATTGGGTGCGAAGGGTTTTCCGAATGCGTTGGCGTTCAACCTGCTGGCGTTCGTGCTGCCGGGGATGCTGGCCGGAGTCGTGGCGATGCTGTTGCGTCGCCGGTTGCCGGCGGGTGCCGGCTGGTCGCTGCGCATCGGCGCACAGCTGGTGCTCCTGTCGGCGCTGGCCTTCATCGCCATGGGCCTATTGCCTCTGGATCCCCGCGATCTGGAAAACGAAAGCAGCAGACTGCACGGCACCGCGTGGATGCTGTGGACAGTGGCGTTCGTTCCCGGTGCGGTTCTGCTGGGCGCTGGAATGCTGGCTTATGCAGGTGCGCGGCGTTTCGCATGGCTGTGCCTGGTGTTGGCCGCTGGCGTGTTGCTGGCAGGATTCGTGTTCACCGAGTTCATGCCTGCAGGATTGGCGCAGCGCACTGCGTTCGGATTGTGGTTGCTGTGGCTCGTAGGAGCAGGTCGTTTCGCTTCCCAAGCGTCGGCCGCGTAGAGCCTGCCCCGTACTTGATACGGGGCCGACCTACATGCAGCGCATTCAAAAAATATGCGCTGCAGCGGTTTGCGAAAAAACGAACTATCTGTGATCGATAGAACAGTTGTCGTTGCAAGCATCGTTTTGCTTGTGAGCGAAAAAAACCGCTGCTAGCATCGATTCGCCGCAGGTAAATACTGTGGCGATGACTGTTCCCCGCTACGGCTCGATACGCGCAGTCGAAGGGGTCACCGATAAAAATGGAGCAATGGATATTATGAAGATGTTGATTCTGGGAATGATCGCGGTGTTGGGCGTGTCGGGTGCGGTGCGAGCGGGCGATGTGGAGAGTGCGATGTCACAGGAAACGAGCTACACCTACGGGCTACGTCCGATATGCCAGGAGGGCCAGACCAAGGAGTTTTACTATAACGCGCAGGGTCAGATTATCGGCTGGAAATGCGTGTGGTGATACCGCTGATTCGGCAGCGCAAGTAACAAAAAAGCGGCCCTGGCGGCCGCTTTTTTTTGCGCGCGATAGACAACGGGCCCGTAGGTCGGGGCTACGCCCCCGACACGCGGACTATCGCGATTGATTGCCCGCAAACGATGCCGGCCGCGCAGAGCCTGCCCCGTACTTGATACGGGGGCCGACCTACGTCATTCGGCGGTGGGTTGGCGGTAAACCACGCCATCCTTCATCACGAAATCCACTTTCATCACGTTGTCGATCTCGGCCACCGGATCGCCCGGCATGGCAATGATGTCGGCGCGCTTGCCGGTCTCGATCACGCCCTGGTCGTCCACGCCCAGCACGGAGGCGGCGTGCACTGTCGCAGCCTGCAACGCATACGAGGCGGGAATGCCGGCTTCGACCATGTACAGGAACTCGCGCGCGTTGTCGCCGTGCGGACCCACGCCCATGTCGGTGCCGAAGGCCACCTTGACCCCGTTCTTGTACGCACGGCCTGCGGTCTGCTGGATCCGCGAACCGATGCGGATCGCCTGGGGCGTACTCGGGGCGGGGGCAGCGGATTCGGCGGCGGTTGCGGCCTGATTGGCCAATATGACCGGAAAAAGGGGCTTCAGGCGCATAACGGGCTCCGGGACGAGTCCGCCATCATCACCGTCGCCATGGCGGTGCTTGGTGCACTGCGGTACGCTGCGCAGCTTGATTTCAGCACCGAAGTCCGCCCACGCATGTCAGTTGCCGCCGAACCCGCCGTCCACGATCCCAAATCCGCCGAAACCGCCGCCCAGTCCTTCTGGGATCGGAACCGGGCCTTCGAGGTCGACGAAACCTCCGACAAGCCCAAGTTCTATTGCCTGTCGATGCTGCCGTACCCGTCCGGCGCGCTGCACATGGGCCACGTGCGCAACTACACCATCGGCGATGTGATCAGCCGCTATCAGCGCATGACCGGCAAGAACGTACTGCAGCCTATGGGCTGGGACGCATTCGGTCTGCCGGCGGAAAACGCCGCGATCAAGAACCACACCGCACCGGCCAAGTGGACCTACGCCAACATCGAGCACATGCGCAGCCAGCTTAAAGCGCTGGGCTACGCGATCGACTGGTCGCGCGAGTTCGCCACCTGCCGTCCCGACTATTACGTGCACGAACAACGCATGTTCGTGCGCCTGCTGCGCAAGGGCATCGCCTACCGCAAGAATTCGGTGGTCAACTGGGATCCGGTGGACCAGACCGTGCTGGCCAACGAACAGGTCATCGACGGCCGTGGCTGGCGTTCCGGCGCCGTGGTGGAAAAGCGCGAAATACCGCAATGGTTCCTGCGCATCACCGACTACGCGCAGGAATTGCTGGATGGACTGGATGGGCTGTCGGGCTGGCCGGATTCGGTCAAGACCATGCAGCGCAACTGGATCGGCCGCTCCGAAGGGTTGGAGATCAAATTCGCGGTGGAAGGGCAGGAGCCTCTGACGGTGTTCACCACGCGTCCGGATACGCTGATGGGCGTGACCTTCGTGTCGATCGCCGGCGAACATCCGCTGGCGTTGAAAGCCGCCGCTTCCAATCCGGAACTGGCCGCTTTCCTGGACGAATTGAAACACGGTGGCGTGTCCGAGGCCGAACTGGAAACCCAGGAAAAACGCGGCATGGACACCGGTTTGCGCGCGGTGCATCCGGTCACCGGCGACAAGGTGCCGGTGTGGGTGGCCAACTTCGTGCTGATGGGCTACGGCACCGGCGCGGTGATGGCGGTGCCTGGCCATGACGAACGCGATTTCGAATTCGCGCATAAATACCGGCTGCCGATCCAGCAAGTGATTGCGCTGAAGTCGCCCAAGAGCGAGATCGAACAGAATTACGATTCCAATACCTGGCACGACTGGTACGGCGACAAGACCCGCACCGATCTGGAACTGGTGAACTCCGGCGAGTTCGACGGTCTGGGCTATCGCGGCGCCTTCGAAGCGCTGGCAGAACGTTTCGAGCGCCAGGGCCGCGGTCAGCGCCGCGTCAACTACCGCCTGCGCGATTGGGGCGTCTCGCGCCAGCGTTACTGGGGTTGTCCGATCCCCGTCATCTACTGTGCGGCTTGCGGCGCGGTGCCGGTGCCGGAATCGCAGTTGCCGGTGGTATTGCCGGAAGACGTCACCCTGGATGGGGTGAAGTCGCCGATCAAGGCCGATCCGGAGTGGCGCAAGACCACCTGCCCGGAATGCGGCGGCGCGGCCGAGCGCGAAACCGACACTTTCGACACCTTCATGGAGTCGAGCTGGTATTACGCGCGCTACACCTCGCCCGGCGCCAAGGACATGGTCGACAAGCGCGGCAACTACTGGCTGCCCGTCGATCAATACATCGGCGGCATCGAGCACGCGATCCTGCACCTGATGTATTTCCGTTTCTACCATAAGCTTTTGCGCGACGCGCGCTTGGTGGACAGCGACGAACCAGCGGCCAACCTGCTGTGCCAGGGTATGGTGATCGCAGACACCTATTACCGCGAAACCGCGAACGGCAACAAGGAATGGATCAATCCCGCCGATGTGGAAGTGCAGCGCGACGAACGTGGCCGCATCGTCGGCGCCACGCTGGTCGCCGACGGCCAACCGGTGTCGATCGGCGGCAGCGAGAAGATGTCCAAGTCCAAGAACAACGGCGTGGATCCGCAGGCGATGGTGGACAAGTACGGCGCCGACACGGTGCGCCTGTTCTCCATGTTCGCCGCGCCGCCGGAACAATCGCTGGAGTGGAACGAAGCCGGTGTGGAAGGCATGTCGCGCTTCCTGCGTCGTCTGTGGACGCAGGTGCAGAAGCATGCGGAATCGGACGTGGTCCTGGCCCCCGATCTGGCTGCCTTGTCGGCGGAGCAGAAGGCGCTGCGCCGCAAGACCCACGAAACCATCGACAAGGTCGCCGGCGACTACGGCCGCCGCCACAGTTTCAATACCGCGATCGCGGCGGTGATGGAGCTGTCCAACGCGTTGAACAAGTTCGACGACACCAGCGACAACGGCCGCGCCATCCGCCAGGAAGCGCTGGAAGCGGCGGTGCTGCTGCTCAACCCCATCACTCCCCACACCAGTCATGCGCTGTGGCAGGTCCTGGGCCACGCGGAGACGCTGCTGGAGAACCTGCCGTTTCCGCAGGCCGACAGCTCAGCGCTGGTGCGCGACCAGCTGACGTTGGCGGTGCAGGTCAACGGCAAGCTGCGTGGCACCATCGAGGTGGCTGTGGATACGCCGCGCGATCAGATAGAAGCGATGGCCAAGGCCGAACCCAACACTGCCAAGTTCCTGCAGGGCATGGAAGTGCGCAAGGTGATCATCGTGCCTGGCAAGATCGTCAATATAGTGGCGGCATGAGCGGGGCGGACGATATTCACCTGCCATCCGGGTTGGCTATTGCCGGCCATGCCGGGCTCGTCCAGACTTCGCCCATGATCAGAAGCTCCGTGTTACCCGTCCTGCGCCTGCTGGCGGCCCTGGTGCTAGCCCTCGGCCTTTCCGCCTGCGGCTTCCATTTGCGCAACAAGATCGCCTTGCCGGCCGATCTGGGCCCGGTGCGGGTCACCTCGACCACGCAGTACAGCCCGCTGGCAGAAGCGGTAGCTACCGGATTGAGGCACGCAGGAGCGGTGGCGGCTGAAGCCGATGCCAAGGACGTCGCGAGTCTGGAGATCCTTTCCGAGCGCTGGGGCGACCTGCCCATCGCCATGGACGACCGGGGCCGCGCGCAGGAATTCAGCCTGCGCTACGCCGCGGTGTTCGTATTCCGCCGGGCCGATGGTTCCGAACTGGTGCCCCAGCAGGTGGTCGAACTGTCCCGCGACTACGTCTCGCCGCCGGAGGCCGCCACCGGCACCACCACCGAACGCGAAATCCTGGCCGACGAACTGCGCCGCGAGATGGCCGCCTCGATCCTGCGCCGTGTCGATGGCGTGATCCAGGGCGGCGCCCAGGGCCAGAAACCCGCGCCCTGATGGAACTTGCCCCGGAACGGTTGGTCGCGCTGCCCGATGACGCTGCGCTGCATCCGGTCTACCTGATCGCCGGTCCGGAAATGCTGCGCGTATTGGAGGCGGCCGATGCCGTACGCCGTCAGGCGCGCGCGCAAGGAATAGGCGAGCGCGAGGTTTTCGATGCCGACGGCCGCGATTTCGATTGGGGCACCCTGGAAGCCACGTTCAACGCGCCCAGCCTGTTCAGTGCACGCCGTCTGGTGGAAGTGCGCCTGCCTACCGGCAAGCCCGGCAAGGACGGCGCCGAAGCCATCGCCGCGTTCTGCGCGAATCCGCCGCCCGATGTAGTGCTGCTGATCACGGCCGGCGAGTGGAGCAAGGCGCATCACGGCAAGTGGACCGATGCGGTCTCCAGAACCGGAGCGATCGCCATCGCCTGGGCGATCAAACCGCACGAACTGGCTGGCTGGGTCGAAAGCCGGTTGCGCGCCAAGGGCTTGCGCGCCGATCGCGATGCGGTGCAGATCCTGGTCGAGCGTGTGGAAGGCAACCTGCTGGCCGCCGCGCAGGAAATAGACAAGCTGGCCCTGCTGGCCGACGGCGATACCCTGGATGCGGAAAAGATGGAGTCGCTGGTCGCAGACGCTGCGCGTTACGACGTCTTCCGCCTGACCGATGCCGTATTGGGCGGGCAGGGGCAGCAGGTGGCGCGCATGCTCGCGGGCCTGCGCGCCGAAGGCGACGTGGTCGCCGGGCTGATGCCCATGGTGGTCAAAGACCTGCTGCGCACCGCTGCGCTGGCGCGTGCGCAGGCGCGCGGTGCCAACCTGGCTTCGGAAATGAAAGCGCAGGGGATCTGGGAGACCAAGCAGGCGCCGTTCAAGCGCGCACTGCAGCGCCACCCCAATCCCGCCCGCTGGGATCGCTTCGCCGCCGAGGCCTCGCGCATCGACCGTATCGCCAAGGGCCGCGCCGACGGCGACGCCTGGGTGGCGCTGGAGCGGTTGTTGCTGGCCATTGCCGAAGCCAAGGCGGTGCGTCTGCTGGTGGCGTGAGTGGGTCAGGGGACGTACGCGTTGCTCGTATGCCCAGTGACCCCTGCAGTCGTCATCCCAGCGCACGCTGGGATCCATCTTGATCTTGCTTCTCGTCGTAAGGCCTCGAAGCAAGAGCAAAGTCAAAATGGATCCCAGCTTGCGCTGGGATGACGATAGTGGGTTCGTACGGTTTCCTGGCCATTCCTTTCTCCAGACCCATCGCCACTCAATGCTGAAACTCTTCTACGGCGGCACCTTCGATCCCGTGCACAACGGGCATGTCGCCATTGCGCGTGCCGCGCGCGACGAGTTGGATTGCACCGTGCGCCTGATGCCCGCGGCCGACCCGCCGCACCGGTCGCCGCCCGGCGCCGATGCGGGGCAACGCGCCGAGATGCTGGAGTTGGCGGTGGCCGATCAGCCGGGGCTGCGCATCGACCGACGCGAGCTGCGTCGCGAAGGCCGCTCCTACACCATCGATACTTTGCGCGAATTGCGGTTGGAATTCGGTCCCGCCATGCCTATCGCCCTGCTGATCGGCGCCGACAGTTTCGTCGGCCTGCCGACCTGGCGCGAATGGGAGGCATTGCTCGATTTCACCCATTTCGTGGTGGCGCCGCGCCCGGGAAGCCCATTGGACGGCGATTTGTCCCCCGAGCTGACGGCTGCGGTGGCGGGGCGGTGGGCGGATTCGCCCCGGACCCTCAAATCCACCCCGGCCGGCCGGTTGTTCCTGCTGGATCAGCCGCTGTATCCGGAATCGGCCAGCGATATACGTCGCCGGATCGCCGGCGGCGAGCCCTGGCAAGGCCTGGTATCGCCTGCAGTGGCGGGCTTCATCGCCCGCAACGGCCTGTATTCACAGCCGGCACCCGGACCCAGTCCGCTATAATTCGCACCAACCCCCAGAGCTTCCAAGCCTTTGTCCAGCCAAGCACAAGTCATCAAGACCCGTCTGCCCAATCCGCCGCCCTCGGTCCCTGTCCTGCTCGCCACCGTGCACGCGGCACTTGAAGAGCTCAAAGCCAAAGATGTCGTGGAAATCGACGTGCGCGGAAAGTCCAGTGTCGCCGACTACATGGTGATCGCGTCCGGCACCTCCACCCGGCATGTCAAATCCAGCGCCGACGAAGTGGTCAAGTTCGCCAAGAAGCTCGATGTGATGCCGCTGGGTGTGGAGGGCGAGCGCGAAGCCGAGTGGGTGCTGGTGGATCTGGGCGACGTTATCGTCCACGTGATGCTGCCGCGCGTGCGCGAGTTCTATGCGCTGGAGCGCTTGTGGACGGTGGGCGACCAGCCGCCCGAAGGCTACGAAACTTCGGATGAAGACCGCATCTGACTCCCTCCCCTTCAAGGGGAAGCTTGGGATGGGGATGGTGTTCCCATCCGTCCAGGTGAGCCGCAAACACAAGCAAAACCATCACTGCCCAACTCCGTATCCGGCACGGGACAGCAGGCTCCTCTTTTCGAAGCGAGCTTGAAACATGAAAGCCAGGCTCATCGCCACCGGCGAACGCGCGCCCGCATGGGTCGCACAGGGCTTTTCCGAATATCAGAAACGTCTGTCGCACTGGCTGCCGCTGGAACTCGTTGAGATAGAACCCGGCCTGCGCGGCAAGGGCCGCGATGCGCAGCGCGCCATCGATGAGGAAGGCAAACGGGTGCTGGCGGCGTTGCCGAAGAACGCGCACCTGATAGCGCTGGAAGTCACCGGAAAGCCTTATTCCTCGGAACAGCTGGCCCAGCGCATGGAACACTGGCGTGGGCAGGGCCGCGATCTGGCGTTTCTGATCGGCGGGCCTGAAGGGCATGCGCCGGAAGTGCTGGCCGCAGCCCATGAAACCTGGTCGCTGGGGCCGCTGACCTTGCCGCATATGTTGGCTCGCCTGCTGGTCGCCGAACAGCTGTACCGTGCTGCAGCGATGCTGGCCAACCATCCCTACCACCGGGCCTGAGCGTCACTGCCTTGCGAATTTCTGAAGAACCGTCATCCCAGCGAAAGCTGGGATCCATTTTGACTTTGCCCTTGGCTTTGATGCCGCTTGGCGACCCCGAAAATCAAGATGGATCCCAGCTTCCGCTGGGATGACGTGAAGTTGTATCACCGACGCAGATAGTTCTGCGACGCGCTCACTGCACTGAGAACACCACCGGCACCTTGCCGTAGGCCTGCACCGGCTGGCCGTCGCGCATCGCCGGCTGGAACAGCCAATTCTTCAGAACGTTTTCGCGTGCGCTGCGATCCAGGTTGCGGTTGCCGCTGCTGTCCAGTACCACCACTTCCAGCGGCCGGCCGTCCACGTCCACCAAGACACGCAACAACACGGTGCCCCCGATTCCGTTACGGATTTCTGTCCGCGGATAAGCGGGCGGCGGTGCCTTCACGTAGGACAAGCTACCCACGGTAACCGGACCGGTTTCCACAGGGCCGGGAACGACGACAGGGCCTGGATCCAAGGCGCCGGTGTTGTTGGTGAACACGGTGCCGCCGTCCACTATCACGGGCGGATCCAGCTTCGGAGTCGCGGTGTCCTGCGGTTCGGTGGTGGGCGTCGGGACGGTCGGCTTCGGTACGATGTCGACGATCTTCTTTTCGATGACCGGCTTTTCCCGTTCAATGAAAAAGAAGTCGGGTTTGGCATCGACGACAGGCCGTAGCACGGGCGTCGCCATCGGAATCAACAGCAACAACAGTGCTAACGCATGCACTGCGATCGCGAAGGCGATGGCCAGGATGCGCGGCAGTTCGGGACGGTTTTCGGATTGCAGGGGCAGTGTGCGAACCATGATCCACCTCCATATTGGGTATGCGGTAGGAACAACGCCTGAGCGCGAGTTACGGGGTTAAAGGCCGCGCCCCAAGCCGACAATGCGCCGGCTTTTCCGGGCTGACAAGAGGGCTTAGACCAATGGCTGAGTAGGTTGGGCTACGCCCCCGGCGCATGAAAGCCGGGCATGAGGTATTTCACGTAACGGGTTTCAGTTCCCGCGCGTCGGGGGCGTAGCCCCGACCCACGAGAAACGGCGCCGTGAGGCGCCGTTTCAGGGTCCGACCGCTGCAGGCTTACCTGCCCAGTTCGAACACCACGTCCAGATTGACCGACAGGGTGGTCTCGCCCGGCGAAACCGCGGTCGATTCCGCGCGGTCCATGCTCTTGGCCATCGCCATCATCGGCACTGGACGGAAGTTGTTGCCGCCACCCTCGGAAATGCTGACGATGCGGCGTACCTTCAGGCCCAGCGACTTGGCATAGGTTTCCGCGCGGCCCTGGGCCTTCTTCAACGCGGCCAGGCGGGCTTCGTCGTAAACCGGCTCGGGCTGGTCGATCTCGAAGCTGGGCCCGTTGATCTGGTTGCTGCCCTGCGCGGCCAGCGCGTCCAGTACCTTGCCCAGCTTGGCGATATCGCGCACTTTCAGATTGACCGTGTTGCTGGCCTGGAAACCGGTGATCTTCGGCGCCTCGTTCTCCACATAGCGGTACTGCGGGCTGAGGTTGATGCCGCTGGTCTGGATGTCTTTTTCGGCGATGCCGGCGGCCTTGATGGCGGCCATGACTTTGGCCATCTGCTCGGCGTTCTGGCGCATGGCGGCGTTGCCGTCCACCGCCTGGGTCACCACGCCGGCGGAAATGGTGGCCACGTCCGGTACGCGCGAGGCTTCGGCGTTGGCCGAGACCGAGAGCAGGGTGCCGTCGGTGGGGACCGCGTAGCCGGCGGCGTTCTGGGCATGGGCGGTCATGGCGGTGGCTCCGAGGGCGAGGGACAGGGCGAGCAGCAGTGGACGTAACGAACGGATGCGCATTGATTTCTCCTTGAGGTATGCGTGTATTGCCTAAGCCATGCAAAAGCGCGGGCTAGGGTGTTCGGGTAAGCATGAACGCGTTGTGAGCCGCGTCGGGGTTCCGCATGGCCCGCCTGCTTGAGCGGCCATTCAGTCAGCATGCGCAGGGTATCCTGCCCCTATGTTGTATCTCGCATCGAAATCGCCCCGCCGGGCAGAGCTGCTGGCCCGTCTGGGGGTGGATTTCGGCGTTCTGGACCTGGATATCCCCGAACACCGCCAACCCAACGAACCGGCCGAAGAATACGTCCGCCGCGTCGCCCGGGAGAAGGCCGGCGCCGGCCTGCTGACAGTCATGTCGGTGCCCAACGCGCTGGTGCTGGGGGCCGACACCGAAGTGATCCTGGACGAAGAGGTGTTCGGCAAGCCGCGCGATGCCGCTGATGCGGCCGCCATGCTGCGGCGTCTTTCCGGACGTACCCATCTGGCGGTGACGGCGGTTTCGCTGGTCAGCGCCAGCCGTGAGGCCCAGGCGGTATCGGTATCGGAAGTATCCTTCGCCGAACTGACGCAGGACGAGATTGCCGCCTATGTCGCCACCGGCCAGGCCGAAGGCAAGGCCGGCGCTTACGGCATCCAGGGTGCGGCGGAGCGGTTCGTGCGCCGTCTGTCCGGCAGCTATTCGGGGGTGATGGGTTTGCCATTATTCGAGACATCGCAGTTGTTGAAGTCGTTCGGGGTGCATTGATGTCCGAGGAAATACTGGTCAACGTCACCCCGCGCGAGACCCGCGTGGCCGTGGTCGAAAACGGCATGCTGCAGGAACTTCACATCGAGCGCGGTTGGCGCCGCGGCGTGGTCGGCAACATCTACAAGGGCAAGGTGCAGCGGGTGATGCCGGGCATGCAGGCCGCTTTCGTCGAGGTGGGCCTGGACCGTGCCGCTTTCCTGCACGCCAACGACGTCGTGCGCGCGGTGCCGGCGACCACCGGCGACGAAGTGGAAGTATCTCCGTCGCCAGCCACCGCCACGCCCATCGTGGAGCTTCTGCGCGACGGCCAGGACATCGTGGTGCAGGTGGTCAAGGACCCCATCGGCAGCAAGGGCGCGCGGCTTACCACGCAGATCAGCATCCCCTCGCGTTACATGGTGCTATTGCCGCAATCGAAGGTGATCGGCGTGTCCGCGCGCATCGAAGACGAAGCCGAACGCCTGCGCTTGAAGACGCTGGTCGGCGAACTGGCGGCCGCCCATGGCGGCCACGGCTACATCGTGCGCACCAACGCAGAGGGCCAATCGCAGGAGGCCCTGGCCGAAGACATCGCCTATCTCTCGCGGGTCTGGGCGCTGGTGGAGCAACGCAGCCGCGAAGCGGCGATGGGCGCCTGCATCTACGAGGACCTGACCCTGCCGCTGCGCGCGGTGCGCGACCTGATGCGCCGCGACGTGGAAAAAGTGAAGGTGGATTCGCGCGAAACCTGCGACCGCCTGCAAGCCTTTGCAGCGAAATACATGCCGGTGCTGGCCGAGCGCATCGAACACTATGCCGGCGAACGCCCGATATTCGACCTGTACGGTGTGGAAGACGAGATCGGCCGTGCGCTGGAGAAGCAGGTGCCGCTGAAATCCGGCGGCTACCTGGTGATCGACCAGACCGAGGCGATGACTACCATCGACGTCAACACCGGTTCCTTTCTGGGTCAGCGCAATCTGGAGGAAACCGTCTACCGCACCAATCTGGAAGCCGCCCAATCGGTGGCGCGCCAGCTGCGCCTGCGCAACCTGGGCGGCATCATCATCATCGATTTCATCGACATGGACGATCCGGAGCACCGCCGCCAGGTGCTGCGTACGCTGGAGAAGGCGCTGTCGCGCGATCACGCCAAGACCACGGTGTACGAGTTCTCGCCGTTGGGCCTGGTGGAGATGACGCGCAAACGCACCATCGAAAGCCTGGAACGCCAGTTGTCCGAGTCCTGCCACGAGTGCGGCGGCCGCGGCACGGTGAAGACCGCCGAGACCGTCACTTACGAAATCTTCCGCGAGATCACCCGCGCCGTGCGCCAGTTCGAAGCGGCGCGTTTGCTGGTGATCGCTTCGCCAAAAGTGGTCGCCCGCATCACTGAAGAGGAATCGCCGGCGGTGGCGGAGCTTGAGGAATTCCTGGGCAAGTCGATCCGCTTCCAGGCCGATGAGCAATACCTGCAGGAGCAGTTCGATGTGGTGCTGCTCTGATTCCGGTCCGGTCTTGATGCGGATGGCGGGTTGATGCCCACTCCGTTGCGTCGCCGTTTGCGTCTTGCGCGTCGTGGCGTTTGGTACGTCGCGGCCGGCCTGCTGGTATGCATGGCGCTGGTGCTGGGCGTGGCCAGCCAGGTGCTGCCGCTTGCCGAAAGCCATCCGGAGAAGATCGCCGCCTGGTTGAGCGCGCGCGCCGGTAGGCCGGTGGCGTTCGATCATGTGACGACCGAATGGACGCGCCGCGGGCCGTTGTTGCGCCTGGACGGGTTGCGCTTGGGCGAAGGCGGCGACGCGGTGCGCATCGGCGAAGCCGAAGTGCTGGTGTCGATGTACGCGGGGCTGTTGCCGGGGCGGTCGTTCACAGAGCTGCGCTTGCGTGGATTGTCGTTGACCCTGCAGCGCGCCGACGACGGAACGTGGTCGGTGCTCGGATTGCCTGGACAGAAAGCCGCTGGCGATCCGTTGAAGAATCTCGAAGGCCTGGGCGAGCTGCAGGTGATCGACGGCAAGCTGTCGGTGCTGGCGCCGGCGCTGGGCTGGAATCTGCAACTGCCGAAGATCGATCTGCGTTTGCGCGTGGATGGCGACCGCGTACGCGCCGGCACCCGCGCATGGATACGCAAGGACGGCGCGCCGGTGCAGGTCGCATTCGACTTCGATCGCAGCAGCGGCGATGGCCGCGCCTATCTGGATGCGCAGGCGGTGGACATGGCGGAGTGGGCTTCCTTGCTGCGCTATGCCGGCGTGACTGCCGAAACCGGCAAGGGACGGGTGCAGGGGTGGGTCGAATTGCGCGAACGGCGCGTGGTTCTGGCCACTTCGGAATTGAAGCTGCAACACGTGGGTCTGCGTGGTGCTGCTCTGACAGGCAACGGCAGTGCGCCGCGCGTGCAATTCGATCGTGTGGAAGGCCGGGTACGCTGGCGCCTCTCCAGCAACGGCTGGCGCTTCGATGCGCCGCAACTGTTGGTGGGCAATGAGCAGGCGCCGCAAAAGCTGGATGGGCTGGTGCTCGCGGGCGGTCGCGAGTATGCATTGCTGGCTAACCAGATCGATGCCGCCCCGCTATTTTCGTTGATGGGATTGAGCGACCGCGTCGATCCCGGACTGCGCCGATGGCTGTCGCAGGCCAAACCCGGCGCCCGTCTGGCCCGGGTGACCCTGATCGGAAGCCGTACGGCGGGCATGCGCGCGCAAGGACGGCTGGAGGGCATCAGCTTCCATGCGATAGGCCATTCGCCCGGCCTCAATGGGTTGGCGGGCGAATTCGTCGGCGACGAACAGGGCTTTGCGTTGAAGCTGGACCCCAAGACCGCTTTTCGTTTCGACTGGCCCACCGGTTTCGGCGTGGTCCATGAAGCAAGGCTGGAGGGTTCCCTGGCAGGTTGGCGCGAGGGCGCGGGCTGGCGGGTGGGCACTTCGTCGTTGCGGATCCGGGGCAAGGATTTCGGCGTCCAGGCGCGCGGCGGATTGTGGTTCCAAGGCGACGGCACGCGGCCATGGATCGACATCGCCGCCGATATCGACGAAACCCCGGTATTCGCCGCGAAGGGATTCTGGATACACGACAAGATGTCCAAGGCCGCGGTGGACTGGCTCAATCGCGCGCTGGTTGGCGGCAAGGTGCGCAACGGACGCGCGATCGTCTCCGGCGATCTCGACGACTGGCCGTTCACCCGCAACAACGGACGTTTCGAAGCGGTGGCGCGGATCGAGGGCGGGCAGTTCAAGTTCCAGCCCGACTGGCCGGCGATGGATCAGGTGAGCGCAGACATCGCCTTCATCGGCAATGGCTTTTCCATCGAGGGGCAGGGTGCACTGGCCGGCGTGCGCATAGACCAATTCAAGGCCGGCATTCCCGAGTTCTCCAAGGCTGAGCTTTCGATCAGCGCGCGCGGTGGTTCCGACGCGGCGCAGATGCTGGCGATGCTGCGGCAGTCGCCGCTGCAGAAGAAATACGGCGACACCCTGACCAGCCTGACCGCCAGCGGTCCGGCGCGTGCCACTTACGAAATGCTGCTGCCCCTGCATGCGCAGAGCAGCACGGCAAGGAAAACCCGCGGCACAGTCGAACTGTCCGACGCGCGCCTGTCCGACAAACGTTGGAACCTGGACTTCGAGAATGTGCGCGGCAAGGCCGATTTCGATGATGAAGGCTTCACCGCCGAAAAGCTGGCGGTCAGCCGGAAAGTGCAATCTGGCGTTGCCCAGCCCGGCCAGCTTTCCCTGCGCGCCGGCGGCGGCGTCCGCGACAGGCAGCATGCTTTCGAGGCCGAGCTGTCGGCGAATCTGTCGGCATCGGAGCTGCTGGATCGCGTACCCGAAATCGTCTGGCTCAAGCCTTATGTGGAAGGGCATTCGCAATGGACGGTTGGAGTAACCGTGCCGAAAGGCGGAGCACCCAACACGCCCAGCAGGTTGAGCCTGCGTTCGGATCTGGTGGGCACCACGCTCAAGCTGCCCGCGCCGCTGGACAAACCGGCTTTCATGGCGCTGCCAACCACCGTGCAGACCTCGATGCCGATGGGCGCGGGCAATATCGATGTCGCCTTCGGAAAACTGCTGGCCTTGCGCGCGCGCGGCGGCGATGGCCGGCAGAGCGGCGTGCGCGTGGTGCTGGGCTCCAGCGTAGTGACCGAGGTGGCTCCTGCCTCCGGCCTGGTCGCCAGTGGCCGGACGGCTGTGCTGGATGCGATCGAATGGATCGCGCTCGCCAACAAGAGCGGTAGCGGCAACGGCAACGGCAACGGCCTGCCCCTGCGTCGCATAGACATCACCGCCGATCGCTTGCTGCTGCTGGGTTCGGCGTTTCCGGACACGCGTCTGCAAGCCGTGCCTTCGGGCAATGCGCTGGCAGTGACGCTGGCAGGTCCGGCGCTGGCCGGGTCGGTACTGGTGCCCGACGCGAAAGGCGCAACCATCACCGGCAAGTTCGCGCGTCTGTATTGGCGCTCGGCGACGCCTGGTAACCCCGGTGCCGCCAATGCAGCCGCTGCCGACGTCAGCGATCCTTTCGATCCGGCCGTCATTCCCTCGCAGCATCTGGATATCGACGACTTGCGCTTCGGCGATGCCCGCCTGGGCAGCGCGCAACTGCGCACGCAGCAAACCGCTGCCGGTATGCGCGTGCAGCAGCTGGCGTTGCGATCGCCCAAGCAGAAGATCGACATCCAGGGCGACTGGCTGGGACGCGGCGCTGCTGCGCGCACGCAGCTGACCGCCGATATCGACAGCCAGGACCTGGGCGATCTGCTGGACGATCTGGGAATCAAGGGCCGCGTGGGCGGCGGTTCCGGCAAGGTGAAATTCGATGCGAACTGGTCGGGCAGTCCGGCTGCGTTCTCGTTGTCCACGATGCAGGGCAACCTGCGCATTGCCGCGCGCAACGGCCAGTTGCTCGAAGTGGAACCCGGCGCCGGACGGGTGCTGGGCCTGCTCAGCCTGACCCAGTTGCCGCGACGGATGATGCTGGACTTCCGCGATTTCTTTTCCAAGGGCTTCGCGTTCAACCGCATCGACGGCAACGTGCGTTTCGGCGCCGGCGTCGCGCGCAGCGAGGACATGGTGATGGATGGCCCGGCCGCGCAGATCAACATCCGCGGCAGCACCGATCTGCGCGCGCAACGTTTCGACCAGACCATCGAAGTGCTGCCCAAGTCCGGCAATCTGTTGACGGTGGTGGGTGCGGTGGCGGGCGGTCCGCTGGGCGCGGCGATTGGCGCGGCCGCCAATGCGGTATTGAAGAAACCATTGGGCGAGATCGGCGCCAAGACCTATCGCGTGACCGGGCCTTGGAAGGACCCCAAGGTGGAGGTCGTCGGGCGCGAGCAGTCGCGGGCCGAGGCGGCCGGAACGGCTAACGCAGCTGGAGCGCCTTGATGCGATTTTCCCTTCTCCCACTGGGAGAAGGTGCCCGAAGGGCGGATGAGGGAATGGATTGTCAGATCGAAGGACAGGTTCCGTAGGTTGGAATTCTCCCTCCCTCATCCGTCGCTTCGCGCCACCTTCTCCCGGCGGGAGAAGGGAAAGGCTGCTTGTCTTTACTAATTCCTGCCCCAAACTGAGCTTCTATGACCAATTCCTCGCTGGCTCTCGCCGAAACCCGCCTCCTCCTCCCCGCCGGCCTCGACCAGAACGGCCTGCATCGCGCCTTCGGCACCTTGCTGGGCCCCGGCATCGATTTCGGCGATCTGTATTTCCAGCATTCCCGGCGCGAAAGCTGGACGGTGGAGGACGGCATCGTCAAAGACGGTGCGCATTCCATCGACCAGGGCGTGGGCGTGCGTGCGATCTCCGGCGAGAAGACAGGTTTCGCCTATTCCGACGACATCAATCCGCAGGCGCTGTTGAGTGCGGCCGGTTCGGCGCGCGCCATCGCTCGCGACGGCAGTTCGCATTCGCCGCATGCGCTGGTGCGCGGCAGCGGCCGTGCGCTGTACTCCAGCGACGATCCCATCGACGCGCTCGACAACGACGCCAAGGTGGAAGCTTTGCGCGTAGTCGACAAACTGCTGCGCGCCGCCGACCCGCGCGTACAACAGGTCACCGTGAGCCTGGCGGGCGGCGTCGACACGGTGCTGGTGGCGCGTAGCGACGGCGTGCTGGCCGCCGACGTGCGTCCGCTGGTGCGCATGAATATCCAGGTGATCGTGGAACAGAACGGCCGGCGTGAATCCGGCTATGCCGGTTTTGGCGGGCGCTATTCGTACGCGGAGTTGTTCGGCGGCGGCAAACCGGAGCAGTTCGCCCGCGAAGCGTTGCGACAGGCGCTGGTGAATCTGGAAGCCGTGGACGCGCCCGCCGGGATGATGCCGGTGGTGCTGGGTTCCGGCTGGCCGGGCGTGTTGCTGCATGAAGCCGTGGGTCACGGATTGGAGGGCGACTTCAACCGCAAGGGTACGTCGACCTATGCGGGCCGCATGGGCCAGCGCGTCGCCTCGCCGGGCGTCACCATCGTCGACGATGGCACCTTGCCCGGTCGCCGCGGTTCGCTGAATGTCGATGACGAGGGCACGCAGACCAATTGCACCACGCTCATCGATGACGGCGTGCTGGTCGGCTACATGCAGGACACGCTCAATGCGCGTTTGATGGGCGTTGCGCCCACCGGCAACGGCCGTCGCGAATCCTTCGCGCACCTGCCGATGCCGCGCATGACCAACACCTACATGCTGGCGGGACAGCACGATCCGCAGGACATGATCCGTTCGGTGAAGAAGGGTTTGTACGCGGTGAATTTCGGCGGCGGCCAGGTCGACATCACCAGCGGCAAGTACGTGTTCTCGGCTACCGAGGCGTATCTGATCGAAGACGGAAAGGTCACCGCGCCGGTCAAGGGCGCGACTCTGATCGGCAACGGCCCGGAAACCATGCAGAAGGTGAAGATGATCGGTCACGACCTTGCGCTGGATGCCGGCGTGGGCGTGTGTGGCAAGGACGGGCAGAGCGTGCCGGTGGGTGTGGGGCAGCCTTCGTTGTTGATCGAAGGCATTACTGTGGGTGGGACGCGGGCTTGAAATTGTCTTGCCTTTCCCTTCTCCCTTCGGGAGAAGAGCCTGCCCCGTACTTGATACGGGGTGGCGCGCAGCGACGGATGAGGGTGCGGCGAAGGGACATTTCGTCGGTATCTGGGAGCCCAACAACGAGCGTCATGGGGAACGATGTCCGGAAATCGCGGTCCGCGCTACCGCGTCTGCGCCGTACCCTCACCCCAACCCCTCTCCCGACGGGAGAGGGGCTAAAGCTCGTCTTCGTCCGCGCTATCGTCGTTCTCTACAAGCAGCTCGCGCAACTCGCGGAACAATTCGCGGTACGCATGCGGCGGCTTGTTTTTCTTCCGCTCTTCGCCCGCGTTGCGGACCAGCTGGCGCAGGTGCTGACGATCGGCCGTCGGAAATTCGGACAACAGGCCGGCCAGCGCAGCGTCGCCGTCTTCCAGCAGGCGCGAACGCCAGGTTTCCACCGTGTGAAGGATCGCCGTCTCGCGCCGCTTGGCGTCGCCGCCTACTTCCATCGCATCGCGGATCGCATCCAGAGTCTCGTCGCTTTCCCGCCGCATCTGCTTGGCCAGGAACTGCAGCTGCCGCTTGTGCGCGATGTGCGAGGTGATCCGCTGGGTTTCGTGGATATGTTCCAGCAGTTCCTCGGGAATCGGCAGCTTGGCCAGGTGCGCCGGCGCAAGCGCGACGAGTTTTTCCCCCAGGCTGCGGATGTCCAGCGCTTCGCGCCTTTGTTCGCTGCGGCTGGGGCCCAGGAATTCGCCGGTCTCCGGGTCGGTTCCACGCATGTTCGTTCTCCAAAACTTCGATACAGGATAAGCCATTGAACGCGATCGCCGATTTTTCAGCCGACGACAGCCTGCAGCGACTGGACGCGCTGGAGAGCCTCTCCCGGCGCCTGCTGGACCGCGCCCGCGCTTCGGGCGCCAGCCAGGCCGAGGTCAGCTGCAGCGAAGACCGGGGCCTGAACGTCAATGTGCGCATGGGTGCGGTGGAAACCGTGGAGTCCACCCGTGACCGCAGCATCGGCGTCACCGTGTACTTCGGCCAGCGCAAGGGCAGTGCCAGCACCGCCGACCTGCGCGAGGAAAGCCTGGATGCCACGGTGGCGCAGGCCTGTGCCATAGCGCGCTACACCGAGCACGATGAAGCCGCCGGCCTGGCCGACGCGGCGCTGATGGCCACCGAATTTCCGGATCTGGACGCCTGGCATCCCTGGGCGCTGGAGGCCGACCACGCCATCGATCTGGCCCTGGCCTGCGAGTCGGCCGGACGCGGGTTCGATTCGCGCATCGCCAATTCGGATGGAACCTCCGTGGGCAGCGGCGAAAGCATTTCCGTCTACGCCAATTCGCACGGATTCTTCGGACACGATCGCAGTACCCAGCACTCCATCGGCTGCGCGTTGATCGCAGGTCAAGGCGATGACATGCAGCGCGACGGCTGGTACAGCAGCGCCCTGTCGCGCGAAGGCCTGGAAGCGCCTGTGGCCATCGGCCGCCATGCGGCCGAGCGCACGCTGGCGCGCCTGTCGCCACGATCGGTGGCCACCGGCCAGTATCCGGTGCTGTTTGCGGCCGAAGTCGCGCGTTCGCTGATCGGACATCTGCTGGGTGCGGTTTCCGGCGGCGCCTTGTACCGGCGCGCCAGTTTCTTGCTGGACCATGCCGGCAAGCGGATTTTTCCGGACTGGTTCGCCATCGAGGAGTTGCCGCTGCTGCGCGGCGGCCTGCGCTCGGCGGCCTTCGATGCCGAAGGCGTAGCGACCCGCCAAGCGCCGCTGGTGAGCGATGGCGTACTGCAGCGTTATGTGCTGGGAAGTTATTCGGCCCGCAAGTTGGGCCTGCAGACCACGGCCAATGCCGGTGGCGTGCATAACCTCAAGGTCGCCGCGAATGCGGGCGGTTTCGAGGAAATGGTGGGTGGCCTGTCCAACGGACTGCTGGTCACCGAACTGATGGGGCAGGGTGTGAACCCGGTCACAGGCGATTACTCGCGAGGCGCGGCCGGATTCTGGGTGGAGAACGGCGCCATCGCTTATCCGGTGGATGGGGTCACCATCGCCGGCAACTTGAAGGATGTGTTCTCCGGCATAGAGGCGGTGGGCCACGATGTAGATCCCAGGTCGCACATCAGCTGCGGCTCGATCCTGGTGGGTAGCATGACCGTCGCAGGCGGGGACTAGAAAGCCCGCAATTCTTCCTCCGGGAGCGGTCGCGGCGCGCTGCCATGGTCGGCGTGTCGGGTTGTTCGCGGCGCGGTCGAGCGCTTGGCCGTTGCCGGTGGCGATTGACGTTATCCTAGACACAGGCGGCCTGCGCCCGTAGTGTCGCACCGGCTAGCCTACCGATCGCCACCCACAACACTTACGCAAGGGGAATACGCAATGAGTGAATTCGATAACGTGACCGCCGCACCGCCACCGCCGTCGGGTGTGCCGTCAGCTGAAGAGAAACAATGGGGCCTGTTTGCGCATTTATCGTCGCTTGCAGGTCTGATCATTCCTTTCGGTAATGTGCTTGGTCCGCTGATCGTATGGCAGGTCAAGAAGGACACTCTTCCTTTTGCTGCCGATCAGGGCAAAGAAGCGCTCAATTTCAATATTACGGTCGCCATTGCAGCGATCATTTGCGGCTTGTTGACTTTGGTGCTTATCGGATTCGTCTTGTTGCCGCTCGTCGGTCTGGCATGGCTGATCTTCACCATATTGGGTGCGATGAAGGCCAACAGCGGTGAAGCTTATCGCTACCCGTTCGCATTGCGCCTGATCAAGTAACCAGGCATCGATTCCTGCACGAAGGCCCGGCTAGTCCGGGCCTTTGTCGTTTCCGTACGGCGATTCGTGCAGCTGCGCGCGATTCCGGCGGCTCGACGCCGCAGAAAGGCTTTCTTCGTCAACGTAATGTGCTGTGGGGCGTTAGCCCTGTTGTCCATCGTGTCGTGGAGTCAGCACATGCCTTCAACGGAAGCCGTCAGCGCAGTCAACCGCTTCGGCCTGGGTGCCAGGCCAGGAGAGCTCTCAGGCATCGGCGATGCCCGCGTCTGGCTGAATGCGCAGTTGCGTGGCGACGCGTCGCAGTCCGCTTTTTCGGGCTTGCCCTCCAGCCTGGATTACCTGCGCCGCGAAACCGAATACCTGGAGCAGCGCCGCCAAAGCAAACGTTCGGGCGAAAATTCCCAGGCCAAGCAGATGAAGATCGGCCAACTCTACCGGCAGTCTCTGATGCAGGAGCTCGGGCGCCGCTACCAGGTCGCCGTCGCCAGCGAAAACAGTTTCGTCGAACGACTGGTGCGTTTCTGGTCCAATCATTTCGCCATTTCCGTGGACAAGCGCCAGGCTGCGCTGTATGCCGCGCCGATGGAGCGCGAAGCGATCCGTCCCAACGTGCTGGGAAGCTTTTCCGATCTGCTGCTGGCGGTGGAAACGCATCCGGGCATGCTGCGCTATCTGGACAACGTGCGTTCGGTCGGCGCCGATTCCGTGTATGCCGAACGCATGCGGAAACGTGCGGCTAAGCGCGCGGACAAACCAAAACGCGAGCTGGGGCTGAATGAGAATCTGGCGCGGGAAATACTGGAACTGCATACCCTGGGCGTGGACGGCGGCTACACCCAGGGCGATGTCACCGAACTGGCGCGCGCGATCACCGGATGGGGCGTGCCCCTGGCGCAGGACTGGAAGCGCGGTACGCCGCGTTCTTCTTTCGTCTTCCGCGCCGTGGCGCATGAGGGAGGCACGCGTGAGCTGTTGGGCCAGCGCTATCCGGAAAGCGGGGAGACGCAGGGCCGAGCCATTCTGTCCGATCTGTCGCTGCATCCGGCTACCGCGCGTCACCTGGCGTACAAACTGGCGCGGCACTTCGTCAGCGACGATCCACCCGCTGCGCTGGTGGAGCGCATGGCCGGCGCGTGGCGGCGCAGCGAGGGCGATTTGCCCACCGTGTATCGCGCCTTGATAGAAAGCCCGGAAGCCTGGTCGCCGACAGCACGCAAGTTCAAAACGCCCGATGATTTCCTGGTATCGGCGCTGCGCGCGCTGGATATGCCGCCAACGGACAATCCGCGCATGTCGATTGGATTGCTCACGCGCATGGGGCAGCCCCCGTTCACGCCGCGATCGCCGGCGGGGTTCGCCGACGACACCGCGCAGTGGAGCGGACCGGACGCGTTGTGGAAACGCGTGCAGGCCGCCAGCAGCATCGCCGACGCGGCGCCTGCCGAACGCGCCGATCCGTTGAGGGTGTCGCAGGAAATATTCGCCGGCAATCTGGATGGCGAAACCATGACCGCATTGCGGCGCGCCGAATCGCCGCGCGATGGACTGGCGTTGTTGATCGCCAGCCCCGCTTTTCAGTGGAGGACTTGAAATGGGCCTGACCCGACGTGGTTTCATCGGCGCCGCGGGCGCATTGACCAGCTTGACCCTATGGCCGAGTCTGGGCATGGCGGCCGCGAACGACACCCGCATGTTGGTCGTGTTGTTGCGCGGCGGCGTGGATGGGCTGCACGTGGTGGCGCCACGCAACGACCCTGCCTACACCCGTCTGCGCGGCAATCTGGCTCCTGCCGATGCGCGGGCATTGGATACGGATTTCGCGTTGCACCCGTCGCTTTTCTTCGCCCACGAACTCTACGGCCGCAAGCAGTTGTTGCCGGTGATCGCGATCGCTCCGCCGTATCGTCAGCGCTCCCATTTCGAAGCCCAGGACTGCCTGGAAAACGGTACGGCGCGGGCGGGCGGCATCCCGACCGGTTGGCTCAATCGCTGCGTCTCGGCCATGGCCGGTACCGAAGCCTTGTCGCTCACCACGGTGATGCCGTTGATCATGCGCGGTCCGGGCGATGCGACCACCTGGTCGCCGCCTTTGCCCGAGGAGGTCAATCCGGTCCTGCTGCAGCGACTGCAGACGCTATACGCGGCCGATCCGAAGTTGGCGGCTTCCTTCGCGCGCGCAGTCGATAGCCAGGACATGGAGATGAGCGGTGGCAAAGGCGGGCGTCTGCCGCAGGCGATGGCTTCGGCTGCCGGTTTCATGGCCAAAACGGGCGGGCCGCGCATCGCCTTCGTCGAGGATTCCGGCTGGGACACGCATAGCAATCAGGCCGCTGTGCTGACGCGCAAGCTCAAGGAACTGGATGCGGGGCTGCGTACCTTCCACGACGGCATGGTGCCGCTCTGGAACAGGACAGTGGTGGTTGTGGTCAGCGAATTCGGCCGCACCGCGGCCGTTAACGGCACAGGCGGCACTGATCACGGCACCGGCGGCGTTGCGTTGCTCGCCGGCGGCGCGGTGAATGGCGGACGCATCGCCGGTGATTGGCCGGGGTTGGCGCAAGGCGCTTTGAACGAAGGACGCGATCTGCGCGCTACCAGCGACACGCGTGCGCTACTCAAGGGTGTGCTGACAGCGCATCTTCGCGTGTCCGAATCGGCGCTGGAGACGCAGGTGTTTCCCGATAGCCGCAACGTGCGAGCGATTGAAAGACTGATTTTGTAGGAGCGGGCTCTGCCCGCGACCAGGCGTTACCGGTAAGGCTTCGTCGCGGGCAGGGCCCGCTCCTACAAGAAAGCGTTAATGCGTGCGATGGATGGCCAGCTTGCCCAGCGCCCACAGCGCGGTGGCATGTTCGCGGAAAGGCGACAGCGCATCGTGCATGACCCTGTCCAGCTCGACCAGCTTGGCTTTCGCGCCGTCCATGCCCAACAGGGCGGGATAGGTGGATTTGGCCTGCGCTGCGTCCTTGCCGATAGTTTTGCCCAGCCGCTCCGAACTCGATTCCACGTCCAGGATGTCGTCGCGCACCTGGAAGGCCAGGCCCAGCGCGTCGGCGAAGGTATCCAGCAACTTGAGCGTGCCTTCATCGATGCTGCCGCCCATCGCCCCCATGCGCACCGAGGCCCGGATCAGCGCACCGGTCTTGAGGCGGTGCATGCGTTCCAGGTCGACAAGCGTCTGCACCTGGCCGGTGGCGCCGATATCCAGCGCCTGCCCGCCGCACATGCCGCCCGCGCCGGCGGCAACACTCAAGGCGCGCAGCCAGGACACGCGCAGTTCGGAGGCGACCGGCGCTTCGGCCAGTATTTCGAAAGCCAGGGACTGCAACGCATCGCCGGCCAGTATCGCAGTGGCTTCGTCGAAGGCGACATGCACGGTGGGCCGGCCGCGGCGCAAGGCGTCGTCGTCCATCGCCGGCAGGTCGTCGTGCACCAGCGAATAGGCGTGGATCAACTCCACCGCCGCCGCGGGCGCGTCCAGCCAGCGCTCGTCGGTGCCGAACACCGCGCCTGTCGCATAGACCAGCAAGGGCCGTATGCGCTTACCGCCCCCCAGCACCGCGTGGCGCATGGCTGCGTGCAGGCGTTGCGGAGGAATCGAGGCCGAGGGCAGGGCTTGGCCTAGAGCGGTTTCGACGCGTTGGGCCCAGCGCAGGAACGGGGCTTCAGTTTCCATCGGGCAGCGGCGCAAAGGGTTCGGCCGCGTCGGGTTGCTCCGGATCGCTGAGCAGGCGCACACGCAGCTCGGCCTGTTCCAATGCGGCCTGGCAACGCCGGTACAGGCTCACGCCGCGCTCGTACGCGGCCAGCGACTCTTCCAGGCTCATCTCGCCCTGTTCCATTTTCTCGACCAGCAGTTCCAGCTCGTCCAGCGACTGCTCGAAATGGGCGACGGGGGAGGCTGCGGGGGCTTCGGTGGCGGGTTTGCGTGGCATGGGGGAAGTTTGGGGATGCGGGGGGAATAGGTCAATGCAGGTCGTTCATGGTTGGCGCGCCCAGTGCAGGCGCGCGCCCGCCTCGCGCAGCCATGTATCGAAACCGGCGGAATAAGCCAGGTCCGCGATCGCCACCAGCTCGCCTGACTCATTGGACAGCAAGGGCAGAGCCTCCCGTTCCCAGGGCGGCACGCCGAGTTCCTGCAGCAGGTTCTTGAGCGTATGCGAATTCGCACGGCCGGGCAGGGCGATGCGCTCTCCGCCCTGGCGTGCGAACACGCGCAAGGGCGAAGGAAATGCGGCCACGCCCTCCAGTCGCAGCAGATCTCCGCCCGGCAGCGGCAGCGGCTCCTGTCCGTTCCATTCCGCGTTCCACTCGACCGGCAACGGTTCGCGCCGCCGTTGCGCATGCAGCAGGTCGCGCCAGCGTTCGATTACCCCGTCGCGCCATTCGAAGCGTGCCTGGGCATCGGCGCGTGCAGGAAGCAAGTCGGTCTCGATCTGCTCAACGCCTTCGCCAGGCAGCGGCGGGAGACCGAGTTCATCGATCCAACGGCGCAACGCGCGCGCGCGCCGCGTCGCCGGCAGTTCCAGCAGCGCCGTTACCGAAAGCGCGCGCGGATCAGCCGTGCGGGCCATCGCCAGCGCCAAGGCGTCCTCCCGCTCCAGCAGTTCGACGGCATCGGCACTCAGCACCGCGCTGCGGGTGAAGGCGGCATCGACCTGCGGCCAGCGTTCGCGCAGCAGCGGCAGCACGCGCTGACGCAGGAAATTGCGGTCGTGGCGCAGGTCTTCGTTGCTGGGATCTTCCAGCCAGGCCAGGCCGTGCTGGTTCGCGTAAGCGAGCAGTTCGCTTCGTGGGGTGTCCAGCAGGGGGCGCCAGTGTTTTCCCGCAGCGAATTTCCGCCATGGCCGCATCGCCGCCAATCCATCCGGCCCGGATCCGCGTAGCGCGCGCAGCAGGAAGGTTTCCGCCTGGTCGTCGCGATGATGGGCGGTGATCAGGATCCCGTCCGGCTCCAGCAGGTTTTCGAACGCGGCATAGCGGGCCTTGCGTGCCGCCGCTTCCAGTCCTTCGCCACCATCGCGCTCGACTATGACTTCGACCACGATCAGCGGTACCTCAAGCGCATCGCAGAATTCGGCGCAGTGGCTCGCCCACTTGCCGGCCGACGAATGCAGGCCATGATGGACGTGCACGGCACGCAGGCCTTGCGCACGCGTCTGCGGATCCTGCGCCAGCGCATGCAGCAGTACCGTGGAGTCCAGCCCGCCGCTTAAGCCCACCAGCAGCGGAGCGGCGCTCGTACTGCGCAGGACGCCGTGCAAAGTGGCGGTAGGGTCGGCGGCGGTCATGTGCGCATGCTAGCGGTTGCGCCAGTGACATGCAGCGATCCATGGCCGGTGCCATCGCGGCACGATGCGCCCGGTTACATTGCAGGGCCGTTCCCCAGGCGATTTTCATGACGTTGTTCGAACCTTTCCGTCAGCGTTCGCTGACGCTGCGCAACCGTGTCGTGGTTTCGCCGATGTGCCAGTACTCGCTGCCCGATGGGGTCCCCGGCGAGTGGCATCTGGCCCATCTGGGCAGCCGCGCGGTCGGCGGCGCTTCGGCGGTCATCACCGAAGCCGCCGCGGTTTCCGCCGAGGGCCGTATTTCGCCCGTCGATGCGGGCTTCTGGAACGATACCCAGGCGCAGGCCTGGTCGCGGATCGCGGCTTTCATTCGCGGGCAGGGCGCGATTGCCGGCACGCAGCTCGCGCATGCCGGGCGCAAGGCCAGCACGGCCGAGCCATGGAAAGGCGGCAAGGCAGTAGCGATCGCGGACGGTGGCTGGCAACCGGTGGCGCCTTCGGCCTTGGCTTTCAGCGACGACTATCCGTTTCCGCAGGCGTTGGACGAAACGGGAATCTCGAAGGTGGTCGCCGACTTTCGTGCAGCGGCGGTGCGTGCCCTGGACGCCGGTTTCCAGTTGATAGAACTGCACGCGGCGCATGGATACCTGCTGCACCAGTTCCTTTCTCCGCTATCCAATCGGCGCAACGACCGCTGGGGCGGAAGCTTCGAAAACCGTGTGCGACTGGCTCGCGAAGTCCTCATTGCATTGCGCGAGGTATGGCCGGAAAAATATCCGCTGTGGGTGCGCATCTCCGCTACCGACTGGGCCGAGGGTGGCTGGGACATCGAACAAAGCATCGAATTGTCTCGCGGATTATCCGGACTGGGCGTGGATCTGGTGGACGTATCCAGCGGCGGATTGGTGCCGGGAGTGAAGATTCCCGTCGGTCCGGGCTACCAGGTGGATTTCGCTACGCGCGTGCGCAGCGAAGCCGGCATCGCCACCGGCGCGGTGGGGCTGATCACCGAACCGCAGCAGGCCGAAGCCATCGTCGCGGGTGGCCAAGCCGACGTGGTCTTGCTGGCGCGCGAGGAACTGCGAGATCCCTACTGGCCCCGCCGCGCCGCCAAGGCGCTTGGGGTGGAAATCGAAGTGCCGCTGCAATATCAACGTGCCTGGTGAAGCAACCGTTTCGCGACTCAAGTCGCCTTTACGAAGCGAAGCGTCCCGTCGTAGGAGCGATGCAAGTCGCGAATAGACACTCTTTCACCGTGCCTCGGTTTCGCGACTCACGTCGCTCCTACGAACGCAAGGCGGCCAACTCGCGCCGGGCGACATCGATCCACTCGCGTTGTTCGCGCTGGTAGTACTTGGGCGATGCGGCCGAGCGGGTCAGTATTTCGTTGAATATTTCCTTGGCCTTGACCGTGTCGCCATGGCGTACCAGCAACGAGCCGTAGCGCGCCCGCGCTTCTTCCCCGGGATATCCCTGCACTACATTCTCGTATTCGTGCAGCGCGGCCGGTACATCGCCGCTGGCTTCGACCGTGCGCGCGTAGAGCAGATGCCCATCCTTGGACCGGTAGTCGGGATTGGCCGCGATCAGCGCATCCAGCGTCTGCCGCGCCTGTTGCGGCTGGCCCAGGCCGAACTGCGCCTTCGCCAACCCCGTCATCGTTTCCGGGTCGGTTTCGTAAAGACCCTTGAGCGCACCCTTGTAAAGCTCGGCCGCCTGCTGGAAGTCGCCGCTCGCCAGGCTTTCCTCCGCCAGACGGCGCCGGTTCATCTGCGTGTCGGAAAGTCCGAACTGGCGGCTGGCGTGGCGTTTTTCGCGTTCGGGATCGATCTTCGCGGCGACCTTTCGCACCACGCGCCGCGCGCTCGGATCGTTGCGCATGCCGGGCAATATCTCGGCGATGAAATAGATCAGCATTCCAAGAAACGGGAACACCAGCAGAATAAAGATCCAGTACAACGGCCGGCCGGTGCGGACGACGTGGACGCAGCACGCGATCTGAAGGGCGATGGAGAGGATGAAGAGTGGGTTCATGAAGGCCGACGTCGTGCGCGATGAAGATTTGTAGGAGCGACGCGAGTCGCGAAGCCATGGAGAATTGAATGGTTACGGGCTTCGCGACTTGCGTCGCTCCTACAGGAGCCGAGAAACGTTATGCGGCTTCGTACGCTCCGTAGCCGCGCAGCCGCTGGTAGCGCTGCTTCAGCAACTCATCCATCGGCAATTGCTCCAACGCATCCAACTCGTTGAGCAGCACGGCTTTCAGGCGCGTGGCCATCTGCCGCGGATTGCGGTGCGCGCCGCCGATGGGTTCGCGCACCACTTTGTCCACCAGGCCCAGCGAGAGCAGGCGCTTGGCGGTGATGCCGAGTTGTTCGGCGGCGTCCTTGGCCTTGTCGGCCGACTTCCACAGGATCGACGCGCAGCCTTCCGGAGAAATCACCGAGTAGGTGCCGTATTCCAGCATCAGTGTGCGATCGCCGACGCCGATCGCCAGCGCGCCGCCCGAGCCGCCTTCACCGATCACCGTGCACACGATAGGCACTTTCAATTCGGCCATTTCCATCAGGTTGCGGGCGATGGCTTCGGACTGGCCGCGTTCTTCCGCACCCACGCCGGGGTAGGCGCCGGGGGTGTCGATGAAGGTCAGCAGCGGCAGCTTGAAGCGCTCTGCCAGTTTCATCAGACGCAGCGCCTTGCGGTAGCCCTCGGGGCGCGGCATGCCGAAGTTGCGCGCGATCTTGCTCTTGGTGTCGCGGCCTTTCTGATGACCGATGATGACCACGCTGCGTCCGTCGATACGGCCCAGGCCGCCGACGATGGCGGCGTCGTCGGCATAAGCGCGGTCGCCGGCCAGCTCCTGGAACTCATCGCAGAACACGCGGATGTAGTCCAGCGTGTACGGCCGCGCGGGGTGCCGGGCCAGCTGCGAGACCTGCCACGGGGTGAGGTCGCGGAAGATCTGCGCGGTACGGACGCGGAGTTTGTCCTGCAGCGCATGCACTTCGGCGTCGATATTGACCGCCGGGCCGGTGCTGGCGCTGCGCAAGTCCTGGATCTTGGATTCCAGGTCGGCGATGGGCTGTTCGAAATCCAGGTAATTCGGGTTCATTTATGGACTGCGGACCGGAAAGGAGGGGAGTTTAGCCGAAGCGGGGTCGGGAGCCCGTACGGGTGGGTAGGGCGCCAGTGCTTTTCCTTCTACCATCGGGAGAAGGTGGCGCGAAGCGACGGACGCCCCGCAGGAAGTACCCTTGGGGTATGAGGGAAGGAGCCATCCGCGCCAAAGTTGTCCTGCGATCTGAGAATCCACTCCCTCATCCGCCCTCCGGGCACCTTCTCCCGGTGGGAGAAGGAACACCTCAATTCGCCCAAGGCCTCGAGATAGCCACCTTCACTGTCCGCACCCCCGGATGCGCCCTCAGCGCGTCCAGCAGCTCCGTATCCACGCGCACCGACTTGGGCCCGTTCAAATCCAGCACGCCCGCCACGCCGCGTTCGCCGGACTTCAGCAACAGGTCCAGGCGCAGGGGGGTCGCTCCCGGACGGTGTTTGGCCAGCAGGGCGTCGATGCGGTCCCACAGCCCCGGCACGCGCATGTCCAGCCGCAGCGACAGACGCTGGGCATGGCTGGAGCAGAGCTGCGCGTAGTCCCAGCACTGGCGCACGCGCAGGCTGAAGCCGCCGCTGAACTCGTCCTCGCGCAAGCCGCCCTGAACGATCAGGATGCGGTCGCGGGTCAGCAGTGGGGCCAGCTGCGTGTAAGCCTCGGCGAACACGCTGCATTCGATGCGGCCGCGGCCGTCCTCCAACTGCACGAATACCTGGCTGTCGCCCTTGCGGCGCAAGGCGACCACTTGCCCGGCGATGACCACACCCACTTCCGGACGCCAGCCTTTCTTCTCGGCCTGCGGCGCGCCGCTCCACAACTTGTCCAGCTCGCCCAGGTCGGTGCCGACCAACGAGCGCAGATCGTCGCGGTAGGGATCCAGCGGATGTCCGCTCAGGTAGTGGCCCAGGGTCTCGCGTTCGCCCGTCAGTTTCTGCGACAGCGGCCATTCGTCCACTTCGGTCAGCAGCACTTCGAGCGCAGGCGCCGCGTCGCCGCCGCCGAACAGGGAGACCTGGCCGGCGTCGCGTTCCCTCGCCAACTGATCGGTGGCTTTCACCACTTCCGGAAGTTGCAGCATCAGCGAAGCGCGATTCTTGCCCAGCGCGTCCAGTGCGCCCGCGTTGACAAGAGCTTCCAGCGCGCGGCGATTGAGTTTGGACGAATCCACGCGCTTGCAGAAATCCAGCAGATCGTGGAAAGCGCCGCTGCTGGCGCGTTCGGCCGAAATGGCTTCGCAAGCGCCCCGCCCCACGCCCTTGATCGCACCCAGCCCGTAGCGCACGGTGCGCGTGTCGGTGGCTACGAACATGTACTCCGACGAGCCGACTTCCGGCGGCAGCACCTCGAGTTTCAGCGTGCGGCATTCATCCAGGAACCCCACCACCTTGTCGGTGTTGTCCATGTCCGAAGACAGCACCGCAGCCATGAACTCGGCCGGGTAGTGCGTCTTCAGCCACGCGGTCTGGTAGGACACCAGCGCGTAGGCGGCGGCGTGCGACTTGTTGAAGCCGTAGCCGGCGAACTTCTCCATCAGGTCGAAGATGGAATCGGCCTTGCGCGCGTCGATGTCGTTGTTGCCGGCGCCTTCGCGGAAGATCTCGCGGTGCTTGGCCATTTCCGCCGGGTTCTTCTTGCCCATCGCGCGGCGCAGCAGATCGGCGCCGCCCAGCGAGTAACCGCCGACGATCTGCGCCATCTGCATGACCTGCTCCTGATACACCATGATGCCGTAGGTGTCGCGCAGCACCGGCTCCACGCGTGTATCCGGATACTCCACGGGCTCGCGCCCATGCTTGCGTTCGATGAAGGAAGGAATCAGATCCATCGGGCCCGGACGGTACAGCGAGACCAGGGCAATGAGGTCTTCGAAGCGGTCGGGTTTGGCGCGTTTGAGCAACTCGCGCATGCCGCGCGATTCGAACTGGAACACCGCGCCGGTGTCGCCGGTGGAGAACACGCGCTCGTAGGTGGCCGCGTCGTCCAGCGGAAGCGCCGAGATGTCCATCGGCGCCTCGCCCAGGGACTGGCGGCGCACGTTGATCGCCTTCACCGCCCAATCGATGATGGTCAGCGTGCGCAGGCCCAGGAAGTCGAACTTCACCAGACCGACCGCTTCCACGTCGTCCTTGTCGAACTGGGTCACCGGCGACTTGCCGCGGCCCTCGACGTCGTGTTCGGCGAACAGCGGGCAGAAGTCCGACAACGGCGAAGGCGCAATCACCACGCCACCTGCGTGCTTGCCGGCGTTGCGGGTCAGGTCTTCCAGTTGCCGCGCCAGGTCCATCAGATCGCGCACGTCGTCTTCGTCGCGATAACGGTCGATCAGTTCCTGCGACACCATACTGCTGTCGCCTTCGCCCATCGCGTCTTTCAAGGTCACACCCAGGATATTGGGAATGAGCTTGGCGATGCCGTCCACCAGGCCGTAGGGGAAGCCCAGTACGCGGCCGGTGTCTCGCACCACGGCCTTGGCCGCCATGGTGCCGTAGGTAATGATCTGGCTGACCCGGTCGCGGCCGTATTTGCGTGCGACGTAGTCGATGACCTCGTCGCGGCGGTCCATGCAGAAGTCGATGTCGAAGTCGGGCATCGACACGCGTTCGGGGTTGAGGAAGCGCTCGAACAGCAAGCCGTAGGGCAGCGGATCCAGATCGGTGATGCCCAGCGCCCACGCCACCAGCGAGCCGGCGCCGGAACCGCGGCCGGGACCCACCGGGATGCCGTGCTGCTTGGCCCAGTTGATGAAGTCGGCCACGATCAGGAAGTAGCCGGGGAATCCCATGCGCACGATGACGTCGACTTCCAGGTCCAGGCGCGCGCGGTAGTCGTCGGCGCTGTGTCCGTCGGCCAGCGGGTTCCTGCGCAGGCGCTCCTCCAGGCCCGCGTGCGACTGACTGCGGATCCAGCTGTCCAGAGTTTCGTCGCTGGGCACCGGGTAGGCCGGCAGGGCGTATTGGCCCAGCGTCAGTTCCAGATTGCAGCGCTGCGCCAGCGCATAGGTGTTGTCGATCGCATCGGGCACATCCGCAAACAACGCGGCCATCTCATCGGGCGATTTCAGGTATTGCTCGGGGCTGTATTCGCGCGGACGCTTGGGATCGTCCAGCACGCGGCCGGTGGAAATGCACACGCGGGCTTCATGCGCGTCGTAGCCGTCGCGATCCAGGAAACGCACATCGTTGCTGGCGATGACCGGAAGTCCGCGCGCGGCGGCAGCATGCAGGGCGAAGGCATTGAACGCGTCTTCGCCTTCGCGTTGGGTACGCGTGATTTCGAGATGCAGGTTTTCGCCGAAGCTGCGCTGCAGATCGGCAAGATGCTGTTCGGCGAGTTCGTGGCGCCCGCCTGCGGCCAGCCGTCCGGCGTAACTGTGGCGGCCGGCGATGGCGAACAGACCTTCGCAGTCCTCGCGCAGCCATTCCGGCGCGATGGCCACGCCGTCGGTGTGGTGGCCTTCCATCCAGGCGCGCGTCAGCAGCCGCGACAGCGACAGGTAGCCGGTATGGTCGCGGCATAGCAACGTCAGCTGCCAGGGGCTTTCCTTGCCGTCGACGATGCTCAGGTCGGCGCCGGCGATGGGCTTGATGCCCACCGATTCGGCGGCCTTGTAGAACTTGACCAGCGCAAACAGGTTGTTGCGGTCGGTCACCGCCAGCGCGGGCAGTCTCATTTCCACCGCGCGGCTCAGCAGGTTGGGCCGTTTGGCCTTGTCCGGCCGCGCTTCTTCCGGTTTTTCGGGCACGCGGATGGTCGAATCCGCGAGCGAGAATTCGGTGTGCAGGTGGAGGTGGATGAAGCGCGAGGACATACCGCTAGCAGGGTAGCGGGAGGGGTGTAGTGGAACAAGGCTTGACAGGCCCGAACGCCCGCCGCGCGTGGTCCGCGGAATGCCTCAGGTCAGAACTTCGGCCTGTGCCGGCGTTTCTTCGCCCAGCGCGCGCCGGACCGGGGCGAAACTCCGGCGGTGGTGCGGGCAGGGGCCATGCTGGGCCAGTGCGGCCAGATGGGACGGCGTCGAATAACCTTTGTGCACGTCGAATCCGTACTGCGGGTGCTGCTCATGCAACTGCTTCATGAGTCGGTCGCGGGTGACCTTGGCCACGATGGAGGCAGCCATGATCGCGCGATCCAAGCGGTCTCCCCCGATCAGGGTTTCCGCGCGGCAGGGAAGACCCTTCGGCAATGCGTTGCCGTCGATGCGCGCAAGTCCGGCGACATGGGCCACGCCTTCCACCGCCAGGCGCATGCCCAGCATGGTCGCCTGGTAGATGTTGAGACGGTCGATTTCTTCGACTTCCACCAGCACCACATGCCAGGCCAGCGCGCGTTCGACGATGCGCGAATACAGCACTTCACGGCGCGCGGCATTCAGCTGTTTGGAGTCGTCCAGTCCGTTGATGCGCGGACGCGCGGGGTCGAACACCACCGCCGCCACTGCGACCGGTCCAGCCAGCGGGCCGCGGCCGGCTTCGTCCACGCCGGCGACGAGCAGGGGGACGGACAGCGGGCCGGCGATGCCGGGGGCCGCAGGAAAATCGAGCGGATGCTGGTTCATGGCCCGGCGTCCTTCGGCAGCAACCCGGCGATGGCCTCGGCTGCGCGCGCCGACGCATCCCGGCGCAGCGTTTCGTGTATCTCGCGGTAACGCGGCTGCAGCGCGCCGGTGATTTCCGGGTGCTGGAACTGGTTCAACACCGCCGCAGCCAGATTTTCCGGCGTGCACTCGTCCTGCATCAGTTCCGGCGCCACGTCGCTGCCGGCCAGCACGTTGGGAAGCGCGTAGCGATCCACTTTCAGCATCCCGAACGCTTTGACGATGCGGTAGGTCAGCGGCGCCACTTTGTACCCGACCACCATCGCGCGCTTGGCCAGCATCGCCTCGAGCGTGGCGGTGCCGGAGGCCAGCAGCACCACGTCGGCCGCCACCATCGCCTCGCGCGCGCGGCCATCGGCAAGTACCGGCGGCGCCGCGAATCCGGCTTCGGAGATCAACGGCCGCAGTGCGTCCGCGCAGGCGGAATTGGCCGCAGGCACCACGACCTGCAGATACGGAACGGATTGGGAAACGATTCGCGCCGCCTCCAGGAAAATCTTGCCGAGCCTTCCGATCTCTCCCAGCCGACTGCCAGGCAACACCGCCAGGACCGGCGTGTAGGCGTGCAAACCGAGCGATTCGCGCGCGGCGCCCTGGTCGGGCTCGACCGGCATTTCGTCGGCCATCGGGTGGCCGACGAAACGCGCATCGATGCCATGGCGCGCATAGATCGGCGGCTCCATCGGAAACAGGCACAGCACCAGGTCCGCGCTGGCGCCGATCTTCTGCGCTCGCTTTTCGCGCCAGGCCCATATCGACGGACTGACGTAATGCACGGTGCGCACTCCGCGCTGCTTCAGCCAACGCTCCACCCCCAGATTGAAATCCGGCGCGTCGATGCCGATGAACACATCGGGCTTCCAGGCGAGCGCGCGATCGCGGAACTGGCGCCGCAACTTCAACAGGCGCGGCAGGTGGCTGAGGACTTCGAACAGGCCCATTACCGCCAGTTCGCCGGCGTCGTGCCAGGTATCGCAACCGGCCTCGCGCATCGCCTTGCCGCCGATGCCGGCGAATTCGGCGCCGGGAAAACGCCGGCGAAGTTCGCCGATCAATCCTGCGCCCAGTGCGTCGCCCGACGCCTCGCCGGCGACCAGCGCGATGCGCTGCGCGCGCTGGCGGGTCTGCAACATTCCAGGATCGGCGGCAAGGTCGGACAGGGTCGGCGCCGTAGCGTCGTTGCCGTTCGCCGCGCCGTGCCGCCAGCCGCTCATCGCAACAGGGGCCGTTCGCCGCTTTCGATGAAATCCAGCAGCGCGCGCACATCGGCGCTGTCGCGTGCCTGTTCGGCCAGTTGCTGCTTGGCCTCGGCCAGCGGCAAGCCGGCGACGTACAGGGTGCGGTAAGCGCGCTTTATCGCGCTGATGCGATCGGCGTCGAAGCCCCGGCGTTTGAGGCCTTCGCTGTTGATGCCGCGCGGGCGGCCCTGGGCTTCGGTCGCGACCATGGTGTAGGGCGGCACATCGCCGCTGACCAGAACGCCCATGCCGAGGAATGCATGCGCGCCGATGCGGCAGAACTGATGCACGCCAGCGAAGCCGCTCATGATCACCCAGTCGCCGATCTGCACGTGGCCGGCCAAGGTGGAGTTGTTGGAGAACACGCAGAAGTTGCCGATGCTGCAGTCGTGCGCGACATGCGTATAGGCCAGCAGCCAGTTGTCGTCGCCGATACGGGTAACCCCGCCGCCGTCGCCGGTACCGCGGTTGAGGGTGACGAACTCGCGGATGGTGTTGCGGTCGCCGATGACCAGCTCGGTGCGCTCGCCCTTGAATTTCTTGTCTTGCGGGTCGCCGCCTATCGCCGCATGCCCCACGATGTGATTGCCGCGTCCGATGCGGGTGGCACCGGTGATGCTGCAGTGCGGTCCGACGACGCTGCCGTCGCCTATTTCCACATCGGCGCCGATGCTGGTGAACGCACCGACGCGTACGTCCGAGCCGAGCCTTGCGGCCGGATCGATCGATGCGCTGGGATGGATCGCGGGCACCGCGCTCATGCCTTACTCCTTCTCGGTTTCAGCGCACAGCACATCAGCGCAGGCCACTTCCTCGCCGCCGACGCGCGCCACGCAGGTGTAGAAGGTCATGGTGCGGATGATCCGCTTGATCTGCACGTGCAGTTCCAGCACATCGCCCGGCACCACCATGCGCGAGAAACGCGCGTTGTCTATCTTGACCAGGTAGAACAGCTTGTTGTCCGCGACCGTGCCGCGTGAAAGCTGGGTCAATACGCCGCCCGCCTGCGCCAACGCTTCGATCACCAGTACTCCCGGCATCACCGGATGCCCGCTGAAATGGCCCTGGAAGAACGGCTCGTTGATGCTGACGTTCTTCAACGCGACGATGCTCTTGTGGGCTTCGAACTCGACCACGCGGTCCACCAGCAGGAACGGGTAGCGGTGCGGCAGCAATTGCTGGATGCGGGTCACGTCGATGGGCAGTTTCACGGGTTCGTTCACTCTTCCTCCTTGCGCACGCCGGGGATGCGTCGCGCCAATGAATCTAGCTGTTTGAAGCGGGCCGCGTTCTTGCGCCAGCTGCGGTTGTCGGTCAGCGGCGTGCCCGAAGAATACTCGCCGGGTTCGCGGATCGAATGGGTGACCAGCGACATCGCGGTGATCGTCACCTTGTCGCATATTTCCAGATGGCCCAGCACGCCCGCGGCGCCGCCGATCAGGCAGTAGCGGCCGATCCTGGCGCTGCCGGCCGCCGCGCTGCAGCCGGCCATCGCCGTATGCGCGCCGATGTGCACGTTGTGTCCGATCTGGATCTGGTTGTCCAGGCGCACGTCCTCTTCCAGCACGGTGTCGCCCAGCGCGCCGCGATCGATGCAGGTGTTGGCACCGATCTCGCAATCGTCCCCGACCGTCACGCCGCCCAGTTGCGGCACTTTGATCCAGCGCCCGGCGTCCATGGCCAGGCCGAAACCGTCCGCGCCCAATACCGCGCCAGGATGGATGCGTACGCGTCGTCCCAAGCGCACCCGGGTCACCAGAGTCACCCGCGCGATCAGCTCGCAGCCCGCGCCGATTTCGCAATCTTCGCCGATCACGCAACCGGGCCCGATCACGCAGCCTTCGCCGACGACGCTATTGGCGCCGATCACCACAAAAGGGCCGATATGCACGCCGTCCGCGATACGCGCGGCAGGGTCGATCACCGCTGAGGGGTGGACGCCGGGATCGCGAACCGGCTGCCGGTCGAACAGGGCGGCGATTTTGGCGAAAGTGGTGTATGGATCGCGGGCGATCAGCACGGTGCCGGGGGCTCCGGCGGCGTCTTCTTCGCGCAGCACCACGACCGAGGCGCTGCTGCCCTGCAACTGGTTGCGGTAACGCGGGTTGGCCAGGAAAGCCAGCTGACCCTCGCTCGCGCTGGAAAGAGTACCCACGCCGCGTATACGCAGGCTGCCGTTGCCGCGCAACGCCAGGGCATAGCGTTCGGCGATCTCGTCGGCGGTGATGCTGAAGGTGTCCACTGTGAGCAGTTTAACGTCTTGGGCCGGCCGCGTAGAAGAAAGGCCCGGGGTTGCCCGGGCCTTGAGGGGTGCAACGCCTGCGCGGCGGCCTTTAGAACGCGCCGCCGAAGGTGAACTGCAGGCGCTCGACCTCGTCGTCGTCTTCCTTGCGCAGCGGGAACGCGTAGCTGATCGAGATCGGCCCGACCGGCGCACGCCACAGCAGCGAGATGCCGGTGGAGGCGCGCAGCTCGCCTGCGTCGAAACTGTCGGTGTCGGCATAGACATTGCCGAAATCCACGAACGCCGAAACACGGGCGGCCTTGGAGTCGAACAGTTTGGGGAAATACATTTCCAGCGACCCGGTGGTCTTCAGCGAGCCGCCCAACGGCTGTCCGCGAATGCCGCTGATGGTTTCCGAACGCGGGCCCAGCGTGTTGTCGCGGAAACCGCGCACCGAGCGCACGCCGCCGGCGTAGAAATTCTCGAAGAAAGGCAGGCCGGTGGCGGTAACCGAGCCGGTCTCGATGCTACCGGGCGCGCACTCGGCAGCCGCCGCCTTGGTCTGCGGATCGCTGGGAAGGACCGAGCAGAAGCGCCGCGTGGTATCGCTGCCGTAGCTGTCGCCGTAACCCAGCTCGGCGCGCGTGTTCAGCACCAGCGACTGGCTGAGCGGCCAGTACTTGGAGAACTCGTAGTTGAGCTTGAAGTACTCGACCGTGGAACCGGGCAGGGTGATTTCGGTGGAGATGCGCTGGTAGGTGCCGCGGGTCGGCATGAAGTAGTCGTTGCGCGTATCGCGCGCCCAGCCCAGCTCGGTGCGCCAGGCATGGAAGGTGCGCGTTCCGACGGCATCGATGTAGTCGATGATCGATGCGGGCGTGGACCCGCGGAAGGTCAGGATTTCGTTGGTGTCGATGCCGAACAGCAGCGAGACGGTGTCGTTTTCGGTGATCGGCAGGCCCAGCACGCCCTGCGCAGCGGCGCTGGTGGTCGAGTACTGCGCGGTGTTGAAGCTGGAGTAGTCGAACTCGCGCCACCACAGGTTGTAGCCCAGCGACATGCCTTCGTCGGTGAAGAACGGGTTGACGAACGAGAACGAATAACGCTGCAGGTAGTCGCTGCGCTGGGCTTCCACCGAGACCCGGTTGCCGCCGCCCAGGAAGTTGTTCTGCGACAGCTGGATCGAGGTGGTGAGGCCGGACAACTGCGAGTAACCCAAGCCGAACACGAAGCTGCCCGAAGTGGTTTCCTTGACGTTGAAGACCACGTCCACCTGATCGTTGCTGCCGGGTACCGGCGGCGTTTCCACATCGACGGTCTCGAAGTAGCCCAGACGCTGCAGGCGGATCTTGGAGCGGTCGATGGCGGCCTGCGAATACCAGCTGCCTTCGAACTGGCGCATCTCGCGGCGCAGCACTTCGTCGGCCGAACGGGTATTGCCCTTGAACACGATGCGGCGCACGTTCACGCGCGGGCCGGGAACGACCTGCAGGTTGATGGCGACGGTGCGGTTTTCGCGATCCACGGTGGGGATCGGATTGACCTGCGAGAAGGCGTAGCCGATGTTGCCCAGCGTGGAGGTGATGGCGTCGGAGGTGTATTCGATGATGGCGCGCGAGAACACCTGATCCTTCTTCAACAGTACCAGCCGCTCGATGTCTTCGACCGGAAGAATGGTGTCGCCGGTGACTTTCACGTCGGACACTTTGTACTGCTCGCCTTCGGTGACGCCGGCGGTGATGTACATGTTCTGCTTGTCGGGACTGATCGCCACCTGGGTGGAGTCCAGCGCGAAATCCACGTAACCGCGGTCGAGGTAGTAGGAGTTCAGCTTCTCGATGTCGCCCGAGAGCTTTTCCCGCGAGTACTGGTCGTCGCGGCGGTACCAGGACAGCCAGTTGCTTTCCTTCGATTCCCAGCTGTCCAGGATGTCCTTGTTCTCGAACTTCTCGGTGCCCACCAGGTTGACGTGGCGGATCTTGGCGGCCTTGCCTTCCTTGACGTTGATGGTGACATCGACGCGATTGCGGTCCAGCTTGGCCACGGTCGGATTGATTTCGACGTTGTACTTGCCGCGGTTGTTGTATTGCTTGGTCAACTCCTGGGTGACGCGGTCCAGGGCCAGGCGGTCGAAGGTTTCGCCTTCGGCCAGGCCGATGTCCTGCAGGCCCTTGGTCAGGTCTTCGGTCTTGATGTCCTTGTTGCCGCTCAGGGTCAGTTTGTTGATCGCCGGGCGCTCGGCCACGGTGATCACCAGAATGTCGCCCTGGCGATCGAGTTTGACGTCTTCGAAGAAGCCGGTCCTGTACAGCGCGCGGATCGCTTCGCCGATCTTGGCGGAGTCGACCGTGTCGCCGCGTTCGATAGGCAGATAGGTCAGCACCGTACCGGCCGAAATGCGCTGCAGGCCGTCGATGCGGATGTCGCTGGCGGTGAAGCCGTCCGCACTGGCGGTTGCCGGCAGGCCGAATTCCGTCGTCTGCGCCCAGGCCGGCAATGCGATGGCCGAGGCCAGGGCGAGGGCGAGCAGGCGGCGGGTGGGGAGTCGCGTCATCATCACATCCGATTGGGTGGGTGCTGCTGTTGCCTGCAAGGGCGCAGGGGTTTGCCGAAATGGGGCCGGCGGGGAAATCAGGTGAAAGTGAGCCGGGGAAAACCGGAAAAGCGGATGCATCAGGTCACCAGGCGGAAAATATCGTTGTAGAACGCCAGACCCATCAGGCTGGCCAGCATGGCCAGACCCACATATTGCCCGGTGGCCATGGCGCGCTCGCTAAGCGGACTGCCTTTGACCAACTCTATAAGGTAATACAGCAGGTGTCCGCCGTCCAAGACCGGGATCGGCATCAGGTTGATGATGGCCAGGCTGAGCGACAGTAAAGCCAGGAAATACAGGAACCAATCGAAGCCGCGTTTGGCGGTCGCATTGGCCACTTGGGCGATGGTGATGGGGCCGGAGATGTTCTTGATGGACGCCTGTCCGGTCAGCATGCGGCGAATCATGCCCAGCGAACCGGAAGCCAGCTTGCCGGTTTCCCTGAACGCTGCGGGGATCGCGGCCAGCGGGCCGAATTGTTGTTTGGCGTCGTAGGCTGCCGGCTGGAGCTGGGCTGGCGGAGCAATGCCCAAGGTCCAATATTCCTTGCCCGAGTCCGGGTCGCGCGACCAGACCGGGCTGATGTCGAGCGCCAGGCGCTCGCCGTTCCGCTCGACTTCGATCATGGCGCCGCCGCCCTTGGCCCCCAGTTTCTGCACCAGCGGCGAAATGTCGCCGAAGCTGCGCACCGGATCGCCATCGACAGCGGTGATCCGGTCGCCCGCGACCAGTACCTTGGAAGCGGGCGAACCCGCCTTGGTCGTTTCGACGAGGGCCGGGGCCAGCTGATGTTGCCAGGCGAAACCGGCAAGCCCAGCCACGTTCTCTTGATCGAAGTCCGGCGGCAGATCCGAAAGGGAAAGGCTGCGGGTGTGCTCCACGCCCATCCGATCGGAAACCACGATCTGCGGGTCGTGGCGGTCCATCGCCGCCGTGGTCATGGCCTGCAGGGCGTCGCCCCAGGTGTTGATAGTCTGGCCGTCGACCGCCTGGATCCTGTCGCCAGCCACGAAGCCGGCCTTGGCGGCCAGACCTCGCGCCTGACCTACCGTGGCGCTGTAATCCTGCCGTCCGATCACGAACATCGCCCACAGCAGCGCCACGCACAGCACCAGATTGGCGATGGGGCCCGCCGCCACGATGGCGATGCGCTGCAGGACCGGCTTGCGATTGAAGGCCTGCGAGAGTTCGGAGGCGGGCACGTCGCCCTCAGCCTCGTCCAGCATCTTCACGTAGCCGCCCAGCGGGATGGCGGCGATCGCGAATTCGGTCCCATGGCGGTCGCGGCGCGACCACAGCGGCTTGCCGAAGCCCACCGAGAAGCGCAGCACCTTCACGCCGCAGCGCTTGGCCACCCAGTAATGGCCGAATTCATGGAACGTCACCAGCACGCCCAGGGCCACGACCATCCACCAGATTGAGCCAACGATGTCACTCATGCGGGGAGCTTGTGGCCTTGTGATTGCGCTGGTGGTGAGATGGGATGCTGTGAGACGGCATGTTCGGTGAAAAGGCGCGCCTGCGCGTCGATCGCCAGCAGCGCTTCCAGCGATTCGGCCGGGGCGGCGGGCAACCGGGCGAGAGTCTCCTCGACCAGCGCGGGAATGGCTAGGAAACCGATTCGGCCCTGAAGAAAGGCTGAAACAGCGACCTCGTTGGCGGCATTCAGCACCGCAGGAGCGGTGCCGCCGGCTTCCAGCGCCTGCCAGGCCAGGCGCAGGCAGGGAAAGGCGTCGGTGTCGGGCGCTTCGAAATCCAGCCGGCCCTGGGTCAGCAGGTCCAATCCGGCCACGCCCGATTCGATCCGCTGCGGCCAGCCCAGGCCGACCGCCAGCGCGGTGCGCATGTCCGGCAGTCCCAGTTGGGCCAGCGTCGAACCGTCCACGAATTCCACCAGCGAATGCACCAGACTCTGCGGATGCACCAGCACGCCCAGCTTTTCGCCGGGCATGTCGAACAGATGATGGGCTTCGATCAGTTCCAGGCCTTTGTTCATCAAGGTGGCGGAATCGACCGAAATCTTGGGGCCCATCGACCATTTGGGGTGGGCAATGGCTTGCTCGCGCGTGACCGAGGCCAGCGAATCCCGGCTGCGGCCCCGGAACGGCCCGCCCGAAGCGGTGAGCACGATGCGTCGCACATCGCCCTGAGTCTGGCGTGAACGCAGACACTGGAAGACGGCATTGTGCTCGCTGTCGATCGGGATGATTTCGGCATTTGCGCCGTTCGCCGCGGCCATCAGCAGCCCCCCGGCCAACACCAGCGACTCCTTGTTGGCCAGCAGCAGGCGCTTGCCGGCGCGGGCCGCGGCCAGGGTGGAGCGCAGGCCAGCGGCGCCCACGATCGCGGCGATGACCGTGTCGCACGCATCGCCCGAAACCAGGGCATCCAGCGCCTCGTCCCCGGCATGCGCCCGAGTATCCAGCCCGGCCTCGCGCAGTCCGTCGCGCAGCGCGGCGAAACGCGATGGGTCGGCGATCACCGCGTGGGCGGGGCGGTGGGAAACGCAAAGCGCGAGCAGTGCGTCCACCTGCGTGCCGGCGCTCAGCACCGAAGCCCGTAGGCGGTCGGGGTGACGCGCGATCACGTCCAGCGCCGAGGCGCCGATCGAACCGGTGGCTCCAAGTACTGCGATGGCGCGCGCTGCGGTCATGTCAGAAACCGAACAGTTCCTTGCCCAGCGCGAAGATCGGCAAAGCCGCCAGCACGCCATCCAGGCGATCCAGAATGCCGCCGTGCCCCGGAATCAGATTGCCCGAATCCTTGGCGCCGACGTGCCGCTTGAGCAGGCTCTCGAACAGATCGCCCACCACCGAGAACAAGACCGTGACGGTGGCGACCGCGATGAAGGCCGGAACCTGAGACGGTGCCAGCCCGGCGACCGCCGCGAACACAAGCCCCGCCGCGACGCCGGCCAGCAACCCTCCCAACAGACCTTCGATGGTCTTGTTGGGGCTGATGCGCGGGGCGAGTTTGCGGTTTCCGAACAATCTGCCGCCGAAATGACGGCCAACGAAATACGCGCCGCTATCGGCGGCCCACACGATGACCAATGCCGCAAGCAGCCACAGATGGCCGCGCAGGTTGTCGACGCTGTCGGCGGCGGGCGTCTGGAAGTTGTCGGAGTGGATCAGGCAAAGCGCGCACCAGGCCGGGATCACCGCAAGCGTGCCGGCGGCCAGCTTGAAGACCCGGGCGTAGGTCTCGTGGTCGGAGGCGAAGTTGAAGAACCGCAGCCACAGCAGGGACAGGAACCACCAGCCGACCCCGGCCAGGACCACGATCTGGAAAAGCGCCGGCGATAGCCCGGACCCCGTGCGCGACGCCCACAACAGCAGCACCATCAGCATCAGGTTCGCTATCAGCAGCAGGGTGCGCGACAAGGTGTCGTCGATTTCCGCCAGCTTGAACCACTCCCACAGCCCGATCAGAAATACCAGCGCCACGGCCGCGGACAACCATTGCGTGGGCAGGAGAAGGATCGCGGCGATAGCGACGGGCGCCATGACCAGCGCGGCGATGATTCGGGTTCTGGTCATGCGGGTGATTGCTCCGTGGTGGCGTCGGCCACCTGTGCGCTGGTCAGCCCGAAACGACGCTCGCGGCGCGCGTAATCGTCGATGGCCGATTGCAGGGTGGCGGCATCCAGTTCCGGCCAGAGGAGTTCGGTGAACCACAGTTCGGTATAGGCCAACTGCCACAGCAGGAAGTTGCTGATACGGTGGTCGCCGCCGGTACGGATGAAAAGATCGGGCGGCGGCAGGTCGGACAGTTCCATTCTTGCCGCAACCGCCGCTTCGTCGATGTCTTCGACGCGCAGCCGGCCTGCGGAGACGTCGGCGGCCAGTGCGCGCGCAGCGGCGACGATGTCCTGGCGTCCGCCGTAGCTGGCGGCGATGACCAGGTCCAGCCGCTGGTTTCCGCGGGTCTGGTTTTCTGCGGCGTCCATGCGTTCGCGGATAGCCGGGGAGAAGCGCTCGCGTTCGCCGATGAAACGCACGCGCACGCCGCGGCGGTCCAGTTCTTCGACTTCGCGGTCCAGCGCATTCATGAAAAGCTTCATCAACGCGCCCACTTCTTCCTGCGGACGCCCCCAGTTTTCGCTGGAGAAGGCGAACAGGGTCAGTGCGCGCACGCCTCGTTCGAGGCAGAAATCGATGCATACGTTGACTGCGCGCGCGCCGGCGCGATGGCCGATGATGCGCGGACGCCGGCGGCGCTCCGCCCAACGTCCGTTGCCGTCCATGATGACGGCGAGGTGTCGCGGCACGGGAGCAGGGACGGGAGTGGGCGCGGGCGGCATGGCAGTCATCGGATATGCGACTGCGTCAGACGGACATCAGTTCCTGTTCTTTCGCCTTCACCACTTCATCGACATCCTTGATCGCCTTGTCGGTGATTTTCTGGATCTCGTCCTGGGTCTGGCGTTCCTCGTCCTCGGTGATTTCCTTTTCCTTCAACAGATCCTTGACCTGCTGGTTGGCGTCGCGACGGATGTTGCGGATGGCGATCTTGGAGTTCTCGCCTTCGCCATGCACGTGCTTGGACAGGTCGCGGCGGCGTTCTTCGGTCAGCGCAGGGATATTGATGCGGATCACCGTCCCGGCGGTATTGGGGGTCAGCCCCAGGTCCGAGGCCAGGATCGCTTTTTCCACCGCCGAGACCATCTGTTTTTCCCACGGGCTGATCGTGAGCGAACGCGCATCGGTCACCGCCACGCTGGCGACCTGGGTCAGCGGCATGTCGGAACCGTAGTAGTTGACCTTCAAATGATCGACCAGCGCAGTGGTGGCGCGGCCGGTGCGCAGTTTGGTCAGGTCGTGACGCAGCGCCTCGATGCTCTTGGCCATGCGTGCCTGGGCGTCTTTCTTGATTTCGTTGAGCATCGCCGGATTCCATAGCAGTTTCTACGAACCCCTGATTATACGGGGTTTGACTGCTGGACCGGTTGGGGTTGGAGGGCGGCCGGCCCGCCGTGGTCAATGCGAATGATGCGGCGCGGCATCGTGCAGGTCGTGCCCGCAGGCCATGCCGCGCTCGATCTGCAAGGTGGCGTGATTGATGCCGAAACGGTGGTCCAGCGCATGCGTGGTGGCGTCGATGAAAGCGTCGTGGTCCCGGTCTTCCGGACGCACCAGGTGCGCGGTGAGGGCGATCTCGTTCGCGCCCAGCGGCCAGATGTGCAGGTGGTGGACCGCCTTCACGCCGGGTTGGGACAGGAGGAAAGCCTGCACTTCGGTCTGGTCGATATTGGCCGGCACCGCGTCCATCGCCGCATTGAAGCTGTCGCGCAGCAGGCCGAAGGTGCCGACCGCAATCACCACGCCCACCAGCAGGGCAATGGCCGGATCCAGCCAGGCCCATCCGAACACCAGCATGCCCGCGCCCGCCAAGACCGCCGCCAGCGAGACTGCCGCATCGGCTATCAGATGCAGGAATGCGCCGCGCTTGTTCAAGTCGTGCCCATGCCCGTCGCGCAGCAGCCACGCTGCGCCCAGATTCACGAAAATTCCTATTCCTGCGACCACCATCACCGGTGTGGCGGGGATGGAAGGCGGCGCGCTGAAGCGCCGTATGGCTTCCCAGCCCAGGGCCCCGGAGAACACCATCAGCAGGATGGAATTGGCCAGCGGCGACAACAGGGTGGCGCGGCGCCATCCATAGGTATGGCTCTGAGTGGGCGGACGTTGCGCCAGTTTGGCAGCCGCCCAGGCCAGGCCCAGCCCCAGCACATCCCCCAGGTTATGCAGGGCATCGGAAAGCAGGGCCAGCGAATTGGTGTGGAAACCGTAGCCGGCTTCCAGGGCCGTATAAGCCAGATTGATTACGATCGCCCAGCCGAACGCGCGCGTGGCAGAGCCGTGGGGAAGGTGCGGAGCGTGGGTGTGTGCCATGCCGTTAGCGTGGCCAATGCGGAGTGGCGGACACAATTACATCAAGGAGCAAGGCTTCTGCTTTTTTCTTGCCTCCCCCTTTGAAAAAGGGGGATTGAGGGGGATTTGTTTTTGCTTTTGCTTGTTTCTGGATCAAGATCAAAAGCAAATCCCCCGTAGCCCCCTTTTCCAAAGGGGGCAAAGCAAGACATTCCTGGTTCGCGATTCCAGCTTCAGCTACGGCCCTTCACCAGCGTGCCGATGTTCTCGCCGCGCAGAATGCGCATCAGGTTGCCCGGCACCGACAGATCGTAGATGCGCAACGGCACGTCGCTGTCGCGGCACAGGGCGAAAGCAGCGGTATCCATGACCTGCAGGTCGCGGCTCAGGACTTCGTCGTAGGTCAGCTGGTCGAAACGCACGGCATCGGGGAACTTGCCCGGGTCCTTGTCGTAGACGCCATCGACCTTGGTCGCTTTCAGCAGAAGGTCCGCGCCGATTTCGATCGCGCGCAAGGCCGCGCCCGAGTCGGTGGTGAAGAACGGATTGCCGGTACCGGCGGCGAAGATGGCGATGCGGCCCTTTTCCAGATGGCGCACGGCGCGTCGGCGGATGTAGTCCTCGCATACGTCGTTGATCTTCAGCGCGCTCATGACCCGCACGCGCGCGCCGAGTTTTTCCAGGGCGTCCTGCATGGCCAGCGCGTTGATCACCGTGGCCAGCATGCCCATCTGGTCGCCGGTGACCCGGTCCATGCCGCTGGCGGCCAAACCGGCGCCGCGGAAGATGTTGCCGCCGCCGATCACCAGGCCTATCTCGGCGCCCGCTTCGCGCGCTTCGATGATCTCGCGGGCGATGCGCCCGATCACCGCCGGGTCGATTCCATAATCTTCGGCTCCCATCAAAGCCTCGCCGGAAAGTTTAAGCAGGATGCGGCGATAGGCGAGGGGAGCGGTCATGAATGCCTCTGGGCGTGGGGTGTCGGCGCGCTTATTCTAGCCGAGCGCATGTCCATCGTCAGGTTTGGGTTCGTACACCGCATAGAGTTTGCGCGCGGGTTCCAATACTTCCCATACGCCTTCGAAACCGGCGGGTATGACGAAACTGTCGCCCGTCTGCAGCGTGATCTCGCTGCCATCGTCGCCAAGCAGCCGCACGCGTCCGGTCAGCAGATGGCAGAACTCGTGCTCGGAATAGCTGACGCGCCACGCGCCCACCCCGCCTTCCCAGAGGCCGCAATGGAAGGCATTGCCCGCATCCGAGTAGGCGTTGGCAACCGTCTGCGTGGGCGTTCCCGCGACCAGACGCTCGCTGGCCACGGCTTCCGGCGTGCTGCCCGTGGTGTGGTGCGGAATGCGGACGATGCCGGACATGGCCGGGCTCCAGGACGGGAAACATTTATTATGGCGCCCGTGGCGAATTGTCGCCCGTCCATCATCAAGGAGCCGATATGAGTGTACGTACCCTGCAGGAATTCCTGGCGTCGTCGAAGGAAAAAGACGTAAGCAGCGATGCTTTCGAACTGGAGAGTTCGCACATGCTAGAGGTGCGCCTGAACGGCCTGGTCTGGGCCAAGGCCGGGTCCATGGTGGCGCGCAAGGGCAACGTGAAGTTCACCCGTCAGGGCATCATGGAGCAGGGCCTGGGCAATCTGCTGAAGAAAATGGTAAGCGGCGAAGGCATGCAGCTGATGAAAGTGGAAGGCGAGGGCCGCGTGTACCTAGCCGACGCCGGCAAGAAGATCACCCTGCTGCGCCTGGCCGGCGAAGCCATTTTCGTCAACGGCAACGACGTGCTGGCGGTCGAGTCGGGCATTGAAAGCAAGATCACCATGATGCGCAAGGTTGCCGGCATGCTCTCCGGCGGTCTCTTCAATGTGCGCCTGAGCGGCAGCGGCATCGTTGCCATCACCTCGCATTACGAACCATTGACCCTTCCCGTGAGCGCACAGACCGGCCCGGTATTCACCGACCCCAATGCCACCGTCGCCTGGTCCGGCGGCCTGACCCCGGAAATCGTCACCGATATTTCCCTGGGCACGCTATTGGGCCGCGGCTCGGGCGAAAGCGTGCAGTTGAAGTTCGCCGGCGAGGGCTGGGTAGTGGTTCAGCCTTACGAGGAAGTGGTGTTCCAGGCCAAGGAATGAAGCAGGTCGGGGCTACGCCCCCGACGCGATGTTTGCCATAAGTCCATGCCGGCCCTGATTTGCGGTTATGTGCATGGCTCTTGTGTCGGGGGCGTAGCCCCGACCTACGGCCAACAAAAAAGCCGCGTATTCCGCGGCTTTTTTGTTTTCTGCGGGAAGTCGGCGCTTACGCCAGACCCGCCTGCTTCATCACTTCTGCGGCGTAGTCTTCCACCACCTTCTCGATGCCCTCGCCGACGGCCAGGCGCTGGAAACCTACCACTTCGGCGCCTGCGGCCTTCAGCACGGCCTCCACGTTCTGGTTGGTGTCCAGCACGTAGGGCTGGCCGTACAGGGTGACCTCGTTGACGATCTTGGCGATCTTGCCGCCGATGATCTTCTCCAGGATGTCGGCAGGTTTGGCCTTGTCCTTGTCGGTCATCTTGGCCAGTTCGATTTCCTTTTCCTTGGCCACGAACTCCGCCGGCACATCGCTGGCCTTCACGTAAGGCGGGTTCATCGCCGCCACGTGCATGGCCAGGCCACGCGCCAGTTCGGCATCGCCGCCCTTCAGTTCGACCAGCACGCCGATACGGCCACCGTGCACGTAGGCCGCGACATTGTTGGCGCTGTCCACACGGGCCAGACGACGGATCAGGATGTTCTCGCCGAGCTTGGCGATGGCGGCAGCGCGGGATTCCTCGACGCTCTCGCCGGAAGCGACTTTGGCCGTCTTCAGCGCGTCGGCATCGACGGCGCCGGAGGACAGGGCAGCCTGGGCCACCGAGTCGGCGAACGCCAGGAAATTGGTGTCCTTGGCGACGAAGTCGGTTTCGGAATTGATTTCGACCAGCACGGCCTTGCCGTCGGCCTGGGCCACGGCGATGCGGCCTTCGGCGGCGACGCGGTCGGCCTTCTTGTCGGCCTTGGCCAGGCCCTGCTTGCGCAGCCACTCGGCGGAGACGTCGATGTCGCCGCCGTTTTCGGTGAGCGCCTTCTTGCACTCCATCATGCCGGCGCCGGTGCGCTCGCGCAGTTCCTTGACCAGGGAAGCTGTGATTTCCACGGAATTACCTCGATATGCGTAGGGCGGGCCCAGGCCCGCCGTTATGAAATAGCCGGCCAATTCGAAGCCGGCCATCGTTGAAACAATGGCGGGCCGGGGCCCGCCCTATGGATAGGTAATGCAGCCGCGCATTCTGGCGCGGCCGCATTGCGCCGTGATTACTCGGCGGCCTGCTTGTCGGCGGCTTCGTTCTCTGCCACTTCGGCTTCGGCGCGGGCCAGACCTTCAGCGGCCGGAGCGGCGGCCTTCTTGGCCGGCGCGCGGCCGCGCGGGGCCTTGGTCGGCTTGCCGTCGGCGCCCAGCTCCACGAACTCTTCTTCGCGCACGGAGGCCGAATTGGGAGCGGCGGCCTTGCCTTCCAGCACGGCGTCGGCAGCGGCGCGTGCGTACAGCTGCACGGCGCGGATGGCGTCGTCGTTGCCCGGGATCGGGTAGTCGACCAGGGCCGGGTCGTAGTTGCTGTCGACCACGGCGATCACCGGGATGCCGAGCTTCTTGGCTTCCTTGATGGCGATGTCTTCATGGCCGATGTCGATCACGAACAGCGCGTCGGGCAGACGATTCATGTCCTTGATGCCGCCCAGCGAAGCGAACAGCTTCTCGCGCTCGCGGCGCAGGCCCAGCACTTCGTGCTTGACCAGCTTGTCGAAGGTGCCGTCGGTTTCGCCGGCTTCCAGTTCCTTCAGGCGCGCCACCGACTTCTTCACCGTGGCGAAGTTGGTCAGGGTGCCGCCCAGCCAGCGCTGGGTCATGTACGGCTGGCCGCTGCGGATGGCTTCTTCCTTCATCGGCTCGCGCGCGCTGCGCTTGGTGCCCAGGAACAGGACGATGCCGCGCCTCTGGGCGATGCCGGAGATGAAGTTCATCGCGTCGGCGAACAGCGGAACGGTCTTCTCGAGGTTGATGATGTGGATCTTGCCGCGGGCGCCGAAGATGTACGGAGCCATCTTGGGATTCCAATAGCGGGTCTGGTGACCGAAATGGACGCCGGCTTCCAGCATCTGGCGCATGGTGACTTGGGGCATTGCAGTAACTCCTGATGGGGAACCGGCCGCCAGCTTTGGGTAAAGGCGGTTGCCCGACCGCTGAGCGCGGGCGGAGCGATGGTTCCGGGGTTGGGCCTCCCTGCGGCTTCCGTGTCCGAACCCCTTGATTCCAAAGGAATCTCGAGGCACCCCGGCACGGGCTGTGGCAGCAGGTGTGTATTTGCCGGTGTCGCCCGGCATGGGCGGTCTGATGGGCCAGGCCCAACAAAGCCGCGGAATTATAGCGGTGCGGGTGGTGAGGCGCAAATTGGCCTCAGCCGCTGGCTGGTGGTGCGCCCAATCCGCTCAGCGCTGCTTGCGCGCGCCTATGTCGACTCGCGCCGCCTGCCTGACCAGCACCTGGATCACGCGCTGGGCCGCCCTATCGTCGACATACCAGGGTAGCGGCAGATTGTCCGGCACCACGGTCACGCGGTGCGGCCCGGCGGCGACCCGTGGGAATTCGAAATTGCCCAGGCTGTCGGTTCGCATCGCATAGCGGCCGTCCAGCAGCACGGTGACGTTGGCGGCGGGTTGTTCGGAGGCGGCGCGCACGCCATCGCCGTTCTCGTCCAAGAACAGGCTGCCGGCCACCGAACCGTTGGGGCCGTCAGCGCTGCCGCCCAACACCGCCTGCGGCCGCCCGGCATTGCGTTCATAGCGCAAGGTCAGAAATACCGAACGGTCGCGCGGCAACGAGATGAAGGGGGTTTCGGTCACCAGCGGATCCAGGATGAAGGGCGAGCGCTGTGAGCCCGTGCTCTGGTACAGCGCCGCGTTCACCGACCAGCGCGGAGTCATACGCCAGTTCAGGCCCAGGTTGAAATCGGTACCGCGCACAGCGCCGTCCCCGTCGCCGTGGGTCCAGCGCGCGCTGCCGTCGATCGACAGGCGCTCACTCAGGTCGCGCCCGCCATACAGCGAAAGCGTGGCGGCGCGGGTCGCTTCGTCCTGGTCTTCGTAGTGCAGTTCGCCATAGGCCAGAGAAGCCGAAAGGCGAGCGCCCTGCTGCAAGGGCAGCGCTTGATCCACGCTGACCTGCCAACTTTCCGCATCGCCGTCGGCGCCGGCCTGGTCGATCTGCACACGGGTCTGACCCCAGGCGGTGTTCTTGTCCAGGAACAACTGCGCGCTATGGGCGGTGCTGCTGGAATGACGCAGATTGAGGCTGGCGCCGTAACCGAGCGTGCTGTCGGCCTGGTAACGCGCGTATCCGGTAGCGTAAGTGCCGTCGAAGCCGGCGCCGGAGATGGATTCGATCCGGTCCACGCTGGCATTCCAGATCCAGCGTGCGTATTGATAGGCGATGCGGTAATAACCGCCCTGGATATCGTTGTTGATCGGCAGCGCGCCCCATGCAAGGTCCGGCTGCAGCCGGTACCCGCCGTAGTTGTGGCTATAGCGCCCGCGCCGCGCGCTGGCATCTATCCACGCGCCCGTGGCGTTGCCGATGTCGCTGTCGCTGGCCAGCAGGTTCAGCTGCACGCTGTCGCGTTCGCCTTGCCAGGCGGTGGCGGCGTAGAGGGCTTGGGTGTCGCCCTGCTCGAACACCGCTTCGCCGCGATCGTCGGGCACGATGCGGCCATGAGTACCCAGGAACGATGCGGCGCCGCTCCACTGCGGCGCCCATTGCCCTTGCGCACCCAACGATGCGGCTTCGCCGTCGGCCAGTTCGAAGCCCACCATGCGGGTGCCGTTGTACAGGCCGGCGCGGCCGAAGGAGCCTTGCACCAATAGTCCCTGCCGGTCGTCCTGCCATTCGCTGCTGACGCCCGCAAAGGCCACGGTGGGCAGATAGAAGCGGTACTGGTTGCGCTGCAGCGGGGTCGATGGCGTGTTCAATACGCCCAGTCCGTTGTTCACGCGCCAGCCGCCATCCACGTACAGATCGCGTTGCCACAGCGTGGCCGCGCCGCCCAGTCCGCCCTGATTGCCTTGCAGTCCGTCGAAACGCTTGCGGTCGCTGTCGAACAGAGTGGCGTCCAACGAGAACGCGCCCCAGGAAGCGGTTTCCCAATAACCGCCTGCGGAAATGCCGTGCTCATCGTAGTTGTCGTCGCCACGCTCGTTGCGGCTGGCCAGCAGTTCGATGTGGATGGAGCGTGGCAGGCCGCTGCTGTCTTCTGCGGTTTCTTCGTCCGGCGGCAAGGTCTGCAGATTCTGCGGCGCGATGATCCGGTCGCGGTACGCAGGAGCAGCCTCGGCCTGCTGCGCGCATGCGGTGCGCATCGCCAGAATGCCGGCGATGCTCAGGGCGAGCGCCAGGCGCGGATGGCCGTGTCGCAAACTCATCGCGACAGCGTTGTCTCGATATCCAGATGCTGCTTGCCCCAGTCAAGACGGCCCTTCAGCTGCAGGGGATAAGTCAGAGCTGGGGCAGGTGCGTCTTCGCTATCGCCTTGCGGTGTAAGCGGGATCTCACGGGTTTCGCCAGGCAGGATGGGCAACGTGGAAGGCGCGAACGCGTAGGTCTTGCCGCTGCCGTCCTTGCCATCGACGAAACCCTGCAGGCGCGCGTGCGCGTTGCCGGCATTGCGCACCGACAGTACCGGCACGAGCTGACCATCGACGGTCTGCAGCTTCTGTCCGACGATCGACAGCTGTGCAGCGGCATCGCCGAGGGTCAGGTAGACGATGACGCCGATGCGCCCGGACACCGGGACGGCGACGCCGCCCTGCACGCTTTCAGGATCGCCCTCGATCATGATCGCGAAACGGCACTCACCAGCCGGCGCGTCGGCCGGCACCGCGACTTCGAAGCGGTAACGCTTCTTGGCGTTGGGGGCCATGCTCAATTCGCCCGCTTCCACTCCGACCCAGGGACGGCAACTGCCCGGCGCCAGCGCCTCGGAGAACTGCACGGTGTTGTCCGCTTGCAGCGTCCAGTCGGCGGTCTTGACCGTGTAGTGGGCGGCATTGTCGGAGACGTTGGTGATTTCGATGACGTTGCGATAGATCTCGCCAGGCTTGGCGCTGTCTTCGATCCGGGGCGGCGAAACCAAAGCGGAGAATCCTTGTCCCCAGGCGAGGCCGGGAGTCAGGCAGCACAGTGCGAGAAAGATTCCGCGGAGGCGGCTTCGTTGCGTGGACATCAAGGCGTTCCCAAGTCGATTTCGAATGCGAAGGCCAATTGCTCGTCGCGTCGGAGTTTGCGTCCATCGGCCTGGATCGCCAGGCGCAGGGTGTCTTCGATCATTTCGGTCTGGATCGGACCGGTGTAGACCAAGGTGCGCTCACCGCTGCCCAGCACACCGGGCAGCAGACGTCCCTGGGTGCTCCAACGGGCGGTGATCGCAGCGCCCGGCCGCGCTGGAACCGTCAGGTAGATGCGTGCCAGACGGCCTTTCCAGGGAGACACATCCAGGCGCACGGCTACGGCGATTTCGCCGGCGACGTTCGAATCCAATTGACTGCGCCCGGAGGGTGGCTGCGGTTTCAGACGCAAGGTGCCGCCCAAAACCTGGCTGGCGCTGTCGTCCACCCGATAGGTCTGGGCCGTAGCTGGAGCAATGCAGGCCGCGATAACGGCCAAGGCCGCAATCGCCGCGAAGAACGATGCGCGCAGGCTCATGGCACGGTCAGCGTGTAGGTCACGCGGCCGTTGTAGACGCCCGACGCTACCACGTTGCTGTTGTGATAGGAAAATGAGTGGCAGCTTTCGCGCCAAGTATTCACCGGGAAGCTCGCCAGGGTCTGGGTGCCGCCGGTGAAGGCGCCTGCCGGGAACGGTTGCGCACCGGTGTCGCCATTGCCGCTGCTGGTCCAGGTGATCTGCGAGAACGGAATGCTGTCGCCAGCGGCATTGGTGAGGTTGGCGGGCGCGGTCACGCTCAAGGTGCCGGTGCCGCCGGAAAGCAGACCGCCGCGATTGAAGCCGCCGACGTAGATTTCCGCCGGAACGTTGCAGAACGCGAAGCCGTCGTAGTTGCTGTTCGGCTGGGTGCCGTTGCCGGTCATCGCCAATGCGGTGCCGTTGCCCAACTGGGCCGCAGGCACGGTGACCGACACCAGGTTGATGCCGCCGCCGCTGCCGGGCGTGCCGTTGGAATTGAAAGTGCCGGTATAGACGCCGTTGCCGACCCGCAGGTAGACCGACGGGGTCAGCCCATTGGTGATGTTGACGGTGAAGCCATGGGCCGTCGACGCGGTTCCGGCGAGAGCCAGGAAGCAGAGCGCCGCGGCGATTGCAGTTCGTTCTTTCATGCAGGACTCGGGCAGCAGAAAAGGGAGCCGGTTATCAACAGCCGGCTCCCTGCGGACCTAGCAAATGCTCAGCAGTTACGGCATCGAAGCCGTATAGGTGACGCGCCCGTTGTTGACGCCCACGCCGCCGTAGGTACCCGGGGCCGCCACCGCGCCGTTGGCGTAGGTGTAGGTCCAGCGCGCATCGCGGTTGACCACCTTGCCGGTGATCGGGGTCAGGGTCAGGGTGCTGGTGGCGCCATCGACCAGGGCCGGATGCGGCAGAGCCGTAGCCGAAGTCAGAACCGCCACCGAGGTGCCGATCTGCCCGTAGGAGATCGTGTCGCCGGCGCCATTGCCCAGTGCGCCCAGGGTGGTGGAGGTGAAGGTGATGTTGCCGTTGTTGCCCACCACCTTGGCGGTCACGGTGCCATTGCCCACGTCGCCCGAGCCGGCAGTAGCGGCCACGGGGGTGCCGTCGCCGAGGTTGGCGGCGGGGACGTTGAAGGCGATCAGGTTGATGGCGGCGTTGGTGGTGAAATCGGCGCCGGTACCGACGCGCAGGAACAGGATCTTGGGAACGGTGATCTGGAAGTCCAGACGGGCCGAGGCGGTGATCGGGGTGCCGGTGCCGGTGGTATAGGTGGATTCGGCGTTGGCCATCATCGGCATGACAGCCAGAGCGGCAGCGGCCAAGAGGGTCTTGGTGGAAATACGCATGTTCGTTCGATCCTTAAAGGGAGTTGGGAAGTACTGAAATCGGTTGCTAGGTTCAACAAAAGATTGGCGATGCCCCGAAAGGCAATCGTCGGTTTAAATCCCTTTAGAATCAGGTTGATGCCGGATTTTGGGCAGGGCATAGGCAGGACCCATGCCACCTCCCCAACCCCTCAGCGGATCCCCTGTGATCGGCGCCCCCAGCGGAGGGCAGTGTGAATTAGTTCACACTCAAATTTGGGAGAGTCGTCTCACATTTTCACGAAATGTGACGTAATGCTTAATAAAGCGTGATTTACATCACACTTTATTAAGTGCACGTAGTTGCTACAGCGCATACGGCGGGAAAGATCGGTGCCGATCGTCGCTCAACGAGCCCACAAAGGCCCGCAAGCCTTACCCGGTGGGCGTTTTGTTCAGGAGCAAAGCGAAATCGGCGATAATCAGCTATGGCCATTACCCTCAAAACCCCCGAAGACCTGGAGCACATGCGCGTCGCCGGCCGTCTGGCCGCCGAAGTGCTGCAGGTCGTTGCCCCATACGTGAAGCCCGGCGTGACCACCGCCGAACTGGACCGGGTCTGCCACGACCATATCGTCAACGTGCAGCACGCCATTCCCGCCAACGTCGGCTATGGCGGCGGCCATGGGCGCATCCCGTTCCCGTTCACGGTCTGCACTTCGGTCAATAACGTGATCTGCCATGGCATGCCCAGCGAGGGCAAGGTGCTGAAGGACGGCGACACCGTCAACATCGATGTCACCGTGATCAAGGACGGCTGGCATGGAGACACCAGCCGCATGTACTACGTGGGCACGCCTTCGGTCATGGCCAGGCGCCTGGTGGAAACCACGCGCGAAGCCATGTTCCGCGGCATACGCACCGTCAAACCGGGCGCCACGCTCGGCGATGTCGGGCATGCCATCCAGGAATACGCCGAGTCGCAACGTTTCAGCGTGGTGCGCGAATACTGCGGCCATGGCATCGGCAAGGTCTATCACGACGAACCGCAGGTCCTGCATTACGGCCGGCCCGGCGACGGCGTGGTGCTCAAACCCGGCATGACCTTCACTATCGAACCGATGATCAACGAGGGCACACGCTATACGCGCCTGTTGCCCGACGGCTGGACCGTGGTTACCAAGGACCGCAAGCTCTCCGCGCAGTGGGAACACACCGTGGCGGTGACCGAAGACGGTGTGGAGATCCTGACCCGGGTGCCGGGCGACGACAACGATCTGTGAGCATCACGGCTGCCGCTAAGGAAACTGGGCCGCGGCCGCCGGGTGGCGAAAGCGATATCGCATGGTCGGCGCACGCACGCGCGACGCTGAACGGTTCCGACGCCAAACTGGCGAAACGTTTCGATCAGGGCGAAGAAGTGGACCGCCTGGTCGCGCTGCGCGCGCGCGCGGCCGACCATCTTCTGAAGGACGCCTGGGCGCACTGCGTTCCCGCTGAAGCTCCACTGGCCTTGTTCGCGGTCGGCGGCTACGGGCGCGGAGAACTCTTTCCGCAATCCGACATCGACCTGCTGGTGCTGGCCGATACCGACGCCCAGCAAACGCAGCACGCTGCGCTTTCCCGTTTTTTCGCGATGCTGTGGGATGCCGGTTTGCCGGTCAGCCATGCCGTGCGTTCGTCCGACCAGTGCACGGAGGCCGCCTCCGATCAGACCGTACTCACCGCCTTGATCGAATGGCGCGCGCTATGCGCCGACGAAGCGGCGCAAGCGAGGTTGACGGCGGCGGTTTCCCCGCAGCAGGTATGGCCGCCGCGCGATTTCTTCGTGGCCAAGCGCGAAGAACTGCGTCTGCGCCACGCGCGTTTCGGCGATACCTCGGAAAACCTCGAACCCAATCTCAAGGACGGGCCGGGTGGCTTGCGCGACCTGCATACGCTGGGCTGGATGGCGCTGCGTACCTTCGGCGTGCGCGAACTGGAACCGTTGATCGGCCTGAGTCATGTCGGTCCCGACGAAGCGGCCGCGCTGGCGCGCGAACGCCGCGCACTCGGACGCTTGCGCTACGGGCTGCACCTGGTCGCCGGGCGCCCGGAAGAACGCTTGCGCTTCGATTACCAGAAGACCCTGGCCGAACGCCTGGGTTTTGCCGACGACGAGGAAACCCTGGGCGTCGAGAAGATGATGCAGGGGTTCTACCGCAGCGCAGCCATTGTGCGCCGGGTCAGCGACCGTCTGTTGCAGCGCTTCGAAGAGCAGTTCGATGGAGAGGCGCTGCCAGAACCGCTCGACGATTTCTTCGCTTTGCGCCGTGGTTATCTGGCCGCGCGCGACCCGGCCTGGCCGCGGACCGACGCCTCCCAGGTCTTCGCGCTGTTCGCCATGTGGGCAGCGCATCCGGAAGTGAGGGGGCTGCATTCGCGTACCGCGCGCGCCCTGGCCGAATCGCTCACGCGGCTGCCTTCGTTCGAAGTCGCCAGCACGGCCCAACGCACCGATTTCATGGCTTTGCTGCGCGCGCCGCGTGCCGTCGAAACGCTTACCCGCATGGCCCGGCTCGGCGTGCTGGGGCAATGGATCCCCGCATTTTCCCGGGTCTCGGGGCGGATGCAATTCGACTTGTTCCATGTGTACACCGTCGATCAGCACACGCTGATGGTGCTGCGTAACATCGCTGCGTTTTCGTCGGGCCGCGCCGACGAGCGTTTTTCCATCGCCCACGAAGTGTGGCCGCGCTTGCGCAAACCCGAATTGCTGCTGATCGCCGGCCTTTTCCACGATATCGCCAAGGGCCGCGGTGGCGATCATTCCGAATTGGGTGCGGTGGATGCACGCGAGTTCTGCGCGGCGCACGCTCTCAGCGACGCCGACACCGCGCTGATCGCCTGGCTGGTCGAACAGCACCTGCGCATGTCGATCACTGCGCAGAAACAGGATATCTCCGATGCGGAGGTGATCCATCGCTTCGCCACGCTGGTCGGCGACCGCGAGCGCCTGGATTATCTGTATCTGCTGACCTGCGCGGACATCGCCGGCACCAGCCCGAAGTTGTGGAATGCGTGGAAAGACCGGTTGCTCGCCGACCTGTACTTCGCCACACGCCGCGTATTGCGTGAAGGCCTCGAGCAGCCCATCGCTGCCGATGCGCGGATGGAAGAGGCGCGCGAATCGGCGCGCGCGCTGATGGCGGTGCAGGGTTTCGACGCGGCTACCGCCGATGCGCTGTTCGGCATCATGCCGGACGAGGGCTTCCTGCGTTTCCGTCCGGAACAGATCGCCTGGCAGGCCAGCGCCTTGCGCAACGTCGCCCCGGGCGAAACCCGGGTGCGTGTGCGCCGCATCGCCGACGACGGCAATGCTTTGGAAGTCTTCGTGCATTCGCCGGACCGCAGCGGCCTGTTCGCGGCGATCCTGGCGACGCTGGACCGCATGGGTTTCGGCATCCATCAGGCGCGCGTGCTCGATGGCCCGCGCGGCACGATCTTCGATACCTTCGAAGTCCTGCCGGCCGACAGTTACGCCAGTTCCGACCCTGCCGAAGTCGAAGCCGGCCTGAGCGGTGCGCTGGACGGTCCGCTGGAGAAAGTGCGCACTTCCCGCCGCGCGGTGCCGCGGCAGCTCAAACATTTCCGGTTTGCGCCCAAAATCGAATTCGGCGGCACGCCCGACGGGCGACGCACTTTGTTGAGCCTGGTGGCGCCCGACCGTCCCGGTCTGTTGTCCGATGTGGCGCAGGTGCTGCGCGCACAGGGGCTCAACGTGCACGACGCACGCATCGCTACTTTCGGCGAACGGGCCGAAGACTTGTTCCAGATCACCGACGCCAACGGCCAGCCGCTGGACGAACGAACCCAGCAGGCCCTGCGCGACGCGCTGCGGGCCAGCTTCGAAAACATCCCTTGATTGGAAAGACAGGAAACAGATGACCAGCCAGATCCACGATGACGCAGCACTGAAAATCCTCATCGAAGATGCGTTCGAGCGGCGCGCCGACCTGGCCGCGGGAGAGATCGAGGCTTCCGTGAGGCCTGCGGTGGAGCGGGTGATAAGCGGCCTGGAATCGGGCGGTTTCCGCGTCGCCGAGCATGGCGGGGAAGGCAAGTGGAAAGTCAACGAGTGGCTTAAGAAGGCGGTGTTGTTGTATTTCCGCGTCAACGATATGGCGGTAGTCGATTCGCAGCCTGCGCCGTTCTGGGATAAGGTCGAATCGCGCTTCGCCGGTTATGACGAATCGCGTTTCCGGGCAGCCGGTGTGCGCGTCGTGCCGGGTGCGGTAGCGCGTCGCGGCACCTACTTCGGCAAGGACGTGGTGCTGATGCCCAGCTTCGTCAACATCGGCGCGCACGTCGGCGAGGGCACCATGGTCGACACCTGGGCCACCGTGGGCTCCTGCGCGCAGATCGGCAAGCACTGCCACCTGTCCGGCGGCGTCGGCATCGGCGGCGTGCTGGAGCCGTTGCAGGCATCGCCTACCATCATCGAAGACCATTGCTTTGTCGGCGCGCGTTCGGAAGTGGTGGAGGGCGTGGTGGTCGGCCATCACAGCGTGATCGGCATGGGCGTGTTCCTGGGGCAGTCCACGCGAATCTACAACCGCGCCACGAAAGAGGTTTCCTATGGCTATGTGCCGCCAAGGAGCGTGGTGGTATCGGGCTCGTTGCCGGCCGCCGACGGTTCGCATTCGTTGTATTGCGCGGTGATCGTCAAGCAGGTGGACGAGAAGACGCGGTCGAAGACTTCCATTAATGAGTTGCTGCGCGGGTTGGCAGACTAGGTTTTTCCCTTCTCCCCTCGGGAGAAGGTGCCCGAAGGGCGGATGAGGGTACGGGGGAGCGGGAATGGTGAAGAACCGTTTAGCTTCCACATTCGGCTGCCGCAATTTCGCTTCGCCGTACCCTCACCCCAACCCCTCTCCCGGCGGGAGAGGGGCTTAAAATTCGGAATGACAGGAATTGCATGGCCACCCTTTACGGTTTGAAAAACTGCGACACCTGCAAGAAGGCCACCAAATGGCTGGACCGCTTCGGTGTGGCGTATTCGTTCGTCGACTACCGCGACGACAAACGCACGCCGGAGACTCTGCTGGAGTGGTCGAAACAGGCCGGCGGTTGGGATGCGCTGATCAACAAATCCTCGACCACGTGGCGGCAGCTGCCTGAGAACCGCAAGGCGCCAGGGTCCGACGCCGAATGGAAGCTGCTGCTACGGGAATATCCGCAATTGATCCGCCGTCCGGTGGTGGTGATCGACGATGGAGTGATGACCCAAGGCTTCAGCGACAATGGATTCAAGCAGCGCTTCGGGATCGGGAAATGAGCGATGTCCTGGCGCTGACCAGCGAGTTGATCCGTCGCCGTTCGGTGACGCCGCTCGATGAAGGTTGCCAAGAGCTGATCGCTGCGCGCCTGCAGCGTGCAGGCTTCGTCTGCGAGCGCATGCGCTTCGGCGAAGTGGACAACCTGTGGGCCGCACATGGCAGCGGATCGCCGGTGCTCGTGCTGCTTGGCCACACCGACGTGGTGCCGTCCGGGCCGGTCGAGGATTGGGTCAGCGATCCGTTCCGGCCGACGATCCGCGATGGCGTGTTGTATGGACGCGGCGCCGCCGATATGAAAGGCAGCGTAGCCGCATTCGTGATCGCGCTGGAGCAGTTCGTCGATGCGCATCCCGACCACGCCGGCACGATCGCGCTATTGGTCACTTCCGATGAAGAAGGCGATGCGATAGATGGTGTTCGCCGCGTCGCCGACACTTTCCGCACGCGTGGCCAGTCCATCGACTGGTGCATCACCGGTGAGCCTTCGTCTACCCGCAAGCTCGGCGATCTTCTGCGCGTCGGTAGGCGCGGTACATTGTCGGCGACGCTGACGGTGAAAGGAGTGCAGGGCCATGTCGCGTACCCCGACAAAGCGCGCAACCCGATCCACCAGGCGCTGCCGGCATTGGCCGAACTCGCCGCGCGGCGTTGGGACGAAGGCTACGAAACCTTCCCCCCCACCAGTCTGCAGATCTCCAACTTCAATGCCGGCACCGGCGCCAACAACGTGATTCCGGGCGAAGCGAAGGTGCTGTTCAACCTGCGCTACAACCCGCATTGGAATGCGGCGCAACTGGAAACGGAGATCGATGCTGTGCTCGACCGGCATGGTCTTGAATACGACATGCACTGGCATCGGGGTGGCGAACCGTTCTACACGCCCGAAGGACGTTTGCGCGCCGTTGCGCGGGACGTGCTGGGCGAGTTCGCCGGCGCAGCTCCCGAAGAAAGCACTGCGGGAGGTACTTCGGATGCACGGTTCATAGCGCCGCTGGGTGCGCAATGCATCGAGGTCGGTCCGGTCAACGCCAGCATCCACAAGGTGGACGAGAACGTATCGGTTGCCGATCTGGAGGCATTGCCTGCGCTTTATCGGCAGCTGATCGAGAGATTGTTGCTACCGTAACCTTTTTGCTGCTTCTAACCCTTCTTCCATCGGGAGAAGAGCCTGGCCCCGCACTTGATACAGTAGCCGAAGGCCGGACGCCGCGCAGCAAGCACCCTTGGGGTGTGAGGGTTCGAGGGGAGCGATGTTGGTGAGCGATCGCTATTGGTTCCGCGTTCGGCCGTAGAAATGCCGCTCCGCCGTACCCTCACCCCAACCCCTCTCCCGGTGGGAGAGGGGCTCAGGGCTTGCCAGCTGCCCCTCAAACCGGTTAGTTTCGATCCATGCCCAGCGCCTCCGCCTCCGCCCGCACCAATTCCAACCGCCGCAATATTGCGCGGACGAATAATCGTGCGCGGCCAATGCGGGTCTGCGACTAGGCGAAAAGAACAAGCCGAATCAACAGGAAACCCGCATCGCGAGATGCGGGTTTTTTCATTTACGCCCTTCGAATTTTCATTTCATTCCAGGAGTTTTCCCCATGTGTTCCATCTTCGGCATTTTCGGCCTGCAATCGGGCGACAACCTGCAGGGTCTGCGACGGCAGGCTCTGGAACTCTCGCAACGGCAGCGCCATCGCGGCCCCGACTGGAGCGGCGTGTATACCGACGAAGGCGCGATTCTGGTGCACGAGCGCCTGGCCATCGTAGACCCGGCCGGCGGCTCGCAGCCCTTGCGTTCGGCCGATGGCGAACTGGCGCTGGCGGTGAACGGCGAGATCTACAACCATCGCGAGTTGAAGAAGGAATTGAAGCAGCCGTACGAATTCCTGACCGGTTCGGATTGCGAAGTGATCAATGCGCTGTACCGAGAGGACGAACCCGCGTCGCTACTCAACCGGCTCAATGGCATCTTCGCCTTCGCGTTGTGGGACAAGGTACGCAAGCGCGCACTGATCGCGCGCGATCCGATGGGCGTCTGTCCGCTGTACTGGGGCCACGACCGCGAAGGACGGCTCTGCGTGGCTTCGGAAATGAAAGCCATCAGCGGCCTCTGCGCAGACGTTGCCCAGTTTCCGCCGGGACACTACTACGACAACGTGAGCGGCGAATTGGTCAAATACTACCAGCGCCCCTGGCGGGACTACGATGCGGTCGCCGGCGTCGAAGTGGACAAACAGGAACTGCGCGAAGCGTTCGAACGTGCCGTGCATCGCCAGCTGATGACCGACGTACCCTATGGCGTATTGCTGTCCGGCGGACTCGACTCGTCGCTGGTCACTGCAGTGGCCGCGCGCTACGCGCGCCATCGCATCGAGGAGGACGATAAATCGGAAGCCTGGTGGCCGCGGTTGCATTCCTTCGCCATCGGCTTGAAGGGTTCTCCCGATCTGGCGGCGGCCGAGATCGCCGCCAAGGCGCTGGACACCGTGCACCATGGCTTCGAATACACCTTCGAGGAAGGCCTGGATGCGTTGCCGGAAGTGATCCGCCATATCGAAACCTACGACGTGACCACCATCCGCGCTTCCACGCCCATGTATCTGCTGGCGCGACGGATCAAGGCAATGGGGGTGAAGATGGTTTTGTCGGGCGAGGGATCGGACGAAATCTTCGGCGGCTATCTCTATTTCCACAAGGCGCCAAACGGGCGCGAGTTCCACGAGGAACTGGTGCGCAAACTGGACGCGCTCTACAACTACGACTGCCTGCGTGCCAACAAGTCGATGATGGCCTGGGGCGTGGAGCCGCGCGTGCCGTTCCTGGATGTCGAGTTCATGGACGTAGCGATGAAGATGGACGCCAAATACAAAATGATCGACAAGAGCTCGAAGGGCCACGAGCGCATGGAAAAAGGGATTCTGCGGGCGGCGTTCGAAGGCTATCTGCCCGATTCCATCCTCTGGCGGCAGAAGGAGCAGTTCAGCGACGGGGTGGGCTATGGCTGGATCGATGGATTGAAAGCGCATGCCGAAGCGCAAGTCAGCGATCGCGAACTGGCCGCGGCGGCCAAGCGTTTTCCGATCAATTCGCCGCTGACCAAAGAAGCCTATTACTACCGTAGTCTGTTCGAGGAGTTCTATCCTGGTCCTGCGGCGGCTGAGACGGTGCCGGGCGGCAAGTCGATCGCATGCTCGTCGCCTGCGGCGATCGCGTGGGATGCGAGTTTCGCAAGCGCGGCCGATCCTTCGGGTCGGGCGATTGCGGGGGTGCATAACGCGGCGCTTTAGCTTTCCTTCTCCTCTCGGGAGAAGGTGCCCGCAGGGCGGATGAGGGAATGGATTTTCAGATCGACGGATAGTTTCCGTGGGTCGGAATTCTCTTTCCCTCATCCGTCGCTTCGCGCCACCTTCTCCCGGGGGAGAAGGAACAGCGAGCTACGGCTTCAGCGTCAACGTGTACTCCGCCTTCCCCGGCAAGAAAGGTGTTGGCCTTCCGTGCACCCAGTCTTCATGCCCCGCACCCCAGAACGGCGACAGCGGATTGCCGCTCTGGCCGCCGGGCATGTGGATGATGCCGTCGGCTTCGTGGCCGGGCGAGACCACCATGCGCTCGCTGGCGCCGAAGGAAGGGCCTTGTACGCGCGGCATGGCGCCGTCGCCGTGCAGTTGATCGGCGGGCATGCACAACGCGGGCTTGAGCATCGCGGGCAGGGCATTGGCCAATGGATGGCAGATCTTTGCGGTGTTGCGCTCACCCCACGTGCGTTGTTCCAGCGGGCCCTGCGCGGAAAGATCGTCGCGGACCTGGCGCGCGGCGTCTTCCAGCAACGCCTCCCAACTGGCGAAACGGCGCGACAGCAGATTGGCGGGGCGTTCGCTGAGCAAAGGCCAGACCACGCCTTCCAATTGCGGCAGGTCGGGCATGATGAAGTCTTCGCCAAGCGTGGCCTGCGCAGGAGCGGTCAGGCCGTCCGCGATGCGGGCATGCACGGCCAGCCGCCAGGCGCGGACGATGCGGTAGCTGACCGAATCGATGCTGGCGCGTCCTTCCCAGTGATACGCGGCTTTGGCCAATGCGCCCAGTGCCGGGGTTTTGTCGCGTTCGCTCTCTTTCTGCAGCAAGGCCCACCAGCGCTGCAGGAACACCGCGCGGTCGTCCAGCTGGATAGCCAGCAGATCTTTTTCGGTGAAGCGATCGTGGGAGAAAAGATCGTCGCGGATCTGCTTGGCGCGCGCGCCAAGCGCGTAACCGCCGTCGCCGGCGAGCTTCAGGCCGGCCTCGTCCATGGTGCGGTTGTTGGCGGTCCACAGGCGATTGGAAGGCGGATCGATCAGGCGCGGAGAGGCGGTAGCGTCCGTCATCCATGGCGAACAGGTGAGTGCTGCGCCGGCATCGTCGGCATTGGCTTGCATGCCCGGAATCGCGACGTGCTGTTCGGGCGTTATGGCCAGACAGCCCGGATCGCGTTTCGGGAATCCGCCGATCACGCGCCAGCCGATATTGCCGCCGGAGTCGGCCACGGTGAAATTCTGCGCGGGGATGCCTGAAGCGTCCGCGACGGAAAACGCACCGGCGATATCGCGGGCAACGGCAAGATCCGTAAACGAAACCCGCAGCGATCCCGGCAACTGCGGCGTCCAGCGCAGTGCAAGGGAAGTGCCGTTCTTGGATTCGTGCAGGATCGGGCCCCATGCGGTTTCGCGGACCACGAAGTCGACAGGCGCCGCGCCGGCGACCTTGATGCTTTCGTGGAAATCAGTGCGCTTGGCGCAGTCTTGCGCGCCCGCCGGGCACGGCGGCAGTTCCGCCCAATCGGCCCAGTCGCCATAACTGTTGGTGAAGCCCCAAGCGACGTGGCCGTTGCTGCCGACCACCACCGCCGGAAAGCCCGGCAGCGTGAATCCGGAGATATCCACTTTGCCACCGGGCGCACGGGTATCCGAATACCGCAAGCGCGCGCGGAACCAGATATTGGGTGCCCGCAGGCCAAGATGCATGTCGTCGGCGACGATGGCGCGGCCATCGGCGGTCAGCGCGCCTGCCACGGCCCAGTTGTTGCTGCCCGGCGTACCTTTTTCGGCCAAAGGCATCAGATCCTTGGTCGCCGGCACAGGCAGCTTGGCCAAGTCGACGGCCTCGGCGCCGGGCAATGAGGCATTGCCGCGCGAGGCGCCGAACAAGGGTGCATCCCATTCGGTGCCGTCATGGGCCAGCAACGCGTACAGCGCAGGCGGAACCGTGTTCTTTATTCTCCATAGCGCCAGTTCCCGCGTGTTCTGCGAATCCTGCAGGTCGAAGTACATCGCATAGGCAGTCAAGGCCGAATCGGCCAGTTCCCAGCGCCTTGGCTGCTGGCGCAGCAGCAGGTACGGCCAAGGCCTCGCCCTCAAACCTTGCAGGCCGGCATTCACGCCATCGGTATAGGCCTGCAGCTGCGCGCGCTTGTCGCCGGCGAAGCCGTCCAGATCGGCCATCACCCGCGCACGCATGCGATGCACGCGGCGCTCCTTGTCCAGCTTCAGTGCGATGGGCCCGAACAGTTCCGAGAGCTCGCCCGCCGAAGTGCGGCGCATCAGGTCCATTTCGAAATAGCGCTCTTGCGCGTGCACGTAGCCCAATGCGCGGGCCATGTCGGTTTCGTTGGCTGCATCGATGGTGACCACGCCCAGCGCGTCGCGCTGGATGCTGACGGGCGCGCTGAGGCCGGGAAGAGCCAGCTCGCCTTCCAATTCCGGCAGGCTGCCGCGCAACAGCCACCAACCGGCGGCCAGGCCAAGAACGATAAGCACGAGCAAGAGCAGAGCGATGCGCTTCAGCCAACGGACCATGCGGTTTCCCCGGTATGCGTAGCCCCATTGTAGGAGCGGTGCGTGTCACCACCAAGTACGCCGGCTATTGTGGATTCCGCTCGAAGCGATAGGCCACGGTCGCCAGCCGGGTCACGCCCTCGGCGGCGAATCCCGGTTGCGCGGCCAGGATGTCGCGGCGCTCGAGGCGCTGGATACGCCAGTGGCCGGCATACAGCGCCCGCACTTCGTCTTCATCGACCGAGAACGGCGGACCTTCCTTTTCGTGCTGGGGATACTCAAGCGTGATCACCAGGCCGCGGCATCCTGTCGGCAGACGCGCGTAGAGTTCGTTGGCATAGCGCTGCCTCAATTCGGGCGGCAATGCGATCAGTGCTGCGCGATCGAATACGCCGTCGCAGTTGGACAGTAGATCCGCATCGAGCGCGAAAGCATCGCCGCAGATGAGTTCCACTCTGCCGGCGAGGTAATGCATGCCATAGCGGGATTGGCGGCGCGTCGGCGTCAGCCCGTGTTCGTCGAAGAACTGCTCGACCGCGATCTGCGACAGCTCCACTCCCAATACCCGGTGCCCTTGCGCGGCCAGCCACGACATATCCAGGCTCTTGCCGGCCAAGGGAACGAACACGCGGCTGCCGGAGGGAAGCGCGAGGGTCGGCCAGTATTCCCGCAGTAGCGGCGTCGCCTCGTCCTGGTGGAAACCGATCCGGCCTTCCTGCCAGCGTTGCTGCCAGAATCCGTGTTCCATCATTTCACCTCCGATCGGTTTGGCTTCTATGCGGCGCGCGGAAATAAGGAACTATTGGACATCGGGTCCGTCGATATTCTGCCGGGCCACGGTCGCACATGACGAACGCGCCGCAGCGCGCGTGGACGGTGAACTATTGAACGTCAAGCCCGTCTACCTTCTGCCAACCCCTCGGCAACAATCCACCACGGGAAGCCCGCGCGCCGATGTATTCGTCCAGATCCTTGAACGACAGGCTCATCGTGCGCTGACCGCTCTTCACCAGCAGCGTGCTGCCGGGCGATACCGCTGCCACGGCGACTACGCGTTCCGTGCCCAGCTTCGCTTTCGGAATCTCGATGATCTTGTTGCCCTTGCCTTTGTCCAGCTCGGGGAGGTCCGCGAGCGCGAAGGCGAGCAGGTGTCCGGCGCTGGTGACGGCGACGATGCGATCGGCTTTCGGATCGGTCGTGTGCGCCGGCTGCAGCACCTTGGCGCCTGTGGACAGATTCAACATCACCTTGCCGGCTTTCTGGCGGCCGGTGAGATTCTCGAAGCGGGTGACGAAACCGTACCCATGCGAGGAAGCCAGCACGAAACGCGCGTCGTTGTCGCCCGTGGCCAAGGCCACGAACGAGGCGCCGGAAGCGGGCGAGAAGCGGCCCGTCAGCGGCTCGCCGTTGCCGCGCGCCGAAGGCAGTGTATGCGTCGCGGTGGAATAGCTGCGGCCTTCCGAATCCAGGAATGCGACTTGCTGCGTGCTGCGTCCGCGCACCGCGGCCAGCAGGCCGTCGCCGTCGCGGTAGGACATGCCGGCGGCATCCACGTCGTGGCCCTTGGCCGCGCGGATCCAGCCTTTCTCGGACAGCACCACGGTCATCGGTTCGCTGGCGACCAGTTCGGTTTCGTCCAGCGCCTGCGCGGCCTCGCGCGCGACCAGCGGAGAGCGGCGCGCGTCGCCGAACTTCTTCGCATCGGCCAGCAGTTCGTCCTTGATCAGCTTCTTCAGCTTGGCCTTGGAGGCGAGCGTGGACATCAGGCGGTCGCGTTCGGCATCCAGTTCATCCTGCTCGCCGCGGATCTTCATTTCCTCCAGGCGCGCCAACTGCTTCAGGCGCGTGTCGAGAATGTAGTCGGCCTGTTCCTCGCTCAACTTGAAGCGCGCGATCAACGCGGCGCGGGGTTCGTCCTCGGTGCGGATGATATGGATCACTTCATCCAGGTTGAGGAACGCGACCAGCAAGCCTTCCAACAGGTGCAGGCGGCGCTCGACCTTTTCCAGGCGATGGTTGAGACGGCGGGTGACGGTATCGGTGCGGAATACCAGCCACTCACTCAGCAGCGTGCGCAGGTTCTTGACCTGTGGCCGGCCGTCCAGACCGATGATGTTGAGGTTGACGCGGTAGCTCTTCTCAAGATCGGTGGTGGCGAACAGGTGACCCATCAGCTGTTCCGCATCGACCCGGTTGGAACGGGTGATCAGCACCACGCGGACCGGATTGAGATGATCCGATTCGTCGCGGATGTCTTCCAGCCACGGCAACTTCTTGGCGCGCATCTGCGCGGCGATCTGTTCGATCACCTTGGACGGCGATACCTGGTAAGGCAGCGCGTTGATGACGATGTTCTGGCCTTCCTTCACGAAGGTGGCGCGGGCGCGCACGCTGCCGTTGCCGGTCTCGTAGATCGCACGCAGGTCGGCGAGGGGAGTGATGATTTCGGCGCTGGTCGGGTAGTCGGGACCGCGCACGTGTTCGCACAGGTCGGCGACCGTGGCCTGCGGATCGTCCAGCAGGCGGATGCAGGCGCTGACGATCTCGTTGAGGTTGTGCGGCGGCACATCGGTGGCCATGCCGACCGCGATGCCGGTGGTGCCGTTCAACAACAGATGCGGCAGGCGCGCCGGCATCCAGGTCGGTTCCTGCAGGGTGCCGTCGAAGTTGGGCGTCCAGTCCACCGTGCCCTGGCCCAGTTCGCCCAGCAGCACTTCGGCGATGGGGGTCAGTTTGGATTCGGTGTAGCGCATGGCCGCGAACGATTTGGGATCGTCCGGCGAGCCGAAGTTGCCCTGGCCCTCGATCAGCGGGTACCGGTACGAAAACGGCTGCGCCATCAGCACCAGCGCTTCGTAACAGGCGCTGTCGCCATGGGGGTGGAACTTGCCGATCACATCGCCCACGGTGCGTGCGGATTTCTTGGGCTTGGCGGTGGCGTTGAGGCCCAGCTCGCTCATGGCGTAGATGATGCGGCGCTGCACCGGCTTCAGGCCGTCGCCGATGAAGGGCAGGGCGCGGTCCAGGACCACGTACATCGAATAATCGAGATAGGCGCGCTCGGCGTACTCGCGCAGGGGAATCTGTTCGAAGCCGTGGAAGGTGGGGCGGATGGTCTCTGTCATTGTTCCGTGTGCGTTCGCGAATCGTGGCCCCGATTCTAACCGTCGCACCGCGTTTCCCACCCCCGGAAAGCAAAAACCCCCGCTTGCGCGAGGGTTTTGCTTTTACCTTGGTGCCCAGAAGAGGACTCGAACCTCCACGAAGTTGCCCCCGCTAGCACCTGAAGCTAGTGCGTCTACCAATTCCGCCACCTGGGCAGGTGCAGGGCGCGCATTCTCCGGATTGCGCGGCAGGATGTCAACGGATGATCCGGTGGCCACGGCCCGGATTCAGGTGGGGTGTACCATGGACCCATGACGAAGAAGCCAACGAAAGGCGGGTCCAAGCCCGCATCAGGCAAGCCTGGCAAGCCCGACACGCGTGCGAAAAAGACCAGCGGCAGCGGCAAGCCGGCGACCAAATCCAAGCTTCCCCCGTGGATGCCCGACCTGCCCGCCAAAGCGGGCGGCAACGCTGCCAAGGGTCCGCGCGGCGCCGTCCGGCCGCCGATTTCCCGCCAGCCCGCACCTCCGCAGCGCGGTAAGTTCAGGGATCCGCATGCAGCGCGCGAAGCAGAGCGCTATGCCGATCCGATCGCCAGCCGCGAAGCCATCCTGGGCGTGCTCAGCGCCGCCGAAGGCCCGCAGACCGCCGAAGATCTGGCCGCCAGACTCGAGCTCACCGCGCCCGACCGTTTCGACGCGCTGGGCAAGCGCCTGGGCGCCATGGTCCGCGATGGGCAGTTGCTGCAGAATCGCCGCGGCGGCTTCGCTCCGACCAAGCAGATGGACCTGATTCCAGGCGTGGTGATCGCCAACCCCAATGGCTTCGGCTTCCTCAGGCCGGATGAGGGCACCGGCGACGACCTGTTCCTGCCGCCCAACGAAATGCGCAAAGTCATGCACGGCGACCGGGCCATGGCCTGCGTCACCGGCATCGACCGCAGCGGCCGCCGCGAAGGCAGCATCGTGGAAGTGCTGGAGCGCCGGCTCAGCCGTCTGATCGGGCGCTTTACTCTGGAAGCGGGCATCAGTTACGTCGTTCCAGACGACAAACGCGTGCAGCGCAACCTGCTGATTCCGCCCGATCAGCGCGGCGATGCCGTGGACGGCCAGCTGGTCGTGGCCGAGCTGACCCAGGCGCCGGATGCCCGGCGTCCGCCGATGGGCCGCATCGTGGCCGTACTGGGTGACAAATTGACGCCGTCGCTGGTGGTGGAAGCGGCGATCCACGGGCACGAGATTCCCAACGAGTTTCCGCGGGAAGTGCTGGATGAAGCCGCCGCGGTGCCGCTGGCGGTGGACGAGTCGATGTTCGCCGGTCGCGTGGACCTGCGCAGCATGCCGCTGGTCACCATCGACGGCGAGGACGCCAAGGACTTCGACGATGCCGTGTATTGCGAAAGCAACAAGCAGGGGTTCCGGCTGGTGGTGGCTATCGCCGACGTATCGCACTACGTGCGCCCCGGTACGCCGCTGGACGACGAAGCGCAGAAGCGCGCCACTTCGGTGTACTTCCCCGGTTTCGTGGTGCCGATGCTGCCGGAGACCTTGTCCAACGGCATCTGCTCGCTGAACCCGAAGGTCAACCGTATGTGCTTCGTCTGCGACATGCAGGTGGATCGCAGCGGCGAAGTGACTTCGTCGAAATTCTACGAAGCGGTGATGAACTCGCATGCGCGTCTGACCTACATCCAGGTCTGGAATGCGGTTGGCGAGAACGACGAGGACACGCGGCAGGCCATCGGCGCGCAGATGCCCCAGGTCGATCGTCTGTACCAGTTGTTCCAGGTGCTGGCCAAGGCGCGCGAGAAGCGCGGGGCGATCGAGTTCGAGACGTCCGAAGTGCGTTTCGTGCTGGACAACCGCGGCGAAGTCACCCAGGCCGGCATGCTGCAGCGTAACGACGCGCACAAGCTGATCGAGGAATGCATGATCGCGGCGAACGTGGAAGCGGCGAAGTATCTGTTGGCCGCCCATATTCCCGCACCATACCGTGTGCACGACCGGCCGCCGGAGTCCAAGTACGCCGATCTGCTGGAGTTCCTGAAAGAATTCAAACTGAGCCTGCCGCCGTGGTCCAAGGTGCAGCCGCGCGACTTCACCCAGTTGCTGAAGAAGATCCGCGAGCGCCCGGACGTGGCGCTGCTGGAATCGGTGGTGCTGCGCAGCCAGAGCCTGGCGGTGTACACACCGGACAACGCCGGCCATTTCGGGTTGGCGCTGGCGGCGTACGCGCACTTCACCTCGCCGATCCGCCGTTATCCCGACTTGCTGGTGCATCGCGCGATCAAGTACGCGCTGACCGGCGGCAAGCCGGAGAAATTCCTGTATTCGCAGCACCAGATGGCGGCGCTGTCGCTGCAATGCTCCGAGCGCGCGCGCCGCGCCGACGAAGCCGAGCGCGAGGTCGACGAACGCTACCGCGCCGCGTGGATGGAGCAGCATGTGGGCGGGCAGTTCGACGGCGTGATCAGCGGGGTGACCAGTTTCGGTCTGTTCGTGGAGCTCAACGATTCCAAGGTCAATGGCCTGGTCCATGTGACCCAGCTGCCGCACGACTATTACCACTTCGACCCGATCCGCAAGACGCTGTCCGGCGAGCGCCGCGGCATGGTGTTCCGTTTGGGCGACCAGGTGCGCATCGTGGTGATGAAGGCCAGTTTGGAAGAGCGGAAGATCGACTTCAAGCTTGCGGAAGAGAAGCAGGTGCAGGGGTTGCCGCCGCGTGGGCAGCCGGCCAAGCAGAAGAAACAGAAGTATTGACGTTGCTTCCTTCTCCCACCGGGAGAAGAGCCTGCCCCATACTTGATATGGGGTGCCCGAAGGGCGGATGAGGGTGCGGAAGAACCAGTCGCGTTTGAGCGTCATGGACTCCGCCGTACCCTCACCCCAACCCCTCTCCCGGTGGGAGAGGGGGTTAAAAGCCAGCATTGAAGAGTCTTAGATGAGCAAACAGAACCAATGGATCGCCGGCATCAACGCAGTGGCTTCGGCCATCGAGAACGATGCCGACAACGTGCGCGAAATACTGCTGGAAGCAGGCAGCAAGAACTCGCGCATCACCGAGATCGAAGAGAATGCGCGACGCAAGGGCATCGAAGTGCGCCGTGTCACCCAGCAGGCGCTGGATGGCGTCGGCGGATCGGTACGCCACCAGGGCGCGGTCGCGCGCTATGCCGCAGCCAAGACCTGGGATGAGGGCGAGCTGGCGGGATTGATCGAGGCGGCCGAAGGCAAGGCCTTGGTGCTGGTGCTGGACGGCGTGCAGGATCCGCATAATCTGGGCGCATGCCTGCGTAGCGCGGCAGCGGCAGGCGCCACGGCGGTGGTGATTCCCAAAGACAAATCGGCTCCGGTCAACGCGACGGTGCGCAAGACTTCGGCCGGCGCAGCGGACCGGCTCCCGGTTTTTCCGGTGACCAATCTGGCGCGCTGCCTGCGCGATCTGCAGCAGCTGGGTGTGTGGATATATGGACTTGCCGGAGAAGCCGAAGCTTCGCTCTACGACATCGATCTGCGCGGCAATGTGGCGCTGGTGCTGGGTGGCGAGGGCGACGGCATGCGCAGGCTGACGCGTGAGCATTGCGATGGTCTGGTGAAGATCCCGATGCCGGGCGATATCGAAAGCCTCAATGTCTCGGTCGCCACCGGCATCACGCTGTTCGAAGCGGTGCGCCAGCGACGCTGACCGGTCGGCCGCCGGGATTTTTCGGAACCACTCTACGGAGATCGCATGCGCAATCCGTTACTGACCCTGTTCCGTTGCATCGCGGTGGGTTTGCTGTTCGCCGCTTCGATCGCGCCGCTGGCCGCGCAGGAGCGCGTGCGCGCGCGCGATCTGGGCGTGGCGCCGGGAATATTCGCCCCGGGCGCCAACAACGCCATTACCGACGTGGCCGGCGTGCGGGTAGGCCAGGTGACCCTGATCGAAGGCGAGCGCGTACGTACCGGCGTCACCGCGATCCTGCCGCATGAAGGCAACGCCTACCGTTCGCGCGTGCCTGCCGCCTTGCACGTCGGCAACGGCTTCGGAAAATTCGCCGGCAGCACGCAGATCAACGAACTGGGCGAACTGGAAACGCCGATCCTGCTCACCTGCACCCTGTGCGTGTGGAAAGCCGCCGATGCGATGGCCGCGTGGTTGCTGCAGCAGCCGGACATGCAGCAGGTGCGTTCGATCAATCCGGTGGTCGGCGAGACCAACGACGGCGACCTCAACGATATCCGTGCACGGCCGATCACTGCAGAAGCGGTCAGGCGCGCGCTGGAAAGCGCGAAGGCCGGCCCGGTGCAGGAAGGCAGCGTAGGCGCAGGTACAGGCACCATCGCATTCGGCTGGAAGGGCGGTATCGGCACGTCTTCGCGCGTGCTTCCGGAAAGTCTTGGCGGTTGGACCGTGGGCGTGCTGGTGCAGACCAATTTCGGCGGCGTGCTGCAGGTGGCGGGCGCGCCGGTGGGCCGCGAGCTGGGACGCTATGCATTCCAGAATGCAGTCGCAGTACAACCTGGAATCGGGGACGGGCCGGCCGACGATCGCGGCGATGGGTCGGTGATCATTGTCATCGCCACCGATGCACCGCTGAGCGACCGCAATCTGCGGCGGCTCGCTTCGCGGGCGATGATGGGACTGGGGCGCACGGGCAGTTCGGCGTCCAACGGCAGCGGCGACTATGCGCTGGCGTTCTCCACCGCGTCTTCGGTGCGCCGCGCTTTCGATGCGCCACGGCGTACCACCACCGAACTGGCCAACGACGAGATGAGCGGCGTATTCCAGGCCGGCGTGGATGCGGTCGAAGAAGCGATCTACAACTCGCTGTTCATGGCCACCACGGTCAGCGGCAATGGATACACCGCCGAAGCCATCCCACTGGATCGCGTGCGCGAGATCCTGCGCAAGCACGGCGTGCGCGCGCCCTGAGCCGTCGATATTCGGCGACCGCAATTCCACACCGGACACTTCAATGACCGCCCCACGTCCCACTACATCGGTATTGATGCCCGTGCTGCTGTTGCTCGTAGCGATGTTCTCCATCCAGCTGGGCGCAAGCCTGGCCAAGAGCCTGTTTCCAGCGGTCGGAGCGATGGGGGCCACGTCGCTGCGCCTGGGTTTTGGAACCTTGCTGCTGTGGCTGGTGCTGCGGCCGTGGCGCATGCCTTGGCGCACGCTGCCATGGCGGATGCTGGTGGGGTACGGCATTTCGCTGGGGGTGATGAACTCGCTGTTCTACCTTGCGTTGCAAACCGTGCCCTTGGGCATCGCAATCGTCCTTGAGTTCACGGGGCCGCTAGGTCTGGCGCTGCTGGCATCGCGTCGGCTGCGGGACGTGGGTTGGGTAGTGCTGGCGGTGGCAGGACTGTTGCTGCTGGTGCCTTGGACGCAACAGCACGAAGCGCTCGACCCACTGGGTGTTGCGTATGCGCTTGGCGCAGGCTTGTGCTGGGCGCTGTACATCGTGTTCGGGCAGAAGTCGGGCGCGGAGCATGGCGCGCAGACCGTTGCGCTGGGCGCGGCCATCGCCGCGTTGGTGGCCGTTCCGTGGGGTGTGCTGCAGTCGGGCATGGCGCTGCTGGCGCCCGCTTTGCTTCCGGTCGGCATCGGCGTGGCCGTGCTGTCGATGGCGTTGCCCTACAGCCTGGAGATGGTGGCCCTGACCCGTTTGCCGGTGCGTACCTTCGGCATGTTGATGAGTCTGGAACCTGCCATCGGCGCGTTGTGCGGATTCGCCTTCCTGCATGAGCAACTGGGCCTGCTGCAATGGCTGGCGATCATTGCGGTAGTGGTCGCTTCGGCAGGCGCCACACTGGGCGCACGCGCGCCGTCAGCAGCACCGGTGCCCGACTGACGCTGCCTTGGAGCCTGTTCAGAGTTTCGATCAGAAGCGTTTTTTTTGCCACGGATCAGAGCGGATCAACACGAATAGGGCCAAGCGGCCAGGCAAGATCACGCTGAGGTAGCTCAGTCTTTGCTCATCCGCGTCGATCTGCTCTGATCCGTGGCAAAAATTGCTCTTTTGGACGAGACCTTGAACAGGTTCTTAGGCGGGCCTGGGCCAAGCGTTGGCTATCTTGCAGAACAATCGCGCGGTCTGTTCGGTGTCGTAGACGGCCGAATGGGCGTCGTCGGCGTTCCATTCCATGCCGGCTGCCTGCACTGCGCGGGCCAGTACAGTCTGGCCGTAGGCCAGGCCGGCCATGGTCACCGTATCGAAGACGCTGAAAGGGTGGAACGGATTGCGCTTGTGTCCCGAGCGGGCGACGGCGGCGTTGAGGAAATTCAGGTCGAAGTGCGCGTTGTGTCCGACCAGGATCGCGCGCTGACAGCCATGTTTTTTCATCGCCGCGCGCACCGGCGCGAACACGTGCTCCAGTGCTTCCTTCTCGGGTTTGGCCAGACGGAAGGGGTGATCCAGCACGATGCCGGTGATCTCCAGCGATTTCGGGTCGATCTCGGTGCCGGGCGCGGGAATCAGATGCGCGCTGGCGGTGTCGCCCATGGCGAACGCGCCGCTTTCGTCCAGGTCGATAGGCACCACCGCGATTTCCAGCAGGGCATGGCGATTCCAGTCGAAGCCGCCGGTTTCCACGTCCACGACCACAGGCAGGAAACCGCGAAAACGGCGGGACATGGGGGTGGGGGTGATCGCTTCTTCAGAGTTGCTCATCGCGACAAGCGTAGCAGAGCCCGCAACGATTCCCGTAGGAGCGCCCCATGGGCGCGAGCTCCTTCGCCCAAGTGAAGTGCTCGCGCCCATGGGGCGCTCCTACGGGGTTGTGCCTAGCAGGGTGCCTTCTTCGCGCATGCGTACGAGCATAGCGCGGCCCTGCTCGATGAAGTCGGACAGGTCGGCGACGCCGGCTTCTGCGGCCAGCTGCTCCAGCGCTTGGCGGCCGCTGTTTTCGCCTCCGCGCAGGATTTCGATCAGACGGTAAACCAAAGGCGAGATTTCCGCGAAACGGATCTCGTACTGCGTATCGCGCCTTACCAGCAGCAATGTCGGCGCTTCGGCTGGTGCCTCTGGTTGGTAGTCCGGACCGATGCGCTGAACCGGCCAGGCGTAGGCCAGGGCCCATGCAGTTGGCGACAACACCGGAATACCGACCAGCAAATCGCCGGCCGCATCGTGGGCGGGGATTTCGTCGTCGGCGATCTGCAGGCCCAGTTCCACCCATTCGTAGTGCGCCATTTCGGCCAGCCAGGCAGGATCGCCGGTGTCGCGTTCGGCCCGTTCCTGCAGGAAGCGGATGAACTCCCGGCCTATCTCGGCGAACAGCGGCGTGTGGCTGCGGTGCTGCGCGTAGAACCGGCGTGCGAGCGAGCGCCAACGTTGCTCGCCCAGGGTCTTGCGGATGACGGGAAAATTACCCGACAGCAGCCCTTCGATATTATTGAAGAAAAGATCGCGGTAGATCGCCAGGCGGCGGTCCTCCAGCCCGGCAGGAGGCGCATGGGCGTCGGGGTCGCGCAGGTGCGCGGCCAGTTCGAACTGTTGCTGTCGCAGCGTTTCAGCCACGGGCGGAAAGTGGAGCTGTCACATCGGAAGCGGCGCGCTGCAACTCGCGGATGCATTCCACTTCGGCCAGTAAGACCGGCATCGCGGGAAAGTTGAAGTCGCGTTCCAGCAAGGTCGGGTGCACGCCGTGCAGGCGATAGGCGCTTTGCAGCAACGACCAGACGTCTTCCTTCACTGCGGCACCGTGGGTGTCGACCTTCAGGTCGTCCGCTTCGTCGTAATGGCCGGCGATATGGTACGAGGCGATGCGCGCCGCCGGCATGCGCGCCAGGAAATCATGAGCGTCGTAACCATGGTTGATGGCGTTGACGTAGATGTTGTTGACGTCCAGCAACAGATCGCAATCGGCTTCGGCCAAAACGGCGTTGACGAAATCGACTTCGTCCATGGCCTGGTAGGGGGCGGCGTAATAAGAGACGTTCTCCACCGCGATGCGGCGGCCCAGAACTTCCTGCACGCGGCGGATGCGGGCGGCGACGTGGCGCACGGCTTCCTCGGTGAAGGGGATGGGCATCAGGTCGTACAGATGGCCATCGTCGGTGCAGTAACTCAGGTGTTCGCTGTAGAGGGCGACCTGGTGGCGGTCAAGGAAGCGGCGCACGCGCGCCAGAAAAGTCTCGTCCAGCGGCGCAACGCCGCCGAGCGAGAGGGAAAGTCCATGGCAGGTGATCGGGTAGCGTGCCGACAATTGCTCCAGCGCCGCACCGTATCTGCCGCCGATCCCTATCCAGTTGTCCGGGGCGCATTCGAGGAAATCGAATGCGCCCGCGGGCGCTTCCTGCAGCGCGCCCAACAGGGCGCGCCGCAGACCTATTCCGGCACTGGTATCGGGCAGGATCGGTTTCATCCAATCAGCACTGAGGGGTCAGATGCCGCGAGGGATCAGATGCTGCCGCCGCATTTGCCTTCACCGCACTTGCCTTCGGCATGGTCGGCCTTGGCGTCGGTCTTCTTCTTGTCCGCGCCGCACTTGCCTTCGCCGCATTTGCCTTCCGAATGGGCCTTGTGTTCGGCCGCGTCGATGAAGCCGTCCTTGTTGGTGTCGATGCCGTCGAACTTGTCGGCCTTGTCGGCATGGGCCGCGGTGAATTCGGCGCGCGAGACCTTGCCGTCCTTGTCGGTGTCGACCTTCTCCATGCCGCACTTGCCTTCGCCGCACTTGCCCTCGGCGGCTTTCTCGCCGGCGTCGGCGGTGGCCGACAGCAGGTAACCCTGGGCCAGTGGCTGCATGGCGAAAGCCGAAGCGGACAGGGCCAGTCCACCGACGAGGGCGGCAGAGAGGGCGAGAGAAACGGGTTTCTGGTTGGACTTGCTCATGGCATTGCTCCTGGGGATGCGGATTGACCGCGGGTTGTGATGGAAGTGTAGCGGTGATGGATTGGTGGTCTGTGTGCACTGCGGCAACGCGGGCTTTGCGCAATCGGTCATGCGGGGCCTGCCGGGATCAAGTACTCGCGGGTCAGTACGCGCGCCCGGTGCAGGCGGGATTTGGCCGCTGCGCGGTTCAGTCCCAGACGTTGCGCCAGTTCCTCGATGGAATAGCCTTCCAGGTCCCGTAGCAGGATGACTTCGCGGTAGTGAGGGGGCAGCGACTCCAGCGCGGCGGCCACATCATGGCGCAGCTCCACCGGTTCGAAGCTGCAGGAAGGCAGGATATCCTCGGTGATCGCGTCGCCCGTCAACATGCGTAACCCGCGTTTCAGACGGTTGCATTCGCGTTTGACGATACGGAACAGCCAGGAAGAGAAGGATTCCAGCACGCGCAAATCGCCGATCCGGCGCGAGACCAGGATCATGCTTTCCTGCACCGCGTCTTCGGTGTCGTTGATGTTGCAGTGGTATTCGGCGTAGCGGCGCAGGTTCTGGCGCGACTGGGTCAGCACGCGCTGCAGTGCGGCAAGATCGCCGTCGCGGGCGGCGGCCAGATCGTCGGCCGAATAGTGAGTGCTCGCCATTGCGCTGTTCATTCCCTCTCCGTGACTGCAGCATGCCGCCGTTGCGCCATGCCTGACAGTGACAAAAGAGAGGGGTAGGGCGGGAAAGGGTTCGCGGCCGCCCGTCCGGTCGTCGTGCTGGTTATTCGCGATTCATGCTGCCGGCGCGGTCAGACCGCGCCGGTGGTGCTGGTGTCGTCGCGCTTATCGCGCGGGGGCAGGGGCTGGTCGCCGTGGATCAGGAACCAGATGTTCTCGGCGATGTTGGTGGCGTGGTCGCCGATGCGTTCCAGGTTCTTGGCCATGAACAGCAGGTGCGTGCAGGGAGTGATGTTGCGCGCGTCCTCCATCATGTAGGTCAGCAGCTCGCGGAACAGGGCGGTGTACTGCGCATCCAGTTCCGCATCGCGCGCACGCACCATCAGGGCGCGGTCGGCGTCGCCTTCGCGGTAGGCCTCCAGAACATCGCTGACCTGGCGCGCGGCCAGTCGGCCCAGTGCGCGCAGGTTGGTGGTGTGGGGAACGGGTGGCGACACGTTCAGCGCGATGGAACGCTTGGCCACATTGGCTGCGTAGTCACCGATGCGTTCGATATCGGAAGGAATGCGCAGGCCCGCCAGGATCTCGCGCAGGTCGCGCGCCATCGGCCCGCGCAGCGCCAGCTGCATCACGTCGTGGCTGATCTTGGATTCCAGTTTGTCGATCTCGACATCGTTGGCGATGATGCGCTGCGCGGCGCGGTCGTCGCGGCGTTCCACGACGTCCAGCGCGGCTTCCAGCTGGGCGACGGCCATCCCGCCCATGTGCAGGATCTCGCCGACCAGGCGGCGCTGTTCTTCGTCGTAGCTTTTGACGATGTGTTCGTGCGGTTGGGTGCTCATGGCGTTTGCTCCTGATTCCTGTATGTCGTGACGGCGATCAGCCGAAACGCCCGGTTATATAGTCTTCCGTCTGCTGCTTCTTAGGACTGGAGAAGATATTCGAGGTCACATCGTGCTCGATCAAATCGCCCAGGTACATGAAGGCGGTGTAATCGGAAACGCGCGCGGCCTGCTGCATGTTGTGGGTGACGATGGCGATGGTGTAGTCCTTCTTCAGCTCCTCGACCAGTTGTTCGATGCGGCTGGTCGAGATGGGATCCAGCGCCGAAGTCGGTTCGTCCAGCAGCAGCACGTCCGGCTTCAGCGCTACCGCGCGCGCGATGCACAAACGTTGCTGCTGGCCGCCGGAGAGGCCCAGCGCGCTCTGGCCCAGCTTGTCCTTCACTTCGCCCCACAGCGCACCCTGGTTGAGCGCGTGCTCCACGCGGTCGTTCATGTCGGCCTTGGAGATGTTCTCGTGGTGGCGGATGGCGTAGGCGATGTTTTCGTAGATGGTCATCGGGAACGGCACCGGCTTCTGGAATACCATGCCAACCTTGCTGCGCAACCGGTTCATCGGATACTTCGGCGACAGGATGTTCTCGCCATCCAGGATCACTTCGCCCTTGGCCTCCATCTTCGGGTACAGCGCATAGATGCGGTTGAAGATGCGCAACAGCGTCGACTTGCCGCAACCGGAGGGGCCGATCAACGCGGTCACGCGCTTCTCGGGGATTTCCAGGTTGATGCTTTTCAGCGCATGGAACTTGTCGTAGTAGAAATCCAGTCCCTTGGCTTCCAGCTTCACCGGCGACGGCGCTATGGCCCCGCGTTCGGTGGTCACCGTGGTGATCCGCTGGGTGGAATCGTTGCGTTGAACGTCGTTCATGGCCGGGTCCGAAAAGAGATTAGTCATTGGAGATCTTGTTGCGCAGCAGGATGCCGCGCGCACTCAGGCTGATAAGGAGAACGAACACGGTCAGGACCAATGCGCCGGCCCAGGCCAATGTCTGCCAGGATTCGTACGGACTGCCGGCGAACTGGTTCATCACCACCGGCACGCTGGCCATCGGCTGCGTCACGTTGGCGTTCCAGTACTGGCTGCCGAAGGCGGTGAACAGCAGCGGAGCGGTTTCGCCGCTGATGCGCGCCAGCGCCAGCAGGATGCCGGTGACGATGCCGGCCGAGGCGCTGCGGTACAGCACCTGCACGATCACCTTCCATTGCGGCACGCCCAGCGACAGGGCCGCCTCGCGCATCTGCGAAGGCACCAGGCGCAGCATCTCGTCGGTGGTGCGCACCACCACCGGCAGCACGATGAAGGCGAGCGCCAGCGCACCGGCCAGCGCGGAGAAGCCGCCGCCGAACTGCATGATGAAGAGGGTGTACACGAACAGGCCCAGCACGATGGACGGCGCCGACAGCAGAATGTCGTTGACGAAACGCACGATGGTTCCCGCCTTGCGCGCGTTGCCGTATTCGGCCAGCCAGGTGCCGGCCAGCACGCCCAGCGGCGTGCCGATCGCGATCGCCAACCCGCACATCACTGCGCTACCGAAGAACGCATTGGCCAGGCCGCCTTCCTGCATCGGCGGCGGCGTCATCTGGGTGAACAGCTGCCAGTTGATCCCGTGGATGCCCTTGGCGACCAGCGTCCACAGGATCCAGGCCAGGAAGAACAGGCCGAACAGCGCGGTGGCGCAGGACAGCACCAATGCGACCACGTTGACGATGCTGCGACGGCGGTAGAGACCGGCGGCGGCTTTGTTGGTGCTCATCAGTTGCCCTCCTTGCGCGACAGCTGCATCAGCATGTAACGGGCGATGGCCAGTACGATGAAGGTGACGATGAACAGCACGAAACCCAGCAGCAGCAGCGCGGAACGATAGGTTTCGGTGGCTTCGCCGAAGTCGTTGGCTATCAGGGCGGCGATGGTGGTGCCCGGCTCGAGCAGCGACGCCGACAGGCTGACGGTATTGCCGATGACGAAAGCCACCGCCATGGTTTCGCCGAGCGCGCGGCCCAGACCCAGGAAGATGCCGCCGATCACCGCCGAGCGCGTATAAGGCAGCACGATGTCCCAACTGACTTCCCATTTGGTCGAACCCAGCGCGTAGGCCGATTCCTTCAGTCGCTGAGGCACGGTCAGGAACACTTCCCGCATCACCGAACTGATGAAAGGAATGACCATGATCGCCAGCACGAAACCTGCGGTCAGCACGCCGATGCCCAACGGCGGGCCGCGGAAGAACACGCCGATATAGGGAATGGTGCCGATATGATCGTTGAGCCAGGGAGTGCCGTATTCGGTCATCACCGGCACCAGCACGAACAGGCCCCACATGCCATAGATGATGGAGGGAATGCCGGCCAGCAGTTCGATCGCCGTTCCCACCGGGCCGCGCAGCCAGCGCGGAGCGACCTCGGTGAGGAAGAAGGCGATGCCGAAACTCACCGGCACCGCGATCAACATGGCGATCACCGCGGTGACGATGGTGCCGTAGATGGGCGCCAGTGCGCCGTACTTGTTCTCGACCGGATTCCATTCCGACGAATAGAAGAAGCTGAGGCCTTCGATTTCAAGGACTTCGCGGCCGCCCCACAGCATGGACAGGGCGGCAGTGGCCAGCGCCACCAGCACGAAGGCCACGGTGGCGGTCAGCACCCAGCGGAACAGGCGATCGTTGCGCGCATCGGCGAGATCGCGCTTGCTATGGGGAACGATGGAGGTGGCGATGGCGTTCATGGATTCCTAGAATCGTCATTCCCGCGGAGGCGGGAACCCAGTGGCTTTGTTTTCGGTACGAACATCGAGCCAAGTCCATGGATCCCCGCCTTCGCGGGGATGACGGGTTGGCGAAACCGCGCCGCGCGCGGGCCAATCCGTCATTTGAATTCGCTCGCCCAGTACGCCTCTATCTGCTTCACCAGTTCCGGCGGCAGCGGCACGTAGTGCAATTCGCTGGCCTGTTTCTGCCCGTTCTCGAAGGCCCACTTGAAGAAGGCGAGCGTGTCGGCACTGCGCTTGGCGTCCTTCGGTTGCTTGTACATCAGCATGAAGTTGGTGGCGGTGATCGGCCACGCGTTGGCGCCCGGCGCGTTGGTGATGACCAGATTGAAATCCTTGGCGTTGGCCCAGTCGGCGCTGGCGGCAGCGGCGGCGAAAGTCTCCGCATTGGGCTGCACGTAGTTGCCGGCCGCGTTCTGCAGCGAGGCGTACGGCATCTGGTTCTGCAATGCGTAGGCCAGCTCCACATAACCGATGGAGCCCTTGATCTGCTTCACGTAGGAAGCCACGCCTTCGTTGCCCTTGCCGCCCACGCCGCCCGGCCACTGCACCGAAGTGCCTTCGCCGACCCTGGTCTTCCATTCCGGGCTGACCTTGGACAGATAGTTGGAGAAATTGAAGGTCGTGCCCGAACCGTCCGAGCGGTGCACGATGCTGATCTTGCCGGCTGGCAGGGCCACGCCCGGGTTGGCGCCGGCGATGGCCGCATCGTTCCAGGTGGTGATCTTGCCCAGGAAGATGTCGGCCAGCAGTGCGCCGGTCAACTTCAGTTGGCCGGGTTGCAGGCCTTCCACATTGATCACCGGAACCACGCCGCCGATCGCGGACGGGAACTGGCCCAGGCCGGATTGCGCCAGTTCTTCGGGAGAAAGCGGCTTGTCGGTGGAACCGAAATCCACGGTGCCGGCCTTGATCTGGGCGATGCCGCCGCCCGAACCGATGGACTGGTAGTTGACCTTGGCGCCGGTGGCGGTGTTGTAGTCGGCCGACCACTTGGACACCAGCGGATAGATGAAGGAAGCGCCCGCGCCGGAGATCTCGGCGGCGTTGGGATTGTTGGCCGTGGCGGTGGAGGAGGCGCCTGCTTCCGGCGCGCCCGTGGTCGGCGCGGCGTTATCCGCGGGTTTGCAGGCCGCCAGAATCAGGGTGACGGAAAGAGCAAGCAGAGCGGTGCGCGCCGGCTTCAGGTTCATGGTGATGGCTCCGTATAACCAGGGTGCCGACGATATCGCCGGCGGGTACGCCATGAAATGATGTTTTTGTTACAGGGGTATGACGCCGTATTTGTGCGCTCCGTCACCCGCGCAGGCAGCGCCTCTGGAGGTGGTGCGAGTTTTCACGACACCCGCGCGCGCCGTTTTCTGCGCCGATTGAGACTAGGCCTGCTTCTAATCCCTTTCGGCGGCCCGAGCACCCGCTTGGACGCTTTCTACGTCCAAAGGACAGAAAAAGGGCGCGGATCTTGCGATCCGCGCCCTTAGAACGACCTTGGGGGAGAGAGGCCCGTCGCTCAATACGCCGTGCTCTTGTTAATAAGCCATATTCTGCGACCAGTAGGTCTCGATCTGCTGCACCAGCGCAGCCGGCAACGGTACGTAACCCAGCGCCTTGGCCTGGCCGTCGCCGCTCTTGTAGACCCAGCGGAAGAATTCCTTGGCGCCCTTGGCGCCGGCGGCGTTCTTGGGCTGCTTGTACATCAGGATGAAGTTGGTGGCGGTGATCGGCCAGGATTGGGCGCCCGGCGCATTGGTCATCACCAGGTAGAAATCCTTGGACGAACCCCATTCGGCGCTCTCGGCGGCAGCGGCGAAGCTGTCGTCGCTGGGCACGATGAAGTTGCCGGCGGCGTTCTTCATGCGCGAATAGGCCATCTTGTTCTGCAGCGCGTAGGACAGTTCGACGTAGCCGATACCGCCCTTGATCTGTTTCACATAAGCGGCGACGCCTTCGTTGCCCTTGCCGCCGATGCCCACCGGCCACTTGACCGAGGTGCCTTCGCCGACCTTGCTCTTCCATTCGGCGTTGACCTTGGACAGGTAGTTGACGAAGTTGAAGGTGGTGCCCGAACCGTCCGAACGGTGCACCACGGTGATCTTGGTGTCGGGCAGGGTCACGCCGCCGTTCAAGGCGACGATGGCCGGGTCGTTCCACTTGGTGATCTTGCCCAGGAAGATGTTGCCCAGGGTTTCGCCGTCCAGTTTCAGCGCGCCGGCGGCGACGCCGGGCACGTTGAACACCGGCACGATGCCGCCGATCACCGATGGGAACTGCGCCAGGCCAAACTTGGCCAGCTCATCGGGCTTCAGCGGCGCATCGGAGGAACCGAAATCGACCGTACCCGCCTTGATCTGGGCGATACCGCCGCCGGAACCGATGGACTGGTAGTTGACCTGCTTGCTGGAGGCCTTTTTGTAGTCGGCCGACCACTTGGACATGGCCGGATACACGAACGAGGCGCCGGCGCCGGTGACATCGGCGGCCATTGCATTGGTCGAGAATGCGGCCGCCAGGGCCAACACCGCGACGCGGGATTTGAGGGAGTTCAACACGGGTGGCTCCTGATGGGAAATAGGCGGCTCGTGCCGCTGATGCGCATTCCACGACGTTTTCGTGACAACGTTGTGTCTTCAAAAAGACGGAAATATGACAGCGCTACCCTTGCGGCGCCCCATAAAAAAAGCGCGGCCAATGGCCGCGCTTCGGTCGCCTGCGGGGAGGGGTCGCAGGCGGTGACTCGCTGGACTTACCAGTAGAACTGAACGCGCGCTTCGAGGATGTTCGGGTTGTCGTCGACAACGCGGCGGAAGCCCACGGCGTTGTTGTACTTGTCCTGCTCGACCATCACATAGTTCAGCATGAACTTGAAGTTGGAGCGCCAGTACCAGTTCACGCCAACGGTCCACGAATCCATCTTGCCGCCCAGCACGCCGGTGACGATCGGCGCCGCGGTCGGAGTTGCGCCGGGGGCCACGCTGCCGTCGTTCAGATCCAGAGTGTCGTAGCGCAGGCCGACCTGCCACAGACCCTTGTTCGGATCGTCCGGAAGGTTGGTGACCGGCACGCCGGACTTGTAACCCCAGGTTTCGCCGGAGATGTTCCACAAACCGGAGACATAGAAGCCGTCGCCGCTGAAATCGTCGAAGCCGCCGTAGCGCTGCACGTCCGTCTTCATGTACTCGGCCTGCACCTTGAACGGTCCGGTGACCCAAAGCGCTTCGGCGCCGATGTTGCTGACGCGGTCGCTGTTGCGCAGACCGGTGCTGCCCGTATCGACATAACGGACGGGAGTCAGGTCGGCCAGCGGACGGGCGCGCAGACGCAGGAAATCGGCGTCGGTGTCGCGGTCCAGGTAAGACAGGCCGAAGTGCAGGATGCTGCCGGTTTCATTGATCGGCGCCCAGTAGCCGCGCAGGGCGTAACCACCGCCGTGTTCGCGGTTGCGGGTCAGTTCGCGACCGAAATAGCTGGCGGTCAGGGCCCAGTTGGTGTCGCCGTAGTTGTACTGGAAACCGACGCGGCGCGGTGTGCCCAGGCTGTTGGTGATGGAGGACTTGGCGATGAAGTCGTTGTTCTTGGTGCTGGACAGCTCTTCCATCGAGGCGCCCGGCTGCTTGAACTGGCCAACCTGGATGAAATGGTTGGCGTTGTTGCCGAATTTGTACTTGACGTTGGCGTCCAGGAATTTGTCGTCCTTGGCGTCGTAGCCCAGTACCCATTCGATATTGCCTGGGCCTTTGCCCTTGAGCACCAGTTCGGCGCGGCGCAGTTCGTTGTCCGAATCGTCGCCGTCCGGCAGGTCGCCGTTGTAATTGGTGAAATCGTTGTCGAAGTAGTCATAGTCGGCCTGTACCAGGCCTTCAAAGGAGACTTCCGAGCCGCCGATGACGTCGATGGCGATTTCGGCGTGCGCGGCAGGGGCGACCAGCGCCGCGAGCAGGGCGAGAGACAGGGTGGAGCGCGACAGTTTCATGGGAAAGCCCTTCGGGCGTGGGAAGATGCCGCGCAGGCTAATCCGTGAACTTTGCGTTATTGTGACAAAGCTGTCTTATTTCGCCGCGATGACACTTTTTATGCGTCGGCGGTGGCAATCGGACCCCTAATCGGTTCCTGGGGGACGATATGCATCTGTTTTCTCGCCGGGAACGTGCTGTGGGTCTCTCCGCTATCGACATCGTCATCTATCACAACCCCGATTGCGGTACCTCGCGCAATACGCTGGCCATGATCCGCAATGCGGGCATCGAGCCGCATGTCGTCGAGTATTTGAAGACGCCGCCGAGCCGGGCCATGCTGGCTTCTTTGCTGCAGCGCATGAAAACGAGCGCGCGCGAACTGTTGCGCGAAAAAGGCACGCCGTTCCACGAACTGGGTCTGGACGACGAAACGCTGAGCGAAGACGCTTTGCTCGATGCGATGGTTTCGCACCCCCTGCTCATCAACCGGCCCATCGTGGTCTCGCCACTGGGCGTGGCGCTATGCCGGCCCTCCGAACGGGTGCTCGAGCTGCTGCCGCAGCCGCAACAAGCGGCATTCGCCAAAGAAGATGGTGAGCAAGTCGTCGATGCGCAGGGCCGTCGCGTTATCTGACCGACAGCGGGATATCGAGAGAGGTGGGAGCGGCGTCCCGCCGCGAGCTCTTGGCTGAATTTCCTCTTCCCCGAATCCATGCGTCGGGGGCGTAGCCCCGACCTGCGATCAGCGATTCGATTCGTCGGGTGTCTTGTCTTTGAAGCGGCACAGGTCGCGGATCACGCATTGCGGGCAATCGGGCTTGCGCGCCTTGCAGACATAGCGTCCGTGCAGGATCAACCAGTGGTGCGCGTCCTGCTTGTAGTCGTCGGGTACCACCTTGATCAGCTTGTCTTCGACCGCACGCACGTCCTTGCCCGGCGCCAACCCGGTGCGGTTGCAGACGCGGAAGATATGCGTGTCCACCGCGATAGTGGGTTCGCCGAAGGCGGTGTTCATCACCACATTGGCGGTTTTTCGGCCTACGCCGGGCAAGGCTTCGAGCGCGGCCCGATCGCGTGGCACTTCGCCGCCATGTTGCTCCACCAGAATGCGGCAGGTGGCGATGACGTTCCTGGCCTTGGCGTTGAACAGGCCGATGGTGGCGATATAAGGCTTCAGACCATCCTCGCCCAATGCGAGGATGGCCGCGGGGGTGTTGGCGACCGGATAGAGTTTTCGCGTGGCCTTGTTGACGCCCACGTCGGTGGCCTGCGCGGACAGGATCACCGCCACCAGCAGTTCGAAAGGGGTGGCGTAGGCCAGTTCGGTAGTCGGGTGAGGATTGAGCTCGGCCAGGCGCGAGAACAATTCGCGCACTTCCTGGGGCTTCAGCGTCCTGCTGCGCTTGGCGGCAACGGTCATTGCTTGGTGCGCTCCGCAGCCTTGGCCTTGGCGCGCGCCAGGATAGCGGCGGCAGCGGCGGGCAGTGCGCTTTTTCTTTCGGGCAGAGGCGCAGAGCGACGGGCATCGCGTTCTTCAGCGCGTCGCGCCAGTCTCGCCTTGCGGGCAAGGTATCGGTCGCGCGCTGCCCAGGCGGTGGTCAGACGCTGCTGTTCTGCAACCACTCGCGCGACGGCGATGGAGTCGCAGGCAGGGCAGGGAGTGAATCGCATCAGCCCCGCTTCGATTGCCGCATCGATGTCGTCGGTCGCCAGCAATCGCGACAGCAGTTCGCCGTGGTGGCAGTCGTGCGGATCGTCGGTTGCTTTCGTTTCCACTCAGTCCCGCCCACTCAAGTCCCGCTGAAAACCGGCTTGCGACGCTCCAGGAACGCGCGCGTGCCTTCGCGCATGTCGTCGGTGGAGAACATCAGGCCGAACTGCGCGGTCTCGTACTGCAGGCCTTCCTCGATCGCGCATTCGCCGCCGACATTCACCGCATCCAGCAGGCCACGCAGTGCCAGCGGTGCGGAGCGGGCGAGTTGTTCGGCGACTTTCATGGTCTCGGTTTCGAGATCGGTCGCGGCGACCACGCGATTGACGATGCCCAGCTGCAGGGCGCGTGCGGCATCGATCGGTGCGCCCAGCAAGCAGAGTTCCAGGGTGGCCGCGCGTCCGGTCAGGCGCAGCAGGCGCTGGGTGCCGCCGAATCCGGGAATCAGGCCCAGATTGATTTCAGGCTGCCCCAGCTTGACCGTATCGGCCGCGATCCGCAGATGGCAGGCCATGGCCAACTCCAGTCCGCCGCCCAGTGCGAATCCGTTCACCATTGCGATAACCGGTTTGGGCATGGTCTCGATGCGGCGCATCAGACGCTGGCCACGCAGCGAGAAATCGCGGCCCTCGGTGGCGCGCAGGTCCGCCATTTCAGCGATATCCGCCCCGGCTACGAAGGCTTTGGGGCCGGTGCCCGTCAGCACCAGAACCTTGATTGCAGGGTCTTCCGCCGCTTCACCGAAGGCCGCCAGCAATGCATCCAAGGTGGCCGCGTTGAGTGCGTTGAGCTTGTCGGGCCGGTTGACGGCGATACGGCGAATGCCGTCCTGATCGCTGATGCCAATGGGGGAGTCGGTCATGGTCGCTATCGATAAATGTGAGGAAATTACTCGGAACTTCAGGCCTGCAGGCGGGTCACAAGCCCGCGGTCAAGCCCTTTGCCGGCTATGCTACCGCGTCTCGCAGGCGCGGCCTTACTGGGGCGGTTGGACTTCCCCATTTCACTCACTGGAGTTTGTTGATGATGAAGTTACGTTTGCTCACTGCTGCCCTTGCGGCCACGACCCTGTTGGCCGGCTCTGCTTTCGCGCAAACCACGCCAGCGCCCAACAAGAACGACCTGAGCTATGCGCTCGGTTACCAGACAGGGCTCGACTTGAACGAGATGGGTGAGCCCATCGACCTCAATACGGTCATCAAGGCGCTGCAGGACAGCTATGCCAAGAAGGATCCGGCCGTTCCCGTGGCGCAGCTGCGCACGGCGCTCGAAGCTCTGCAGAAGCGGACCAGTGAAAGGAACAAGGCGGCCTATGACAAGGCGGCAGTCGACAACAAGGCCAAAAGCGACCAGTTCCTCGCCCAGAACAAGACGAAAGCCGGCGTACAGACGCTCCCGAGCGGCATCCAGTATCGCGTCATCGAGGCAGGCAGCGGTGCCAAGCCGAATGCGTCCAGTACCGTGCAGCTCGAGTTTTCCGGTCCCTTTCCGCTGGGCCAGCGTCCTGCCCAAGCGCGTCCTGCGCAGCAGATCCCCAGTGTCAAAGTCAGCGAAATCAAGATGCAGGGCATGCGTGACGTATTGACGCAGATGCCCGCTGGCGCCAAGTGGGAAATCGTCCTGCCTTCCGACAAGGCCTATGGAAACGATCCCCGCAGCGAGTTTCCGCCCAACCTGGCGGTGGCGTTCGAGATCAAGTTGGTCAGCGTCAAATAAGCCCAAGGGGGGGGTCTTAAAATCCCGTTACGCCGGCCCTTGGCCGGCGTAATTTTTCCGGCACCAACGGGGAATCGGCCATGGTCGCCGCTGGAAAGCAGGCAAATCAGCCGGAACTTCAGGCCTGAGGGCAGGTCACAAGCCCCGTCGTCACTGGCGGTTAAGCCCCTCGGCCGCTATCCTAGCGCGTCCTGCTGGGGCGGTTCGACCGCCCCATTCCATAACCGGAGGTTTGTTGATAATGAAGTTGCGTTTGCTTGCCGCCACCCTTGCGGCCATGACCCTGGTAGCCGGCTCCGCCTTCGCGCAAACCACGCCGGCGCCCGATAAAAATGCACTGAGCTACGCGCTCGGTTACGACCTTGGCCGCAATCTTGTCGAAAGCGGCGAAGCCGTCGACATCAATACGGTCGTCAAGGCGCTGCAGGAAGGCTACGGCAAGAAGGAACCCACCGTTCCGGTCGCCCAACTGCGTACCGCCGTGGAAACCATGCAGAAGCGCCAGATGGAAAAGGCCAAGGTCGCGTTCGACAAGGCCTCGGCCGAGAACAAGACCAAGAGCGACGCCTTCCTGGCCCAGAACAAGAGCAAGGCTGGCGTACAGAGCCTGCCGGGCGGCATCCAGTACCGCGTGATCGAGGCCGGCAGCGGCGCCAAGCCGACCCAGGCCAGCAACGTGACCATGCAGTACAAGGGTTCGCTGAGCGACGGCCGCACCTTCGTCGACACCTTCAACCCGCAGCAGGGCCAGACCGCGGCGCCCGCGCCGATGGCGATCAAGGTCAGCGAGATCCCGCTGACCGGTCTGCGCGAAGCCATCATGCAGATGCCGACCGGGGCCCGCTGGGAAGTGGTGCTGCCGGCCGACAAGGCTTATGGCAACACTCCGCAGTCGCCTGTCGGTCCGAACCAGGCCGTGGTTTTCGAAGTCAAGCTGGTCAGCGTCAAGTGACGTTTCGGCCCGCCTGCGCATAGCGCAGGCGGCTTTGCCGAAACGTCATCCCCGCGGTTGTTAACAGCCGAATGGCTGGTCAAGCGGGGATCCACGCGTCATCCCCGCGGTTATTAACAGCCCAATGGCTGGTCAAGCGGGGATCCAGCGACCTAGAAATCACCAAGTCGTGAAGTTCCGCTACGCCGGCCCAGCGCCGGCGTAGCCTTTTCTGAAATGCTGTTTTGTTCCGAACAATATGCGCCGTACAGGCGGTATGCTTCGGTTGGTGTCCCATTCGATGAATTCCGCTTACCGCGCCGTACTCAGCCCGTGCATCGGCGTTTGTATCCTGGCTGACGACGGGCTATGTCAAGGTTGTCTGCGGACGACTGCAGAGATCGCCCGCTGGTCGCAAATGAACGATGACGAACGCCTGCGTTTGATGGAGTCGGTCCTGCCAGGGCGTGAGCAGACGCGCGCGGGTTTCGAGATATTGCTGCGCGAGCGCGATGCATTGCTGAAAGCCTTGCACCCGTTGACCGCCATGCCCACCCGCAAAGGCTGGAATCACGAAGAACTGGCCGACTTGCTGCCGCCTGGACCGCCGGTCGAATCGGCGGTGCTGGCAGGGCTGGTGCCGCGCGAGCACGGTACGCAGGTATTGCTTACCCGCCGCACCGACGGCTTGCGGCACCACGGTGGGCAGGTCAGTTTTCCGGGCGGCCGCGTCGAAGCCAGCGATGTTGGTCCTATCGCAGCGGCCATCCGCGAAAGCAATGAGGAAATCGCGCTCACCGCCAGGCAGATATCCCCGATCGGATTCCTCGATCCTTTCACCACTATCAGCGGTTTCCGGGTGATGCCGGTGGTGGCGGCGATCGATCCCGCATACGTCGCGGTGCCCAATCCGGACGAGGTAGCGGACGTGTTCGAAGTGCCGCTGGATTTCCTGATGGCGCCGGAGAACCTGCACCGGGTGGAAGTGGACTACCGCGGACGCCGCCGTGCGGTGCTGGAGTACGACTGGCCCGGCCAGCGCATCTGGGGCGCGACCGCGGCCATGCTGTTCAACTTGCGCGAAAGATTGGCGGGCATCGCATGAGCATGAAGTGGACCACGTTGGTCGAACCGCAGGACCTGGCTGCCGAGCTCGGCAACAGCGATCTACGCATCGTCGATGCGCGATTCTCGCTCGTCGATCCGGCGCAGCGTCGCCAGGGTTACGGGCAATCGCATATTCCGCGTGCCGTGTATGCCGATCTCAACCAGGATCTTTCGGATCTGCAAAAGACCGGGCAGGGCAGGCATCCGTTGCCGGAAGACGACGATTTCACCCGCAAGCTCGGCCAGTGGGGCATCGCACCCGAGCATCAGGTCGTGGTTTACGATGCGGGCGACGGCAGCATGGCGGCCGCACGCTTTTGGTGGTTGCTGAAATTGCTTGGGCATGAGCGCGTCGTGGTCCTGAATGGCGGACTGGATGCATGGCGTGCCGGGCAGTTGCCGGAAACCAGCGAACCGACCCGCATCGATGAGGTCGCGCCGTATCCCGAGCGTTTTGATCGCGCAGCGATCGCCGATGCTGACGAGGTGCTAGCGCGCCAGGGCGATCCCACGGGCTGGCTGTTCGATGTCCGTGCCGCAGAGCGCTTCCGCGGCGAGGTAGAGCCTTTGGACCCGGTTGCCGGCCACATCGCCGGTGCGGTAAATCATCCGTTCTCGCAGAGCTTGCGCGACGGCCGCTTCAAATCGTCCGCCGAACTGCGCGATCAGCTTGCGCCGATGCTGTCAGGGCGCAAGCCCGAGGAAGCGGTGGTGATGTGCGGCTCCGGCGTCACTGCCTGCCATCTGCTGCTGGCGATGGAGCATGCCGGCCTGCATGGTGCGCGAGTCTATGCAGGCTCCTGGAGCGGCTGGATCAGCGATCCCTCGCGGCCGATAGCCACCGGCCCGTAGGTGGGGGCTACGCCCCCGATGCACGGGCACCGTCCTTCCCCAAGTCGGGAGCTTAGCCCCGACCTACTTGCCTAATTTCGCGACCAGCGCCTGCAAGGCGGTCTGCGTGTCCGGCGAATACCATGCCTCGATAAAGCGGTCCATCTGGATGTTGTCGGGATGCAATGCGGCCACCAGGTCAGCACGGGCGATGGTGCGGGTTTGCAGCATCGGATGGGTGGGCAGCTGCAACAACCGCTGCAACCAGGCCACCGCACGCGGCACTACTTCGTTGCCGGCGACCAATTCGTCGATCAATCCGATTTCGAGCGCGCGATCGGCGGGCACCAGTTCGCCGGCCACCAGCAGACGCTCGGCGCGATAGATGCCGACCACTCTGCGCATCAACTGCTGGATACCTTCCGGCGCCACCAGGCCCACCTGGGTTTCGTTGAGACCGATGGCGAACGGCCGCGACGGGTCGGGACTGCGCGCCATGATCCGGTAGTCGCAGCAAAGCGCCAGCACGCAGCCGCCGGCGGGGGAATGCCCGGTCAGTGCGGCCACCACCGGCACCCGCGATTCGGCCAACGTGCGGGCCACGCCGAAGAAGGCGTGCCAGCTGTCCAGCAGGGCATGCCGGTCTTCGCCATGCGACATCAGATGAGGCACGTCCAGCCCGGCGGAAAACACCTTCTCGTTGCCGGAAAGCACGATACCGTGCACGCCGTCGGCCGCCGCCGCATTCAATGCCGCGATCAGCGCCCGGCACAGGTCGGTGTTGAGCGCATTGACCGGCGTGCGCGCCAGGCGGATCTCGCGGATATCGCCGTGGGCGATGATTTCGACGAGTGCGGTCATTCACTTTCTCCGGTGGGTTCGGCGGATATCATAAGCCCATGGACAAACGACATTTTGGGAAATGGGCGGTTGCGCTGCTGTTGGCTGCCAGCGCATTGCAGGCAAGCGCGAAAGAGTGCGCACCGGTCATGAAAGAGGGCTGGGTAAGGCTGCCGCCCGCGGCCATGCCGATGATGGCCGGGTTCGGCCGTATCGCCAATCCCTGTCCGATGCCGGTGGTGATCGTGTCGGCCAGCAGCCCGGCCTTCGGCGAGGTGTCGATCCACGAAACCCGCAACGTAGACGGCGTCAACCGCATGCGCGAGGTCGAGCAACTGCGGATTGCGCCCGACGATTCGGCCACGCTCAAGCCTGGCGGTCTGCATCTGATGCTGATGCAGCCACGCGCGCCATTGAAGGAAGGCAGCAAGGTAGTGGTGCAGTTCAAACTGCAGGATGGGCGTGAGGTGCTGTCCGAGCTGGTGGTAAGGAAGCCGGCGCCTTAGTGAGCGGCCATGAAACGATAGGTGGCCGCGGGAAGATATTCTGAAACCCGTTCGTGGTGAGCCTGTCGAACCACGCTCTTAGCGGACCAGTAAAACCTTCTGTTCGAGATTCCAGCGAAAGGCGTGGTTCGACAGGCTCACCACGAATGTGTTCTTTTTTATCGTCAGGCGACGGACAGGAATTTTCTACCGTCAGGTAATGAGCTGGATTTTCTAGTGTCAGGCAGCGCAGGCGGCCCGTACCGCATCCGGCAGCGCAACGCTTTCGCCGGTCTGCGTATCGATCCACACCATCACCACATTGCCGTCGGAATACAGTACGGAGGCATCGGTCGAAGACAGCATGCGATGGCTCATGGTCAGACTGCTGTTGCCGATTCTTTCGATGAATAATTCCACCGCGATTTCGCTCGGCCACTCGATCGGCTGCCGATAATTGACGTTGCTCGCCACCAATACGGGAGCGATGCGGTCGGACAGCGATATGCCGGGAATGCTCGCGAGCCATTGCACGCGCGCTTCTTCCAGATAGCGCAGATACTGCGCGTTGTTGACATGGTTGAACGCATCCATGTCGCCCCAGCGCACGCTGATAGCGGTCCGCGCGACCGGCAAGCCTGGCTGGACCGTCACTTGGCCGCCTTCTTTTTCGCAGTTTTCTTCGCTGCGCTCGCCGCTGCCTTGGCATCTTTGGCGGCTTGCTTGAGTACCGATTTGCGCTGCGGCAGAACCGCCGGCTTGGCCAGCGCGGCCGGCTTCTCGCCCTTGGCGGCTTTCGACTTGGGCAACAGTTTGGCCAGGAATTGTCCCGTGTAGGACGCCGGATGGGCTGCGATCTGCTCGGGCGTGCCGGTAGCCAGGATCTGTCCGCCGCGATGGCCGCCTTCCGGACCCAGGTCCACCACCCAGTCGGCGGTCTTGATCACGTCCAGGTTGTGCTCGATCACCACGATGGTGTTGCCGTCGTCGCGCAGCTTGTGCAGCACCGCCAGCAGGTGCTCGATGTCATGGAAGTGCAGGCCGGTGGTCGGCTCGTCCAGGATGTAGAGCGTGCGTCCGGTGTCGCGGCGCGAAAGTTCCTTCGACAATTTCACGCGTTGCGCTTCGCCGCCGGACAGCGTGGTCGCGCTTTGGCCCAGTTTGATGTAGCTCAAGCCCACGTCTATCAGGGTTTCCAGCTTGCGGGCCAGTGCGGGCACCGGCTCGAACAGTTTCAGCGCGTCCTCGACCGTCATCTCCAGGATGTCGCTGATGTTATGGCCCTTGTAGGTGATCTCCAGCGTCTCGCGGTTGTAGCGCTTGCCGTGGCAGACATCGCAAGGCACGTAGACATCGGGCAGGAAGTGCATTTCCACCTTGATCAGGCCGTCGCCCTGGCAGGCTTCGCAGCGGCCGCCACGCACGTTGAAGCTGAAACGCCCCGGAGAATAGCCGCGCGCGCGCGATTCGGGCACCTGCGCGAACAGCTCACGCAAGGGCGTGAACAGACCGGTGTAGGTCGCCGGGTTGGAGCGAGGGGTGCGTCCGATCGGCGACTGGTCGATGTCCACGACTTTGTCGAACAGGTCCAGGCCTTCCACTTCGCGATACGGCGCCGGCTTGTGCGAGGCGCCGTTGATCTCGTTGGCCGCCAATGTGTACAGCGTGTCGTTGATCAGTGTGGACTTGCCGGAACCGGATACGCCTGTGATGCAGGTAAACAGACCAGCCGCGATATCCAGATCCACATCTTTCAGGTTGTTGCCGCTGGCGCCGCGAAGATGCAGGGTCATCTTCGGATTCGCCTTGTGGCGCAGGGTCGGAATCTCGATGCGGCGCTTGCCCGACAGGAATTGCCCGGTCAGCGAGCGCGGCGCTTTCAGGATATCGGCCAGCTGCCCCTCGGCCACGATTTCGCCGCCATGCACGCCGGCATAGGGCCCGATATCCAGGATGTAATCGGCGGCGCGGATCGCATCCTCGTCGTGTTCCACCACGATCACCGTGTTGCCCAGGTCGCGCAGACGCGTCAGCGTGCCGAGCAGACGCTCGTTGTCGCGCTGGTGCAGACCGATGCTGGGTTCGTCCAGCACGTACATCACGCCCACCAGGCCGGCGCCGATCTGCGAGGCCAGGCGGATGCGTTGGGCTTCACCGCCGGACAAAGTGTCGGCCTTGCGCTCCAGGGTCAGATAGTCGAGTCCGACATCGACCAGGAAGCCCAGGCGTTCGCCGATTTCCTTGACGATCTTGGTCGCGATCTCGCCACGCCAGCCCGGCAGCGAAAGCTTGCGGAAGAACGCCAGCGCTTCGTCGACCGGCAGCACCACCAGTTCCGGCAACGCACGGTCGGCCAAGAACACGTTGCGCGCGGACCGGTTCAAACGCGCGCCGCCGCAGTCGGGGCAGGGCTGGTCGCTGATGTACTTGGCCAGCTCCTCGCGCACCGCCGCCGATTCGGTTTCGCGATAACGCCGGTCCAGGTTCGGCACGATGCCTTCGAACTTGTGCTTGCGCTGGTTACGCCCGCCGGAGTCGGTCAGATAAGTGAAAGTGATCAGCTCGCTGCCGCTGCCGTAGAGCACAGCCTGGCGCACGCTTTCGGGCAGCGACTGCCACGGCGCGTCCACATCGAACTGGTAATGCTTGGCCAGCGAAGCGATCAGCTGGAAGTAATAGGCGTTGCGCCGATCCCAGCCGCGCACCGCGCCGGCGGAGAGCGAGAGTTCCGGATGCACCACCACGCGCGCCGGATCGAAGAACTGGGCGACGCCCAGGCCATCGCAGGTCGGGCAGGCGCCGACTGGCGAGTTGAACGAGAACAGGCGCGGTTCCAGCTCCGGCAGGGAGTAATCGCAGACCGGGCAGCTGTATTTGGAGGAGAACAACAGCGGCGCGGCGTCGGTGTTGTCCAGCGATTGCACCGAGGCCATGCCGTCGCCGAGTTTCAGCGCGGTTTCAAAACTTTCGGCCAGGCGCTGCTTGATGTCTTCGCGCGGCTTGAAGCGGTCGATCACCGCT
>CAMLGZ010000005.1 GCA_946479745.1 uncultured Pseudoxanthomonas sp. | reverse complement strand
CGCACGCCGGGCTCTCGGCGCTTACAGTACGGAAATTCGAAGACATAAGGCGTTATGCATCTAATCGCTTCTTCAATCTGCCTTGCACTTTGCGCCTGTGCCTCACAGCCACGGTCAGTCGTCTCTTCAGACAATTGCCTAACGGATGAGCCTGCAGGTTGGGAGAGTCTGTCCGCGCCTCCGACAGACTCATTAATTCTCAAAGGCCTCGTCAAGTCTGCCCTCGCCAATCCGCCTCTTCAGGTTGAGGAGCGCTGGTACGCTGCTGGCGACAGGTTCCTGTACTGTCGTCATGAGGATTGGTGTGTTGCGCAGACTTGGTCATTCGCTCGCCCACAGGGACCGTGGCAGGTCGTTGATCAGCACTCATGGGTCTGCGTGACGACGCATAACAATTCATTCAAGCCGAACCCGCTTCGCGACTCGGCTTAATTCTGGCGTTAGGCCCCATGCCGTGGCCACCAGAGAACTGCGAGAGCTTGTTCTTCGGAGTTGTCGATTTGAGCTTCCTTCATTCGTCTACTCCAAGGACGCCGAAACAGGGTCCCTCGAGACCACTTGGAGCAGCGCCATGGGCAGACTAAAACTACAAATGCAGATTACCGTCGATGGTTTTGACGCAAACGGTCCAAACGACGATCTGGCATGGGATGAAATCAGGGATTATTCCCGCGATTTGTTCGATAACGCGGATACGATCGTTATCGGCAGGAAGACTGCGACCGACTTCATTCCTTACTGGGATACTGCAGCTACCCAACCTGACGGTTCGTGGTATGAAGTTGCCAAACGGATCGCTGAGGCGAGGAAGATCGTTTTTTCAAGAACGCTTGACAAACCAGAATGGAATAACGCCTCTGTTGAAAGAGGAGATATCGTAAAGGCAATTGAAAGGCTGAAAGCCACGAACAAAAAAGACATCATTGTTTATGGAGGGGTTTCGTTCGTTGCTTCCTTGATCGAAGAGAAACTCATCGATGAATTTCATTTGTTCGTTAACCCTATCGCCCTTGGAAAAGGCAAATCAATATTCAGCGGGCTCGCAGAGCTGCAACGATTCAAACTCTTGAAGTCGACCTCCTACAACAGCGGCCTTGTGCTGCTTAATTACGAACTCAAATGAAGCCCAACAATTCATTCAAGCCGAAGCCGCTTCGCGGCTCGGCTTAATTCAGGTGTTAAGGCTCATGAGACAGATCGCGGCCTTTGTATTCCTTTTGACGGCGCCTGGCATCGCTCTTTCCGCTGGCCGCTGCCCTGCCACAGAGCGGGAGCTCATGGGTGCATGGAGCAGGAGCGGAGATTCGGGCTTCTTTGAAGAGTTCTTGCTGGAGGCGGACGGCGGAGTACACACCTTCAGTTCATGGCTTCATCAAAGACCGGAGCTTTCCGGGGCCAGTTGGAGCTTGGACGACTGCCGGCTAGTGGTAACTCCGCAACACGGCGAGTCCGGTCCCTTTCGGCTGAAGGTCGTCGCGCTCGAACGGGGCAAGCTGCGGTTATATGATGAGTCAGATCATCTCGAGTCCGTCTATGTGCGCATCTCGGATGAGCCCTGACAATTCATTCAAGCCGAACCCGCTTCGCGGGTCGGCTGTGTCAGGCGTCAAGCGCCATGGGAGGCTCTATGGAAAAGCCCAATCGTGGAGGTTGGAAGACCTGCAGTCGCGGACACAAGTATCGCGGTCCTGGTCCTTGCCCTGTCTGCTACCCGGGCCGGGCCAAGAAGACTGCCAAGCCCAAGCGACACTAATCGCGCAGTTCATCGGCGCCTGTCCGGATCGCTGGAGCCACTTCGCTAGCTGGCGGTTTACTCCAGCGCGGTGCGTGCTCGTCTCTCAAAGGCGTCGTTATTCACCGCTACGGTGATGGCGCCCAACGATTCATTCAATCCGAAGCCGTTTCGCGGCTCGGCTGTGTCAGGCGTTAGGTGCCATGACAGACATCATTGCTCACCCACTCTTTTCCTTGCTCGTAGGCGCCGCCGTTACTTGGTTCGCTGCATGGTTCTACTACAAGCGTGCCGGTGACGAACTGAAGGCTGAGGCAAAATCACTCCATGCAGCGCTCCACCAACCGTCGGCGAGACCTGGTTCCATATTGCCGTCTGGCTTGCAGTACTCGGGATCGGTCTCTGGCTCTGCTTCCGCCGCCAGGCGCGCTAGGTTTCCATCTGCCAACAGTTCATTCAAGCCGAACCCGCATCGGGGCGGCACCTGATGCGCGCCTTCGGCTATATTGCCGCCCAGTCGCCGCCCCGTTGCGGGTCGGTTCAATTCAGGTGCTAGTCCCGTATGCGAACGTTGCAGCATAAAAGACCACTTTGGCTGGGGCTTCTACTGGGTTCCATAGCGCCTCCCGTGTGTTTTCTAGCCGGCATGCTGATAAGTTTCAAGGGTGCCGAGTATCCGCCTCCCCTGCTGGCTACCAGTTTCATCATCCTCATTGTCGCGTTTCCTTATTCCTTCGTTGCGGTATTCGGCTTGGGGTTCCCTTATGTGCTTTGGCTGCGATCCCGCAACTATCTGAACGTTCTCACCGTTATTGTGGGTTCCGTAATTCTTGGATCGATCGGATTCGTTATTTTTGTCTTGGCACCCGATTGGAGATACAAGGCGCCAGACCTGTCTGAAGCCTGGTTTGGCCCGTTGTTCGGCCTTGTTGCGGGTATCGCCTTCTGTATCGGTACAGGGCCCAGCAATCCATTCAAGGCGAACCCGCTTCGCGGGTAGGCTCAATTCAAGCGTTCGTTGCTCAGGGGAGTACACATGGACCCGAAACTCCAGGAACTTGTCGGCCGCACCAACCTCGGGGAGCTGATCCAGCCCGCCGCGCCCGAAATGGACTTGAACCAACCTGTCGAAGTTGCGCCGCCGCCCAAGCTTGATGCGGCTCGCTCCACGGTCGATCCACTTCAGATCAACTTTGCTGCCGCTGACATCGCCGGCAAGCTGCAGGATTCGCGTACCGGAAGTGGATTAAAGGCCTTCGCCTTCGTTTTTCTGGGAGGGCCCATGATGATCCTGGGGCTCGGACTCATTGGCATAGCATGGTCCAATCCCGGGCTGGGAATCACTCGCGTACTGTTCGGTACTGTCCTGGGCCTGGCCATGGCCGCATTCTGGCCGTATATCATCTTCGCCAACCGCCGCAAAAAATCGCGGAGCAACCAGTAGTCCACGCAAGCCGAATCCGCTTTGCGGGCCGGCTCAACTCGAGCGTCAGGTGGGGAGGTGTTGATGTCGGTATTCGACTCGCTTGGTCTGTTGGACATCATTGATATCCTGCTTCACTGGAGATTCTTCGTTCCCTGTGCGATTGGTATCGGGAGCGGACTCGCCGTGTACCATGTCAGCGGCCATGACCCAGCAGCTGCCGCTGTCGCATTCGGTTTGGGGATAGCGGGATTCATTGTGGGAACAGTCTGGCAAGTGGGGCATGGACGGCGCCATTAGGTTGCCATCCATCCAGCGGTTCATTCGAGCCGAAGCGTGCTTCACGGGCCGACTTAATTCGGGTATCGGGGCTCATGAAGAAGATCGTCGTTCGCGCGGGAATACTGGCTATCTATGTCTTGGCCGGGTTGCTCAATCTGACCATTCTTCCCCCCGGCTACGACTTCTGGAGCTGTGGCCTCGCGGCTGCCTTCGCCGTCGCGGTAGTTCTCTTCACCGGTCGTGCCAGTCTCTTTGTGCTTGTGCCTGTTTTTATCGTAACTTGCGTCATCCCGATCGCCGCACTGACAGCAATAGTCAGGCCAGCGCATGATTCATGGACGGGATCTGTTTCCCACCTCATTTCAGAAATGGCGATCTTCAACCCGCTGCATGGTTTGGAGCTCGTTCTCCCGCTGGCAACTGCGGCAATTTCTTTGATCCTGACGTTTCGCTGGCTGCGCCCGGGCGATTCTCCCAGCCCCGACCCGCATCAGGGCGGCGCCTAGTTGCGGGCCGTAGACTACATTCGCACCCAGTCGTTTCAAAGTGCAGGCCAGCTCGGTTCAAACGTCGGACTGCTCGATTTCCAGGCACAGAATCGATTCATTCATAAGGGAAAATATGCAAGTACATATCTTCAGAGGCCCAGATCGCATATTCGGCTTCACAACGGAGCCTTCAGGAGAAAACCTTCCGTCAAAGTACGCACCGTGGGTTGCCTTCAAAACCGTGGACCTGCGGAAAGGCGAACCAATGCCTGGTGTTGACGTTGACGACTGCCTGAGTGACCTGGTGATTCATGGGGTGCATGTAACCGATGCGCATGCTCGAATCACGGAAGAGGCAATTGGGTGATTAACGGTGCGTGGGGCAACAGCTTGTTGAAACCGAACCGATCTCACGCGTCGGCTTGGCCTGGAAGTTAGGCGCCTATGGCCCGGATCGACCTGGGTCTCGGAATCTGCAAGTAACCTGGCGCAGCCCCGGCAATGGCGCCAGACAATCCATTCAATCCGAACCCGCTTCGTGGGCCCCCCTGGTCCAGACGTCAGGTTTTAAGGAGAACGATCTTGGTCACATGCTATCTGCGATATGTTCTCGATCCATTCAAGCTCAAGGAATTCGAGACTTACGGCAAGATGTGGATCCCCCTGGTCGAGAAATTCGGGGGAAAACATCACGGCTACTTCATGCCCGGCGAGGGAGCCAACAACATCGCACTTGCGCTGTTTTCCTTCCCATCGCTCGCTGCTTACGAAACATACCGCGCCCGGGCCGCAACCGATCCGGAATGCCAGGCGGCTATTCGTTACTACGAAGAAACAAAGTGCTTTCTCAGCTACGAGCGATCTTTCTTTCGCCCCGTTTTCGAGTAAGGCATGGCCTGGCGATTCACTCAAGCAGAACCCGCATGAAGGCCGTGCCCGAGCGCCCGTCTTCGGCTATATTCGCACCCGATCGCCGTCCTGCTGCGGGGACGGCTTGGTTCAAGCCTTGGAGCGCGGGAGGCATCATGCCAGCTGAGAGCCAGGCAATTTTGTGGTTCATGGGTCGCCTGCTGCTGGGCGGCTTGTTCGTTGTTGGCGGCATTCACCATTTCTTCACCTTGCCTGCCATCACTCAAGCGCTCACGGCGCGTGGCGTCCCCGTGGCCAAACTCGTGCTGCTGTCCGGCTCGGTGTTCCAGATAGCGGCTGGCCTGGCGCTGATCCTGGGTTTTTACCCGGCATGGGCCGCTCTGGGCCTGGTTGTCTTCACCATCGCGGCCTCAGTGTTGCTGGTCAACTTCTGGGACATGGAGGGCGCCGCGCGCACCGGTGCCATCGGCACATGGCAGACCAACCTTGCCATCATTGGCGGACTGCTTGTCGCGGCAGCCCACTCGCTGTAGCCATGCGGGTGCTTTCCGGGAATTCATTCAAGCCGGAGCCGCTTTGCGGCGCGGCTGATTGGGGCCAGCAAGCGCATACGCGCCATCCGGCCCAGACCTGATCATCCGAAAAACCTGGAGCTCCAATGTCTACACCACTCTCACCGAACCTGGCTTGGCTACTGCTCGTCGTCGCGGGCTTACTCGAGATTGTCTGGGCGGTAAGCATGAAAGCATCACAGGGCTTTACCAAGCTCCACTTCACCGCCATCACGCTGGTTGCGGCGACGCTGAGTTTCTGGCTTCTCGGGCTGGCGATGCGGCAACTTCCAGTGGGAACGGCCTATGCGGTGTGGACCGGCATAGGTGTAGTCGGAGCGGCAACGCTCGGCATCGTGCTGCTTGGCGAGTCGCTGTCGGTCATGCGCATCGGATGCATCGCGCTCATCGTGGTCGGTATCGTTGGCCTCAAGTTCCTGGGCGGGGAGAGTGCGGCCTGAGTTTCGTTGCAACCGATTTGCTGCTGCGGGCTTTGCCCGCCTCCGCAAGCGGTGAGCCAGAACGTCAGGCCGCCCAGGTGAGGCAAGTACGGAATTTGCGGTCTTCCGCTTCTTCTAACCGGCCTGTGGCTGGCCGGTGAAAACCGCATGCTGCGCATCGAAAGCCCGCTTGTAGGCGGGCCGCGCTTCGCCGCGGACGACGTAGGCGGACAGGTTGGGATACTCGTCCAGGATGCCCGATGATCTCAGCCGGAGCAGTACCGACACCATCATCAGGTCGCCCGCACTGAACAGGCCCTCCAGCCAGTCGGCATCGCCAAGGCGAGCGGAAAGTTGTTTCAACCGGTCCCGGACACGTTCCTGGACCAAGGGCAGGCGTTCCTTGCTCCAGGGCCTGTCGCCCTCCAGCAGCTTGACGGTTACGAGTTCAAGAATCGGCGGTTCCACGGTATTGACCGCGGCAAACATCCACGTGATCGCGCGCGCCCGGGCATTGGCGTCGTCCGGCAGCAGGCCCGCATGGCGCTCTGCGATGTGGAACACGATCGCCCCTGTCTCGAACAGGGCAAGATCGCCTTCCTCGTAAGTCGGAATCTGGCCGAAAGGATGAAGCGCCAGATGCGCGGGTTCCTTCATCGTGCGGAACGAAACAAGACGGACCTCGTAAGCCTGGCCCGCTTCTTCCAGCGCCCAGCGCACGCGCGTATCGCGCGCCAGCCCCTTGCCGCCGTCGGGCGACCGTTCAAAGGCGGTAATGGTGGGGGTCATTGAAGCGCTCCGGACGACTGCTTGATGCCAGTGTGCGTGACTGCAGCGGCTTTTCTCATGGTGGTTTCCCCTTCCGTGCCAATGGCTTCGGGAGGGCGGTTGCCCTGCCTTCACGATATAGACGAACGGCCGGGCCGGAATCAGACAGGCCGACAGGAAATTTCCCGGCCGATTGAAAAAAAGGAGACGAAAGCCGTCGCTTTCGCCCCCCCGTATCGGCCACCAATGACGATCAGTGGCTCATCATGTTCAGCTCGTCGACCGCATCGTTGTAGGTAGACACCGCGTCGTTGAACTCGGACGGATTCTTTCGCGCTTCCCGGTACTGTCCGGCGAACTCGGTCAGCTCGTCCGCGACGCCGTCGTAGCGGTCTATCATCGGCAGCGAGTCTTTCTGCGCTTTGCGCTTCTCGTGCTCGGCGCGCAAGGCGGCAGTGCTGGCTTCCATCGCTGCGATGTGGGCGTTGGCTTCCTTGATCTTGGCTTCGTTCTTGAAATCGTCTGCTTCGTTGAACAGATCGACGACTTTCTCCGCCGAACCCATCGCTTCCCAGGTATGCATTTCCAGCAGCTTTCCTTCCTCCTTGAACCCGGCTACGGCTTTCTCGTGCGCGATTTTGGAAGCGGCGTCGATCTGCGCACTCAGCTTATCCATCGCCGCTTCGAGTTTGGGCAAGCCTTCCTGGTACTTGGGCAGTAATTCCCTGCCCTTGGCGCCGCCGTCGTCCTCGTAACGCTTGGCTTTGTTGTACTCGGCCAATTCGTTCCATGCCGGGACGTACTGGTTCGCCAAGGTCAGCACGTCCTGGGCGGCCTGGTCCAGCTCCGGGGTTTTGCCCGGCATCTGCATGGCCTGCTTGAGGTCGTTCAGATAGGAATCGGAGAAGTAGGTATTTCTGCTGCTGATTTCCTTGAAATCGCCGGCCTTCATTTTGGCTTCGGATTCCGCATCCCAGCGGGCGATCGTTTCGTTGGTCGGTGCCGCACTGAATCCGCGCAGGCGATTGCCGACCTTGATATAAGACTGCACTTTTTCATCCCAGGCTTCGTCGCGATCACCACCCTTGCCTTCATCCGCGGCGGCATCGTCGCTGCCTGCGGAAGCCGTTGAGTGGGATTTGTCCTGGCCGGCGCGGTCGCAGCCGGTTGTGACGAGGAGAGCGGTGATGAGCAGGGCGAGTACGGTGCGTTGCATGCTATGTCCTTATTATTGGCGAGGTGGTCCGACATGGAAGCGTTTGAAGAACGAACGTGCGCAAGACGGGCCAATGCCGTTTCAACGGCATGTGTCCGTACAGCTCACAGAAGGTGAAGTGCATTGCGATATTATGATATTTGATTGGCCCGCCCTGGGCGACGGATCACCTCCGCATCTCAAAGATCGCAACTTGATTCAAGCGTTGGAGCCCATGGTCAAAATCCCGGATGCGATCGCGATGACACTTCCACTGGCCGTACGCTCCCAGCAGCCGGAGCCTTCTGCTGTTTCGCCAGGACCCTTCATTGGCGTTGATCTTTCCAGGCTTCTGCCAGAGCATCGTAAAATAGTTCAGGAAGCATCGGAAGATTTCCTGGCTGTAGTCGAGGGCAGAAAGCCACTTCATGCCAAGTTCGATATTGATGCACCGTTGCCGAGCGACGGGGGTACCACCTTCTACAAGGGCAATGGCTACAATCTGACGATCTCCGCAAGCCTTTCCGGTTTTGGTGGATTTAGTGGCGTTGCCTACGGGCCGATCATCAAGTTTGACGATACGTTCGCACCCGGCAATACAAATCTGATCAGCGACATACGGGTGTACTCCAATGATGAGCTGCGCAAGCTTCTCAAATGACTGGGCGTAGGCTCTGGAAATTCATTCCAGTCGATCCCGCCTCGTCGCCCGGTTTGGTTCAGGCATTGGGCGCTACATCGACAGCCGCCCGTCGCGCCGCCCAAAACCAGACTTCGAATCGGCTTACTCGACTCTGTTCGCCGTCTCCACCACTTTGCCATCCTCGTAAACGCTCAACGCTGGCTTCCCCGGAGCAGTAGCGAACTCGAAACGCAGATCGCGTTCCAGCGCGAAGAATCGCGTTGGCGTTTCTGCGCGAAGGGTGACGACCAGTTTGCCCGCCGTGAGTTTCAGGCCGTCGCCATCGACCGCCACGGTGATGGCGCCGACGTTGGCTCCCCGGTAGCGACCCGCCAAAGCCGCCAGCGCGGAGGCCGGCAGGGTCAGGTGCGCGGCCGGCGGCGTATACGGCACGGGACCATGCGCATAGCTGAAGACGCGCCGCATGCGCCAATGGCCATCGACCGATTGCCAGAGATTGGTGAATTCCGCCTGCCCATCCAGCCGCTCCGGCTTTCCCTCTTCCCGCGCATGGAAACGGTGCGCCCCCGAAAGCAGCGCGTAACCGCCGGCCAGCGGATGGAAGCGCAGACTGCCGGCCACCGCTTCCCGCCGCAAATGCATGGCCGGATTCGCGCAAGGGCCCTTCCGCAACGAGTCGAGCACCGCACCCTTGGATGAAGTGAGGCCGGTCTTGTCGTGGTAGAACTCCACGTCTTCGGTGAGCAGATCGCCCATGGCCTGCATGTCGCAAGCGTTGAACGCCTGCCAGTAACGGGCATCGGCTGAGCGCACCGCCTGCTCATCGTCGGCGTACGCCGGCGAGGCGATCAGCAGCAAAGCTGCCGCAAGCATCGTTCGGAATGACATCGTCCTGCTCCCGCGCGGAGGACCGCGATTACGAACCCCTGCGGATGTTCTGTCGCAGCCCAGAAGTCACGGCGAGGCGGACATCGATTGAAGAGCGATGCTCTATCCGGATGCCGTTGTCTTTGTGAAGACCCCTCAGAAAAGAAAAAGCGGCCCAGGGCCGCCTTTTCCGTCTCAATGCCCGCAGTGGCGCCGGATCAAGCCGGCCACAGCCACCAGAACGCCAATGCGCTGACCACGCCGTAGATCAAGGCATCGATCAGATCCTTGAACACCGCGCCCCAGGGTTTCCCCATCCAGATCCCGGATTGGACACTGCCGCCCGCATAGGTGAGGAAGGTGATCAACCCCACCAGGTGTCCGGCGTAATGGGCGTTGCCGGGCAAGCCATAGACCTGCAGCGCAATGGCGCCGGCGACAAGGGCGACCACCAGATTGAACAGGAACCAGCGGACCAGCATGCCGCCCATCTTGGGCGCCCCGCTCCTCATTACGGTCAGCAAAGCCACCGGACCGTCCGCGTATTTCTTCACCATGGCTTCCTCGCGCATGGCCTTCATGTCCGTGCAGTGGGGAATGCCGTATTGGCCGATCGCCGGTGCGCCTTTGCGCAGGACAGCCTGCACTTCGTCTTCGTTGGACAGCTTCTTGTAGTCGCTGTTATGCCACTTGAAGACCATATGGATCAGACTGCTGGCGATGTACACCAGGACCGCTGCGACCAGGATGGGCAGCCAGAGTTGCGGCAGAGCGTTCATGACGGGGCTCCTTCGGGGTTTGGGGTGGTGGCACGCAATGAAGATAGGGCGGGCGGAAACCAAACGCGGGTGGTTCGACGACGATGGCTGTGGGAGCGCCGGGGCATCTTAACCCCCGGGAACGCGATAAGAAGAGACGGCGGATCAAAGATAATGGCGATTCCGGGGCATAGCCCTGTCGAAATCGGCTGCGCCAGTACGTCTTACCCAGAAGCGTCCTTCGACTCGTCGATATCCCCGGGGGCTTCCGCATCCGGTCAGAACGGTTTCCGGGCTTGCGGGCCGGCAGTAAACAACCGGCAGTAAACAATCAGCAAACAGACAGGAGATTGCACATGAGCCAGTTGCCGGATCCATTCCTGCAGGCATTGGAAATGTACAAGGTTGCCGTATTCGCCAAGGACGTCGAAGCGTTCCTGGCTCTCTATGACGATGAGGTGCACGTATTCGATCTGTGGGGTGCCTGGTCGCTCCACGGCGTCGAGGCGTGGCGGAACATGGTCGTCGATTGGTTCGCCTCGGTCGGTGACGAACGGATCGTCGTCGACATCGACCAGGCCAGGTCGTACCGCTCGGATGAATTGCTTATCGGACACGCCTTCCTGACCTACACCGCCCTGTCCGACGACGGCAGGAGACTGCGTTCGCTGGACAACCGCATAACCGCCGCGCTGAAGAAAGTGGACGGAGTCTGGAAAATAATCCACGAACACACGTCGGCGCCGATCGACCATGCTTCCGCGAAGGCCATGTTGCGGCGCGAAAGAGACGGCTGAAGCTTCGGGAACGGACAATCAGGCTCGGACCGCTGTTGCACACCATGCCCATAGTCACCATGACGAATGCGCCTTCAGTCCGGCCATCGGGCTGGACGAGAATCCCTGGCGGTTTCCGGCATCGGCGGGATCGCGGGCTTTGCGAGCTGTGCTTGAAGCAGCCGCTTTTATGCATGGGAACCGGGGAGCAGGACTATGCAATCGAACAAGCGCACCGCAAGGATCGCGGGCTTGTTGTATCTGATCGTCGTACTGGCCGGCATCTTCAGCCTGGCTTACGTTCCTTCGCAGATCGATACGACGGGCGAGGCGGCGGCGACGGTCCGCAACCTGATCGCACACGAATCGCTGTTCCGGTCGGGCATTGTGGCAGGGCTGATCTGTTACACCGCTTTCCTGTTGTTGCCGCTGGTGCTGTACAGGCTGTTGAGTCCCTACGGCAAACAAACGGCCGAGCTGATGGTGGCGTTAGCCGTGGTCAGCGTGCCCATCGCGTTCGTCGTCACGCTCAACAAATTCGATGTCCTGTCGCTGCTGAGCGGTGCCGATTACCTGCGGGCCTTCGGTACGGAAGAACTGCAGGCGCAGGTCATGCTGTCGCTCGATGCCTATAGCGATGGTTTGCTGGTCGTGCAGATCTTCTGGGGCCTGTGGCTGCTTCCGTTCGGGTACCTGGTGTTCAAGTCGCGAATTCTGCCCCGGGCGCTGGGCATTCTGCTGATGCTGGGCTGTTTCGGTTACCTGATCAATTTCATCGGGCGGGTGCTCTTTCCCGGCTATGCGGAAAGCGGTATCGCCGGCTACGTCAGGCTCCCCGCTTCGCTGGGCGAGATCGGCATGTGCATGTGGCTGCTGGTGATGGGCGCGCGTGAGCCAAAAGCAGATTAGTCCACGCGCTCTTCAGGGTTTTCCTTCCCGGGCGCCAGGCTCTACTTCCGGATCGTTGCGTTCCTCGCCGGATCGCTTGCCTGGCTGCTCCCCCACTTCGTGCGGCGGCTCAAGAGTCGCATCGGGTTCGGAAGGGTCCAGTTCCGGCGGAAGGTGATTTCTGGTACTCATGGCCGTATTCCATCAAAACGAATCGCGATGTTTTCTTACCCGTATTCGCATCATTCCGGCGTGAAGGGACGCGGAGGCCGGATGGTCCGCCAGCGCGATCAGTCGTAGTAATCGCCGCCGATGATGGTGCAGATCTGGGCCTCGGTGAAACCATGGAAGCGGCGGCCTCCCGTGGTGTTGCGTTGAGCGAATAATTTGCCGCTGGCCGGGGTGCGCTCGCGTTTTTCCTGCAACAGCCACTTGGCGTAGTCGTTGGTCAGGTTGCGTGACCGGATCGGGTCTAGTTTCAATCGAGGCATCGCCTGGGTCCTGGATGGGGTGGTGACAAGGCTACCCGACCTGGCGCCCGATGGAGGCGACCCGCGCCCGCGTTTCCCTCAAAAGTCCCGGTACTCCAGGTTGTCGGCGTCCCCAGCGGACGGTGCGATCTGCGGTGTCCGCTCGGGCGGGATTCCCTCGTTGGCAAGTTTACGGGGGGCGATGGGAGATCCTTATGAAATCACTATTACTAATCTGGGCGATGGCTTTACTCCTTCCGGGATGCGAGCACACACCCACCAAAAGTCAGAGCGTGGAGGATCTCGGCGGAACAGACGAAGCCAATGCGCAACGTTCTCGCGAGATCCTCTACGCAACGCTGTGGATGCAGCACAGCACCGAGTACCGGGCCGCCGCCCTGCAGGCTTTTGAAAGCGCAAGCGCGCAGCTGAAAACCGCAACCAGGTGCGGATCGGCAGAGGCCGGGCAACTGCAGCAAAGCAAGGGGACTTGCGGCGTGAAATCGCCCTGGGCGAAACGCCCTGCGGCCATCATCTTCGACCTGGACGAAACCTTGCTGGACAACTCCGCCTACCAGGCGTTCCAGATCAAACACCGCGAGCTCTATGAAGACGAGCGCTGGGAAACCTGGGTCAAATCCGAAGAAGCGCTGGCGATCGCGGGCGCCGTGGATTTCGTCAAGGCCGCTTCCAAGGCGGCCAGGATCTACTACGTGTCCAACCGGGCGTGCCGGGAGCCGATCGACAAGATCAGGGAGGAGCTGAAATTGCGGGAGCTATGCCCGCAATTGCTCGACACGATGTCGCGGATGGACAGGCTTGGGTTTCCCAAAGCCAGGGAGCGATCCGCGTTCTACCTGAAAGGCATGTACGCCGGTCTGGAATCCAAAGAGGAAATACGCCAGAAGATAGCGGCCAAGCACCGTATCGCCATGCTTGTCGGCGACAACCTGGAGGACTTCGTCGAGAGTCAGGCTGTCTATGCGCAGAACGAAGCCGCGCTGGCGCCCTTGTGGGGGAAACGCTGGTTCATCATCCCCAACCCCGCATATGGTTCCTGGCCTGGTGTGCTTAGCGCAGACGCAGATCAGGAAGCGTTGAAAGTATGCGACCAGCTGGCAACGAAGAAAGAGAAGGACTATTGCGCCTATCGGCCAAAATACGAAGCGAGGATGAACAAGTTGAAGGTGTGGTTTCCGCTGGAATAGGAATTCGACCAAGAATGCGTCTTCACTTGGGTCGTCCCCGGCATCCAGGGGCTCGATTGGCGTCATCAACCTAGCGCCTCCTTGAGTCTGGCTACGCTGGTGACGATGCAAGCCCAGCCTGCGCGCTGCCTACCAGCTGTGCCGCAATCCCGCCTGGACGGCCCAGTACCGCTTCGTTTCCATGCCTGAGGCGCCGGATGCTTCGAAGAACAGCCCTGTGCGTTTGCCGCTGAAGGTCACGTCGGCGCCCAATACGAGTTCGCTGCCCGTGCCTTTGCGCTTTGCCGTTTCCGGCACGATGCTGCCACCCTCCATCGAGGCGGTGATGTCCAGGTTGTCGCCGAAGTAATGCAGCGCCGACGCCCGTGCGTACACATTGCCCTGCCGCCGCGCTCCCTGCAGCTTTCTCCCGAAGGCGACGCCGACCCGCGCGAATGAACTGTCGAACCGGTCCTGGTCGATGCGCACGCCATTGAGCGTGGTGTGCTGGCTGTCGCGGATCATGCCCACCGACAGGCCAAGCTGGGGTTCGAGGTAATAGGACTCCGAAAGCTGGAACGGGTAACCGCCCTCGGCATAGAGCTGACCCGTTTCTGCCCGGTATCTGCCGGCGATTTCGCGGCCCTGGGAATCGCGTGCGGAGTACCGGTTCTCCAGCGAGGAAGCACCTGCACCGAGCAGAACATAGGAACCCTTATCGGCACTCCAACGACCGTACAGCCCCAGCGTGGTTCCGCTCAACTCGCCCCGGCCCTGCGTGTAGCGCGCGCTCGACCGGAGGTGGCCAGCAGTGAAGCCGATCGCGGCAGAAGAGTTGGCGAGCGCGAAGCCATGATCCGCACCGAGGGTCACGCCCGTGTAGTCCTGGCGGTAACTACGGGAATAGGCGGTCTTTGCCGTGAGTTCGCCGTTATCGCTCCTCACCCAGACGCCCGACTGATCCACCGCGTTGTCCCGCGTCTGGCTGTGCACGCGCTGCAGCGAATTTTGCCCACTTATCTTCCACAAATTGACCAGACTATCGGCCGCATCGGCCGCGGTCTTTACCGTTTCCGATGGCAGGATGCCTACCTCTTCGCCATCATCGTCATCGTCATCGTTACCGCCCGCGCCGTGGATGGTGATGCCGGTCAGCATGATTTGCTTTCGATCGGCGCTCAGCGCTACTTGCGGGGTGTAAGTGAATTTCACCAGATTATTTTCATAGGTTCCGCTCCACTCGCCATCCAGGCCCGCTACCGCCGAGAACGTGGCGCTTCCGCCTGCGGCCGCGCTCGCATCGACGATGCCGATCGCCGAATCGGCTTGAATCGACCTGCCGTTGCGGACGGCTGCGGCGTTGACCCAGGAAGTGTCGTCCAGCACCGGGTCATAGACGATGCCCACGCGCTGGGTGCCAGTGGCGGAAAAGGTCCTGATTCCGCTGCCGAACACGATCTGGTCGGAGCTGGCCGTGCCGTTTATGCCGGTGATGTCGCTGAGCACCAGAAACCGCGCGCCGTCGGTCAGCGCTACGGTGGCGCCGGTGCTGGCGTTGCGGCTGTCGACGACCAGCCTGCGATAGGAATGCACGGGAACGGCCGCAGGGGAAAAGGTTCCCCAGAACGCCGCCATGTCGATCGCACCTGCGCTGCCTAAAGCAAGGGATCCGGAGCCGAAATCATTGTTCAATGCGCCGGTGCCTTGCGGGATCCACGCCGCGCCGTTGGCGAAAGCGAGATCGGCACGGCCGACGCTGTAGCCGGCATCGTTCTGCACGCCGCTGACCAGGCCGCGCAGCCAGGAATCGGCGGTGTCGAAATTGACATCGACCGAGCCGATGTTGCCGTTGACGCTTTCAGTCGCGGTCGCGATGTCGCCGTCGAGTTGCACGCGCTGGCCGCCGGCCTGGTTGACGGTGACGCTGGCGTCCTGGATGTCGATCGGCATGCTCCAGATCGAATACGCCGCGCCGGTGCCGGCCGAGGTGGTCGACACGGTCAGGCCGCCCGCAACGTTGACAGTGCCGAAGTTGCGGATGCCGTACACGTCACGGTCACAATTCGGGATGCTTGGCGGGTTGCAAGCGGCGGCGACGGTGAACGACACCGGCGCGGTGGGCGAGGTGAAGTCGATGATGCCGTTGTTGACGGTGCCGTAGGTTTCCGCTTCCGAGGCGACGTCGACATTGACGGCGCCGTTGAACGTCATCACCGCACCCGGCGAGCGGTCGTTGCTGAGGCCGGAGGGCTTGCCGAACGGTGTGTAGCCGTTTTCCGGCCCTTCGCTGCGTACGCGCACGTCCACGTCGCCGTTCCAGGTCATCCGCGCCCGCCAATGCGTGTTGGCGATCCCATGCGTGGAGCGGGGCCCCTGGACATTGACCGTGGTGTCGCCGTTGACCTCCATGTTCCCCTGGTTGCGCACGCCGAACGCGGTCGAGCCCATCGCGACCGTGGTCAGCGACAGGTCGCCGTTCACCGTGAGCCGGCTGCCGACGCCGTCGTTGTAGATGGCATGGGCGTTGTCGCTAGGCCAGATCGACAGCGCCGAGATAGTGGTGTCGCCGTTGAAGATGATGCGGCCATCGAAGCTGTAGACCGCATCGAGCGTGCCGCGGCTCTCGGCCAGGATCGTGGTCGGGCCGTTGAAGATGATGGTGCTGGTTCTATCGGCCCAGACCGCACGCGCATAGCCTTGCGTACGGGCGTGGATGTCGGTGGCGCCGTTGAAGACCGTGGTGCTGCGGCCGCGTCCGATCACCCCTTGCGCACCATTACCCCGGACCAAACCTTGATCCAGGTCGTCGGCGTTGGTGGAGATCCTGGTGTTGCCGTTGACGGTGACCGTATTGCCGTCGTTGAGGATGCCGACCGCACTGCCCACGGTGCTGCTCTCGCCGCGGATCGCCGACAGCTCCAGCCAGCCGCCGCCGGCCACGTCCAGCACCACCGGCGGGTTGCCGCTGGCGATCGACATTGCCCGCAGGTCGCCATCGACGCCTTCCAGCGCCACGCTGTCGCCGTCGGCGAAACGGTAGTGCAGCGTGCCGTTCTGGTCGACGATGTCGTAACCGGGGTCGTAACCGCCCGTGCCGCCGGGTCGGTCGTTGTCGGCCACGCCGGTGATCGGTCCTTTATGGTCGGTCGCGGCGTGCACGACCGTGGGCCGCGCGACTACGCCTGCGACCAGGGTGGCGGCGATGGAAAAGGAAAGTTTCTTGCGGCGGCTGCGCTGGTTGATGCGCTCGGCCTCTTCGCGTGCGTTCTGGAGTATCGATTCCTGCCAAAGCGGTGGCAGTTGCGCTTGCCGTTCAACGCCGCTCGTCGCAGACCGCAAGGCCCGCTTCTGTTGTGTGCAGGTCATCAATTTTCCCAGTATGCGAAAGCCATGGCCACGATGGCCAAGCGCGACGGCGGCCCCTCCCAAAGCCACGCGACTGAAAATAGCATGGGCATTTCCAAGGCTGAAACCCGATGGCTTGGATTGTCCGTAAGGACAAGACGATCATGTGACCGTCTTCGCATTGCATCTGACGATAGAGGTCGGAAAACTTTCTATCTCTGCCGCAACCTCTCTTTGATGGCTAAGGTTCCTTGCCCGGCGGACAGCGTGGTACGCCCGATCCCACTACGCAATGCACGCAGCAAGTGGGCGCTTGCGTCGCCGACGGCTCGGGAGGAACGGGAGCGAGGCTGGCGGCGCCGGGTAGCTTCGCCAAGACATCGGCGGGTTTTAGCTTCAACAGCACCGCCCAGTCCTGGCGATTGAAGTTGCAGGCCGACTCGTTGTCGGGGGCGCACAGCGATTCGGCGCCGGTGCGCTGCGGCAATCCCCAGAATTCGCCGTTGCGGTTCAAGGGCAGCAATCGCATGATCACGGCTTGTTGCACATTGCCGCTGATCAGGTAGGCGGTGTTGTCGTTGCCGGGGCTGGCAGCCACCACGATCTCGCAGTGCATCTCCAGACCCGCGCCGCCCGCGCTCACCACCGAGGACAAACCTTCGTAGCCGTACGTGCGGTTGCCGTTCCGCACGTAACAGAGCATGTCGCCGGCCCCGGGTTTGGCATGCGCAGGATCGACGAACTGGTAGGCGCTGGTTTCCGGACGCTGGTAAGCGTCGCGCACATAAGTGATATGGCTGGCCGAAGCGCGGAAGCCCGGTACGCCGGCCTTCCGCATCACCCAGGAAATGAATGCCGCCGACCAGGGGTTGTCGATGACGAAACCGCGGCAAGCGGGCGAAGGATAGTTGCCGGCGGCGGCGCCCTCGCACTCGCTGGCGCCTGGCAGTTGGCCTACCTGGCGCAACACCCCGCTTTGCTGCCAGTAACCGGCTACCCGACGCCAAGCCTCGGTCTGGCCATCGCCCAACGGCTGCGCTTCGGCTTCCGTGATCGCGCTGTTGGCGATACGGCCGTTGCGATCGATGAAGGGTCGGTACCACAGGCCGTGCTCGTGGCAGGCGTAGGCGGCGATGCGGGTGGCGACCTCCGGTGCCGCCCGCTGTTGATCCAGACCTGGGCATACATCGGCGGCATTGGCCGTGGCCGAGGCCAACATCAGAATGTGGAACACAATCCATATGCGCATCGGCACGCTCCTTGGAGGAAGACAGGTTTCCCCTGCGCGCATCATGCCGCAAACGGAGGTGGGTGCGCCTGCTGTGTTTTTTTCGAGTCGTGCTGAGAGCTGGCGGGCAGTGCCCGCCCTACTTCTTGCTGGTGGATTTTTTTCTTGCGGTCTTCTTGGCTGTTTTCGCCGCCGTCTTGCGGCCGCTGCCCTTGGCGCCGCCGTCCTGTTTGTTGACGGTGGCCCAGGCGATCCGCTCGGCGGCTGCTTCCGAGCGCCCTTGCTTGCGCTCGCTTTGCTCGATGTGTTCGGCTTGTCGTTTCTGCTTTCCCGAATAGGAAGACTTGTCTCCGCGTGGCATACCGTTCTCCCGAAAATGAAAAACAGCGCGAGGCTAAGCGCTGAAACGTAATCCGGAGATGAAGACCATTTGCATACGGCCCGTGGATATCGCTCTTGGACATCTGAAGCGGCCGGCAGCGGATTTCATCGGTCCATGGCGTACTCCAGTACCACGATCCCGCTGGCGAACGACTTGGCGCTGACCAGGGACAGGCGGCGTTCGCCCAGATTGCCGGGGGTGAAGGAACGGCCACGACCGATCAGCACCGGCACGACCCGCAAGCGCAGCACGTCGACTTCGCCGGCGCGCAACAGCGCATCGCACAAGGTCAGGCTGCCCCAGAGGATCAGGTCGCCGGCGATGCGTGCGCGCAGTTCGCGCAGCGCCTGCACGCCATCGGTGTGAATTATTTCCACCTCGGGGTACTCGCCCCAGGGCGCCGTTTCCAAGGTCGAGGATACGACGAACTTCGGTAGAGTGTTGATCGGGCCGGCGACGCGTTCGGCCTTCGCGTCGGCCTTGGGCCAGTAGTCGGCGAACATGCGATAGGTCGCCGTGCCGAACACGATCGCACCGACCGTGGCCATCATCCGCATCTGATCGGGCTCGGTGTCGCTGAAATCGTTTGCAGGATAAAAAAAGCCGATGCCGCCGTCTTCTTCCGCCGCGTAACCGTCCACGCTGACGATCTGCTCCACGATGATCTTGCCCATGTCCGTTTTCTCGCTGCGCAGGGGAGGGGGACCCTATCTCTCCTGGAAACGACGAGTGGGAGTTCGCCGGATCGACAGGGCATGCCGCGCAAGACGGAACGATCGCCCCCTGCCCATCAACGGCCCGCGCGGGCTCAACACCTCGTAGAATGCCGTTACCCGCAGTGTAAGGAAGCATTGCCGTGCTCGATTCCACTCCCAACGCCATCGGAACATGTCCGCTTCTACGGTGGCGGCACGTTCTACCCGGACAGCATCCACTTGGGGAAGCCGATGGCTCAGCGCTCTAGAGAAACTGCGAATGCCGTCGTTGCGGCGGAAATCCCGCACTCCAGGCAGGACGATCCTCCGGAAGGGCAATTGCCGGTCCGCAGGTGGTATTTCCTGGCGTCCCGACTTCCCGGCCAATTGGCCACCAAGTCCATCGGCGGACTGAGCACGCGAAGATTCATAGAAGCGGTCCTGTGGATCGCCGCAACCGATTCCACCTGGCCCCAGCTCCCGAAGTCCTACGGCAATTTCCACGCCGTATACCAGCGGTTCGCCCGATGGGCGCGTCTTGATGTCTGGGACTATGTGAGCACGTGCCTGGAGGGCGACCCGCGGCTGCCCGCTTTGCAGCGATTGGTGCGCCAGCATCTTGAGATCCGCCGCAGACGGACCAAGCCTGTCGAGCAGGCTCCCGCGGAAGAGGCGATTCCGTCCACCACCGTCGCTCCGGCGGACCGGATCAACGAACTGGAAGCGCGGATAGCAAGAATGGAACGGATTCTGCGCGCAGTGCTGAAGGCGTTTCCGCAGATCGCTGAGGATTTCCCCGAGCTGGAGAACGGGGACTGAAAGAACGCCGACCGAAGCAGGTCCGGATTATTGGATTACCGGCTTCACTCAGTACTCCAGGGAAGAACGCATTTTCCCGCTGGGTCAGAGATCGTCATTCATCGATGCCAGCGCCGATTCGTCGCAGCAGACCCGGTTGCGGCCAGCGGCCTTGGCCCGATACACCGCGCTGTCGACCGCCTGGTACAGCGCATCGTCGTCCTGATGCAGGCTGCTGTCGAACTCGGCGATGCCGATGCTGGCGGTCACGTTCAACACGATGCCGTCCGTTGCTATCGGGTGCTCCAGCAAGCTGGCGCGGAAGCGTTCGGCGCGCTGTATGGCTACCGCCAGATCCTGTCCCTGCAGGATCACGCCGAATTCCTCGCCACCGACCCGCGCGGCCAGATCGCCGGGCTCGTTGAAGCTGCTTTTCAGCCGCGCGGCGATGGCCATCAGGCAGGCATCGCCGATGGTGTGGCCATGGGTGTCGTTGATCTGCTTGAAATGATCGACGTCCAGCAGCAGCAGGCTCAGCGGCTCGCCGCTGTGCCTGGCCAGCACGGTCGCCGATTCCAGCACGTCGGCGAACTGCCGGCGGTTGGCCACTTCCGTCAACGCATCGATCCGGCTTTGCCGCGAAAACAGGTCGCGCTGGTTGCGCAGTTCCTGGTCCAGGTCCAGCCGCTGCTGGTATTCGGCGTAGCTGCGCAACAGCGAGATCACCACGTAGACCAGATAGATCACCATCATCAGCCCGTTGGGCCTGTCTTCGGGATTGATCCAGAGCAGCAGCAATCCCGGCACGCACAACAAGGCGATGCCGGCGAAGGCGAAACCGCGGCGCATGCTGAAGGCGTGCGCTATGGCCGTGGCCAGGCCAAGGGTGAACAGCAGCGCGGTGACGCGCGCCGGCCCGAACCCGGAATCGAGCGTGGCCCAACAGAACAATCCTCCCCACAATGCGGTGGTGAGCAGCACGATGCCCCAGTGCAGGCGCAACCAGCGCGCGATGATGGGAGCTTCGGTGCCCTCGGGCAACGGACGATGCAGGAAGCGCCAGACCGTCAGCCCGATGAAGGCCAGCAGCAGGCCCCAGCTGAGCGCCGGCGCGCGCACGAAAGCGTTCCCGTAAATTCCCACCAGCAACCACGATGCCGCGTAGAAGGGCCCGCCCGTCAACGCGCGTTGATAGGTGTCTGCCATCTCCTGGGTAAGCCGTCGGGTCTGTACAGGGTTCATCGAAAGATCCAGCAATGAAGATCCAGCAATAGGGACTACGCACGCCTTCTCCGTGGCGTTTCCTTAAAGTACGCAACTTGGGTGCCATCCCTAAGTCGTTGAATATAACCGCTCAATTTCCCCGAATGCCCGCCCACGGTGGCGATACGTCACTTTGTGACGCAGCCGCAGGCCGCACCGCCCAGCCTGAAAGCGCGCCATGGACAAGCTTCAAGAGCTTGAGTAAAGGCCAGCCAAAGGAAACCCGCGGCCAAATCTGCCCCTGATCCCCTGCATGATCAATGGTCGCCGGATTCAGCGGCCACGCGGGTATCGTCCGCGATCCAGTTGACCTCCCAGGTCTTGCCGCCGTCGGCCGAATAAGCCTGTTCGAAATGGCAGGAAGTCGGAGTGATATCGGAAATGACGAAGCGCACCAGGATTTCGCGACCGTCGAGCGTCTCCTTCGAATAGAACTCGCCACGGCCGTTGCTGAAACTGCCGATCGAAGGGGAACTCAACGTGCCGGTTTTGATGTTGGAGAAATTGAGACTCCATTGGCGCGCTTCGGGATTGTAGAGGCGTAACGAGAGTCCTTCGATGCGGCCTGCAGGGCCCTGCACATCCAGTTCCACCAGATTGGCGCGGCCGTCCATTATTTTGCTGACGACGGTGGTGCCTTCGTATTCTACCCAGGCCTTGGAGCCCGACAGCGGATCGGCCAACCGCTTGAGTTGCGTGCGCCAGGTGCCGATCTCGAAGTCGAAATCATGCTGTCCGTCGCGTAGTGTTTCTGGCGCCGGTGCATTGGTTGCGGTCGCTGTCTGGGCAGCTGCGGGATGGGGCGCGACGACGGCCAGCAAGGCTAGCGACAGCAAGGATCCGAAACTGGCGCGAGCGGTCTTCATCCAGGCGACTCCTGACGTCCGGGTAGGCGGACGATTTCGGTCATTCTAGGAACACAGCTGCGAAGTGCGGTATTCAGTTCTTGTGCTCAGGCGCGCGGCGCTTCCTTCACTGAATTGATTGTTCGCCTGCACGACTTCGCCGTACCCTCACCCCAACCCCTCTCCCGTTTGGAGAGGGGCTTATTTGCGTGGGTCAGGCGTTCGCGTAATGGCCCAGGAACATGTCCACCGCCGAGGCCGCCACCTGTTCCTGCATTTCAGCGCTCAGCGGCGGCGCGCCCATGGTGATCTGCGGCCAGAAAGCGAAGCTTTTCACCAGGCCCTGGATCTGGTGCGCGGCGAACACGGGATCGAGCGGCTTCAGCCTTCCGTCGGCCAGCGCGGCGCGAATCCAGATCGTCACGCCTTCCTCCTTGCCGCCCATCCGCGCCACCATGCTTTGCGCGCGCTCGGGCGAATGGATGGTTTCGGCGATGGCCACTCGCGCCAGGTCGATGAAGTTGGCGTCGTCCAGCATGCGCAGTTTCTGCCGCAGCAATTCCAGCAACTGTTCGCGCAATGGGCGATCGGGGCGGTAGGCCAGGTCGATCAGAGCGGTGCTCTTTTCCCATAGCTGCACCAGGATCTCGGCGAACAACGCGTCCTTGCTGGGGAAGTGGTTGTAGACCGTGCGCTTGGAGACGCCGGCCGTCGCGGCGATGCGATCCATGCTGGTCGCCTCGAAGCCATTGCCCCGGAATTCGTCGATGGCCGCCTGCAGGATGGCCAGGCGCTTGCGGTCGGTCAGGCGCTGCGGGGCGGGGGAAGGCTTGGAAATCGGGCACATGCGCACATTTTACACTTGTCGGTTTACTTTTGAAAATAGTAGAACTACACTGTGCAGTGTAGGTGGTAACCCCTCATTGCCCGTACCCGCTCACCATGAAATTTCCCTTCCGCTCCGTGATCCTGCTTGGAATCCTGACCATGACCGCCTGCGTCCTGCATGCCACTTCCCGCACGCCCGCCTATCCGGACTCTCCGCAACTGCACGAGGGCAAATTCCGGAATGACGTGCCCACGCCGCCCACCGGCTTCCTGAAAGCCGTGCGCCTGACCTGGAACGTGCTGACCAACAAGCCGCGCGACACCGTGCCGGCCGGCGCCATCCCGCTGCAAACCCTGACGCGCGCCGAACTGCTGGCCGCGCCCGACCGCAGCCTGTTCCGGCTGGGGCATTCCACCGTGCTGCTGAAGCTGCGCGGGGAATTCTGGCTGACCGATCCGGTGTTCTCCGATCGCGCCTCGCCGGTGCAATGGGCCGGGCCCAAGCGCTTCCATCAACCGCCGATTTCCCTGGCCGAACTGCCGCCGATCAAGGGCGTTCTGTTGTCGCACAACCACTACGACCATCTGGATCGCGCTGCGGTCCTCGCGCTGGCCGGCAAGACCGATTACTTCCTGGCGCCGCTGGGCGTGGGCGACACTCTGATCGAGTGGGGCGTGCCGGCGGAGAAAGTGCAGCAGTTCGACTGGTGGCAAGCGGCCACGGTGGACGGGGTGCGTTTCGTGGCCACACCGGCGCAGCATTTCTCCGGGCGCGGTCTGTTCGACGCCAACAAATCGTTATGGGCCTCGTGGGTGATCATGGACGACGATCTGCGCGTGTTCTTCAGCGGCGACACCGGGTATTTCGACGGCTTCAAGGCCATCGGCGAGCGTTTCGGTCCGTTCGACGTGACGTTGATGGAAACCGGCGCCTACGACAAGCAGTGGCCGCATGTGCACATGCAGCCGGAACAGACGCTGCAGGCGCACCTGGACTTGAAGGGAAAGTGGTTGATGCCGGTGCACAACGGCACTTTCGATCTGGCCATGCACGCCTGGCACGAACCGTTCGACCGTATTACCGCATTGGCCGCTGAAAAGGGCGTGGATCTGGCCACGCCGTCCATGGGTCAACGCCTGGATCTGCAGCGACCGCAAGCGGGCGACGCCTGGTGGCTGGCGACGCAGTGAGACCGTAGGGCGCTGCATCAGCGACACAGCAGGTTCACCGCCACGCTCAACTCGCCTGTCGTCTCGTCAACTGCCATTCCGAACGCGGTAAGGGATCTGCTTCATGCCTGTGCAGCAACAGATCTCTTGCCGGGCTGGGGACGACAGGTATTGAATCAGCTGACCAGCTGGCGCTGATACTTCAGCCAAGCTTCCACCTGCGGCGCGGAGTCGCCCACCGCGTCGATGGCCTGCAACAGCTGGTTGCGGGAAACGCCCAGGCGGGTCGTCCAATACTGCACTTGCTGTTGCTGCTGCAACGAAATATGGCAGGTGATGTCGTGGCCAGCATCGTCCGGTTGGTCTTTCATGACGGCTCCAAAAAGCTGGATTCGGAAGGGTCGGATTTACGTGTGCGCCGACCGCCTGCGCATCCCGATATTCGGCAAGCCGCCGTGAGGACGGCGTGCAGGAACGGGGTGTCCGCTTTATGCGGTTCAGGTCGTTAACAAGGCATGCAATCCTGGTGGCGATGGCGTCACGGCCGGCTCACGGGACAGGTGGAAGATAGCGCTGCGAGGGCAGGCGGGAGGTATTTATGAAGACATTGAGAGCCGCATGCTTCCTGTGCCTGGGGATGATGCTGGGAACTCTGCTTTCCGGGTTCTGAACGGAGTAGCCGTGCTTCTAGAGCGACGTTGTAGGAGCGACGCCAGTCGCGAAGCACGTTGATTCTCAGATCGTCCGGATTTACCAATGCGCGCAGACTGAGTGCTTCGCGACTGGCGTCGCTCCTACAAGAATCCGGATCCTGGAGATTGGCCTGTCTGGCGCTTCACCACTGCGCCACCAATTCCTTGAAGGGCCGATCCAAGCGGATGCCGTTGGCGTCGTAGTCGGGCAGCGATTTGCCATCAACGGTCACGCGCGCCGGTTTTTCGCGGGTGGGCCAATAGACCTGCAAGGCCGTGTCTTTGGCCAGTCCGGAACCCAAGGTCACCCGTAGCCGCGTGCCGTCCTGTCGCGCGGCCAGGGTCAGCGAGCCGTGCGCGGTAGGCAACTTGCTGATACTGAGCCCTTCGCCCGCCACCCACGAGGGCGGCGCGCCGGGCAACAACGACAGGCGCTCGTCGCCCTCGTGCATCAACATGCCGAAAATCGTGCGCGCGTATTCGGCGCCGATCCAGGTATGCGGCATGTCGCCCAGATAGCCGGGATGGCGCAGGCGCGAATGCACCACTTCGGCCAGCACCTGCCATTCAAAAGGACGACGATCCCGCAGCAGGCTATGCAGCAGTTCGTCGGCCTCCTTCGGCTGATCCAGGTGCACGTAGGTCAGCACATTGCGCATTTCGTACGGCGTATACGCGTACAGCGCCCCGGGCTTGTCGCGCGAACGCACATCAGCGAGATAACGCTCGAAAGTCAGCTTCAGCGCGTCTTCGGGCATCAGGTCTTGCTGGTTGGCCGGATCCAGTCCGATCGAGACGCTGGTCGGGTCGCCGCCGCCGGTGTCGGCGTCTGCAGGAATGAAGTCCGAGCCCTTCCACTTCATCGTCGCGCGGATCGAAGCGGCCACCGATTCGCGCAATGCGGCGTATTGCTCGCGCGCCCACTTGGCGGTTTCCGCGTCGCCCCACTGTTCGGCCAGCCACGCGCCGTCGTGCCAGCCCTTGAGCGCCCAGTAGTCGTCCCAGTAGCTGTGGGTGGGACTGGAATAGCCTTCGTGGCTGATCGACGGCGCGATGACGCCGTGGAAACGTTCCGGCGCCGGCTGGTCGGCCAGGTAGCCGGGCACCAGGGTGCGTTCGCGCAGTTCCTGCATGAACTTCATCGCGCGCTTCACCACGTCCTGGTACTCGCCTACGCTCGCCGCGCCGCCGTCGTAGCGCGCGGTGTCGGCCACCAGCGCGATGAATTCGCCCTGGCTGTCGTATTCGATATCGCTGCCGAAGCCCGTGTTCACCGAACCATCCTGGTTGAGGATCGGCGACACCAGTCCGTTCTCGTGCACGGCGTGATCGGAATACCACTTCAGGTAATCGCGGGACACCTTGGCCTGGCCCACGCGCAGCAGTACCGACGAAGTGGCGGCGCCGTCGCGGATGAAGGAACGGTTGTAGTTGCGCGGTCCCGGCTGCATCGCCGGTCCGGTCTGATTGAGCAGCATGTACGCGCCTTGCGCGCGCAGCATGTCCACCAGCGAGTGATCGGGCAGCGACAGGCCCAGCTTGCCGAAACGCGAATGCCACTGTTGCGCGACCTGCGCGGCGACCTTGTCGAAGCCTGCACTCGCATCGCCCTTGGTCCCCACCAGGGCCGCGCGATCGACCGCAGGCGCTTCCGGCAACGCCTCGGTCTTGGCATCTGCGCGCGAGGTGCCCAGCGGGAACGCCAGCACCACGTCGCGGTGTTCGCCCGGCGCAAGCTTCACCTGGTAATCGAGCAATGCCGCGGCCAGGCCGTCGGTATCGCTGGCTTGCAAAGCTTCGGGAACAGTGCCCGCGGCGATGTGGGAGGTGATCTCGCCCTCGCCATGCGCGCCGAATCCCGCTGCGCCGCGCGCGCCGGGCGGTGTCAGCGAGGCAAGCAGCACACGGCCGTTGACGCGCACGTCGGTACGATCGGCAGCACCCTCGATGGCGACTTCACGGATCGGCGATACGCCGCCGTGCTGCCACGGCGGATTCACCTGCAGCGGACGCAATGCCAGCGCGAGCGTTCCTTCGATGGATTGTTGGCTGGTGTTGCTGACGCGGTAACGCGTGAGCGTCACCGGCTGGCCGTTCTGTTCGACCGCCATCGCTTCGGCGCGCACCTGCACGCCCGGTTGCGCTTCCCATTGCACCGTGGGCATCGGCATCCAGCCGTCGCGCAGCGAATGCGTGCGCTCGACGTTGTCGGCGATGACCGCGCGACCGTCGGCACCGCGCCATGCGGCCTGCACCAACGGCGCGCCCTTGTAGGCTTCCAGGTTGCCGTATTCGTCGAAGATGGATTTCTGCATGCCGGCTGGAATGCCGACCACCGTCCAGTACACCTGCTGCTGGTGCAGCGAGGAGGGAAACAGTTCCGAATTCGCGCGCGATGCCACCACTTCGTAGCGGCGGGTCGGCGTCATCGTTCGTTCCGGGCCCAGCAAGCGCAGGCGCTTGATCAGCGGCGCTGCGCCACCGATCTCGCCGGCGCTCAGACGCAACGCCGAAAGCGTGTGCACTTCGCGCGCGGCGAGGTTGGAAAGATCGCCTTGCGATCCGGGATCCTCCGCCAGCGTAATCCACTTGCCGGAAGCATCGCGGCCTTCCAGCTTGGCGCCGTTGCGCGGGCCTTCCCACCAGACTTCCAGGCCGGGGGTGGGCAGCGGACGGCCCAGAGTGATCTCCAGTTCGCGCGTGCCCGCTGCCTGGCCCTTGGCCTGCAGCGCGCGCGCGGCTGCGTTGCTCCAAAGCGCTTGCGCATTGTCTTTACCGGGAAGATTGACGATGCGTGCCGCTTCGCCGGGCGAAATCGGTTCGAACTCGAAGACCGACACGCCCCAGTCCGCGGTCTTGGGCAGACTGGCCAAGCGCACGTAGCGTGCTTTGGCGGTGGGGAAGAACAGGTAGTCGGTGAATCCTCGCGAATCGTTGCTGATGTAGGCGTCGCGCCATTGCTTGCCGTCCACCGAAGTCTGGATGGCGTAGGACACCGCGAAACCGCTATCCCAATGCAGCAGCACGCCGCCGACTTCGGCGACCTTGCCCAGATCCACCTGCAGCCAATGGTCTGCGCTGAAGGCCCCGCCCCAGCGGGTCTTGGGATCGCCGTCGATCGCGTGGGACGCAGCCAGTGCCGGCACCTGCAGCGAGGAGCCGGTGGCTTTCCACTGCGAACGCGGGGGCAGGGCATCGCCCTTGGCCAAGGCGACCGCGGAAGACAGGAACAGCGTCGACAACAAGGCGAATCGCGACAGCCTGGCGGCCGGGGATGGGCTCGGGAATTGGGTGGTCACGTGGGTTTTCCGCGTCGATTGCAGGGGATGAAGCCGTGGACGCCGGGCTTCGCGTGGCCCCGGATACTAGTGTTGAAAACGATTACATGCGAGCCGCAGTGCACCACGCTCCGGCCGACCGTTCGTCGCCCAGCCGCCGACCCATGACTTTCCACCTGTTGACTACACCTGTAGTCATATGCATGATGACTACAAATGTAGTCACAAGGCGGATGGCATGAGTCGCAAGAGCATCGGTGATCAGGAGCTGGCCCTGCTGCAGCACATCGCGGAACACGGCGACGCGTCGGTGGGCGAGGTGGCCACGACTTTCGGCGAGCCTCGCGGGCTGGCGCGTTCGACCGTGTTGACCATGATGGAGCGCTTGCGCGCCAAGGCCTATCTCAAGCGCAAGCAGGTCGATGGCGGCGTGTACCGCTATTCCACCACCGCCCAGCAGGACGATGTGGTGCGCAACGCGGTCGGCAGTTTCGTGGAGAAGACGCTGCAGGGTTCGGTATCGCCGTTCGTGGCGTGGATGTCGCAGCGCACCGAAGTCAGCGACAACGAACTGGCCGAACTGGAGGCGCTGGTCGCCACCCTTCAATCCAAGCGCAAGGAGAGTTGAGCCATGGCTCTGGAGTTCGTTTCTGAAGTCTTGCTGCCGCGCCTGCTCGCCGCCAGCGTGCAATCCACCCTGTTCGTCGTTGCGGTCTGGGCGTTGTGCAAATTGCTGCCGCGCCTGTCGGCGGCCGCGCGCGCCGGTCTCTGGTGGCTGGTGGCGCTGCAATTGGTGGTCGGCGTGCTGTGGTCCAGTCCGTTGGCGCTACCGCTGCTTCCTGCCGAAGCGGCGCAACAGGTCAGCGCCGCACCCGCGCAGATGATCCTGCTAGCTCCTGCGGAAGCCGCCGCATCATCGCCGACAAGCGCAACGTCTTATGAAATGGCGCCGGCGCAATGGACCTGGTCGTGGTCCGTCGCATTGGCATGGCTGTGGCTGTCGGGCCTGAGCTTCATGATCGCGCGCACCCTGCGCGGCTACCTGGCCACGCGTCGTCTGTTGCGCGACTCGCACGCCTGCAAGGACAGGACCTTGCTGCATGCCTTGCAATTGGCGGCCGAAGCGCACGGCCTGCGCCGCATGCCGCATCTGCGCCTGTCGGCATCGATCGGTTCGCCGCAACTGATAGGCCCGTGGCGGCCGGTGCTGCTGCTGCCCGCCGACCATCCGCAATCGATGCACGCCGACGAACTGGACATGGCGCTTACCCATGAACTGATCCACCTGCAACGCAACGATCTGTGGTGGGGCCTGTTGCCGGCGGCCGCGCAGCATCTGTTCTTCTTCCACCCGCTCGCGCACCTGGCCGCGCGCGAATACGCGCTGGCCCGCGAAGCCGCCTGCGACGCCGCCGTGCTCGCCGGCAACCGTCACTGCGCGCGCGAATACGGGCGCCTGCTGATTCGTTTGGGCGTCGCACCGCGGCCCAGCGCCGGCCTGGCCAGCGCTTCGCCCACCTTCCATATCCTCAAGAGGAGACTCGTCATGCTGCAGAGCACCGCTTCCACACCGCGTGTCGTCGCGCTGGTCATCCTCGGCGTGGTCGCCGTGCTTGGCGTGATGCCGTACCGCATCATCGCGGCACCCGCAGCCGAAACCGCAGGCGCGCCACGGGCGCCGGTTGCGGCACGTACGCCCAAACCATCGGTTGCGCCGGCGGCGGCTCCACGCGTCGCGGCCACCCCGGCCGCGGCCCCGACCCCCGTCGCCGCCGAGACTCCGGTGGTCACTCCGGTTGCCGAAATCGCGCCGCCACCGCGGGTTCCTGCACCTCCGGCCCCGCCCGCTCCCGCCGCAGCCCCGAGTCCTGCGGCATTGCCGGCTCCGCCCGCGCCTCCCGCTCCGCCTGCCGCAGCACAAATCACCCGCGGCACTTTCCATCTGTCTTCGAACACCACCGAGGCGTACGTACTGCTGCGCGAAAACAACAGTGTGATGAATGGTTCCATGGACGACCTGCGCGAGGCGCAGCGCCTGCAGCGCAACGGCGAGGAACTGTTGTGGCTTCGCAGGGGCAACGCACGATACGTGGTACGCGATCCCGCAACCTTGGAACGGTTCCGCGCCAGCTATGCCGAAGTCACGCGCCTGGGCGGCGCGCAATCGGCAATCGGCAATCGCCAGAGCGAGATCGGCAGCAAGCAGGCCGCCATCGGCAACCTTCAGGCCGAACTCGGCATGAAGCAGGCCGAACTTGCGACCCGGCGGATGCGGGAAAGCGAAGCCGATGCGCACATGGCGGAACTGGACCGCCAGCAGGCTGCGCTGGACAGGAAACAGGCCGAGTTGGATGCGCCAATGGCCGAGTTGGATCGTCAGCAGGCCGAACTGGACAGGAAGATGCGGGCCGCCGATGTTCATGCAGAACAGCGGGCGAAGCAGCTGATGGACGAAGCCATCGCCAAGGGCACGGCGCAGCCGCTGAAGAAGGGTTGACCGGTACGTCCACGCGCGCTTGAACGCATGGATGAGCGACCGTGAGTCGCGAAGCAATGAGCACGTACGCTGCGGGAGCTTCGCGACTCGCGTCGCTCCTACAACGGCGGCATCGCGCCTACTCGGGTTTCCGGAGCGTCATCTCGCCGCTCGCAATGCAAACCTAAGTGCTTTGCGTTTGCTTGCCGCCGCAGACCATACATTTGCGAAAATCCCCCTGTGCTCCATGATGCAACCGGCTCAGCGGTCCGCCGCAACCGGCGCAACGGGGCGCCTTGCCGGTTTTCCAGTTCCACAGTCGCAGCGTCGCGACCAGGCCGGTAATCAGCGCGGTCAGCAGGAATAGCGGCGGCAACCATTTCATGTACGGCGTGAACAGGCGCAGGCTGTCCACACCGCCGAACAGCGACGTCCACAGCATGCACACCACCGCGGCCACCAGCGCCATCAGCGCGGGCAGGTAGGCGCGTACCACCATCCAGCCGTATCGGTTCATCGTCAGCCCGTCTATCCGCCGGTGCCCCCAGTGTCGGTAGCTTACCGGGTTGTCCATCGCAAACGCAGCAGTGCGGCGCATCCCTGCGCGCCGAACCGTCATACACTTGGGGGCTACTACGGTCTTGGGGAAAGTCGCGCATGAACAAGCTTCGTCTCAGCGGCCTGGCGGCCGGATTGCTGCTGGCTTTCGCCGGCTACGCACAGACACCCACGGTGCCCGCGCCTGCGGTCACCGTGCTCAAGGCCGCCCATCTGTTCGACGGACGCAGCGGCGGCCTGACTTCGCCAGGATTGGTGGTGGTGCAGGGCAGCAAGATCATCGCCGTCGGCGCCAATGCCGAAATTCCGGCCGGGGCGAAGGTCATCGAGCTGGGCGATGCGACGCTGGTCCCTGGCTATATCGATGCCCACACCCATATTTCCTACGACCACGAAGACGACTGGGCCCAGGGTTTCTACGAAGGCATGCTGCGCTTCCCGGTGGAACAGTCCTTCCACGCCGGCAGCAACGCCAAGGCCACGCTGATGGCCGGCGTCACCACCGCGCGCGAAGTCGGCGCCGGCGATTTCATCGATGTAGCGCTACGCAACGCCATCAACGCCGGCCTGACCGAAGGCCCGCGCATGCTGGTCGCAGGCCATGCGTTGGGTTCCACCGGCGGCCACTGCGACAGTTCGCCGTTTCCGCCGGAACGCGTGAAGCCTTCCGGCCCGTTGGAAGGCGTATGCAACGGTCCCGAACAATGCCGCGAGGCCACACGCCTGCAGATGAAGTACGGCGCCGACCTGATCAAGATCTGCGCATCGGGCGGCGTGCTGTCCGAATCCGACCCGGTCGACGTGCCGCAACTCACCGCCGAGGAACTGCGCGCGATCATCGGTGAAGCGCACAATTGGAATCGCAAGGTCGCCGCGCACAGCCACGGCGATGCGGCCGCAAAACTGGCGGTGGAAGCGGGCGTGGATTCCATCGAACACGGCAGCTTCCTCACTACTTCCACCCTGCAGCTGATGAAGCAGAAGGGCGTGTACCTGGTGCCCACGCGCATGACCCAGGTGTGGGTGCTGGACAAGGCCGATACCTATCCGCCCAAGATCGGCGCAAAGGCGCGCGCGGCCGGCGCCTCGCATTCGGCCATGTTCAAGAACGCGCTGAAGATCGGTACACCCATCGCCTTCGGCACCGACGCGGCGGTGTATCCGCACGGCATCAATGCGCAGGAATTCGGCGACATGGTCGATCTGGGCATGTCGCCGTCGGCGGCATTGCTGGCCAGCAGTCAGGGCTCGGCGAAACTGCTGGGCATCGACAAGGAGACCGGCACGCTGGAAACCGGAAAGTTCGCCGATATCGTCGCGGTCCCGGGCGATGTGCTGCAGAACATCCGCGCCACGGAAAAACCCATGCTGGTGATGAAGCAGGGCGTGGTGGTCAAGCAAGCGGAATAACGAATCTTGTAGGAGCGACGCAAGTCGCGAAACTCCGGAAAATTCCGACTCCAGCGCATCCTGCAATCCTATAGAACAATATCCGCCTGATCCTTACGCTGAGGGCATGAGCGAATCGTCCATATCCAAGCTGAGTTTGCATAAGATACCGGACCATGCCGCGCTGAGACGCGGCAGAGCTTCAGTCTCCGGCCAACGGTATCTGGTTACTTTCACAACGCACGAAAGACAGAGCTTGTTCTCGAACCACGCCCTCGCTCTGGACGCGGCCAGGGAAATACATGATCGACGCTCATGGCAAAAGGCGACACTGCTGGCATGGGTGCTGATGCCCGACCACTGGCACGGGTTGATCGAACTGGGGGAAGGCGAATCCTTGTCTGATCTGATGCGGAGCTTCAAAGCGAACGTATCCCGGCGGCTTCGCGTACATTGGCCGGAACTGGGAACAGTGTGGGGAAAATCCTTCCACGATCGCGCCCTTCGGCGTGAAGAAGATGCAATCGCTGTGGCTCGATACATAGTGTTGAACCCCGTGCGCGCAGGGTTAGTTCGCAAGATTGGCGACTATCCTTTTTGGGATGCAGCGTGGCTTTGAATAGAGGGCTCTTGTAGGAGCGACGCAAGTCGCGAAACTCCCACACCCACAGGCCTCTCATTACGTCCCGCCATGGAGCATTGGATGGCGGCACGCGTTGGGGGCCGAATTTTCCGGAGCTTCGCGACTTGCGTCGCTCCTACAAAGGCGGTTGGTCAAGCCGGCGATGCGTCCCGCGCGTGCTTGCGCGCATCGCCCAGGGCGGTTTCCAGCTCTTGCAACCGGTAGGGTTTCGGCAGCACCGCAAGTCCCAGCGCCGCGGCTTTCTGCTTGGCCGCTTCCACGTGGCCGGTGGTGAGCACGACGGGAAGCCCGGGGCGGCGCAATCGGATTTCCTGCGACAGGTCGATTCCATCCAGATGGCCCGGCATCATCACATCGGAGAACACGACGCCGAAGGATTTCCCGCCGGCCAATGCTCCCAGTGCGGCGTCGGCGTTCTCCACGCGCGTCACTTCGTAGCCCAGCGTTGCCAGCATCTCGCTGGTCAGCGCGGCTACTTCGTCGTCGTCTTCCACCAGCAGCAACGAGCCTTGTGCCTGGATCTGGTTGCGGCCGGGCGTTTCAACTTCCTTCTCTTCGTCGTCGCCGACGGGCGATTTGTCGGTACGCGGCAGGTACAGGAAGACCGTAGTGCCCTTGCGCGGTTCGCTGTCGATGCGCACGGCGCCCCGCGATGATTTGGCGAACCCGTGCGCCTGCGCCAGTCCCAGTCCGGAACCCTTGCCGATTTCCTTGGTGGTGAAGAACGGCTCGAACACGCGCGCCAGCACTTCGGGCATCATGCCGGTGCCGGTATCGGCGATGGACAATTCCACGTAATCGCCGAACAGCTCCTCGTCGTTCAACGCGGGCGCGTTGCGTGCGCCGATACGGATGGTGCCGCCGCCGGGCATCGCATCGCGCGCGTTGACCGCCAGGTTCAACACCACCAGTTCCAGTTGGCCCGGATCCACCTCCACCGGCCACAATCCGCTGTCGAAAGCCACTTCCACATGCACATCGCCGCGCAGGCTGCGGTCCAGCATTTCGCGCATGCCGCCGATCTTGCGCACAAGGTTCACCGCTTCCGGGCGCAGCGGTTGACGGCGCGAAAACGCCAGCAGCTGACGGCTCAGGCCGGCGCCTTTCTCCACCGCCTGGCGCATGCCGGCGATCACTTTTTCCCTGCGCGCCGGCGCCAGTTCGTCCATGACTTCCAGGCCGCCGGAAATCACCATCAACAGATTGTTGAAATCGTGCGCCACGCCGCCGGTCAACTGGCCGATCGCCTCTATTTTCTGCGCCTGCCGCACCCGCGCTTCGGCTTCGGCCAGGCGCGCCTGTTCGCTCGCGCGGTCGGTCACGTCATAGACCACGACGAACGCGCCGACCCGCTTGCCGCTGCGGTCCTTCAATGCGTTGAAACGCATGTCGTAGAGCCGTGTGCCGGTGGCGGCGGAGCTGAGCGTTTCGGCGATGTGGAAATCCTCGCCGCTGATCGCACGGTTCCAGAATCCGCGCATGCGTTCGGCCCGCACGGGATCGCTTTTGAGCATTTCCAGCAGGTTGTCGCCGACCTTGAGACGATGGCCGTACAGGCTCTCGAACTCGTCGGAATAGGATTTGTTGACCGCCAGCACGTAGTAGCAGAGGTCGATGGCCAGGGTGTGGGTATCGGAAAATTCCACCACGTCGGCCAGGATGTTGCGCTCGGCCAGCGCGTCGGCGACGCGCTGCTCCAGGGTGTCGTAGAGCTCGCGCACGGCTTCGGCGTCGGAGTGCGCGCTGGTCACGTCGAAACCTTCCATGAAAATGCCGGTCACCGCGCCGTCCGTATCGGTGATGGGCTGGTAGACGAAATCCACGTAGCGCTCCATGCGCCGCTCGTTGGCGCCGGCGAACTCGAAGCGCGCGCCGGTGGTGGTGAAGGCTTTGCCGCTGCGGTAGACCTCATCCAGCAGGTCCACGTAGCCCTGCTTGACCGTGTCGGGCAGTGCATCGGCCACCGCCTTGCCCAGCAGGTCATGGTGGCCGACCAGTTCCATGTAGGAGGGATTGACCATTTCGAACACGTGCTGCGGCCCGCGCAGCAGGGCCATGAAGCCCGGCGCCTGCTGGAAAAGATCCTTCAGCTGGTCGCGCTCGGCCAGACGGTCGCGCTGGGCGACGATCTGTTCGCTGGCTTCGGTACACATCACCAGCACGCCGCCCACGCCGTGCGGCGCGTCGGGTTGGTCGATGGGACTGTAGCTGTAGGTCCAATACACCTCTTCGCGCGTGCCGTTGTGCATGATCGGCACCCGTTCGTTCTCCTTCCAGGTGGCCTCGCATCCCTGCATTACCTGTTCGATCTGCGGCCCGATGGCGGGCCAGATCCGTTGCCAGCATTCGCGTCCGCGCTGCCCGAGTGCGCTGGGATGGCGCTCGGGTCCGATCGAACGGGCATAGGCATCGTTATAGAACTGGATCAGCTGCGGACCCCACCAGAGCAACATCGGGTGCCGGGTCGACAGCAACAGACGCACTGCAGTCTTCAGCTGCGTGGGCCAGGTCTCCGGCGCCCCCAGCGAGGTGGACGCCCAATCGTAGGCCCGCATGCGCTCGCCCATTTCGCCGCCACCTTCCAGGAAGGCGAGCGGCCGTTTAGCGGCGGCGGGCGAGGTCATCGGCTTCCCCGGAGAAGGATCGGACAATTCCATCTTATGCCCGACTCCCCGTGAAAAAGCCGTGTGCTGTCCACTTTCACCTTCGCGAAGGCAGTATTCCCGGCCTTTTCGGGGTGCGAACCGCAAGGTCCCCACGCCCGGATTCCCATCGTGCCGGACTGCGCTACTCGGCGGTGGTCGGATCGATGGTGACCAGGACTTCGGAAACGCGGTTGGCGGGAAAGCCGCCCCGCTGCGCATGATCGCGGACCATCTGCTCGTTCGGCGCGCGGTACAGGCAGTAGATCCTGTCGCCGGTGACATAACTGTGGATCCACTGGATTTGTGGGCCCATGTCGTTCAGCACGCTGCAGGAAGTCTGGGAAATGCGCTTGAGTTCATCGGCCGACAGCTTGCCGGCACCGGGAATTTCGCGTTCGATCACGTACTTGGGCATGAGGGTGGCTCCGCGTGGCTGGTTCCTGCTGTAACGCCGCGCGGCGATTCGTTCGGCCATGCGGCGCTGCGATCACGCTGCCATCGGTCGGAGGGTTGTCGATCAGAGTGCCGCCGATCAGTGCCGGCTGGCGGGATCGTCCGTCGGCAGCAGCTGCCAGGTATTGCGGCCGGCGCTCTTGGCGGCGTACAGGGCCGCGTCGGCCGCAGCGGTCAGGGCTTTGGCCACTGCCGGATGCGCCGAATACGCGATGCCGATGCTGGTGGTGACATGCAAGGTGTTTCCTTCCACCTCGATCCCTTCGCTCATCGCGTCGATCAGCTTGCTGGCGATCGCCTCGGCGGTTTCCGGTGCCGACAGGTCCTCGATCAGCACCACGAACTCGTCGCCGCCCAACCGCGCCACCAGGTCGCCCGAGCGTACGCATGCGCTGAGGCGCTGGCCGAACGCGCGCAGCACTTCATCGCCCGCCGCATGTCCGTGACTGTCGTTGACCTGTTTGAAATGATCGATGTCCATGTACATCAGCGCCACCGCCAGCCCTTGCCGTCGCGACCGCCCCAGCGCATGTATCAGCCGCTCGTCGAACTGGCGGCGATTGGCCAGCCCGGTCAGGCTGTCGAGGTGCGCCTGCGCCTCCAGCTCGTCGCGGCTCGCCTTCAATGCCCGCTCGGCGGCCACGCGCTGGGAGACATCGCGACCGGCGAAGATGATGTCCGTCGTATTGCCGTCCGCACTGGGAATGGGCCGCGCCGCAGCTTCCATCCACACGTAGTGCCCGTCCTTGTGGCGCAGGCGGTAGATCGCGGTAACCGGATGGCCAGACGCAAGCACCGAGGCGATGGTCTGTTGCTGCACGGCGTAATCTTCGGGATGCACCAGAATCTGGTTGGGTTTGAGCAGCTCGGCCGGCTCCCAGCCCAGGATGTCCCGCGCCGACGGCGAAACGTAAAGCCTTTGTCCATCGGCGCGCATCCGCACCACCACATCGTGCGAATAGTCGGCCAGCATCCGGTAGCGCTGTTCGCTCTCGCGCACGCGCGCGGTCAGCCGTGCGCGTTCGGCCATGCTCAGCGCCACCGGGAAACTCATCAGGCAGGCAGTGCCGACGAACAACTGCAGCAGGATGGTGCGCTGGATGACATCGCTGCCAGTCACCAGGGCCAGCGGGCCGTGGCCCAGCGCAGTGGCGACGCCGCCGATGATGGCCAGCAACGAGATGCCGACCACCACGCCGGCGAAGCGATGCCGGAAAACACCGTACAACACCGGTGGATAGACCAGGAACAGCAGCGGATAACTGGACTGGTAGAACACCGCTCCGCATACCGCGGCGATCAGCAGCATGTCGCCCAGGAAATTCCAACGCTGCCCGGGCACGTCGCTCAGGCCGATGCCTTTGCGATGGGCCACCAGCGTCAGCGTCGCCACGATCACTATGCCGACCACATGCGCCGCATACCAGATCAGAAAGGTGGTCAGGAACGGCGTGTGGGAGGCGGCCGATACCACTGCGCTGGCCAGCAGGCCGGAGATGGCACAGGCGACGAGCGTACTGCCGCTGGCGATGCCTCCCAGGCCGAGCCACCGCGTGGGATTGCCGATGTCAGGGACCAGCCGCCGGACCGTGCCGGCGACGATCAGCACCTCCAGCAGATTGAAGACGCTGAGCGCCAGACCGAAGCCCACACCGTCGCCGGACAGCAGCCGTACCACCAGTTCGGCGGCGAAGCCCGCTACGACGTAGCCCGGCCAGAGTTCGGTCCGGCGCGACAGCAGCCAGCCGACGAATATGCCGCTGCTCACCCATACCGCGGAAACCTCGCCGGGCAAGCCCGTGACCAGCAAAGACCCCCAGGCCGTGGCGCCTATCAGCAACGCCATGATCACCCGGTCCTGCAAAAGCCGGGTGCGGTTCGGCGGTACGGATGATGTGTCGTTCAACTGCGGCCATCTCCTGCCAGCGCGGCGCGTGAAGCATAGCGGAGCATGCGTGGGTGGACGTGATGACCGGAGCACAAGGGAAATGCGGATTGCATCACCTCGAGTTCTTCGATGCACGCACAGAAAACCCCGCATGAGCGGGGCTTTCTGTCGAGTTGCCGCCGGTGCGGACTCAGTAACCCAGCGCCTGCGAGATCAGGCCGCTGGCGATTTCCACCAGCAGATAGCGGTCGTCGGCCGGGCGCACCCATCGGTAGCCGCGCGGTGGCGGCGCGAGGTCGTAGCGGCGGTAATCGGTCACGTAGTAACGCGGTTGCAGATAGACCACCGGCGCGTGTTCGCCGCGGCGATAGCCGTGCTTGATCTGACCCAGGTGACGGCCGTTGTCATGGCGACGACCATCGTAGCGACGGTCGTGGCGATCGTCGTCATGGCGGTCGCGATCGTTGTAGTCATAACGGTCGTCGTAACGCCCGTGCTTGTCCTTGTCCTCGCCATGATCGCGCGCCATGGCTGTGGTGGAAGACAACAGCAGGACGGCGATGGAAGTGGAGAGCAGCAATCGTTTCATGAGGGAACTCCCTGTGGGTCGACGCAGGCCAAGGCTAGGCACAGCTGCCTGAACAGGGTCGTTTTTGATGGCGGTTGACCGCGGGTCCGTTCAGGTTCCAGGATGAGCAAGCCCACCCGTCTGCGCTTTCCTCCGGAGAACACCATGCCCCTCGTACGAATCGATCTGCTGGAAGGCCAGTCTTCCGATTACCTCGCCGGTTTGGGCGAGGTCGTCTACGACGCCATGCGGGCGACTTTGAATGTGCCAGCCGACGACCGTTTCCAGATCATCAACCAGCACGCACCCGGCACGCTGTTCGTCGATGAGGGTTACCTGGGTATCCGGCGCAGCGCCGAGTGCGTGCTGATCCAGGTCACCCTCAATGCCGGACGCAGCGTGCAGATGAAGAAGGATTTCTACCGCGCGGTCGCCGACGGCCTGCAGGCGCGGCTCGCCCTGCGCAAAGAGGACGTGTTCATCAACCTGGTGGAAGTGGCGAAGGAAAACTGGTCGTTCGGGGATGGGCAAGCGCAGTACGCGGATCCGTAACGTCCGCTTCCAGGCCGCCATGCGGGTGCATGGCGGTCATCACGCACGCTAACGCGAGCGCGGCCGTACCGACGGCGCGGATTTGAGCACCTCGCCTTTCTGCGCGGGGGCTACGGTCTGGAGCACGCGGGTCACGCCCAGCTTCTCCACCTTGCCGCCGGATTTCTCGTAATCGGCGATGTCGCTGGCGATACGCTCGCTTTCCAGGCGCTTGTGCGGATTGCCGTCGCTGCCGGCGGGCGGTCCCTTGGGGGCCGGTCCCTTGCCGCTGGTTTTCTTCGCTTTCATCAATCCCCTCCTGCGGGGGCGGCGGAAGCCTCATGCCTCCGGATCGGAGGCCGCAAAATGCGACTTCCGCCCCCACTATGCGCCTTTAGACGGCGGGACGGTGTGATCGTGGCGTCCGCCGGCAGCAGGATAAGGCACCGACCGCCTGCCCCAACAAGGCCGCGACGGCTTTGCCGCCCCAAGCGGGATGGAGTGTTTTGCAGTCAGGGAGCGCTCTGGTGCGGATGCTGAATCAGGCGCCCACGCGTCTGCGCACCGCGTCCATGTCGCGCACCGGCCGCACTTCAATGCAACCGGTTTCGGCCCAGGGAAATTCGGCGGCGATGCGTACCGCTTCGTCGATATCGGCGGCTTCGATCAGATTGAAGCCACCAAGAATTTCCTTGGTCTCGGCGAACGGACCGTCGACGACGCTGGTGCGGCCGTTGCGGATGCGCACGGTCTTGCCCGTGGAGGCGGCTTCCAGCTGCATGGATTGCGTCAGCTTGCCCTGTGCGCGCAACTCGTCGGCATGGACAAAGCAACCGTGCATGGTGCGGTCGAACTCGCCCGCCGGCATGGCCTCCAGCAAGGTCTCGTCGTTGTAGATCATTACCAGGAACTGCTGCATGGCGGCCTCCGCGTAGGGACGGCCACAAGTACCGGGAAGCGCCTCGCAGGTCAAGCCGCAGCGCGTCTTGAGGGAGGTGTGCGGCAAGCGCCGCATCGGAAAGCGCCTTGCCCGTATATAGTCGCCGGGCCGACGCCTGGGGGGCGCGGCGTATCGACGATCACTCAAGGGGACAAGGAATGCGAAAGAAGATTTTGGTGGTGGCGATAGCCGCCAGTGCGTTGTGCGCGGGCGCTTGGGCCATGAATACGGCGCAAACCTCGGCTCGCAGCGAAGCGGCGGAAGCCGGCAGGAAGGCTGCAATCGAGCAGGTGGACCAGCGTTTCGGATCGCACGCGGACAACGTTCTTGCCATACACGACCGCAAGGCCGCTGCGCTGGATGTGGGAGATGCCGATTCCTTCGGCCGGCCGGTGCGGTGGCTGGGCGTGGTCGGTAGCGAGGCGGTGAACATCAACGCCGATTGCGCGAGTCAGGATCCGGAACAGCCTTGCCTGCAGATCGATCCGGATACGCACTCCGGTTCCGGCCAATACCGCGACATCGGCAGCATCACCCTGCCTGCCGGAAGCACTCATTCGCAGATCTGCCATTGGCTGAGCCCGACGATGAACGCTTACTTCGCCAACTACACCGGGCTGGACAACCGGAACGCGCGCTTCACCGTGTTCCCGACGGTCACTTTTGAAAATGCGGTGTTGAACAACCCGGCATTGGTGGATCCCAATACTGGAGAGCCGCTTGCCGGTAAGGTGGAGGTCGGGGTTCCCGCCATCTCCATCGACATGGTTCTGGACAATGGCGAAGCCATCAACGCGCGCAACACCGCCACCAGGGCCTGCACGGGCGGCTTGTTGAGCAAGAAGACGCTCACCGAGTTCTACGGTCTCAGCCCACGTCAGGCACGCGATTTCTACAACAGCCCCACTACTGTCCGCCTCAATATGCGGATTCTGGCCTCCTACGTAGAGCAGGGATATGTCACCTACGCGGTGCGCTTCGTCGGTGACTGACGACAGGGATTGAATTTCCCGGATACGGGATAGTGGAGAGGTAGCGACTCCGGTACGATCCGGGGTCGCTGCCCATTCGATGTCGCCCGCATGTCTTCCATCATCTCCATCGACAAACTAAGCAAGACTTATGCCTCGGGCTTCCAGGCGCTCAAGTCGGTGGATCTGGAGATCCGCAAGGGCGAGATCCTGGCCTTGCTGGGCCCCAACGGCGCCGGCAAGACCACCCTGATCAGCATCGTCTGCGGCATCGTCAACCCCAGCTCCGGCAGCGTGACCGCCGACGGTCACGACATCGTGCGCGATTATCGTGCCGCGCGGAGCAAGATCGGGCTGGTGCCGCAGGAACTGTCCACCGATGCGTTCGAGACGGTGTGGGCCACGGTGAAATTCAGCCGCGGTCTGTTCGGCAAGCCGCCCAACCCGCAATATCTGGAAAAAGTCCTGCGCGATCTGTCGCTGTGGGACAAGAAAGACAGCAAGATCATGACTTTGTCCGGTGGCATGAAGCGGCGGGTGCTGATCGCCAAGGCGCTGTCGCACGAACCGACCATCCTGTTCCTGGACGAACCCACCGCCGGCGTCGACGTGGAGTTGCGCCGCGACATGTGGCAGATGGTGCGCAACCTGCGCGAAAGCGGAGTGACCATCATCCTGACCACCCATTACATCGAAGAGGCCGAGGAAATGGCCGACCGCATCGGCGTGATCAGCAAGGGCGAACTGATCCTGGTCGAGGACAAGCACGTGCTGATGCGCAAATTGGGAAAGAAGCAACTGACCCTGCAATTACAGACTCCGCTGCAAAGCCTCCCCGGGGAGCTGTCCGGCCTCGCGCTGGAACTCGCCGACGAAGGCCATGCGCTGGTCTACACCTTCGACACGCAGACCGAGGAAACCGGCATCGCCGCGCTGCTCAAGCGCCTGGGCGAGCTGGGCATCGACTTCAAGGACCTGCATTCCAGCGAGAGTTCGCTGGAGGAGATCTTCGTAAGTCTGGTCCACGGCAGTGCGAATGGAGCGAAAGCATGAAGCGCTTTGCTTTTGATCGTCGCCTCCGCGAAGGCAGGGACCAGGCAACTTTGCTTTCTGAAAGAGATAAGTCACTGGGTCCCCGCCTTCGCGGGGATGACGATTCGTTTTTCACGAGGAAGGCGTCATGAACTGGCACGCGATCCGCGCGATCTACCGTTTCGAAATGGCGCGCACGTTCCGCACCATCACACAGTCCATCGCCTCGCCGGTGCTGTCCACCTCGCTGTACTTCGTGGTGTTCGGCGCAGCCATCGGTTCGCGCATGGGCGCTATCGACGGCATCAGCTACGGCGCCTTCATCATTCCCGGCCTGATCATGCTGTCGCTGTTGAACGAGAGCATCTCCAACGCTTCGTTCGGCATCTACATGCCCAAGTGGGCGGGCACCATCTACGAATTGCTGTCGGCGCCGGTGTCCTACATCGAGGTAGTGATCGGCTATGTGGGCGCGGCGGCCAGCAAGTCGCTGATGCTGGGTATCCTGATCCTGGTCACCGCACGCATCTTCGTGCCCTACGAGATCGCACACCCGTTCTGGATGCTGTGCTTCCTGCTGCTGACCGCGGTGACCTTCAGTCTGTTCGGTTTCATCATCGGCCTGTGGGCCGACGACTTCCAGAAACTGCAGGTGATTCCGCTGATGGTAGTGACGCCGCTGACTTTCCTGGGCGGCGCGTTCTATTCCATCAGCATGCTGCCGCCGGTGTGGCAGAAGATCACCCTGTTCAATCCCGTGGTGTACCTGATCAGTGGCTTCCGCTGGAGCTTCTACGGCGTGGCGGATGTGAATGTCGGCATCAGCCTGGCCGCCATCCTCGGCTTCCTGGTGCTGTGCCTGGCAGTGGTGTGGTGGATCTTCAAGACCGGCTGGAAGCTGAAATCCTGAGCCGCTGTTGGGTTCCGTAGATCGGGGCTACGTCCCGACTACGCTCTTGCCTCCTCCCTTGCGAAGCCCCCCAAGGGGGCTTCCTTCGGGGCGCAGGGGAGGATTGAGGAGGGGTGCTCTTCGCGCTGAGCTCAAACTACCCGGCAACCTCTTGGGATGATTTTGGCTTCCGTGCGTCGGGGGCGTAGCCCCGACCTACTCAGCACTGCTCGCGTGTCAACTCCCGTTGGATATCCTCCAACCCATGCCCTCGCGTCTCGATCCCGCTACGCAGCAGCATCGCTCCCGAAACCGCCATCGGCACCGCAATAAGCAATGCCGACAGCAGGAAGTTTTCGAAAAATCCGATCACACCAAGTCCGGCACCCAGAATTCCGCCGAATTTGGAACTGGCCGCGACCACGCCCGAGCCGGTCGCGCGCAAATGCACCGGATAGATTTCCGCCGCATAGGGAATCAGCATTGCAATCACCCCGCTGACGCTGATCAACAACGCAGCGGTGGCAGCGATGGTCGCCATGGCCGACTGCAGCTGCATCCAGCTCATCGCGCAAAACGCCAACAGCGATAGCGTGGTCAAGGCGATGAACAGCACCAGCGCGCGGATGCTGCTCCAGCGGTGGTACAGCCACACCACCACGGCGATGCCTGGTAGCGCCAGAATCGCCGAGCGCGCCAGCAACGCGCTTGCGCCCTTGGCGTCCACGCCCAGTTCCACCAGATTGGTAGGCAGCCACAGCAGGAAGCCGAAGTTCGCCAAACCCCACGCCACGCCGCAGACCAGCAATCCCCAGGTGATGTTGGCATGGCGGCCGCGCAGCAATTGGCGGATGCCCACCACGGGGTGCTGTTCGTCGATCACGCTGCCCGCCGCAGCGGGCGAGTCGTCCGCCTCGATCGCCGCGGGCGACGCGCCGGAGAATTTCTTCAGCACCGCGCGCGCTTCGTTCTCCAAGCCAGCGTTGGAAAGGAAGCGCGGCGATTCGGGAATCCAGCGGTTGAGGAACACGATCAGCGCGCCGGTCGGTAGACCCAATAGCCACAGAACGCGCCAGCTGAACATCGGTTCGAGGATCGCGGCCGCGCCCGAGGCCAGCAGATAACCGGCGGAAGTGCCGATGCCGCCCAGCGCCACCAGCAGCCAGCCGCGATGCGCGGCGGGAATGGTCTCGGCCATCAGGGTGAAGGCGATGGGCAGCAGGCCGCCGGCCGAAGCGCCCATCAGGAAGCACATCGCCAGATTCCAGTTGAAGCTCGGCATGGCGCCGCAGATCGCCGTGCCCATGAACATCAGCGCCGACAGCAGGATCGCCGCACGACGTCCGAACAGATCGCCCATTCGCCCCCACAAAACCGAACCCACGGTAGTGCCGGTCAGCGCGAACAAGGCCAGCAGGCTGGCCTTGGATTTGGTGATCTCGTACTCGGCGCTCATGCCGGGCATGACGAAGCCCAGCGTGGCCGGCTTCATTACATCCACCGCCAGCGCCACGATCAGCACGACCACCAGCGTCCAGTGCGCGCGGTTGAGCGGCACGCCGTCGGCGATATGGAAATAGCGATGGTCGCGCGCGCCCTGCGCGGTGTTGCGCATCTGCTCCATGCGCGGCATCAGCCCGTACATCGACAGCGCCAGGCCGACTGGGATCAGCGCCATGCCGACCCACATCCCGGTGCTCATCGGCATGCCGACCATCTGCCAGTGCGTGTGCTGGCCCATCATGAACATCGGCACGTGGGCCAGGACCCCGGCCAGTACCAACAGGCACCCTAACCAGAACGCGAAGGGGTGGTGGAACGAGATGCCGCTGGTTTTCATGGGTTCTGGTTGATCCGCAAGTCTGTGCAGCCTAACAAAAGAAAGCGGCCAAGAGCCTGCGACCCGGTGAGGGACACCTACTCGACAGTCTGCCGGGTCCGACAAAGTCCTTTATGATCTGGCGACCTTGGGGAAGGGAAACGGAAGCGATGAAAATTCTCAGTGCGGTGCTCGCACTGCTGATTGGCGGGCTTGCCTGGCCGGCCGCGGCACAGGTGGACCTGGATGCCTACCTCAAGCGCGACACCTACGAGCGCATCAAGATCTCGCCGACCGGCGAGTATCTGGCGGTGACCGTTCCGCTGGAAGACCGAACCGTACTGGCGATCATGCGGCGCGCCGATAAGGTCGTCACCGCCAAAGCCATGGGCGGCGAGCATTCGTTGGTGGACGATTTCTGGTGGGCCAACGACGAACGCGTGGTGGTGGCGATGGCGCGGCGGCTGGGTACGCAGGACGCACCCTACGCGACCGGCGAACTGCACGCGGTCAACGTCGACGGCAAACAGGGCATGCTGCTGTCCAGCCCCAATGGCGTCGATGAGTTCAGCGGCATCGGCGGCACCATCCGCCTGACCTCCGACGCAGCGGTATTCATGATCGATCCGCTGGCCGGGGACGAGCGCAATATCCTCGTATCGTCGATGCAGCCTACGGCCGACCCGCAGACCTCCGTCGAGAAACTGGATATCTACAACCGGCGCAGGAACACGGTTGCCTCGGCGCCCGTGCGCAACGCCACCTTCGCCGTCGACAACGCGGGCGAAGTCCGCTTCGCGCGCGGCTCCGGCTACGACAATGTCAGCAAGCTCTACTATCGCGACGGGCGCGGCCAGGACTGGCGCCTGATCAACGACCAGGCCAAGAGCGGCTTGGTAATGAATGCGTTGGGATTTTCCGTGGATGGAAAGACTGCATACCTTGTCACCGACGTGCCGGGCGGGCCCGACGCTATCCTGGCCTACAATCCGGCCACCGACACGCGCACGCAGCTCCTTCGCGATCCGGTAGCCGATCCGTGGAACGTGATCGAACGCCTCGACTCGGCAGAACCTGCGGGCGCGTGGTTCATGAGCGACGGCATCCGCAGCCGCTTTTTCGACGAGGCCTCGCCCACTGCGCGCCTCTACCGCAGTTTGGAGAAGGCTTTCCCGGGCCAAGCCCTGGCGGTGACTTCCACTACCAAGGACGGACGCCTGGCCATGCTCCAGATATGGAGCGACCGCAACAACGGCGATTTCTACCTGTTCGATACGGTCAAGAAAGACGCGGCCCTGGTGTACAGCCGTCGGGAATGGATCGACCCGGCCAAGGTGCCGGCATCGCGTGCGATCCAGCTGACTGCACGCGACGGCATGAAGCTGCACGGCTATCTGACCCTGCCGATGGGCAAGGAAAAGCAGTTGCCGCTGGTGGTGCTGCCGCACGGTGGCCCGTTCGGCATCTTCGATGCGTGGGGTTTCGACGACGACAGCCAGATGCTGGTCGAGGCGGGTTACGCGGTGCTGCGCCTGAATTTTCGCGGTTCGGGCAACTATGGCCGCGATTACAAGAATGCCGGTGCGCGGGAGTGGGGGCGCGCGATGCAGGACGACCTGACCGACGCCACGCATTGGGCGGTCAAGGAACAGATCGCCGATCCGTCGAAGATCTGCATCTACGGCGCCAGCTATGGCGGCTATGCGGCGTTGATGGGCGCGGCCAGGGAGCCCTCGCTATACGCATGCGCGGTCGGCTACGTGGGCGTGTACGACCTTGAGAAGATGCACAAGGACGACGCCGCGCACAGCCGGTCCTGGAAAAGCTGGACCAACGACTGGCTGGGCGACCGCAATGCGCTGGCAGAAGTGTCGCCGGTGAACCTGGCCGGCCGGATCAAGGCGCCGGTGTTCCTGGCCGCCGGTGGCCAGGACGAGCGGGCACCGATCGAGCACACCCGCAAAATGGAGAAAGCGCTCAAGGAGGCGGGCGTGCCGGTCGAGTCGCTCTACTTCAAGACCGAGGGCCACGGATTCTTCACCGAGCCGCATCGCCGCGAGTACTACACGCGGCTGCTGGCGTTCCTTTCACAGCACCTGGGCGGGGCAAAGGCGAAGTAGTGCAGGGTCGGGCGCTGCTGCGCCCGGCGATCAGGCGATATCGCGGTAGTAGGCGACCACTTCGCCCTTGACCTTGATGGTCATCGGATTGCCGCGGCGGTCCTTGGACTTGCCGACCTGCACGCGGATCCAGCCTTCGCTGACGCTGTATTCCTCTACATTGTCGCGCTCGACTCCGTTGAAACGGATGCCCACACCGCGGTCGATGGCCGCCGCGTCATGAAAGGGGCTGGCGGGGTTGATGGCGAGGTGGTCGGGAGGGGTATCGGCCATGATCGGTTCTGCAAGTCGTGAATGGGTCCGAGAGAGGATAAACGCGAACCGTGGTTTAGTCTTGCACGATGACTTCTCCTACTGTCGACCCTGCACCCGTCCGCGAACGCCACGATCTCATCGACGCCTTGCGCGGTTTTGCCCTGGGCGGGGTGCTGATGGTCAACCTGGCCTCGTTCACCCTGTACGAGTTCGTGTCCGATCCCGCGCGCGCAGCGCTGCCGACCGCGGGCTTCGATGCCATCGCGCTACAGGCGATGGACCTGCTGGTGAACGTCAAGTTCATCACCTTGTTCTCGCTGCTGTTCGGCCTGGGTTTTTCTCTGCAGATGGAGCGCGCGCAGGTCGGTGGCGGTCTGGCGCGATTCGTGCGGCGCCTGCTGATCCTGCTCGTGATCGGTCTGGTGCACAGCTATTTCGTCTGGTGGGGCGACATATTGCTGACCTACGCGGTAGTCGGATTGCTGTTGGTATGTTTCCGGCGTGCCTCTGATCGCACTTTGCTGGTCGCCGGCCTGGTGATCGCCTTGTTGCTGCCGCCTTTGTTGTCGCCCTGGATCAGGGAAGCGCTGGACGCATGGCCGAAACAGGCTCAGGTCTATGTCGGCGCCTTGCAGGCGTTCTCATCGCCATCGCCCGGCGCTGCGTTGCGCGGCAACATCGACATGGCGAACTGGGCGCGCGTTTCCAACTGGGCGCTGGTCTGCTTTGTGCTGGGACGCTTCCTGCTGGGTTATTGGGCCGGGCGTCGCGGTCTGTTCCAGCACCCCCTGCGGCACAAGAGCCTGATCGCTCGTCTGTTCTGGGGAAGTCTGCTTGCAGGCATCGCCATGACGATCCTGCAATTCACCCAAGCGGGGCTGCGCGAGCAGTACCCTCTGCTCGACACCGAAGTCAGCAAGTTCGCGATCCGCATGCTGTTGCGTGCGGGGCCTCTGGCGCTGGGCGTCGCCTATGCCACCGGCTTCGCTTTGCTGTTCCTGCGGCCTTGGTGGCAACCGCGGCTGCGGGTGTTGGCGCCGATGGGGCGCATGGCCCTGACCCATTATCTGACCCAGAGCGTGCTCGGCATCGCCTTGTTCTACGGCATGGGCCTGGGCATCGGACCTCGTTGGGGCGTCGCGGGTTGGTGGCTGGCTTGGGCGCTGATTTTCGCAGTGCAGATCGTCGTCAGCCATTGGTGGCTGGCACGTTTCCGTTTCGGGCCGATGGAATGGGTGTGGCGTTCGCTGACCTATGGACGGCGGCAACCGCTTCGCATCGAACGCGCTGGCCTGGCGGCTACGGCATAACGCCGGGTCAGGACGATGCGCGGGTGGCCTGCGCCCGGGCATTGCGGATTACCGAGCGCACCAGTTCCCGGTCGGTGTGGCGCGAGATGGCCTGCGCCCCCAGACGCAACGCCTGTTCGCGCAGTTCTGCGGTGACGTCGTAGTGCGCGCCGCTGGTCTTGTCCTGGAACGCGCGCCGTGGCATGCCGAGTTGCGCGGCCATCGCGTGCAGTTCTTCCAGCGTATCGGCCATCAGGTGCGCCCAGCGCTGGCCGCGCCACCAAGTCACCGCATCGTCGACATAAACGGTCATGCGGGGAGTTTTTCACAATTGCCGGGCATCCGCGAGGAAGGACTTTCCAAGCCGCCCGCCAAGCGCCACTATCGATGCCCGAACCGCATTCCCCACCTTCCATGACCATGCCCGACAACGAAGCCGACTACGGCGACCACGAAAACGAGCCGCAAGACCTCGACGATGCCGACGAGCTGACCACCGAGGCACTGGTCTGGCAGTTGCTGCTGTTGGTCAATCCCGGCGACGAGGAAACCGCCTTGCGCCAGTTCTCGCATTACCGCGAAGCGCTGCAGGAAGCCGGCGAAGAAGCCGAGCCGGTATGGGCGCTGAAGGATGCGATCGACTGGACCTCGGGTTTCTTCGTCGATTGGAAGGACAAGGAGTCCTTCATCGACAGCGTGACCGAACTGGTGAGGCGTTGGAACCTGGAGATCGACTGGGGCGGCGACGCCTCGGATGAGGAATTTCTGGACGGCACCGACGTGCCGGCGCTGATGTCCACCGCCTACGACCGCCTGCGCGAATACGGTTATACGCTGTGGACCTGGGATACCGGCAGCGACAACTATGGCGGCTGGGTCACCTCGAGCCGCGACGACGAAGCAATGCGGTTGGTGGCCACGGCCCTGAACATCGAGTTGCGGCCAGGCAGCGATTCGTTCTGACTGCCCGTCGAGCGGGCTGCCTGCGATGCGTTCGCCGCGTGGTCAGCGGACTTGCAAGCACCGCAGGCAGGACTCCGCCGCCGGGTGGCGGTTTACTCTTCCTCGTCGCCGCCGATCTGGTTCTGGTTCGCGCGTGTGTTCATCAAGAAGCTCCTGGTGATGGATCGCCGGCGAGCGGAATGACCGCCGGAGCTGGCTTTGTAGACGCATGATCGTTAATCGGCTGCGACGGGCGCGCTATATTTTTTTTACGCCCCGTCGATCCTTCCCGCCGGTGATCCGTCCCGCGGCCGGTCAACTCCTCCGCAGGCGCGGTTTGAACTGGCCCACGCAACGGATGTGGGATTCGATGTGCATCCGCGCCAGCTCCAGGTAGTTGGCCTTGGGGCCGCTGCCGCTGCCGTGCACTTCGCCCAGGTATTCCCCATCGGCCCATACCTTGCCGACCCATTCGGCCTGCGTCTCGCCGATGGTCAGGAAGACCGTGTAGCGCATGTCCTTGTCGTCCAGGTTCTTGCAGCCGTAGACCATGGGGAACTGGGCGGTGAATACGGTGTCCTCCGCCAGCCGCGTCAGGTGTTGGCGGGTGCGGTCGGCGATTTTCCTGCGCGCGTGTTCGACGACCGTATCGAATGCGTTGCGAACGTATTCGGATCGTTCCATGAAGTGGTCGATCGCTTCGCGCGGGTGGTAGGCGTTCTTCTTGATCCAGTCGATGAACGCCATTTCCAGCTCCACGGAGCCGGCTTTGAGCTTCTGGTTCATGTAATGCGACTCCCTATTGCTGCGCGCCGATCCCAGAAGCGTGTTGGCGGCAGCGCCTGTTGAAAGCAGGGTCCGATTGTGTGGAACAAAATGTTAAGAGCGCGCGAGCACGAAGCGCGGATAGGGAAATCCGAGAGCCTGCGAGAATTTCGCCGGCGCAGTCAGCGCTGCAGCCGCACCATGCTCTGCAGCAGATGTTCCATGATCGCCGGCATGTCGCCGCACTTGCCCATATGAACGGGCGAGGTCTGGATGATGGAGCTGCGTTTGGCGGTGAGCCAGTGGAAGCGGGCGCGTTGCGGCAGCAGGCCTATGGGTCCCGTACCCGCGCCACCGCGGCAGATCGCGGGAATGGTTTCCAGATGCCGGCGCAGCGATTCCATGTCCAGGTCGGGCGCCAGCGCCAGTACGCGGGCTTCGTCCAGTTCGATGCGCGCTTCCAGATAGCGCGAAGCTTCGCACGAGAGAATCACGCCGACATTGACGAACTCCTCGCGCTCCACCCGCGGCACCACCCGGATCACCGCGTAGTCGTAATGGTTGTCGTTGTGGCTATCGGCGTGCATGGATCGCCTCCTGCACGAAAGACCGGCGCTCATCGAGGCGCCGCACCAGATACTCCACATAGGCGGCGCGTTGCGTGGCCGGGTCGGCGAAGGCGTCGGCATTGAGCAGCCAGCCGTCCGGCACCTGCGCCACGATATCCTGCAGGACGCGGCGGTCGAGCTTCGCCGAAAACTCCGCGTCCGCTTCGGCCAACGACGCCGCCCACGGCAACAATACGTGGTCCTTGATCATCTTGAACGGACTACCGGCATTGGCGCTGCCGCCGTCCCATCCATGATGGAAATACAGCGCCGCGCCGTGATCGATCAGGCGCAGTCGCCGGTGCCACATCAGCAGGTTGGTGTTGCGCGGCGTGCGGTCGACGTTGCTGACATAGGCGTCGAACCAGACGACACGCGAAGCGAGCTCGTCCGGGGGTTGTTCGGCCACCGGGTCGAAGTTCACTGCGCCGGGCAGATAGTCCAGGGCCAGGTTCAAGCCCGCGCTTCCCCGGATCAGGTGCTGGATTTCCGGGTCCGGCTCGGTGCGGGCCAGGTCCGGATCCAGTTCCATCAACACGATTTCCGGAATGGGCAGATCCAGTGCCCGCGCGATTTCGCCTGCGATCAGCTCGGCCACCAGCGCCTTGGCGCCCTGGCCGGCGCCGCGGAACTTGAGCACGTACATGCCGTCGTCGTCGGCTTCGACCACGGCGGGCATCGAACCGCCTTCGCGCAGCGGAGTCACGTAACGGGTGGCGGAGACGGTGCGCAGCGGCATGGCGGCTAGGATACCGGCTCGGGCCAGCGGGATGTCGGGCGAAGCAAACCATTGCCGCCATGTGGCGGCGCGTCCTTCCTTCAACCAGGGCGCGCTAACGCGCGCCCGTCTCAACGTTTAGCGCGGTTCAGCGCGCGCTGAGTTCCGCTTCTGGTTTGAATTCGCGGCGCAGCCAGTCGTCCAGCAGGCCTTTTTCGTAGCGCAGCGGGTCGCTGTCGCTGAGCATGCTGTTGCCCATGAGGAATGCGGAGTCGACCAGCTTGCGTTCGCCCTGATCGATGACATTGCCTTGTGCGTCCGTGCGCTTGAAGGTCAGGGAGATACGGGGCGGATAGATGTCGCGCACGAAGCGCGTGTCCTGCAGGTTGGGCCCGTGCCAGGGCTCGTACTGGCCGGCGCGCTTGATGTCGGTAAGGGTGACCTGCAGCTGTTCGCCGGCTGGCAGCTTCTTGGCGGCGCTCTTTTGCAGATGCTGGGCGAGCTGTTCGACCCAGTTGCCGCGCTTGGCTTCCCAGCGGTTGCCGCTGTAGCGGATATCGGAAAATTGCGCGGGGTCGGTCCAGTCCACGCTGACCGGGCCTTCGGCGGGTAGGCTGCGCGGGGCATCCGGATCAGTGACGTTGCGCGATTTGGCGGCCACCGGGCCGGCCAGGAACAACGCCAGCAGGATGCCCGCGAACAGGGAGGATGTTTTCATGGGGGATAGCTCCTTTGACAGGGCGGCAGCACGATTCTGCTCTCCTTGGTCTCCGATACGCGGCAGACAGCGGATCCGTTGCGCGGCCGTTGCGCCGCATTCATGCAGCGGGGTGTGCGGTCAGTCCGCGACGCCCGCCTCAGCGCCGCCGCGATGCAGCGGATCGGGCAGCGTCGCCCCCTGTTCGGTAAAGCCCAGCGACACCGAATTGAGGCAGTGGCGCTCGCCGGTCGGCGGCGGGCCATCCGGGAAAACGTGGCCCAGATGGCTGTCGCAACGCGCGCAGACGATCTCGGTGCGGATCATGCCGTAGCTGGTGTCGCGGATGGTCTTCACATGCGCGTCGTCGTAGGGTTTGAAAAAACTGGGCCAGCCGGTGCCGGAGTCGAACTTGGCGCTGGAACGGAACAGCGGAAGCCCGCATAGCCGGCAGGTGTAGACGCCCTCCAGCTTGTTGTCCAGAAAGACGCCGCAGAACGCCGCTTCGGTTCCGTGTTCCAGCAGCACCCGGCGCTCTTCGCCATTCAGGCCATCGATCAATTGCTGGCGCTGGGCGGGGCTGGGCGGGGTGAGGTCGAATGCGCTCATGGGGGCTCCTGGATTGAAGTTGAAGTTTGCGGGGCGGGGTATTCGCGATGCGCGAAGACCTATGAAGCCTGCATAGCTGCGATATGGGGACGTGATGAGCATATTTCCACAAAGATACTGCCTTGAAATCAGGGGCAATCCTGATCCCGTTCGTGGTGAGCCTGTCGAACCATGCTGTTGGCGGGCAGCGTCAGTCCAAGCACTCCGCGAAAGGCGTGGTTCGACAGGCTCACCACGAACGGGATCTTGGATAGCTCATCATGGACGGTTTTGTTGGCGGCGACAGTCAGCTTCCCACGCCGAATCTGCGCAACAACACGTAAACGAACACGCTGGAAACCACGCACAACCCCATGGCGATGCCGAACCCATGCGGGCTTTGCAGCAACGGCAGGTTGGCCATGTTCATGCCGAACACGCCCACCACCAAAGTCGGCGGCAGCAATAGCGCAGTGACTACGGACAGCACGAACAGATGCCGGTTGGTCTGCTCGGCCAATTTGGCGGCCACTTCGTCCTGCAGCAACCGCGCACGCTCGTGCAGCGTTGCCACATCGCTGTCCAGTTCGTCGAAGCGCTGCGACAGTCGCGTCACCGCCGGCAGCAAGGCATGAGTGGAAGCGGCGGCGTAGCGCTGATCGAACTGGCGCAGCACCCGCCGCAGCGCGGTCAGGGGCCGGTGCATCTGCACGGCCTGGCGCCGCAGCAAGGCCAGGTCGCGGCGTTCCTCGCCGATACGGTCGGCCAGCACGCGGTCTTCGATATGGTCCAGCTCCTCGCCCAGTTCCAGGGTGGCGTGGGCAACGGAGGCGGCGAACTGTTCGACGATGGCTTCCAGCACCTCGGTAGCGGAATCGAAACGCACACCGCTGCGCACGTGCTGGCGCACCTGTTCCACCGAGCGCAGCGCCTGGCGTCGTGCGCTGACGATCAAGCCGCCGGCCAACGCGAAATGCAGCCAGCCCACTTCGGTGTCGCCGCGGGCGAACGATTGCTTGCTGTGATCGCTGCCGCGCTGGTGGCGCCAATCGACGAACACGCCGTAGGCGGTGTCGCCCTCAAGGTGCAGGCTGACATGGGTGTCGTGCGAGAGCAGCGCTTCGCTGGCCGCTTCGGGCAGCTCCAGCAGGGCGATGGCCTGGGCGGTGCGCGCGTCGCTGGTGTTGAAATGCAGCCATAGCCACGCGTGATTCGCGCGCGCGGCAGCCAGCGCCGCAGGGGCCAGCGTCTCCACTTCCAGGCCGCGGGCGCTGCCGTCCGTGTCGAAAGCGTAGGCCCACACCAGACAGGGCATGCCGTTGAAGGGTGGGACTTCAGCGGTGGGAACGAGCATCTGGACGCGGATCCTGGCTTTTTCAAGACAGTCTGGTGACAAAGAAGCTACGCGTGCGTCATGCCAGTTTTGTGACAGAGGAAGTTCTGTCCATTTCCAAGCGCGGGCAAAAAAGGGGACGGCCATGGCCGTCCCCTTGGGTGACGCGCGAGCGACGACGAGGACGCTTGCGCACCGGCACCTTGTTCCGCATGTGGATCACTGCATTGCTTTGATAACGTCGATCGTCGCAGCAACGGCCAGGTCGCGCCTTCAATCGGAAGAGGGGCGTACTTTCGGATTGATCCGCCGCCGGACGCCCCCATCTGCTGGTTATCGCGGCATCGCCGCTGTCCGAAACCCGTGGAGATGCCATGTCCGTTCCCATCAAGATCGATTTCGTTTCCGATGTCGCCTGCCCCTGGTGCGCAGTGGGTTTGAAATCGCTGGAAGCGGCGATCGCGCGCGTGGGCGGCGACTTGAACGTCGAGCTGCACTTCCAGCCCTTCGAACTCAATCCGCAGATGCCCACCGAAGGGGAGAATGCGGTGGAGCACCTGACCCGCAAGTACGGCATCACCGCCGAGCAAGCGGCGGGCAATGGCGAAGCCATCCGTGCGCGTGGGGCGGAGCTGGATTTCGAGTTCCGCATGGACCGCCGCACCCATGTGTACAACACCTTCGACGCCCATCGCCTTCTGCACTGGGCCGAAAGCCAGGGCGAAGGGCGGCAGCTTGCGCTCAAGCATGCGCTGCTGCGCGCGTACTTCACCGACGGCCAGGATGTGTCTTCCGCCGAAGTGCTGGCGCAGTTGGCGGCCGGGGCCGGTCTGGATGGGGATCGCGCGCGCCAGATCCTGGCTTCGGACGAATACGCCCAGGCCGTGCGCGAGCGGGAAAATTTCTACATAAGCCAGGGCATCACCGCGGTGCCCTCGGTGATCTTCAACGACCGGCATCTTGTGCAGGGCGGACAACCGGTGGAGCTGTTCGAACAGGCGCTGCGTCAATTGGCGGGCATGCCCACCGCGAACACCTGAGCCTTCCTCATGGCCGCGACGGTGCAGTCAAGGCTTGCGCTCGAAGGGCTGTCGTCGCGCGCGTTCAGCCGTGACAGACCAGCATCACCGACTCGCAACCTGCCATGTCCATGACCACTGCGGTGGGAATGCCGTGGTTTTCGTGCAGAGAGGTCGCCATCAGGTCGGCGGTTTCCATGGCGTCGTTGCGCGAGGCGAACCATAACCGGCCCTCATCGCCTTCATAGAGCTGCCAGCCGCTGCGCGCGGGTACGAGAGTGAACATCAAGCGCTGCTGCATGTCGGGTTCTCCTGCGGCGATATTGACGCCGCAGAAGCATCCTGGACTCCTGTGACAGGAATCACATTAGGGCGAAGACCCTCTGTCGCGTAGGAAAAGTCCTACTTCCCGGCGCCTGTCCTCGGCCGCTGGGCAGTCAGCCGGTCAGGGGCCGCAACTCGTGCTGTTCGATGTCGGTGGACAGGGCATGGAACCGCAAGGCCACCTCATAGATGCCGGCCATCGCGAAAGCAGAGCGCTGGGAATCGGGATGGTCCCAGAACTCGGTGATGAAAACCGCATCGGGTTCGTCGGGCACGGTGCTCACCACATAACTCAGGCAGCCGGGCACATTGAAAACCAGGCGCGTGACTTCTTCCAGCACTTCGATCAGAAGCTCATGCTTGCCTGGAAGCGCACGCGCTTTGGTGGCCAGGCCATAACCATAGGTGGAGTTCATGATCGGACTTGCATCGATCGGGCTTGCATCGTCGGGGCATGCTCACGGAGTTCCGATTTTCCATCCTAGGGTCATGTACCGGATAGAAGGTTAAGCATTCGGAAAAATCATGGCATGCCTGTCGACACTTGAAACCTGGCCCGTATCGTGCCTCTACGCACCAGGCCTGCGATCGTGCCCCGCGTCCGGGTTTGGATTGCTTCGATTGCTTCAGTGCGCCGCCAGAGTGGGTGTGGCTTCGAAACGTCGGGCGTAGCCGCGCTCGTCGGCGACACGCTCCACTTCCTGGTCGGCCAGATCGGGCGCGCCGTAGACCGCGTAGGCGATGCTGCCGTCATCGCGCTGGCCGACTTGATGCAGCCGGTAGCGAGGACGACCGCTGCCGCTGTTTTCGGGGTAATGCACCGGCGGCTGACCACCGTCCAGGTCCATTTCGCTGTTGTCGACCACGCCGCCGATGAATAAAGCACGCATCGCTGTTCTCCTTCAGGGGTTCCTCAGACGATGCACAGCATCGCAAACGCGTTGTTGGGTTTTTATGAAGCTGGCGTTGGAATTGCGGCAAGCCCGCGTGAAGAAGCCGGCGCTGGCTGCGATAACGCTTCATTTGAGCAAGGGGGCGAGGGACTTCCAGACATGGTCGCGCAGTTTCGGCTGCGCGGTGGCGATGGGATGCAGGTTGTCCGCCTGGAACGCGTTGCGGTCAAGCGCGATGGGTTCCAGCAGGAAAGGCAGAAAAGCGGTCTTGTGGAGTTTGGAAAGCTCGCCGAAGGTGCGCTCGAAACCCTGCGTGTAGTCGCGCCCCAGGTTGGGCGGCATGCGCATGCCGACCAGCAGCACCTTGGCGCCTGCGGCCTGCGATAGCTTGATCATGCGCTCCAGGTTGCTGCGGGTCTGCTGCAAGGGAAGGCCGCGCAAGCCATCGTTGGCGCCCAGTTCGATCACCACCACCGCGGGGCGGTTGCGTTTGAGCTCGCCAGCGATGCGCGCCGCGCCACCGGCGGTGGTTTCGCCGCTGATACTGGCGTTGACCACTCGCCAGCCCGGTTGGGTCTTGTTCACCCGGTCGGCGGTCAGCGCCACCCAGCCCTGCGCGGCACTGAGGCCATAGGCGGCCGAAAGCGAATCTCCCATCACCAGAATGGTGCGTGCGCCTTGGGCAGGCGCGGTTTGCGCGAACGAAGCCGGGACCAGCATCGCGAAAACCAGCAATACCCAACCTATGGCACATTGAATGCGGCCGCGCGCCGCCGCATATCGCAAGTTCTTAAAGATCATTTAATAACGTCTCCCGATCATGGGCGGACAAACACCAAGGATCATCATGGCCGATTCTGCCGAACTGCGCGCTGAAGTCGCGCGGTCCCCGCTTGCATCACAAGCGCCGCGTCCCGCCCTGCAGGTCAGCGCCCTGGGTAAGCGCGTGCCTTTGCCTTCCGGGGAGCTGACCATCCTGCAAGACGTGGGCTTCCAGATAGACCACGGCGATACAGTGGCGATCGTTGGCGCCTCCGGTTCCGGAAAGAGCACCCTGTTGTCCTTGCTGGCCGGCCTGGACAGTCCCAGCGACGGCAGTGTGACGCTCGATGGCGAAGCGCTCTCCACGCTGGATGAAGACGGACGCGCGCGGGTACGCGGCGAAAAGGTCGGCTTCGTCTTCCAGAGTTTCCAGCTGTTGCCCTCGTTGACCGCGTTGGAGAACGTGATGCTGCCGCTGGAATTGCGCGGCGATGCCGATGCGGAAACGCCGGCGCGGCAGATCCTGCAGAAAGTGGGATTGGCCGAGCGCCTGGGCCATTACCCGCGCCAGCTTTCCGGCGGCGAGCAGCAGCGCGTGGCGCTGGCGCGCGCGTTCGTGACCCGGCCTTCGCTGCTGTTTGCTGATGAGCCCACCGGCAACCTGGATACGCATACCGGGCAGGCCATCATCGAATTGCTGTTCGCCCTGAATGGCGAAGCGGGCACCACGCTGGTGCTGGTCACTCACGACGAACATCTGGCTGGGCGTTGCGGCCGCATCCTGCGGCTGGACAGCGGAGAACTGGTCGGAGATCTTCCGGTCGCCGAAGGCTCCGTTGCATGAAGACCTTGCGGATGGCGTGGCGGCAATTGCTGCGCGATGCGGCTGCGGGCGATATCCGCATCCTGTTCGCGGCGCTGGTACTGGCGGTGGTGGCGGTGACTGCGGTCGGCTTCGTCACCGACCGCGCCGAGCGCGCGCTTGCCATCGAAGCCAACCGCCTGCTCGGCGGCGATGCCGTCGTTCGCGGCGATGCGCCCATCACCGGCGCCGTGCGCGAGGCCGCCAACGCCGCCGGTTTGCGGCGTACCGAAACGCTCAGCCTGGACAGCATGATCCGCGCCGGCGAGCAACTGCGGTTGGGCGATCTGCGGGCGTTGGGCGAAGGGTTTCCGCTGCGCGGCAGTTTCCGCATCATCGATGCGGCCGGAGCCGGCGAACACGACGCGCAGGGCGTCCCCGCGCCCGGCACGCTGTGGATGAGCCAATCCGGCGCCGAGACGCTGGACGCGAAAATCGGGGACAGCATAGGCATCGGCGATTCGCAACTGCGACTGACCGCGCTGGTGGTGCAGGAGCCCGACGCTTCCATGGACTACTTCAACGTCGCGCCCAAGGTTTTTCTCAATCTGGCCGACGTGCCCGCTACCGGGCTGGTGCAGGAAGGCAGCCGCCTGGGCTATCGATTGGTGGTGGCAGGCGATGCCGCGGCGGTGGAGCGCTTCACCACGATCGCGCGTCCGGCGCTCGCGCGCGGCCAGCGCCTGGAAACCATCCAGGATGCGCGCCCGGAAATCCGCTCCTCGCTGGATCGCGCCGGTCGTTTCCTCGGATTGGCAGCGCTGGTTTCCGTCGTACTCGCTGCGGTCGCCGTCGCCATGGCGGCGCGCCGCCACAGCGAACGCCATTTATCCGGCACCGCCGTCATGCGTTGTCTGGGTGCCAGCCAACGCACCCTGGTAGGTATACACGTGGGCGAACTGGTGCTGCTGGGCCTGATCGCCTGCACCGTGGGTGTGTTGATCGCTTACGGTCTGCAATGGGCGATAGGCAGCTGGCTGCAGGCGGAAATGAAGATCTCCATTCCTCCTGCCGGTTGGCTGCCCGCGTTGCAGGGATACGGAGTGGGCCTGATCGTGCTGCTCGCCTTCGGCGCGCCGCCGGTGCTGGCACTGCGCCGCGTGCCCGCATTGCGCGTACTGCGCCGCGATCTGGATCCCACCGAACCCAGCGCGTGGCTGGTCGCCTTGACCGGCTTCGTCGGCCTGGGCGCGCTGCTGTGGTGGAAGGCCGGTTCGGCGACCTTGGGCACGGCCATGCTGCTCGGCATCCTGGGCACGCTGGCGGTACTCGCCTTACTGGCGTGGCTGATGATCCTGCTGGTGCGCCGCCTGCGTTCGCGCCTGCGCGGCAGCCTGCGTTACGGGCTGGCGAACGTGAGCCGCCGTGCGGGCACCAGCGTGGCGCAGGTGTCCGCATTGGGCCTGGGATTGATGGCGTTGTTGCTGCTGACTTTCGTGCGCACCGATCTGCTGGATCGCTGGCAGCTCTCGTTGGCCGCCGACGCGCCCAACCGCTTCATCATCAATGTGCAGGAAGACCAGCAGGCCGAAGTGAATGCGTTCATGGCCGAACAGAAGATCGCGCCGCCCGTACTGTTCCCGATGATCCGAGGGCGCCTGGTATCGCTCAACGGCAAGCCCACCAGCGGAGCCGATTACGCGGACGACCAGGAAGCCAAGCGCCGGGCCGAACGCGAATTCAATCTTTCCACCGCTGCGACCCTGCGCGACGACAACAAGGTCACCGCCGGCCGGTTCTGGAACGGCCGTACGCCGGCTACGCCGGAACTCTCGGTGGAGGAGCGTTTCGCCGAACAACTGGGCTGGAAGATCGGCGACCGCGTGGCCTTCGATATCGCCGGCCAGTCCTTCGAAGGAAAAATCACCAGCCTGCGCAGCGTGGATTGGGAGAGTTTCCGCCCCAATTTCTTCGTGATCGCCTCGCCCGGGTCGATGAACGGCTATCCGGCCAGCTACATCACCGCCGTGAGCGTGCCGCCCACGCAGAAGCGTTTCACCGCGCAGCTGGTCGAGCGTTTCCCCAATCTGTCGGTGATCGATGTCGATGCGGTGCTCAAGCAGGTGCGCAGCACCGCGGACCAGGTGTCGACCGTGGTCCAGGTGGTGTTCTGGTTTTCGCTGGCCGCGGGTGTGCTGGTGTTGCTTGCGGCGATCAGCGCCAGCCAGGACGAGCGCTTGCTGGAAGGCGGCGTGATGCGCGTGCTCGGCGGCAGCCGCCGGCAGTTGCGGCTTGCGCAGGCGTCGGAATTCGCGGCGATCGGCTTGCTCTCCGGTCTGGTCGCGGCCATCGCCGCGTCGGTGTTGTCCGGCGTGATCGCCACCCAGGTGTTCGATCTGCCGTGGAAGGCGAACTGGTCGCTGGCCGCCATCGGCGGAGGACTGGGCATGCTGGCTGCGCTGGTCGCAGGGCTTTTCGCCACTCGCCGCGTGCTGGATGCGCCGCCTTCGGTGACGTTGCGGGAGCTGCAGGGTTGAGGCCGCATCGCTGACCCAGCGGTTCGCGCCGGGATTCATGCGCGGTTGAGCGTTTCTTCTCCGTTTCACCGTGCGATTACCCGTGCGTGGACACACTCGCTGCAAACCGCACGGAGTGGAAGGGATGGATTCGAACCTGCATAACGCACCGCTGATGGGCGGCGGCATGGAGCGCAGGGCGCAAATATTGCGTTTCCTGTGGCGGTACCGCAATTCCGGCGTGTTCTCCGGACTTTCGCTGGAGCCGTCCTTCGAACACCGGTCCGAGCCGGAAGGAAGCCCCGAAGAATTCAGCCGCGATCTCGAAGCGCTGGGTCCGACTTTCGTCAAGCTGGGGCAGATGCTTTCCACGCGTCCGGACATCGTGCCGCCCGCTTACGCCACGGCACTGGAGCGCATGCAGGAAAACGTCGGCCGGATTCCCTTCGAACACGTGCGCGGAGTGGTGGAGGAAGAGCTGGGCGTGCGCCTCAGCAAGGCTTTCGAACAGTTCGATCCCGATCCCGTCGGCTGCGCCTCGCTGGCCCAGGTCCATCGCGCCACGCTGCGCGACGGAACGCCTGTCGCAGTCAAGGTGCAGAAGCCCGGGATCGGGCTGCAGCTGGCAGCGGATCTTTCGCTGCTGCGTGGCGTGGCCAACGCAGCCGACCGCATCACCAAGCTCGGCAGACACGTGCATTTCGCGGATTGGCTGGGCGAATTCAACCGCACGCTCATGGCCGAACTCGACTACGTGGCCGAGGCGCAGAACCTGGAGCGTTTTGGCAGGCATCTGGCGCCGTATCCCGAGTTATGCGTGCCGTATCCGGTCTGGGATCTCACCAGCCGCCGCGTACTGACCATGCAATTGCTGGAAGGCGCGCGCGTGGACCATGTGCCGGGCGTGCGCCGCACCGAACAACCGATGCAGCCCTTGGCCGATGCGCTGATGCGCGGTTATCTGGACCAGATGTTCGTGCATGGCGAGATCCACGCCGATCCGCATCCCGGCAATTTGCGTGTGACCGGCGACGGCCGTCTGGCGATCTTCGACCTGGGCATGGTCGCCAACGTGCCGCCGCGCCAGCGCGAGCGCATGCTCAAACTGCTGTTCGCGGCGGTCGACGGGCGCGGCGAGCAGGTCGCGCAGGAAGCCATCGCATTGGGCACGCCGCTGGACGATTACGACGACGAACGCTTCACCCGCGAGGTCGGTCAGCTGGTCAGCCGATACGCCGCGCACAGCGCCTCGATGTCGGAGGGCCGCGTGGTGCTGGAACTGGTGCGCCTGGCCACCGCCCACGGCCTGCGCACGCCGCCTGAAGTGAGCCTGTTGGGCAAGACCCTGCTGAACCTGGACGCGGTATGCCAGTTGCTGGTGCCGGGATTCGATGCGAAAAAGGCGGTCGAAAACCACCTGCAGCACGTCATGCGCGCGCGCCTGCGCCAGTCGCTTTCTTCCCCCAGTCTGGCCAGCGAACTGATGGAACTGCAGTCGCTGATGCGCGATGGGCCGCGCAAAGTCACCGATATACTCGGCCTGGTCGCGGACAATCGCCTGCAGCTGCGCGTGACCGGTCTGGAGGAGTCGCACCTGATGGAAAGCCTGCAGAAGATCGCCAACCGCATCGCCGCCGGCGTGGTCACCGCCGCACTGATCCTGGCTTCGGCGCTGATGATGCGCATACCCACCAGCAGCACGCTGTGGGGCTACCCGACCATGGCGCTGCTGCTGTTCCTGTTGGGCGTAGGCCTGGGCGCAAGCATCGTGATCAGTGCGCTGTTCGGCGACCGCAAGGTAAAGGCGAAGTAGGAGCCGCGTACGGGCGACGTAGGAGCGACGCAAGTCGCGAAACCACGGGCATGGGCAGATAGGTTCGCGACTTACGTCGCTCCTACGCCTCTACGGCGGCAATAAGAAGCGCCGCCAGTGAAGGGCGGCGCTGTTTGTTGCGAAGCTAAAATCAGCCTTTGATGCAGATCACCTGGCGCAAGGTGTGCACCACTTCCACCAGGTCGCTCTGCGCGGCCATGACCGCATCGATCGACTTGTAGGCGGCCGGCGACTCGTCGACCACGGCTGCGTCCTTGCGGCACTCCACGTGCGCGGTGGCCTCGCGATGCTGTGCGAGCGTGATCTCGGCGCGCGCGCGCGTACGGCTCATCACGCGGCCGGCGCCGTGGCTGCAGCTGTGGAAGCTGTCCGCGTTGCCCTTGCCGCGCACGATGTAGCTGCGCGTGCCCATGCTGCCCGGGATGATGCCCAGCTCGCCTGCGCGTGCGCTGACCGCGCCCTTGCGGGTCACCAGCAGTTCCTCGCCACCGTGCGTTTCCTTCTGCACGTAGTTGTGGTGGCAGTTCACGGCCAGCTTCTCCAACTGGAATTTCGGCAGGCGGTGACGCATTTCCGCCAGTACCCGCGCCATCATCGCCTCGCGATTGTGGCGCGCGTAATCCTGCGCCCACGACACGGCCTCCACGTAGTCGTCGAACAAGGGCTCGCCTTCCATGAAGAAAGCCAGATCCTTGTCCGGCAGGTGGAAACCGAGCACACGGTGCGCCAACTGCTCGCGCGCCCGCTCGATGAAGTAGCTACCGATCAGGTTGCCGGTGCCGCGCGAGCCGCTATGCAGCATCACCCACACCGCATCGGTCTCGTCCAGGCAGATTTCGATGAAGTGGTTGCCGCCGCCCAGCGTGCCGATCTGGTGCTCCAGTTTGTCGGTGCGGATCTTGCGGTGCTTCTGCTTGATCGCTTCCAACCCGGCATGCAATCCCGATTGCGCAATGCGCGTCTCGTGGCTGTCCGGCAAGTTGCGATGTTCGCCGCCCGGTCCATTGCCCACCGGCACGCCGCGCTCGATGGACGAACGCAGTTGCGCCAGATTGTCCGGGAGGTCGTTGGCGCGCAGGGTGGTGCGCACCGCGGCCATGCCGCAGCCGATATCCACGCCGACCGCAGCCGGAATGATCGCGCCACGGGTCGGGATGACCGAACCCACCGTCGCACCCTTGCCCAGATGCACGTCGGGCATCACCGCCACCCACGGCCCGACGAACGGGATGCCGGCGATGTTGCGCAACTGCGCATGGGCCTGGTCTTCCAAAGGCACGCCGCGCACCCAACCCTTGATTGGGGTGGGGCTGCCTTCGGCATGCAGAAATTCGTAGTTGATATTCATGATGTCCTTCCTTGAAAAAAGAGCCCCCTCCCCCGTTCACGGGGGAGGGTTGGGGTTGGGGGCAAGCCGGAGCCATCGGCAATCCATCGCCATGAAAGTATCGAATGCGGCTGTTTCCGCAGCCTACATCCGGGCAATACGATTCCGTTCGCCCCCCATCCCAGCCTTCCCCCGCAAGCGGGGGAAGGGGCGGTTTGCATTACTTCAACGTCACCAGCTGCTTCAGCACGCCGTCCAGGCCGCCGAACACGGTGAGCTTGTCGATCTTCTCGGTGACCTTCTCCAAGGCCTCCAGTTCCTTCAGGCGCATCAGCACCGGGCTCTCCTCGATCAGCTTGGCGGTGTTGAGCAGGGAACGCGTAGCGTTCGCCTCCTCGCGACGACGGATCACGTTGGCTTGCGCCGCCTTCTCCGCCTGTACCACGCTGTTCAGGATGTCCTTCATCTCGCCCGGCAGGATTACGTCCTTCACGCCCACGCCCAGCACCTCGACGCCGAACGCACCGACCTGGCCGCGCACGTAACCGAAGATGTCGGCGTCCAAGGACGCCTTGTCGCCCAGCAGCTCGTCCAGCGTCTTGGCGGAAACCGCCTTACGCAGGCCGTACTGCAGTTCGCGGTACAGGTGGTCGCCGAACTTGGCCACTCTGGTACGCGCGGCGACCGGGTCGGTCACACGCATGCTGGCGGCCAGGTTCACACGCAGGCTGACCTTGTCCTTGGTCAGCAATTCTTGGCCCGAAACTTCGACAGACTGCACGCGCAACTCGATCACCTCGGCGCTGACGTTCTTCTGGAAATTCCAGAAAGCGTAGGCACCCGGCGCCAACATGCGCGACAGCTTGCCGTCGACGAACACCAGACCCGCCGATTCGGCCGGTACGTCCGCGGTCACCGCGACCTTGGACAGCGCCCCGAGCTGACGCAGACGACGGGTGACGTAGGCATCGACTTCCAGATTCTCGGCCAGCGACACGCGCTGCACCTCGACCTTGACCAGTCCGCGCCAGTACAACTTGCGCGAACCCGGTGCCAGCACGTCTTCCAGCTTGCCATTCTTCGACACCAGGCCGACTTCATCGGCGCCGATGTCGGCCAGCACGAAGGTTTCGTCCAGCCTGTCGTCCAGCCTGTCGTCCAGGCGTGCGATCAGCGCATCGGCATCGCGTCCGGCGTATTCCGGATTGGCGATGTTGTGCACGACCACGTCGATACGCTTCAGCGGATCGAACATGCGGTACACGCCTGCGGCCAGCACGCGCTCGAATTGACGATTTTGATACACCAGGCCGCGCTCGCCGTCACCGATCACGACCCTCTTGGTCCAGAACATGGCACTACTCCTTGGTATGGCTCTGGTGGTCCGATCCGTTTCTTGCTCAGTACGCATGCTGGATCGGTTCGCATGCGCGTTGTGGCTATCCCTTCTCCCACCGGGAGAAGGTGGCGCGAAGCGACGGATGAGGGCGAGAGAATTCCGACCTTCGGAAGCTACCCGTGGACCGGTGACTGCATGCCCTCATCCGCCCTGCGGGCACCTTCTCCCGGCGGGAGAAGGGAAGAAAAAAGTTGGAAACCCCCCTTGACGCCGGCGAGGCGGAACCGTGGCGCTGTCTGCGGAGAGCCGGAAGTTTCCGGTCTGCATGGCGATGCATTGCCATGCAGACGATCCACTTCCGTCCGTCCGCTTCAAGAGCGACGATCCGGCCGCGCCACCGCTGCCTTGTTCCGTACCCGCATTCCTTCGCGGAATTACCGAACGCGGCACGGGGCGTTTCCTGTTGTGGAACTTTCGTTCCTGGTCATGACGTAACAGGTCATGTTTTGGAGCGGGAATCGAACCCGCGACAGTCGGTTTATCAGACCGATTCTCTAACCATTTGAGCTATCCAATGGTGGACGAACCGGATTCGAACCGGTGGCCAACGGCTTGCGCCGCCGCTCTGCCTCTGAGCTTCCGTCCTCGCGAAACACCTTCTCCCACGCTTCGGCATACGCCACGGCACTGCCGCGCGCACCGGACGGCATCGCAAGCCGTACCGCTGTAACGTGTTCGATCGATGTTCCGTATTGCCGGCTGTCGCCAACCGGCAATTCGTGCAGGCGCATTGCGCCTTATGCGTTGCAAACCCAGCCTCGCGCCGCTCGCGTCGAAGCATCACCACGCGGCGCACATGCGCCGGTCGCAGCCGCGCCCCTGCCTCGGGCGCGCAGCATCGCGCGCCCGGATGCTTCAGGGCGGAAGTCGCTTGGTAAAAGCGGATTTCCCATAGGCTGGTTTTGCCGAACTCTTGCGCTGCATGCGCTTCCTTTGCGAACGCTGGAAACAAAACGCCCCCGGGTTTTGCGACCCGAGGGCGTTCGCGTTGCCTCGGGAGATCGGGGTGGCCGATCTCCCAGGGAGTCCGACCGTGATTAGGTGTGCAGGTACCGGTTGCGTTCGCCGCGCAGGCGATCGCTGGGCTTCGTGCATGCGCGCGCATCCGCGCCGCGGCCGGCTGGCCACAGTGCAAAGAGGATCGCGTTGACGAAGTTCGGTTTCATGGGAAGTTCTGGTGTCGCAAAAAAAGCCACGGGGCGAAGGCCGCGCACGATACGCTGCTTATTTTCGATGCGCAACTATTTTTTAACATCGAAATCTCAATCCCGATGAGCGGTTGCAATGCGTGTTCGAACGTTACCGTTCGAGAGATGGGGTCGCACAGGTAGAATCACTGCTGATTCTTTCCGGGTGACGCCACTTGGCCGCCAGCAATTCCGATCCCGCGCTCGACTCCCTGTTCCTGCCGTTATCAAGCCGCACGCTCGCGTGGCCTGCAGGCGCGGTGCTGTTCCTGCGCGCGCGCGAAGGGTGGGCGATGCGGCAGTTCCCGCTTGCGCAACTGGTCTGTGAACAGAGCTACAAGCCATTCGCCGACGAGCTGGAACGTGGCGGCCTGCAGGTGATCGCCGACGCATCCGCGTCGGACGCGCGGTATCCGCTGGTGCTGGTGTTGCCACCGCGTCAGCGCGAGGAAGCGCGCGCGCTGTTCGCGCGGGCGCTGTCGCTATGCGCCCCGGGTGGGGTGGTCCTGGCCAGCATCACCAACAACGAGGGCGCCAAGTCCGGCGAAGCAGACCTCAAACAGCTCGCAGGCCTGGGCGGAAGCCTGACCAAGAACCATTGCAGGGTGTTCTGGAGCAAGCCGATGGACGGTAGCCACGACACGGCGCTGTTCGCAAAATGGAGGGAGCTTGATGCGCCGCGTCCGATCATGGGCGGACGATTCCGCAGCCGGCCCGGCGTGTTCGCCTGGGATCGCATCGACCCGGCGTCCGCATTGTTGGTGGAACACCTTCCGGCCGATCTGGCGGGGAAGGGTGCCGACCTGGGCGCAGGTTACGGCTATCTGTCCGCCGAGATCCTGGCGCGCAGCAGCAAAGCCGTGGCGTTGGATCTGTACGAAGCCGAGGCGCGCGCATTGGAACTGGCCAAGCAGAATCTTGCCGTGTTCGAAGACAAAGCCAAACTGGCCTACCGTTGGCACGACGTCACTACCGGCATTCCGGAGCAGTACGATTTCATCGTCAGCAATCCGCCTTTCCACACCCAGAGCCGTGCTGATCGCCCCGATGTCGGCCGCCGTTTCATCGCGGTGGCGGCCGAGGCGTTGAAACCGGGTGGACGCTTGTTCCTGGTCGCCAATCGACACCTGCCCTACGAGGCAGTCTTGAATGCAAGCTTCGGCCAAGTGCGCGTGGCCGGCGAGCGCGATGGGTTCAAGGTCATCGAAGCGATCAAGGCATTGCCTGCCAAGGCGGGGAAGCTTTCACGATGAAGCTGGTCAAGCACCTGGCCAACCTGGGCTACGGCAGCCGCAAGCAAGTGGCGCTGATGTTCCGCGAAGGTCGCATCACCGACGCGCAAGGTGAGGTGATGTATGCCGACGATCCGTTGGATCACGATAGTTTGCGCGTGGATGGCGAACCGCTGGATCCGCCGCAGGGCCTGTTGATCATGCTGCACAAGCCGGTGGGCTATACCTGTTCCACCAAGGATCCGGGCCGGATCGTCTACGATCTGTTGCCGCCGCGCTATCGGCTTCGTTCGCCGTTGCTGTCCAGCGTCGGCCGGCTGGATCGCGACACCAGCGGGCTGCTGCTGTTCACCGACGACGGCACGTTGCTGCACAGGATTGTTTCGCCAAAATCGAAACTCTCCAAAGTCTATGAAGCAACCCTCGCCAGCGATCTGCACGGCGATGAAGCGCGGACTTTCGCCAGCGGCACGCTGCTGCTGGAATCGGAGCAGACGCCATTGCTGCCGGCGGACCTGGAGGTTGTCGACTCCCGTCACGTCCAGCTGACGCTGCACGAAGGCCGCTACCACCAGGTACGTCGGATGTTCGCTGCCGTGGGAAACCACGTGGCGACACTGCATCGCAGCCGGATTGGAGGGCTCGGACTTGGGAATCTTCCCTCCGGCCAATGGCGCATGCTGGACGATGCGGCAAGGGCGGAGCTGTTCAACGCATGAGCGCACACGCGGTGATCTTCGATATGGATGGCCTGCTGATCGACAGCGAGCGCATCATGCTGGAATGTTGGCGCGAAACGGCGGCAGCGCAATCACTGGACCTGGACGACGCGGTGTGGCTGTCGATGGTCGGGCTGCACGACAAAGGTTGCGCGGAGTTGCTGGACGGTTTGCTGGGCGCTGAGCGGGCCGCGCGGCTGACCTTGCAATGCAAGCACGACTATGACCAGCGGGTGGAACGTGGACTGCCGCTCAAAACCGGGGCGCGCGAGTTGCTGCAGGATCTGTTCGACCGCGGCGTGCCGATGGCTGTGGCCACCTCGACCCGCGGCGAGCGTGCGCGAATCAAGCTGGTGCGAAGCGGGATCGATCGATATTTCAGCCACGTGGTCACCAGTAGCGACGTGACCCATGCCAAGCCCGCGCCCGACCTGTATCTGCTCGCCGCGCAGCGGCTCGGCGTAGCCCCGCAAGCGTGCGTCGCGCTGGAGGATTCGGAGTTCGGCGTGCGCGCTGCCGCCGCCGCCGGAATTCGCGTGATCCAAGTGCCCGACCTGGTGCCAGCTACCGATCTGTCCCGGTCGTTGGCAACGGTAGCGGAGTCGTTGCCTCTGGCGCGCCCCCGATTGGAGTCGTGGCTGCAGATCTCGTTGAAGGAGCCGCAAAGCGCGTAGGAGCGAGGTGAGTCGCGAATACCAGAAAATCCTTAGTCAAAAGCGGGCCGGTTTCGGATGGCCCGCACCTCCGGGTGGGCCCAGCCTGCCGGGATGGGAACTTCCTTCTATGGAGAACGTGCCTCCGGCCATCGTGCCTTGCGCCGCGGACGGGTTTCCACTCCAGGGCAAACCTATCTGGTGACTTTCACTACTTATCAACGTGCAGAGATCTTCAGGGAGAGCAGAAATGCCATCTTGATGGCCCGGTCGCTGCATGAGCTGGAAATATGGAGAGACACCGAACTACTGGCCTGGACATTGATGCCGGATCACCTGCATCTACTGATCACACTCTCCCATGCGGAGACACTGCAAGGCGTCGTGCAGAAGGTGAAGTCGAATACGGCGCGGGAATTGAAGAGCAGCGACCTTAGTCTGGGTCAGGTATGGGCGTCCGCGTTCCATGACCGGGCGCTTGGGCAGGATGAGCATATCCGGGATGTTGCGCGGTATATGGTCCTCAATCCTGTTCGTGCGGGATTGGTCGCACGTGTTGGCGACTATCTTTGTTGGAATGCCGTTTGGATCTAGTTTCGGTCGCGACTTGCGTCGCTCCTACGAACAGTCCGCAGCCGGAGCGGATGCGGACTTCCGGGCGAGTCGGATATTGCGGTCAGGCGGGCTTGAGCAAGGGATGGAGAGAGGAGCGCAAACGGTGGATCAACCGCTGCAGGTCCGGATCCGGTGCCCAGATCATGTCGTCTATCTCGGCCACGGCCAATTCCAGCAGCCAATCGTTCTGTTGGGACTTGCCCGCTGCCGCAGTCAATGAGTTGCGATAGGCGGCATCGGGCCGCAGTGCAGCGAACCAACCGGCAAAAACCACGCCGCGCCAGTCGGGATGGTTGCAAAGATCGTCGATGAACGCTGCATCCAGATTGGCCATGCATTTCAGCAGGACATAGTGCGGATCCAGCGGTTCGTACTTGACCTGCGGATACCGCGACAGCATGGGCTCCAGCTCTTCCGCATCGCTGACCAAGCGTTCGACATAACGCCTGGTGCTTGCCTGCTTGGTCAGCGTTACATACGGAATATGGCCCAGCAGACGCCCGGTTTCCTCTTCGCCGAGCCTTGTCATCGAAATGCGCGTGCCGATAAGGGCCGTGGCCGGATCCGAGGAGGTCATGATGCGAACAGTTTCCGCCAACCTTCCACGCCCAACTTGTCGAGCGTTTCCACGTTACGATCCACGATGTCGTCCGCATCCGGGAACGCCTCCACTGCGCGGCTGACGCTGTCCTCGCGCAGCAAATGCAAAGTGGGATAGGGCGAGCGGTTGGTGTAGTTGCCGATGTCATCGAAAGCGGTGCCGGCGAACTGGTAGCCTGGGTGGAAACTGGCCACCTGCAGCACGCCTTCCAGATCCAGCGCCTCGACCGCAGCATCGGCGTTATCCAGGAAATCGTTGTAATCCAGGAAATCCTGCAGCACGTCCGGATGCACGATCAGGGTCGTGTCGATCTCATCGGCAGGCGTATCGCGCAACAGCAGCAGCTCCTCGGCCAGCTGTTCCAGCAAAGCCTCGGGCGTGCTGGCGTCGCTCAACACGAAACGCACCTGTTGCTTCACATACACGGCCTTGGCGAACGGGCACAGGTTCAGCCCGATCACGGCGCGTTCCAGCCAGTGTTTGGTTTCAGCGATGGGGTCTGAGTCTGAGGTCATTGATTGGCGTCGATAGCCCTCCCCTTCAACGGGAGGAGCCTGCCCCGTACTTGATACGGGGTTGGGTGGGGATGGTGTTGCTCTTGATCGAGGCGTTTCGTGCCCGGACGGGAACACCATCCCCATCCCGGCCTGCCCGGCCCTCAGGCACAGCCTTCGGGCGTTCATCGGCACGCGAAGCTGCGCTTCGCAAACGTGCCTCTTCACCCCTTGAAGGGGAAGGGGAAGAGAAGGGAGAGGGGAGGTCAATCACGGAAATTGTCGAACTGCAGCGGCAACTCGAAGTCGCCCTTCTTCAGCAGCGCCATCGCATCCTGCAGATCGTCCCGCTTCTTGCCGTTGACGCGCAGCTTGTCGCCGTTGATCTGGGTATCGACCTTCAGCTTGGCTTCCTTGATCGCCGCGGCGATCTTCTTGGCGATCTTCTGCTCTATGCCCTGTTTGACGGTGATCTTCTGGCGTGCGCCGGCCAGATTGGTTTCCACCTCGCCTTCCTCCAGGCAGCGCACGTCGATCCCGCGCGCGATCAAGCGCGCGCGCAGGATGTCGGACATCTGCTTGAGCTGGAAATCGCTGGGAGCCGACTGGCTGATGACGTTGTCGTCGAGCACGAACTTGGCGTCCACGCCCTTGAAGTCGAAGCGCGTGGTGAGCTCGCGGTTGGCTTGATCGACCGCGTTGGTGAGTTCGTGGGTGTTGACTTCGGAAATTATGTCGAAGGAAGGCATGAGCGTGCGTTGTACGGTGGGGAGACGGTTAGGTTAACGCAGACGGTTCCCTTTCCGCTCCTTTCGGGCGCTGAAGGACGCAATCGGCAAATTGGCGATAATGCGGGATGACTTCCCGCGCCTCGCCCCTGCCCGCCATCGCGTTCATGCTGTCCGCCGTAGCCCTGTTCGCGCTGATGGATGCGGGATTGAAGCTGCTGGCGCCGCACTATCCGCCGCTGCAGGTGGCCGCCCTGCGCGGCCTGTCCTCGTTGCCGCTGGTGCTGGTGTGGGTGCTGTGGACGGCCAGGCCCATCACTCTCTGGCGCGTGCATTGGCCCTTGCATCTGCTGCGCGGGGTGTTGGGCATCGGCATGATGTTCGGATTCGTCTATGGCCTGCGCAGCATGCCGCTATCCACGGCTTATGCCATCACCTTCGTGGCGCCGATGCTGGTCACCGCCATGGCCGGCCCGTTTCTGGGCGAGAAGGTAGGGCCGCGGCGCTGGACCGCCATTGTTGTGGGACTGATCGGCGTGCTGGTGATCCTGCGGCCGACCGGACAGGGCATGGCCACGCTGGGCGGGCTGGCCATCCTGCTCGCTGCGATCTGTTATGCGGCCAGCGCCATCACCGTGCGCCTGTTGGCGCGGCGCGACAGCATCCAGGCGATGGTGTTGTGGTTCATCGTGCTGCTGTCGCTGGGCGCGGGAGCCATGGCCGCTCCGAACTGGCAGCCCCTGCAATCGTCGGATTGGTGGGTGATCGCAGGGGTCGGTGTCTCCGGGTCGCTGGCCCAGGTAGCGTTGACCGAAGCCTTCCATCGCGGCGAAGCCTCGCTGATCGCTCCGCTGGAGTACAGCGCGCTGGTCTGGGGCGTATGCCTGGATCTGGCGCTGTGGCACGTGCTGCCTGATGGCGTGACCTGGCTGGGGGCGGGCATCATCGTGGTCAGCGGCTTGTATCTGTTGCGCCGCGAAAAAGTGCATGCGGAAACCGAGCATCCCTGATGCCGCTGCTGATCGTTCCGATCGTCATTCTGGTCTTGCTGGTCCTGTGGCTGCTGTCGCTGCCGCTGTCATTGTGGCAGCGCTACCGCCTGGGCAAGGCGCGACGCAAGGCATGGCCATGGGCGGTGAGGTTGAATTCATGGGTATTGCTGTTTTCCGCGGGTCTGTTTGCTGCAAGCATGGCGCTTACCGAGCTGTGGTGGCCTGGTGCGTTGCGTTATGCGCTTGCGGGAATGGGGGCCGGTCTGCTCACCGGCGTCGTCGGCCTGTGGCTCAGCCGTTTCGAACAGACTCCGCAGGGCATGTACTACACGCCCAATCCGTGGCTGGTGTTGACGCTGACCTTGCTGGTCGCGGCGCGCATCGCGATGGGGTTCGTCGAAATGTGGCGCTATTGGCAGGGCCGCGACGCGCTGTCGATGCTCCCGGTGCTCGATCATGCCAGCCTGTTCGCCGTGGCCGGCCTGCTGCTGGGCTATTACCTCAGTTACACCTGGGGTTTGCGCCGCCGCTTGCCGCCGCGCAGGCCCTAGCGCGCAATAGTCAGAAATCCTCGACGATCTCGATCGCGCTCTCGGTGCGTTCGGCCATCGCTTCGGCCACGGCATGGATACGGCGCATGGCTTCGTCGTTGGGCGCTTCTATCTCGATATTGTGCAGTCCGGGCGATTCGTCGTCCGGCAGGCCGGCGGAGCTGGAGTCGTCGTCGTCCATGTGCTGCATCAGGTCGGCGACTTCCTCGACATGCTCGATGCCTTCGATCGCTTCCAGCGCATGGATGATCTCGGAAGCGGCATATTCGTTACCGGTGACGCGCAGTCGCACTGTAGGCATGGGTCGGTCCGTCAGGGCAAGAGGGAGAAATACCGTAGCCACTGCCGCGCGAAGGCGGAGTGAGAGACCTCTGTCAGTCCGGCGACCGCGTTGCCGCGCCGCCAGCAGTCGTTGCCTCCCGATAATAGAAGATTGGTTGCAATAGAAACGGCGGGCCCATGGGGCCCGCCGTTTGGTGTGGTCGACGCAGTGGGTATTTCCGCTGCGAAGTCGGAAGCGCTCGATCAGTAGCGTGCCTGATCAGAAGCGAGCGCCCAGGCCCACGCCGATGGTCCACGGGTTCATCTTCAGCTGCTCGCCGGTGCCTTCGCCGGCCAGATTGACGTCGGCGTCGCCATGCATGTACCGCACGTCAGTACGCGCGAACCAGCGGCTGTTGATGTTGAAATCCATGCCGGCGGTAGCGATGGCGCCCTTGGTGGTGTCCAGGCCCACATGCGGGCCGCCGGCCGAAATATCCTCATTGCTGAAGTTGGATTCGTAGTAACCCAGGCCCACGAACGGGCGCATCACCGCATCGGCTTGGCGGAAGTGGTACTGGCCGCTAAGGGCCAGCGGCTGCTGTTCCACCGTGCCGATCTTGCCTTCCGGGCCACGCACGCGATGGTTGAACTTGTCCGCGGCGCCCCACAGTTCGATGGCGATGTTGTCGTTGACGTACCAGCTGGCGCTCAGCGTCGGCGCGGAGGCGCCGTCGATGTCCAGGCCGGGGGTCGGATTGGAATCGGGCTCGAGGATCGCGCCGCCGCCGACGATGGCGATGCGCTTGCCCGACGCGGTATCCGTGGACGAAGTTCCGGTGCCGCTGCTGTCGGTATCCTGTGCGAAAGCGGAAGGCGCGAAAGCCAGAGCGGAAAGCAGGGCGATGCTCAGGGGGCGAAGTGAAGACATATGATTCTCTCCATGTGTTTTTTATTGGCCCGGGGAGTGGGCGCGCACACCGTAGCGACCGACGCATGAATGCAAACCGGCGCGCGAATATTTGTTAACGCGATTTTTCATGTTCGCTTCAGTCTGGCGTTTTTCACGCGTCTTGCATAACAAAACGTTCAGATGGATGCGGTGTTGAGCGCTGAATCCGAAGAATGGCCGGGGCGCCGGCGATCAGGTCCGCTTTTCAGCCTGAAGCACGTCAACGTGTCCGGCCTGACGGTTGTTTGAACGGCTGAAACATGTATGTCATGCGTGCCGAATAGCATCTTCCGGCATTTGCCGAGTGGATGGATGCTGGGGAACCTGGTGCCGGATCGAACCGAAGTAGAGGGCGACATGCAGGGCGCTCTGGAGGATGTAGAAAGAACGCGCTGGTTCATGCATCACATCCTGCCGCATGAGGCGGCCCTCAGGGGCTGGTTGTCGCGCCGATGGGCGCCGGCGGCGTTCGACATCGACGACATCGTGCAGGAAAGCTACGCGTTGCTGGCCGAACGCGAGCGCATAGACGACATCCTGAATCCGCGCGCCTACCTTTTCCAGGTGGCCCATTCGCTGGTGGTCCGAAATATCCGGCGGGCACGGATCGTGTCGATCCTTGCGGTCGAAGATCTCGGAGTGGTGGACTTCGCCGACGATGCGGCCACTCCTGAACAAAGCGCCATTGCCCATGACGACCTGCGCCAACTGGCCAAGGTGATCGCCAGCATGCCGGGGCAGACGCGCGAAGCCTTTGTTCTACGTCGCGTCCGTGGATTGTCCCAGCGGGAAATCGCGGCCCGGATGGGTCTTTCGGAGAATACGGTCGAAAAACATATCGTCCGGGGGATCCGCTGGTTAGGAGATTGGTTCGCCAGTGGCGGAAACCCACCCGCCAAAACCTCTAATCAGTTGGAGCGGGAAAAAAGGCGTGCCAGTGGAAGAACACGAAACCAGCCAGGACATTGAACGGATCGCTGCCGAGTGGGTGGCGAGGATGGATCGTGCGCCCCTGTCCGCCAGCGAAACCGGAGCGTTGAAGCAGTGGCTGGCGGGCGACCGGCGACGCCGTGGTGCGTTCACGCGCGCCAGAGCCCTGTGGATGCGCAGCGAATCCGCACGCGCACTGGGCCCGCAATACGATCCGGAGGATTTTCGGCCTGCGGTAGCCGCTTTGTCCCGTGTCGGGCGCCGCCGGCGCTTGATGGAATGGGGCGGTGCCATGGCCGCTTCGTTTGTGCTGGTCGTAATACTGATGGCCACGCTGCAGATGCCCACGGCCTATGCCACGGCAAAAGGGGAGATGCGCACAGTGCCATTGGGTGACGGGGCCACGGTGACGCTCAATACCGATACCCGCATCAAGGTGTACGACGAAGAAGGGCGGCAGCGGATACGTGTGTTGCGGGGTGAGGTGTTGATCGAGGGCGCCGGAGCGGCGGTGCCGACGTGGGTGGAAGTCGATGGAAAGCACCTGGAAGCTACCGCGGCGACCTTCGTCGTGCGCAAGCTGGAAGGCCGGCACACGCAAGTGCTGGTGCAGGAAGGTCGCGTCGTTCTGGCCGAAGCGACGCGAGTCGCCAATATTCCCCTGACGCAGAATACCGGCCTGTCGTTACCGGAAGGAAAGGCGGGCGGATGGAATCCGACACCGCTCTCCTCCGGCCAAATGGGGCGCGAGCTGGCATGGCGGGAAGGAAAGATCGCCCTGCAGGGAGAAACCCTGGCAGAAGCCGCGGCCGTCTATGCGCGCTACAGCGATACCCCCATCATTATCGCCGACCAGGATCTGGCGCGGATGCAGGTGACGGGATTGTTCGCGGTCAACAATCCGCTTGGTTTCAGCCGCGCCGTCGCAGAGGTGTTCGATGCGGAAGTGCGACAAGAAGGTGGACGCATCATCGTCGCCCGCGCACATTAATTTTTTTTGACAGGTAGCGGAAACCGCATTCATCAGGACTCTCTGTTTTCAATGCCGACTACACGCGGCCTCCGTTGAGAACACAGACCATGAATCGTCGCAAGCAAGTCCTGCTGGCCACTGCCGTTGCCGCTGCATTGGCTTTCAATTCCCAGGCAATGGCGCAGCAGCGCAAGTTCGAAGTACCCGCGCAACCCGCGGTCACCGCCATTCCGGAGTTGGCCAGGCAGGCGCAGGTGCAGATCATCGCGCCGGCAGGAGCGCTGGAAGGCATCAGTACGCGAGCCATCGTCGGTGAAATGGATGCGCGCGAGGCTTTGCGCCTGTTGCTGGAAGGAACGGGCCTGGAAATCAAGTCCGATAAAGGCAATGTCATCCTGCTGCAGAAGGCGAATGGCGGCTCCGGGCGTGCGCGATCGGAGCCGCAGATCGGCAGCGGAGGCGTGCGCGGTCGCATCCTCAATACCGCAACCGGGGAGTACGTGCGCAATGCCGAGATCCGCGTCGAGGGCACCACGATCGTCGCCTACTCCGAGGACGGCGGCAGTTTCCGTCTCACCGGCGTGCCGGCCGGTGAAGTCACCGTCGTAGCCAAGTACACCGGCCTGCAGGATTCGAAGACGATCGCCAACGTGGTCGCAGGCCAGACGGCGACGCTGGATTTCGAGCTGAGGGTGCCTTCCTACACCGCCCCGGGCGGCGGCGACGCGGTCGAAATGGACATGATCCAGGTCACTGCCAAGCGCGAAGGCCAGGCCAGCGCCATCATGGAGCGTCGCGCCGCGATGAACGCGAAGAATGTCGTGGCCGCCGACAACTACGGCGCTCTCACCATGGGCGATGTGGGCGAGTTCATGAAGTCCATGCCCGGCATTTCCCTGGACTACACCGAAGTGGACGCCACCGCCGTGCGCATCGGCGGCCTGGACCCGAAGTATTCCACCTTCACCGTGGACGGCGCCCGCATGGCCACCGCCACGTCCAACAACAACAGCGGCCGCCAGAACTCCTTCGAGCAGATGTCCATCACCGGCATCGAGTCGATCGAACTCAACAACACGCTCAGCGCCCGCATGGACGCCGATTCCCCCGGCGGACAGATCAACCTGCGCAGCAAGTACGCCTTCAATCGCACCGGCCGCCAGCTCGTTTTCCAGCTCGGCGGCGTCGGCACCTCCGACTCCACTTTCTCGCGCAAGTATTTCCCCGACGACAAGAAGCATTCGACCGTCTACCCCTCCGGCCAGTTCGGCTTCGGCGACGTCTTCCTGGACGGCCGTTTGGGCGTCGAGTTCAACACCAGCTACAACGCCAACTACGTTCAGCAGGACCGTATCCAGACCGATTGGTCCTATCTCCCCGATGGCCGGGTCATGCCGTATCGCCTGATGTGGCGCCCCGGCCCGAAGATGACCAGCCGTACGGCCGCCAACCTGAGCACGGACTACCAGCTTACGGACGAAATAGTTCTGTCCCTGCGCAGCACGTATTCGTTCTACGACGTCGAATACTTCAACCAGTACACCTTCCTTTACTTCGGCACTCCCACGGCGTCCTATGCCACGCCCGGATCCACGCCCACCCACATCGTCGTGAATCCCAACGGCACCAACACACGCCTGAGAACCGAGTATTCGCACCGCTACGCCGGAACCCCCACTTACACCGTCGCCCCGAAACTCGAATTCAAGAACGACACCCTGGAGGCCACACTACGCGGCAGCTACTCCAGATCCGAATTCAACTTCCGCGATACCAGCGAGGGCTTCTTCCAGCGCACGGACAGCTGGCTGACCGGCATCGGCTTCACCCTTGATCGCCCCTCGGAGGATTCGAACGAGTGGATGCTCACGCAGACCGCCGGCCGTCCCTGGGGCGACCCCACGAACTTCAATCGCGACGCGGATATCGGCAACAACGTCCGCACCGCCGAGTCCGACGCCATCAATGATCAATATGGCGGCTATCTGGACCTGAAGAAGCGGTTCACTCTGCAGGAACTTCCGGTCACGCTGATGGGTGGCCTGGGTAGCCGCAAGAACGACTGGAGGACCAACGAGGGTTCCTTCCAGCAATTCCAGTACGTCGGACCCAACCGCGATCTGACCCAGAGAGATCCTGCGGCGGTCATCCCCTGGACGCATAACTATCAATTTGAAATCAACGGTTTCGACGCCGGCAACATGAACGGCCAGAACTGGCGCGCGGACAGCAACTATGCGACGCACGACATCTACAAGGAGCACCCCGAGTATTTCGTCGCCGATACCGTGGGCAACCTGAAGCGCAAGCTCGACAACGACAAGCGCATCCAGGAACAGATCGATGCCGCCTACCTGGAGGCGCAGACACGCCTCGGCGATGCCCGCTTCGACCTGGGTTTGCGCTACGAGAAGACCAAGACCGCTGCAAGAATCGCCAACGTCCGCCCGGTGAGCGAAGTGACCGAAGCCGGTCTCTCGGTCAACACCGTCGAAGGCCTGCTGTACCAGTACCACAACGGCGCGTACTCCACGCGCCAGGGCGAATACGAGGACTGGTTCCTCAGCGGCGGGATCAAGTACGACTTCACCGAGAAGCTGGTCGGCCAGCTCGCCTTCAGCGAATCCATCCTCCGCCCCGATTACGGAAATCTCGGCGGCGTGGTCTCGGTGAACGACGACACCATGATCGTCACCGTGCCCAATCCGGAGCTGAAACCCGAGCACTCCACCAAGTATTACGCCAGTCTCCAGTACTACCTCGAACCCTCCGGCATCCTCGGCCTGTCCTATTACAAGCTCGACATGACGGACATGCAGGTCACCGGCGTCACGGTCGAACCCGAGGATGTCGGTTTCGACCCCGACGAATACGCCGGCTACACCTTCCGCAGCGCGCAGAACCTGCCCGGAACCAGCACCAACGAAGGCCTGACCTTCGAATACAGCCAGCAGCTGACCTTCCTGCCCGGCGCGCTCAAGGGCCTCAGCCTTTATGGCTCGATCACCTCGATCGATGCCGACGGCGAACGCCAGAACATGCCCGAGCAGGCAGCCAACTGGGGGCTTCGCTACAACTACGGTCGCTTCGATCTGCAGATCAACGGCAACCGGCAGGGCGAGTACCGCGTCAGCGCCCTGAGCAACACGCCCACCACCGCCAACAACGGCGTTCTCTACCACACCGCGCGCGAGCTGTGGAACATCAGCGCCAGCTACAAACTCTCGAAGAACGTCGAACTGCAACTTGCGGGGCGCAACATCTTCAACGAACCGGACATCATCTATTCCAACATCCCCAGCCGCGTTCAGCAGTACACCATCTACGGATCGATGTGGAATTTCGGCATCAAGGCACGATTCTGAGGCTCGCTCCCGGCCCGACGACACCATGATCGTTCCGCTTCGTTTCCGACCCCACGGTGCGCGTTCCGCGCATCGCATCCTGTCCGCGGTCGGCGTCCTGTTCGCTGTCGCAGCGCTGTCCGTCGCCACCTTCGCGGCGAGCGCGCAGTCCGCCGCCGCACCGCCATCGGCCCGCCTGCCGCTCACGCAGAACGGCGGCGCCTGGTCCTCCGGTCACGTGCAAGGCATCGCCGTGGATACGGAGGGCGGCTATATCTATTACTCGTTCACCAATCTCCTGGCGAAATACGATTTCAGCGGCAAGCTCATCGGCACGCTGGTCGGCTGGACCGGCCATCTGGGCGATCTCGATTTCAACCCGGCCGACGGGAAGGTTTACGGCTCCCTCGAATACAAAGAGGACAAGGCTTTCTACATTGCCGTGATCGACGCGAATCGGATCGACAGGATTGGCATCGAGGCGAGCGGGACGGAGATTTTCCGCGCTGTCTATCTTTCGGAGGTAGCCAAGGATTACCTCGCCGACGTGGACGGCGATGGGAAATTCGATGGCAACCTGGCCGATACACGGGACCACAGATACGGATGCTCCGGAATCGACGGCGTTGGTTTTGGCCCGGCCTTCGGTCGTACCGATGGCCCGCGCTACCTTACCGTTGCCTACGGCATCTACGGCGACACCGCGCGCGTCGACAACGACCATCAAGTGCTTCTTCAGTACGACATCGGCGATTGGGCCAACTACGCCAGACCGCTGACCGAGGGGAAACCGCACCGCAGCGGCCCGACTACGCTGCAAGGGAAGTATTTCGTCCGCACCGGCAACACCAGCTACGGCGTGCAGAATCTTTCCTACGACGAAACGCTGCGGCGCTGGTTCATGGGCGTTTACCGAGGCAAGAAGAAGTCCTTCCCCAACTACCAATTGTTCGCGGTCGAGGCACGTACGCAACCGATTACGGGTGATCTGGTCGGCGTGTCGAGTGCGGACGGCGATGGCTGGGAGAAGGGCCGGTTGCTCGCACTGGCCGATGACGGATTGAAGGACCCTTCTACCGGCGTGCGCGGTTGGAATCAGAAGGCCGACGTGGGTTTCCAACCGGTCGGCCGGGAATTGTTCTACCTCTCGGTGAACTCGGGCGACAAGGGCGCGCAAACGTCCGACCTCACCCTGATGCGATGGACAGGGAATGCGCAGGAGCCACTGGTTCCGGTGAAAGCAGAGGAAATGCCATGACGGTGAATATCGAACGCCGGCGTCTTGTCATCGGCGGCGCGCTTGGCCTGGGGGCGTTGGCGCTGCCGATAGGCCGCAGTCTTTGCGCCGAAGTGTTGGGAGCCAGGGGTTTCACCCACAACGTCGCCAGCGGCGAGCCGGGTTCCGACTCCATGCTGTTGTGGACGCGCTACGTACCGGCCGCAAGTGTCGATGAAGTCCGTCTTGATGCGGAAATCGCCCTGGACCGCGATTTCACCCGCGTGGTTTCAGGCGGCAGCGTGCGCACCGGAGCGTATCGCGACTGGACGGCCAAGCTGATGGTGGACGGCCTGCAAGCCGGTACGACCTACTGGTACCGTTTCATTGCGCCGGACGGCGACAAATCTCCGGTTGGGCGCACCAAGACGCTGCCGGCCGGCGATGTCGATCGCTTCAAGCTGGGCCTGTTTTCCTGCTCCAACCTTCCGATGGGCTGGTTCAACGCTTACGCCCACGCGGCGGCGCGCGATGATCTCGACTTGTGGTTGCACGTAGGCGATTACCTTTACGAATACGGCATCGCTTCGTACAAGGACAAGGATCGTGTCGCAGGCCGGGAGGTCATGCCCGCGCACGACCACGAGATGATCAGCTTGATCGACTATCGCCTGCGCTTCGCCTGTTACCGCGCCGATCCCGACCTGCAGAAGCTGCACCAGATGGCTCCGATGGTCGCGCTGTGGGACGACCACGAGATCACCAACGACAGTTGGGAAGGCGGTGCGTCCAATCACCAGCCGCAGTCCGAAGGGGATTGGAATACCCGCCGCGCGGCCGCGATGCAGGCCTACCGCGAGTGGCTTCCCGTTTCCGAGGAGCCTTGGAAGGCCTACGCCATCGGCACGCTCGCCACGCTGTACCGCACCGAATCCCGCCTTCTGGCGCGTACGCGGCCACCATCGGCGGAGCTGGCCGAGGCGCATCAGGCCAGCAATCCGGGGGTGGCGTTGAGTAATTTCCGTGACGGCGCGTGGCGCGATCCGACGGCGACGATGCTCGGCTCGGAACAGGAATCCTGGCTGGCGCACGAATTGAAACGCAACGCGTCCACTTCCACCTGGCAGATGGTCGGCATGGGAACGATCATCGGACGCACCTTGATGCCGGAAGCGGCGCCAGACTGGCTTCACCCCGAAGCGGGTGAGCGCACCGTGGACAAGTTCAAGAGAGACGTGCGTGCTTCCAGGCTCGGCCTGCCGATGTGGATGGATCGCTGGGACGGTTATCCCGCGGCCCGTTCGCGTCTGCTGAAGGCGGCCCAGCACGCGGATGCGGATCTGGTGATGCTGTCGGGCGATAGCCACAATGCCTGGGCGTATTCGTTGAGCGAAGACGGACGACCCGCGGGCGTCGAATTCGCCGGCCACAGCGTGACTTCCCATGGCATGGAAGGACAGTTGGCGACAGATCCGAAGAACGTTGCCAGTGCTTTCGTTGCCGCCAACCCGGAGCTGGTTTGGGCCGACACCAGCCAGCGCGGCTACATGATGATCGACGTCACCCCGCAGCGTGTCACGGGCGAATGGTTGTTCATGCGAACGATCAAATCGCACAGCACAGCCTTGGCAGGCGCCCACCGCCTGTCGGCCGAGCGGGGCCAGCGCAAATTCCCGGTCTGATCGGCAGATCGGCCCCTCCTGTTGATTTAATTGCCTAAAGCAAATATATACATGCCTTAGGCAACTAATGGGTGGGCGAATGAGCGGAAAAGTCCAAGAGGAACGCGCGGAGAAGATTCGCCGGTTCAACCGCCTCTATACCCGGCGCATCGGGTTGCTCAATGAGCATCTGCTGGAAAGCGAGTACTCGCTGACCGAGGCTCGCATCCTGTATGAGCTGGCCCACAGGCCGACGCTGACCAGCGCGGACCTTTGCCGCGAACTGGGGCTCAATGCCGGCTATGTGAGCCGGGTGATCGCCGGTTTCGAGAAGAAGGGCTTACTGGTCAAGACACGGTCCGATGCCGATGCGCGCGCAGCGCAGCTTTCGCTGACCAGGAAAGGGCGCGATACCTTCGAACCGCTCAACGCAGCCTCCCGCGGGGAGATCATGACGATGCTGGAACCTCTCTCCGAACCGGAACAGTCCCAACTGATCGGTGCGATGGAGCAGATCCAGGCACTGATCGACGAAGAAAAAACCGCCGGCTATCTATTGCGTGATCCACGGCCCGGCGACATGGGCTGGATCGTTCACCGCCAGACCGTCCTGTACACGCAGGAGTACGGATGGAACAACGAGTACGAGGCGCTGGTGGCGGAAATCGTGGCCAAGTTCATACGCGATTTCGATTCGACATCCGAGCGCTGCTGGATCGCCGAGAAGAACGGGAAAGTGGTCGGGTCGGTGTTCGTGGTCCGCCACGATCAGGCCACTGCCAAGCTGCGGCTGCTGTATGTCGACCCATCGACCCGGGGGATGGGGATCGGTGGCCGGCTGGTAGACGAATGCCTGCGCTTCGCCCGCCAGGCCGGCTACCAGAAGATGATCCTTTGGACCAACAGCGTGCTTACCGGCGCGCGCAGAATCTACGAGAAGGCGGGATTCCGACTTGTCGAGGAGGAGCCGCACCACAGCTTCGGGAAGGATCTGATAGGCCAGGTCTGGTCGTGTGATCTGTAGATCCGCGACTGCCTTCTTGCGTCGCCATCGACTCGCTCGCTCAGCAGTGTGTGTTGCGCAATCTGGACGCCCTATCGCCCGCGATCCGCAACCGGATAGTCGATCGCGTCTTTGAAGAGAGTCGAGCTGCGCGACCTTTTCTTGCCGCTCGTGGATCGGCGCTAAGATGAATGCGTAAGGGGCGAGCGGAGGCGGGGATGTGGAAGCGGGTGGTCGGCTACGGGGCGCTGCTGGCGGCGGGGACGCTGATCCTGCAGTGGCTCGACTACGAGCGCTTGGCGCGGATGCATTCGGGCGACATCTACCTGTTCCTGGTCGCGGCTGCCTTCCTGGTGCTGGGTATCGTCCTGGGCGTGCGGGTCTTCGCTGCGCCGGCGCCGGTAGCCTTCGACGGCAACCCGAAGGCGCAGGCGGCGCTGGGCCTGAGCGAGCGGGAGCTGGAGGTATTGCAAGAGCTGGCCGCCGGCCGCTCCAACAAAGAGATCGCCGCGCATCTCCACGTATCGCCGAACACGGTCAAGACGCATGTGGCGCGGCTGTTCGAAAAGCTGGATGCGAGGCGGCGCACCGAGGCGATCCACCGGGCGCGCGAGCTGGGGATCGTGCCCTGACGCCGGATTCTTTGGGGTGAATACGCCGAAATCACCCTTTCGGGCGATTGCCGGGCGGCGCCGGATCGCGGTCAATGGCGGCCCTACCTACCACTGAGGAGTCACATCATGCTGCGAACCATCCTGAAGTACGGCGTGATCGCCGGCCTGGTCGTTGGCGGGTTCGAGCTAGTCACCTTCACCGCGTTCTCCGGGATGCCGCCGCTGAAGTACGGCATGCTGATCGGCTATACGACCATGCTGATCGCGTTGAGCGCGGTGTTCGTGGGGATCAAGCGGCACCGGGACGTCGACCGGGGCGGGGTGATCGGGTTCTGGCCGGCGTTCGGGGTCGGGCTGGGGATCAGCTTCATCGCCGGGCTGTTCTACGTGGCCGCGTGGGAAGCGGTGCAGGCGATGACGCACATGGATTTTGCCACCTCCTATTCGAAGGCGATTATCGCAAGCGAGAAGGCGAAGGGCGCCAGCGCCGAGTCGCTGGCGAAGCTGAGCGCCGACATGGAGGCGTTCAAACTGCAGTACGCCGACCCGCTGTTCCGCCTGCCGATGACCTTCGTGGAAATATTCCCGGTCGGCGTGCTGGTGTCGCTGGTCTCGGCGGGGTTGCTGCGAAACAGCCGGTTCCTGCCGGTGCGGCGGGGTTGAAGTCTGAGCCGCGGAAGACACACTCTCACCCATCATCATTCGCCCTCGGAGGTTCCATGAAGCGAGTCACAGGCATTGGCGGCATCTTTTTCAAAGCCAAAGACGCTCCGGCGCTGCAGGCCTGGTACAAGCGGCACCTGGGAATCGATGTACAGGAATGGGGCGGCACGGCGTTCAGCTGGGCCGACGGCGAAGGCAAGCCGGTTGCTGGAACAACCATCTGGTCCGTCGGTTCGGCGCAAGGCGATCAATTTGCGCCCAGCACCGCGACTTTCATGATCAATTACCGGGTGGAGGATCTCCACGCCCTGGTCAAAGTGCTACGCGAAGAAGGCTGCAACGTTCTCGAGAAGATCGACGATTCCGAGTATGGGAAGTTCGCCTGGGTCATCGATCCCGAAGGAAACAAGGTGGAACTCTGGCAACCGCCCGCCGGCCAATGAACGAGGATGCGGCCGCGACAGTCTGCGGCCCACTGGTCAACCGGACCGGTCTCCGGCAGGCCGTTGCCAGCGACGTCGGGTGTCCGCTTCCGACGGCGGTTTCATACGATCGATGCAACACATAGCTAGCTGCCTGGGCAGCAGGAGTGTTGCGAATGAAGCGAAGGAGCCGGATCCGGTACACGGACAGCCAGAAGGCCTTGATGTGGGAGCGGTCTGCTTCTCTACGATCCCGGACGCCGCCATCTTCCTGCCCCGCTTCGGGCATCCGTGGTCCAACCGGCCTTCTGATTGTCCGCCTCGGCACCGTTGTGGGGTGCCGAGCCGTATCGCCTCAAACGACGATGCGATAACGTTCCGCGGCCTGTGCCTGCCGGATGTCGGTGAGCAGGGCCTGACGCGTGGCATCCAACGTGTCCCAGCGTGCGGCCACATGCAGTGGAGGAATGGTGACGGCTTCGCGGCGATCGAAGCCGACCAGGGCCGCATCGACCAGTTCGCCCACGTCCATCACCTCGGGCAGGGTATTGATGTCGATGCCGGCACGCTCCCAGATTTCGGTGCGTGTGGCCGCAGGCAGAACCGCTTGCACGTAGATTCCCTTGGGCGCGAGTTCCAGGCTCATTCCCTGGGACAGGAACAGCACGAAGGCCTTGGTCGCGCCGTAGACCGACATGCCGAATTCCGGCGCCAGGCCAACCACCGAGCCGATGTTCACGATCGCGCCTTCGCCGGCCTCGACCAGGCGGGGAGCGGCGGCCGCGGCCAAACGGGTCAGCGCGGTTGTGTTCAAGGTCACCAGCCGTTCGATGCTGTCGGCCGATTGCTCGACGAAACCGCCGGACTGGGCGATGCCCGCGTTGTTGATGAGGATGCCGATGCGGGCATCGTCGCGCAGGCGCGCTTCGACAACGGCCAGTTCATCGTGCTGGGTGAGATCGGCCGGTAGCAAGTCGATGGCGACCCCGGTTTCCTGACGCAGGCGAGCGGCGAGTACTTCCAGTCGCGCCTTGTCGCGTGCGACCAGCACGAGATCATGGCCGCGCTGCGCGAAGCGTTCGGCATAGGTGGCGCCGATGCCGCTGGAGGCACCGGTGATGAGGACGGTAGGGCGATCAGTCATGGCGTATTTCTCTGGAGTTGTGGTGTGGATCATGGGAGGGCGATGTGTCGGGCCAGTAGGACGAGGCCGCATGCATCGCGGCCTCGTCAGCAGGCTTATTGCGCATGGGCGTCGGCCAGGGCCGGATAGTCGACGTAGCCTTCGGCCCCGCCGCCGTACAAGGTGGCCGGATTCAGCGCGGCCAGCGGAGCGCCGGTCTTCAAGCGTTCGACCAGATCGGGGTTGCTGATGAACGCACGGCCGAAGGCGAACAGGTCTGCCTTGCCCTGAGTCAGGCGGGCGCTGGCCAGTTGCAGGTCGTAGCCGTTGTTGACCAGGTAGGTGCGTGTGAAGCGACGACGCAAACCGTCGAAGTCGAACGGCGCCACGTCGCGCGGGCCGCCTGTGGCGCCTTCCACCACATGCAGATAGACGATGCCCAGTGCATCGAGTTGTTCGACGAGGTAGTCGTACTGTGGCTGCGGATCGCTGCTGGAAATGGCGCCGGCCGGCGACACCGGAGAGATGCGCACGCCGGTGCGGTCGGCGCCGATTTGTTTGACCACCGCGGCGGTGACTTCCAACAATAGGCGCGCGCGGTTCTCGATGGAGCCGCCGTAGCCGTCGGTGCGCTGGTTGGCACCGTCCTTGATGAACTGTTCCAGCAGATAACCGTTGGCGCCGTGGATCTCCACACCGTCGAAGCCCGCCGTGACGGCGTTAGCCGCCGCCAGGCGGAAGTCTTCGACGATGCCGGGCAATTCATCGATCTCCAGCGCACGTGGCTGGGAGACATCGGCAAAGCCGTTGTTGACGAAGGTCTTGGTCTGGGCACGGATGGCCGAAGGGGCCACCGGCGCGGCGCCGTCGTGCAGATCCACGTGGGAGATGCGGCCGACGTGCCACAGCTGCGCGAAGATGCGTCCGCCTTGGGCGTGGACGGCATCAGTGACCTGGCGCCAGCCATCGATCTGGTCCTGCGTGTACAGGCCGGGGGTGTCCTGGTAGCCCTGGGCCTGGGCCGAGACCTGGGTGGCCTCGGTGATGATCAGGCCCGCCGAAGCGCGTTGGGCGTAATAGGTAGCAGCCAGCGCGCTGGGCACCAGGCCGGCGCCAGCGCGGTTGCGCGTCAGCGGCGCCATCACGATGCGGTTGGCGAGGGTCAGCGGGCCGAGCGGGTAGGGCTGGAAAAGCGTCGTGTCGGTCATGTCGTGCCAGAGGTATTGATTGTGGATGAGGCCGGGTACAGCGTTTTGTCCCCGGTTCTGCTTTGGTAGTGGACCTAATGATGACGGTCATCATCATTAATGTCAATGTTTTGATTATGGTCATCATCTATATGTAATATTGTGTGACGCCTCCGTAGGCAGAACATCAAGAGACATCGGTTATGAAGGTCACCAAGGCACAGGCGCAGGCAAACCGGGCGCATATCGTCGAAACCGCGTCCACCCTGTTCAGGGAGCGGGGTTATGACGGCGTGGGTGTAGCGGATCTGATGGCGGCCGCCGGCTTCAGCCACGGCGGCTTTTACAAACATTTCGGCTCCAAGACCGACCTGATGGAGGAAGCGGCAAGCTTCGGTTTGGCGCGTTCCGCGGACGACGCTACGGGCATTGATTTGGCGGCCTTCATGGAGCACTACGTCTCCCGGGAGCATCGGGACAAGCCAGGCAACGGTTGCACCATGGCCGCGCTCTGCGCGGACACCGCGCGTCAGCCGGAATCGGTCAAGGCGGTGTTCGCTGCTGGTATCGAGCGTCAGGTGTCTGCGCCGGTGCGCCAAGGAGAGCTGCCGGTTGATGGCGTGAACAACGACGCGCGTGCGCGCCAGATCGCCTTGATGGCGCAGGCCGTTGGCGCGGTGGTGTTGTCGAGGTCCTGCCCCGACGATGCGTCGCTCGCGGACGAAATCTTGGATGTTTGCCGGGCGGACATATTGGCGCGGCTGTCGAATGCACTGCCTGTCTGAAGACAATTCCCTTTGGGTGCCAAAAATATCCGAAGCAGTACTGCCCTGTTAAGAGCACTAGTCAAACTGTTTGGGGAAAGTAGTCTGATAACCCGGTGAGAGCGGCCGGTAGCTGTACGGTCTCCAGATACCGCCCGCACGGGCGCTTCAACGAATGTCCGCTTCTGGCGGCGGTTTCATACGATCGATGCAACACATAGCTAGCTGCCTGGGCAGCAGGAGTGTTGCGAATGAAGCGAAAGCGCCTTGTTGAACTCGAATCCGGAATGATTTGCTTCGGGAGTTTCCCTGAAGTATTTCGTCCGGAGTGAAGGCTTGCGCTAACGCGTTCTGCGCCCTGGAATATCTCGATGACCATGCCTCGGGAAAGAACGCGGTTCACGCTTCCGTTTGCTCAGCATGATTCCCGCCTTGGCGCCAGTCGGCGAGGCGGAACGTGCTCCGGTTCCGCGCCTATCCGGTACGCACCGCGCTGGGCGGCTGGCCGATGACGCGCTTGAAGGCCCGACTGAACGAAGCCTCGGAGTCGTAGCCCAGCCGATGGGCCGCGACCGTGATGCGCATGCCTTCCTGTGCGATCCAACGGCGGGCCTGGAACATCTTCACCTTGGCTACGTATTTGGCGGGACTCTCGCCGACGGTGCGGGTGAAAGCCTCGGCAAAAGTCGAGCGCGAAGCGCCCATCAGCTCTGCCAGCACCGGCACGCTCCAGTCGCGCTCCGGTTCGGCATGGATGGCGGCCATGACCTTGCCGATCCGTGGACATTGCACGGCCGCGATCCAGCCGGTCGAGTCGCTGCAGCCGCACTCCACCCATGCACGGATGATGCTGGCGGCCAGCACATCCGCCAATCGCGCCAGGATGCCGCAAGCGCCGATCCGGTCCAGCGACACCTCGCGCTCCATCGCTTCCAGCAGGCCGGGCACGGTCGGATCGCGCTCGACCAGAGCGCCGGCGTGCATAGCCTCCGGCATCATCGCCAGCAGCGGGTGCAGCGGATCCAGGTTGAAGCGCATGGATCCGCAGAAAATGACGCTGGACGGATCCGCGTCGCTGCCGGTGGCCTCGCTCCGCACCAGATAGATGTTTTCGGAGACCGGCACGCGGGCCAGCCGGTCGATATCTACGGTCGGCACATCGGGCGCGCTGGCCAGGACATGGAAGCTGCCGTGCGGCAGCAACACCGCGTCTCCGGGTTCCAGCCGCATCCACTCCGAGGACGCCGTGCGCAGCCAGCAGCCGCCCTGGGCGACGAAGTGGAAACGGGCTTCGCGACTGGCGGGAAAGGCGATCGCCCACGGCGTCTGCATCAGGCAGCGGCCGTATTCGACGCCCTCCAGCCGCAACCCCAGCAACACCCGGGTGAGCATGTCGTGCGCGCCTGGCGACGCCGGACCGGGGCCGGGTGGGGGTAGAGGATCGGACAAATGGACAAGCATTCCGGTATTTTCGGCATGGAAACGCCGACATGATAACGCCAAACTGGCGGCCCGGCTCAACCAAGCGACCCCACGTGTCCTCCACCGCCTGTCCCGAGTGCCCTGATCTTGCCCCGCTCCCGCTAGCCGACACCGTCACGCCACGCTGGGCCGCCGTCGCCTCGCTGGCGCTGGGCGTGTTCGGCCTGGTCACCGCCGAGTTCCTGCCAGCCAGCCTGCTGACCGCCATGGCTTCCGACCTGTCCGTGAGCGAAGGGGTGGCTGGCCAGACGGTCACCGCCACCGCGCTGATCGGGGCCATCGCCGCGCCTTCCATTCCCTTGCTGACGCGTCGCATCGATCGCAAGCGCGTGATGATCGCGCTGACCTTGCTGCTGGTGCTGTCCAACGGCCTGGCTGCCATCGCGGGCAGCTTGTCCACCTTGCTCGTCGCCCGCGTGATGCTGGGTATCGCGCTGGGCGGTTTCTGGTCGATGGCGGCGGCACTGGCCATGCGCCTGGTGCCGGAGCATCACTTCCCACGGGCGATGTCGCTCATTCTTACCGGCGTTTCCGTCGCGACCGTGTGCGCTGCCCCGATAGGCGCCTGGATGGGCGAGTTGTGGGGCTGGCGCAGCGCTTTCGTCGCCGCGGGCGCGGTCAGCGCGATCACGCTGATAGCGCAGCTGTTCTCGCTGCCGGCGCTACCGCCCAAGGCCAACCCCGATCTGCGCGTGCTCGGCGAACTGTTGACGCGCCCCGCTGTGCGCATGGCGCTGTTGGCCGTGCTGCTGGTGATCTCGGCGCACTTCGCCGGCTTCACCTACATTCGTCCGCTGATGGAGAACATCACCGGGCTGTCGGTCGGCGCCATCTCGGCCATCCTGCTGGGATACGGCATCGGCGGTTTCTTCGGCAACTTCGTGGGCGGATACATCGCCGGACGCAGCGAGCGCCATGCCATAGTTTTCGGCGGCACGCTGATCGCCGTGTTGGCGGCCAGCCTGCTGCTGGCGGGGCACTCGTACGCAGTCACCGCCGTTGCCGTGGTGTTGTGGGGCTTCGCCTTCGGTGCGTTCCCGGTCGGTTTCCAGATCTGGATCGTGCGGGCGGCCCCCGATCAGGCCGAAGGCGCGGGCGGCCTGTTGGTCGCAGCGTTCCAGATCGCCATCGCCACCGGCGCCATCGGCGGCGGGTTGCTGGTCGATCACATCGGCGCCTCCGGAGGCCCGTTGTTCGCAGTCGTCATGATGACCCTGGGAACCTTGCTCACCCTGCGCTACGGCCCGAACGCGGCAACGGCGCAAGGCAGTGCGGTATCGCCCTCCGAACTTCCCGCCGACTGATCGACGCAAACCGATCGATGCAAGGAAAGCGCATGAATCTCGATGCCACGCTCAATCGCCGCATCCTTCTCGCCGCACACCCCAAAGGTTTGCCGACGCTGCAGAATTTCCAGCTCGATACACAACCGGTTGCCCCGCCCGCCGATGGCCAGATCCTGCTGCGCACTTTGCAGCTGTCGCTCGATCCCTACATGCGCAATCTGATGGACGAAGTGGGCCCGGGCTATGCGCCGCCGGTAGCGCTGGGCGAACCGATGGTGGGAGGCACGGTCAGCCGTATCGTCGCCTCGCGCAATTCCCGCTTCCGCGAGGGCCAGATCGTGCTTGCCAGCGCGGGATGGCAGGACTACGCACTATCGGAGGGTTCCGACCTGCAACTGCTGGACGACATGGCGCAGCCGTCGCTGGCGCTGGGAGGCCTGGGGATGCCGGGTTTCACCGCGTACGTCGGGCTGCTGGACATCGGCCAGCCCCGCTCCGGCGACACCGTGGTCGTCGCTGCGGCGACCGGTGCAGTCGGTGCCGTGGTAGGGCAGTTGGCCAAACTCAAGGGCGCGCGCGTAGTCGGGATTGCCGGCGGCGCCGACAAATGCCGCTACGCCGTCGAAGAGCTGGGTTTCGACGCATGCCTCGATCGTCGCCAAGGGCGATTGCAGGAAAGTCTCGCCGCGGCGTGCCCCGATGGCATCGACGTGTATTTCGAAAACGTCGGCGGCGCCGTACTGGACGCCGTGCTCCCACTGCTCAACCTGGGCGCGCGCGTGCCGGTCTGCGGCTTCATCGCGCACTACAACTCGTCATCGCTGTCCTCCTGCGAAGATCTGCGGCCGCAGTTGCTGGCCACCGTGCTGCAGAAGCGCGTCCGCATGCAGGGTTTCATCATCCTGGACCATTACGCCGACCGTTTCGAACAGTTCCGCAGCGACATGGGGCAATGGCTCGCCGCCGGTCGCGTAAAACTGCGCGAGGACCGGGTGAATGGATTGGAACAGGCGCCGTCTGCCTTCATTGGACTGCTCGAAGGCAATAATTTCGGCAAACTCATCGTGGACGTTGCCTGAAAACAGGGGATCGGATTGGAGGCAGGAGCCGCATGAGTCCGGAGGCACTCGGTTCGACTGGTGACGGAGAGGCATAAGCACATGACGACCGGCTATCAATTGCAGCGCCACCGGCATAACCGTTGCAGCTCAATGCATTCGCTCGCTTATCGTCGGCAAGGAAGGGAAATAAAGAACGTCGATAACCGTTTCATCACACATTCACTCTGATCGATTGCTAGAAAGTCACCCGGCCCAACGGGAGACATGTCATGCGGATCACGATCATCGGCGCGGGTTTCAGTGGCAGCACCCTGGCGACATTGCTGGCATCGGAAAACGACGAGGACACGGAAGTCTGCCTCGCAGGCGTCGAAGACACGTTCGCGCGCGGCGTCGCCTACGGTGAAACGCGACCGGAGCATGTGCTCAATGTCCGTGCCGGGTTTCTGGGCGCGGATCCGGACAAACCGGAGGAATTCGCCGATTGGTTGAACCTGGGCAAACAGGGGCGGGAAGGTTTCCTGCCCCGCCTGGCTTACGGCGAGTATCTGACCGATCGCCTGCAGAAGGCGAAGGAGCGGGCCAAAAACCTGACCCTGCTGCGTCAGGAGGTTATTGCGATCAATCGGCTTGGAGATGGCTTTCGCGTGCACCTGGATGACGGGAGCTATTTCGCCAGCGATCAGGTCGTGCTCGCATTGGGTGCGCTGCCGCCGCAGCGGTTGACAGGTATCGGGCCCAGGCTGGCCCGGCATCCCCGGTACATCGCATGGCCTTGGCAGGACGATGCGCTGGGCCAGGTCGATTCCGGGGCGCGTGTGCTGATCATCGGTGCCGGGCTGACCATGGCGGACGTGGCGGCCAGTTTCGCGAGCCGGAACCATCGCGGTGAAATCGTGGCGATCTCCCGGCACGGGCTGCTGCCCCAATCCCATGTGCCCGCTGCCGGCGCGCCTATCGAGCTGCCACCCAGCGTTCATCAGGCGCTTCGCAAACACGATGTCCGCCAGCTTGTTGCCGCCATCCGCTCCCTGTCCCATGTCGTGCCGGACTGGCGCGGCGCGGTCGACGCGCTACGGCCGCATACTCAAGCGTTCTGGCGCGGATTGCCGACGCAGGAACGCGCGCGCTTCCTGCGCCATGTCCGTTCCTACTGGGAGGTCGCTCGCCATCGTGTTGCACCTGAAGTGGGCGAATTGCTGGACGGCCTGCGGACATCGGGACAGCTCAAGGTGCGTGCCGCGCGTCTGCTCAGGGCCGGACTGCGCGCGAACAGCGCGGAGGCGCTCATCCGCGAACGCGGCAAGGAGAAGATCCAGGTCGAACAGTACGACTATGTGATCCGCGCGACCGGCCTGGATACCGACCTTCTCCGCACTACCCATCCGCTTGCATCGCATTTGCGCGAGGCGGGCCTGATCGACGCCGATGCGCAGGGTCTGGGCATCAACGTGACGGATGATCTCGAGGCACTGGATCAGCATGGAAATCGCATTCCCGATCTCTATTGCATCGGACCTCTTCTTCGCGGGCACCTCTGGGAGATTACGGCCGTGCCCGAGTTGCGCGCTGCGGCCAAGACGCTTTCACAACGGCTGCGCTCAGGCGGGTCGGTGACGGCGAATGCCCGTGCCCGTACCCTGCAGCGCGAACTGGTTTTGTCGCGGGGCTTCTGAGCAGTCGCAGAAGCGGTGCATGCCGGCATCTGATCCGTGTCGGCAGAATATGGCCGGTTTGGGCATCGCCTCTCTGCCAGAGGGCTACGTGGAAGGCATGCATTGGGGAATGATCGGCTGGGTGATCCTGCTGTCGCGTTATCCGGTCACCTTCAACAAGCAACCCTTGATATACGCCGCGCTGGCCACGCGGAAGAACAGCTGCACGCTGTACCTGATGTGCGCGTATGGCGATTCGCAGATCAAGCGCGACCTGCGCGTCGCCTATGCCGCCGTCGGCCTGAAGCTGGACAAGGGCAAGAGCTGTCTGCGTTTCCGCGGACTCGACGCGCTGCTGCAGCCCACGGTGGCCGCGGCGATCGCTTCGACCCCGCTGGAAACGCACATAACGCGCTATGAAGCCAGCCGCGTGCGAGACTAGGATCTGTTTCATGCTGAAGTGTTATCGGGTACTGGCGCATGCGTCCCTCCAAGTACGATCCTGCCGACGGCAGAAAGAGCGACAGTCCGACCATGGCCGATTTGGCCAAGATCGCTGGCGTCTCCGCCATCACGGTATCGCGCGCGCTGCGCGACAGCCCTCTGGTCAATCCGGAAACCCGCGTCCGTATCGCCGAAATCGCGCGCCAATACGGCTACGCCTTCAATGTCAGCGCGCGCAACCTGCGCCTGCGCCGCAGCATGACCGTGGCCGTGGTGGTGGAAATGAAGCCCACCCTTGAGCGGCAGATGTCCGGGCCTTATCCGCTGGACTTGCTGGGCGGCATCACCCAGGAGCTCACTTCTTCCGGCTACAGCGTATTGCTGACGTCCCTGCAGGGCGGCGCGCTGTCCCATGTGCAGGCGGCCGACGGCGTGATCCTGCTGGGGCAGGGCGCGCATGAGGACGCGATGCACGAGGTGCAGGGCTGGGGCCGGCCGATGGTGGTATGGGGCGCGGTCAGCCGGCATGAGTCGCACGTGGTGGTCGGCAGCGATAATCGCCGCGGCGGGGCGCTGGCGGCGGAAAGATTCCTGGCGCTGGGCCGCAGCCGGCCGGTGTTCCTGGGCGATCCGGCGCACGCCGAGTTCGCCGAGCGGCTGGAGGGATTCGCCGAAACCCTGGCCAAGTACGGCATCACGCCGTTCACTCCCATGGTCTCCAGTTTCACCGTCACCGCCGGTGCCGAAGCGGTGCACGCGTTGCTGAAAGAGCATCCGCAGATCGATGCCCTGTTCGCCGCCAGCGATCTGCTGGCCATTGGCGCCATCCGCGCCCTGATCGAATGCGGGCGGCGGGTGCCCGAGGACGTGTCGGTGATCGGCTACGACGACACCCCGCTGGGTGCCACCTACGTCCCGCCATTGAGCTCGGTGCACCAGAACTTCATCGATGCAGGCGTACTGCTGGCCCGCAAGATCCGGACCCTGATCGAGGGTCAGCCGGCCACGTCCGAAACTCTGCCCACCCACCTGGTGCTGCGCGCCACTTGAGCGCGGTTGTCTGCTGCGTTGCAGCGATTGCGCGATGGCCCTTTGAACAACACGTCGCCTTCACGGCTCGCTGCGGCTGATCCAAGCCTCTGTTTCATAAAGAAATTGTTATCCACTGCGTGAGTATTCCGAATTACACCGGCTCTCGGGCCGTGAATGCGGAGTGATGGATCTTCTATTTGTTATCGATAACTTGACATCGATAACAATGCTTCCTAGCTTGCCTCCCCGCCGGTATTGCCACCGGAAGCAGACAAAAGAAATCGGAGTGTGACGCGTGGCGGATGCAATCCAGGACACAGGTCGGACGCAAGAAGGCGCGCAGGCACCTCTCGATCCCTGGCGCCTGCGGCAAACCACCTGCGAGCCCTCGCAGCGGGCGCGCGATGAAAGCCTGTTCGCGCTGGCCAATGGATCGCTGGGCGTGCGCGGCGGTTTCGAGGAAGACGACAGTCCCAGCGACGGCAGCTTCCTGGCGGCGGTGTTCGAAAAGAACCCGATCCACTATCACGAACGCTTGTCCGGCTTCGCGCGCAGCACGGACACGCGCGTGCCGGTGGCCGAAGGCAAAGGCATCGCTCTATGGCTGGGCGACCGGCGAGTGCGCCTGGATCAGGCCGAATGGCTGCAGTTCGAGCGCTCGCTCGATCTGCGGCGCGGCGCGCTCGATCGGCGCCTGCGGATCAGAACCAGCGAAGGCCACCGTATCGAGATCCATGCCGAACGCGTGGTGCCGCTCACGCAGCCGGCGCTGCTGGCGATACGTTTCAGCGTCGCTTCGCTGGACTACGAAGGCCCGGTGACGCTGGTTTCCTTTATCGAGGGCGGACGCCAGGCGGTCGAACAAGGCGACGACCCGCGCATCGGCGTGTCCGGCGGGCAGGGCATGGAAACCTTCGGACTGCAGGCGGACGCAAGCGGCGCGCAATTGTCGCAGCGCGCTTCGGGCAGCGGAATCGAGCTGACCTGCGGACAGACGCAGCGCTTTGCGGCCGATGACCTGTCTTTCGTGGAGGCGCAAGCGCAAGGCGCGCGCGTCGAGCAGCGTTTTCACGGTTCGCTGCAACCGGGCCGCGCCGTGACTCTGGAAAAGTTCGTGGCCTACGCCGTCGATGGCGATGCGACCCGGCGCGAGGATCGCTTGCAGGCGGCGTTGCGGGAAGCGGCCGAAGCGGGTTTCGACACACTGGCGGCCGATCAGGCCGATGCGCTGGCGGCGTTCTGGCGCCACGCCGAGCTGTCCATCGACGGCGACGCGGCGACCGAACAGGCGCTGCGTTTCAATCTGTTCCACCTGCTGCAGTCGGCAGGGCGCAACGGCGTCGATGGCACCGCGGCGAAGGGACTGACGGGCGAAGGCTACGAAGGTCATTGCTTCTGGGATACCGAAGCCTTCGTGTTGCCGGTGATGGCTTTCACTGCGCCGGAAGTGGCGCGAGCCATGTTGCTCTATCGCTACCGTACGCTGGAAGCAGCACGCGCGCATGCACGCGAAATGAACCATCCGGTCGGCGCGCTGTACCCTTGGCGCACCATCGACGGCGGCGAAGGCTCCGCGCATTACCCCAGCGGTTCGGCGGCGTACCACATCAATGCCGCCATCGCCTACGGCATCGGGCTGTATCTGGAGAGCAGCGACGACCTGGATTTCCTGGACCAGGCCGGCGCGGAAATGCTGTTCGAGACCGCGCGCATCTGGCCGCAGGCCGGGCACTTCAACCCGCGGCGCGGGGGTGCCTTCTGCATCCATGAAGTCACTGGGCCGGACGAATACACGACACTGGTCAACAACAACTACTACACCAACCGCATGGCCCAGCGGCACCTGCGCTGCGCAGTCGCCACCTGGCGCTGGCTGTCGGGGGAACGCCCGCAGCGGATGCGCGAATTGTCCGCGCATCTGCACCTGGAAGCGCAGGAAGTGGAGCTGTGGCAACGCGCCGCCGATGCGATGTACCTGCCCTATGACGCTGCGCTGGGTATCTTCGAACAGGATGACGGATTCCTGGACAAGCCGCGGTGGCCGTTCCCGTTACACGCAGCCAGTGGTGAACACCGCCCGCTGCTGCTCGACTACCACCCGCTCACCCTGTACCGCCATCAGATCTGCAAGCAGGCAGACGTGGTGATGGCGCTGGTGCTGGCGGGCGATGACATCGAGCCGGCGCGCAAGCGCCGCAGTTTCGATTATTACGAAGCCGTCACTACCCACGATTCCACCTTGTCCGCGCCGGTATTCGGCATCCTCGCCGGCGAAGTCGGCCATGCGGACAAGGCCTGGCGCTATTTCCACGACAGCGTACGGGTAGACCTGGACGATCTGCATCGCAATACCGACCACGGCGTGCACATGGCCGCCATGGCCGGCAGCTGGCTGGGGTTGGTGCAGGGATTCGGCGGACTGCGCGTGCGCGAATCGCAACTGCATTTCGCGCCCAGCCTGCCGCAGGCGTGGAAGGGCTACGGCTTCAACCTGCGCTGGCGCGGTCGCAGTCTGCGTGTGGATGTTTCCAGGGCCGGTGCCACTTACGTTCTGCGCGACGGCGAAGCGCTGACCATTCATCACGCCGGCCGCGCGCTGGAACTGCAACCCGGCCGGGCACAGACGCTGGCGCTGGCGCCGGAAACGACCGCTGCAGTGTTTCCCCGTCAATTCCAGGCCTTGATTTTCGATCTGGACGGCGTACTCACCGACACTGCCCACAGCCACTACCGGGCATGGAAGCGGCTGGCCGACGAAATCGACGTGCCCTTCGATCTGCAGACCAATGAACGCCTGAAAGGCGTGGACCGCGCCGCGTCGCTGGACATCATTCTGGAAAGCGCCGCGGGCCCGTTCAACGCCGAAGCCAAACGCGCGCTGGCCGAACGCAAGAACGGCTACTACGTGGCGGAGATCGAGAATTTCGGCCCCCAGGATCTGTTCCCCGGCGTGCGCGAACTGCTGCAAACCGCGCGCGCGGCCGGGCTCAAGCTCGGGCTCGCTTCGGCCAGCCGCAACGCGCCCGCGCTGCTGCGCAAACTCGGCATCGAAGACCGTTTCGACTACATCGCCGATGCCGGGAAGATCGCGCGCGCCAAACCGGATCCGGAAATATTCCTGACCGTCGCCCGCGAACTGGGCGTTGCGCCGGAACGCTGCATCGGCGTGGAAGACGCCGCCGCCGGCATCGTCGCCATCCACGCCGCCGGCATGCCCGCCATCGGCATCGGCGACGCGCACGCGCTCGGCCAGGCCGACGCCGTGCTGCCGGATATAGCCGCATTGAAGCTGGAGGATTTCGTTTCAACCTGACCGTACGAGGCCGCAGAGCCGCGATGGATCCGCAACCAACCTGTCTAAACAAGAGTGGAGGGAACACCCATGCAACAGACAACACTGATCCGTTACGCACTGTCCGTAGCCATCGCCGCAGCCCTGGCGCCGGCACTTTCCCAGGCCCAGGAGGCCGCCCCAGCGGAGCAGCCGGCCCCCGCAGAACAGCCGGCTCCCGAACAGCCGGCCCCCAGCCAGCAGCAAGCCACCACGCTGGACACGGTGGTCGTCACCGGCAGCGCGGCTGGCGGCGTCAAGAAAATCGAGGCCAGCTACAACATCGTCACCGCCAATGCCGAGCAGATCAAACAGGCCAATCCCAAAAGCACGGCCGATCTGTTGAAGATATCTCCCGGCATGTGGCCTGAATCCACCGGCGGCCAGACCGGCGCCAACATCGAGATCGCCGGCTTCCCCGGCGGCGGCGATGCGCCTTACTTCTCCACCTTGTTGATGGGATCGCCGGTGTACGGCATGCCCACGCTGTCGTTCTTCGAAACCACGACGCTGATGCGCCTCGACGACACTATCGAGTCGGTCGAAATCCTGCAGGGCGGTCCGTCGGTGGTGTTCGCCGATGGCCAGATGGGCGCGACCGCCAACTTCTTCCTGAAAACCGGCACCGAAGAGCCCACCGGAAGCGTCGGCGTGACCTACGGCGACGAAGGCCTGTACCGTCTGGATGGTTTTTCCGGTTTCAAGATCGCCGAAGGCTGGTACGGCAGCGTTGGCGGTTTCTGGCGCACTTCGGACGGCGTGCGTGCGCCCGGCTTCAAGGCCGATGAAGGCGGCCAGCTGACCGCGACCCTGGCGCACGATTTCGACAAGGGCACGATGGTCCTGTACGCGCGCTACCTCAACGACAAGAACCAGTTCATCACTCCGATTCCGCTGATCCAGACCGGCACGGACAGCTTCAGCGAATATCCCGGCTTCGATCCGCTCACCGACACCTACTACAGCCGTGCGATCCAGCATGTGCGCCTGCCCACCTATCCGGGCGGCCCTAAGGATGCCGATCTGGCCGACGGCCGTGGCGCGGACATGGCTTTCGTCGGCGGCAACTTCGACTTCAGTTTCGACAACGGCTGGTCTATCAGCGACAAGTTCCTGTTCAACGACGGCGACGTGGATACCAACGCGCTGTTCTCCGGCAACAACCCGGCGACGTTGAACGACATGATCTACACCGCGGGTACGCCTGGTGGTTTCACAAGCACCGGCGTCTCGCCGACGAATCCGGCACCCGGTACCGCCGTTGCCACCTATGTCGGCGGCGACGCGGTGCCCCTGGACCAGAGCGTGATCCAGCAGGGCTGGTGGCATATCCACAAGCATCTGAAGAGCTTCAACAACGACTTCCGCCTGAGCAAGGAGCTGTTCGAAGGCAATACGCTAACCATCGGTTTCTACATCAACCACTACACCATGGACGACAGGTGGTCGCTCGGCAACCAGATGCTGATGAGCAATACGCCGAATGCCACACCGATTACGGTCAGCTATGTCGGCACGGACGGCCAGACCTACCAGCGCACCGACGGTCAGGGTTTCGCCGACTTCGGCGGTTTTCACATCGCCCAACATGGCAGCGCCACCAACATGGCGCTATACCTGTCCGACTCCTGGCGCGTCGGCAATTGGTTGCTGGATCTCTCCGGCCGTCTGGAGAATCAGGACGCGACCAACAACGTTTGCAACCGTAGCGCTGTGAATCCGGGTGCGGGCGGACTCGATGGCGACCCGAGCACTCTCTACGACAACAACGTCGAGATGTGCAACGGTACTTATGCGAAGACCGAATACAAGAAGAGCCATCCGGCCTTCACCGCAGGCGCCAACTATTCGTTCAACGACCATATGTCGATGTACGGGCGCGTCAATACCGGCGGCCACTTCCTTGACTTCGACAACGGCATCCGCGGCAGCACCACCGGCAACACGCCGCCGATCCAGAAGATCCGCAACTACGAAGTCGGCTTCAAATACCAATCCGAGCTGCTGTACGCCGATATCAGCGCCTACCGCCGGGTATTCAGCGGCCTGCAGTACACCGCTACCGATGGCGCGGGCGTACCGCTGGAAGACGCGAACGGAAATCAATTGCCGCCGTTCATCTACGGCTCCGATTCTGTCGGCGTCAACTTCATCGGGGCGCTGACCCCAACCGAGAATCTGCGCCTGCAACTGGTGGCCAATTACCTGGACGGCGAATACACGGACTTCAACGCCTGCCTTCCCTACCAGGACATCAACGACGAGGATCAGTGCGCGCCGATCGAAGGCCAGCAGCTGCAACGCCAGCCCAAACTGCGCTTCATGTTCACGCCCAGCTACAAGTTCGTGTTCGGCTGGGGCGACATCACCCCGTACGTGACCTATACCCACGTCGGCGACCACACCCAGGACCAGTCCGGCCTGCAGCAGCTGGGTTCGTACCACACCGTGGACTTCGGCGTGACCTCCAACGTCGGCGAGAACTGGCAGTTCAATCTGCGCGGCACCAACATGACCAACGAACTGGGCCTGACCGAGAGCAATTCGCGCATCTTCGGTTCTGCGGCCAGCGCCGGCGGCGTATTGTTGGCGCGTCCGATGGAAGGCCGCGAGGTCAATTTCCAGGCCAAGTACAGCTGGTAAGCCTGCAAGGCTGAGAAGACGCTGCTCCTCCCGATCGCGGGAGGATAGAGAAGGCATCCCGGTGCGCCGGGATGCCGTTATTTGGCATGTAACGGCCGCCCTGCCGGCGGCCTGGAGTCGTCGATGAACCGTGGCCGCATGATCCTGGCGATGATCCTGACTTACGTGATTTTCGCCATGCTGCTCAACAGCGTCGGCACCCTGATTCTGATGAGCCAGAATGCGTTGGGGGCCAGCATAGAGGCCACCAGCTTTCTCGACGGCTTCAAAGACCTGACCATCGCAGCCGTGGCCTTCGTGGCGACTTCGCTATTGCCGCGTATCGGTTACCGGAAAAGCATGATGCTGGGCCTGACCCTGGTCGCCGCCGCTTGCGTGGCGATGCCGCTGGCCAACGCGTTCTGGATGGTCAAGGTCATGCTGGTCGCCGTCGGTGCCGGCTTTGCGTTGGCGAAGATGTCGGTGTATTCCACCATCGGCCTGCTCACCGAAGGCAACAAGGCGCACGCCAGCCTGATGAACTTCATCGAAGGCTGTTTCATGCTGGGCGTGTTGGCCTGGCCCTGGGTACTGGCCGCATTCGTGGGACGGCAGGACAGTTCGACCGACCCGGTCTGGCTGGACGTGTACTGGTGGCTGGCGGCGGCCTGTGCGGTGACGATCGCATTGCTCATGTTTTCGCGCGTCGACGAAGGGGCCGCGCGCACCGGCGCCGGGCAATCGTTCGCCGATCTGTTCCGGTTGCTGGCGCTGCCGTTGGTGATCGTGTTCCTGGTGTCGGCTTTCCTCTATGTGTTGATAGAGCAGGGCATCAATACCTGGCTGCCGACCTTCAACAACAAAGTGCTGCACCTGTCCACCGTGACCAGTGTGCAGTTGGCCAGTCTGTTCGCCGCGTCCACCGCGGTCGGACGTCTCGGCGCCGGTCTGGTGCTGCGTTTCCTGCCTTGGCACTGGTTGCTGATCATCTGTCTGGTGGCGATGGCGGGCCTGGTGTTGCTGGTGCTGCCGATGGCCGCGCAAGTACAGCCGCCCGCGCAGGAAGGCTGGTGGCACGCGCCGGCGGTGGCGTTCGTGTTCCCGTTGATCGGCCTGTTCATGGCGCCGATCTATCCGGCGATCAATTCGGTGGTGTTGAGTGCGTTGCCCAAGGCCCGGCATGCGGCGATGACCGGGTTGATCGTGGTGTTCTCCGCACTGGGCGGCACCACCGGTTCCTTGATCACCGGCCAGGTGTTCGCGCACCTGGGCGGGCAGACGGCGTTCTATCTGTCGCTGATCCCGATGGGGTTTCTGCTGGTGGCGGTATTCCTGCTGAAGCGGCGATCCACCCAGCACTCCGCTGCGCCGCAAGCGGCATGACGCGGGTATGTAGAGCCGAGCTTGCTCGGCTGCTTTTGATTTTGCATTGCGAGGCTTCATGAAGAGCAGCCAAGCAAGCTCGGCCCTACAACGCAAGTAAACGACGGTCGGAGAACTCTGGCATGACGAGCTACATGAAAAGATTTCTGACGGCGGCGCTGCTGGGGCTGTCGGTTGTCGCCAGCGCCAAACCGCCTGTCGCACCCGCACCGCTGCAATTCCAGATCACCGAAGGCCGCACGCTCAACGCGTTCTATCAGCAAGGCCCGGTGGCGGCGCACCTGCTGTTGAATTCCGGTACGCAACCGCGTGTGCTGGTGGCGTTTCCAGCCGGCAACAGCGGTACCGGCATCTGGTTCGAGCCATCCAAGACCCCGGTGCAGTGGAAATTGAACGAAGTGCGCGTTTCGCAACAGATCGATGCGAAGAAAGGCATCCTGCATGGAATCGTGGCGACCGCCAGCGTCGATGCGCCTTTGGTAGTACGCGATGCGGTGCTAGGCAGCGTGCGCATCCTGCGCGATTACCAGATCGACGGCCGCTATCCGGCCGAAACCGCAAGCACGGCCGTTCGCAGAGGCAATACGCTCACTTGGTCGCGGCCGCGATTGGATGGCGCGGCCGGCTACCTGATTTCCATCGCCGTTGAAAACGGAAGCCTGGGAGGCGGCGGCGATTCGGCGTGGACTTTCACGGGCTCTCGCGTCGGCGAACCGATGCGCCTGCGCATTATGGCGCTGACTGGCGAAACTCCGCTGACTCCGTTGGGCGAAAACCGCTTGCTCAACGCGCAGGCCGGCGCCGATCCGCGCAGCCGGCAGGCGCTGACCTTCCTGAGCTACGAGGAAAAATTCCTCGCCGGCTCCTGGCGCTTCGACACCTATTTCGGCCGCGACACCTTGATGTCGCTGCGCCTGCTGATGCCGGCGCTGCAGCCGGCGGCGATCGAGGATGGACTGGCTTCCGTGCTGGAGCGGCTCAACGCGCAAGGCGAAGTGGCGCATGAGGAAGACATCGGCGAATTCGCGGTGCTGCGCCATCGCAAACAAGGCGACCCGCCCAGCGATGCGCCGATCTACGACTACGGCATGATCGACGACGATTTCATGCTGGCGCCGGTGGCAGCCGCCTATTTGCTCGACCAGGCCGATGGCCGCGTGCGCGCCGCCGAGTTCCTGGCGCGAAAACTGCCGTCGGGGGAAACGGTCGGCGCCACCCTTGCACGCAATTTCGCCTTCGTCGCCGATTCAGCGCGGGCCTTCGCGGCCGCGCCGGAGCCGCGCAACCTGGTGTCGATCAAGGCGGGCCGCAAGACCGGGCAGTGGCGCGATAGCGAAGACGGCCTGGCCGATGGCCGCTATCCGTACGATGTCAACGCGGTGTTCGTGCCTGCCGCATTGAGCGCGATCGCGCGCTTCCGCGACGAAGGACTGCTGGCGCCTTATGCGACGCCGGAACAAGACAAGGCGCTATCGGCCACGGTCGGACAAGCCAAAGTATGGTCGCGGCAGGTGCCAGCGCTGTTTCATGTGCATTTGCCGGTAGCCGATGCGCGCCGCAAGGTGCAGGCCTATGCAGGCGACCAGGGCGTCGAGCCCGCGCCCGCTGTCGCCGGTCTGGCGCCTGCGGGGCTCGACTTCCTCGCTATCGCCCTGGACGAGAAAGGCAAACCGATCCCGGTGCTGCATTCGGATGCCGGCTTTGCGCTGCTGCTGCAGAATCCGCCAGCGGCGCAGTTGGAACCGATGGTCGAGGCGATGCTGCGGCCGTTCCCTGCCGGCTTGCTTACCGATGCCGGGCTGCTGGTCGCCAACCCCGCCTTCGCCGATGCTGATATTCAACGCCGCTTCGGCCGCAACGCCTATCACGGCACCGTAGTGTGGTCGTGGCAGCAGGCCTTGTTGGCTGCCGGCCTGCAACGGCAACTGCAACGCAAGGATCTGCCGGCCGCCACGTTGACGCGGTTGCGTTCGGCGCAACGGCAGCTGTGGGCGGCGATCGGCAACACGCAAGCAATGCGCACCTCGGAACTGTGGTCGTGGACCTATGCCGATGGCCGTTACCAGCCGGCGCCGTTCGGCCAGAACAGCGGGGACGCCGACGAATCCAACGCGGCGCAATTGTGGAGCACGGTGTACCTGGCGTTGTCACCGCCAGACACGACGCAACAGCCAGAGCCGCAGGAGGAAAAGCGTCCATGAGTATCCGTCAGGTTCTCGCGGTCTTGGGCCGGCGCGGCGCGCACGTAATGGTCGTCGCCGTGTTGATGGCCGCACACGCGCCACTGCATGCCGCACAAGCACCAGCCGAGCAAGAAACCACCACCGCGATGCCGGCCACCGCGTTGCCCTACAGTCGTTTTGCGAGCCCGCAGGCTCGTGCCAAGTTTGCCGAGTTGCTGGCGGAAACACGCGAAGGCAAAGGTCCGAACCCCGCCGATCTGGCCGACCAGCGCCGCTTCTACCAGCGCTATAACGACGACCGGTTGCGCGAAGTCGAGCGTCTCTATCGCAGCCGCGTTCAATCCACCCGCATGGGCGGCGTGCCGGTGCACGTGGTGGATCCTGAAGGCGGCGCCCGCGGCGACAACGTGCATCGTGTGCTGATCAATCTGCACGGTGGCGCTTTCATGTGGGGTGCGGGCAGCGGAGCGCTGGTCGAAGCGATTCCGATTGCCGCAGTCGCCGGCATGCGCGTGGTCGCCGTGGATTATCGCCTGGCACCGGAACACACCTACCCGGCGGCAGTGGACGATGTGGAAGCGGTCTATCGCGAATTGCTGAAACGCTACCGTCCGGAAAACATCGGCATCTACGGCTGTTCCGCCGGCGGCGTGCTGACCGCACAAGCGACCGCGCGCATCCTCAAGGTCGGACTGCCGCGTCCTGGCGCGATCGGTACGTTCTGCGGCTCCGGTACTCCTTTCGGTGGCGATTCGGCCGTTCTCGGCCAGCTGGCCGTGGGTGCGGCGCCGATGCCGGCCAGCGGCGAACTGCGCTTGCCTTACCTGCAGACCGCCAAGGTGGACGATCCCGTCGCTTATCCCGGCGAGTCGCCGGAACTGCTGGCCCGTTTTCCGCCCACGCTTTTGCTGGCAGGCGGTCGCGACTTCTCGGTGAGCGCGCTGACCACCATGCAGCGTCGGCTGCTGGGCGCGGGCGTGGATGCGGAACTGGTGCTGTTCGACGGTCTGTGGCATGCCTTCTTCGTGTTTCCGGATCTGCCGGAGTCGAAAGAAGCCTATGGCCTGATCGCACGTTTCTTCGATCACCGGCTGGGTCGCGCTGCACTCGAAGACGCCGCGGGCAACCGAGCCCCCTAAACCCTGTCATCCCTCGCTGCGCTCGGCACGACAGGTGCGCGACAAGGAAAGCGGGATCGGCTCGCGTATCTTGGACGTCTTCGATATGGCGAGGAGAACCGAATGAATGCGATGAATGGTCTGGTCCTGGCGGTTTTCATCGGCATGCTGCTGCCGCTGCAGGCCCTGATCAATGCGGCGCTAGGGAAGCAGACTTTCGGCCCGGTGTTCGCCGCGTTGATGTCTTTCGCCGTGGGCACTGTCGTCCTGTCGGTATGGTGGATGGTGTCGCGGCCGGCGTTCGAAGCCTCCGTGCTGGCCAAGGTGCCGTGGTGGGGGTGGACGGGCGGCGCGATCGGAGCCTTGTATGTGGCGGGCGCCACCTTGCTCATCCCGCGCATGGGTGCGGCGGCGCTTATATGCGCGGTGGTGTTCGGCCAGGTCGTCGGCTCGTTGGTGCTGGACCACTTCGGCGTATTGCACGCCCGCACGCCGATCGATCCGTTGCGCGTGGTGGGCGCGTTGCTGGTGGTCGCTGGCGCATTGCTGGTGGTGAGGCCCTGGCAGTCGGCCGCCTGAGAGCTGCGCGTGGGAGCGGCGTCCCGCCGCGAGCTCCTGCTCGTCATTTATCTCAGGCGAAAAGCTCGCGGCGGGACGCCGCTCCCACATCAAGGACACTAGCAGGCATGACCAACGACCTCCCTGCCGAACGGCACGTTGGCAGGCGTCCGCGAACTGGCATGCTGTGCCTCATCCGACCACCCGGGAGAACCCGTATGCGCCGCATTCTCTGCTCGCTGGCCCTGCTTTCATTGGCCGCCGGCGCCCAAGCCAGGAACGTCAGCTGCAATATCGAAAGCGACTACGACCTCACCATCAACGACCAGAGCGTGATCCTGACCCGCGAAAGCGGAACGCCCAAGTGGATCGTGATCCGCGGCGACAGATTGTTCGTCGATGACCGCTGGGTCGCCTTGGACAAGGAAGACCGCCAGCGCATCGCCGACTTCGACCGCGGCACCCGCGAAGTCATGCCGCTGGCGCGCGAAATCGGCCGCGAGGCCGCCGGTATCGCCTTCGTCGCACTGGGCGAAGTCGCCGCCGGTTTCAGCAACGACCCAGCCGATACCCGCGCCAAACTCGATCAGGCCCGCAAGAAGATCGATGCGCGTCTGGCGCGCTCGGTCACCGCCAACCGTTTCGACGGCCGCGATTTGGGTGAAGGCATCGGCCAGGCCGTATCGGAGGTCGTGCCCCTGGTCATCGGCGATATCGTCGGCGGCGCGGTGCGGGCCGCCCTGAGCGGCGACACCCAGCGTCTGGAACAGATGGAAGGCCTGGACAAGCAGATCGAGGCGCGCATCGAGCCGCGCGCCAAGGCGCTGGAAGAGCGCGCGGAGCGCATGTGCGCAAAGATGGAGGCGCTGGACCGGTTGGACAATGCGCTGGCGTATCGTCTGCCCGACGGCACAGCGCTGGATCTGTTGCGGATGAAACCGGAAGCCGACGCAGATTCGGAAAAATAGGGGTTATTCACCCACGCAAGGGCAGCGGCAAGGCGCAAGGAGACGAATTGTTCCAGTGGGAGGTTGGCGCATCGGGCGTAGATGGCCACAATAGGGGTCCCCACTCGATCTGATCACTGGAGTCTCTGTATGGCCGAACTCAAGGAAGCCCGCGTTCCCGATATCGGCGATTACAGCGACGTCCCCGTCATCGAAGTGCTGGTTGCGGTCGGCGATACGGTGGCCAAGGACCAGGGCCTGGTCACGCTGGAGTCGGACAAGGCCACGCTGGAAGTGCCCGCGCCGTTCGCCGGCGTGGTGAAGGAGCTCAAGGTCAAGTTGGGCGACACGCTTTCGGAAGGCTCGGTAGTCGCCATGATCGAGGCCGCCGACGCTGCCGCATCCAAGCCCGCCGCCGCGCCCGCGCCTGCGGCAAAAGCGGAAGTGGCGACTTCCGAAACCGGCACCAAAGTCGAACCGGCCGCCGTTGCCGCCCAGCCCGACAAGATCGCCCAGCGCGAGATCGCGCAGGAACAATCCGCCCCCGCTCCCTCCCAGGCCGCCGCCGCGCAGGTACTGGACAGCAAACCCGGCATCGATCCTGAAGCCTCGCCGCCGCACAGCCCACCGGTGGAATTCAACGCCGACGCGGTGCTGCCGCAGAAAGTGCCGCACGCCAGCCCCTCGGTGCGTCTGTTCGCGCGCGAACTCGGCGTCGACCTGACCCGGGTCAAAGGCAGCGAACGCGCCGGCCGCATCAGCAAGGAAGACGTACAGAAATACGTGAAGGACGCGCTGGCCGGCGGCGGTGCCGCGTCCGCAGCGCCTGTTGCCGGCGGTGGCGGCGGCAATGGCCTGAACCTGCTGCCCTGGCCCAAGGTCGACTTCGCCAAATTCGGCGAGATCGAAGTCAAGCCGCTGTCGCGCATCAAGAAGATTTCCGGCGCCAACCTGGCGCGCAACTGGGCGATGATCCCGCACGTCACCCAGCATGACCACGCCGACATCACCGAGTTGGAAGAGCTGCGTGTGCTGCTTAACAAGGAGAACGAGAAGGCTGGCATCAAACTGACCATGCTCGTTTTCATCATGAAGGCGGTGGTCGCCGGCCTGAAGAAATATCCCGACTTCAACGCCTCGCTCGACGCCAGCGGCGAGAACCTCACCCTGAAGAAATATTTCCACATCGGTTTCGCCGCCGACACGCCCAACGGGCTGGTGGTGCCGGTGATCCGCGACGTGGACAAGAAGGGCCTGGCGGAACTTGCAAAGGAAATGTCCGAACTCGCCGGCAAGGCGCGCGATGGCAAGCTGGGTCCGGCGGAAATGTCCGGCGGCTGCTTCTCCATCAGTTCGCTGGGCGGCATCGGCGGCACCGCGTTCACGCCCATTGTGAATGCGCCGGAAGTGGCGATCCTGGGGGTTTCCAAGTCCTCGATCCAGCCGGTCTGGGACGGCAAGCAGTTCCAGCCGCGCCTGCAGCTGCCGCTGTCGCTGAGCTACGACCACCGCGTCATCGATGGCGCCTCCGCCGCGCGCTTCACCGCGTATCTGGCGCAGCTGCTGGGCGACATGCGCCGCGTGCTGCTCTGATTTCGTAGGGCGGGCATTGCCCGCCGTCGCCATCCCCCTGGCGGGCAATGCCCGCCCTACGTTCGAGAATTTGCAGATGACGAATACGATTGAAATAAAAGTCCCCGACATCGGCGATTACACCGACGTGCCGGTCATCGAAATCCTGGTCGCCGTCGGCGACACGGTGAAGAAAGACCAGGGCCTGGTCACGCTGGAATCGGACAAGGCCACGCTGGAAGTGCCTTCGTCCGCCGCAGGCGTGGTCAAGGAATTGAAGGTAAAGCTTGGCGATACGTTGTCCGAAGGCAGCGTGGTCGCGATCCTGGAAGCCGAAGGCGCGTCTGCAACACCTCTCCCGCCTGCGGGAGAGGTCGGCGCGCGCAGCGCGACGGGTGAGGGCGCTCCAGCGCCTGCCATGACCGAACCGTCCAAGCCACCGGTGACGCCGTCGCCAGCCGCTCCGGCCGCACCGCCTGCTCCCAAAGCCGCGCAAGGTACCGGCAAGCCCGCCGACATCGAATGCCGCATGGTCGTGCTGGGCTCTGGCCCCGGCGGTTATACCGCCGCGTTCCGCGCCGCCGACATCGGCCTGGATACGGTGATGATCGAGCGCTATTCCTCGCTCGGTGGCGTTTGCCTCAATGTCGGCTGCATTCCGTCGAAGGCGTTGCTGCATGCGGCCGCACTGATCGAGGAAGCCGCGCACTCGGCCGACATCGGCGTGGAATTCGGTCCGCCGAAGATCGACATCGACAAGCTGCGCGGGTTCAAGCAGGACAAGGTGGTCGGCCAGTTCACCAAGGGCCTGGCCGGTATGGCCAAGCAGCGCAAAGTGCGTGTCGTGCAAGGCGTCGCTGCGTTCGTGTCGCCGAACGAACTGGAAATCGTCGGCGAAGACGGCAAGACCCAGCTGCTGCGTTTCGAACAATGCATCATCGCCGCCGGTTCGCAGGCGGTGAAGCTGCCTGCCTTCCCATGGGACGACGAACGGGTGATGGATTCCACCGACGCCCTGCAGCTGGCCGACGTGCCCAAGCAGTTGCTGGTGGTCGGCGGCGGCATCATCGGTCTGGAAATGGCGACCGTATACCGCGCGCTGGGCAGCCAGGTGACCGTGGTGGAGTTCATGGACCAGCTGATGCCTGGCGCCGACAAGGATCTGGTCAAGCCGCTGGCCGACCGTTTGAAGAAGCAGGGCGTGGCGATCCATCTCAAGACCAAGGCGACCAAGGTGGAAGCCTCGAAGAAAGGCATCAGCGTGGCCTTCGAAAGCGCCACCGAAGGCCAGGCCGCTGAACTGCAAACCACCACTTACGACCGCGTGCTGGTCGCCGTGGGCCGTTCGCCCAACGGCAACAAGATCGGCGCCGACAAGGCAGGCGTCACCGTGACCGATCGTGGTTTCATTCCCGTGGATCGGCAGATGCGCACCAACGTGCCGCACATCTTCGCCATCGGCGATATCGTCGGTAACCCGATGCTGGCGCACAAAGCCACGCACGAAGGCAAGCTGGCCGCTGAAGTCGCGGCCGGCGAAAAGAAGGAATGGGTGGCGCGGGTGATTCCGTCGGTGGCTTACACCGATCCGGAAATCGCCTGGGTCGGCGTCACCGAAACCGAAGCCAAGGCCAAGGGATTGAAGATCGGCGTAGGCAAGTTCCCCTGGGTCGCCTCGGCGCGCGCGGTGGGCATCGGCCGCGGCGAAGGCTTCACCAAGCTGGTCTTCGATGAGGAAACCCATCGCATCATCGGCGGCGCCATTGTCGGCGTGCATGCAGGCGATCTGATCACCGAAATTTCGCTGGCCATCGAGATGGGCGCAGATGCGGCCGACATCGGCCACACCATCCACCCGCACCCGACCTTGAGCGAATCGGTGGGCATGGCGGCGGAGGTTTTCGACGGAACCATTACCGATCTGTATATCCCGAAGAAGAAGTAGTCTTCCAGCTGGCGTAGGAGCGACGTAAGCCGCGAAACGAGTGCGATACCTCCATCGCGACTTACGTCGCTCCTACGGCGGGACAAGCAACCCTCACCCGCCTTCGGCACCCTCTCCCGCAAGCGGGAGAGGGGTTGCACCAGTATTGTTGCGGTCAGCTGCGGATCAGAACGCCAGCGTCACGCCCGCAATCGGTCCCTTGAAGCGCTGGTCCAGACCCAGCGAACCATCGCTGCCGCTCTTGGTCGCATCCAGCTTGAACCAGTCGTAGCCGGCGAAGAGGCCCAGGTTCTCGGTGAGCCGGTACTCCACCAGCGCATTGGCGCGGGTGATGCTGCCTTCATAGTCTCCGAAGTCGCCCCAGTCCGCATCCAGATACTGTCCCTGGAAATTGACCAGCCATTTTTCGCCTGGAGTGAAGGTCACGCGCGCACCGACGACCGGCGCGTATCCGTCTTCGCTGGAGCTGTCGTCGTAGACATCCTCGCCGGCCTCGGCATGCAGCTTGCCTTCCAGCTTCGCCCATTCCGCGCCGATCTGCAGTCCCACGCTGATGGTGTCCGTGTCGACCACCGAATAATCGTACATGAGGCTGGCCAGCTGGAATTCCGTTTCGGCGCGGGCAAAGCTGCCTGCCGGGATCGTCACATCGTCGAACGATAAATCCTCGTTGAGAGTCGCTTCGCGGTCCTTGTCGTATTTGAAGTAATCGAACACCAATCTGCTGCGTTCGCCGAAGCGGAAAACGCCGTCGATGCGCGGAACGATTTCGTTGCCGCCAAAATCGAAGTCCTGGGAGAAATGTTGTTCCGTGCCGTTGAAAAAGGTATCGGCGGTGAGTTCGCTCTGCGCGTCCACATCCATGCCGCCGAGTCTCAGGGTGAAGCGGTCGTCATCGTCGGCGGCGCACGCGCGGGGTGAAGCGATAGCCGAGGCAAGCCCGGCTGCGATCGCAATGGGAACCAGATATTTCATCTCTTGTTGTCTCCATGGGGGAGGAAAACGGCGACGGATATCCATCGCCTGGAGAGAACCCTAAAAACCCCGTTGTCGACAGCTCGTTAACGCCAGTGCGATTCCAGCAACCGGAAATCCGGTTTTCTGGCGACGGCTGCGCACCAAACAGGCCCACGATGGGCGTGGGCTTGAGGAAAAAACTCTTCTGAGGGAGTTGCCTGAAGTGAGTGGATTAAGCTGGCAGCGGTCCCATCGCCCGCTCTGCGCGCCTGCGCTCGATCCGCTTCCAGACTTTCTCGTGGAAGTGGAACACCACCGTGTTGCAGGCGGGCTCGACCAGCGCCAGCGCACCACCCACCAGCAGACTGCCCGTGAACAGCCAGCCCAACAGGAAGGCAACGGTGAAATGGATCAGGGCGAAGCTGAAAGTCTTGGTCATGGCTAATCACCAAATGAGAATCAATCTCATTATGGGGGCGGCCATTGCAAAGTCCAGCGCATTGTTTCTTGCCGATTCATAGGCAATGCCTATGAAAAAGCTGCCGACGGCTCATAAGAGGAAGCCCCGGCAGCGGGGCCGGGGCTTCTTTGGAAGGTCTGCGGCGGAGCATCGACGAGGAAGTTGAGCGCAGACCGTGCAAAGACTGACCAAGGCGTTTGGAGAAAGTTCCGGTGTTTTCGGCTGAACAGGCGAATTGGCTGAAATCGTTTAGCGCAAGCGTCGGCAACGTCCTTTCGCTGCATCAATCAGGCGGGATTGCCGCAAACACGGCTTCTGGCGGTTGCCGCTGAAATTTAACGCCTGCTATACTTTTGCGGCTCGGCGAGGCGCCTTCAACGGCCTTGTCCCTTCCCACTCACCGGGTTTCGCGTGTGCTGAATTCCGCCGCTGCGGGCCGGCGACTGGCATTGCGGGCGGTGGCCTACCAAATGGCCGCCGTAGTGCTGGTGGCGCTGGTTTTCCTTGTACAGGGGTGGTCCGCTTGTCTGGCGGCGCTTCTGGGCGGGGCCAGCGTGGTGTTGGGAAGCGCCCTGGCTGCGAATGTCGCGCTGGGCGGGGGAGTGGTTACGGCGCGGTCCGCGTTCCTGCGGCTGCTTCTGGCAACCGGCCTGAAATGGGCGGTGGTGATACTGATATTTGCGATGGCATTGGGTGTTGGGCGCATGGCGCCGCTCCCGCTGCTGGCAGGGCTCGCGATCGCTTTGATCGCGCACCCACTGGTTTTGAACTTTAGTGTCAGGGTAGAACGTGAGCGCTGAATCGGCCTCCGGTGGCGGGTCCACCGAATACATCCAGCACCATCTCAAGCATCTTCAATGGCATGTTGGGGAAGGCAAGTTCCCGGTCATCAATATCGATAGCGTGATCATCACGCTGGTGTTGTCGACAGTGTTCCTGTTTTTCTTCCTGCGCACCGCGCGCAAGGCCACGGCTGGCGTTCCGGGCAAGTTCCAGACCGCCGTCGAGATGGTCGTCGGCTTTGTCGATGGCCTGGTGCGCGAGACCTTCCACGGCCGCAGCAAGATGATCGCGCCGCTGGCGCTGACCATCTTCTGTCTGGTGTTCCTGATGAACTTCATGGACATGCTGCCGGTGGACTGGTTGCCTGGCTTGTGGGTCAAGGGCAACGAACTGGCCGGCCACGACCCGCACCACGCCTATCTGCGCATCGTTCCGACCGCCGACCTCAACACCACCCTTGGCCTGTCGCTGATGGTGTTCCTGCTGATCCAGGTCTTCGGCATCAGCCACAAGGGCATCGGAAAATTCACCGCCGAGGCCTTCACCGCGCCTTTCCATGCGGAAGGTACGGTGATGAAGATCCTGCTGGCGCCGGCCAACCTGCTGCTGCGCGTGATCGAGGAGTTGGTGCGCCCGTTGTCGCTGACGCTACGACTGTTCGGCAACATGTACGCGGGCGAGCTGATCTTCATCCTGATCGCGCTGATGACCTGGAACTCGCTGTTCTCCAGCGGTATGACCTACGTGATGGCGCCGTTGCAGTTCATCTCGGGCTTCGTGTGGACGGCCTTCCACATCCTGGTCATCACCCTGCAGGCCTTCATCTTCATGATGCTGACCGTCGTGTACCTGAGCATGGCGGCAGAGAGCCACTAGGCCATTAAACAGACAAGTTTCGCTTCACCTTTCATCCCATCCTTTTTCAAACCTGACTAGTAGTACGGAGAACACCATGGAAAATGTCGCCCTCTACGCAGAAATTGCGAAGTTCACGGTCATCGCGGCCGGCCTGTTGATCGGTCTCGGCGCCCTGGGCACCGCGATCGGTTTCGCCATCCTCGGCGGCAAGTTCCTGGAAGGTTCGGCCCGCCAGCCGGAACTGACCCCGATGCTGCAGACCAAGATGTTCATCGTCGCCGGCCTGCTGGACGCGGTGCCGATCATCGGCGTGGCCATCGCTCTGCTGCTGATCTTCGCCAACCCGTTCCTGTCCGCGATCGCGGGCTGATCAGGCAACCGGTCTTGGCTAACGCCGGCGTCTAGCGCCGGCGTCTGGAGTACGCAATGGATATCAACCTCACTTTCATCGTCCAGGGCTTCGCGTTCTTCGCGGTGGCTTGGCTGGTGATGAAGTTCGGCTGGCCGCACATCATCGCGGCCATCGAAGAGCGTCAGCAGAAGATCGCCGAAGGACTGGCCGCGGCCGACCGCAGCCAGAAGGATCTTGCGCAGGCGCAGGAGAAGGTCAACGAAGCGCTGAAAGAAGCGCGCACGAAGGCCAACGAAATCATCGATCAGGCGCATCACCGCGCCAACCAGATCGTCGAAGCCGCCAAGAACGACGCGATCGCCGAAGCCAACCGCCAGAAGGCGTTGGGCCTCGCCGAGATCGACGCCGCCAGCACCCGCGCCAAGGAAGATCTGCGCAAGCAGGTATCCGTGCTGGCCGTGAGCGGCGCCGAGAAGCTGCTGAAGCGCGAAATCGACGCCAACGCCCACAAGGCGCTGCTCGACGAGCTGGCCGCAGAGATCTGATCGATGAGCCAGGCCCTCACCCTAGCCCGTCCGTACGCCCGCGCCGCCTTTTCAATGGCGCAGGACGAAAATGCGCTCGCCAGATGGTCCGGTGCGCTCGGTTTCGCCGCGCAGGTGGCCGCCGATCCGCGTGCTGCCATGCTCCTGCTCAACCCGCAGCTGACCCATGCTGAAGCGGTGTCGCTGCTGTCGGTCGACGGTGCGGGTGAATCGTTCTCGCGTTTCCTGGCCCTGCTGGCGGAAAACCGCCGGCTGGCGCAGCTGCCGGAAATCTCCGGCCTGTACGAGGAACTGAAGGCCGAAGCCGAACGCGTGGTCAAAGCCACCGTGACTTCCGCCGCGGAACTGCCGGCCGGCGAACTGGACGTGTTGAAGGCCGCGCTGAAGAAGCGCTTCGGCCGTGAAGTCGAACTCAGCACCGCGATCGACGCGTCGCTGATCGGCGGCGCGGTGATCGATGCGGGCGACGTGGTGATCGACGGCTCGCTGAAAGGCAAGCTCTCGCGGCTGCAGGCCGCGTTGGCGAATTAGCCGTGATTGGTGATTCGTGATTCGTGATTCGTAAGAGCAGGCGCACTCATTACGAATCACGAATCACCAATCACGAATCACAAAAAAACAATCAAACCCGTATCCCGCACACTGCGGGGACGATCAAGGAAACAACAATGGCAACCACGCTCAACCCCTCCGAAATCAGCGAACTGATCAAGACCCGGATCGAGAAGGTCAAGCTGGCCGCCGAAGCCCGCAACGAAGGCACCGTGACCAGCGTGTCCGACGGCATCGTGCGCATCTTCGGCCTGGCCGACGTGATGCAGGGCGAAATGATCGAACTGCCCAACGATACCTTCGCACTGGCCCTGAACCTGGAGCGCGACTCGGTCGGCGCCGTGGTGCTGGGCGATTACGAAAACCTGCGCGAAGGCGACGTGGCCAAGACCACCGGCCGCATCCTGGAAGTGCCGGTCGGCCCCGAACTGCTGGGCCGCGTGGTCAACGCACTGGGCGAGCCGATCGACGGCAAGGGCCCGATCGACGCCAAGATGACCGCTCCGGTGGAACGCGTGGCCCCGGGCGTGATCTGGCGCAAGTCGGTGTCGCAGCCGGTGCAGACCGGTTACAAGACCGTCGACGCCATGATCCCGATCGGCCGCGGCCAGCGCGAGCTGGTGATCGGCGACCGCCAGACCGGCAAGACCGCGCTGGCCATCGACGCCATCATCAATCAGAAAGGCACCGGCATTAAGTGCGTGTACGTGGCGATCGGCCAGAAGGCTTCGTCCGTCGCCAACGTGGTGCGCAAGCTGGAAGAGAACGGCGCCCTGGCCCACACCGTGGTCGTGGCCGCCACTGCATCCGAGTCGGCCGCGATGCAGTACATCAGCGCCTATTCCGGCTGCACCATGGGCGAATACTTCATGGATCGCGGCGAAGACGCCCTGATCGTGTACGACGATCTGTCCAAGCAGGCCGTGGCCTACCGTCAGATCTCGCTGCTGTTGAAGCGTCCGCCAGGCCGCGAAGCGTATCCGGGCGACGTGTTCTATCTGCACAGCCGCCTGCTGGAACGCGCCGCGCGCGTGTCCGAGGAATACGTGGAGAAGTTCACCAACGGCGCGGTGAAGGGCAAGACCGGTTCGCTGACCGCGCTGCCGGTCATCGAAACGCAGGCCGGCGACGTGTCCGCGTTCGTGCCGACCAACGTGATCTCCATTACCGATGGCCAGATCTTCCTGGAAACCGACCTGTTCAACGCCGGTATCCGTCCCGCGGTGAACGCCGGTATCTCGGTGTCGCGCGTCGGTGGCGCCGCCCAGACCAAGATCATCAAGAAGCTGTCCGGCGGCATCCGCATCTCGCTGGCCCAGTACCGTGAGCTGGCTGCGTTCGCGCAGTTCGCCTCCGACCTGGACGAAGCCACCCGCAAACAGCTCGAGCGCGGCCAGCGCGTCACCGAGCTGATGAAGCAGAAGCAGTACGAGCCGATGTCCATCGCCAACCAGGCGCTGTCGATCTACGCGGTCAACGAGGGCTACCTGGACGATGTGCCGGTGAACAAGCTGCTGGCGCTGGAAGAAGGCCTGCACGCGCATTTCGCTAATACCCAAGGCGCGCTGATCGAGAAGATCAACGCCAGCGGCGATTGGAACGACGAGATCGAAGCGGCGTTCAAGAACGGCATCTCCGAGTTCAAGACCACCGGTAGCTGGTAAGACATAGGGTGGGCCCCGGCCCACCATTGCGTACACGTGCCGAACGGTGGGCTTGAGCCCACCCTATGCAGGAAACAAGAATGGCAAGCGGCAGAGAAATCAAAACCAAGATCAAGAGCGTGCAGAACACCCGCAAGGTGACGCGCGCGCTGGAAATGGTCTCGGCCTCGAAAATCCGCAAGGCGCAGGACCGCATGAAGGCCTCGCGTCCGTACGCGCGCGCCATGAAGCAGGTCATCGGTCACCTGGCCCAGGCCAATTCCGAATACCAGCATCCGTTCCTGGTAGAGCGCGCGGAGATCAAGCGCGTCGGCTACATCATCGTGTCCTCCGATCGCGGCCTGGCCGGCGGCCTCAACAACAACCTGTTCCGCAAGGTGTTGGGCGAAGTACGCCAGTGGCAGGACAAGGGCGCCGAAGTCGACGTGGTCACCATCGGCCAGAAGGCCTCGGCCTTCTTCCGCCGCATCAAGGTCAACATGCTGGCCAGCGTTACCCATCTGGGCGACCGCCCGCAGCTGGAACAACTGGTGGGCGTGGTCAAGGTCATGCTGGACGCTTACGAATCGGGCAAGGTCGACCGCGTTTACCTGGTCTACAACGACTTCGTGAACACCATGACCCAGCGCGCGGCGTTCGACCAGCTGCTGCCGCTGCCGGCCGCCGACACCCAGATCACCCACCACGACTGGGACTACATCTACGAACCCGACGCCGCCACCGTGCTCGAACACGTGCTGACGCGCTACGTCGAGTCGCTGGTGTACCAGGCCGTGCTGGAAAACGTGGCCTCCGAACACGCCGCGCGCATGGTGGCCATGAAGTCTGCCAGCGACAACGCGACCAAACTGATCGGCGACCTGCAACTGGTCTACAACAAGGCCCGTCAGGCGGCCATCACGCAAGAAATCTCCGAAATCGTAGGCGGCGCAGCGGCGGTTTGACGCGCGTGTCCACTTTCTCACCAAAGAATGCATAACTTAGAGGCTGCAGCAATGAACCAGGGCAAGATCGTTCAGATCATCGGCGCCGTCGTCGACGTCGAATTCGCGCGCACCGAGGTGCCGAAGATTTACGACGCGTTGAAGGTCGACAACACCGCCATCACGCTGGAAGTGCAGCAGCAGCTGGGCGACGGCATCGTGCGCACCATCGCGCTCGGTTCCACCGACGGCCTGAAGCGCAACCTGATCGCCACCAACACCGGCAAGGCCGTGTCGGTACCGGTCGGCGCGGGCACCCTGGGCCGCATCATGAACGTGCTGGGCGAGCCGATCGACGAAGCTGGTCCGGTCGAAGCGACCGAGCATTGGGAAATCCACCGCGCCGCGCCCGCCTACGCGGAGCAGTCCTCGGGCAACGACCTGCTGGAAACCGGCATCAAGGTGATCGACCTGATGTGCCCGTTCGCCAAGGGCGGCAAGGTCGGCCTGTTCGGCGGCGCCGGCGTCGGCAAGACCGTCAACATGCTTGAGCTGATCAACAACATCGCCACCGAGCACGCGGGTCTTTCCGTGTTCGCCGGCGTGGGCGAGCGTACCCGCGAAGGCAACGACTTCTACCACGAGATGGCAGAAGCGGGCGTCATCAAGCTCGACAACATGAAAGAGTCGAAAGTGGCGATGGTCTACGGCCAGATGAACGAGCCGCCGGGCAACCGCCTGCGCGTCGCGCTGACCGGCCTGACCATGGCCGAATACTTCCGCGACGAAAAAGACGCCGACGGCAAGGGCCGCGACGTGCTGTTCTTCGTCGACAACATCTACCGCTACACCCTGGCCGGCACCGAAGTGTCCGCGCTGCTCGGCCGCATGCCGTCGGCCGTGGGCTACCAGCCCACCCTGGCCGAAGAAATGGGCGTGCTGCAGGAGCGCATCACTTCCACCAAGACCGGTTCCATCACCTCGATCCAGGCCGTGTACGTGCCCGCGGACGACTTGACCGACCCGTCGCCGGCGACCACCTTCGCCCACTTGGACGCCACCGTGGTGCTGAGCCGCAACATCGCCGCGCTGGGTATCTACCCGGCCGTCGATCCGCTGGACTCCACCAGCCGCCAGCTCGACCCGAACGTGATCGGCCACGAGCACTACGACACCGCCCGCCGCGTGCAGTCCACCTTGCAGAAGTACAAGGAACTGAAGGACATCATCGCCATCCTGGGCATGGACGAACTCTCGGAAGAAGACAAGCAGGCCGTGTCGCGCGCGCGCAAGATCGAGCGATTCTTCAGCCAGCCCTTCCACGTGGCCGAAGTGTTCACCGGTTCGCCCGGCAAGTACGTGTCGCTGAAAGACACCATCCGCGGCTTCAAGGCGATCTGCGATGGCGAGTACGACCACCTGCCGGAGCAGGCGTTCTACATGGTTGGCGGCATCGAAGAAGCGGTCGAGAAAGCCAAGAAACTGGCCGAAAAAGCATAAGCAACATAGGGCGGGCCCCGGCCCGCCATCGCGATAATCCGTGGTGGGCTTGAGCCCACCCTATGCAGTCAAAGGTTGATCATGGCATCTACCATCCGTTGCGACATCGTCAGCGCCGAGCAGGAAATCTTCCACGGCGAAGCGACGCTGGTCGTGGCCACCGGCGAGCAGGGCGAGCTGGGTATCGCCCCGCGCCATGCGCCGCTGATCACGCGCCTGAAGCCGGGCAAGGTCGTGGTGACCCTGCCCAGCGGCGAACACCTGGACTTCGCCATCAGCGGCGGCATCCTGGAAGTGCAGCCGCAGGTGGTCACCGTGCTGGCCGACACCGCGATCCGCGCCCAGGACATCGACGAAGCCGCCGTGCGCGCCGCCATGGAAGAAGCCGAGCGCATGCTGGCCAACCGTGGCGAAGCGATGGACGTGGCCGAAGCCCAGCAGAAGCTGGTCGAAGCGACCGTGCAGCTGCAGGCGTTGGAGCGTCTACGCAAGACCCTCAAGCACTGAGCTGTTCTTCGCGCTACGCAATACCGAAACGCCGGCCCAGTGCCGGCGTTTTCGTTTTTGAGCCTGCTTCGGCTTTTGTAGAGCCGAGCTTGCTCGGCTGCTTTTCGCGCGGAAGCAATCCGCTTGGCAAGCAAAGCGCAACGCACGCTGGGGGAAAGAGCAGCCGAGCAAGCTCGGCTCTACAAGAGCGTGGGCAGTGCGTCAGTGCTTGTAGACCCAGTGACGCGAGAGCAGGAAACCGATTACGCCCAGCGTAAGTTCGACTGCCGGTTTGGCGATCCACGCCCAGCGCAGGCCGAACCAATCGTCGATGCTCCCGATAGCCCAAGTACTTGCGGCGGTCGTCATCAGCCACATGGCCAGGAAGCGCAGTACCGACTTGCGCCCCAGGTGGTGTTCTTCGCCGGTGAAGGTGATGCGTCCGTTCAACCAGAACCCCAATAGCGCGCCGCTGATGCGGCCGACCACGTTGGCAGGTTCCACCCGCATGCCGGCATGGCTCAGCGCGACCATCACGCCCCAGTCCAGCAGCCACTGCAGCACGCCGATCAGCAGGTAGTAGCGGCCCTGACGCAGTACGCTCATGGCCGCTGGCCCGCCGTCGCGATGGTCCACCACTGCGCCTGGCCCTGCTCGCCGCGCACGACCGCACCGGCCCGTTGCAGGCCTGCGCGCTGCGCGGGACTGAGCGTGTCCTTGCGCAGCAGCACTTCGCCGATGCGCTCGCGTTCAAGCAGCGACTGCCAGGCGGCGCCGGTCGCGTCGCGGTCGGCCAGCGCGGCGGCGGCCGCAAGCGAGGGGTCGTAGCGTGAAACCGTGCGTGCACGCCCGCCCGTTTCGGCCGCGTGCGGTAGCTCCGCATCTAGCGCCAGCACGTTGCCTGCGCTGGCCGGCGTGGCGCGCATGCGGGCCAGCAGGATCCGCTCCGGCGCGTAGTGGTTGAACGAGGTTGCATCGTCGCCCAGCGCCAACACGGTTTCCTTCACCGCGCCGGTCCGCAGCATCCAGTGGCCATTGGCCTGGAACGCCAGATTGAGCACGCATACGCCCGCCAGCAGCCAACCGGCGCGCCGTGGATCCACGCGCGCCGTGGTCACCGCAAGCAACGGCAACAACGCCACGCAGGCGGGGAACGCGTAGCGCAGGTACTGCATCGGAATGAGCGGAATGGCCACGCTCAGCGCCAGCACCGCAGCGATGGCCGAAGTCCTGTGCTGGATCAACGCCAGGATCCAGGCGCCGGCCAGCGCCACCAGCACGAAACCGCCGCCGCCGGCGAATGCTTCCAGATAGCGCCCGGTATCGAAAGTCAGATGCCAGGGCAGCAAGGCATCGAATCCGGCATGCCAACGCGTGTCGTCGAAGTCTGCAGTGGCGAAGTAGGGCGAACGGAACCAGGCATTGAACAGCGGCAGAAACGGGTTTCCGGTCAGCACCGCGGCATAGACATAGCTGCTGATACCGACCGCCAACGACAGGCCGCCAGCGAGCAGCAACGCACCCGGCCGTAGCGCTGCGCGATGGCGCCACAACGCCCAAGGCAACAGCACAACCGCCATCGCTGCGGCGGCCAGTTTCAAGCCAAGCAGTCCACCCACCAGCACCGCGCCCGCATACAGTCCCCGAGAGTTTTGCGGGGACGCACGCACGATCAGCACCACCAGCCACACCAGCAGTGCGGCCGTGGGTGTCTCGGTCTGCATGCTGCCAGCCAGCACCGCGGTCGCCGGCAAGCTGGCGTACAACGCCACCGATGCCCAGCGCGCCCGCGCATCGCCGCCCAGTTCGGCAGCCAGCCGCCATACGCCCGCTGCGGTGAGCAGGATCCACAGCGCATTCACCGGACCGCGCGCTTCGGCACCGCCGATGACCTGCGGAAACGCCTGCAATACGTCGCCCAGCCACGGCGCCAGCGCCCAGATGTGGGTTTCGGCATCCATCGTGTAGCGGCCGTCCTGCAGCAGTTCCCACGGCAGGCGCAGGTGATAGCCCAGGTCGTCCACCTGCAGGGTCGGCAGCCAGCAGCCGGTGCTGGCCAGGCCCAACGCCAGCACCGCCAGAGCGGCCGCGCGCGGATGCGCGGCCACCGCATCGCACCACTGGCCCCGCGCATTGCGCAGCGACAGGAGGATGCGATTGCAGGCCAGGGCCACCATCACGATGGCCAAGCCCAGATAGCTCCAGGCGTAGTGCACTGGCAACGGCAGCAGCCATGCCAGCGATCCGCCAAGCAGGACCAGCCCGGTGACAAGCTGCAAGGGCAGCGATTCCCGCTTCAGCAGCAACCCGCCCAGCGCCAGGGCCAGTGCAACCAGCACCAGCGTCGTCGCTACCGGGATCAGGCCGGCGAACAACACCAGCGCCAGACCCCACGGCAGCGTCAGTGCCGTGGCCCACGACCACCGCGCGAACCGGCGCATCGGCCACGCCAGCAATGCCGACAGTGCGGCCAGCACCAGCAATTCGCCGAAACGGCCCGAATGCCAGTGCTCCCACAATCGATATTGGAAGAAGCCCAGCGCGCACAGCGGCACGCCGGCCCACAGCAACGCCAGCTGCCAGCGGGCCGTAACGGGAGAAAAGGGCGGTTGCGAGGGCGTGGAGGGGGAAGAGGGCATCGAACTCATCGCGCGCATGCTAACAGCGCGCCGATTTAGAATGGGTCACGACACCGAATCGCTGGAGCGCACATGGCCGGACCCCTGCACGTCATCATCCTCGCCGCCGGCGAAGGCAAGCGCATGCGTTCGGCCAAGCCGAAAGTGCTGCAACCCATCGCCGGGCAACCGATGCTGGCGCAAGTCATCGCCGCCGCGCGCGCGTTGAATCCGGCAGGTATCCATGTGGTCCACGGCCACGGCGGCGATCAGGTGCAAGCCGCCTTCGCCGACCAGCCCGACCTGCAATGGGCGCAGCAGGCGCAGCAGCTGGGCACCGGCCACGCGGTTGAGCAGGCCATGGCCAATGTGCCCGATGCGGCCACCGTGCTGGTGCTGTACGGCGACGTGCCGCTGATCCGCAGCCAGACCCTGCAACGTCTGCTGGAAGCGCCGGGAAGGCTGGCCGTCCTAGTCGCCGATGTCGCCGACCCCACCGGTTACGGCCGCATCGTGCGCGATGCCGAAGGCCGCGTCGCCGCCATCGTCGAGCAGAAGGACGCCGACGAGGAACAACGCCGCATCCGCGTCATCAATACCGGCATCATCGCTGCCGAATCCACCGCGCTGAAGCGCTGGCTGGCGCACCTGTCCAACGACAATGCGCAGGGCGAGTACTACCTCACCGACGTGTTCGCCGCCGCGGCCGCCGAATTCAGCGCCGCCGAGATGGTGCTGGTGGGCGAAGCCATCGAAGCCGAAGGCGCCAACGACCCTTGGCAGCTGGCCCAGCTGGAGCGCGCCTTCCAGCTGCGCCAGGCGCGTGCGGTCTGCGCGCAGGGGGCACGTCTGCTGGATCCGGCGCGTTTCGACCAGCGTGGCACGGTGACGGTGGGGCGCGATGTGGAAATCGACGTGGACGTGATTCTGGAAGGCAATGTGGAGTTGGGCGACGGCGTCAGCATCGGTCCGTTCACGCGCCTCAAGGACGTGAAGCTGGGCCCCGGCACGCTGGTGCGCGCGCATTGCGATCTGGATGGCGTGGTCAGCGAAGGCGCCGCGCAGATCGGTCCGTATTCACGCCTGCGCCCGGGCACGGTGCTGGCCGATGGCGTGCACGTGGGCAATTTCGTGGAAATCAAGAAGGCGACGCTGGGCGTGGGCAGCAAGGCCAACCACCTCACCTACCTGGGCGATGCGGTCATCGGTTCCAAGGTCAACATCGGTGCGGGCACCATCACCTGCAACTACGACGGCATCAACAAATTCACCACCACCATCGAGGATGGCGCCTTCATCGGTTCCAACTCCGCACTGGTGGCGCCGGTGACCATCGGCGCCAACGCCACCATCGGTGCCGGCTCGGTGATCGGCAAGGACGCACCGGCCGACAAATTGACCATCACGCGTGCGCGGCAGCAGACGCTCGAGGGTTGGCAGCGGCCGAAGAAGCGTTAATTAGGCGCCACATGGACACGACCATAACGATTGATCGAAGAAGCGGAAACGTTACTGTGGGAACGCATTCTCTCTCGCCTGAGACCACGTCCGATTCCCTTCCGAGCTACTTCCAGCTTGGGTTTGAGTACTCGGCGAATGTGCCGCGCGGGACTGTGCAGTGTCGCTTTGCCACGGCACACATTTCAGAGCATGGCGCACCCATCGAAATTCAGTTGCGATTTGAGGATGGGGTGCTGGTGAGCTGCTTCTTTATTATTGCTTCGGCATTAGGTGAGGGAGCCTCGGAAGACTTGTTTAATGCCCATGCCAGATGGGTAGTCAAAAAACTGGGCGCCGCAGACGGCGCCCACGCAAGCTATCCGTGGGGCAGCGCTGGCGTTGCGCGGGACAGGAGTGGAGATGTCCACATCTACCTGCACAACCGTAACAACAGCTGGGGGAATGGCTGAGTGGGTGCCTAACAATTCATTCAACCCAAACCCGCTTCGCGGATCGGCTTAACTTAGATGTTATTCGATATGAACAAAACCACCCTCGACGCGCTCGCTGCTTTCCCGCAGCAGCTGGAAGTCTTTTTCGACGTCATACCTGCAGATACCAGGAATTGGAAACCGGAATCATGGGAAGGCATCCCCAGCGAACCCTTCAGCGCCATCGAGCAGATCTGCCATGTGCGCGATATCGAAGTGGACGGCTACCACGAACGCTTCCGGCGCGCCTTGCAAGAAACCGATCCGGTGCTGGAGAACGTCGATGGCGAGACGCTGGCGGTGGAGCGCGGCTACGCCGCTGCCGAGCCAGCCGAAGTCTTCGCCGCATTCCGTGCCGCCCGCGCGCAGACGCTTGAAACCATCGCGTCGCTGACGGCGGAGCAGTTTGACCGGACCGCCGTTTTCGACGGCGCGCCGATCACCGTGCGCGGGCTGGTGCACATGCTATGCAGCCACGACCAGCGGCACCTGGCCGGATTGCAGTGGCTGATGGCCAGGATCGATGCCTCCCAGCCCCGCTGAAACGCGATGACCGATCTACTCCTTCGCGCAGGGGCCGAAGCGGACATCGACGCATTGCTGGAAGTCGAACGCTCCGCTGCCGAGCTATTGCTGGGTCATGGCGCGTACGACCTCTTCGCCATGCACAGCCTGTCGCCGCAGGACCTACAGGATGGCATCGCGCACGGAATTCTGCATGTGGCTGAACTAAATGGACAGGCGGTGGGCTTCGCATTGTGCGGCGAGGTCGATGGGCAGGCGCATCTGTTCGAGATGGACGTGGTGCCAGAGCATGGACGACGTGGAGTCGGCAGCGCGCTGCTTGAATCGGTCTGTAGCGAGGCTGCGGGCCGTGGGTTCTCCGCAATGACTTTGACTACGTTGCGTGACGTGCCTTGGAACGCGCCTTTCTATGCGGGGCGTGGATTCGCTGAGCTGTCGCAAGACGAATGGGGTGTGCAGCTTGCCGAGATTGTCGCCCGCGAGCGCATGCTCGGCTTTCCGATGCAGTTGCGTGTGGTGATGCAGCGCAGACTCGAGGCACGTAGTTCTTGACGGCTTGGCTTTGCGGTTGCTTTGCTTTCTCCTCTCCCCTTGTGGGAGAGGATGCCCGTTAGGGCAGGAGAGGGGAGCGCGTGCGAAGCACGCGTGCTTTCGCTTCGCCGCACTTGACGCAAGACGAGCGTTTCATTGCCCACGGCCCCGGCGCACCCTCTCCCGGCCTTCGGCCACCCTCTCCCATCAAGGGAGAAGGACGCTCACGGTTGTCGCCATGAACCGTTTCAGGTTTGCCTTGCTCCATAGTTCACGGAGCAGAGCGAAAAGACGGCTCTGCGTTACCCAACATCCGGCAGCTGTATCGCCACGCACAACCCACCACCCTCGCGGTTATGCATCGACAGCCGGCCGCCATGCGCTTCCACGATCTCGCGTGTCAACGCCAGCCCCAATCCCGTGCCGTTGCGCTTGGTGGAATAGAACGGCACCAGCGCGTTCTGCAGCACCGCTTCGTTCATGCCGCTGCCGCGGTCCAGCACCTCGATCCGCAGCCAGTCCGGCAAGCGAGTCAGCTTCACGCTCACCGAAGAACCTTCGCCACCGGCTTCATGCGCGTTCTTCAGCAGATTCAGCAGCGCCTGCTCCATCTGCGCCTGATCGATGCGGCTGCTCATTCCTTCGGTGGAGCTTTCCAGCTCGAATCCGATCTGCCGTTGCAGACTGGACAGGAAGTTCGTCCAATCCACCGTGTTCAACAGTGGCTGCGGCAACTTGGCGAAACGCGCATAGCCGCGTATGAACCCTTCCAGATGCCGCGCACGTTCCTCGATGGTGCCGAAAATCTCCTCCAGCCGCTCGCTGCGTCCGCGCCGCACCAGCTCCGCGCCGGAATGGGCCAACGAAGCGACCGGCGCCAGCGAATTGTTCAACTCGTGGCTGATCACGCGGATGACCTTCTTCCAGGTCTGCACTTCCTGGCGGCGCAGTTCATTGGTCAGCAGGCGCAGCAACAACAGCTCGTGCCTGCGGCCATTGAGGCGAAAATGCCGGCGCGAGAGGTGATAGACCTGTTCTTCCTCGTCTTCCTCCTCGTTGCCGATGGCGAACAGGCTGTCGCCGCCACGCTGCATGGCCTCGCGCATTTCCACCGGCGCATCCGACATCAGATCGTCGAAGCGCTGGCCTTCCAGTTTCCAGCCGCTGTGCAGCAGCTTGCGCGCGGCCAGGTTGGCGAACACTACGCGACGCTCGCCGTCGCCGCCCGCGGCCACCAGCAACATCGCCACCGGCGTGTTCTGCACCATCGTGTCCAGCAACAGTTCGCGCTGCACCAGTCCCTGGCGTTGGTCGCGCAGCACCTCGCCCAGCTCCGCATGCGAACGCACCAGATCGCCCAGATCGTCGCTCCCCTGCCAGTGGATGCCGGAGTTGTACTCGCCATCGCGATAGGTATTGACGCTGCCCGCCAGCGCGCGGAACAGGGAATTCAACGGCGCCAACGCGCGCCGGACCACCGCTACCGCCAGCGGAACGATCACCAGCGCGGACAACAGCGCCACCAGTTTCACATCGTCCAACCATTGCAGCAGCAGCAATGGCAAGACGATGGAGGCCGCCAGCAAAGGCAGCAGCCAGAAGAACAACCGGCCAGCGACGGAGCGGCGGATCGTCAGGCGTCTCATCGTCGCCTGCTCATGGGGGTTTGATGCCGAAACGTTCCATGCGCCGGTACAGCGCCTGGCGGCTGAGTCCCAGATCGGCGGCGGCCTGCGCGATCACACCGCCAGCGCGGGTCAGCGCAGCTTCTATCCCGGCGCGGTCCGGCTCCGTCACCGAAGCCTGTTTCACCGCCGCGGCCTTGGGCAGATTGAGGTCTGCCGCTTCGATGCGGTCGCCGCTGGCCAGCAGCCCGGCGCGCTGCACGACATTGCGCAGCTCGCGCACATTGCCGGGCCAGGGATGGCGCAGCAACGCGTTGCGGGCGCTGTCGCCGATGGGCTTGTCGGCGGGGCGGAAGCTCTCGGCCAGTGGCAGGATATCGCCTGGGCGTTCGGCCAGCGGCGGCAGCGCCAGCTCGATGGCATTGAGACGGTAATAGAGGTCTTCGCGAAAGCTGCCGTCGCGGATCAGCGCGGGCAGATCCGCATTGGTCGCACTGATCACGCGCACGGTGACGTGGCGTTCGCGGTTGGAACCCAGGCGTTCGAAGCGGCCGGTCTCAAGCACGCGCAACAGCTTCATCTGGCCGGCCAACGGCAGGTTGCCGATCTCATCCAGGAACAGGGTGCCGCCGTCAGCCGCCTCGAATTTCCCCTCGCGCGCCTTGTTGGCGCCGGTGTAGGCGCCGGCATCGGCGCCGAACAGTTCGGCCTCGATCAATTCGGAAGGCAGCGCGCCGCAGTTCAAGGTCACGAACGCGCCGTTCTTCACCGAGGAATTGGCCTGCACGATCTCGGCGATCTTTTCCTTGCCGCTGCCGTTGGGACCGGTGATCAGCACCGGCAGGTCCGAGCGGGCGACCTGGCAGGCGAGGGCGATCACGCGCTCGCTGGCCGGATCGTCGAACACTACGCCGCGCAGGTCGTACTTCTGCGCCAATTGTTCCTGGCGCGCCCGTTCGCGATTGCGGCGGCGGTCCAGCTCGCTGCGTGCCTCGGCCAGCTCCAGCAGGTTGTTGACGGTGGCCAGCAGTTTGCGGTCGTCCCACGGCTTGGCCACGTAGTCGGCGGCGCCGGCCTTGACCAGTTCCACCGCGCTGCTGAGGTGCGTCCAGGCAGTCAGCAGGATCACCGGCAGGTCCGGGTGTTGCGCGCGGATCTGCGCGAACAGCGCCACGCCTTCGTCGCCGGAGGTGGTGTCTTCGGTGAAATTCATGTCCTGGATCACCAGATCCACCGATTCGCTCTGCAGCATCGCCAGCCCCGCCTCCGGCGTCTGCGCGTGCAGGGTGGAGATATCGTGCAGCGAGAACAGCACTTCGAGCGCGGTGGCGACCGCGGGGTTGTCGTCGATGATCAGCAGGCTGGGCATGCGGGTTTCAGGATCTCCGGATCAAGGCGCGCATCGTAACGTTATTGCGCATCGGCCAGCGCATGGTGACCGTAGCTCAGCACGCGGGTGATCTGCCATTGGCCATCGCGCAGTCGCCAGACGATGGCGAAATCGGCAGCGCCTTCGCACTTGCCGCTGTCGAGCTGGCAGAAGCGGTGCACACCCTGGGAGAGAGCGCCGAAATCCTTGATCGGGTAGACCTTCAGGCTGCCGGGGATGAGTTCGCGGGTGAAGTGGCCGCATACGTATTTTTTCGTATTGGCGATCATCTCGTCGCGGGTCCAGGTGACACCACCAGTGTCGTGGTAGAACTCGACGTCTGGGGAGAAATAGCCTGCGTGTTCTTCCAGTCGTCCTGGTTCGCCGCAATGATTGAAGGCATCGAATACACGTGTATCCAATGCGGCGATTTCGTTGAACAGAGGTGCGGGCGCTTGTCCGTCGGCGGGAGAGGTTTCTGCGGCCTGGAGCGGCGCGGTATGCAGCCCGGATGCAAGCAGCGCGAGCAATAGGGGTAGGCGTAACTTGATCATGAGGCGTTCCCTACGAAAGATCAGAAGAATTGGGGCTCTAACGACGACAGGCAACTTCGGGAGAGTCCTTCCCCCGCAAGCGGGGGAAGGGCTAGTTCTTTATTGTTTCGGTTCAACAACCAACTCTTCTTGCGTCCTCATTCTTGCGTCAACCCACTCTCTACCTCTTCCTGATCGCCTTGGTCTCGCGCCCATCCATGAACAGCACTACCTGATCCGCCTCGCCCGCAGCGTTGACTCCGAAACTGACCTTCGCGTCCACCGCCTGCACGCGGAACACCGTCTCCGAGATTCCCTGCAGCGGCCAGGCCGCCTGCCCGGTTGCCTGCAGCATCAATCGCTCACCTTCGCGCCACACTTTTATTTCCAAACCTGGCGAGACGACATAGGTGCCCACATACGTGTCCAGCGTGTCTTCGGACACGAACACACCGCTATCGGCGGAGGGTTCGGTCGTCTGCGCCGCGGCGGAAAAGCAAGCCGAAAGGGCAAGCGCGAGGGACAACGGCAGGATCTTCGTTCTGTTCATGGCGATGCGCTCCGGGGAGAGGTAGCGACTATAAGCAGCGGACCATGAACCCCGAAAAATCCGACGCTCCGGAACGCGGGAGAGAACGCGGGAGGGACTCCGGCCCCCGAGGCCTTGAGTCCTCGAGTACCGGGGCTGCAGCCCCTCCCGCAATGAACCTCAACCCTGCCCGGCCGGGTCACGCACTGCGCGTGGCCACCGCCGGCGGCACCGAAGCGGCTTTGCGCGCCGGCCCGTAGACCGCGATCTGTCCCAGCAGCCACAACAGCAGCGCACCGATCGGTAGGTAGATCAGCGGCAGGCGCGGCAGTTCGTACTTGCCCATCAGCAGCTGGTTGATGGCGTAGGCGAACAACATGCCCAGCACGATGCCTATGCTGGCCAGCAGGAAATTCTCGGTCTGGAAATAGCGCAGGATCTGGCCGCGGGTGGCGCCCAGCGCGCGACGCACACCGATCTGCTTGGTGCGCTGCTGTACCCAGAAACTGGCCAGGCCGACAATGCCCAATGCGGTCACCACCAGCAGGGCGACGATCACCACGCCCAGCATCCAGGCCATGGCGCGATCCTGGCGGTAGTACTCGTTGCGCATGGTCTCGAAGGTCTTCGCATCGTCCTCGGGAATGATGCGTGTGGGTCCGCTGCTCTCCAGGATCTTCAGCGCCGTCTTCATGATCTCGTCGCGTCGCGAAGGATCCACCACACGGATCAGGTAAGTATTGCCTGATTCGTAAGTCAGGTTCACCGGGAAGATGGCCGAGTACCCGTTCGCTGTCGGGCCTCCGTTGTCGTTCGGACGCACCAGCGTATCGATGACGCCGATCACGCGGTGCGGATCGTCGCCCCACGAATAGAAACCCTTGCCGATCGGATCCTGTCCCGGGTACAGCTTGTCCGCCACCGCTTTGGTGATCAGGACGACCGGGATGTTGCCGTTGAAGCCGGGTCCCTGCAGCGTTTCCCATTCCAGCAATTCATTCTGTTGGAACTGCCGCCCGGCGACCAGCTTCAGGCCAAGCGTATCGAGCAGATCGGGACCGCCCATATAGGTTGACAGGGTGAGGTTGGAAATCTTCTGGTCTTTGCCCAGCCTTGCCGAACTGTTCCAGGATGAACCGCCGAACGGAACCTGGAGGGTTGCAGAGGCGGATTTCACTCCGGGGATGCCGCGCAAGGCGGCAAGATCGGCTTTGGTAACCGCGGCGGCATCCGCGTTTCGGGAAATTCCGTTGACGCGGATGCGCACGATCTCGCTTTCGGCAAGTCCGGTAGGGCGTTGCATGCGCTCCAGGCGGTTGCCGATCAGGAACAGCGCGTTGCAGACGATGGCGCAGCTCAGCGCGATCTCCAGCACGATCAGGGCGGCCGCCGTCTTGTGCCGCAGCAGTGTGGAAAGAATGGGGCGGATGTCCATGGTGGTTCTCCGTTCTATATCGTGATTTCGACAAGATTCATGGCGATTCGATTCACTGCGATTTGAGCTGGATGGCCGGCGTGACCTGCATCGCGCTCCAGGCAGGCAGCAGCCCCGCCAGCAAGCTGGCGACGATGGCCAGGACCAAAGTCGTCACCAGCATCGCCGGGTTCAGATGCGCCAGCGAGGCATAGTCGGACGGCTGCTGGCGTACTGCCCAAAGGCCCAGCATCGCCAGGCCCAGGCCCAGTATTCCGCCTGCGATTCCTACCGTGCCCGCCTCCACCAGGCATTGCATGAAGATGGCCCGGCGCGACGCTCCAAGCGCACGCCGCACGCCGATCTCGCTGCCGCGGCGCAGGAACTTGGCCAACAGCAGCCCCACCGTATTCAACAGGCACACCAGCAGGAAACCGAAGGCCAGCCAGGTCTGCAGACGCACGTCGCCCGGTACTACCTTGTTGTAGTCCAGCCACGTCATGACGTCGCTCAGTCGCGTTTTGGTAGGCCGTTCGAAGCGACCGGCTTTGCGCTGCTGATCGGAGTAGTTGATCAGATACTGGCGATAGGCCGCTTCCTTCTCCGCGCTGTCCAGCTGCACCCAGTACTGGATCCACGCACAGGGTGCGTTGAGGCCGTTGGAACCTTCGGGGTCGTCGTTCGGATCATCCCCCCAGCAGGTCATGTCGCCGCTGCTTCCCAATTTAAGCGCACGCGAAGTGGAGAAGGGGAGGTAGACCTCCTCGCCCTCGCCGTAGTGGCTCTGGGTGAGATCGAAGAAGCGCGGTGTCGGGCGCCACTTTTCGGTCACGCCGATGATGCGGAACTCATGCTCGTTGAGGCGGATGCTCTTGCCGACGCTGTTGCCGCCGAACAGCTTGTCGTTGAGGTCCTTGGTGATCACCGCCACCCGCTCGCGCGCCTCGTCCTCCTTCACCCCCCAGCCCTGGCCATAGGCGAACGGAACGTCGAACATGTCGAAGAAATCGCTGGAGGTATAGCGCGATTCGACCGTGAACGGGGTCATGCCCTGTTTCTCGGGTTGGATCGCCAGCCCGCCTGCGGACATCATCGCCTGGCGGTCGCCGCGCTTTTCGCGCAGCAAGGCTTCCGAATCGAAGCGCGTCATCTGGCTCTGGGGGTCTTCGCCCGCGACGTAGCCGTCCATCGTCGCCGGATCCATCTGCACATAGAACAGCTTGCCGCTCTTCTGCGGTATCGGATCGCCGGACAATACGTAGAACACGGTCAGCGTGGTCATGCTGGCGCCGATGCCCAGCGCGATCGCCAGCACCATCAGCGCGGTCAGCACCTTGTTGCGTTTGAAACTGCGCAGAGCGAGTTTGAAGTAGTAGCCGAACATGTTTCTCTCCGTAGGGCGGGCACTGCCCGCCGCTTTGTACAGGTTGGTCCAGAGGCGGGCAGTGCCCGCCCTACTACTACAATGTGGCTTCGGCGGACTGCGCCACGCGGATCAGACTGGGCTCGATCGACAGATCGGTGGCCATGCCATCCACAATGTGCACGTTGCGCTGCGCGCGTGCGGCCAGTTCCGGGTCGTGGGTCACCATGATGATGGTGGTGCCTTTGGAGTTGATGTCTTCCAGCAATTCCAGCACGCCGCGCGCCATCTGCGAGTCCAGGTTGCCGGTCGGTTCGTCGGCCAGCAGCAGACGCGGATTGCCGGCCAGTGCGCGGGCGATGGCCACGCGCTGCTGCTGACCGCCGGAGAGTTCGGCCGGGAAATGCTTCATGCGCGAACCCAGGCCCACCTGGCCCAGCGCTTCCTCGATGCGTTGCTTGCGTTCGCTGGCGGGCATGCCGCGGTAGCGCAGTGGAACATCGACGTTATCGAACAGGTTGAGGTCGGGAATCAGGTTGAAGCCCTGGAAGATGAAACCGATCTTCTGGTTGCGCAGGCGGCTGCGCGCATCGTCGGACAGGCCTTTGACGTTTTCGCCGTCCAGCACGAATTCCCCGCCGGTGAAATTCTCCAGCAAGCCGGCGATGTTGAGGAAAGTGGTCTTGCCCGAACCCGAGGGACCGGTGACGGCGACGAACTCGCCTTCCTTCACATGCAGATCGAGCGAACGCAGCGCGTGCGTTTCGACCATCGCGGTGCGGTAAACCTTGGTGACCTGGCGCATGTCTAGCATCGGGGTTTCCTTTGTTGGGCTTGAAGAGAGACGGAAGAAAATCTGTTTGAAGAACTACGAAATAAATAAACCCGTTCGTGGTGAGCTTGTCGAACCACGCTGTTCGCGCGATGTTTCAGAGCCTTCGTCTTTTGGCTTCATGCCAAGAGCGTGGTTCGACAAGCTCACCACGAACGGGATCTTCGACAAGCTCACCACGAATGGGGATAGGGGAATGCGCATTGGAATCGAAGGGCTCATGTGCAGGTCAGTGGATCGTCACGCGTTCAGCATCTCCGAACTGGTCGGTGCCGGAGACGACGATTTTTTCGCCGGGCTGCAGGCCGGAGACGATTTCCACCGCGCCCAGGCTGCTGACGCCGGTCTGGATCGGACGGCGCACGGCGTTGCTGCCATCGACCACATAGGCGAAACGGCCACCGTCCTGTTCGAGGAACGAACCGCGTTCGACCATCATTACGTTGCGGCGCGTATCCAGCACGATGCGTGCGGACAGGCGCTGATTCTGGCGCAGCCCCGGTGGCTGCTTGCCCTGGGCGAAGCGCAGGCGCGCGTTGACCTCGCCGCTGACCACTTCCGGCGATACCGCCGAAACCTGCGCGGCATATTGGATGCTGTTGCTGGTGATCTGCGCCGGCATGCCGATGGCCAGGTCGCGGGCGAAACTCTCCGGGACCTTGATCTCTACTTCGAACAGGCTCAGGTCGACCACGCTCAGGATCGGCCCGTTGGTGGCGACGATGGTTCCCTGCGGAATCTGCACCTGGCCGATCTGGCCATCGAAAGGTGCGCGCACGGTCAGCGCATCGACCTGGCGCTGCAGCTCGGTGACCACCGCGCGCTGGCGGTCGGCGAGCAGGCGCTTGTTGCGCGAGTCCAGGCCGGCGCCTTCGCCCTGCAGTCCGGAATCCTTGCGGGCGGCGGCCAGGCCGATGTCGGCTTTCTTCAGTTCGTCCTGCGCCTTGGCGTATTCGTTCTGCGAGACGGCGCCGCCTTCGTAGGCGCGCTGGTAGCGTTCCAGGTCGCGCTGGGCGGCGGTGCGTTCGATCTGCGCCTGGTCCAGCAACTTGGAAGCCGTGGAGCGGGTGATCTGCGCGTCCAGGAGGGCGCGGCTGGCTTCGGCTTCCATGCTGGCCAAAGTCGAACCTTCCTGGGCCAGCTTGCTGCGCAGCTCTGGACTGTCGATTTCGGCCAGTGCCTGGCCCTTCTTGACCACGTCGCCCGCCACCACCTTGAGGGCGACCGTGCCGCCGGCGATGGCGTACAGGGTCGGGCTGTTGGCGGCGATGACCCGGCCGTCGGCCGAGATATCCCGCACCAGGTCGCCGCGGGTGACTTCGGCCACGCGCACCCGGGAGGCGTCGAACGAGCGTCCGCCAGACATCCAGCCGCCGATCACCCACACCGCCAGCGCCAGTACTGCTGCACCGGCGATGCCGCCGATCAGCCAGGGCTTGCGATCGCGTCGGGCCGAAGCCACCGGCTTGATCGCATGGTCCTGGGCCGAGGTGTCGCGGATGCGGAAGGGGTCGCGGGTTTCCATGGGGCGGTCGGGTGTCCGTAGGCTAGGTCTTGGATGTCATAACCAAAGCAATGGTTGTGCCAATCGCAAGTGGTTGAATAAAAAAGAAATATTCGGCGGACATAGTGTCCGCGCGGACACTTTCGGCGTCCGTGCGGACGGTCCGCCGCGGTTTCGGCGTTTACACTGGACACCCAGAAGACAGGAACGGTCATACATGTGCGGCATCGTTGGCGCGATCGCGGATCGCGATGTGGTTCCAGTACTCATCGAAGGACTGAAGCGGCTGGAATACCGCGGTTACGACTCGGCCGGCATTGCCGTGGTCGAAGAACGCGACGTGCGCCGCGTGCGCCGCACCGGGCGCGTGGCCGAGATGGAAAGCGCCGCACTGGCCGAGGGCTTCCACGCCCAGCTGGGCATCGGCCATACGCGCTGGGCCACCCATGGCGGTGTCACCGAAGCCAACGCCCACCCGCACATCAGCCAGGGCGTGGCCCTGGTCCATAACGGCATCATCGAAAACCACGAGGAGCAGCGCGAACGCCTGCGCGGGCTGGGCTACCAGTTCGAATCGCAGACCGACACCGAGGTCATCGCGCACCTCATCCACCACTATCTGAAGGAAGGCAACGATCTGCTCGCCGCGCTGCAGCGGGCGGTCAAGGACCTGACCGGCGCCTACGCGCTGGCCGTGGTCAGCCGCAAGGAACCGGACCGCATGGTCTGCGCGCGCATGGGTTGCCCGTTGCTGATCGGTTTGGGGGAAGGCGAGAACTTCGTCGCCTCCGATGTCTCGGCGATTCTGCAGGCCACCCGCCGGGTGATCTTCCTGGAGGAAGGCGACACCGCCGAAGTCCGCCGCGACGGCGTGCGCGTGTTCGATGCGGCCAATGCCGAAATCGCACGCGAAGTGCATGTATCGGACGTGTCGCTGGCTTCGCTGGAGCTGGGTCCGTACCGCCATTTCATGCAGAAGGAAATCCATGAACAACCGCGCGCCCTTGCCGATACGATCGAAGCGGTGATCGACGGCGGTTTCTCGGCGGAACTGTTCGGCAAGAACGCCGACGCGGTGCTGCGCGAAATCGAAGGCGTGCAGATACTGGCCTGCGGCACCAGCTATTACGCCGGCCTGACCGCGCGCTACTGGATGGAGGCCATCGCGGGCCTGCCGTGTTCGGTGGAAATCGCCAGCGAATACCGCTACCGCGCCGCGTACGCCAATCCCAAGCACCTCATCGTCACCATTTCGCAGTCCGGCGAAACCCTGGACACGATGGAGGCGCTGAAGTACGCCAAGTCCCTGGGCCACAAGCACACGCTGTCGATCTGCAACGTGCCGGAAAGCGCAATCCCGCGCGCCAGCGAATTGGTCTGCTACACGCGCGCCGGGGCCGAGATCGGAGTGGCTTCCACCAAGGCTTTCACCACCCAGCTGGCGGCGTTGTTCCAGTTGTGCGTGGTGCTGGGCAAGCTGCGCGGGAATGTCAGTGCCGCCGATGAAGCCGACTACCTGGAACAGCTGCGCTTCCTGCCCGGCAGCGTGCAGCATGCGCTGAACCTGGAGCCGCAGATCGCGCTATGGGCGGAAAAATTCGCCAGCAAGCAGAACGCGCTGTTCCTGGGCCGCGGCCTGCACTATCCCATCGCCCTGGAAGGCGCGTTGAAGTTGAAGGAAATCTCCTATATCCACGCCGAGGCGTATCCGGCCGGCGAGCTCAAGCACGGTCCGCTGGCGCTGGTGGATGCGGCAATGCCGGTGGTGGTGATCGCGCCCAACGACAAGCTGCTGGAGAAAGTGAAATCCAACATGCAGGAGGTGCGTGCGCGCGGCGGCGAACTATTCGTGTTCACCGACCAGGACAGCAACTTCAGCGAATCCGAGGGCGTGCACGTCATCCGCACGCCGCGCCATGCCGGTGTGCTGAGCCCCATCGTGCACACCATTCCGGTGCAGCTGCTGGCCTACCACACGGCTTTGGCGCGCGGCACCGATGTGGACAAGCCGCGAAATCTGGCCAAGAGCGTTACTGTGGAATAAGAGCTCTTCTCCCGCTTGCGGGGAAGAGCCTGCTTGATGCCGGAGCTCTTCGCGCTGACTTCAATTTGCCAACCCTTCCCCCGTTTACGGGGGAAGGTGCCGAAGGCGGATGGGGGCGCTCTTGGTGTCATCTGTCAGAACAAAGCAAAAGCGTTTCGCGCGTAGCGCGAGTCACTTTTCTTTGAACGGCAAAGAAAAGTAACCAAAAGAAAGCCGCCCTACGGCGCGCCCAACGATGAAGCTGTTGGGTTCGCATGCGAATTGGGAATTTCCGTAAGGCGCATCCTGCGCCTACGGAAACGGCGCACATCCTTGTGCGCCGCCCTTCGGGTTTACCCAATTCGCATGCCGCGCCTCACGGGGCTTTGAGAATCAACGGCAACGGCAACGGCGGCAAGCATTGCCTCTACTTTAGGTTGCTGCCAAAAAAAAACGCCAAATCCATCAGCAGCCAGCTTTTGCTCTTGATCCCACCTCCCGGCCTGCTTGCGGACCCGGCAGCTTCATCGCCGGGCGCGACGTTAGGGTGTGTTTCTTTGGTTACTTTCTTTGCACAGACAAAGAAAGTGACTCGCGCAACGCGCGAAACGCTTTTGACGTTCCATAGCTAAGGCAAAGCCCGGCGACACCGTGCGTACGGAAGCGTGCTCAGGCTGCGTGCTCAGGCGGCTTGCTCCCATGCGCCGCGCTGCGCGCGCCGGGTGACGACGACCGTCGGAGGCGCGGTGGCCGCCAGTCGCATCAACACCTTCTCGGCCATCGCATCGTCGGCCATTTGCGAAGGATGGAAGCCGGGCCGCAGGTAATCCAGCAAATGCTTCAGCGTGCGCTTGAACATGTGATGGCCCGCGCCCAGATGCGAGCGGATCTGCATCCAGGTTTTCTTACGCCATAACAGTCCGTCCTGGCGCAGCAGGGCGATCGCCTGGCCGCCCATCAGCAGGTAGAACAAACCCACCGTCAGCGCGAACCCAAGCGCCCTGACCGGATAGCTGGGCGATAAATGCTGCAATAGATCGAACGCCACGCGCCGGTGCTCGATCTCTTCGGCGAAGTGCCACTCCATCAGGTCCTTGATTCTCGGATCGGCGTCGGCCAGCAGGTCCTGGGAAAGGAATTCGTGGCCCACATAGGCATTGATGTGCTCCACGCAACTGACCAGCGACACCCGCAACCACAGCGGGCCCACCTTCTCCATGGTGCGGAACACCAGTTTGTCCACGTTGCGCTCGAACGCACGGAACCGGTAACCCTGTTCGTCCAGGTTCTCCCAGTAGCGCACATGGGCCACGCCGTGCTGCGCTTCCTGATGGATGAACTGCGTGCAGCGCTCGCGCAGTTGCTCGTCGTGCAGGCCCGGCATGCAGGCCTTCAGGGTGCGTACGTAAAAGCCCTCGTTGGCGGGTACCAGGATGGTGTAGGCGTTGAGGAGGGAAGAGACGACTTCGTTTCCCGGCAACCAGTGCTTGGGAATATCGGAATCCATCTTCGATACGAAGCGGCGGGGAGTGATGGTTTCGTTCATGAGTAACACCTTATGCCAGAAGCGGCATCCGTCGTGAAGGAGCGGCCGTCAACGCAGACGGACTGGTTCTGCGTAACGACGCATTGAAAGCGGTAGACGGCTTGCCTATGCCATAACCGGACAGGCAAGTCGTATGTGCCCGGACCGTAGCCGTTGAGAGAGCAGCTCAGGCAAAGGGCGGCTGCTTGGCGAACGCATTATTCAGACCGACGGGAACCTTGAGGGCCTCGACGTCGAATGGCCGGTTCCGGCAGGCGTACATCGTGGTAATCCGTCGCTCCCGGTTTCGTGCCACAACGACGGATTGGCGGGATCGGGTCCGAGCATAATCCCAACGATGTTACGGAAAGCTCAGGGGCTGTCGTCGAAGCTGTCCGGGCGTTTTTGGGTTAATGAATGCGCTTAGTCCAACCCGGCCGCACCCAGCCCGGGCGAGGGAGGGATATCTGCGCGCACTCGCTTCGGACAGAACGAATACCTGTTCCTGCAATGCGTTGCCCTTGTAGAGATCGCTTCAGCGTGCAAGATCCGCGTCGCGCAGCAGGGCCATGGCCTGGGTGCGCGAATGCACGCCCAGTTTTTCGAAGATGCGGGTCAGCGCGTTGCGCACGGTCTTGTCGCTGATGAACAGCGACGCGGCGATCTGCGCATTGCTGCGGCCGGCGACCAGGCCGGCGACGATCTCGCGTTCGCGCGCGGTCAGCGTCGCCAACCGCGCATCGCTGTCGCCGAAGCCGTCGCCGAGGAACTGCAGCACTTCGGCGCAGAAACGTTCCCACGCCGGTTCGTGTTCCAGCAGCACGTGGTTGCGCGATTCCAGTTCGACGAACCGGGAATCCGGAATGCCTGCGGCCAGCAAACGCCCTTCTTCCAGCGGCACCACGCCGTCCTGGCGTGCGTGCAGGACCAGTGTGGGCGCGGTGACCCGCTGCAGCAGCGACACGATGTTGATGTGGCCGCGCGAATCGAGCAGCGCACCGGCGGCCTCGGCGGTGGTGGTGGTGCGTGCCAGTTCGTTGAACCACTGCACCTGCGCCTCGGTGGCCTCGGGGATGAAGCGCGAGGTGAACAGTTGGCGGAATACCGGGTTCTCGTTGGCCCAGCCCACCCGTGCGATATCGGCGATGGCGTGGTACAGGCGCGCGCTTTCCTCGTCGCCGCGCTCGTAGGGTCCACGCGCGTAGGCGCCGTACAGAACCAGTTTTGAAACGCGCTGCGGATGCTTGACCGCATAGGCCACGCACGCGGCCGCGCCCTGCGATATGCCCATCAGGGCGAACGGTTGCTCGATTCCCGCAGCCTCCACCACCGCTTCCAGATCGCCCAGCCAATGCTCCAGGTCCAGCCCGCGCGGATCGCCGCCGGTCATGCCGCAACCGCGTTCGTCATAACGCACGAAACGGAAGTGATTGCCGAAGAAACGCGCCCAGTGACGCCAGATAGGACTTTCCAGGTCGTATTCCAGATGGCTCAGCCAGTTGGCTGCCTTCACCAGCGGCTGGCCCGTGCCCATCGACGCCCAGGCCAGGCGCGCACCGTCGCCGGTGGTCAGGTAGCGGATGGATTGCTGCATGGGCGGCTGCCGGGAGGGACTGGGCCGGAGTGTAGCCGGGACATTGTTCATCCTTCGAATACGCAAAAGAGGCGCATGTCGGGACATTGTTCCCCTGCCGCGCGTACGCCGCATGGACGATGCTGGGGCCTCTACTTTCCGTCGCGCGTGTCTGGGTGGGGGCACGTTTGTCGCCATCGCATCGAGGCCGCCGATGAAACGTTCCCTGATCCTGCTTTATGGCGTGATTTGCTATGCCGTGTTCTTCGCCACTTTCCTGTACGCCATCGGATTCATCGGCAACCTGTGGGTGCCCAAGGCCATGGATTCGACGCGGGAAACCAGCGTCGCCACCGCCGTTCTGATCGACCTGGGCCTGCTGGCCCTGTTCGCGCTGCAGCACAGCGTGATGGCGCGGCCAGCGTTCAAGCGCATGTGGACCAGGGTCATTCCCGAATCCGCCGAGCGTAGTACCTACACATTGCTGTCCAGCCTGGCGCTGATCCTGCTGTTCTGGCTGTGGCGTCCTATCGGCGGGGTGGTGTGGAGCGTGGAGAACGAGGCCGCACGCGTCGCTTTGTACGCGGCCTACGCGTTCGGCTGGGCCTTGCTGCTGTACACCACCTTCCTGCTCAACCATTTCGATCTGTTCGGACTGCGCCAAGTATGGCTGCAGTTCCGTGGACGGCCATACGCCCACCTGCCGTTCAGGACGCCTACTCTGTACCGCTGGGTGCGCCATCCCTTGTATGTGGGGTGGCTGGTCATCTTCTGGGCCACGCCCACCATGACCGTCACCCACCTGTTGTTCGCACTGATGACCACCGCCTACATCCTGATCGCCATCCAGTTCGAGGAACGCGACCTGGTTGCCGCGTTGCCGGAGTACAGCGAGTATCGCAAGCGGGTGCCGATGCTGGTGCCCGGTACCAAGCGACGGGAAAGCGGGGACCTGAGCGTGGACGCGCGGCGGTCGGCGGGTTGAGATTCCATAGGGTGGGCTCCCGCCCGCCACTCGCCGAACATTAACGCTTAGACCCTGCTCGCGACCTGCTGGAAGACGTCATATTTTATCTGCGGAAGATATGAAGAAATGACTCGTCGTCCCCGCCTTCGCGGGGACGACGAGCCTATTTTCCAGTTTCACGGATAATTTGAGTGATCGCGGACAGGCTCTTAAAAGTCCTGCAGCTGCCCGCCCACCGCTTTCATCATCCAGCCAGCCGCATACAGGCCAACGCCGAATACCGCATGCGTAACCAGGCTGTTGAGGCGCGCGAACACGGGTCGCGGCGCAAGACGAGCGGCCAGGCCCATGCCCATGCCGGGCTGCATCAGCAGGAACGGCGCGGCCACGCTGCCGATGCCGACGATCAGCGCAGGAACCAGCATCGGCTGATCGATCCAATGGACGCCAAACACGGCGAGCAGGATACCCGCAAAAACAATCCCGCTCAGGTGATGCGCCAGCAATCCGATCGCACGTTCGCCAGCCACCGGTAGCGATGCCGCGATCGGGGTGTGGCGGAACTTGCCGCGCGCCAGATAGGCGAACCAGCGGCCCACCAGGGCGTAGTCCAGCGCTGGAATGCCGAACAACCGCTTTCGGATCGACATCCACAGGTCCATGACCAGCGTTGCGCCCACGCCGATCGCAATGGCATACCAAACAATGTCCAGCTTCCCGTTCATTGCGTACCTCCTTGCGCGCGTGCGGAAACCTGCCAGCAAGCGGCATCGAAGCGGACCTCACCGCCGTGCATGTAGGGCGCAAACGCGGCACGCAGCGTATCGACGACCCGCGCCCGCGTGGGTTCGTCCGCTTCCTGCAGCAGCAGGCCCACCGGTCCCAGCCAGGACAGGTAGGGGACCAGATCGTTTTCCGGCATGGCGCAGGCCACATCGATCGGTTGAACCTCGATGTCCGACCAGCCGCTTTCCGCCAGTAGGGCGCGCACGCGCTCCGGGTCGGCGAATGCGAACTGCCCAGGCGCGCCCGGTTGCCGCGCGGGCAGGTGGGGCAGCAGCGGCGCGGCGGCGCCTTCGGCAGTGGTCATGAAGGGATTCTCCGACGCGCTGCGCCATGCGATGAAGTTCAGCCGCGCGTCTTCGCGCGCGGAACGGCGCAAGTTGGCGAAGGCCTGCTCCGGGTCATCGAAGAACATCACGCCGAAGCGCGAAACGATCAGGTCGAAATCCGCGTGTTCGAAAGCATGGGTTTGCGCATCAGCAGCGAAGAAGCGTGCGCCGGCCCGTTCCTGTTCCGCGCGCGTCCGCGCCATGGCGATCATGGGTTCCGAAAGGTCGACGCCCACGCAGGCACCCCGCGCGCCAAGCCGTCGCGCCAGGGCAAGGGTGGTGGCGCCGGTGCCGCAGCCCACGTCCAGCACGCAGGTGGCCGTGCCCAACACATCGTCGCCCGCCAGCAAGGTTTCGAACGGCGCGAACAGCTGGTCCAGTAGTCGCTGGTTCTCCACCCATGCGCGCCCGGCCGGACCGTTCCAGAGCGTTTTCTGATCCACGCCGGGCTGTGCCGGCGCTTTGGTTTGCTTGTCCATCGGTTGCCTTCCCGTTGCCAAAGCGGCACTGTGCAACTTCAAGTCAACTTGAGGTCAAGCGGTTGAAGAGCCTGGATATCTCCGAAGTCGTCCAAAGCGCCGGGGTGCCGGCTTCGACCTTGCGTTTCTACGAGGAAAAGGGACTGATCGCCTCCATCGGCAGGCACGGTCTGCGCCGCCAGTTCAACGCCAACGTGCTGGAACGGCTGGCGCTGATTTCGATGGGACGCGCGGCCGGCCTATCCCTGGACGACATCGCAGCGATGGTCGGCCCGGACGGCCAGCCGAGCATCGATCGCAAGTTGCTCGCCACCCGTGCCGACGAACTGGAAAGGACGGTCCGCCGCCTCACCGTCATGCGCGATGCCCTGCGTCACGCCGCCGCCTGTTCCGCGCCCAGCCATATGCAGTGCCCCACGTTCCGACGCATTTTGCGGGCGGCAGAATCAGGTGCGTTTGTGGAGCGTCCCAAGAAGGGGTTGCGTTAGCCGTGCGCGGGTCGCGCACTATCACCCCACGCGCATCCGTAGTGCATGCAGCCGCTCAAAATGCGGCCGGCACTCCTCCGCAACGGCTGCTGCCGCACCCGAAAGGCTGACTTCCTTCGCCACAGGCGCTTCGAAACCCGTGGATTCCCATACGTGGGCGTACCAATGCGGCGCCCAGATGCCGTCGCTGTCGCGAGGGCCCGGGGGCCAGTGCAGCATGCGCTCGGTGAAGGCGATGCCCAGCCAATCGCAGAGCGCGCGTAGATGCGGCTCCGGTGCGCGCAGGAAATCCCCCGCATCCAGGATCGGCGGCGGCGAACCGGTCGCACACAGCTCTTCGTACAGCGCCACCTGCTGCGGCAGGCCGGTATCGTCGGCGGTCACCGTTGCGCGCGACTTGACGTAAGACGCCACTACTTCGCGCGGGTCGCGGATCAGCAGCACATTGCGCAGCCCTGCGATCCAGGCGTGATCCATATGCGGCAACAGATGGTGGGTCATGTGCTTCTGGTACCACACCGCCGCGCCGCCGGGCGCCGGGCCCAGCAGCGAATCGACCACGCGCCGCCAATCGGGGTCGCCATCGGCGATCACTTCCTCGCGCGCAGGATGGTCCAGGCCGGTGTGATCCAGATAGTGCGCATAGAGTGGTTCGTCGCTGACCGCGCAGTCGCCGCGGTTTTCCCACGCCCGCATCATTGCCGTGGAAATATTGCGCGGCCCCGACCACATCGCCACCCGCACCGCATGGGCGGCGGATGTGCTCACGCCGGACGCACCCGGCGGGCCGCGTCCGCCGCCGCGAACGCGCGGTAAAGCGTCTGCAGCCGCTGCACCACCGGTCCACGCGCATCGTCGCCATGCGTTTCGTTGCCGATGCTGCGATGATCGACCGTGTGCACCGGCACCACACCGCCGAACGTACCGGTGACGAAGGCTTCGTCGGCGCCGTAGACATCGGTGAGGCTGAAGGATTTCTCGAACACCGGAATGCCGTTGTCGCGGCAAAGCGTGATGACATTGGCGCGGGTGATGCCGCCCAGACAGTACTGGCCGGTCGAAGTCCACACCTCTCCCTTGCGCACGATGAAGAAATGGGTCGAGTTGCAGGTAGCGACGAAACCGTGCGGATCCAGCATCAACGCCTCATCCGCACCGGCACCGTAGGCCTGGATGCAGGCGGTGATGCAGTTGAGCTTGCTGTGCGAATTGAGCTTGGGGTCCTGCACGTCCGGCGCGCCGCGTCGCACGTGCACCGTGTACAGCGACAGGCCGCGTGCGGCGGTGTCGGTGGAGGCGGTCTTGTACTCGGGAATGATGACCACCGTGGCCGGGCCCACGGTCACGCGCGGGTCCTGGTAGGGCGTGCTCTTGACCCCGCGGGTAACCATCAGGCGCACGTGTACGCCATCGCCGTGCATGCCGTTGGCATCCAGCGTGGCGTACAGGGCGCGGGTCAGTTGCTCGCGGCTCAAGCCGATGTCCAGCAGAATCGCTTTGGCTCCTTCGTACAACCGGTCCAGATGCGCATCCAGGAACAGCGGGTGGCCGCCCAGCACGCGGAAGCCTTCCCACACTCCGTCGCCGAATACGAAGCCGCTGTCGAACACCGACACCATCGCCTCGCTGCGGTGCTTGAGCGTACCGTTGATGGAAATAAGGATATCGGCGTTGCGTGGATCGTCGGCCGAATGCTGGGTGCCCTGGGTCATGCGCAGTCTCCTATGTCGGGCCGATGGTAGCCGCTGGGTCCGTGCAGGCCTAGTCGGCGGGGTCGAAGTGCGGTGATTCGCGGCCCTCACTTTGCGCACGCCGATGCCACTGCGTACACGATGCACTGAGCGATCCCTGTCATCGGGCAGGGCCGCCGCCGGAGACTGTATCCGCCGCAAATGCGACGGCCGTGCGAACTGGGGTGATCGGATCTGCAACTCCGACGGGACGGAATGCTCTTGGATACGCGTCCGGGTCGGCTACAGTAGGGGCAGCCATCATCGGTAGTCCGACATGCCCCAGCGCGTTGCAGACCTGATTGCCCTGTACGACCCCGCCTTGCCGCTGGCCGAGGCCAGTACCATTCCGGCGTCCTGGTACACCGATCAGGGCATCGCGGCGCTGGAACGCAACACCACTTTCTCGCGCACCTGGCAGATGGCCGGGCGCGTGGATCAGGTGCGCAACCCCGGCGATTACGTCACCTGCGAAATCGCCGGCGAACCCATCCTGGTGGTGCGTGGCGAGGACGGCGTGCTGCGCGGCTTCTTCAACGTCTGCCGTCATCACGCCGCGGCGGTGATGACCGAAGCGGCGGGCTGCGCGAAGAACCTGCGCTGCCCGTATCACGGCTGGACCTACACCCTGGAAGGCGCGCTGAAGGGCACGCCCAGCTTCAATAGCGAATGCCACTTCGACCGCAGCGCACACGGGCTGGCGCCGGTGGCCACTGCGGTGTGGGAGAACTGGGTGTTCGTGCGGCTGGATGCGGAGGGCCCGGGGCTTGAGGAATTCCTGGGGGCCCAACTGATCGAAGAGTTCGCGGCCTTGCGGTTGCAGGACCTGCACTGGTTCGAGCGCCGGCATTACTACTTCGATTGCAACTGGAAAGTGTTCGTCGACAACTACCTGGACGGCGGCTACCACGTGCCGCACCTGCACAAGGGCCTCAACAGCGTCCTCGATTTCAAGAACTACACCATCGAGAACGGCATGCATCACTGCCTGCAGTCCAGCCCGATGGTGAAGGACGGCGATCACGCCGATTTCTCATCCGTGCGCGGCGGCGACCGTGCGCTGTACTACTGGCTGCATCCCAATTTCATGGTCAACTGGTACGAAGGACAAATGGACGTGAACCTGGTGCTGCCGCTGGGCTTGAACCGCACCGAGGTGATCTTCGATTTCTATTTCGCCGATGTGTCCGAGGCAGCAGCCGAACGCAATCGCGCCAGCATCGACGTAGGCAATATCATCCAGGACGAGGACATGGCCATCTGCAAATCGGTGCAACGCGGCTTGAACTCGCGCGCCTATTCCACCGGACGCCTGTCGATCCGCCGGGAGGCGGGGGAGCATCTGTTCCATCGGCTGTTGCATGCGGATTTGTCAGCATCAACCGGTAGATAGCCATCCGTCAGATCGTCATCCCCGCGAAGGCGGGGACCCAGCGACGTTGCCGTTGCCTCCTCCCTTGCGCGCAGCGCAGGGGAGGATTGAGGAGGGGTGCTCTTGATCTTCGCTTTAGCTTCGAAGAAAGAGCGTTGACCAGCCGTTCGGCTGTTGAAAGCCGCGCGTTGCGCGAGTCACTTTCTTTGCTTGTGCAAAGAAAGTAACCAAAGAAACACACCCCCGTATCAAGTACGGGGCAGGCTCTAACGGCGCGCCCCACGATGAAGCCGTGGGGTCCGCAAGCAGGCCGGGAATTTCCGTAAGGCGCCTCCTGCGCCTCCGGAAACGGCGCACATCCCTGTGCGCCGCCCTTGCGGGGTTTACCCGACCTGCTTGCCGCGCCTCACGGGGAGGGAAGAGCAAAAACAGGCCAAGCCAATCCCAAAACCAAAACCCTGAAGTCGTCATCCCCGCCTTCGCGGGGATGACGATTCATTGTTTGCGCGCGAGTTCGGTTGTTCTGGCCGCGCGGGCATAATGCGCACGTGCGCAAGATCCTCCACATCGACATGGACGCCTTCTACGCGTCGGTCGAACAACGCGACGATCCCGAGCTTCGCGGCAAGCCCGTCGTCGTCGCCTGGCGCGGCGCGCGTTCGGTGGTGTGCGCGGCCTCGTACGAAGCGCGCAAGTTCGGCGTGCGTTCGGCGATGCCGGCAGTACGTGCCGAACGCCTGTGCCCGCAGGCGATCTTCGTGCCGCCGGATTTCGTGCGCTACAAGGCTGCTTCGAAGCAGATCCGCGATATTTTCCTGCGCCATACCGATCTGGTGGAGCCGCTGTCGCTGGACGAAGCCTATCTGGACGTCACCGAACCCAAGACCGATTTCCCCAGCGCCACCGCCATTGCGGAGGAGATCCGCCGGCAGATTCGCGAGGAAACTTCGCTCACGGCCTCGGCCGGCATCGCGCCCAACAAGTTTCTGGCCAAGATCGCCTCGGATTGGCGCAAACCCGACGGGCAGTTCGTGATCCGTCCGCAGCAGGTGGAAGCCTTCCTGGCGCCGCTGCCGGTGGCCAAGATTCCGGGCGTGGGCAAAGTGATGCAGGGAAAACTTTCCGCGCTGGGCATCGAGCTGGTCGGCGACCTGCGCGAGTATCCGATGGACGAACTGCAGCGCCACTTCGGAAGTTTCGGCGCCTCGCTGTACCGGCGCGCGCGCGGCATCGACGAACGACCGGTGCAGCCGGATCAGCCGGTGCAGTCGATCTCGGCAGAAGACACCTTCGAGCACGATATTCCGCTGCAAGAACTCGCCCCCACCATCCGCCGCCTGGCGGTGAAAACCTGGGAAGCTTCGCGCAAGACAGAGCGCGTGGGACGCACGGTGGTGTTGAAGCTCAAGACTTCCCGGTTCCGCATTCTCACCCGCAGCTTCACTCCGGAAACACCGCCCAGTTCGCTGGAAATCCTCACCGATATCGCGCTCTCGCTTTGCGATCGCGTCGAACAGCCGGACGGCACTTTGTACCGTCTGGTCGGTGTGAGGCTGGGTGGCTTCCGCGAGCGGGAAGAAACCATTCTGCAGGGTTCGCTGTTCGGAGAATCTGAAAGTGATACACCAGCCCAATAATCCGTTCGTAGTGAGCCTGTCGAACCATGCTTTTCGCGCTGTCTTCCAGTGAAGGCGCATCGAATATTTCGCCAAGGGCGTGGTTCGACAGGCTCACCACGAACGGATTTCCTGACAGGCTCACCACGAACGGATTTCCTGACAGGCTCACCACGAACGGGATATAAGATTTTTTTGCCGAATCAATGATTACACATGGAGAAGATATTGGACTTTCCTTATTCGCTGGTCGTCTTCGATCTGGACGGCACCCTGGTCGACAGCGCTTCAGACATATCCGAGGCGGTCAACCGCACCCTGACGGACTGGTCATTGCCGCGCGTCGAAGAGGCGGTGATCCGCGGCTGGATCGGCGACGGCGCACGCGCACTGGTGACCAGCGCCTTTGCCCATGCCGGAAAGGAAATCGATCTGGAACAGGTGATGCCGGGCTTCATGGTCCATTACGCCGAATGCCTGCTGCTGTATCCCACGGTCTATCCGGGCGTGGTCGAAACCCTGCAGGCGCTGCGCGAGCGCGGTGTCGCCGTGGCCGTGTGCACCAACAAGCCGGAGCGCTTCGTGCGTCCGCTGCTGGATGCGCTGGATTTGGGCGGCTATTTCGAAGTCATCGTCGGCGGCGACACCCTGCCCGAGCGCAAGCCCAGTGCGGTGCCGCTATTGCACGTGGTGAATCATTTCGGACTGCAGGTTACGCAGTGCCTGATGGTCGGCGATTCGGCCACCGATGTGGAGACGGCGGTGGCGGCGAAGATGCCGATGGCGCTGGTGACCTACGGCTATCTGCGCGGTTTCGATCCGCATGCGGTCAAAGGGGTGCGGGTGATCGACGACATGCGGGAGCTATTGCGGTAGTTGGTTTATCCCGCGAAGAGCAAATCCTCCCCAACCCTCCTTTTTCAAAGGAGGGAGCAGTCAGCGGCTTTGGATCTCCCCAGGCTTCGGATCTCCCCAGGCTTCCCCAGGCCTCCCCCTTTGAAAAAGGGGGATCGAGGGGGATTTGCTCTTGATCCTGCTCCGCTATCGCTCTTGCTTACGTTTTCGTCCATCCAGCTCCCGCCGACGGTTGAAAAGCAGCCGAGCAAGCTCGGCTCTACGACAGACTCAGCGCGCTGGCTGGTAACGCAGGCTCAACCCGTACTCGCGGCCGGGCTGGTTGTACCAGGCGATCGTTTCGTATTCCCGATCGAACACATTGGTGGCGCGCGCCTGCAACGTCCAGTCGGCGTTCACCGCGTATTCCAAGCGCAGGTCCACCGTCGCGTAGCCACCGACACGCACGCTGTTGGCGGCGTCGTCGTAGCGCGCGCTGGCCGCGTTGAGCGTGGTGCCGAAACGGAAGTCACCGAAACTGCGGTCCACGTCGATGCGGCCCGTGCGCGGCGCGCGGCGCGGCAGCAGGTTGTCGTGGTTGGGATTCTCGTCGCCGTCGGCGGTCAGGCGGGCGGTAGCGCGCGAGTCGGCATAGCTGAGTTGGGTGGATAGATCCCAGCCGGCCAGTGTCGCGGCGAAGGTCAGTTCCGCACCACGGATGCGCGCTTTGTCGGCCTGTACCAGCTCGAAGAAACTGTCGTAGCCGGTCAGCGCATCGATGCGGGTCTCGAACACGTTGAAGGTCCAGTTCCAGGTTTCGGCGTATTGGCCGACGCCTATGTTCAAGCTCTTGGATTCCTCGGGCTCCAGCTCCGGGTTGCCGCCGAACGGGTAGTACAGGTCGTTGAAGGTGGGCGCCTTGAAGCCGGTACCGTAACTGGCGTTGAGCTTGAAGCCGTGGCCCAGGGCCATACCCCAGCCGACGCTGCCGGTGGCGTGATTGCCGAACTGCTCGTTGTCGTCGTTGCGCACGCTGGCCTGCAACTGGTGCGCGCCGAACCTGCCCTGGTATTCGACGAACATGCCGGTGTTGTCGCGGTTGTCGATGGCGAAGGCCGTGGTGCTGGTGACCTGGTCTTGCTGCCAGTCGCCACCGGCGGTCAGCAACTGGCCTTCGCCCAGGGAAAAGTCGGCCTGCACCGATGCGGTGTCGCGCTGCGTGTCGAAGGTGTTGACGTAGCTGCGCGCACCGGCTTTGCGGAAATACGCGTCGGACTTGTCCCAGGTGCGCCCGGCCTGCACGGTGACTTTGGCCCGCTCCGAAGGCGTCCAGGTCAGCTTGCTGCCGGCCACGCGCTGGGTGGTTTCGGTTTCATTGCCGCCGAAGTTGCTGCCGTCGTACTCGTTGTCGGCGTCGGCGTTGAGGAAATGGCCTTCAACGGCCACATCGTCGGTGATCTCGATGCCGCCGCGCAACGACAGGGACACATTGCGATAGCCATCGCGGTCGGGCTCGTCAGCGAAGCAGCCCGCGCCGAAAGGCGCGTTGGGAGAGGGCATCGCGGTACCACGGCAGGCATTGATCCCATCGGTTTCCTGATAAGCGCCCTCGGCGCTGATCCAGCCGCGCTCGCCGCGATTGCTGAAGCCGGCGCTGGCTTCGCGCAGATTGTGGCTGCCCGCGCCGATACGGAAGTGCGGCGAGAAACCGTCGCCGCCCTTGCGGGTGAAGATCTGGATCACGCCGCCGATGGCTTCCGAACCGTACAGGCTGGAGCGCGGGCCGCGGATGATTTCGATGCGTTCGATCTGATCGACCGGCAGATCCTGGAACATGGTGGTGCCGGCGGTGGCCGAACCGACGCGGATGCCATCGATCAGCACCAGCACATGATCCGATTCGGCGCCGCGCAGGAACAGCGAAGTCAGCTTGCCGGCACCGCCCTGGTTGGTGAAGTTGATGCCCGCACGGCCTTTCAGCAATTCCGGCAGCGAGCGCGCCTGGGTGCGTTCGATTTCTTCGCGGTCGATCACCTGTGCAGGCACCAGGCTGTCCTCGATGGCCACATCGGTGCGGGTGCCGGTGACCACGATCTCATCCAGATCGGTGGCGTCGGCGGCGATTTCGGCATGCGCCAGAGACGGAAGGCCCAGCGCAATGGCCAGGGCGAGAAGATGCCTGGCGGGGGAATGGGCGGAAGAATACGAAAGACGGTGCTGCATGGCGAACTTCTCCACCGCGCACGACCCGTACGCGGAATGGTGTGATGGAGTCGCAAGCAGGGGGAAACACGAACGGAAGGCCGCAGCGCGGACCGCCGCCGCAATGCCCGCCGCATCGCAACCAGTGAACTCCAAGGCCGGTCTCCGGGCTTGCGAGTTGAAGAGAGCACTCCTGGGAGTGCGGCTTCGGCCGCGGCGCCTTCCCGCACCTGCGTGCAGTGGCTGATGCTCTGGCTGACTCGCTTACCGTTGCGGGGGCAGCGCCGGAGTTGCGGTTCGCGACCTGGGTCGGAACGACTCACCGGCTTCCCGTTTCAACCCGTTGGCGCGTGCCGCGGGGTCACCTTGAAGCGCGCGCAGTGTACGCGATGCGCGGCGGGCGGGCACGCCCAGCGTGCCTGCTCAGTCTTCGCGTTCGCCGCTGTCTTCGCCCGGCGAATCGAACAGATCCAAGCCAGGCGCCGCGTCGTGGTCCTGCTGTTCGTGGTGGGTGGTGGTGACCGGCGAAGCGGCGGGACGTCCGCGTGGTGCGGGAAGCAGGGCGGCGGCGGCTTCGTATTCGGCCACCAGTACTTGTCGGCGTGCTTCGGGCACTTCCTGCCAATGGCAGTCGGCCAGCGCGCCTTCCAGTGCGTACAGCAGGTTGAGACTGGGGCGGAAGCCGGCGCGCTTGACCCGCATGAAGGCATCCACTGCGCCAGCGGCGGCGATGTCTTCCTGGGTGCGCAAGCCCACCTGGCGCAACCAGGCGGCGGACTTGGGGCCGATGTTGCGCATCTTGATCGGCGGCGCGGCGGTCATTGCAGGGATTCCAGGAAGGCCTGGGCGATGGCTTCCAGGCCCTGCTGGTCTTCCTCGTCGAAACGGTTGACGCGCGGGCTGTCCAGGTCGAACACGCCGACCAGCGCGCCCTGGTGCACCAGCGGCACCACCAACTCCGAACGCGAAGCCGCATCGCAGGCGATATGGCCGGGGAAAGCTTCCACATCCGCCACGCGCTGGGTCTGGCGGGTGCGCGCAGCGGCGCCGCACACGCCTTTGTCCAGCGCGATGCGCACGCACGCGGGTAGACCCTGGAACGGACCGACTACCAGTTCGGTGCCATCGTAGAAATAGAAGCCGACCCAGTTGAGATCGGGCAGCGCGTGATAGACCAGGGCAGCCAGATTGGCGGCGTTGGCCACACGGTCGGGTTCGCCCTGGATCAGTGCGCGCGCCTGAGCGACGAGCTGTACGTACTGCTCCGGCTTGCTGCCGGACAGGGTCTGGGTGGCAAAAGACATGGCTGGATTCTATCCGTTACCCGAAGCGGGTGTGCTGGGAGCCTTATGATTGGCCCATTATCAAGAGAGAACGGCGAATGGCGGTAAAACCGGTAAAGGGTCGTTCCACGGTCGATACGAAGCGAACGCGACGGTCGCCGAAGTCCAATGGCGATCGATGAGTCGCGCATGACCGGTTTCTATATCACCGGCACCGATACCGGCATCGGCAAGACGGTCGCTTCCACCGCGCTGTTGCATGCGTTGCGGTTGCAAGGATTGCGCGCCGTGGGAATGAAACCGGTTGCCAGCGGCTGCGAGCGATCCGCAACCGGATGGCGCAACGAAGACGCGCTGGCCTTGCTGGCCGCCAGCGACCCTCAACCCGCCTATGCCGATCTGAATCCTTACGCGTTGCCCTTGCCGCTGGCGCCGGAAATCGCCGCGCGCGAGGCGGGCGTTGAAGTCGAACCGGAAGTACTGGTTTCCGCTTTCCAGAGGTTGCGGACTCTGGCCGACGCCGTGGTGGTGGAAGGCGTCGGCGGATGGTCGGCGCCGTTGTCGGCCACGCTGGACCAGGCGGACCTGGTGCGGCTTCTGCGTCTGCCGGTGGTGATGGTGGTGGGCATGCGGCTGGGCTGCCTCAACCATGCGCGGCTGACCGCGCGGGCCATCGCCGCCGATGGCTGCGAACTGGTGGGCTGGATCGCCAACCATATCGATCCGGACATGCAACGGCAGGACGAGAATTTCGAAATGCTATGCCAGCGCTTGCACGCGCCATGCTGGGGCAGGTTGCCACACGATCCGGCGCAGGAAGCCGCACATCTTTCGGGCTTCCTGAACCCTACGAACTTGTAGGAGCGGCGTAAGCCGCGATGAAGCCTTACCGATAGAGCTTCATCGCGGCTTGCGCCGCTCCTACACGCATAGCGCAATAAAAAACCCGGCAGCGTGGGGGCTGCCGGGTCGGTTGCGCGGAGGGAGGGGGCCGCGCAATAAAACGACGAGGTGTTGCGAACCGCTTACTTGCCTTTGGCAGCCTTGGTTGCCTTGGCAACGGTCGCCTGCGCGGTTTCGCTGGCGGCTTCGAACTGGCTCTTGGCCAGCTGGCCCAGGGCTTCGTTGGTCTTCAAGGTCAGGCCGATCACTTCCTGGCCGGCAGCGGCGAAGCGCTCGGCGTTTTCCTTGGCGATCTGCAGGCCCTTCGGCCAGACGGTCTTGTAGGCTTCGACATCGCGGATTTCCGACAGTTCGCCGAAGAACGCGCTGGTGGCTTCGACGTTCTTTTCGAAGGTCTTCAGCTGCACGCCGAACACGGTCTCGGCGTTTTCCAGGGCCAGACGGTTGGCGCGCGCGGCGGCGGCGGCGAACTGGTGGGTGAAGGTGGTGAACTGCTCGTTGATCTGTGCGGACATGGTGATGTCTCCTGAAAGGGGTTTTACCGACTTGTTGCGGTGCAGCATACAGAGCTGTTTGTTGCAATGCAACAACAGGCGTATGGAAATCCGACGAACGGTCAGTAACCGTTTAGAATCAAGCGCTTGTATCAGAGAGGGCTGTAGGAGCGGGCCCTGCCCGCGACGCTTTTCCGGGAATCTTGAGGCAAGAGCGTCGCGGGCAGGGCCCGCTCCTACAAGGCTCAGCCGCGGTAGCGGCAGCCTGAGGTGCAGGTCTCGTGGATCACGATCTCGCTCAGCGCGGGCAGCGCGGGCTTGAGGCGTTCCCAGACCCAGATCGCCAGCCGTTCGCTGGTCGGGTTGTCCAGGCCTTCAATGTCGTTGAGGTAGTGATGGTCCAGCTGGTCGTACAGCGGCTGGAATGCGGCCTTGATGTCGCCGAAGTCCATCACCCAGCCCGTTTCCGGACCCGGTTCGCCCGCCACGCGTACTTCTATGCGGAACGAATGCCCGTGCAGGCGCGCGCACTTGTGGCCGGGCGGAACATTGGGAAGCCGGTGCGCGGCTTCCAGGGTGAAGATTTTGAAGATATCCATGAGAGGCATTGTATGAGGTGGGAACGGGCTGAACATGACGGGCTTGCGCCGAAATTTTTGAAGGTCGTCATCCCGGCGAATGCCGGGACCCAAGCTGGACTGACGCGATCCGGACGCAGGAACATTTTCTCGCCGATAGTTGGGTCCCGGCGTTCGCCGGGATGACGTTCCTTTTTTTGGTTTCGTGGGCGACATCCAACGTTGTCATACAAAAAAGCCGGCCCGAAGGCCGGCTTTTCATGCGACTGCTATCGGTCGATCAACGTGCCGGACGCGCACCCTGGCGATACGGGTTGGGACCGCGCGCGCCGTCGCGCTGGCCATTGCCCGGATTGCCGCCGGCGGTGCGCTGCTTCGGACCGGCATGCGCATGACGCGGCGCATCCGAATGCGGACGGCGCGCGGTGTTGGCGCGGCGCGGGGCGTTGTTGCCGCCCGGACGCTCGTTGGGCGGGTTGTCGTTGCCCCAGCGGATCGGACGCATCGGCTCGAAACCGGGCACGTCGCGGATTTCCACGTCGCGCTTGAGCATGCGGGTGATCGCGCGCAGCAGCTTGGCTTCGTCCTGCGCGACCAGCGAGATCGCTTCGCCCTGCGAGCCATTGCGGCCGGTGCGGCCGATGCGGTGCACGTAGTCTTCGGCCACCATCGGCAGATCGAAGTTGATCACCGTGGGCAGCTGGTCGATGTCGATGCCGCGGGCGGCGATGTCGGTGGCCACCAGCACGTTGATGCGGCCGGCCTTGAAGTCCTTCAACGCGCGGATGCGAGCGCCCTGGCTCTTGTTGCCGTGGATCGCCGCGGCCTTGATGCCGGATTGTTCCAGGAACTTGGTCAGCTTGTCGCAGCCGTGCTTGGTGCGGCCGAATACCAGCGTCTGCTTGCGCGAATCGGCGGCCAGGATGTGCAGCAGCAGCTCGCGCTTGCGGGTGCCGTCGACCGGATGCACGCGGTGGGCGATGGTGTCGGCTACGGTGTTGCTGGGGGTGACCTGGATGTGCTTCGGTTCGACCATGAACTCCTGCGCCAGCTGCTTGATGCTGTCGACGAAGGTCGCCGAGAACAACAAGGTCTGCCGGTTCTGCTTGGGCAGCTTGGCCAGAATGCGCTTGATCGCCGGCAGGAAGCCCATGTCGAGCATGCGGTCGGCTTCGTCCAGTACCAGCACTTCAATGCCGGACAGATCCACGTTGCGGCGGTCCATATGGTCGATCAGACGGCCGGGGGTGGCCACGATCAGGTCCACGCCGCGACGCAGCGCGTCCTGCTGCGGGCCCATGCCGGCGCCGCCGTAGATGGTGGTGCTGGGGATGCGCAGGTACTTGCTGTAATCGCGCAGGCTGTCGTGCACCTGCACGGCCAGCTCGCGGGTCGGGGCCAGGATCAGCGCGCGCGGCTTGCGCGGGCCGTTCACGGCCTGCGGCGAAGTGCCCAGGTGCTGCAGCAGCGGCAGGCCGAACGCGGCGGTCTTGCCGGTGCCGGTCTGCGCGCCGGCCATCAGGTCGTGGCCGGCCAGGGCCAGCGGAATGGCCTGGGTCTGGATGGGGGTGGGCGTCTCGTAACCCTGTTCTTTCAGGGCACGCAGCAGGAAGGGCGAAAGCCCGAGGTTTTCAAAAGACATTCGATGAAGCTCCAGTATTCCGATCGAAACGGTCCCGGTCGTCCACGCAAAGCGCGGACGGCAAAAGGCCGGTGAGGATCGAGGTATTGCCCGAAGCGTTCCCGATGAACCGCGCTGCGAGAAATGAATGCGGCCGGCGCCAAAGCGGCGGGGCCGTATCTGCAAGGCGAATGGCGTCGGAGTGGGGGCGGGCGCATCGGTCCACGAAAGGGACCTGAGGCGCCGGCGATCCCGAAGGGAAACGGACGGCCGCTTGCAAACGGGGCGCACTGTAACCGATCCCGGCTACAAATGCTTGCGCCGCCGGCGTCGGCTTGTTCAGAAAGGGCGAGGAGTATCATTGCCGCATGCCCGGGAAACCCCGCACCTGACATGAGCACGCCCGTCCTGCGCAATCCGCGAGAGAAGGGCATTCCCGGCCAGATCCGGGTCGCGCCGCCGTCGCGTCGCGTCGGGACGCACGCCTGCAGCGGCTGCCTGGTGCGCCATCTGGCGGTCTGCGATGCGCTTTCGGCCGTGCAAGCCGATGCGCTTGACGCGCTGGCCGGCGACGTCCGCTTGCAAGCCGGGCAGATGCTCGCCCGCGAAGGCGATGTGCGGCGTTATGTCTTCACCGTGACCTCCGGGGCGCTGCGCCGCATCCGGGTGCTGCCGGACGGCCGCCGGTTGGTGGCCGGATTCCTGATGCCCGGCGATTTCATCGGTTTCAGCGGCGCTTCCCACTACCGGCATTCCATCGAAGCGATCAGCGACAGCGTGCTGTGCTCCATCGCCCAGACCGACATGCGCGAGCTATGCGAGCGCCATCCCGGACTGGAGCATGAATTGCTGGAACGTGCCTGCATCGAACTGGATGCGACTCGCAACAACCTGATGTCGCTGGCGCGGATGACGCCGCTGGAACGTTTGGCCGGTTTCCTGCTCGATATGGCCGCGCGCCGGCAGCGCCAGGGTATGGGCGGCAACCAGTTGGTGTTGCCGATGACGCGCGCCGATATCGCCGACTATCTGGGGCTGACGGTGGAAACGGTAAGCCGGAGCTTCACCAGGCTGCGCCAGGACGGGATGATCGCGGCAAGCGATCCGCATCGCATAGAACTGCTGGATTCCAAGCGTTTGCTGGCGTTGGCGGAAGCGCGGGCGTGAGCCTGCAAACCGGGCGCGAGATATAAAAAAGGCCGTCATCCCGGCGAAAGCCGGGACCCAAGCCGCACATCGACGGAAAGTTGGTCCCGGCTTTCGCCGGGATGACGTTCTTTATTTTTTGAGCGCCAAGTGACCATCGATCAATCGGTAGCTCGCATGCACCACCCCCGCCGGCAATTCGTCATGGCTGATCATTAGCACCGTGCGCGAACCGCTTGCCTGCGCCAGATCCAATAGAAGTTCGTTGGCGGTATCGGTATCCAGCCCTTCAGTGGGTTCGTCCAGCAGCAACAACGGCGTATCGCGCAGCAATGCGCGCGCGAGCGCGATGCGGCGCGACTGGCCCGCCGAAAGCGTGGCGCCGTTCTCGCCGACCCATGCGTCGAGTCCCTCCGGTAGCGCGCGTATCGCGCCTTCCATCTTCACTTGCGATAGCGCCAGCCATAGGCGCGCATCGTCGGCCTCCGGCGCACCCATTCGCAGGTTATCGCGCACGCTGCCGGCGAACACCGGCGCGTCCTGCGGCAGCCAGGCGATCTGCGCGTGCCAGTCGGCCTGGGCGAAGTGGCGCAGATCGACGCCACCGTAAAGCACCGACCCGGTTTGCGGATCGCACAGTCTCAGCGCCAGTGCCAGCAGCGAACTCTTGCCGGCGCCGCTATCGCCGCTGAGCGCGACACGTTGTCCGGCGGCGATGCGCAGATTCGCTTCCCGCAATATATCGCGCGCGTCGTCCGGCCATTGGAAGCGGACTTCCCGGAATTCCAGTTCCCCATGCTGGGGAACTGACCGGACCATCGCGGCGTCCGCCGCCAGCGGTGCTTGCGCCGCAACTTGCCGAAGGCGCTGCTGCGAAGCGCGCGCGGCCTGCAGCGATTGCCAGGCCAGCCCGATCCCGGCGGCCGCTTCGTAGACCGCAACGGCCATGAAGAACAAGCCGCCCGCCGCGGCCGGCGACAGGCGTCCGCCGTGCGCGGCGTCCAGCAGCAACCACAGCATGGCCGGCAGCGAAACCGCAACGACGGTCGCATGCAGGGCGACGCCCGCGGACAAGCGCGCCTTGCGTTCGCGCTCGCAGCGGGCGACTTGCGCGGTGGCTGCATCGATATGTTCTATCCAGGCGCCGGTGGCTTCCAGGGCGGCCAGATCGGTCGCGCCTTCCAGTCCTTCCAGCACGGTGGTGCGCAAGTCCGCGCGCGCTTGCGCTCGCGAGGTTTCCACATGGTTTGCGCTGCGAGCGATGACATAGGGAATGCCGATGCCCAACGACAGCAGAACCAGGGCGAGCAACATTCCTGCGGAAGGCAACAGGAATGCCGTCACCACGATAGCGGTCAGCCCCAATCCCGATAACGCCAGTAGCGGGCCCAGCGCACGTACCAGAAAGCCGTCCACGTTTTCGATATCGGCCACCAGCCGCGCCAGCAATTCGCCCACGCGGTGTCTTCCCAATCCCAGTGGGGCCAGCGGCAATACGCTGCGGAAGAAATCCGTGCGCAGGTCGCGCGCCAGGCGCAGGGTCACGTCGTGACCGACGAGTTTTTCGGCGTACCGCGACAGGATGCGGACGAAGGTCAGCGCGCGTATGCCGGCGGAAGGGCCGAAGAAGTTGAAACCCATCGCGGTGACGCCCGCCAGTGCGGCGGCGGTCAGAAAATGGCCGGCCAGCCCCAGCAAAGCGGTGCCCGCCAGCAGCGTGAGCAGCAGCAGGAAGATCGTCAGCGCGATGGAGCGTGCGTGTAGAGCGAACACGTTCACGCCGCATCCTCCGCCGGGAGGATCGCGCCTTCGGGCAACCGCAATACCTGTCCGGCCATGCGCATGGCGGCGGGACTGTGCGTGGCCAGCACCAGGCTGCGTCCGCGCGCGAATTCCGCCAGTGCGGCGAGCAGCGCGGCTTCGGTTTCCGCATCAAGGAACGCAGTGGGCTCGTCCAACAGCAGCAGTTGCGGGTCGCGCAGAAACACACGGGCCAAGGCGATGCGTCTGGCTTCGCCGCCGGACAGACCGAAGCCGCGTTCGCCGATCATCGTATCCAGCCCTTGCGGCAAAGTGCGCGCGAAGCGCATCACTTGCGCAGCTTCGGCAGCGGCGAGCACTTGCGCGTCGCTGGCCTGCGGATTGGCCATGCGCAGGTTGTCGGCGATGCTGCCGTGGAAGAGGTAGGGGCGTTGCGAGGCGTAGCCGATGCGCAGGTTGCCTGGAACGATCAGCTGTCCGGCCGCGATAGGAAGCCAGCCTGCGAGTGCGTCGAGCAGCGTGCTCTTGCCGCAACCGCTGGGGCCGACGAGCGCAAGGCGCTCACCTGCAGCCAGGCGGAAGGAGAGATGGATCAGCACATTGCGTGCGGCGCCGAGTGGACGCAACGTCATGTCTTCCGCAACAAGCGATCCCGTTACCTCGTCCTCTGTCCCTGTAGGAGCGGGCCCTGCCCGCGACGCTTCTTGCCCGGATGAGGGAAAAGCGTCGCGGGCAGGGCCCGCTCCTACAGCGGCGGTGGCGCTTTCTATTTCGTCCAGCGCAGCCAAGGCATTGGCGCGGTCGTGGTAATGCGCCGCCAGCCGCCGCAACGGCGCGTAATATTCCGGCGCCAGCAGCAGGCAGAACACGCCCGTGCCCAGGCTCAGCGGCGTGCTGCGCAGATCCAGCATGCCCAGATAGCTCAGGCCCAGATACACCGCCACCATGGCCACGCTGAGCGAGGCGAAGAATTCCAGCACCGCCGAAGACAGGAAGGCGATCCGCAGCACCTTGAGGCTGCGCACGCGCACCCCTTCGGCCGCCTCGCGTATGCCCGCCAGTTCCGCATCGCCGCGCCCGTACAGACGGATCACTCCCAGCCCGCGCAAACGGTCCGCAAAATGACCGCCCATGCGCGCCAGCGCCTTGAGCTGTTGGCGGCTGGCCGCTTCGGCGCCCCAGCCCACCAGCATCATGAACAAGGGAATCAGCGGCAAGGTCACCAGCAGGATCGCGCCGACCACGCGATCCACGCAGAACACCGCGATCAGCAAGGCCAGCGGCACCGCCATCACTTCGGCGCGCGCCAGCAGGTAGCCGCCGAAATAACCTTCCACCGCGTCGGCGTGGGTGCCCATCAATTCGGCGAGCTCGCCGCTACGGCGCTGGCGCAACCACAGCGGGCCGTGCGCCAGCAGACGACGGATCAATCCATTGCGCAGATCGACGCGTATGGCTTCCACCGCTGTATCGGCCTGCGCGCGCGCCATCCAGGCCAGGCCGGCGCGCAGTAATCCCAGCGCCAGCAGCGCACTCAAGGCGATTGTGGCGCCGTGCGGATTGGCGCGCTCCACCAGCACCGCTTGCACGGCCCAGGCGATAGCGGCCGCCTGTGGAACCAGCAGCCAACCCGCAAGTACATTGCAGGCGCCGGCAATGCGCAGGCGGTCTTTGCAGATATGCCCCAATGCATCGAGGCGCCGGATCTTTCCCCGGCGCAGGACCAAGGCTTCCTCATCGGCCGTTGCTACGGCTTCCATATGGGAAGGTTAGGTAGGGAGCAGGTGGCGATCAAGGCGAACCGTGGAGTTTCCGGGCAGGGAGCGCCGAAGAACGCATTGTAGCTTCGCGCTTGCGGCCGACCTTGATCCAGATCAATGCGGCAGGCGGACAAGGGGTGCAGAATGCCGGCATCTTCACCGGGTAGCTTCCGCCATGCCGGACATGACCGTAGTCGAGTTGTCGCGCCTGCAGTTCGCACTGACCGCGATGTACCACTTCCTGTTCGTGCCGCTCACCCTGGGCCTGTCCTTCATGATCGCGATCATGGAGAGCGTCTACGTGATGACCGGGCGCGACATCTGGCGGCGCATGACCCTGTTCTGGGGCACGCTGTTCGGCATCAACTTCGCCATGGGCGTGGCCACCGGCATCGTCATGGAATTCCAGTTCGGCATGAACTGGTCCTATTACAGCCAGTATGTCGGCGACATTTTCGGTGCGCCGCTGGCCATCGAAGGCCTGATGGCGTTCTTCCTGGAAGCCACCTTCGTCGGCCTGTTCTTCTTCGGCTGGGACAAGCTGTCGAAGGTAAAGCACCTGATGGTGACCTGGCTGGTCGCGCTGGGTACGAATTTCTCGGCGTTGTGGATTCTGATCGCCAACGGCTGGATGCAGTACCCGGTCGGGGCCACCTTCAATCCAGCCACCATGCGCATGGAGATCACCGACTTCATGGCGGTGCTGTTCAATCCGGTGGCGCAGGCCAAGTTCGTGCACACGGTGAGCGCCGGCTACGTGCTGGGTGCGGTGTTCGTGATGTCGATCAGCGCGTTTTATCTGCTGCGCGGCCGGCACATCGACCTGGCCAAGCGTTCGATGGCGGTGGCGGCGAGTTTCGGGCTGGCGGCGTCGCTGTCGGTGGTGGTGCTGGGCGACGAGAGCGGTTACGTCACCGGCGAGAACCAGAAGATGAAACTGGCGGCGATCGAGGCGATGTGGGAGACCGAGCCCGCGCCGGCTGGCTTCAACGCTTTCGCCATTCCCGATCAGGAAACACGCACCAACCAGTACGCACTGCACATCCCCTGGGTCATGGGTCTGATCGGCACCCGCTCGTTCAACACCGAGATTCCGGGCATCGATGAGCTGGTGGAACGCGCCGAGGAGCGCATCCGTAACGGCCAGGTCGCCTACGCGGCCCTGCAGCAGTTGCGGGCCGACCGTAGCGACATGCACGCCAAGGCCATGTTCGACCTGCACTGGCGCGACATGGGTTACGCGCTGCTGCTGAAACGCTACCGCGAGGACATCGGCAACGCCACCGAGCAGGAAATCGCCAAGGCCGCGTCCGATACCATTCCGCGCGTGGCGCCGTTGTTCTGGAGTTTCCGCCTGATGGCCGGGGTGGGTTTCTACTTCATCGCCTTCTTCGCCTTGGCGTTCTGGCTGGCGACCGTGCGGAAGCTGGACAAGTACCGCTGGTTCCTGAAGCTGGCGCTGTACAGCCTGCCGCTGCCGTGGCTGGCGATCGAGGCGGGCTGGCTGATCGCCGAATTCGGACGCCAGCCGTGGATCATCGACGGCGTGCTGCCGACTTTCCTGGCGGCCTCGGGCCTGAAGCTGCACCAGATCGTCATTTCGCTCATCGGTTTCGTGGTGATCTACACCTCGTTGGCGGTGGTGGACGTCTATCTGCTGCGCAAAGTAATCCTGAAAGGACCCGACGATATGCCCGGCGGCGAGCGACGCCCCAACCAGGAAGGCGCGCCGCTCGCGGCTGTTGCTTCCCCCGCGGTCTGACAGGAGAGCGGCATGGACACAATTCCCCTCGACTACGAAACCCTGCGTCTGATCTGGTGGCTGCTGCTGGGCGTTCTGCTGATCGGCTTCGCGGTGATGGACGGCTTCGACCTGGGCGTGGGTACGCTGCTGCCGGCGGTGGCGCGCACCGATGCCGAGCGCCGCTTGGTATTGAACGTGGTCGGCCCGGTATGGGAAGGCAACCAGGTCTGGCTGATCACCGGCGGCGGCGCGATCTTCGCCGCGTTCCCGGCGCTGTACGCAGTGAGCTTTTCGGGTTTCTACCTGGCGATGTTCCTGATCCTGTTCGCGCTGATATTGCGGCCGGTCGGTTTCAAATTCCGCAGCAAGGTGGAAGACAGGCGCTGGCGCGCGGTGTGGGACTGGGGCTTGTTCGTGGGCGGGCTGGTGCCCTCGCTGGTGTTCGGCGTGGCCATGGGCAACGTGCTGCTGGGAGCGCCGTTCCATTTCGACGAGACCTTGCGCATCTATTACACCGGCGGGTTCTTCGCCCTGCTGTCGCCGTTCGCGGTGCTGTGCGGCTTGGTCAGCGTGGGCATGCTCACCGCCCATGGCGCGGCCATGCTGGTGATCAAGACCGACGGACCGGTGGCACTGCGCGCGCGCCGCTACGGTTCGCTGGCGGCGCTGGCCACGGCGGCGCTGTTCGTGCTGGCCGGCGTCTGGGTGGCCTTCGGCATCACCGGCCACGCCATCGCCGGCGTCGCCGACACCACCGCTGCGTCCAATCCCTTGTTCAAACAGGTCACCACTTCCACGGGCGGTTGGATGGCCAACTACCGGGCGATGCCCTGGACCTGGATTTTCCCGGTGCTGGGCGTGGCCGGCGCGTTATTGAGCGCATGGCTGCTGCGCGCCGGTCGCGGCCTGTCGGCGTTCCTGGCTTCGGCGCTGGCCATCGCTTGCATCATCCTGACCGAAGGCCTGGCGATATTTCCGTTCCTGCTGCCGTCTTCCACGCACCCTTCCTCGGGCCTGACGCTGTGGGATTCGTCTTCCAGCCACATGACCCTGTTCGTGATGCTGATAGCGGCCTGTGTGTTCCTGCCCTTGATTCTCTTCTACACCAGCTGGGTGTACCGGGTGCTGCGCGGCAAGGTCAGCCCGGAAAGCCTGGAACAGAATCACAACTCCTACTGAGGAAAGACTATGTGGTATTTCTCCTGGATACTTGGCGTCAGTCTGGCGGCCAGTTTCGCCATCCTCAACGGCATGTGGTACGAAATGCGAGAGAGCGACCGCAGCGCGCGCGAAGCGAAAGAGCAGGAAGCGGAACGGCTGGCGAAAGAAGCGCGCGGCGGTTGAAGCCAGCGCGGGCTAGGTCGGGGCTACGCCCCCGACGCACGTGCACCCAAGTTCTCCGAGCGTCGGGGACGTAGCTCCGACCTACGGGCGCAGGCGCAGGGTAGTGCGCGTACCGCGACCGGACACCGAGGAAAACTCGAGATTCCAGCCCAGGTGTTCGCATAAGCGCGAGATCAGGTCCAAGCCTATGCCCCCGCCGTCGCGTCCGCCGCCGCGCGCCATGCGGGCATAGATTTCGCTGATTTCCTCCGGCGACATGCCATGACCGGGATCCTCTATCACCACGGTGGCGCCGGGCTGCAGACGGATGCGGATCTCGCCGCGGTCGCTGTTCTCGATGGCGTTGCGCAACAGGTTGCCGATCGCCGCTTGCACGATGGTCACCGGCGCCACGATTTCGCAGGGATACATCTTTTCCAGCACCAGCGTCAGGTCTTTGTCGCGCGTCAGGTGGCGATGGTCTTCCATGATTTCGGGCAACAACTGGTCCAGCGCCACGTGGTCGCTCGAATCCGCTAACTTCGAAGGATCCTTGGCCAGCGTCAGCAGCAACGAAATCAGTTGTTCCACGTTGCGCGCGGTGCGGTGGATGCGCGCCACCTGGTTGCGCGCGGCCGGCGGAACCTCCGCGTCGCCCAATACCAGCTCCGCCGCCCCGGCGATCACCGCGACCGGCGTGCGCAACTCGTGGCTCGAGCTGGCGATGAAGGCGTGCTCGCGTTCCACGAAGCTCTGGTTGCGGCGCAAATAGTCGTTGAAGGCGTCGGCGATGACCACCATCTCGGCGCTGGCGTCTTCATCCAGTACGACTTTCTGGTCGGCTTGGGCGGGCTTCAGTTCTTCGACCTGGTGGGCCAGCATGGCCAGCGGCTGGATCACCAGCCCCAGCCGCCACATCACCGCCAGGCCAAGGATGAGGATCACGACAACCGTACCGGCGGCCACGGCAGCGCTGATGGTGCCCTCGACGCCCTCGAACTGGGTCAGGTTCAGGGCCATCGCCACCGGCTTTCCGTCGATCTGCTCGATCAGCACCACGCTGTTCACCCCGTCGAGGGTCATGTCGTCGTGCAGTCCCGGCTCCAACGGCGCCAGCACGGCCGGTAGCGGCGGAGCGCCAACCACACCGAACAGGCGCAGCGTGTCCGTATCGCGCCAACGGTAAGCAGCATTGGCCTGGGTGCGCTGTCCGTAGTAGTCCAGCTCCGAGCGCAGCAGCGATTCCCAGGCCAGGTGTTCGACACGCTCGTGGATGATGTAACCGCCCGCCAGCACGGCGGCCGACAGCAATACCGCATAGATGAAAAGCCATTGCAGGATACGGTGCTTCAGCAGCGGCCTAGATCGCATCCAGGTGCTCCCGCGCGACGGCCGCCAGCCTGTAGCCGACCCGTGGCAGGGTATGGATCAGCTTGAGCGGGAAGGGACCGTCGACGCTGCGCCTCAGTTCGTAGATGTGCGAACGAAGCATGTCGCCATCGGGCGGGTCGTCGCCCCACAGCACATGCTCCAATCGCTCGCGGCTCACCGCAGCGGGGCTTGCCTGCATCAGCGTTTCCAGCAATTTGCGGCATGCCGGATACAGATGCAGCGGCTGCCCGGCACGGGTGGCTTCCAGCGTGGCCATGTCCAGGCGCAGATCCTCGACCTCCAGTATCCGGTTGCGGCCGCGGCCGGCCACGCGTGCGATCAGCGCTTCGATACGCACTTCCAGCTCGGGCAGGGCGAACGGCTTGGTCAGGTAATCGTCGGCGCCGGCGCGAAAACCGGCGATCTTGTCGGGAAGCTCGTCGCGGGCGGTCAGCATGATGACCGGGGTGGCGGCGTTGGCATCGGCGCGAAGGCGTTGCAATACCTCGCGGCCATCCATGCGCGGCAGCATCCAATCCAGAACCACGACGTCATAGGTCTGGGTGGTGGCCAAGTGCAGGCCGGTGACGCCGTCGGGCGCCGCGTCCAGAGTGTGGCCGCGAGCTTCGAAATACTCGAACAGGTTTGCGACCAGGCTTCGGTTGTCTTCGATCACCAGCAGGCGCATGTGGGTTCCAAGGGGCGGGCGCAAGTCCGGCGCGGCCGACGATGCTCCCAGTATCCTGTGCGCGGTGTCAAAGCGGATATTTCCGGGCTGAATGGTTAACGCCTTGATAACGGTATTCTGACGTAATTCCGACATCTTCTTTTCCAACCTTGCCGGCATCCTCTAGAGGGGTTTCGAAGTTCATGTCCGAATTGCACCGGCGTATGGGTTAATACGCCGGAAGATCGCCATGGCCGGCCCGATCCAATGACCGCATGAATCCGTCCCAGACTCCCGAACTCTCCGTTGTCGTGCCCGTATTCAACGAATGCGACAACATCGCTCCGCTGGTGCAGGAAATCGTGGCGGCGTTGCGCCCGCGGCTGTCCTTCGAGATCGTTTATGTCGACGATCACTCGACCGACGACAGCCTGCGCAGGCTGCTGGAACTGAAACAGCAGGTGCCCGAACTGCGGGTGCTGTCCCAGGCGTTGCAAAGCGGGCAGAGCACGGCCATCCGCACCGGTGTGCGCGCCGCGCGGGCGGCATGGGTCGCAACCCTGGACGGCGACGGCCAGAACGATCCGGCCGACATTCCCAAGCTGCTGGACGCGCGGGTGCGCGCCGAGGCTCTGGTCAAACTGTTCGCGGGTTGGCGGGTCGACCGCCAGGACAGCGCCAGCAAGCGCTGGGCTTCGCGCTGGGCCAACGCCATCCGCGCGCGCATGCTGCGCGACGATACGCCCGACACCGGCTGCGGCATCAAACTGTTCGAGCGCGACGCGTTCCTGGATCTCCCTTATTTCGACCACATGCACCGTTATCTGCCCGCGCTGATGCAGCGCGCCGGCTGGCGCACGGTCAGCATCCCGGTCCGCCACCGCGGCCGTTCGACCGGGGTTTCCAAGTACAACAATCTGGGACGCGCCTGGGTCGGCATCGGCGATCTGCGCGGCGTGGCTTGGCTGATCCGGCGCAACAAGAACACCGGCACACGGGAGTATTGAGGCGGCCATGCATCCGATGAACCAGGAAATCCTCTGGCTGGGATGGACCGGCCTGCACATGACTCCGTGGAAGGTCATCGGCATGGTCGGTGCATTGATGTTCGGCGCGCGCTGGCTGGTGCAGTTCGTCGCCTCGCGGCGGGCGCGCAAGCCGGTGATCCCGCGCCTGTTCTGGTACATGAGCATCGTCGGCAGCCTGATGACGCTGAGCTACTTCGTGTTCTCAGCGAAGCAGGATTCGGTAGGCGTCGTCCAGAACCTGTTCCCCGCCTTCACCGCTTGCTACAGCCTGTACCTGGATATCAGGCACCGGGGCTGGAAGCGCGACCGCAACCCGCACTGACGCGCGCCCGTGCAGCCAATTTCACGCCCACGCACTACCGGCACGGCCTTCGCCTGGGTGGCGCTGCTGATCGCGCTCAGCCTGCTGGCCGGCTTGGGCATGCGCGATCCTTCACCGCCGGACGAGCCGCGCTTCGTGCTTGCCGCGCGCGACATGGTGCAGTCGGGGCAGTGGCTGTTCCCGCATCGCGGCAGCGAGTTCTACGCCGAGAAGCCGCCGGTGTTCATGTGGATGCAGGCCGCCGCGTACGAAACGATCGGCAACTGGCGGGTCGCCTTCCTGCTGCCCTCGCTGCTGGCCGCTTTGTTGACCTTGTGGCTGACCTACGATCTGGCCGCCCGGCTGTGGAACCACAGGGTAGGGCGGTACGCCGCGCTGGCTTTGTTCGTTTGCCTGCAGTTCGGCTTGCAGGCCAAGCGCGGCCAGATCGATATGGTGTTGGTGGCGATGACCACCTTGTCGCTCTACGGGTTATTGCGCCATCTGTTGCGCGGGCCGCATTGGCCGCTGGCCTGGCTGGGTTTGTTCGCCGCCGGGCTGGGCACGGTGACCAAGGGGGTGGGTTTCCTTCCCGTGCTGGTGTTGTTGCCCTGGGCGGCGCTGTCATGGCGGGATCGCAACGCGTCGCGCACCGGGTCGCGTGCGGGCGATGGATGGCGTTGGCTGCTGGGCGCGTTGTGCTTCGTCGCAGGTGCGGGCGTATGGGTCGTGCCGATGCTGTGGGCGGTGTACAACAGTTCCGATCCCTCATTCCAGGCTTATGCCAACGAGATCCTGTTCAAGCAGACCGGCAAGCGCTACGCGGGGGCCTGGCACCATGTGCAACCGTTCTGGTACTACGCACAAGTCATCATGACTTTGTGGCTGCCGGGGGCATTGCTGTTGCCCTGGCTGGCGCCAGCCTGGTGGCGTCGGCTGCGCCGCGGCGATCGGCGTTTTTGGCTGCTGCTGGGATGGAGCGCGCTGGTCCTGCTGTTCTTCAGCGCCAGTCCCGGCAAGCGCGAAGTCTACGTTTTCCCCATGCTGCCGGCCCTGTGCGTGGCGGCCGCGCCTTTGATGCAGGGATTGATGCGGCGGGTCGGCGTGCAGCGGACCCTGTTGGGTTACTTGCTGGTTCTTTCCCTGGCGATGTGCGCCATGGCTTTGTCCGGGTTGCTGGGCATGAGCGAATGGGCGCATCGCCTGGCGGCACAACGCGATATCGACGAGGCTACGCTGCGGATGTTCCTGCTCTGGTTGCTGGCCTTCGGCGCGATTTCGATGGCCCTGATCCTATGGGCGCGATTGCGGCGTGTGGGCGTGGCGGCCGTACTGGTAACGGCGCTGTTGTGGGCGGTGTACGGCCTTGGCCTGGCGCCCACGCTGGATGCCGACAGTTCCGCGCGCAAGCTGATGCAGCGGGTGAGCCAGCGCATCGGCCCGCAAGCGCAACTGGGCATGGTGGCTTGGCGCGAGCAGAACGCGTTGCAGAGCGATCGGCCCACGGTCGATTTCGGCTTCAAGCACTCATGGCAGGACCAGTGGGCCGCGGCCGGGCCGTGGTTGCTGGAAGATCCGTCGCGACGCTGGGTGTTCGTGCTGGACAAGGCCTTGAGCCCCTGCGTGGACCGCACGCAAGCAGTCGATATCGGCCAATCCAATCGCAATCGCTGGTTGCTGGTACCGGGTAGCGCGTGGAAACCAGGCTGCACGACGCCCGCGTTCAAGGAGGAGGACGGCGACACTCCTTGAATCCCAGCTGACCGATCCGTGCTCTTAACGGCCAGCGAACTCCGCTCCGACCGCTCTCCGACAGGCCAACTCCAATCATGCGCTCCAATCGGTTCCATGCGCGCGCGGATGCAATCCCTGAATCCTTCACCCTTTCCACGATCACGGCTGGCGATTGGCGCCGGCGCACTGGGCGGCAATCCAGCACGCGAATGGACGAGCGCCGGATCGCGGTTCTACTTCAATCATCTGTGGGCTCCGTTGGCGGTTTTCGGCTGTCTGTCGCTGTTGCTGATCGTTCTGCACGGGGATCTCTGGCTCGCGGATCGCTTGTATGCGATGGAAGGTCACGCCTGGAGTTTGCAGACCGGGTACGTCACCCAGGATCTTTTGCATGCGGCAGGCCGCCAGGCCAGCAAGGATCTGTGGTTCACCTTGGCGCTGATGGTCGCGATATCGCTGCTGCTGCCGCAGTGGAGGCAATGGCGGCGGCCGCTGCTCTATCTGCTGCTTGCGACCGCGCTCTCCACGGCCGCCGTCGGTTTGTTGAAGCGCTGGACCAATATGGACTGCCCCTGGGATTTGCTGCGCTACGGGGGCGACAAGAATTACTACTCGCTGTTCATGCATCGTCCGTCGATATTGGGTCACGCGAAGTGCTTTCCCGCCGGCCACGCCAGCGCCGGCTACGCCTGGGTCGCGCTGTATTTTTTCTTCCTGAGCACGCATCCGCGCTGGCGCTGGTGGGGGCTTGGGTTCGCATTGGGCTTGGGCGCCATGTTCGGGGTCGCGCAACAGCTTCGCGGCGCGCACTTCCTTTCCCATGACGTCTGGGCGCTGATGATCTGCTGGCTTATCGCGCTGGCGCTCTACTTGCCGATGCTGGGGCAACGTCGCATCGCATTGCCGGCTCGGGCCGCGCGATGAGCATCGCCATCGCGACTCCGGAAGTGATCGCCGCCCGGGAGGACGATCGGCCGATGGTATGGTGGAAATTGCGTCCGGCCCTCGGAAGCGAAACGCTGATCCTGCTTTGCAGTGTGTTTTTTTCAGTGTTCAGCAACGGCTCGTTCTGGCATGGCGCGCTGGCCCATCCGCTGGAGCAGTGGCGGCTGGCGTTGTCGTTGTTCCTGCTGGTGACGGCGCTGCATGCGCTGCTGCTGGGTCTGGTAATCAATCGCTGGACGGCCAAGCCGCTGCTGAGCGTGCTGCTTCTGGTCACTGCGCTCGCCACCCATTACATGAGCGCTTACGGTGTGTATCTGGACGCCGACATGCTGCGCAACGTGCTGCATACCGACAACAAGGAATCCAGCGAGCTGCTCTCGCCGCAACTGCTGATTCCCCTCGCGCTGACCCTCATTCCCGTGGTGGCGCTGTGGCGCGTACGCCTGCTCAAGCGCAGCTGGCCGCGCGCGCTGGCCATCCGTTCCGCTTTTCTGGCGGCGATGGCTGCGATGGCCGCCGTCGGCGCCTTGCTATCCTTTCAGGACATCTCATCGCTGGTACGGAATCATCGTGAAGTGCGTTACCTGGTGACTCCGGCCAATTACATGGTCGCCTTGTTCAAGGTGTTGCACGCGTCGCCTCTCGGCCCCAAACGGGCGCTGCTACCCATCGGAACCGACGCCAGGCAGGCTGCGCGCGCCAGCGGCGGCAAACCACGATTACTGGTGCTGGTAGTCGGAGAAACCGCCCGAGCCCAGAATTGGGGATTGAACGGCTATGCGCGCCAGACCACGCCCGAGCTGGCCAAGGTCGACGGGCTCATCAATTTTTCGCAGGTCAGCGCCTGCGGAACCAGCACCGAAGTATCGCTGCCTTGCATGTTCTCTCCCTACGGCCGCCGCAACTACGACGAAAAGGAAATCCGCAGCCACCAGTCCTTACTGCACGTGCTGGACCATGCCGGTGTTGCCACCTTATGGCGCGACAATCAATCCGGTTGCAAAGGAGTCTGCGATGGGTTGCCGATCCAGCGCCTCACCGACGCCAGCGACGTGGACCTGTGCAATGGCAAGCGTTGCCTGGATGAGATCCTGATCAAGGATCTCGCTGCGCAGCTTTCGCCGTCCAAAGGCGACCAGGTGGTTGTGCTGCATCAGTTGGGAAACCATGGTCCCAGTTATTTTGAACGTTATCCATCGCGCTTCGCGCGCTTCACGCCTACCTGCGACAACTCCGAACTGGGCCAGTGCGAACGCCAGGGCATCGTCAACGCCTACGATAACGCGCTGCTGTACACCGATCATTTCCTCGCCCGGACCATAAGCCTGCTGGAGTCCCGGACCGATTACGACACGGCCCTGATCTACGTTTCCGATCATGGCGAGTCGCTTGGCGAAAAGGGCCTGTTTCTGCACGGCGTGCCTTATTCCATCGCCCCGGCGGAACAGATCCGGGTGCCGATGGCGATGTGGTTCTCGCCGGGACTGGTGAAGGACGCCAGACTGGACACCGCCTGTCTGCGACGCGAAGCGGCGGAACCGGCCAGCCACGACAATCTGTTTCCTTCGATTCTGGGACTGATGCAGGTGAGCACCCGCGAGTATCGGCCCGCTTACGATCTGTTCGCGAAGTGCCGCAGCCTTCAATAAAGAGGCGCGGCACGCTCCGCTAGTGGCGGCTTGTGTCCTGGCGTTTCCACCAACGAACGACCGTTTCCGTCAGCAGGCCCATCAGCATCGAGAGGAAGGCGCAGGCGGCCGCGATGGCCAATAGTGTGGCCAGTGCGAGGAACGGAGCAGGGTGCAGACCTCTGTAGCCATCCGCTGCCAGGGCTGCAAGACCGCACAAGGCAGCGGCAATGGCCGATCCCATGAAAATACGGAGAAGCCGCGGGTAGGCGGTGGCCGGCATGCCGCCTTCGGTTTGGACGGCGTCTACGGTGGGGTCGTCGGTCAAGGCCGGACTGCCTGTTCGGTTGAATCGGTGGCAATAATTATTTTCGCCGATGCGTCGGAACACGGTCGTATCGATGTTCGTTCCGGGTTAAGGCCTTGTCTTCGTTCAGCCGCCGATCGGGTTAGAGCGGCTTCCACAGACGGTCGGCAGGAGAAGCGGTGGAGCCGGCCAATGCCTGGATAGGTGATCGTTCGGGCCTCGGTGTGTTCGGGCCCCGGCCAGGGTAGCGCAGCGTTCCGGCCACAAAAAACCCCGCAATTACGCGAGGTTAGACAACTCAATGCCGGATCCAACGATTTGTTCGATGGTGGTGGCTATGGGTGGACTCGAACCACCGACCCCAGCATTATGAGTGCTGTGCTCTAACCGGCTGAGCTACATAGCCGTGCATTGAACCGCGTATTTTTCCTGTCTGACCCTCGCCTGTCAATGAGAACCGCTTTGCTTGAGACATCCGCTTGGGCGTGGCACAGTCGGAGCCAGTAGATTTCAGGAGTCCGCATCGTGATCGATCCGGACGGCTACCGACCTAATGTCGGCATAGTGTTGATGGGCCCGGATGGGCGGGTGTTCTGGGCGCGCAGGGTGCGCCGGGACGGCTGGCAGTTCCCGCAGGGCGGCATGAACACCGATGAGACGCCGGTTGAGGCCATGTACCGCGAATTGCGCGAGGAAACCGGCCTGCTGCCAGAGCATGTCGAGATTCTGGGCGCCACCCCAGGCTGGCTGCGCTACCGGCTGCCGCACCGCGCCGTGCGCCACAACGAACGCCACGTCTGCATCGGCCAGAAGCAGGTCTGGTTCCTGCTGCGGCTGGTCGGCGACGAGTCGCACGTACGCCTGGACCTGACCGAAACCCCCGAATTCGACCATTGGCGCTGGGTGGACTTCTGGTACCCCATGGAGCACGTGGTGATGTTCAAGCGCGGGGTCTATGCCCGCGCCCTGCGCCATCTGGCCCCCTTCGCCCGCCTGGTGGCGGGGGTGCATGCGGTGCCGCAGATGCTGATCGACGTCTGGTTGCCTGAACTGGGCGGGCCGCGCCCTGTTTCCCGACCGCCAGCCAAACGTGGCGGCAGTGGCGGTCCCGGCAAGAATTGACAATCATTCTCATTCGCGATGGAATAGGCCACGCCCCCTCCGGGCCGCCAGGAATCCGCCGAACGTGTACGTCTGCATCTGCAATGGAGTCACCGACCGCCAGATCCGCGAAGCCGCTGCCAGCGGCGTGCGCAGCGTGGCCGAGCTGACCATGCGCACCGGTTGCGGCGCCACCTGCGGTACCTGCCTGGAAACGGCCGCCGACATCCTGGACGCTCACGCGCCCGAGCGCCGTAGCGCCTTTTCCGTGCCGATGCTGGGCGCGGGGATTTCCCAGGCTGCCTGATCCGCTGCGTTCCGTCGGCGGCTCATGCCGCGAGATGAGCACGATTCGCGTTTCGTCATCGCCTTGCGCGAGTCGCTAACCTGCCGGCCTTCCCCATTACCGGAGCAGGGCCATGAAGGGCGACGCCAAGGTCATCGAATTCCTCAACAAGGCGCTCTACAACGAGCTGACTGCGATCAACCAGTACTTCCTTCACGCCAAGATGCTGAAGAACTGGGGCCTGCACGAACTGGCCAAGCACGAATACGAAGAATCCATCGACGAAATGAAGCACGCGGACAAACTGTCCGAGCGCATCCTGTTCCTGGACGGCCTGCCCAACTTCCAGATGCTGGGCAAGCTGCGCATCGGCGAGAACCCGCGTGAATTGCTGGAATGCGACCTGGCCCTGGAATACGAGGCGCTGCCGTTGCTGCGCGAGGCCATCGCGCATTGCGAAACGGTCAGCGACTACGTCAGCCGCCAGCTGTTCGCCGATATCCTGGAATCGGAGGAAGAGCACATCGACTGGATCGAGACGCAACTGTCGGTCATCGACCGCATCGGCGAGCCGAACTATCTGCTGACCAAGCTCGAGGACTGAGCGGTCGCGTCGGAGTCGCGATTGAGCTGCGCGATGTAGCCTTGCAGGGCCATGCGCGCGCGCGCGTATTCGGCGATCACCAGCGCCACCGCCACTGCCGGGCGATCCAGTTTCTGCGCGCGCGCGCCCAGCTCCACGCGCTTGGCCGCAGTCGACAGCGCCATCGCGCCGACGTTGGCGCTGGAGGACTTGAGGGTGTGCGCGGCATCGCGCATCGCATCCAGATCGGGAACGGTTGATGCCGCTTCCAGCCGGGCGATCAGCCGCGGCGCGTCCTCCAGGAACAGGCCGATGATGCGCACGGTTTCATCGCCGGCGATTTCCTGTAGTTCGTCCAGCATGCTGTGATCGAGCACCGGGAATACCGAGGGCGCGGGAGGACGCGGCTGCGGCGCAGCTGGCGTTGCGGCCTGGGCGGCCGACGGAGGAGCCACCTCGCGCAGCCCGAAGCTGGCGCGGCCCGGCAACCAGCGCTGCAGGCAGTTTTCCAGTTGCTCGCGCGATACCGGTTTCGACAGATAGTCGTCCATGCCCGCATCCAGACAGCGTTGCCGGTCTCCCGCCATGGCATTGGCGGTCATGGCCACGATCGGCAGGCGCATCGTCGAACCCTGCAGCACTTCCCGGTCGCGCCATTCACGGGTGGCCGAATAACCGTCCAGCACCGGCATCTGGCAGTCCATCAGCACCAGGCTGTAAAGGCCCGTCGCCATTTTCTCCAGCGCGATCTGGCCGTTGATGGCGATGTCGCAGCTGTAACCCAAAACGGACAGAAGCTTTTCGCCGACGGCCAGATTGACGGGGTTGTCTTCCACCAGCAGCAGGCGCGTGACGATGGGCGACCCGCCGACCGGATCGTTGGCGCTGGGCGCCTCCGCGACGGACGGCGCCGAAGCCACCGGGCTCGCGGGCGCCGGTGTTTTTTCCGCCGAGAGCAGATCGTCGCGCTGCGGAATCTCGTCGAAACCCACGGTCGTCGCCTGCAGGGCCGGCGGTGCGAAAGAAAGGGCGGCATGCAGATCGGCGCCGTGCGACTGGCGCGGCAGCAAGATGCTGCCATCGCGCAGTTCGTCGGGAATTTCTTCGTCTCCGTACAGCCAGACCATGCGCACTTTGTCGGCGACGTTGTTGCGGGTGACGCCGCGATGCAGTGCACGCGCGCTGGCACGAATGGAGGAAAGATCGCCCAGGACGATGGAAAAGGCGCCGGGCGCCTGGACCGAGCGCAGGCGTTCCAACGCTTCCTGTGTGGTATCCACGCAGGTCAGCTGTATGCCCCAGCTGGGCAGCAGAATGGACAGGCGCTGGCGCAGGCGGGCCTCCGGGCTGACCAGCATGGCCCGGGTGAGTTCCAGGCTGGAATCCTGCGTGCGCATGTCGCCGATTACCTTGAGTAGCGGCACCTCGAACCAGAAGGTGGAGCCACGCCCCGGTTCGGAATGCACGCCGATGCGTCCGCCCATCAGGTCGATGATCCGCTTGCAGATCGCAAGGCCCAACCCGGTGCCGCCGTACAGGCGGGTGGTGGAGGCGTCGGCCTGGCTGAAGGAACTGAACAGCCGCGTCTGCGCCTCGGCGTCGATGCCGATGCCGGTGTCGCGTACTTCGAAACGCAGCAGGTGTTGGGCCGCGGTTTCGCCCAGTCTGCGCACATTGACCGTGACCGTGCCGCGTTCGGTGAATTTCACCGCATTGCCGATCAGGTTGCTGAGCACCTGGCGCATGCGTACCGGATCGCCGCGTACGGGAAGGCGCACCGCGGGGTCCAATTGCAGGTTGAGGCGGATGTTCTTGTTCTCGGCCGGGCGATGCATCAGCTGCAATACGCCGTCCAGCACTTCGCGCAGGTTGAAGCCGGTGATTTCCAGCTCCAGCTTGTTCGCTTCCAGCTTGGAGTAGTCGAGGATGTCGTCGACGATGCGAAGCAGCTGCTGCGAGGAGGCGCTGGCGGTGTTGAGCATGTCGCGCTGGTCGGGCGGCAGGGCTGCGCGCGAGAGCAGGTCCAGCATCGGCACGATGCCGTTGAGCGGCGTGCGGATCTCATGGCTCATGGTGGCCAGGAATTCACCCTTGGCCAGCACCGCCGATTCGGCCGCCTGCTTGGCCAGCAACAGCTGCTGCTCCAGGCGATCGTGGCGATGCAGGTCGCGCTGCAGGTTGTCGCGTTCGGACTCGGCCATCGCCGCGCGCGCTTCGGTGCCTTCGTAGTAGGCGGTCAGCCTGCGCATGCGCAAGGCGACGATCACGCAGACGACCCCGGCCACGCCGGCGCTCGCCAGGGCCACCCATGGCCAAGGTCCGGCGATGCCGAACCAGGCCAGCAGCAGCGAGGCCAGGGTCAGCAGGATCGCCGCCAGCACCAGCCAGGGCGCTATGGGCATGCGCCCGAACCGGCTCATTTCTAGAGGACCGCGTTGTGGAAATCGAAGCCCAGATCGCTGCCGACTGCCTGCACCAGGTTGCCCTGTATGAAGTCGACGCCGCCCATCCACATCGCGGCGGCGGCCTGGGGATCTTCGATCTGTTGTCCGATCACTTGCAGTCCCATCCGGTGGGCCAGATCGATCATCCCGCGCAACTGGTCGCGCAGGGCCGGGTCGTTGTGGGCAGTGGCGTAGCGGCTGGCTACGCGCAGGTAGCCGAGCGGCAGCTGGGTGAGCAGCGCTTCGGCTTCGCGGCCGGGTTCGAACTGACTCAGACAGAACTGCACGCCCGCGGTCATCAGCCGGTTGCAGAACTGCCGCAGCGTCACCGAATGGATCAGAGCATCGTCCAGGCGCAGGTCGATGATCAGCGAAGTGCCTTCGATGCCGCGCTCGGCGATGGTTTGCAACAGCCAGTCGGCGAAAGCCTCGCGCGCCAGCGAACGCGGCGATTGCGACACGAACAGCCGCAGCAGCCGGCCCTCGCTCTGCGATTGGGACAGCAGGTCCAGCACCCGCTCCATCACCTGCCGGTCCAACTCGACAATGCGACCGGCCATTTCCGCCGCTGGTACGGCCTGCGCCGCGGGCACCAGCGAGCCGTCGGCCTGACGCATGCGCAAAAACACCTGGTATTGCGCCAGATTGTTGCCGGCGACCGAGACGATGGGCTGGTAGGCCAGCTCCAGATCCGCGTCCAGCAGCGAGAGGCCGGATTCGTCACCGGCCTCGGGCGGCGCGTACGCGGCGACGCCCTCGGGCTGCTGGCGGGCCAGCAGCGCGGCGCGCTCGGTGGCTTCCAGTGCGCTGCCGGTATCGGAGAACGTGTGCGGCACTTCCGCGTAGCCCACTGCGCCCGCCAGGCGCAGGGTTTCGTCGGCGCGGACTGGAAAATCGTGCTGGCTCAGCTGTTCGCGCAACTTGCGCGCGAACGCCGCCATGCTTTCCGTGTCCAGATCCTTGGCCAGGGCCAGGAAACTGTTGTCGTTGAGCCTGGCAAGAGCGTGCGGCGCGGCGGCCAACGCCAACTCGCGTCCGGCGGCGGCCATCAGGTTTTCGAAGTTGGCGTACCCGTAACGCTCCCGCAGGCCCAGGGTGCCGCTGATTTCTATGAAGAACAGACCGCCTGGCGTTTTTTCCTCCAGCGCGTTGCCCAGTTGCAGCATCAGGTAGGCGCGGGTGGGCAAGCCCGTTTCGGGGTTCAGGGTCAGCTGCGGCACAGTGGCCAACGGCGTGCGCTGGCGCGCGCGCTGGATGCGGTTGGACACCGCTGCAATGAGATGGCGCGGACGGATGGGTTTGGTGAGGAAATCATCGGCGCCGCTTTCCAGAACTTCGTACTCGCGCTCCGGATCCGGATCGCCGGTCAGGAACACGATGGGCAGGTGCAACAGCTCCGGGCGCTGGCGGATCTGCATGGTCAGCGACATGCCGTCACGTCCCGGCATATGCAGGTCCATCAGCACCAGGTCGGGCTTGAAACGCTCGATCGCCTCGATCACCGCGTCCGGCGTCATCTCCACTTCGGCCTGCATGCCTGCGCCATGCAGCACGCTCTGGGCGAACAGCGCCTGTCCGCGATCGTCTTCCACGATCAGTATCCGGAAGGGGGCTTCGCCGGTTTCTTGTTTGTGCGTGTCTTTGGCGGCGGCGGGCATAGTGGCGATGTTCTCGTCGGCTGCGTCCGATTCAGGGACTGGAGCCTCTTTGGCGGCGAGGGTAGTCGCCGGCTCCTCGACAGGCGCGTCCTCGGTCCAGCGACGCCAGTAATGCGACGGTGGCTTTTCGGCGCGCAGTCGGGAGCGTAAAGGCTCGTCCTGCGGACGGGATGTGGGTTCAATAGCTGACATCAGGCTTCCCCAAGCATGAGGTCCATTATGCGACGAAGTTCACAAGATTGTGGGCGCCGTTCATGGCCGTGGTCCCGCCATCGGTCCGTCCATGGGCGGGGGGGCCTGCATGGAGCCCCGCATAAGGCTGCGCAGGCCCCGCGACAGTTTGCGCCAGACCCACCATACCGCCAATGCCAGGACCACACTGACCCCTACCACCAATATCAACGCCAACCAGGGGTGGGCAAAGGCCAGCGACAAGCCGCCGACCACCACGACATCCTCGGTCACCGAGGCGGTCCAGTTGCTGACGGGCTCGGGCGATGTATTGAGCAAGGCGCGCGAACCGCTTTTCAATAAATGGCTGGTCAGTGCGACGCCCGCACCGGCCGCCAGGGCGCCGGCGCCCAGCTGGCCGTCAGGCGATAGCGTGGCGGCGGCCAGGAAAGCGCCTGCCGGCACCCGTGCCAGGGTCTGCAACAGGTCCCAACCCGAGTCCACGCCCGGAATCTTGTCCGCGAAAAATTCGGTCAGCGCCAACGCGCCCGATGCGCCCAGCACCCACCACGATTGGGTGACTTGCAGCGCGGGTGGCAGATCCAGCCACCCCAGCGCGCCGGCCACGCCCAGTCCGAACACAGTCAGATACACGCGGATCCCGGCCATCCATGCCAACAGGATCCCAATTACGAAAAGATGCGCTTCGGACATGAGAATGATTCACCTAGACTGGGCCGCACCGGACGGTCACAGGGGGCCGTCCTACCGTTACCGAGTATAGGCCCGTTGCCCGGGCGCTACCTGAGCTGGATCGGGTGTCGCCGGAGGCGTGTCGGCCTTGGGTAGGAGAAATCCTTTCCCGGGCTTTCCCCCAGTATTGAATACCCCCCGGAAATCCCCCGATGCCCGCGACCCCTTCCCGCTACCAGATCGTGCAACGCCGGAACACGCGCCGCTGGCCGTGGGCCGTCGCGGTCGGGGCGATCTGGTTGCTGTCGCTGGGACTGATCTGGCAGTGGGCGGGCATTCGCGCCGCCCCCAGCCTGGCCGACGCGACGGCGCGCATGCGCAGTGCGGAGCGGCAGCTGGCCGACCAGCAGGCCCGGTTGAAGCAGTTGAGCCAGCGCGAAACCACCCTGGCCGTGTCGGACAAGATCAGCCGCGATGCCAACGGCGATCTGCAGGGCGCGCTGGCCGAACGCGACGAAGAAATTTCCGCCCTGCGCGCCGATGTGGCTTTCTATGAACGCCTGGTAGGCCCCACCCAGCAACGCAAGGGGTTGAACGTGTTTTCCTCGGAGTTCGCGCCGGGCGTCGGCAAGGCCTGGCATTACCAGATCGTGCTGACCCAGAACCTCAACCGCGGCGCGATCAGCCAGGGCCGGATGCGCTTCGTGCTTGAAGGCGTGCGCGCCGGCAGGCTGGCCACCGTGGACTGGGCCGAACTGAACCAGCGGCCTGGCATGCAGGGGCAGGGATTCTCGTTCCGCTATTTCCAGAGCCTGGAGGGCCAGGTGATGCTGCCCGGCGACTTCACCCCGCAACGCGTCCGCGTGTTGCTGGACGGGGAAGACGTGGCGGTGGAGCAGGCTTTCGACTGGAAGAGCGCCAATACCTGAGCGTCGCCTTCCTTACCTTCAATTGCACAACCCTTTTTCCCAGTCGCCAGCGGAGACCTCCATGTTCAAGAACAAGCCGATCCATCACGACGGCCATGCCATCGATACGCTGATCGGCCCGCAGGTCACGATCCATGGCGATCTGGTCTTCAGCGGCGGGCTGTACGTGGAAGGCCGCATCCACGGCAAGGTCATCGCCGAAGAAGGCGAACGCGCCGTGCTGACCCTGGCCGAACAAGGCCGGATCGAGGGCGAAGTGCAGGTGCCGGTGGTGATTCTCAACGGCCAGTTGCAGGGCGATGTGTATGCCGCCGAGCGTGTGGAGTTGGCGGCCAAGGCACGTGTGACGGGCAACGTGCATTACAAGATCGTGGAAATGCGCGCCGGTGCGACCCTGACCGGGCGATTGATCCATGTCGATGCGGAAACGGCCGCGGCGCCGGTCGCCACACTGGTGGCTTCCAGCGGCTGATTGCAGGGCGCCGGCCCGTCGTTCAGAGGTTCCTTAGCCCGCAAGGGCTATCCTGAGCCATGATCGATCCGCCCACCCCGGCCCAGGCAAAGCCGCAAATCCAACCGCTGTCGCCCCTGGCGCGCGGCACCCTTTACGCGACCGTCGCGCTGTTGCTGCTGGCGCTGTGCTTCGGCGGCTGGGGGCTTTGGCAGGTGTTCGGCGGCGCGAACGCAAACCAGCCCACGCCGGCGCAGCTGCAAGCCCAGCAACGCAAGATCGACCAATTGGAACAGCGCGCCGCCACCTTGGCCCGCTCCGACCAGATCAGCCGTGACGCCAATGGCGATCTGCAAAGCGCGCTGGCCGAGCGCGACGAGGAAATCGCCGGCCTGCGCGCCGACGTGGCCTTTTACGAGCGCTTCGTTGGCGCCACGGCCCAGCGCCGCGGCTTGGCCGTGCACGAGCTGAAATTGCAGCCCTCCAGCGACCTGACCTGGCATTTCGTCGCCACCCTGACCCAGAACCTCAACCGCGGCGCGGTCAATGCCGGACGCCTGCAGGTTTCGGTGGAAGGCACCCGTGCAGGCAAGCTGCAGCACTTGGCCTGGGCCGATCTGCGCCAGCAGCCCAATGCGACGGGCGTCGAATATTCATTCAAGTATTTCCAACAGGTCGAGGGCGATCTGATGCTGCCCGCCGATTTCAAGCCCACCCGCGTCGCCGTGCGCCTGGCCCCGCAGAACGGCAGCCCGGTCGAGCAGTCCTTCTCCTGGGCCGATTCGCTGGCCGTCGCCGCAGCCCCGCCCAGTCCCTGATGCGGCCGCTCTCTATGCGGGCATCGGACGCGCCTGCTTGAACCGGCGGCCCTCCGGCCCCATCCTGATCCCATGAACACGCTCGTTTCATTGCCAGGCGCCACGCCTGCGCCGGACTACCAGTCGCTGGACCGCCCGCTGAACTTCACGCACGCGGCTGCGGCCAAGGTGCGCGAGTTGATCAGCGAGGAAGGCAATCAGGCGCTGGCCTTGCGCGTGTACATCCAGGGTGGCGGTTGTTCGGGGTTCCAATACGGTTTCGAGTTCGACGAAAACCGTGCCGACGACGATGTGGCGGTGGATACCGACGAGGTGACCCTGCTGGTGGACCCGTTGAGCCTGCAATACCTGATGGGTTCGGAAGTGGACTACACCGAAAGCCTGCAGGGCGCGCAGTTCGTGATCCGCAACCCCAACGCCAAGACCACCTGCGGTTGCGGAAGCAGCTTCAGCATGTGAGTGCGTGCCTGTCGCCGCGTATCATGCCTGCGCCGTGACAGACACCCGCCCCAAATTCCCCGCCGAACTTTCCGGATTCGCCTTTGCCGGCGAACCGATCAACCGTGCCGATACCCTGCGCGACGATGCCGATGCGCTGGCGCGGTTGTGGCCGCAGGCGCGCGTGATCGTGCTGGACCCCGACGGCAGCGCCTTTGCCGATGAGGCGGGGCGGCTGCTGGTCGCGACCGGTGCGGCGCTGGGCGGCGGGCCGGGGACCGCAGTACTGCTTGGACTGCATGGCGATGAGGCTTGGTTTTCGTTGGAAGCGGAGGCGCTGCCGCTGACCGCCCCGCAACGCATCGATCTGCGCCGCGCCGCCGCCTCATGGCCGGCCGCCGAAGCCAGCGCCTTCGCCTTCGCGCGCGCCATGCAGCACTGGCGCAGCCGCACGCGCTATTGCGGCATTTGCGGCGGTGCCATCGAATTCCGCCGCGCCGGCTACGTGGCCCATTGCACGCAATGCGGCGCCGACCATTACCCACGGGTCGATCCTGCGGTGATAGTGGCGGTCAGCGATGGCGAGCGCTTGTTGCTCGGCCGCCAGGCCAATTGGCCCGCGCAACGGTATTCGGTAATCGCCGGTTTCGTGGAACCGGGCGAATCGCTGGAACAGACCGTGGTGCGCGAAGTATTCGAGGAAACCCGCGTGCGCGTGCGCAGCTGCCGTTATCTTGGCGCGCAGCCCTGGCCGTTTCCGGGCGCCTTGATGCTGGGCTTCATCGCCGACGCCGAGCCCGACGCGCCGCAGGTGGATGGTGAGCTGGAGGACGCGCGCTGGTTCACCGTGGAAGAGATCGCCGCGGCGCGCCAGCGCAAAGGCGAGGACGGCTCGGGAATGCTGCTGTCGCCGCGCATCTCCATCGCGCGTTCGCTTATCGAGCATTGGTATGAAGGCATCACCGTCAGCAAGCAGTAGGTTGGGGCTACGCCCCCGACACATGCTGATACCTCAGAGTGTACGTGCGTCGGGGACGTAGCCCCGACCTACGGGAGGCGCGCCGCGAGCGGCCACGACCCGCCATTCACGGCAAGCCAAGCTAGAATCGCCCACGGAGGGAAATCCATGTCGATCACTTTGGTTGCCGTCGTCATCGCATTGGTGCTGGGGCACGTTGCGCCAGCGCTGGTGACGGCCGCGCGTCATTACCATTGGTACGGCCACTGGCTGCGATGGCTGGATGCGCAAGCGGGCGAGGGCGAGAGCGGTTTCTGGCGCGGGCGCTATGGCATAGCGATGGCATTGCTGCCGCCGTTGTTGATCGTGGCCCTGCTGCAATGGACGCTGCGCGCCCCCCCGCTGCTGGTGGGTTTCCTGGGGCTGCTGTTCGGCATCGTCGCACTGGTCTACGCCTGGGGTCCGCGCGATCTGGACATCGACGTGGAAGCGATCATCGATGCGCACGATCCGCCCACACGGCGCGTGGCGATCGCGCGGCTGTGGCCGGACGGCGCGACACCGGCTGCCGATGGCCCGGCGCTGGTCGAAGCGGTGTTCCGCAGCGCCCTGCATCGCTGGTTCGGCGTGCTGTTCTGGTTTCTGTTGCTTGGGCCGGTGGGCGCCTTGCTGTACCGGCTGACCGCGTTTTCGGCCGAGGGCGAATTCGCGCGCACTTTGCCTGCCGAAACACGCGTAGGCGCGCAGGGTCTGTACGCCGTGCTGGACTGGCCGGTAGCTCAGTTGATGACGCTGTCGATGGCGCTGGTCGGCAACTTCGATGCGGTGTTCAATGCGTGGCGCGAAGCGCGCGGCAATCATTGGCAGCTGGACAACGCTTTCCTGGGCGCGGCCGCACGCGCCAGCGTCAAGAGCGAGTTGGCGGAAGAAGCCGAGGAATATGCCGAAGAAGGCATGGTGCAAGCCATGCGCGAGCTGCCCGAGCTGCGCGATGCAATGAGCCTGGTGTGGCGCATCCTGCTGTTGTGGATGGCGGTGCTGGCGTTGTTCGTGGTTGCTGGGTGGGTGAGCTGATTGGAATCCGCGTTGTAGGAGCGGGCCCTGCCCGCGACGTTCCCAGTCACGATGAAAAAAGCGTCGCGGGCAGGGCCCGCTCCTACAGAATCTTCAGCTGCCCGGTGCCAGCAGGGTAAAAGGAAACCACGGTAGATTCCGCGCAATCCAGTAGAAGGGCAGCAGCACCAGCCAGAATTTCGGTTCGGCCACCACTGCGATCAAGGGGCGCAGCCACGCCGGCTGCCAACCCAGCTTCCAAGCGCCCAGCAATGGCGAGATCGCCAGCATCGATATGGCCAGCGGATTCATCGAGAACGCGCGGACCACGTCGCCATGGGCCAGCGCGTGAAGCGCGCGGGTCATGCCGCAACCGATGCAATACCAGCCGGTGAAGGCATGGAACATGCATTCCGGGAAGGGACTGCCGGCCGCATTGGGATCGAAGTTGCGCAACAGCCAGAAACCGACAACGGCCGCCAGGGCGGCCGCTGCCAGTCCGGCTATCTGCAAAGGCTTCAGTGCGATCACTGCGCTGCTTGGATTTTTTCCATCATTTCCTGATATTGGGCCATGCCGTCGCCCATGGTCAGGTTGTAGCCCAGCCACAGCAGGCCGATGATTGCGCAAGCGGTGGTAACCCAGCACAGGATCTTGGCGTTGTTGGAGGCGCGCTTGGCACCTTCTATATCGCCGGCATTGAGCTTGCTGTTGACCTGTGCCGCGAAGACGATGGCGATGATGCCGGTTATCAAGCCGGGTATGCCGCAGCAGAGGCAAAGGCTGAAGACAGTCGAGATGATCGCCCACGCCAGATGGTTGGGGATGTTGCCCGGCGCGGCGGACGTGGGTGGTGGTACGTAGCTCATCTGGATTCTCCGTTCTGGATGGTTGCTGGGACAGGATGATGTCGGGGGACAGTCTAATTCACGCCGCTCACTCCGCCCAGTACTCCTAATCCGCCCAGCACTAGGATGAAGAGCAGGTAGAGCACCAGCGGGATCAGCATCAGTCCGGCCGAGAGCATGGCCCAGAACTTCGCCTTGTTCGAGGCTTCGCGCGCGCCGGCGATATCGCCCGCTGCACGCTTGCCGTCCACCTGTGAGGCATAGACGATCGATACGATACCCAAGGGCAGGCAGCAGAACAGGGTGCTCAAGATCGCCCAGACCAGATGATTGGGAATGTATTCCTGATAGCCGCCCGGAGGCGGAGGCACGTAACTCATTACAAGACTCCGGTGACGCCGGGAGTGTGGACAGCCCGGCTTTCGATTGATTCGTGTTTCCCCGCCGCCAGCGTAACCGAACGCGGCCTATCAGGTCATGGCTTATCAGGCCGCGGCTTGTCGGAAACGCGACCTGTCCAGACCATGGCCGCTACGCGTCGCCGCCACGCAGTTCGCGTACCCGGGCTTCCAGTTGGCCGGCGGTGGCGCCCTTGCCGTCGACGGTTTCGCCCGCAACCACTTCGATATGCGCACGGAAGCGGCGTGGCACCCGCATGCGGGCCAGGCGCCCGTCGCGGTGGCTCCACATGCTGGTCCACATGCCCTTGAGGGCCATCGGAACCACCGGCACCGGCCTTTTCTCCAGAACTTTTTCCAGGCCCGATTTGAACGGCGCTATTTCGCCGTCGCGGGTCAACGCGCCTTCCGGAAAAATCCCCACCAGCTGGCCGTCCGCCAGCGCCGCGTCGATCTCGTCGAAGGCACGCTGCATCAGCTCCGGATTTTCCCTGGCGCCGGCGATGGGAATTGCCTTGGCGGTGCGGAAAATCCAGCTCATCACCGGAATGTTGAATATCTTGTAGTACATGACGAAGCGTACCGGACGCGGCACGCTGGCCGACAGGATCAGCGCATCCATGTAGCTGACGTGGTTGCAGACCAGCAATGCCGCTCCTTCGTCGGGCACGTTCTTTTCGATGCCATGCAGCCGCAGCTTGTACAACCCGCGCACCAGCACCCAGCTGAGGAAGCGCATCAGGAATTCGGGCACGATGGTGAAGATGTAGATCGCCACTACCGCATTCGCAATGGCCAGGGCCAGGAATACTTGCGGGATGGTCAGCCCGGGCATCGGCAAGGTGTAGCCGAACGGGCTCAGCTGTTTCATCTGCAGCAGGATCGCCAGCACCGCCGCCAGCACGATGAATGCAGCGTTCTGGATGTTCATTCCCGCGATCACCCGCGACAATTCATCTCGCGGGGTGCGGCTCTGGATCAGCGCGAACAGCGGCACCACGAAGAAACCGGTGAACAGGCCGATGCCGACCAGGTCGATGATGATCCGCACGCTCCCCGGCGCCCGGATGAACTGCATGACTTCCAGGCCCGACAGTGACGCGGCTCCACTGCGCGCGAAATACAGATCCAGCAGGAAGGCGCTGATGCCGAAAGCGCCCAAGGGCACCAGTCCGATTTCAACCGTGCGCGCCGACAGCTTCTCGCAAAGCAACGAGCCCACGCCGGTGCCGATGGAGAACAACGCCAACGCGAAGATGTACAGCGTCTCCGAACCGCCCAGGTTCACCTCGGCATAGGTCGGCAGCTGGGAAGTCAGCACGGTACCGATGAACCAGAACCAGGATACGCCCAGGATCGAGTTGCGCACCGCTACCTGTTTCTTCGCCAGCCGCAGCACCGCCAGCGATTCGGGAATGGGATTCCAATTGATCTTCAGATCGGGGGCGCCGGCCTCGGCCCGCGGGATCGCACGGCTCACCAGGTTGCCGCTGATCGCCAATACAACGATGGCGGTGGCGGCGACGACCGGCCCCTGATCGCCCGCGAGCTTGAAGATCAGGCCGCCGAAGATCATGCCGACCAGGATGGAAATGGACGTGCCCATTTCCACCAGTCCGTTGCCGCCGGTCAATTCTTCAGGCTTGAGCACCGACGGCAGAATCGAATACTTCACCGGGCCGAACAACGTGGATTGCAGGCCAGTGCAGAACAGGGCGACCAACAGTACGACCATGTTCTGGGTCAGGAAGCCGATCGCAGCCAGCGACATGATCACGATTTCCATCGTGGTGGTGATGCGGATCAGCTTCGATTTCTCCAGCTTCTCCGCGATCTGGCCAGCGGTGGCGGAAAACAGGAAGTACGGCAGGATGAACAGCGCCGGCGCCAGATTGGTGTACAGCGTCCGCTCTTCCGCACTTACGCCCAGGTAGAACAGCAAGCCGATGATGGCCTGCCGGTACACGTTGTCGTTGAAGGCGCCGAAGCACTGGGTGACGAAGAACGGCAGGAAGCGCCGCTGTTTCAGTAGGGCGAACTGGCTGTGGTTCGACATGCAGGCTCCTTGGATGCGCGGAGACTACCAGATTCGCTTTTCCTTCTCCCGCTGGGAGAAGGAAAGCTTCAACCCTCGCGTGCTATCGCCCGCCAACCTATGTCGTGACGATGGAATTCGCCGCTCCAGGAAATGCCCGACACTTCTTCATACGCTTTCCGCTGCGCGTCGGCCACGGTATCGCCCAGCGCGCAGACGCACAGCACGCGCCCGCCGGTGGTCACCACGTGATCGCCCTCGATGCGGGTACCGGCATGGAAGACCTTGGTATCGGCTACATCCGGCACGTCCCAGCTGTTGATGACGTCGCCCAGACGCGGCGCGTCCGGATAGTTCTGCGCTGCCATCACCACGCCCAGCGAAGGACGAGGATCCCAACGCACCTCGGTTTCGTGCAGACGCTGGTCGATCGCCGCTTCCACCAGCTCCAGCAGATCGGACTGCAGGCGCATCATCACCGGCTGTGTTTCCGGATCGCCGAAGCGCACGTTGAACTCGATCACTTTCGGCGCACCGGCGGCATCGATCATCAGCCCGGCGTAGAGAAATCCGGTGAAGGGAATACCGTCGGCGATCATTCCCTGCACGGTCGGATTGACCACCTCACGCATCACCCGCGCATGCACCTCGGGCGTAACCACCGGTGCGGGCGAATACGCGCCCATGCCGCCGGTGTTGGGGCCGGTGTCCTCGTCGCCCACACGCTTGTGGTCCTGCGAGGTGGCCATCGGCAACGCGGTGACGCCATCGACCATGCTGATGAAGCTGGCTTCTTCGCCGTCCAGAAATTCCTCGATCACCACGCGCGCGCCAGCATCGCCAAAGGCGTTGCCCGATAACATGTCGATGACAGCAGCCTCGGCCTCGGCAAGCGTCATCGCCACGATCACGCCCTTGCCCGCAGCCAGGCCATCGGCCTTGACCACGATGGGTGCGCCCCCGCTCTTATCCGATTGCCCGCGGACATAGGCCAATGCGGGCTCTACCTCGGTGAATACCGAATAGAACGCGGTCGGTATCCCGTGCCGGGCCAGGAAATCCTTGGCGTAGGCCTTGCTGCCTTCCAGCTGCGCGGCAGCGGCGGTAGGCCCGAAGATGCGCAGCCCCGCTTCGCGGAAGCGGTCCACCACGCCGGCCACCAGCGGGATCTCCGGGCCGACCACGGTGACATCCACTTTCGCGTTGCGCGCCAGCGTCAGCAGGCCGTCGATATTGTTCACTGCCACATTCGCGTTGCGGCATTTGGGTTCGGTCGCGGTGCCGGCGTTGCCCGGCGCGACGATGACTTCAGTGACGCGTTCGGATTGCGCGAGTTTCCATGCCAGGGCGTGTTCGCGGCCGCCTGAGCCTATGACCAGAACTTTCATGCTGAGCCTCACCCTTTTCGTCTCCCGCGAAGGCGGGATCCCAGTGACTTAAAGCCCCTCTCCCGCCGGGAGAGGGGTTGGGGTGAGGGTACGGCGAAGTCAAGATGGTTCAGACATCAATGACCTCGCCGCACCCTCATCCGTCGCTTCGCGCCACCTTCTCCCGCAGGAGAAGGGAGCAATCAATGCCTGAAGTGCCGCACACCCGTAAACACCATCGCCAGTCCATGCTCGTCCGCCGCAGCGATGACTTCATTGTCGCGCATCGAACCGCCCGGCTGGATCACCGCCTTGATGCCCGTCGCCGCCGCCGCGTCGATACCGTCGCGGAATGGGAAGAACGCATCGGAAGCCATCACCGAACCGGGCACCACCAGCTTCGCTTCCTCGGCCTTCAGACCGGCGATCCTGGCGCTGACCACCCGGCTCATCTGTCCGGCGCCGACGCCTATGGTGCGGTTGTCCCGGGCGTAGACGATGGCGTTGGACTTGACGTACTTGGCCACGCGCCAGGCGAACAGCAGATCGCGCAGTTCGGCATCGCCCGGCGCGCGCTTGGTCACCACCTTCAACTCGTCCAGCGACATGCCGCGATTGTCGGAGGACTGCAGCAGCAGGCCCGAACCGATCCGCTTGCTGTCGTAGTTGTTCAAGCCCGCGCCGTGCGGGATCTTCAGCACGCGCACGTTGGCCTTCTTGGCCGCGTAGTCCAGCGCGCCTTGCTCGTAGTCCGGCGCGATCAGCACTTCGACGAATTGGCGATCCAGGATCGCCTTGGCGGTAGCGGCGTCCAGTTTGGTATTGAAAGCGATGATGCCGCCGAACGCACTGGTCGGGTCGGTGGCATAGGCCAATTCGTACGCATCGCCGCAGGCCACGCCCACGGCAACACCGCAGGGATTGGCATGCTTGACGATCACGCAGGCGGGCGCGTCGAACTGGCGTACGCATTCCCACGCGGCATCGGCATCGCCCAGGTTGTTGAAGCTCAGTTCCTTGCCCTGCAATTGCTCGAAGGTGGCCAGCGTGCCGGGTACCGGACCCAGGTCGCGGTAGAACGCGCCGGCCTGGTGCGGATTTTCGCCGTAGCGCAGATCCATCACCTTGACGAAGGTGGAATTCATCTGCGCGGGGAATTCATTGCGTACCGGCACCGCCGCCGAGGAATCGGTGACCGCCGACAGATAGTTGCTGATCGCCGCGTCGTACTGCGCTACGCGATTGAAGGCCGCGACCGAGAGCGCGAAACGCGTCCTGGCCGACAACGCGCCGTCGTTGCCGTCCAATTCTTCCATGATGCCGGCATACTGCGCCGGATCGGTGGCCACAGCCACGCGCGCGAAATTCTTGGCGGCCGAACGCAACATCGCCGGGCCGCCGATATCGATGTTCTCCACTGCGTCCTCCAGCGTGCAGGCGGGATCGGCGGTGACGGTCTCGAACGGATACAGGTTCAGCACCAGCAGGTCGATCGGGACGATGCCGTGTTCGGCCATCACCGCATCGTCGGCGCCTTTGCGCCCCAGCAGGCCGCCGTGGACCATGGGATGCAGGGTCTTGACCCGGCCGTCCATCATTTCGGGGAAGCCGGTGACTTCGGAGACATCGCGTACGGCCAGCCCCGCGTCGCGCAATGCCTTGGCGGTGCCGCCCGTGGACAGAAGCTCTACATTGCGGGCGACCAGCGCGGTGGCCAGTTCGATCAGGCCGGTCTTGTCGGAAACGGACAACAGCGCCCGGCTGATTCTCACGGAAGGGCCGGTCTTGGAATCGGAAGTCATTGGGGAGGGCGGCGCGGGAAGGTGGAGCGAATTATAACTTCCGCAGCGCAGCACCGCCGTGCGCGGACGGTCCGGTGCGCGATGCGAACTCAGGCCAGCCCGTAGTCTTTCAGTTTCTTGCGAAGAGTGGCGCGGTGGATGCCCAGCAGGGCCGCCGCGCGGCTCTGGTTGCCTTCGCAGTGGTTCAGCACTTCGACGAACAACGGAATTTCCATTTCGCGCAGCACGATCTCGTACACATCGTCCGCATCGCTGCCATCCAGATCGCGCAGGTAGCGGCGCACCGATTGCGCAACGTGTTCGCGCAAGGGGGGTTTTGGATTGCCACGGCTGGTGTCGTGGCGAGCGGCGGCATTCACGAAGGACGATCCCCTGGCCAAAATCGTTGCTGGAAAAAACCGTCGAGCGGGTCATGCTTTCGACGGGGGGAGGGGAGTCTAGCGCGTGATCTGCACGGACGCATCCCTTTGTTGATAATTTTGCTCGCAACTAGCGGAAGTCGAACGAGAACGCCACCACATCGGGGTTGGGTTCGTGCAGCTTCAATGCGATCTGGGCGCTTTGGCCTGGGGCGAGTTCCGTTTGCGTTGCCGCGGCGCCCAGATACTCTTTCGGCGAAAAAGCGCGCGAACCGAGCACGCGGCCGTCGGCGTCGGACAACGACAACAACAAGACCGGCCAAGCCTGCGGCCAGCGCGCATCGTTGCGGAAAGTGGCTTGCACGTTCAGGCCGCCCCGTGTTTCCGGAATAGGACTCACATCGCGGCTCAGCATCGCGAATGCACCGGGTTGGTGCCAGGTGGGCACCGAACATCCCGCTGCTGCGCACAAGGAAATAATTACAGGCCTCCAACTCGCATCGGCCGCCAGGCGAGCACGGTCGGCCACCAGTACTTGAACCGCCAATAGGGCCGCCAGTACTACCAGCGCCGCCCATTGCCACTTCGCGGTACGCGCCGGTATCGGGGGTCGCGCGCGCTGCCGTGCAAAGCTGGGTCCAGGGTATTGCATGGCGGGTGGCGGTACGGTGGATTCAGGCGCTTCCGTTTCGATTTCATTGGTTGCGACAGCGCTCTTCTCTATCTCCTCGTCTATCTCCTCGCGCTCCACGACAGCAGGTGAGTCCGGAACGGCACTGGCGACGGATTCGATATCGACGGCCGCTTCAACCGCATCGCCCGGTTCGTCATCCCCGGCTTCTTGCGCGGCATGCGCATCGGCTTCTGTTGTCGTGGGAGCCGCCCCTTGCAGAAAACTGGCCAGGCTGGGTCCGCTTTTTGCCGCTGCGCCGCCAGTCGCGGCAATGTAGGTGATCGCCGCTTTTTCACGCGGCATGTCTTTACGCGGCGCGTCCGCACGCAAGCGGCCATTGCAACGCGGGCACATGACGGGCGGCAGATTGGTTTCCCGGTCGGTGGCGACCAGATCGCGGCAATGCGGGCAGGAAAAGAACATGCGGCTATTCAATCATGGGATTGCAGCTACAAGAAGCGGACTGTAGGAGCGGGCCCTGCCCGCGAGCTCTTCCGGACGTATCGCATTCGTCGGCGACCTTGCCAAGAGCTCGCGGGCAGGGCCCGCTCCTACAAGGCTCAGCGTCGCACACCCTCGATGCGCATCCAGTCGCCCTCCTGTTCAGTGGTCAGCCGGCCGAACCAGGGCGCGTAGCGGGCCAGCAGCTCATCTTCCTGACCGTGCAGGATGCCCGACAGCGCGATGCGCCCGCCTGGCGCGACGCGTTTGGCCAGCGTTTCCGCCAGGGCGTCCAGGGCCGAGGCGAGGATGTTGGCGACGACGACCGGATAGGTTGCCGACGGTTCGTCCTCTGGCAGGTACACCGCCAGCCGTTCGCCCACGCCGTTGCGTTGGGCGTTGTCGAAACTGGCGGTCAGCGCCTGCGGGTCGTTGTCCACGCCGATGGCGCTGGCGGCACCCAACTTGAGTGCGGCCAGGGCCAGGATGCCTGAACCGCAGCCGAAATCGAGCACCGTCGCGCCCTGCAGTTCTCCTTCGCCCGCCAGCCGGTCCAGCCAGCGCAGGCACAGCGCGGTGGTCGGGTGGGTGCCGGAACCGAAGGCCAGGCCCGGGTCCAGCCGCACGACCGCCGCATCGGCGTGGTCCGCTTCTTCGGGAAGCGCCTGATTCCACGGCACGATGAAGGTGCGCGCGCCGAAGCGCAGCGGTACGTACTGGTCCATCCACGCGCGTTCCCAATCCTGGTCCTCCACGCTGCGGAAGCTGGCGTTGGACCAGTCCAGGCCCGGATCGAACGATTCCAACGCCGCCAGCAGCGCCAGCGCGTTGGTTTCTGCGGGAAACAACGCGGTCAGCACCAGCGCATGCCACAGCGGCGTCTGGCCTACGCCGGGTTCGAGGATCGCGTGCTCGTTGCTGGTGTCGGCATCGGCGTCCAGCAGCGTGACCGAAAGCGCACCTACATCCTCCAGCGCGTTTTCGTAGCGCGGCTGGTCGGATACGCTGCAGTGTAGGGAAAGTTCCAGATAAGGCATGTTGCCGCTCGGTCGAAGAAAGCTGGGGGGAAAACAGTGCGCCCGATTCAGAAAACCGCAGGAACCGGCCGCGCCATGGGACGGGAAGTCTGCATTAGACTACGGTGCGGCCCCCGAATTGTCGTGCGTCGGTCCCGGCCGGCGATTCGCATCGAGGCCAAAGACGCGGCCGCTTCCTCCCTCAGATCGTCATGGTCCGCCTAGCGAAAATGGTCAGCCAGCAGTCCTAATGCTCACGTTGAAAACAAAATCCGTGTTCTTGCTGCTTGCGGTCGCCGGACTGTCGGTCGCTGTGGCCTGGAATCGCGGCATGGTGGATTCGGCTGGCTTGAGCCCGCGCGTTGGAAGCGAAGCGGGTGGCATGGCACACGCCACTGCGGCTTCGCACGAGCGTTCCGGTTACGTTCCAAAATCCCCGAGCGATTCGCGTGTGGATTTCGAAGGCGCCAGTGACCTCTACGCCTATGTCCAGAGCCTGCGCGCACGGGAAACGGCGGGAGACGCGGAAGCCTTGTGGAAGGTGAGCCGCGTGCTCGATTACTGCGCTGCCTATGCAGCCAATCCTTCCGGATATGCCGCCGATACTCAAGCGATCCGGCAATTGAACGGCTCTTCGACCGCAGCGATGGCGGACGCGCGCGACCGCGTCGGCCGGCGTTGCGTGCGATTCGTTCCTGCCGACGATTTTTCCTTGGCGGCCTTGCGCGCCAAGCGTTTCGATGCCGCACATGCGGGCAGCCTGGCCGCTGAGGCGGCGTTGCTGGCGATGGGCGAGCCCTTGTCGCGCAGCAACGAATACAAACAGGATCTGGTGGAGCGCGTACGGCGATCCGGCGATCCCGAGGCCTACGTCGCGATTTCGCCCGCCATGGGCATCGCGGGAAGCGGCCAGGAGGCCCATCTGGGCAGGATTTCGGGTACGCAATACTCCGAGCTCGCCTGGTTGCTGGCGGCGTGCCGCCTTGGCAACGATTGCAGCCCCGGCAGCGTATTGATGACGTCGTACTGCGCCAATGGCGGGATCTGTTCGCGCGACAGTTCCCAGGATTTCTACGCGTTCGTTCTCGATGCCGGCGTGCCCAGGCAGGGAGCGGACAATTTGAACGGAATGGTGAACAGCCTCATGTCGGATATCGGAGTTGCGAAATGACTCACAAGGGCTTTGCGCAAAAAGCGAAGAAAGTGTTCTGGGTACTTCTGTTCGTGGCATATGCCGCGTTGGCGGCCGGCGTGGTGATCGAAACCACCAGGCCGGAATTCCGCGGGCTCACGCAGATCTCCGTGATCTCGGTGAATTCCGCCGAAGAAGTCAGGAGCAAGGGCGCAGGCCAGGTCGCGGCGGTTTATCGCGCGACCAGCGGCGTGCCCTTCTCGTCGCTGCCGCCCGGCAGCACGTTCAAGATCGTGTGGCCGGACGGTTCGTCGGAAACCATCGTGGTGGGCAGCCCCGTTTCGAGCATCGCTGCGCGGCCTCTCGGCGGCACGCAGCAGCCGTCATCGAAGTAAGCGGGATCGGTCCGGACATCCCGGCCTGATCCTTGCACCAGCGCGTACACCAGCGCGCCCTGTACCGACACGCCTACACCAGCGCGATCGTCTTGTTCTTCCGCTCGGCCAGCCGCTTCTCCAGGTAGTGGATGTTCTGCGCGCCGGCCTGGAAGCCGGTGTCGCGCATGATCGACTGCTGCAACGGAATATTGGTCTTGATGCCGTCCACCACCATCTCGCTCAATGCCACGCGCATGCGGGCGATGGCGGTTTCGCGGTCGGGCCCGTGCACGATCAGCTTGCCGATCATGGAGTCGTAGTTCGGCGGCACGCGGTAGCCGGTGTAGATGTGCGTGTCCACCCGCACGCCCGGGCCGCCCGGCGGATAGAAGCCCGAAATCAGGCCGGGACTCGGCGCGAACGTATCGGGGTCTTCGGCGTTGATGCGGCATTCGATGGCATGGCCGCGCAGCACGATGTCCGACTGTTTGATGGACAGTTTTTGTCCGGCCGCGATCTTCAGCTGCTCGCAGACCAGATCGATGCCGGTGATGCGTTCGGTAACCGGGTGTTCCACCTGGATGCGGGTGTTCATTTCGATGAAGTAGAAGCGGCCGTTCTCGTACAGGAATTCGAACGTGCCCGCGCCGCGGTAGCCGATGCGGATGCAAGCGTCAACGCAGACCTTGCCGATCTCGTTGCGCTGCTCTTCGCTGATGCCCGGCGCCGGCGCTTCCTCCACCACTTTCTGGTGGCGGCGCTGCATCGAACAATCGCGCTCGCCCAGATGGACCGCACCACCCTGGCCGTCGGCCAGTACCTGGATCTCCACATGGCGTGGGTTTTCCAGGAATTTCTCCATGTACACCTGATCGTTGCTGAAGGCGGCCTTGGCTTCGGCCTTGGTGGTGCTGATGGCGCTGTTGAGCGCGCCTTCGGCATGCACCACGCGCATGCCGCGTCCGCCACCGCCGCCGGCGGCCTTGATGATCACCGGGTAGCCGATCTCACGCGCGATCTTGGTGTTGGCGACGATGTCGTCGCCCAACGGACCGCCGGAACCGGGCACGCACGGCACGCCCGCGGCCTTCATCGCGCGGATCGCTTCCACCTTGTCGCCCATCAGGCGGATGGTGTCGGCCTTGGGCCCGATGAAAATGAAACCGGACTGCTCAACGCGTTCGGCGAAGTCCGCGTTTTCGCTGAGGAAGCCATAGCCCGGATGGATCGCCTGTGCGTCGGTGACCTCGGCGGCTGCGATGATCGCCGGTACGTTGAGGTAGCTCTCGCTGGAAGGCGCAGGGCCGATGCAGACCGATTCGTCGGCCATGGCCACGTGCTTGAGGTTGCGGTCCACCGTGGAATGCACGGCGACCGTGCGTATGCCCATGGTGTGGCAGGCGCGCAGGATGCGCAGCGCGATTTCGCCGCGATTGGCGATGACGACTTTATCTAGCATGGGAAGGCCGTGATTGGTGATTCGTGATTGGTGATTCGCCAATGCGTTGGCTGATGCTGGCCATCAACGCATTCAGTTTGGCGAATGTGCGGTCTAGCAGTGCCTGCAAATCGGACGAGTGTTTGGCTAAATGCAGCCTTTTGGCAATCTCGATTTGCGTATCGAGTTCGGATAGCGAACCGCGAGCGATGGATAGAAAGCGGAGCAATTCTGGTCTGGACTTGCGTGCGGCGCCTTCGGCGATATTTGAAGGCACACTAACTGCAACTGCCGCTCGTCGCATCTGCGAAGTCAAACCGAAACGCTCGTCATTCGGAAAGTCAGCCGAATAAGCATAAACCATGGTTACGAGATCCATCGCATCGCACCAGACTTCAAGGCGCTGGTGTGGTCGCTCTTTCGAATCACCAATCACGAATCACCAATCACCCAATGACGAACAGAGGCTGGTCGAATTCGACCGGGGAACCGCTTTCGGTCAGCACCGCCAGGATCGTGCCGGATACATCGGCTTCGATCGGGTTGAACATCTTCATCGCCTCGATGATCGCCAGGGTCTCGCCGGCCTTCACCGACTGGCCCACGGTGACGAACGCCGGCTTGTCCGGCGAGGGCGAGGTGTAGAACGTGCCGACCATCGGTGCACGCATCACGTGGCCTTCCGGCTGGTCGCTGCCGCCGGGTTTGGCGCTGCCGCCGGTCGCCGACTCGGTGGGCGAGGACATCGGCATGGGCGCGGCGGCGCGAGCGTCGGCCGCTGAGGCGTAGACCGGAGCGGCGACCTGGTAGTTGCCCTTGGGCACACGCGCCAGGCGCACGCTTTCCTCGCCTTCCTTGATCTCGATTTCGGCGAGATTGGATTCTTCCAGCAGGTCGATGAGTTTCTTGATCTTGCGCAGGTCCATGTTGGCCTCTGTGGTTGGACGCCCGTGCCGGCGAGGGCGCGGGTCGGGAAGGGAAAGGAGGAGGGTCAGACGGGAAGCCGCTTGAGCGCGGCTTCCATCGCATAGCGGTAGCTGTCGGCGCCGAAGCCGCAGACCACGCCTACCGCCAGATCGCTGAAATAGCTGTGGTGGCGGAAAGGCTCGCGGGTATGCGGGTTGGATAGATGGATTTCGATGAACGGGATAGCCACAGCCGCCAGCGCGTCGCGCAGGGCTACCGAGGTATGGGTAAAGGCGGCTGGATTGATCAGGATGAAGGCGGTACCGTCGGCGCGTGCGGCCTGTACGCGGTCGACCAGCTGATGCTCGGCGTTGGACTGGAGGCTCACCGTCTCATGCCCGCCCGCCGCCGCCTGCGCCGCCAACGCGGCGTCGATCTCGGCCAGCGTGGTGCGACCGTAGATCTCGGGCTCGCGGGTGCCGAGCAGGTTGAGATTGGGGCCGTGCAGGACCAGCAACTTTGCCATCGAACGCTCCAGCGGAAGCGCCGCAGTCTGCGTGAAGACGCCAATACTGTCCAGTTCGCAGAAGTTACTGCCGTTTTAAGCGGTCATTTGAATTGTGTGGGTCGGCGCTGCGTCCCCGACGCTTTGGCGATTCTGGTGTTAGTCGGCGCCGAAATGCGAGTGCCTGACGGGTCCACGGCGTCGGGGGCGTAGCCCCGACCTACTGGGCCCAGCCGTCGATTTCTCCAGCGGCGAAGGGGCCGACCTTCTGTTTCAGGATCTTGCCATCGGCGCCCACCAGGACCGAATAGGGCAGCACGCCTTTGCGGTTGCCCAGCCACACGCTGGCGTCGGCGGGCCCGGGAGTGTCCACCAGGATCGGATAGCCCACCGGCACCCGGCGCAGGAATTGGTGGATGTTCTCCGGTGTATCCAGCGCCAGGCCGATCACCTGCACTCCTTTCGGGCCCTGGGCGCGGGAGTAGCGGTCCAGCTCCGGCATCTCTTCTATGCAGGGCCCGCACCAGCTGGCCCATACGTTGATGAGTAGCGGCCGTCCGGCGTAAGCGTGAGGCAGCGATTGCGTTCTTCCCTGCAGATCGGGAAGAGCGAGGGTCGGCATCGGCTCGCCTGGTTTGGCGGGCTTCACCCCTGGTGGTGGTTCCGGTGCGGAAGCTTCCGTCGCGGCCTGCACCGCGCGCTGGCCGGTGTCGGTGCGCAGCAGTGGGCTTCCGTCCCACCAGAGGCTGGCGAGCACGCCCAATGCGCCCGCCGCACCCGCCACCAACAAGATGCGCGTAGTAGTCAGTTTCATCGCTTGGCCCGTGCCAGCGCCTTGGCCACCAGCTCCTGGGTCAACACGGTCGGCAATACTTCGCCTTCGCCGCCATCGCTGGGGAACACTACATACAACGGCACGCCCACGGCCTGGTGGGCTTCCAGGAATTCGGTGATGGCCGGGTCCACATTGGTCCAGTCGCCTTGCATGAACACCGCATCGGCCAGCTGCATCGAAGCGCGGAAATCATCGCGTCCCAGCACCGCTTTCTCGTTGGCCTTGCAGGTCACGCACCAGTCGGCGGTCATGTCGACGAAGACCACGCGGCCTTCGGCGCGCAATGCCGACAGTTTCGCCGCCGAATACGGCACGACATCGGAGCTCGCCGCGGTGGCATTGGCGGGCTCGGGGCGCAGGCGGTGCACCAGCACCAGCGGCGCTAGCGATGCCAGCAATACCAGCAGCGCCAGCGCACGGCGCAGCGGCGCCACCTGCAGGCGCAGGCGCTGATACCACCATAGACCCAGCGCCAACAGCACCAGTCCGGCCAACGCCAGACCGATCGCATCCACGCCACGCTGTTTGCCCAGCACCCACAGCAGCCAGACCGCGGTCAGATACATGGGGAAAGCGAGGAAATGCTTCAGCGTTTCCATCCATGCCCCGGGCTTGGGCAGGCGCTGCGCCAGTCCCGGCACGAAACCGATCAGCAGGAACGGCAACGCCAGCCCCAGGCCCAGGAACGCGAAGACCAGCAACGCCACTGGCGTGGACGCAGTGAAGGCGAAAGCCAGTGCCGCGCCCATGAACGGCGCGGTGCACGGACTGGCGATCACCACCGCCAGCACGCCGGTGAAGAAATCCCCGGCCGGGCCGCTGCGTGCGGTGAGCTCATGTCCGGCTCCGGCGAAACGATGGCCCAGCGCGAACACGCCCGACAAGCTCAGGCCCACCGCGAACATCAGGTACACCAATGCCCCGATCACCAGCGGCTGCTGCAACTGGAAGCCCCAGCCCAGTGCCTGTCCGGCCGCACGCAAAGACAAGGCGATGGCGCCGATCGCGATGAAACTCAGCAGCACGCCGGCCGTGTACCAAAGTGCGCTGTTGCGGGCATGGCCGCCGCTGCGCCCACTGTCGGCCAGCGACAAAGCCTTCAGCGACAGCACCGGCAGCACGCACGGCATCAGGTTGAGGACCAGTCCACCGGCCAGCGCCAACAGCAGCGCCAGCCACACGCTGGTCGATTGGCTGGCTTTGCGCAGTACGTCGGCCGGTGGGGTGGTGCGGGGCACTTCATTAGCTGCCACACCATCCCCTGCCAACCCCGTATCCAGTACGGGGCGGGCTCCTCCCCTTGAAGGGGAGGGCTCAGAAGCAGCGGTCTCTTGCCCCCTCGGGGTGGGGATGGTGTTTCCGTCCGCAGCCGATAGATCGGTGACAGAAGTGACTTCGCCCTTGGGAATAGCCAACTTCACCGTACGCGTCATCGGCGGATAACAGATGCCATCCTTCTGGCAGCCCTGAAAGGTCACTTTCAACGTAGCGTCTGCAGCTTCGCTGAAACTGCGCCGCAACGGCACCGGCACCTCGGCCTGGTCGAAGTAGACGACCACCTCGCCGAAATGCTCGTCTCGATGCGATTGGCCTTTGGGCCAGCGCGGGCTACCAAGCGCGACGTGTTTCGCGCCCTCCAGCTTCATCGTGGTGCGGTCGCGATACAGGTAATAGCCCGGTGCCGGAGTGAAGCGCAGCAGCAGCTGATTGCCGTCGTAGGCGATGGCTTCGAAGGCGAATGCCTGTTCCTGCGGCAACGGCAAGGCCTCGACCGCGCCGGAGGGCGCCGACGCCGACTGGCCGAACCGCGGCAGGCCGCCGGCGTTGGTGGAGCCCAGCGGCCCGGAGAGTCCGGCAACGGCCTTGGCGGCGGGCAACTTCACCACCAGCTTGCGGGTTTGCGGGGGGTAGCAGATGCCGGCGTCCGCGCAACCCTGGTACTTCACCTTCAGGGTCACGCTCTCCGCCCCGGGCGCGGCCTCGCCGACCAGCAAGCCGGTCAAATCCTGGTGATAGGTTTCAACATCGCCGAAGAATTCGTCCCGGTACGCCTTGCCCTTGGGCAACTGCAATTTGCCGGCGCGGAAGTCCGCGCCTTCGACCTGGACGTCGGTGCGGTGGCGATACAGGTAATAACCGTCGGCGACTTTCCACTGCACTTCGATGCGGTCGCGGCTGGGCGCGCTGGCGGTCAATGCGAAAGCCTGGTCCACCGGCAGCAGGTCCGCTTCGCTCACGGCGAAGGCCGGCATCGCCGGAACGGCGAAGGCGAGCAGGGCCAGCAGGCGCGGCAGGATGGTCATAGGATCGGTTTTCCTCAGGGGCGGCGCAAAAAATAAGCGGCCGTTTCGACCGCAATGCACGCGCCACAGTTCATAAGGTTAACCGGTGATGGGGAGCCCTGGCCGCGAACCGGGCCCGCGACGGCCGATGGCGCGGCCAGTCCGCTGCGCGGCCAGTTCCTCCATGACCTCCAGCAACGAGATCCGGGCGCGCAATGGCACCTCGCGGAACGCATGCACCAGCCGGAACTCCAGCGGGTCTTCGATCAACAGCGCCTCAGCAGTGGCGATGGAGTCCAGCTGGACTTCGCGCGACAAGGACATCTCGCCGCGGCCGGTCACCAGCCACTCGAACTGCACTTCGGTCACCTGGGCCAGCTTGCGCAGATGGGAGACGCTGGGGTTCTTTCCCAGAGGCGCTTCCCAGTGGCTGACGGCGCTGCGTTGCACGCCTACGGCTTCGGCCAACTGCTTCTGCGACATTCCCGCTGCGCGGCGGGCCAGGCGAATCCTTTCTTGCTGAATCATCGGCACTCCTTGGCCCAGCATCTTGGAAGGGAAATCTACATTACCGGAGACAGTACAACTCACATAAGCCAAAGGGCTACCGATACTAATCAGGTGACCAATATTAGACACATAATGTCCGCTTTCGGTGGCAGTTCGGCAATTTGTCTCAATTTAATTGAAGAGTTGCATCCGTAAGGTACTGAAACTAACCCCTTTCAGTCCCTTTTTGTCCTGTCCCTGTCTTCCCAGGGCAGGATCGGGTTGGTATTCCTAGGCCCGCTGGCAGGAAGTCGGCTTCGACAGGAAGTCGGCGGGGGGAGAGGCGCAGGGTGAGGCACGCCTAAGCAAGGACACGACACCATCTCCATGAGAGCGCGCATGCCCCTGTCATGCGCGCTCTTTTTTTGTCCCGGGTTTCTGTCCTGCATCCCTGCTCTTGAATCGCACGCGGGGACACCCCATCTGTCTTGCATCCCGGCGCTGCCGGGTTTTTATGCCTGCGCTGCTGGCACTCACCCGGTACGAGTGCTAACATCGCCGCCCCTTTCCCAGTGCAATCAATCACTTAAGAGGATTGAAATGAGCAATATCAAGCCGTTGTACGACCGTGTAGTCATCAAGCGCGTCGAAGAAGAGAAGCTGTCCGCTGGCGGCATCGTCATTCCGGACTCCGCCACCGAGAAGCCCATCAAGGGCAACGTCGTCGCTGTCGGCGACGGCAAGGCGCTGGACAACGGCACCGTCCGCGCACCCAAGGTGAAGGTCGGCGACCAGGTCCTGTTCGGCAAGTACAGCGGCACCGAAGTGAAGCTGGACGGAACCGACTATCTGGTGGTGAAGGAAGACGACATCTTCGCGATCCTCGGCTGATCAAGCCGTGATTCGGGATTGGTGATTGGTGATTCGCAAAGGCGCTAGCTAACGAATCCCAACCCGACCCGAATCCGCTTTTATCGCTTTCACCAATCACGAATCACCAATCACGAATCCCGGAGTAACAACATGTCCGCCAAAGAAATCCGTTTCGGTGAAGACGCCCGCGCCCGCATGGTGCGCGGCGTCAACATCCTCGCCAATGCCGTCAAGGCCACCCTGGGTCCGAAGGGCCGCAACGTCGTGCTCGAGAAGAGCTACGGCGCCCCGACCATCACCAAGGACGGCGTGTCCGTCGCCAAGGAAATCGAACTTGCAGACAAGTTCGAGAACATGGGCGCGCAGATGGTGAAGGAAGTCGCTTCCAAGACCTCCGACAACGCCGGCGACGGCACCACCACCGCCACCGTGCTGGCCCAGGCGCTGATCCGCGAAGGTGCCAAGGCGGTCGCCGCCGGCATGAACCCGATGGATCTGAAGCGCGGCATCGACAAGGCCGTCGTGGCCGCCGTGGCCGAGCTGAAGAAGATCAGCAAGCCCACCGCTGACGACAAGGCCATCGCCCAGGTCGGCACCATTTCGGCCAACAGCGACGAGTCGATCGGCAACATCATCGCCGACGCGATGAAGAAGGTCGGCAAGGAAGGCGTGATCACCGTTGAAGAAGGCTCGGGCCTGGACAACGAACTGGACGTCGTCGAAGGCATGCAGTTCGACCGCGGCTACCTGTCGCCGTACTTCGTCAACAACCAGCAGTCGATGTCGGTCGACCTGGACGACCCGTTCATCCTGTTGTACGACAAGAAGATCTCCAACGTGCGCGATCTGCTGCCCGTGCTGGAAGGCGTGGCCAAGTCCGGCAAGCCGCTGCTGATCGTAGCCGAGGAAGTGGAAGGCGAAGCTCTGGCGACGCTGGTGGTCAACACCATCCGCGGCATCGTCAAGGTCTGCGCGGTGAAGGCGCCTGGCTTCGGCGATCGTCGCAAGGCGATGCTGGAAGACATGGCCACCCTGACCGGCGGTGTAGTGATCTCCGAGGAAGTGGGTCTGTCGCTTGAGAAAGCAACGCTGCAGGACCTGGGCCGCGCCAAGAAGATCCAGGTGACCAAGGAAAACACCACCATCATCGACGGTGCCGGCGAATCCACCAACATCGAAGCCCGCATCAAGCAGATCAAGGCGCAGATCGAGGACACGTCTTCGGACTACGACCGCGAGAAGCTGCAGGAACGCGTAGCCAAGCTGGCCGGCGGCGTGGCCGTGATCAAGGTCGGTGCGTCGACCGAGATCGAAATGAAGGAAAAGAAGGCCCGCGTCGAAGACGCCCTGCACGCGACCCGCGCCGCAGTGGAAGAAGGCGTGGTCCCGGGCGGCGGCGTTGCGCTGATCCGCGCGTTGCAGGCCATCGGCGACCTGAAGGGCATCAACGAAGATCAGAACCACGGCATCAACATCGCCAAGCGCGCGATGGAAGCGCCGCTGCGCGAGATCGTGACCAACTGCGGCGAAGAGCCGTCGGTCGTGCTCAACCAGGTCGCTGCCGGCACCGGCAATTACGGTTACAACGCTGCGACCGGCGAATACGGCGACATGATCGCGTTCGGTATCCTGGATCCGACCAAGGTCACCCGTTCGGCCCTGCAGAATGCGGCGTCCATCGCCGGCCTGATGATCACCACCGAAGCAATGGTGGCAGAAGCGCCGAAGAAGGATGAGCCGGCAGCCGGCGGTGGCATGGGCGGCGGCATGGGTGGCATGGGCGGCATGGATTTCTGATCCTGTCCGGCGACCTTGTGTTGCAATCCCGAAAGGCCCGCCTCGTGCGGGCCTTTCGTTTGTGTGCGTTTCGCATACGCTAGACCCGCCGCTGCTCGGGCATGAGGCAAGGACATCCAAGCAATGATCGTCGACGGAAATTCGCGGAGAACCGGAGCGCTGGCGTGCGCGCTATTGGCGTTGGCCCTGCTCAACGGCTGCGCGGTGGTCAAGGTCAGGGAGCAACGTGCAGGCGATGCCGATCTGGCCCGTCGCGCCGATGTGCTGGTCAGTGGCCGGCTCAGCGTCGATGCGGCTTCCAGCCTCGCCTCTGCGGGCCTTGATCCGGAGAACTGCCGGCGCGAGCCCGAGCCCTGCGCCGGACAGCTGCGGCAGGCCGTGTCGGAAGAAAACTGGCTGGCGACGATCGCCGAGGTGCGCACCTTGCGCATGCAGGCCGCGGCCGAGGCGATGCGGACGGCGCCGGAAATGGCCGCGCACGAAGCGATGGACACCGCGCGCTGGGCCTACGCCTATTTGTTCATGACCGCGCGCACACCCGAGCAACGCGTATTCGAATCGCGCCAGGGACGCGTGTTGCGTTTGTACAACCGCGCGGTGGAAGTCACGGCGCAATCGTTGTTCGAAGTCGCTCGCGCGCGCAAAAGCACGCCCGACCAAACCCAGCAGATACACAACCTGCACCTGCGCGTCGCGCTGCACGGTTTCGACCGCAAGCAGGACGATACGCCCGAGATGCTGTTGGCGTCGGACACGCTGGGTTTCGACAACCTGCGCGCGGTGTACGGCCGCGATGGTTTCGGCAGCAGTCTGGTGGCGGTGTTCCCGCCGTTGAAAACGCCCGCCGTGAACACGCCCGCCGTGAACACGGAAACCGCACCGCCCGATCCGCCTTATCGCGACACGCGTTACCTGCCGGTGACCAGCACGCTCCGCTTCGAGGGAGACACGCTGGACGAAGTGCTGGCGACCGAAGAGGTGCAGATCGATGTCTACAATCCCTATCGCTACGAACAGGAAACCATCGCCGGCCGCAGCGTGCCGCTTGCAGCGAATTTCTCGGCCGCTTACGGCGTATGGCTGGCGCGTTCGAAACTGGCGCACCTGAGCCTGTCCAGTCTGCTGCGTCCGCGCCAGCAGAGTCCTTTCGATCCGCGCATCTACCTCACCCAGCCCTACGATCCGGACAAACGCGTGGTGATCCTGGTGCATGGCTTGGCGAGCAGCCCCGAAGCCTGGGTGAACCTGGCCAACGAATTGCTGGGCGACGACGATCTGCGCCGGCATTACCAGGTGTGGCAGGTGTTCTATCCGACCAACCTGGGCATCCTGGCCAGCCGTCAGCGGATCGATCAGGCTCTGCGCGAGACCTTCGCGCACTTCGATCCGGAAGGCGACGATCGCGCCAACCGCAACGCCGTGCTGGTCGGCCACAGCATGGGTGGAGTGATCGCGCGATTGCTGGTCAGCGACAGCGGCGGGTACGTGCTGCAGCGCTCGCTGCAATCGTTTCCGCCGGCGCAGGCCGCAGCGTTGGCGCAGGAACCGATAGTGCGGGAAATGACGGTGTTCCATCCCCTGCCCGAAGTCGGCCGCGTGGTGTTTCTGGCCGCGCCGCATCGGGGCGCCGAAGTCAGCGAAGGCTGGGCGCTGCGTCTACTGCGGCGCGCGATCCGGTTGCCTTTCACCGTGTTGCGCGACAGCGCCGAGTTGCTACAGCGCAACAAGATAGACGAGCAAGAGTTGCAGCGGATCGGTTTTCACAAAGGACGACCGCCCACCGGCCCGGACGATCTCAGCCCCGGCTCGCTGTTCATGCACAGCACCGCCGATCTGCCGATCGAAGCGGGATTGCCTTACCACAGCATCGTCGGCTGGCATGATCCATCGGTGCCCTTGCCGCAGTCCAGCGACGGCCTGGTTCCCTACGCGAGTTCGCATCTGGACGGTGCGCTTTCGGAAAAAGCTATTCCTTCGGGCCATAGCGTGCAAGAGACGCCGGCGGCGATCCTGGAGCTGCGCAGGATCCTGCGTGTGGATATGGCGGCGGACGATCAGTGACATTCCCAGGCATGTCATGGGTAGGTCGGGGCTACGCCCCCGACACACTGGAGCTATCCGTGCGTCGGGGGCGTAGCCCCGACCTACGTTGGATGCGCGGCTTCATGGCCTGCCACTCGTGGAGGAGTCTTGCTTGTGAAGAAACCATGACAGTTCGCCCAAGCAAAAAGCTGTCAGCAATGCGCAATAAAAACGTGACCTGCCTATTCATTTTTCTGTTTCGTCTGGTCGTGCCTGGGTCCATCAGAAGCCGCCATCGGCTTGCGCGAATGAGCGATCTCCAGCTCTCACAAGGGTTGTAACCGTTCTCACGGAACCGGCTCGTGAGCTTCGCTACTGAACCCCTCAGTTCTGTTTTGCAGTGCAGCGTGCAAGAGCCGCGAGGCGTCCTTCACGATGCGCCCGCATCCCGACGTGGGGGAGGGAGCAAGCCCGCAATTGGCCTAGCCATTGCGGGCTTTTTTTTGCTTAACGAAAAGACGTGCAGCACCAGGGTCGTGCTTTTGTAGGACCGGGCTTGCTCGGCTCCCATGTGGCGGCGGGAGGTTTGGCCCCTGACCCGATGGATCACTGTTTCCCGCTCCATATGCCCGGTGCGCCTGCCTCAGTCCCGGTAGAAGGGCTAGAATTGCGGCATGAGCAACGATGCCGGCGCCCGCCCGATTTCCCCCCGGGAAATATCCCTTCAAGTAGTGACCTCTCCCGCACCGGCGACGCCTTCGCTGGAAACCGGCGTGAAGCAGATGGGCGGCGACAAGATCGGGCGCTCGCCGGTGCAGTTCCTGGATGCCCCCGTGCTACGCAAGCCGTCCTGGATCCGCGTGCGCATCCCCAGCGATGGCTCGGTGGCCCGGCTCAAGGCCAAACTGCGCGAAAACCGCCTGGTCACGGTCTGCGAGGAAGCCAGCTGCCCCAATATCCACGAGTGCTTCAGCCACGGCACCGCCACGTTCATGATCCTGGGTGAGGTCTGCACCCGCCGCTGCTCGTTCTGCGATGTCGCCCACGGCCGCCCCAAGCCGCCTGACGCTGGCGAACCGCTCAGTCTGGCCACCACCGTCGCCGACATGGGCCTGAAATACGTGGTGGTGACCTCGGTGGACCGCGACGACCTGCGCGATGGCGGCGCCCAGCACTTCGTCGACTGCATCGCGGCCATCCGCGAGCATTCGCCGGGCACCCGCATCGAGATCCTGACCCCGGATTTCCGCGGCAAGGGCCGCATGGATCGGGCCCTGGAGATCCTGGCGGCCAACCCGCCGGATGTGTTCAACCACAACATCGAAACCGTCCCCGACCTGTACACCAACGTCCGCCCCGGCGCCGACTACCAGTGGTCGCTGACCCTGCTGCAGAAGTTCAAGCAGCAGCACCCGCAGCTGCCCACCAAGTCCGGGATCATGCTGGGCCTGGGCGAAACCATGGAGCAGGTACAGGCCACCCTGCGCGACCTGCGCGCGCACCAGGTGGACATGATCACCATCGGCCAGTACCTGCAGCCCACCGCCCACCACCACCCGGTGCTGCGCTACTGGACCCCGGACGAGTTCGCCGAGCTCGAGCGTTACGGCAAGGCCCTGGGGTTCAGCCATGTCGCCTCCGGCCCGCTGGTGCGTTCGTCCTACCATGCCGACCTGCAGGCAAAGCAGGCCGGTGTGGCCGACTGAACCGACCCCCTCCCGCATTCAGCCAGGGAACGAAGCGTTCACATTTCCGCGCCGCCCGGCCGCTAGGCTTGAGGAAAAGGAGACAGGCCGCAACTTTCGGCACTGTCATCAGGTCGGAGTTTTTCCGCAGCATCCCCACAGGCCATCACGGCCAACGAGTAGCCCCAATGAAATTGAAGACCCCCGCCGTCGCCCTTTTGTCCCTGGCTCTGGTCGCACCGCTTGCCCTGCTTGCGCGTGCCGACAGCCAACCGCTGTCCGGCGCGACCGGGCCCACGGCGGACCAGTCCTCCACCTCCAAGCAGGTGTACGGCCTGTTATCCGACAGCCGCTACGCGTACCGTCCGCGCGCGTTGGACGATGCGCTGTCGCAGGACATCTTCAAGCGTTACCTGGAATCCCTGGATGGCGGCAAGCAGTATTTCACCGCCGCCGACATCGCCAAATTCGGACCCTACAAGACCGAGCTGGACGACGCCATCCGTAGCGGCGAACTGGAGCCGGCCTACGACATCTTCGCCGTCTACAAGCAGCGCGTCGGCCAGCGCATCGCTTATGCGCGCGCGTTGCTGAAACAGGATTTCGACTTCGCCGGCGACCAGCGCTGGGAATACGACCGCGAGAAAGCGCCGTGGGCGGCCGACTCGCAGGAACTGGATCAGGTATGGAAAAAGTCGGTGATGAACGACTGGCTGCGCCTGAAGCTGGCCGGCAAGAAGCCCGACGAAATCCGCAAGACGCTGGACAAGCGCTATGCGACCTATGAGCGCACCGTGGGCGAGTTGAAGAGCGAGGACGTGTTCCAGACTTTCCTCAACAGCTACACCAACGCCATCGATCCGCATACCGATTACTTCACGCCCAAGACGGCGGAGAACTTCAACCAATCCATGTCGCTGTCGCTGGAAGGCATCGGCGCTCAGCTGCAGCGCCAGGACGACCTGGTGGTGATCCGCGAGATCATCGCCGGCGGTCCGGCCGACGTGAACGGCACGCTCAAGGCGGGCGACCGCATCGTCGCGGTCGGCCAGGGCAAGTCCGGGCCGATGACCGATGTGATTGGCTGGCGCATCGACGATGTGGTGACGCAGATCCGCGGCAAGAAAGACACGCAGGTGCGGTTGGAATACATTCCCGCCGAAAGCGGCGTGGACGGCAAGCACGTGCAAGTCACCCTGACCCGGCAGAAGATCAAGCTGGAAGAGCAGGCGGCCAAGGCCGAGACCATCAATCTGCCCGCCGCCAATGGCGAGCCGGCACGCCGTATCGGCGTGATCAAGCTGCCCGCGTTCTATCAGGACTTCGAAGGCCGCCGCAAGAATCCCGACGATTACAACTCCGCCACGCGCGACATCGCCAAGCTGCTGGTCAAGTTCAAGGCCGATGGTGTCGATGGCGTGCTCATGGATCTGCGCAACAACGGCGGCGGTTCGCTGGACGAGGCGGTGGAACTTACCGGCCTGTTCATAGACAAGGGCCCCGTGGTGCAGGTGCGCGAGTCCGGCGGCCGGGTCACCGTCAATGCCGATCGCACTTCCGGCGTGGCCTGGGACGGTCCGCTGGCGGTGCTGACCAATCGCGGCTCTGCTTCAGCCTCGGAAATCTTCGCCGGCGCCATCCAGGATTACGGCCGTGGCCTGGTGATCGGCGAAACCACTTTCGGCAAGGGCACCGTGCAGAACCTGGCCGATCTGGACCGCTGGCCGGCCAACGAAACGCCGCGCTTCGGCTCGGTCAAGCTGACCATCGCACAGTTCTTCCGCGTCGCCGGCGGCAGCACCCAGCACAAGGGCGTGGTGCCCGATATCTCCTTCCCGGTCAGCGTGGACGCTACCGAATACGGCGAGAGCACCTACGACAACGCGCTGCCGTGGACCAAGATCGCCGCCGTGCCGCACACCCAGTACGGCAACTTCGCCCCGTTGCTGCCGCGTCTGGAAGCCTTGCACGCCACCCGCGTGGCCAACGACAAGGAATTCCAGTGGTGGTCGCAGGACGTGAGCGATTTCCGCGCCGAAGCCGCCAAGAAATACGTGTCGCTCAACGAAGCCGAACGCCGTGCCGAACGCGACAAGCAGGACAACCAGCGCAAGGAACGTCAGGCCGAACGCAAAGCGCTGGGTCTGGCATTGGATCCGCTGGCCGACGACGCGGCCGACGACGGTCTGGGCGCCAACGAGCGCGATATCGTCAAGGACGCCGCCCGCGAAAAGCTGGCCGACAAGCGTCCCGACCCGTTGCTGCGCGAGTCGGCCGCGATCCTGGGCGATGCCATCGACGTACTGGGCAACGACCGCACGTTGTCGGCGCAGGTGTTGCCGGTATCGACCATGCCGGGGCGCTGGGCAGACTAAAGCTCGCGTGAGAGCACCTCTCCCACCGGGAGAGGTCGACGCGCGTAGCGTGGCGGGTGAGGGTACGGCGGAGGCAATGGCGGTTAACCATCATGACTTCGCCGTACCCTCATCCGCCCTCCGGGCACCTTCTCCCGAAGGGAGAAGGGAAAAGAAGCAAGAATCGGATAGCGGGCGCCCTGGGCGCCCGTTACCCTTTGAGCCATGGAAAAGCACGACATAAAACTAGAACGCGCCCGCACCCTTCTCGATGGCGGCGAGCCCACTCTGGACGAGCTTGCCGCTGCGGTAGGCCTCAGCGCCTCGCATCTGCAGCGCAAGTTCCAGGCCCGGTACGGCATCAGCCCCGCCGAATACCTTGCGCAGAAAAAGCTCGGCGCTCTGAAAACCGGCCTGCGCGCCGGCAACGATGTCAGCGCTGCGCTTTACGACGCCGGCTATGGGTCGCCCTCGCGCGTGTACGAACAGGGCGCGGCCAAGCTTGGCATGACGCCCGCCACTTACCGCGCGGGCGGTGCGGGAATGGAAATCCGTTGGGCATTGGTGGACACCGTGCTGGGCAACGCGCTGGTTGCAGCTACCGAACGCGGCATCTGTGCGGTGGAGCTGGGCGATAATGCGCAGGTTCTGGAAAAGCGTCTGCGCGAGGAATTTCCGCAGGCGCGGATCGAGCGGGTGGACGCGGGCAGCGACGATTTTCTCGCTCCGCGTTTGCAGGCAGTGGCAGAGCGTCTGGCCGGTCGCGGCAGCGACGTGCCGGTGGATCTGGTGGGTACCGCCTTCCAGAAACGCGTTTGGGATGCGTTGATGAAAATTCCCAGCGGCCAGACCCGCAGTTACGCGGAATTGGCCGACGCGCTGGGGACGCCCAAAGCGGCGCGCGCGGTGGCTAGCGCCTGCGCCAACAACCGCGTTGCGGTGGTCGTGCCGTGCCATCGCGTCATCCGCGGTGATGGCTCGTTGGGTGGCTATCGTTGGGGCCTGCCGTTGAAACAATCTCTGCTGGAACGCGAACGGGCCGCGTGAATCCCTGCGGAAGGAGGTAGGAGCGACGCGAGTCGCGAAGCCATGACGGTTTCAGAGCTTCGCGACTCGCGTCGCTCCTGCAAGATCCGGCTGCTGGCTTGAGCCAGACGCAACACGGCATGCCAAAGCTTTCAACACGGCTGGACTGCCGTCCACCGGGACGCGGGATTACAATGGCTTCTTGACTGTCGGTTATCCCCCATGAACTCCTCCGTTTCCAACACGCCTGCTCCGGCGCGCGGTTTGGCCATTGCCGTTGCTCTGGCTGCCGTCTACCTGATCTGGGGCTCCACCTATCTGGGTATCCGCTTTGCGCTGGAAGGCGGCTATCCGCCGTTGCTGATGGCGGGCGGACGCTTCTTGCTGGCCGGCACGATGATGTTCGCCGTGCTGCGCATGCGCGGCGAACGCATGCCGACGCTTGCGCAGTGGAAAAACATGGCGCTGATGGGCTTGCTGATGATGGGTTTCGGCAACGGCATGGTCAGCATCGCCGAGCAGTGGGTATCTTCCGGCCTGGCTGCCGTCGCCATCGCGTCCACGCCGTTGTGGATGGGCTTGTTCTCGCTGATCCGCGGGCAGCGTCCCAGCGGGCTGGAATGGGTCGGCATCGCCATCGGTTTCATCGGCGTGCTGTGGCTCAACGCCGGCAGTACGTTGTCGGCCACGCCCGCCGGGTTGGTGGCACTGCTGATCGCGCCGATCGCGTGGGCCTTCGGATCGATCTGGAGCAAGGGTCGTGACCTTCCTTCTCCCTTCATGTCCGCGGCCGGACAGATGCTGACGGGTGGGGTGATGATGCTGCTCGCAGGCTTCGTCACCGGCGAAAGTTTCCACGGCATGCCGACGCTGAAAGGCACGCTTTCGGTCGTCTACCTGATGACCTTCGGTTCCATCATCGGCTTCACCGCCTACGTGTGGCTGCTGCATCACGTGCGTCCCACGCTTGCGGGCAGTTACGCGTACGTCAATCCGGTGATCGCGGTGATGCTGGGTGCATGGCTGGCGGCCGAACAGTTCACCGCGCACGACCTGGGCGCAATGGCGGTGATCCTGATGGGCGTAGTGGCGATCACGCTGGGCAAGGCGCGCACCGCGCCTGCATCGACCCGGCAGCCCGCGACAGAGCAAAGCAAATGACTCCCGCCGCGATCGATCGCCGCGGTCTGTGGGCGGCGGCCGGTTCGTTCGTGATCTGGGGCCTGATGCCGTTGTACTGGCATCTGCTGAAGAACGTGCCTTCGATGCAGATCGTGATGCACCGGATCGTGTGGAGCGCGTTGCTGGTCGTCGTAGGGTTGTGCCTCACGCAAGGATTGCGGTGGTTGCGCACGGCCATGGCGCGCCCGCGCGTGCCCTGGATGCTGGCCTTGAGCGGCCTGCTGATCGCCTTCAATTGGGGGCTGTATATCTGGGCGGTCAACGCCGGGCACGTGGTGGAAACCAGCCTGGGCTATTTCATCAATCCCCTGCTCAACGTATTGCTGGGCGTATTGCTGTTGCGCGAACGCCTGACGGTAGCGCAATGGGTATCGGTGGCGGTAGCCGCGGCCGGCGTGCTGTGGCTGACTTTCAACTACGGCAGCTTTCCGTGGATCGCGCTGTCGCTGGCGGCCTCGTTCGGATTCTACGGATTCATCCGCAAGCTGGCGGTGGTGGATTCCATTCCCGGCTTGGCTATCGAGAGTCTGTACCTGTTCCTGCCCGCGGTCGCAGCGCTGGTCTGGCTGGAGAGCCACGGCAGCGGCGGATTCGCGAGCAGCTGGAGCTGGCAGACCGATGCGCTGCTGGTCTTCGGCGGCGTGCTGACCGCGTTGCCGCTGATCGGCTTTTCCTACGCGGTACGGCGCGTCCCCTACAGCGTGGTGGGTTTCATGCAGTACCTGGCGCCGACCTTGCAGCTGCTGATCGGTGTGCTGGTGTTCGGCGAAGTCTTCGATCGCGATCGTGCGATCGGTTTCGTCTTTATCTGGATAGGGCTGGCGATCTTCGCTATCGACGGCTTCGTGCGTTCGCGCCGTGTTTAGGCTTTCCTTCTCCCGATGGGAGAAGGAAAGCATTATTCCGGGCAAGGCCCGCCCGCATCGGCCCACAGCTTGAACGCGGCCACGAACTGGTCGTGCGGCACCGGCACCGGCAGGCGGCCATTGCCGGGATTCCAACCCCACAACACCAACTTGTCTTCGCCGACATGCTTGAGCAGCGCGGCGAAATCGCGGTCGCCGTTGCTCTTCTTGTCCTTGATCATCGCGCACAGCTGCGCGGCGGGCAGTCCGATCCACGCCATCTTGTGCTCCGGCGGCGGTAGCGACCAGTGCGGCGCACCCGGCGGCGCGTGCGGGCCGTAGCTGGCCGGCGGATTGGCTTCGGCGTGGCAGGTGGCGCAGGGAAGGCCGGGCGCGCCCTTGCCCTCGGGTCCGCGCACTACGCCCATCTGGTGCGGCGTCTGCGCATCGAACTGCAACGGCGCATCGCCCGGAATATGGCAGTTGCTGCAGCGCGGGTGCTGGAACACTTTCTCGACCGTGGCGAAGGCTTCAACGGCCTTGGCCTTCTGCTCCGGGCTGACGCGCGGGCCGCAGGCGGTCAGCGCAAACAGAAAGAGGCTGGCGAACAGAATGCGCATCGTCATCTCCTCATGCCTTCGCCGGCGCGGCCGGCGTCGCTGCAAGCTGGAAAGGAAGCTCGCGTAGGCGCTGCCCGTTCAAGGCGAACAGCGCATTGGCCACCGCTGGCGCGATCGGCGCGGTGCCGGGTTCGCCGACGCCGCCTGATTTTTCCGTGCTCGGCACGATATGCACTTCCACCGCGGGCATCTCGCTCATGCGCAGCACCTGGTAGTCGTGGTAGTTGGATTGCTGCACGCGTCCATCCTTGAAGGTGATATGGCTGTGCAACGCGGCGCCCAGGCCGAAGGCGATGCCGGATTCCATTTGCGCGGCGATGCCGGCCGGGTTCACCGCGATGCCGCAATCGACTGCGCAGACCACGCGGTGCACACGAATGGCTCCGTCTTCTACCGACACTTCCGCCACCTGCGCAATGAAGCTTCCGAAGGATTCGTGCACCGCCACGCCGCGCGCGCGGCCTTTTTCCAGCGGACCGCCCCAGCCGGATTTCTCCGCCGCCAGATTCAACACGCCCAGGTGGCGCGCATGCTGGGTCAACAACCCACGCCGGTATTCCACCGGGTCCTTGCCGGCGGCATGCGCCAGCTCGTCGACCAGGCTTTCCATGGCGAAGGCGGTGTGGCTGTGGCCGACCGAACGCCACCAGAGCACCGGAATGCCCGGCCTTGGCGAATGCAGGCCGACGCGGTGGTCAGGCACGTCGGTGAGGTAGGGGGAATCGGCGACGCCTTCGGTCGAGGTCGCGTCGATACCGTTCTTGACCATCATCGGTTCGAAGAACGTGCCGGCGATGATCGACTGGCCGGCGATCACGTGCTGCCACGCTCTCGGCTTGCCCTCGGCATCCAGCCCCACTTTCGCCTTATGCACGAACGCTGGCCGGTAGAAACCGCCGCGCACGTCGTCCTCGCGGCTCCATACGGTTTTCACCGGCGCGTTGGCGGCCTTGGCGATGTGCACGGCCTCGAACACGATGTCGGGCGAGGGATTGGCGCGGCGGCCGAAACCGCCGCCCAGGAACGTGGTGTGCACGAACACCTGTTCGGGTTTGAGCCCGGTGATTTCCGCCGCGGTCTTTTGCTCCAGCGTCTGGAACTGGGTGCCGATCCACAGCTCGCACTTGTCCGGCGAAAGCTTCACTGTGCAATTCAACGGTTCCATCGGTGCATGCGCCAGATAGGGAAGCGAGTATTCGGCTTCCACCGTTTTGGCCGCTTTCGCCAGTGCGGCAACGACATCGCCTGCCTGCGTGGCAGGCAGTCCCGGTGTGGCCGCCAGTTCGCTGAATTGCTTGTGTAGCGCGGCGCTGTCCAGCGCCGCATTCGGGCCCAGGTCCCAATCGATTTTCAGCGCATCGCGGCCCAGCTTGGCCGCCCAGTAGTGATCGGCGATCACGGCCACGCCAGTCGGTATCTGCACGACATTGCGCACGCCAGATACTGCCTTGGCCGCCGTCGCATCGAACGATTTGACCTTGCCGCCGAACACCGGCGAGCGCGCCACCACCGCGGTCAGCAGGCCTTCGAACTGCACGTCCATGCCGAACTGCGCGCGCCCGGTGATCTTCTCCGGCGAATCCAGGCGCTTGGTCGGCTTGCCGATGATTTTCCAGTCCTTGGGGTCTTTCAGTGTGAGCGCGGCCGCATCGGGCGCTTTCAACTTGCCGGCGTCGTCGGCTAGGGCGCCGTAACGCACACGCTGGGTTCCCGCAACGACTTCGCCGTTCTCGGTGCGTATCTCCGACACCGGTACATTGAAGCGCGTGGCTGCGGCCTGCACCAGCATCGCGCGCGCGGCGGCGCCGGCCTGACGGTAGCGGTCGAATTCCGAAGCGGTGGAAGTGGAGCCGCCGGTGCCTTGCATGCCGAATACGGGACTGAAGTAATCCGGCGCCGCCGGCGCATGCTCCACCTTGATCTTCGACCAGTCCGCATCCAGCTCCTCGGCGATCAGCATCGGCAGCGCGGTCCAGACGCCCTGGCCCATTTCCGAATGCGACAACAGCACGGTCACGCTGTCGTCGCTGCCGATACGCAGGAAAGCGTTGGGTGTGAAGTTGGCGACCGCCGCAGCGGCTGCCGGCTGGGCGAAGGCCAGGCGTTTGGCGGCTGGGACGACGAAGCCGATGACCAGGCCGCCGCCGAGCAGGGCGCTGGTTTTCAGGAATTGGCGTCGAGGATTGGGAGTCGCTGCGTTCACGGTGGATCTCCGTTGTCTGTTCCCTTCTCCCGTCGGGAGAAGAGCTTGCCCCGTACTTGATACGGGGTGGCGCGAAGCATCGGATGAGGGTGTGGCGGGGTCCGTGATGATTCTGACGTCAGTGACTTCACCGTACCCTCACCCCAACCCCTCTCCCGCAGGAGAGGGGCTCAGAATCAGCCCTTGTCTATCTCCGCCGCGCGATGCACCGCCGCGCGGATGCGCGGATAAGTGCCGCAGCGGCAAATGTTGCCGGAAAGTGCCTGGTCTATGTCGGTATCGGTGGGCGTGGGGATCTTTGCCAGCAACGCTACCGCGGACATGATCTGTCCGGACTGGCAGTAACCGCACTGGACCACATCCAATTCGGTCCATGCCTGCTGAACCGGATGCTGCCCGTCGGCGGAAAGGCCTTCGATGGTGGTGATCTTCTTTCCGGCCACCGCGGCGACCGGGGTGATGCAGGCACGCAGCGGCGCGCCGTCGATGTGCACGGTGCAGGCGCCGCACTGGGCGATGCCGCAACCGAACTTGGTGCCGGTCAGTCCCATCAGATCGCGAAGGACCCAAAGCAGAGGCATGTCGGCCGGCGCATCGACATCGCGCTCGGTGCCGTTGACGTTCAATTTCATTCGAAGTTCCCTGGCGGCGGCTGGGGTGGCGCTCACATTACTCCCGCCCTTGCGGGTTGCCAACCATGCGCGGCTTAGTCCATCGTCTTAGTACGTATGAGCAGCTATCGTCACACTTTGGAAACATCCGCCGCCGCGCACCAAGGTGGGGATTCGGCCGCGCTGGCGCTCGTGCTGGAAACCGAGGGTTCCACCTATGTCGGTCCCGGCGCAATGGCGTTGTTCGGCGCCCGGGAAGGACAGGTAGGCTGGCTGAGCGGCGGCTGCCTGGAGCCGGAAATAGAGAAGCGCGCACGCTCGGCGGCGGCGCAATCGCGCATCGAATGGATGGACATCGACACCCGCGACGATGAGGATCTGATCGGAGGTTCCGCACTCGGCTGCCGCGGCCGCCTGCACCTGGCGTTGCTGCCGCTGGCCGTCTTGCGCGGCTGGCCTGCCTTGGTGGAAGCCTGGAAGCAAGGCGGTGGAATTTTGAAGCTTTCCGTTTCGACGGAAGGCGAAGTCTCGGCCGAAATCGGCGAGCTGAAACAACAATGGCGAATGGACGTTGCGCATTCGGAAGAATTCCACGCGTCGGCGGGAGCATGGAATCTGGCGATTTCCGCGCCGCCCGCCGTGCTCGTGTTCGGCGCCGGTCCGGAAACGCCTACCTTGCTGCCCCTGTTGAGCAGTCTGGGCTGGATGACGACGCTGGTGGAGCGCCGCGCACGCTGGCTGCCCGAGGCGCGCTACGCCGACGTACTGGTAGAAGCTTCGCCGCAAGCCGTGATGTCGCTGCTCGACCGCTCATTCGATGCGGCACTGGTGATGAACCATAATTTCGAGATGGATCGCGAAGCTCTGGATGCGCTTGCCGGTAGCGATCTTCCTTTCATCGGATTGCTGGGTCCTGCGCGACGGCGCGAAGACCTGTTCCGCGTGTTACCGCCGGCCGCGCGCGAAGCCCTGCTGCCGCGGCTGCACTCGCCGGTGGGGCTCAAACTGGGCGGGCAAGGGCCCGAGGCGATCGCCTTGAGCATCGCTGCGCAGTTGCAGGCGTACCGATTCCCGCAATGAGCCGGGAACCGAACCCGCACGTCGCCCTCGTGCTCGCGGCCGGCGGCAGCCGCCGTCTGGGCCGTCCGAAGCAGTTGCTGACGCGCGGAGGCGAAACGCTGGTGCATCGCGCGGTGCGGATGGCTTCGCTCACGCAGCCGCAAAGACTGATCCTGGTCGCCGGTGCTCAGGCCGACGAAATGCGCAAGGCGGTCGCCGATTTGCGCGTCGAGATTCTGGTCAACAACGATTGGCAGGAAGGGTTGGCCAGCAGCCTGCGTGCGGTGGCCGGTACGCTCGACGAAAACGCGTCGGCGCTGATCCTGGGCTGCGACCAGCCTGCACTCGAACAAAGCCATCTGCAGCGATTGCTCTCAGGAGCTGCCGTATCGGCGTCGGGATGTGCAGCGACGCTGCATGGTACGGCATGGGGCATTCCCGCGATGGCGAGCGCTGCGGTGTTGCGAGAGGCGCACGGCCTGCAAGGCGACAGCGGTTTGCGCGGCGCGCTGCAACGCGTGCCTCCTGAATCAATTTATCTGCTGGAAGCGATCGAGCTGGAATTCGACCTGGATACGCCGGCCGATTTGGAAAAAGCGGTTGCCGGCGGGTTGATAGATTGATCTTCGGCTGGCTTTAGGGCGATTAAAAGCGGCTGGTGAAGCAACCCTGGAAAAGTAAGAGCCGTCATCCCGGCGAAAGCCGGGACCCAACTTACCGCTGATCTGAAGATTGGGTCCCGGCTTTCGCCGGGATGACGTCCCGTTTTTTTTACTTTCGCCGTGCTGGGTTCGCTTTCATGTGGCGCCTTGGCTGGACCCGATCACAGTCCAACCAAAGCACACCCGCACGCCAATCAGTTCGCCCGCAACGCCTCAGTCACCGGCAACCGGGCCGCGCGCAAGGCGGGGAACAAGCCGCCGATCAAGCCGATGCCCAGCGCCCACTTCAAGCCGCTCCACAGCAGTTCCGGCGAGACCTTGAACTGGAATACCACCTGGCTGAAGTTCGCGCCCAGCGTGGCTACGCTGTAGCCGTTGAAGATGGCCCAGGCGATGAAGCCGCCCAGCAAGCCCCCCAGCAGCGCCAGCAGCATGGTTTCCAGCATGACCGCCAATACCACCGGCGTACCGCGGAAGCCGATCGCGCGCATGGTCGCGATCTCCCGCGCGCGCCCCGCCACCGCCGCATACATGGTGTTGAGCGCGCCGAACACCGCGCCGATCGCCATGATGCCGCCGATCACCGTACCCAGAACCTTGATCAGCTTGGTCAGACCGGTGGATTGCTTGGTGTAGTAGTCGCGCGTGGTCGAAACATCCAGTTTCAGCCGCGGGTCGCTCGCCATCGCGTTCTTCAGCTCGGTGAAGCCCGCCTTGCCGTTCACGGCCGCGGTGACGGATTGATAGGCGCGTCGATCGTATGCGGACGCAAGCGTTTCGATGTCCGTCCACAATTCCGAGTCGTGCGCGTCTCCGGACGCGAACACGCCCACCACCGTCCACGACTGGTTGCCGAGCTTGACCTGCTTGCCGATCTCCAGCCCGCGGTACTGGCCTTTCGCGCCTTGTCCGACCACCAGCTCGCGCACGCCGACATTGAACTTGCGGCCTTCGATGATCTTGATCTGCGGACGGATCGCCCAGGCCGCCTCGCTGACGCCGCGGAACTGCGCATTCGCATCCTCGCCAGAACTCGCGGTAGGCAGGTTGACCACCTGCGACAGCTCGGGCGAAAGGATCGGCTTGCCCGCTGCGTCCTTGCGGATGCCGGCCAGGGTGCCGATCAGCGGAACCTGGTTGCGCATGATCACCGAGTTGGTTTCGGCCTGCGAGCCGCCGCGCAGGATGATGGCGGTGTCGTCGCTGCCGGTTTGCTGGAGCGTGGCCGAGAAGCCTTCGCCCATCGCCAGCATCGCCACCAGAACGCCGACCACGCCTGCGATGCCGACGATGATCACGCTGGACGCGCCCCAGCGCTGGGGCAGGCTGGCGATGCCGATACGGGCAGCGGCCAGCGCCAGGCGGCCGCTGCGGGTGAGCGCCAGCCACAATCCGAGCACCACCGCTACTGCGGCCACGCCGTACCACGGCAGGACGATCCAGATCACCAGGCCGATCGCCAGCAACAGGATCGAAAGTGCATTCCAGAGCCATTTTTTCTTCATGGTGTTCTCCTTTTAGCGTCCAGCCAGCGCATCGACGATCTTCAGCCGCATCGCGCGCAAAGCCGGCAGCGCGCCGACAACGATGCCGATGGCCAGCATCAGCGACAGGCCCAGGGTCCAGGTCTCGACCGGAATGTTGGGCAGGTTGAGCAGTCCGCCGCTGGCCGCGCTCAGCACCGGAATGATCACCGCCGCCAGCCCCATGCCTATCGCTCCGCCCAGCACGATCAGCAATACCGATTCCACCAGCACCAGAGTCAGCACCGTGCCGTTGGTGAAGCCCAGCGTCTTGAGCACAGCCAGTTCCGGAATGCGGTCGCGCACCGCTTGCGACATGGTGTTTCCGGTCAGCAGCAGCAGGGTGAAGAACACCGCCGCCATGATCGCGGTGACGATCAGTCCGATGTCGGCGAATTGCTTGGCGAAGGATTGCTGGAACGCCTGTTCGGTCTGGCTCTTGGTCTCATGGTCCGAGTTCTGCGAGATCGCGTCGATGGCCTTGGCCACGCGCGTGGCGTGGTTCACGTTGTCCAGCTTGACGATGTACCAGCCGACCATGCCGTTGGTGTACTGGTTGGCTTCGTCGAAGTACTTCCAGTGGAATACCAGCTGGTTCTCTTCGCCCTTGCGCTTGCTGTCGTTGAGCTTGAAGGTGCCGCTCATCTTCAGCGGCCAGGCGTTGCTGCCGTCTTTCTGCGGAAAGATGGTGGCCTGCAGCGGAATGGTGTCGCCGATTTTCCAGCCGTTGCGCTTGGCCAGCGCCTCGCCGACCATGGCCCCGGTGCGCTCGGTCTGCCAGGCCTTGAGTTCTTCGGGCTTGACGATGAACTCCGGATACAGCTCGAAGTAGTTCTCGCTGACCGAGAAGTTGGGGAAGAAATCCTTCGGGTCGCGATAGATGCCGCCGAACCAGGCCGCGTACGCCGACTTCTTCACGCCCGGTGTGGCCGCGATCTGCGGGGTAAGGCTGTAAGGCAGCATCTGCGTGATCGAAAGCCGCGAAGCCACCACCAGGCGATCGGCGCCGGCCACGCTGCCGCCGCTGTTGAAGGCTACGCGCACCGAGTCCAGCAGGCCGAACAGCAGGAACGCGGCGATCACCGACAGCAAAGTCAGGAAAGTGCGCGTCTTGCTGCGGAACAGCGCGGACCAGATGAGGGAGAAATATTTCATGGCGCCCTCCTCAGTGAGCGGCCGGCGTGTCGGCCAGTTCGCCCTTGTCCAGGTGGATGGTGTGGGTCGCGTACTCGGCGGCCTTCGGGTCGTGGGTAACCATGATGATGGTCTTGCCGTGCTCCTTGTTCAGCAGCTGCAACAGGCCCAGCACTTCCTCGGCCGAATGACGGTCCAGGTCGCCGGTCGGTTCGTCGCAGATCAGGAAGGTCGGGTCGGAGACGATGGCGCGGGCGATGGCCACGCGCTGCTGCTGGCCGCCGGAGAGTTCATTGGGGCGATGCGAGCCGCGGTCGGCCAGCCCCACCAGCTGCAGCGCGATTTCGGCATTGCGCTTGCGCTGCGCGCCGCCGAGCTTGGTGAGCAGCAGCGGCAGCTCGACGTTCTTCTGCGCCGTCAGCGTAGGCATCAGGTTGTAGAACTGGAACACGAAGCCGACGTGCTGGCTGCGCCAGTGCGCGAGCTGCCCGTCGCTGAAGCTGTCGATGCGTTCGCCTTCGATCTCTATCTCGCCGCCGGTAGGCGTATCAAGGCCGCCGATGAGGTTCAGCAGCGTGGTCTTGCCGGAGCCCGAGGGGCCCATGAGGGCGACGAAGTCGCCGCGCGGGATTTCCAGGTCCAGGCCATGCAGGACGTGCACCTGTTCGGGGCCGCGCTGGTAATTCTTGGTGAGGTTGCGGATGGAGACCAGTGAGGACATGTGCATTTTCCTTCTTGTGAAGTTGCTTTCGTCTGAAGTTCCAACGCCGGGCGTTGATCGCGCATATCCCCGTCGCCGTCATCCCAGCGCAAGCTGGGATCCATCTTGATCTTGATCTTGCTTTTGCTCGGCCTGCTTCTGCTTCTGCTTCTGCGTTTGCTCGTGCTTCTGCTTCTGCCTCCTCCCTTGCGCGAAGCGCAGGGGAGGATTGAGGAGGGGTGCTCTTGATCTTGCTCTTAGCTCTTTAAGCTCAACTTTCAAAGTCCAAAGCGTTTCGCGCTTTGCGCGAGTCACTTTTCTTTGAACGGCAAAGAAAAGTAACCAAAAGAAAGCCGCCCTACGTCGCGCCCCCACGATGGAGCTGTGGGAGTTCGCAAGCCGGCCAGGAATTTCCGGAAGACACATCCTGTGTCTCCGGAAACGGCGCACATCCCTGTGCGCCGCCCCTTCGGGGTTTGCCTGGCCGGCTTGCCGCGTCTCACGGGTTCTGTGAAGCGACGTAAGAGCAACGGCAAAATCGACAGCAATTCCTAGTTGATTCGTTCGTAAGCGACGAAAATCACATTGGTGCGGTTATTCCGCCTCCTCCTCCGCCATCTTCACCTTCACGCCTTCCTTGAGTTCCGCCGGCGGGTCCAGAACTACGGTTTCGCTGGCCGACAGGCCTTGCAGCACCTGGCGGTCGTCGCCCATTTCGCGGCCCAGCCGGAGTTCGCGCTGTTCCACGGCGTCCTCTTCGGTCACCACGAAGGCGTAGTCCTTGCCCTCGCGGTTGCTGATCGCGGCCACGGGCACGCGTACGCCTTCGTTCTTCGGCTGCGTGCCGGCCGGCTTGGCAGCTTCCAGGAAACTGACCTTCACGCCCATATCCGGAACGATGCGAGGATCCTTCACATTCAAGGCCACGCGCACCTTCACCGTGGCCTTGCTGCGGTCGGCGGTCGGAATGATGGCAATCACCTCGCCCGGGATCTTCCACTCCTGGTAGGCATTGAGGGTGGCTTCGATGGGCATCTTCGGCTGCACGCGACCGATGAACTGTTCGCCCACTTCCACTTCCACTTCCAGCGAATCCATATCGACGATGGTGCCGATGCCGGTACGGGTGAAGCCGCCGCCGGCAGACAGCGGCGACACGATCTCGCCCGGTTGCGCGGCTTTGGCCGTAATCACACCGGCGAACGGCGCGCGCACCACGGTGTTGTCCACGCCGTTGTCGGCGATGGTCAGGCGGTCGGCGGAAACCTTGGCGTTGCGCTGGGCGGTGACCAGCTGCGCGCGCAGCGAATCGCGCTGGGCGACGGCCTGGTCGTACTGCGACTTGGAAACCAGCTGTTGGTTGACCAGGGTCGATAACCGCCGCGCATTTGCCTCGGCTTCCACCAGCTGCGCCCGCGTGCCGGTGACTTGGCTTTGCGCGGCGCCCATCTGGGCGGCGTATAGGGAGCGTTCGGCGTTGGCGTCGATGGGGTCAAGGGCGGCGAGTACCTGGCCGGCCTCCACACGCTGGCCTTCCTCGATCATCACTTCCTTCACCTTGCCGGTGATCTTGGCCGATACCGTCGCCATACGCCGCGCCACCACGTAGCCGCTGGCGTCCAGCACGGAGGCCGATGCGGTGCCTGCGCCTATCGCGGCGGTCGGCGCGGTGCGCACTTCGATCGCTTTTTCGCGGCCGAACACGAACCACGCTGCGATAGCCGCCAGCAGCAATACCAGGGCGATGGCCGGCCAAAGCCACAACCCGCGCCCGGATTTCGGCGGTGGCGGCGCTTTGCGGTCGATACGGAGTTCTTTGAGCAGGTCTGCGGAATTATTCATCTAATAGCCGGATTCATCTAATAGCCAGACGGGGCAGGGCGGAGAGTGTGACCGGCAAGATTAACCGAGCCCAGTTGCCGAAAGTCACTTTCTGCGGTTTCCGTTGAAGCGGGAACTGGCAGCGGTGGCGATTCGACGGTCGCCAGCTTGCCCGCGGCCCTCGCACGGGGCCAGTGACAGCTGTCACCTGTTCGGGCTGATGGCTTGCACTGCAACGCCGGCAGCATGCGGCGGAGGATGGCGCTACTTCCATTCGAGAACGTCGCCATGTCTGCTTCCATTGTGGGTTTTCCTCCTTCAGTCCTGGCTCGACTTCGTTCTGCGCGAAAATCCTATGGCAAGGTCGTCGCACTGGACGAGATGAACTTGGAGCTGCGCAGCGGCCAGATACTCGCATTGCTGGGAGCCAACGGCGCGGGCAAGAGTACCGCGGTGTCGGTGATGCTGGGCTTGTGCGATGCCGACCAGGGCGATGCGAGCCTGCTCGACCAGCCCCCGCGGGCGATGGAAGCGCGCCGCCGCACCGGCGTGATGCTGCAATCCACCCAGTTGCCGGACACGCTCCAGGTCGGCGAGCTGCTGGCGATGACGCGCGGCTATTACGGGCAACCGCTGAGCGTGGCCGACTGCGTGGCCATGGCCGGGCTGGACGGTCTACTGAAGCGACGCTACGGCAAACTGTCGGGCGGGCAGCAGCGTCGCGTGCAGTTCGCCATGGCCATCTGCGGGCGGCCGCAGGTGCTGTTTCTCGACGAACCCACCACCGGCCTGGACATAGAGGCCCGCCAGCAGATGTGGGCTGCCATCCGCGAACGCGCCGCCGCTGGCTGCGCGGTGCTGCTGACCACGCATTATCTGGAAGAAGCCGAAGCACTGGCCGACCATGTGGTGGTGATGCAGGCCGGCCGCACCCTGGCCGAAGGCAGCGTGGAGCAGATCCGCGAACGCGTGCTGCAACGGCGCATCCGCTGCCACTCGCAGGTGGACGAACAAGGCATCGCCGCCTGGCCGGGCGTGCGCCGCGTGCAGCGCGACGGCGGCCTGCTGGAAATCCAGGCCGAACCGGTGGAACCGGTGGTCGCGCGCCTGCTGGCCGAAGATCCGCAGCTGTCGGCGCTGGAGGTGCATCGCGCCGGCCTGGCCGACGCCTTCCTTGAAATCACCCGCGCCGCGGAGGCTGCATGAACATACCTGCCAAGAGCGCACCTGCCAAGAGCACACCTGCTATGAGCACACCCGCCACGAGCGCGCTCGCTCCAGCCCCTTTCTCCCCTCGTGCGATGGCCGCGCTATACCTGCGTGAGGCCCGCTTCGAATTCCTGCGTGTGCTTCGTACGCCCGCCTTCAGCGTGCCCACGCTGGTGTTCGCGCCCATGTTCTATCTGCTGTTCGGCGTGCTGCTCAATCGCGGCAACGCGGGCGCCGCCAGTTATCTGATGGTGACTTACAGCGTGTTCGGGGTGATGGGCCCCGGCCTGTTCGGTTTTGGCGTGGGCCTGGCGATGGATCGCGAGCGCGGCCTGTTGACCCTCAAGCGGGTGCAGCCGGTGCCGGCCTCGGCGGTGCTGCTGGCCAAGGTGGGCATGTCGATGATCTTCGCTGCCTGCATCGGCGCGATGCTGCTGACCCTGGGCATCACTCTGGGCGGTGTGGACATGGATGCATCGCAGATCGCATGGCTGCTGTGCGTGGACGTGCTGGGGGTGATGCCGTTCTGCGCACTCGGCCTGTTGATCGGCACACTGGTCAACGGCAGTGCGGCGCCGGCGGTGGTGAATCTGATCTACATGCCGATGGCGCTGCTGTCCGGCCTGTGGCTGCCGTTGCGCATGCTGCCGGACATGGTGGAAAAGATCGCACCGCTGTGGCCTGCCTGGCATCTGGGCCAGCTGGGGCTGAAGATCGTCGGCCAGGACAGCGGTCGCCCGGTGGCGATGCATCTGGCGGCATTGTCGGGCTTCACGGCGATATGCTTGTTGCTGGCGCAGCGACGCCTGCAACGCGCCTGAGGATGCCGTGACGATCGCCCTGTTCCGCCCCTTGTTCCGCACGGCCCCGGATTCGCTCGCCCGCCAGCAACAGGCCAGCGCCGACGTCGGCATGCGCTGGTTTCCGTGGATCAACCTGGTCTGGTCGGTGTGGCTGTTCATCACTCCGTTCTACGCCGCCGACTTCTACCGCGGCTGGCTGTGGCCCACGCTGGCCAGTTACGCGGTGTTCCTGTTCCTGTTCCAGCGCTTCCACTACGGCCAGGCGCGCCATCGGCCGACTATCGCGCTGGCGATCGCCGCCCTGGGTTTCGCGTTGCTGTCCTACAATCCCGGTTCGCAGAGCTACATCATCTACGCCTGCGCGTTCTTTCCGTTGTGCATGGGCAGGCGCCGCGCGCTCTTGGCCATCGTCGCGCTGCTGGCTGTCTTCGCGCTGGCCTGGCATGCGGCAGGCATTCCGATGTTCTACATGATCAGCGCGGTGATCGCCGGCACGGTGGTGGGCCTGTTCAATATCGGCATGCGCGAGAAGCTTCGCAACGAGGCGCAGTTGCGTCTGAGCCACGAGGAAGTCCGGCGCCTGGCGGCGCTGGCCGAGCGCGAACGCATCGGCCGCGATCTGCACGATCTTCTGGGCCACACGCTATCGCTGGTGGCGCTGAAATCGAACCTGGCCTCGCGCCTGATCGACCACGACCCGGCAGCCGCGCGCAAGGAAATGGACGATGTCAGCGGCGTGGCCCGCGATGCGCTGGCGCAGGTGCGCCGCGCGGTCAGCGGCATCCGCGCCGCAGGACTGGCCGCTGAGCTCGCTTCGGCGCGACTACTGCTGGAATCGGACGGCGTGCGTTTCAGCTACGAGATGAGCGAAGTGGCGCTGTCGGCCGAGCAGGAAACCGTGCTGGCCCTGGCCGTGCGCGAAGCGGTGACCAACATCCAGCGGCACGCGCGTGCGGTCGGCGCTTCGGTGTCGCTGCACAGTGCCGATCGCGAAGTCAGCCTGCGCATCCAGGATGACGGCCGCGGCGGCGCCATCGTGCCGGGCAACGGCCTGTGCGGCATGCGCGAACGCATCGAATCGCTGGGCGGCCGCTTGCGTGTGGATGCCACGCCGGGGCAGGGCACGCGCGTGGAGGTGACCTTGCCGTTGCTGGTCACCGGTGCGGCTCAAGCGGTCGATGTTCCTGGCTGAAGGCAGGAGCTGCGGCGAACGCGAGCGCCAGCCAAGCGTCCGGATTTGCTATTTTCGCCGCCATGTCCACAACAATCTCCCTCACGTGATCGGCATCCTGCTGGCAGAAGACCAGGCCATGGTGCGCGGCGCGCTGTCGGCATTGCTGGGCATGGAGAGCGATTTCCAGGTGCTGGGCGCTTCGGCCGATGGCGAAGCGGCATGGCGCGATCTGCAGCGGCTGAAGCCCGACGTGCTGGTGACCGATATCGAAATGCCCGGCCTCAGCGGCCTGGAATTGGCACAGCGCATCCAGCGCCACCAATTGCCGGTGAAGGTCATCATCGTCACTACTTTCGCGCGGCCCGGTTTCCTGCGCCGCGCGCTGGACGCCGGTGTGTCCGGCTATCTGTTGAAGGAATCGCCGGCCGACCATCTTGCCCAAGCGGTGCGCAAAGTACACGCCGGCGGACGGGCCATCGATCCGGACCTGGCAGTGGAAGCATGGTCCGAAGCCGACCCGTTGAACGACCGCGAGCGGCAGATACTGCGTCTTGCCGGCGAGGGCATCTCGGCTGGCGACATCGCCACTCAGCTCAATCTCTCGCACGGCACGGTGCGCAATTACCTTTCCGAAGCCATCGGCAAGTTGGGTGTGGGCAATCGCATCGAGGCGTATCGTCTGGCCCGGCAGAAAGGCTGGCTGTAGCAGCAATCTGAAAACAGGGGATGTGGGAGCGGCGTCCCGCCGCGAGCTTTTCGCGCTGACTGATGGTACAAGCTCGCGCCGGGACGGCGCTCCCACGGCAGCAGTTTGGGTATTGCATGTCTCAACGCGCGCGAATTCGGCAGGGTAGGCTGATGGCCGGGCAATCAGGGCCAACCCATGCGCGCTATCGACGCCGAACACTACCTGCTGGACATAAAACTGAAACGCAGCAAGGTTCCCGACTTCAACCAGTACCCGTTCTCGCTGCCGGTGGTGCATCACCTGCATACTCTGGAACTGCATCCGAAGGTCACCTTCATCGTGGGCGAGAACGGCAGCGGCAAATCCACGCTGCTGGAGGCCATCGCCATCGCCTGGGGTTTCAATCCCGAAGGCGGCACCAAGAATTTCACCTTCCAGACCCGTGCCTCGCATTCGACGTTGCACGAGTACCTGACGCTGGCCAAGAGCGTGCGCAGAGCCAGGGACGGATTTTTCCTTCGCGCTGAGAGTTTCTTCAACCTCGCCACCGAGATAGAGCGTCTGGACCAGGGTCCCGGCGGGCCGCCGATCATCGATTCGTACGGCGGAACTTCGTTGCATCAGCAATCCCACGGCGAGTCGTTCTTCGCGCTGATGGTGAACCGTTTCGGCGGCAATGGCTTCTACGTGCTGGACGAACCCGAAGCCGCGCTTTCTCCGCAGCGCCAACTGGCGATGATCGCGCGGATGCATCAACTGGTGCAGTCGCGCTCGCAATTCGTGATCGCCACGCATTCGCCGATCCTGATGGCGTACCCGGATGCCTGCCTCTACCAGATCAGGGAAGACGGCCTGCATCAGGTGGAGTACGAGCAGACCGAGCACTATCAGGTGACCAAGGCTTTCCTCGATAACCCGGCACGGCAACTCGATCGATTGATGGGCTGATGATCACTTCGCGTCTACGGAAGCCTGCAAGGCAACCGCAAGCGCCGCGTCTCCGGAGACCAGGTCGGTCCATTTCAGCTCCATGCCTTTTCGTTTTCCCTTCTCGGTGAGCTTCAACCCGGAAGCGTCCACTACCAGCGTGTACGAGCGGTCGCCGATTTCCAGCGCTCTGCGCAGGGGCTTGTCCAAGGGGGTCATGGCGGACTCCTCCAGGTGGGGTCCGCATGCTACTGCTGTCCTGTCAAAGGCGCGGTGAAAGTCGGACGCGCCGCGTATGCGACCGAAACAGGGCGATGAATACGAATGCATCGGCTTCAACGGTCACGTTGTGCAGTTGCACCACGGCCCACAATGCGTTGGCGCGCTGGCGAACCGTCGCGCGTTATCGGCTACCTGGGAGGGTGCTGCGATGCGTAACGAAATGCGTCTGTTCGGCGGTGTGGGTGTGTGCCTGCTGTTTATGTTCGTGCTGTCGCTTGCGCCGGCTCCGGCCGCTCAGGCGGCGATCAACGCGCAGAACCTCGGTGCGAAGTACGACGGCACCCAGAGCAACATCACTTTCCGCGTCTATTCCTCGCGCGCCACGCGGATCGAGGTCTTTATCTACAAGACCCCATCCGGCGCGCAGGAAGTGGTGCGTTACGTGCTGACCAAGGACGCCGCCAATGTCTGGTCGAAGACCGCCTCGGTGGCCACGCTCCAGAATACCTACGGCATCACCGGCACGGTCTACTACGGCTATCGCGCCTGGGGCCCGAACTGGCCCTACAACGCCAGCTGGACCAAGGGCAGCGGCACCGGCTTCATCACCGACATCGACGCCAGCGGCAACCGCTTCAACCCCAACAAGCTGCTGATCGATCCATATGCGGTGGAGATCAGCCAGGACCCCAACACCCCCACCTGCACCGACGGCACGATCTACGCCAGCGGCGCCACCCATCGCAACAAGGACAGCGGCGCATGCGCCAGCAAGGGCCTCGTGCTTGCGCCCATCACCACTTCCAACGGCACCAAACCCACGCGCGCGCTGAAGGACGAGGTGGTGTACGAAGTACATGTGCGCGGGCTGACCAAGGACGACACCGCCATGTCCACTTCGTTGCGCGGCACCTATGCCGGCGCCGCGCTCAAGGCGCCGACGCTGGCCAGCCTGGGCGTTACCGCGGTCGAATTTCTGCCGGTGCAGGAAACCCAGAACGACACCAACGACGTCGACCCTCTATCCACTACCGGGGACAACTACTGGGGCTACATGACGCTCAACTATTTCGCGCCCGATCGCCGCTATTCGTCGGACAAGACGGCTGGCGGTCCCACGCGCGAATGGAAGGCGATGGTGAAGGCTTTTCACGACGCCGGCATCAAGGTCTACATCGACGTGGTCTACAACCACACCGGTGAAGGCGGGGCCTGGGGCGGCAGCGATGGCCTCACCGTGTACAACCTGCAGTCCTGGCGCGGCCTGGATAATCCGACCTATTACTCGCTGACCACCGACCTGCAGCATTCGTGGGACAACACCGGCGTCGGCGGCAACTACAACACGCGCAACACCACCGCGCAGAATCTGATCGTCGATTCGCTGGCCTACTGGCGCGACACTCTGGGCGTCGACGGTTTCCGCTTCGATCTGGCCTCGGTGCTGGGCAACACCTGCCAGCACGGCTGCTTCAACTTCGACAAGATGGATGCGGGCAATGCGCTCAACCGCATCGTGACCGAACTGCCGCCGCGGCCTGCAGCGGGCGGCACCGGCCTGGATCTCATCGCCGAACCGTGGGCGATCGGCGGCAACTCCTACCAGGTCGGTGGTTTCCCGACCGGCTGGGCCGAATGGAACGGCATCTACCGCGACTCGCTGCGCAAGAAGCAGAACCAGATGGGCGTGGAAGCGGTGACGCCGGCGGAGCTGGCCAACCGCTTCGCCGGTTCGTCGGACCTGTACGGCGACGATGGCCGCAAGCCCTGGCATTCGGTCAATTTCATGGTCGCGCACGACGGCTTCACCTTGAACGATCTGTACGCCTACAACACCAAGCAGAACAACCAGCCCTGGCCGTACGGACCGTCCGATGGCGGCGACGACAACAATCACAGTTGGGACCAGGGCGGCGTCGTAGTCGATCAACGCAGGGCCGCGCGCACCGGCCTGGCGTTCCTGATGCTGAGCGCCGGTGTGCCGATGATCACCGGCGGCGATGAGGCGCTGCGCACGCAGTTCGGCAACAACAACGTGTACAACCTGGATTCGTCGGCCAACTGGCTGTTCTGGACCCGCAATACCGTCGAGGCCAATCACGAGACCTACAGCAAGCGCCTGATCGCCTTTCGCAAAGCGCACCCGGCGCTGCGCCCGGCCAATTTCTATTCGGGCGTGGACAACAACGGCAACGTGATGGAGCAGCTGCGCTGGTTCAAGCCCGACGGCGCGCAGGCCGACACGGCGTATTTCACCAACGCGAACAACCACGCCATCGCCTGGCGCATCGACGGTAGCGAGTTCGGCGATTCGGCCAGTGCGATCTATGTGGCCTACAACGGTTGGTCCGGCAACGTGAACTTCACGCTGCCGTGGCCCGGCACCGGCAAGCAGTGGTACCGCGTCACCGATACCGCCACCTGGAACGAGGGGCCGAACACGGTGGTCGTTCCGGGTTCCGAGGCGTTGATTGGCGGCGAGAACACGGTCTATGGGCTGCAGGGGCGGTCTGTGTTGTTGCTGATTGCGAAGTAGAAGTAAGCGAGCGAGCGGCCGCAACCACCACCACAACCCCCAAGGGACGTCATCCTGGCGAAAGCCGGGATCCAAGCCGGCGCGCGCGTGAAGTTGGGTCCCGGCTTTTGCCGGGATGACGGGTTGGTTTGTCTGAGTGGCGAGCTAAAGGGCTGGAGAGGATTTAGATCGTAGGATGAGTTGAGCCGAAGGCGATACCCATCATTCGCGGCGGGCAAGCAACGATGAGTATCGCTGCGCTCAATCCATCCTGCGGGTCTAAGCGCTATGCCTGCGTTTGAACTCAATATCATCATTAAATTGAAAGACTACCAACCAGTTCTTCATGCGGACGCAGAAAAAGACAGCATCTGAACTTGATGGCTCGGGAAGTGCTGAAATTTTTACAACCTCAATCACTTTTTCCGCAGAGATGACAGATGAGATCAACTCCATTGCGAGAAACGACAGATACTGCTGTAGTTGAGTGACTTTCTCAGCGTCAGTTCGTGAGTCATCTCTTACAAGAAATGGCCTAATCATAATCTCCAAGTCACGCAATCCGCCCTCGAGTGGCTGGGGTTCAGACAGCTTTAGGCTCGGCAACCAAGTGAAGTGGTCTTTCAGAGAACGCTCAATTGAATCAGTCTCTTGCTCATAGTCAACGATATACGAAAAGGAGGTGTAATCCCTTAGGTTTCCATTGCAGGCAGCAATACCTGCTAGAAATCCGTCCAGCCTCGCAATCTGTTCTCCTGCTTCAGATCTTTCTATGGCTTTCATGTTGGGCAATCTCCGCCGCAAATATTTCTGTAGGACGATTCTAACTTGCCTAGGGCGGCTGACAGTATTGCAATTCGCTGGGCATGTGTTAGATACGTTGCCGAAAACAGAAAACAGAAAACAGAAAACAGAAAACAGAAAACAGAAAACAGAAAACAGAAAAGGGGACGGATTTATTTCTAGGTCTAAAAAAAGGGGTAAAAAATTAATCTGTCCCCTTTCTTGTCCATCCTACGGGGCCTTCTCAGCTTTCATCGAAATAGTCTTCGCCACTCGGAAAGTAGAAACTGTACTTTTTCTGCATGCTGCGAAGAATGGGGTCGATATTCACCGCAAACTCCAGTGCCTGAAGTCCGTCTGCGCCATGCGCTATATATGGCGGCTCGTCCAGACCATGGAATTCAACTCGGCAACTGGCTGTTCCAGGGCTGACGTCGAAATCTGCGTCTCTAGGATTTACCTCAACGGGTAAATGAACTTGTACCGTAAGTTTGTGCCTGACATTCTGACCGTTATGCGAGAAAGTCAATTCCCTTTCCGCGATTATCCTATTGTCGTCGATGCTCATCATTCGTATCCCATGCATTGCCTGTAAGAAGTGTTAGCAGCCTCAAAGCATTTGAACTTCTTTCTGCCTGTTGGAGAAGCGCAGGTACTCAATATGCTGTCTTTCAGCGCTTGGCAGTTCTTCTCCTGATCATCGGAATTCTCACATACGTTGTTCAGTTTGTTGCTTATTGCTTGCTCAATCTGGCTAATGGCGTGAAAGGGCGACATCTTATACAGCGATTCGAGCAGCCCGTCTGCGGTGACTTGCGGCACCGATGCTTCTGGCCAGTCTATCGAGTTCGACGGGGGAACTTCTCCACTCACGCTATTTGGGTCGTAGGGGTTGTAGGCGCCAGCTGTTCCTGGCGGTGATGTTGTGCTCACGGCCCCTCTGGCTTGCAACCCATTGGGATCAATCAACATCATCGGATTGCTAAACGCATATCCATAGGCACTAATTCCACCTTTCAGCCCAATTGGATCACTTTCCGCATATCGCCCTGTCGCCGTGTCGTAGTCCCGGAGGTAGTTCTGGTTAAGCGCGGATACCGCATCGAAACGTTGCCCCGGATAACGCATATCGAGCACGAGTGGGTTCGTATCCCCGTCCGAATCCTGATTCCGGAAACAAAGGGCCGGAAACAAAGGGCCAGAGTAAATATCAGTTTGAAACAGATATTTACTCTGGCCCCTTTTTTTTTTGCTTTTTTTTTGAGGGCGATACCCATCAATCGCGGCCAGGCAACGATGGGTATCGCTGCGCTCAACCCATCCTACGGAGCCTTAAGCGCAGATCGACTGGGTCGGATGAGAATAGGAGCGATGCACCATTTTTAATGTGATTGACATGCTTTCGACGCACCAAACCCGCAATTTCCTTCAATCAAATAAGTCGAGTAAGTCCGATCCTTTAGGTGCACAAACCCTATTCCGACGAGTCCGCGCTTTGGGGAGTAAAGGTAGATGCTGCTACTGGACGCGTTCTCCTCGCGAATCCGCATCAACTCTTCGGTCGTTCCCCACAATGAATACTTCTCTGTGGCTTCAATTTGGTATTTCCTTCCGTCTACTACCCAGTTCCGCTGCCCGCTTCGAAGTACCTTCGGTATATCGAACTTGAACGTTGCAGAACGCGCGCAGTAAAACTTGGAGTCATTGCCGCAAACATACAAGTCTTCCGCCATATCACCCACGGTGAATTGCTCGTCAGAAACTAGAAGCGATACTTTCTTGGCGGGAAAGAGTGGGTCGCTATATCTGTATGCATCGGCAGCATGTGCCGCAAGATTCGGAAAAAAAAAAATAAAATCGCTAAAGTTTTAGTGAAACTAGTCATAAGTTAGTCCCTTTCAAATGAAGTTATTTGTCCGCACATCCGCAATCGGAGTTGAGGAATTTCGTGGCCCAACTATCGGCGTCAGTCTCACCTGGAAATTTTGAGGTATCTCGCCCTGACAATAATGCACGTCGATAGGCATCACTAGAGCTCGCCGCGAGTAGGTAATTTGCCGGAAAAAAAGGGGCCAGAGTAAATATCTGTTTCAAACCGATATTTACTCCGGCCCCTTTTTTCGCCCCTTTTTTCGCCGGGATGACGTCGGTTATGAGTTCGTGGGATGGGGTGAGCCGAGGGCGTATCCATCATTCGTGGCGGCCAAGCAACGATGGGTATCGCTGCGCTCAATCCATCCCACGGGACTTCCGCATCAGTTTACCCACAACAACTTGTCTACGATCACCCATTTCCCAGCTCGTTTCCTAAGGAAGACATCTCCGTTTTTCCCTGTAGGTGGGAAGCCAATCTCCACGAAAGCCGCATCGTCGTCGAAGTACATCTTATCGACGCTGATGAATTCACGCTTTGGATCAAAATCTGTAGACGAAGAGCGCACAATTTTCACCCCGCCTTTTGCAACTCCACATGCCTCCATTCTGGGAGGCATTCGGTCCCACAGAAAAGGGGTTTGAGGCGTTTCAAAGTGCGCACTTGCATAGCTTTTTATTTCTATATCATCGTGAATAGTCTGCAGTATCTCAATATGGGATAGGTTGCATGTCGCGTTCTCTACCGCCTGTTGGTCGCGTGTGCAACCACCCATGAATAGCGAGGCTAATGCGACTAAAACTAGTGTGAAACGCTTAGTTGGGTAGTGGAATCTTCGTGCCATATACATAATTCTCATAATGCCAGCCCTCTTCGACGCGTGATCTATTGTGATTCCAGAAGTATTGGGTGAAATGTACCAGCTCATGCTCAACCGTGTGATTCAGACGCATTAATAGCTCCGGACTCCGGTCGCCTGATTCATATTTTTTGAAAAAGACCTCATGCACCATTATTTCGCCAGCACCCGCAGTGTAGAGTCCGTCGTCATGCTTCATGTAAGCGGGGGTGACTAATGGGCCTCCGCATGGGTCTAGTAATTCATCCAAATGCTTTCTACCGATGTTTCCGAAGCGCGCGAACCCGTCATACTTCCTTTGCGTCATCCTGTCCTTCATAAGATTCAAATAGGCTACTGTGTTTGGGTATCTCTTCTGAACCGATGGACTGAACCGCAGTAATCCCAATGAATCGAGGTAAGAGATAGGATTGCCGCCTACATACGTGTAAGTAGAAAGGCCACCACTTAAACCGATCGGATCACTCTGTACATAACGTCCGCTACCAGAGTCATAGTCCCTAAAGTAGTTCTGGTTCATACCAGTAGCATCGTCGAATCGCTGCCCCGGGAACCGCATATCGAACATCAGGGCAGTGGAGTCTCCATCCGGATCCTGATTCGGTACGCTATTGCCGAACGCCTCGCTCTTCAGGTCCCACGTCCACACCGGTACGTTGCGCGCCACCTCGATGACCACGCGCGGGGTGCCCAGGTGATCGGGTTCGACGTAGTGCAGCTGGTTGCCGTTGGCGATCAGGCCGACGGGGAGATCGTCCAGCCAGATCGCCTGCTGTAGCGCCGCGCCGGTGTTGTCGTAGTCGCCCAGCCAGTGGCCGGCTTCATCGTAGAGCGTGTAGGTGTTGGCGGTGCCGGCGGACTTGCGGACCTGTTCGCCCTTGCCGTTGTAGGCGTAGTTGCGTTGCACGATCGCGTTCTGTTTGACCTGGGCCATTCTTCCCGTGTCGTCGTACACGAACTCCTTGGCGACGCCGCCTATGGCCGTGGTGTTGCCGGCGGCATCGTAAGTGCGGGCGGTGGCACCGACCTGACTCAGGCGATGGCTGGTGGACGGATAGGTGTAGGCCTGTGTACCGGCGGCATTGGTGAAGCTCTGGCGGTTGCCGGTGGCGTCATAGGCATAGCTCTCGATGGCCACATCCGTGGGGCCGTCCTTGAACTTGGTCAGCCGGCTCAAGGCGTCGTAGTCGAACTTCACCAGTGGGGTAGGGCTTGCGGCTGGTGTGAGCTGGGTGAGGTTGCCGACCGGATCGTACTGGAAGCCGACCGACAGGCCGCCTGAGGCTGTGTCCTGGATCGCGGTGGGCTGGTAGTTCTGGTTGAGCGGGCGCAACAGCTGCCGGCCGTTGCCATAGGTCCAACCGGCGACCGGGCCGAAGGGGTGGTAGCTGGCCTGGTTCAGAAGTACTTCGCTCGCAGCCCCGGCCCGTTGCACGTTGACCTGGGTGGTGCGGCCCTGGGCGTCGCGGACATAACTCGCCACTGCGCCATCGGGATAGGTCACGCTGCTCAGCTGCCCAGCCAGCGTGTAGGCATAACGCACGGTGAGGACAATGCCGTTGGTGGTCTGTACCTTGCGCACCAGGTTGCCGAAGCGGTCGTAGCAGTACTGGGTGTTGCCGCTGGCATCGGTCAGCTGGGTCAGGCGGCCGGTGGAGAACGTTTCGCCGGTGATGCAGGCGGCTTGGGTGGTGTCGTAGACATAACCCACGTTGAGACTGGGAGTGGCATAGGCGATGCCGGTCAGCCGGTTCAGGGCGTCATAGCTGTAGGTGGAAGTCTGGTTGCGTGCATCGGTCTGGGTGGCACGATTGCCGGCGCTGTCGTAGGTGTAAACCGTGGTGCCGGTGTCCGGGCTGGCCAGCTGGGTGAGATCGCCCAGGCCGTTGTAGGTGTAGGTGGTGTTGAGGCCCTTGGGGTCGGTGACCTGGGTCAGGTTGTCCTGGGCGTCGTACTGGAATTTAGTCTCGGCGTTGATGCCGCCCACGTCCTGCAGGGTGCGGCTCAAACGGTTGAGTGGGTCGTAGTCGTTATTGGTCACCCGATCCAAGGCATCGGTCACCGTGTCGGTATTGCCGTTGGCGTCATAGACGAAGTCGGTCGGGTTGGCCTGCGCATCGGCCTGGATTTGCAACTGGCCCAGCTGGTTGTATACCCGCGACAGGGTGCGCTTGAGCACGTTGCCCGGATCTTTGGTGTCTTCCTGGGTGCGGTTGCCGGCGTTGTCCAGGGTGTAGTGGATGGTATTGCCGGTGTTGTCACTAATGTCGGTCAAACGATGGGCGGCATCGTAGGTGTAGGCGGTAAAGGCGCCATCGGGCTGAATCACCTTCTTGACCAGACCGGTCGGCCAGTACTCGATCTGGGTGATGGCATCGTCGGTCTCCACCGAGGCATTGGCGCCGCGGGTCTTACGTGCGGTTAGCCAGCCACGCGGGTGGTAGGCCAGGTCAGTGACCACACCATTGGCGTCCTTGACCGACAGTACCCGTCCAGCGCCGTCGTAGGCCAGGGTCTCGGTAACTTGGCCCAAAGCGTTGGTGACCTTCCACAGGTCGCCCTTGCGATGCGGGCAGGTGTTCGGCGAGGCCGCGCAACTGGCATCGTCACTGGGGTAGTAGGTGTAGGCAGCAGTGTCGGTCACGTCGGTGCGCGGGCCGTTGACCGAGGTCACCAAACCCAGCAGCGGGCAGGTGCCGGCGGTGACGTCCGATGGCTCGCAGTAGGTGATGGTCGTGGTGCGGGCAACGCTGGTGGCCGGATCGATCTGCGAGACGGTCAGGGCTTGGCCGCGGGTGTTATAGGTCCAGTTGCTCTTTGACACCAGAGTACCTGAGGCATCAAGTGTTCTGCGTTCCGTGGGTAATGGTTTTGAGCTATTCCAATCCGTCTGAACTACCCGTTTGTTTCCAGAAAGATCGTTAGCTGCATCAGTTCTTTGTTCCAGCAAACCACGGAGGCTGTAGTCAAAGTCCGTGGTGCTGCCCGAAAAATCGGTATTGATGTTGGGATAGCCGTTTGAGTCATAAGAACGATCTTCGATTGACTGCGTGCCGCAAGTGGCGCATGACTTTTCCGCCGCAATCAACTTTGCGCGACCCAGTTGTTGTTGATATCCAAATTCTGCCACGTCTCCGAGAGCGTTCTTCACCCAAGATCTTCCATTTCCGTATGTAACGGTGGTTAGATCGATGCTTGAGTCTAGACCGCCATGTCGGCTGGATCGCACTTTCCCACTGTCATCGTATTCCCAGGTCGCATAGCGATTTCCGTTCTCGTCCAATATCCCAGTAAGGAAATTCTGGGAATACGAACTTTCGTACAGGTATTGTTTGGTGGAGAATTGCGGGACTGGGTCCCAATTGGTTTGGTAGGCGACCGAGGTCAATCTCTGGGAGCCATATGCATACTTTACCAATGCACCATCGGGGAGAACGACGTTGTCTAGAAGTGCGCCAGCGTAGATAAGCTGAATTGATCGCCCGTTACGGTCCGATACGGTGACGGGTTGGGCACTAGAGTTATAGCTAATGACCAGGAAATCTCCGTCTGGGTATTCGATTCGGTCGAGTCGCCCTTGAGTCGAGTACAGCTCTACCTCGTTGGCTGTTGTAGTCACACGCCAGCCAACCGTGGATGTGCCGCTCATGATGGGTTCGAGCCGTTCGCTTACGTCTGCATCCGGAATCCAAGCCGCGCCCGCCTGCCGGAAGGTATAACTGTTTCCTGTAGGCCGATTGAGTATTCGGGTCGGCACTCCTGCCTCGCTACCAGACACTAGTTTTTTCTGAAAGACATGACGCCAATTTGCTCCAAGCGTTGAGCCAAGATTGGCAGGTACGGTGCTACTGCTGTAATAGCGGATAAAGCTTAAACGACCACTACTATCCACAAAGTCATTTACGGTTTCGAGCTTGTTGCCAACGAAAATGTTCATCGGATTTCCGGTAAGAACCGGCCCAGTCACGACGTCGCATTGATTGTTCTTGCTGTTATCGAAGTTGACAGCAGTGCATGCATTGCCCGTGGGAACAGCTGTCGTTCCTGTGCCAGTTTCAGAATGTATGTACTGGCAGCCGTTTATACACTGTCCCGTTCCGCTGGCGGCACCGAAGGCCAATGGAACATTGGGGCGAGAAGCACAAGACGACGAGTACCAATACTTGGCCTCTGACGTGCCGGCAACGTGGCAAGCTGTACCGTTCGAAGACAAGCATGCTCTGTAGTGCCCGGAAACTCCGACGGGAAACTTCTCACAGTACGGATACGGGTAACCTGCTGATGGCTGATACACGGTTGAGGCATGCTGCATGCAGAGTGCATATGCCTGACCTTCGTCGCAACCACCATTTATCTCGCATCCAAGCGACCCTGCTTTCGCGGGAGCAGATCCCGCTGAAAGTAGAATTAGGAAGACAAACGCATTTAGTGTTGCAAGTAGTAGCCATGTGAGAAAGGTGCGTTTTGCGGAAATATGAATATATTTAGCAGCTAGAGGCGAAACGATAAGTGACGCTAAAGAAGTGAAATAAAAAAGCCGTTCCCTATTAGTCACGTTCATTTGCTTCCGTTCCCCGTGTTGTGGTGGTGCTTGCTTGGTTGGTTCCAAATTCCCTTAGCACAAGCGTGAAGGACGCTCTTCTCAAAGTATGTGACCGTCTTTGAAGAATTCTTCTGTGAGATCCCTCGCATATCACAGCAGTCATTGCGCTGCGAGCCCCACGCGGCCGACACGCGCAGTAGATCGGAAGCAACAGCCAGAGCGTCGGGGACGTAGCCCCGACCTACGAGTGTGTAGAGCCGAGCTTGCTCGGCTGCTCTCGCGAGCGATCGAAGCAGCCGAGCAGGCTCGGCTCTACAAAGAGGTGCTACTGCTAGGGGTGACGCCTCGGATCACACGAGATAGCGTACTTTCAACATCTCAAACGCAGCCCGCAACGCCATCGCCTCCCCACCCGCCGGGCGCCCCGCACGATCGCTGTCGTTCCACGAATACACATCCAGGTGCGCCCACTTCTGCTGCGCCGGCACGAAGCGTTCCAGATACAGCGCAGCGGTAACCGCGCCGGCCATGCGCGAACCGGCGTTGGCCATGTCGGCGATGCCGCTGTTGAGATAACGAAGATAAGGACGCCACAACGGCATGCGCCACAACGGATCGCGCGTGCGTTCGCCAGCGGCGATCCAATCGTTGGCCAGCGCATCGTCGTTGGCGAACAACGCCGGAAGATCCGGCCCCAATGCGATGCGTGCAGCACCGGTGAGCGTGGCGAAGTCCAGCACGATGTCCGGCTCCTGCTCGCCGGCATAGGTCAGCGCATCGCACAGGATCACCCGGCCCTCGGCATCGGTGTTGTCGATCTCCACGCTCAGTCCCTGCCGCGTGGCGATCACCTCACCGGGACGGAATGCATCCGGGCCTATCGCGTTTTCCACCGCCGGCACCAGCATCGTCAACCTGACCGGTAACTTGCGCGACATGATCAGCCCGGCCAAAGCCAGCGCATGCGCCGCCCCACCCATGTCCTTCTTCATATTGCGCATGCCATCGGCCGGCTTGATGTCCAGACCGCCGGTATCGAAACACACGCCCTTGCCCACCAGCGTCACGTGCGGCAACCCGCTGTCGCCCCAGCGCAGCGCGATCAACCGCGGCGCGCGGTGCGAAGCGCGGCCGACTGCATGGATGGCTGGGAAATTCTGCGCCAGCAACTCGTCGCCAGCGATGACTTCCAACTGCGCGCCATGGGCCGCGGCCAGTTCGCGCGCGACTTCCTCCAGCTGCTCCGGCCCCATGTGCTCGGTAGGCGTGTTGACCAGGTCGCGTACGCGCACGCAGGCGGCCAGCAGATCCAGCGCTTCGGCATCGGCGTCCTGCAGCAGCAGACGCGCCGGCTGGCGTGCGGGTTTCTTGTAACGGTCGAAGCGATAGCTGCCCAGGCCCCAGCCCAACTGCAGCGCCACGCGCGCATCGGCCTCCAACGTCGAAGCCAGCTGCCAATCGCCCGGCGGCAGACCCAGTGGCGCATGCGCGTAGGAATAAGGATCAAGCGGATCGCCGATGCCGATGGCGGCTGCTGCGATGCCGTGTTCGCCCGGCAGCAGCAGCAACGCACCGGGCGCCGCGGAGAACTGCTGCGCGTCCACCCAGGCCTGCAAGGCGGGCGACAAGCCATCGCGCCAGCTGCCGAATTGCTCGCGTGACAATACGTGCAGCGGCAGCGCGGAAGAAGAAGTGTCGGTGAATCCGTTCGGCAGGCTCATGCGGCGGCGTGCTCCGTAGCGTGAAGGTGCGTTGCATCCAGCCAATCGGCCAGTGCGGTGAGGTCGGTGAATTCCAGATCGGGGCGCAGCGTGGGGTGGGTCCACGTTTGTGCTTCGCGGTTGATCCAGCAGCTGCGCAGGCCCGCCTGCACGGCGCCGATCACGTCCATCTCGATATGGTCGCCCACGTGCAGCACTTCGCTGTGCGGTACGCCCAGGCGTTGGCAGGCGGCGTGGAAGATACTGGCTTCGGGTTTGGCCGCACCGTGTTCGCGGGCGCCCAGCTGGAAGGCGAAATGCCGCGACAAGCCGATGCGTTCAAGATCGGCGTTGCCGTTGGTCACCGCCGCCACCGGCACGCGGGCGGCGATGCGCTCCAGCGCGGCCAGACTGTCGGCGTAGCATTCCACTTGATTACGCGCGGCGTAGAAGATCTCGTAGGCCGGCTCCAGCAGTGCGGCATCGGCGCCGCTTTCCTGCAGCGCGCGCCGCAAGGTGATCCGGCGCAGTTCGCTGAGGTCGTGGATCAGGTGCGGGTGTTCGGCGAAGACCTGCTCGCGCAGCGCGCGCATGGCCTCGATGGGAAAACGGGCGGCGGTCTGCGGGCTGTGTTCCAGCATCCACGCATGCAGCACTTGCTCGATCCGTGCGCCGATCGGGGCGAAAGGCCACAAGGTGTCGTCGAGATCCAGGGTGATGGCGCGGACGGGGAAATTCACGCCTCTATTCTAACGGGGACGGGGCAGGGGAATGCGAAGACGAAAGACGAGGCCTGCCTTGGCCTCCCCCTTTGAAAAAGGGGGATTGAGGGGGATTTGCTCTTGTTCCTGCTTTGCTTCTTCGGCCTGGAAAGCAAGATCAAGATCAAGAGCAAATCCCCCGTAGCCCCCTTTTCCAAAGGGGGCAAATCAAGGGCGGGCAAGGCAAGAGCAAGGTGAAGCCCGTCACTCCAGCAGCCGCGCCCAGCCTTCCATGCCTTCCACCCGCGCCAGCACCAGCTTGACGCTGACCAGCAACGGCACCGCCAGCAGCAGACCGACGATGCCCCACAGCCAGCCGAACAGCATCAGCGCCAGGATCAGCACCAGCGGCGACAACGCCATCCGCCGGCCCAGCACGATGGGCGTGACTATCTGGCCTTCCAGCGTATGCAGCCCCAGGTAGACCAGCACCGGCAATACCGACAGCCAGGGTTCTTTGTAGGTCACAAAGCCCACCAGCAGCATCACGCCCATGCCGATCAGGGGACCGACGTAGGGGGCGAAATTCAACAGCGCCACCATCGTGCCCCACAGCAGGGCTTCCTGCAGGGGAAGGTCCAGCGCATACAGAATGCCGGCGTATATCAGTCCCACCACCACGTTGATCACGGTGATGGTCAGCACGTAGCGCGACAGCTCGCGTTCGATCGAATGCATCAGGTCCACGGTGAACATCTTCTTCTGCCGGCCGGGCAGCAGCGCTATCGCATTGCGCTGCAGGTTTTCGCCATAAACCAGGAAGAAGAACGTCAGCAGCACCACCGCCAGCACCGAGGCCAGCAAGCGTGGCGTGGCGGTGAATACTTTGTAGGGGTCGTCCACCTGGGTGCGCACCACCTGCACTTTCTTGGCGCTCTCGCCGCCGGCGGCACGGGCGATGTTCTCCGCCACGCGGTTGGCGTCCTGCATCGGCTTGGCCAGCTGGCGCAGCCTGGGCGTCAGCTCGCGCAGTTCCTGCGGCACGTCGCGGAACCAGTCGCCGGCCGGCACGATCAGTTGGCTGCCCAACGCGCCAGCGCCGGCAATGCCACCCACCACCACGACCAGGGCGGCGATGAAACGCGGCACCCAGAGCCGCTTCAGCAGACGGATGATGGGGTTGGCCACCAACGCGAAGAACATGCCCAGCAGGATGGGCAGCAACAGATCCTGCGCCGCCCACAGGGTGTAGCCGATCGCCAGCGTGGCCAGTACCAGCAGCGCGGTCGAGGCGCGTGGGCGGCGTGGGGGGACATCCGCGGCGTTCGCAGAGATGGGAGGAGCGGGGTCGCCAGGGATCAAGATGCAGGCTCCGGAAGGGGAAAGTGGTTGTCAGTCGATCACGCCTGACGACATGGCGATGTGATGTCTGAAAGCCGAAACAAGCCGCCACAATAACTGTTCATGGGACGGTTATCCGGCTTTGCTGCCAGCGCTTCGCATCCCCGGTCCCGTTCGTGGTGAGCCTGTCGAACCACGCTCTTGGCGACCAATCAGCACAGACGGTAGATCTTCGCAAAAAGCGTGGTTCGACAAGCTCACCACGAACGGAATTTTCGACAAGCTCACGAATGGAACTTCGGCAAGCTCACGGGCGGGATATAACCGGGAGGGCTGTAGGGCGGGCACTGCCCGCGCTACATTGTTTCCACGGTCTATAAACCACGGCCGAAACGCATCCGCCAATCAGCGTTCGGAGATCTCCGTAGCCGCCTCGGCCGGACGCGGTTCGGTCTGGAACACTTCGTCCGGCGTACCGCTCTGCCGGGCCGACGGCCGCACGTAATCGAACTGCGTTTGCGCTGGGTCCGCGGTTTCTTCCACCGTTTCATCGGCGACCACCTCTTCAGCCGTGTCGACCGCACTCTGCGCCGTCTCCGCCGCCACCGTTGCCTGCACCGAGGCGAACAGCCCCGACACCGCGCCGATCATCTGCAGCAGCCGCGGCCCGCTCAACGCGCGCAGCGGTTCGGCGCGTCCGGAGACGAAGCCGCTGACCAGACCGGCGGCGATGATGCGGGCCGGCGTCCAGCCTTCGCGCCAATCGAGTTTCAGATCGGCCCAGCGCTCGCGCGTCTGCTCACCGCGACTCTCCACCCGGCGCTCGGCGATGTCCACCCGCCGCTGCAGCTGCTTGTAGTTCATGGCGGGGTCCCGGGCTTGTCGTCTTCCTCGTCCTCGCCTTCGTCGCCGATGCCCAGGCGCGCCAGCTGGCGGCGCGTGGCGTGCAGGCCGGCGCATTCGAAATAATGGATGGTGCGCCACACGGCAATGCCGGTGACCACGCTGCTCAGCACTGCGGCGAAGGACAGCGACTGCAGCCACGACCAGCCCAGCCGCTGCAGCACCGCGATCAACGCGCCGACCACCAGCAACCAGGCCGAAGCGCCGAACACGATGCCCACCGCTACCCACCCCAGCGCGCGGCCCAGCGCACTGCGCGCCAGCGCCAGGTCGGCAGAGATCAGGCGGCGAAGCGCGCGTCCGGTGTCCTTGGCCGAGGCCAGCGTCGCCTTGCCGGCGGCACCGATGCGCCGCACGCTTTCGTCCAGGTGCGGCGGCTTCGTGTCGCCTTGGGGCTCGTCGCCTGCCGACGCGCCGGGTAGCTCGTTGTCGCTCACGCGGCGTGCGGCTTACTTGTCGCTGCCGCCGCTGCGCGCCAGTTTGGCGATGATCCAGCCGGCGGCGAAAGCCACGCCGAAGGAAGCCAGCGGACGTTCGCGGATCAGGTCGGCGGCGCTGTCGATCAGGTCGCGGCCCTTGTCCATCAGATGGTCCACCTGTTCCATCGCTGCGGCGCCGCCCGATTCGGCGGCGGCCAATCCGGATAGCGCGCTGTCGGCCAGTTCGGCTTTCACATTGGCCTTGCCCAGTTTCAGTTCGTCGCCTGCCGAACCCGCGGCGCCCTTGATGGCTTCGCTGGCGGCAGCGGCGGCGGATTTGAGATGCGAGCCGGCTTCGCCCAGGTTGCTCTTCAATGCATCGGTCGCGGTGGGGTTGTTCATGGTTTTCTCCTGCTGTGGAAGCCGGGCGTTGCAGCCACTGGCCCGGTTGGGGGATACATCTATAACAGGCCGCCATTAACAAGCCGTCATCGCGGCGCTCAATCAATGCGAGTCATTGCACAAGCAGGTTGCCGCGCGCGTTGCCGCGCATGATCTGCAGCACCAGTTGCGGCGGCTTGCGGGCGAAGCTGGCCTGGAAACCGGCCAGATCGGTGAACTCGCCCGTAGTCGCGCCCAACACCACGTCGTCGGGCTGCAGCTGGTTCTGCGCGGCACGGCTGCCGCGCGCCACGTCCTTGATCAGCACTCCGCTCAGCCCGGCGCTGCGCAGGGACTCGGGCAATTCGGCGAAGGAAGCGCCGGTCAGCCGCGGATCCAGCGACGCACCGGCCACCGCTCCGGGCTGGGCCTTGAGTGCAGCGCGCAAGGTCAGCGGCTTGCCATCGCGGCGCAGTTCCAGCGCAATCGCATTGCCGACCGGCTGCAGACCTTCGTAGTTGTGCAGCGCTTCGGCGCTGTCGATGCGCTGGCCGTTGGCGGCCACCACCACGTCGCCTGCTTTCAGCCCGGCCGCGGCCGCACCGGAGCCGGCATAGATGCGGGTCACCAGCGCGCCGCGCGTTTCGGTAATGCCCAGGCCCTTGGCCAGATCGGCGGTGAGGGTCTGCGATTCCAGGCCCAAGGTGCCGCGGATCACTACGCCGTTGTTCTTCAACAACTGGTCCACCACATCGCGCGCCAGGTTGGACGGAATGGCCAGGCCCAGGCCGATATTGCCGGCCATGCTGCCCTGCGGGTTGAGGCTGGCGGTGTTGATGCCGACCAGCTGGCCCTGCAGATTGACCAGCGCGCCGCCGGAATTGCCCGGGTTGATCGACGCATCGGTCTGGATGAAGTTCTGCAGCCCCAGCCCGCGGATGCCGCTGCGCCCCACCGCCGAGACGATACCCGAAGTCACCGTCTGGCTCAGCCCGAACGGATTGCCGATGGCCACCACGAAATCGCCCACGTTCAACGCACCGCTGTCGGCCAGCGGCACCGCGGTCAGCTTGTCGGCGCGGATACGGATCAGTGCCACATCGGTATCGCGGTCCGAGCCCAGGAATTCGGCCTTCAGCGTGCGCCCGTCGGCCAAGGTCACCGACACGTCGTCGGCGTTCTCGATCACATGGTGGTTGGTCAGCACATAGCCGTTGACCGCATCGATGATCACGCCGGAGCCCAGCGACTCGTTGATCCGTTCCTGAGGAATATTGGGGAACATGCGGCGGAAGAACGGATCGTTGGCGAACGGGTTGCGCACCCGTACCACCTGCTTGGTGTTCACGCTGACCACCGCCGGCATCACCTTCTGCAGCATCGGCGCCAGCGAGGGCAGCGGCTGGCCGTTGACCGCGGCCGGCAACGAGCCGATCGCCGGCACCAGGGCGGGGGCGGGGGAGGAAGCCGGAGCGGCCTCGGCCGGTTGTTCAAGGAGGGCATTCAGACCGGTGGCGGCAAATCCGCCGAAGGCGGCAGCGGCGGCAAGGGCGATCAGGGTGGGAAACGGGCGCATGGTCGAGAGGTCGCGGTAACAGGGTGGGAGGGGGCGGCCGGACGGCTCGCCAGAGGCGGGCAGGCGCCTATATGAACGAGTGTGATCAACGCGCCCTAAACCGGCAATGAAGTCGTCCGGGGCGGCCTTCGGGCGTCTTCCCAAGCTGAACAGGGATGTCATCAAAAATCATTACGCAATAGCCGTTTTGCCGTTGACAGGCCGGGCGCTCGGGCGTAGCTTGCAGCCTTCGCTCTAGCCACTAGATATAGCGGTCACGCGCGAAGTGGACCCAAGCAGTAGGGTTTTTGCTTGGGAATAGGATGCCCGGGGACAGCGCATGAATGCGATAATGACCGTGGTTTTACGGGACCTTGCGCACAATTTACGGTTTCCCGTGGCGCGCGTAGCGCGACTGCGGGCAGAAGTGTCGCCGGGTTTTCTTACAGAAGACGGCGCAGGCACCGGATGGCTCGACCACCCGGGCAGATAAGAAACGAAGAATCAGACAGTCCAACAGTTTTAGTCCATTTAGTTTTAGAACAGGGAGAGCAACACAATCATGAGCACGGTGCGCCTCGAGGCGGTTAAAACAGAAGAAGCTGCAGGGTCCCTGGTCCCGATGCAGCCGGCCTCGCAAGACATCTGGGACAAGAAGTACCGGTTGAAGACCAAGCAAGGCGACGCGATCGATGCCGACATCGACGGCACCTACCAGCGCGTGGCCCGCGCGCTGGCCGACGCCGAACCCACCGCCGAAAAGCGCGCCTACTGGTACGAGCGCTTCGTCTGGGCGCTGCGCCGCGGGGCCATTCCCGCCGGCCGCATCACCTCCAACGCCGGTGCGCAGGAACACAAGCCGGCCACCTCCACCATCAACTGCACCGTGTCCGGCACCATCGAGGACTCGATGGACGGCATCCTGGACAAGGTCCACGAAGCCGGCCTGACCCTGAAAGCCGGCTGCGGCATCGGTTACGAATTCAGCACCCTGCGTCCGCGCGGCGCGTTCGTCGCCGGGGCCGGCGCGTATACCAGCGGCCCGATGTCCTTCATGGATATCTACGACAAGATGTGCTTCACCGTGTCCTCGGCCGGCGGCCGCCGCGGCGCGCAGATGGGCAC